>CAVSDA010000016.1:0-532882 GCA_963726625.1 uncultured Actinomycetota bacterium
CAACAGGGTTCGTCACCGAAGCGGTGCCGCACCTGGCGACCTGAGGCAACTACTATGCGAGCTCGGATCACCTCCCCTTCGTGGTCGTGATGTGAGAAGGCAGATAGAACGGCCGAAGCCCACGGGCTACCTGAACCCCCGAGCAGGTAGCGCGTGGGCTTTGCCGTCTCAACGGGCCGGCTGGCCGGGCGGCCAGCCAACGGCGCGGAGGATCCTGCCGGGCGCACCAGCGGCGCGGAAGATCCTGCCCGGCGCACCAGCGGCGCTTCAGCCCTCGCTCGATGCGGGTGGCCGGTCGCCCCATTCCGTGCGCGGCAGCAGGACCTGGCTGAGGAACGACTCGTGCAGCCAGTCGCGGAACCGGTCCCGCGGCCAGCCCGCCACGACAACAAGCTTGTGATAGAGCGCCGGGTCGATCAGGATCCAGAAGATGGCGGCGGCCTCGTCCGGCGTCAGGCCGGGCCGCAGCACCCCCTTGCCCAACAGGGTGGCCACCGGCCCGCTCCGCATGCTGTCCAGCGCCTGCCGATCCCAGCGCTCGTAGAGTTCCCGAGCTTCGGGGTCGACCTCGGCGGCCCCGCGCAACGCGAGCCACAGGGCGCTGGTCCGCTCGCTCATACCGGTGACGAAATCGGCGTACATGCTCATCTGCGCGTACGGGTCCAGTTCGGCGATGATGGCGCGCAGCCCGTCCCGCTCGACCAGTGGGACCGGCTCGTCGTCCCCTGCCGTGGTGTAGTCGTAGGCGAGTTTGAGCAGGGCGACCTTGCCGCCGACCGAGCTGAAGACGGTCTTGCGACTCACCCCGGCCTCGGCCGCAATCGCGTCGACGGTGGTCGCGGCGAACCCCTGTTCGGCGTAGAGCCGGCCCGCGGCTGCCACGATCTGCCTCCGGGTACGCCGAGCCTGGGCGTCACGCAGTGCGCTGACGTACGGCCTCTTGTCGTCTTCACTCATTTGGCGTTATCCTTAGTGTTACGAATACTCCAAGGGTGTTCTCAATTGCCGATTGTGTCACAGGAGGTTGCCGTGCAGATCGCCATCATCGGTTCCGGGCCCGCAGGCATGACTGCCGCAATCCTGCTGGCCCGGCAGGGCCACCAGATCCACCTGGCCGACCGCGACCCCGGGCCGGTGCCCGGACGGAGCTGGGATCGGGTCGGTGTGATGCAGTTCCACCTCCCCCATGGCTTCCGCAGCCAGTGTCGAAATCTCCTGGCGCAGCGGTTGCCTGACGTCTACCAGGCGGTGCTGAACGCCAGTGCGACCGTGGCGGTGCCGGCCGGCGGACCGGCGGACGCAGCCATGATGCACGTGCGCCGCTCGGTGTTCGAGCGAGTGCTCTGGGAGCACGCCTCGGTCGAGCCGGGTGTTCGGCGGATCCCCGGGCACGTTGACGGGATCGAGGCGGAGGACGGCCGGGCGGTGGGCATCGTCGTGGACTCGGCCTTCGTGGCCGCCGACCTGGTGGTCGATGCCAGCGGTCGGTCGGGACGGCTCAGCGCCCCGTTTCGGCCCCTCGGCCAGCGAGTCGACTGCGGCATGGCCTATGCCGCGCGGCTGTACCGCCTCCGCCCAGGAGCAACCCTCGGACCGCTCAACGGCGGGCCCGGATTTGTCGCGCGCCACCACGGCTTCCTGGTGATGGTGTTCGAACACGACGGCGGCACGTTCACCGTGCTGTTCATCCGGCCGAGCGATGACAAGGCGCTGGCCCTGCTCCGACACGCGGATGCGTTCGAGGCGGCATGCCGGGCGGTCCCGGGTCTGGCGGAGTGGACCGACGCCCTCCGCAGTGAGCCCATCGACGGCGTCCGCGCCGGGGCTGGCCTGACCAACGAGTACCGGCGTCAACCGGCTGAGGTCACCGGCCTGGTCGCTGTCGGCGATGCGTTCTGCTCGACGAACCCACAAGGGGCACGCGGAGTCAGCCTGGGGCTCCAGTCGGCCGCGGTGCTCGCCGACCTGGTCCAGACCGGTACGCCGACCGCCGGCCTGGCCGCGGCTCTCGACGCCTGGGGTGGCGCCCAGGTGTTGCCCTGGTATGAGGATCACCTGGTCTGGGATGCGTCGCTGCTCGATTTGTGGGCTGGTCGCTCGGTGGAACCCGACGGCCCTATCGGCATCGATGTGCTGATCGCTGCGGCCCAGGAGTCTCACCCGGAGTGGCAGGCGACCCTGGGGCCGTACTTCGGGATGGAGGTCCTGCCCGCCGCGCTCGATCCGCTGCGGGAAGCCGTACGGGAGATGGTTCGCGCGGGCTGGCAACCCCCGCCGGCGCCGGGTCCCTCGCGCGACGAGCTCGCCTGGCTCGTGCAAACGGCTCTGACCGCGCAGGTGCCGGCCTGACCTCGCGGCCGATCCGAGCAGTCGCCGGGGGCGATCGGTTTGGTTTCGGCCTGGCGGGATAGTCCATCTGGCAGCGCAGGCGGGGGCCTGCGCACTGATGCCGGGAGGCGAACACCATGGTGGTTCTCGGTCTGATCCTGCTCATCCTCGGATGGGTGCTCAACATCTCGATCCTGGTCACCATTGGCATCATCGTGCTTGTGGTCGGATTGATCCTGCTCGTCCTCGGCGCGCTCAACCGGCCCGTGCTTGGTCGGCGGTACTGGTTCTAGTGCGGAGAACGCGCCTCGAGCCGGCGGGTCCGGTTACGGCCTGATGATGCGTTGCTCGATCGCGGCGGCAACCGCACCGGCCCGCGCATCGACGCCGAGTTTGGCGTAGACGTGGGACAGGTGGGACTTCACGGTGGCTTCGGAGACGAGGAGTTCGCGCGCCATCTCCTTGTTGCTGAGGCCTCGAGCGAGGAGCTGAAGGACCTCGACCTCGCGCTCGGTGACGACAGGGCCCGGTGATGACGCCCGGCGGACGAGGGTGGCCGCCACTGAGCTCGCGAGGACGGTGTCGCCGAGGGCGATCGAGCGGATGCCTGCCCAGAGCTGTTCGGGCGGTGCGTCCTTGAGCAGATAGCCCTTGGCTCCGGCGTCCAGCGCCCGGAGGATGTCCGCCTCCGTGTCGTAGGTCGTCAGGATGAGCACCCGGGGCGGTTCCGGGAGCGCGGCTAGTCGCGCGGTGGCCTCCGCGCCGCCCGGGCCGTCGCCAAGGTTGAGGTCCATCAGCACCACGTCGGGCCGCTCGAGCGCGACGATGCGCTCTGCCGTGGCCAGGTCACTGCCCTCCCCTACCACCACCAGGTCCTCCTGAGCCTCGATCAGTGCCCGCAGGCCGGCACGGACGACGGGGTGATCGTCGACGAGCACGACCCGGATCACTCTCACCACGCATCGCGGCTGTTCAGCGGGAAGGCGACAGAGACCGTCGTTCCCCCACCGGGTGAGGTCTCGATGGTGGCGCGGCCACCGAGGCTTTCGGCTCGGTCGACGATTCCGGAGAGCCCTCGTCCGCGCAGCCCGACGGACCTCCGGCGGACTGAGTCGAACCCGACACCGTCGTCGCGGACGTCGAGGAGCACCTCGTCCGGGTGGTAGGTGAGGCTGATGACGGCCTGCCGGGCAGCCGAATGCTCGAACACGTTGGCGAGGGCTCCGCGTACGGTCCGGATGATCGCCCCCGCCAGTACGTCCGGCACTGCGGTGGGTGTGCCGTGCTGCCGAAACTCGACGGGGACGGGTTGGCCGGGCCGGGCCGCAATCCGGGCCAAGGCGACCGGCAGCGCGTCGACCGGGTCTGGCCCGTCGACCTCGGCGGGCGCCAGGTCGCGCACGACGCGACGCACGTCGTCGAGCCCGGACCGTGCCGCGCCGGCTGCGGTTCGGATGTGGGCACGGGCGACATCGGGCCGACGCTCCCAGTCCTGCTCGGCCGCGTTGAGCAGCAGGTTGATACTGGACAGCGCCTGGCCGACCGAGTCGTGGATCTCGCGCGACAGCCGTGTCCGTTCGGCGAGGACACCGGAGCGACGCTGCGCGGTTGCCAGATCCTGCTGGGCGGCGAGCAGTCGGTCGAGCAGTCGCTGCCGGGTCAGCGCCTCCTGCTCGAGGGCGCGGTAGGCGAGGACGGTGACCAGGGCGATGCCGGCCGGGCCGGCCACGACGGTCGGGTCGAACCCGTCGATGATGCGCAGCCAACCGATGCTGGCGACCGTGGTCATCACCGCCACCACCGCCACGGCGTACGGAAAGGCCAGTACCTCGAGGGCGGCGAAGGCCAGCGGCACCGCGGTCCAGGCGAAGGAAGGCGCCACGAGGGTCAGCGTCACCCAGATGAGCAGCACCACGATGAGCCAGAGCGTTGCGCCGCCGTCTCCTCCACCCACGAGCGGCCGGGCGACGTACACGCGAGGAGGACGGCCGCTCCCGCCAGGATCAGCGCACCATCGGCGTCGAGGGCGTGACGATCGACGTACCGCAGCGCCGAGGCGATCACCAGCGCCACCAGAACGACGCGCAGCCACCGGTGGAGGCGGACGGCCGGTGCAAGGATGCCGCGGCTACCGGAGCCGACCGCGCCACGGACGACCTCGATGCCGCGAACCCGCATGGCCGACCAGCCTACGGGTGACCAGGACAACTCGGCATCGGCCAACTGGCTAACGGGGAATGGCCGTTTGCCTGACGAATGCCGCCTCCGGGCTCGGCACACTGGTGAGGACGCCGTTGATCTCTCCGCGTTCATCCCTCTGCCGCCCACCGATCGGAGCACGACCATGAAGCGCACACTCGCCCCGCTGATCGCCGGCGCAGTCCTGCCCGGCCTGCTCATTCTCGGCAACACCGGGTCAGCCTTCGCCGTCCAGGGCGGGCGACCCTTGACCTATGAGTTGACCGGGGACCCGGGAGGATCGAAGTTCGAGGGGATCGGCACCGACCAGCGCAGGGATCTGTTCTACGTCAGCGAGGTGACGGGCGGGGAGATCCACCGCGGTACGGGGCGGACGGCCGAGACCGAGGAGTGGCTGGCCGGGGACGGCAAAGACGGGCGCTTCACCGCCCGCGGCATCACTACCGACCGGGCCGGCAACGTCTACATCGCCGGTGGACCCAACGGCATCGACACAGGCCGTCCCGACCTGTGGGTCTACTCCCGATCCGGTGAACTGCGCGCTGCGTTGCGGGCGCCGGCCGACAATGTCTTCCTCAACGACGTCTGGATCGGCCCCGACGGAGCCGCCTACTTCACCAACTCCAATGCGCCTCAGATCTTCCGGGTCGCCAAGGGTGGTGACGGCTACCAGGTGGAGCTGTGGGCCGATGCCACCGGAACCATCGCGACGATTCCGGGATTCAACCTCGGAGGCATCCTCACCAGCCGTGACGGCAGCGCGCTGATCGTGGCCCAAGGCAGCACCGGACAGTTGTGGCGGTTCGGCTTCGCCGACCGGTCGGTGACCGAGGTCGACACCGGTGGAGTCGACCTGGTCAACGCCGACGGTCTTGTGCTGCACGGGTCGATCCTGACGGTCGTACGCAACTTCTCCCGCGTGGTGACCGTCCTGCGGCTGGCGCAGGACGGGAGGTCGGCCTCGCTCGCCCACGAACGGGCGAGCGATCCCGACCGCGTGCTGACCACGGCCAAGATCCTGCGCGGGCGGCTCCTTTTCGTCGACAGCAAGTTCGACGAGCAGGTCGCCGCGCCCCCATATGAGGTCCTCACGCAACCGTTCGGCCCGCGCCGCACACCTCAGCGTTCCTGAGCCGGACCATGAAACTGCTAGCCACCACGGGAATGGCGATCATCGCCGCGAGCGTGCTCGGACTCGCGGCGTGCGGATCGGGCGCGTCGCCGACGGGGGTGTCAGGTCCGGTCGAGCCGCGTCTCGCGGCATCGGCCACCCCGGAGCGCGCCACCCCGGCCTCCCGGCCCAGCCCGCCCACACCCGGGGTGCGGACCGACGCTGAGCAGAGCGACCTCGACGAGCGACTTCGGGAGGCTGCGTGGGCCGGCGACGTCGTACGGGCGGCTGCTCTGGTCAAGCGCGGAGCTGACGTCAACGCCAAGGACGCGACCGAGCAGTCGGCGTACCTGATCACCACGAGCGAGGGCTACCTCGACCTGCTGGAGCTGACGTTGGTCCACGGCGCGCGCGTCGACGCCAAGGACAGCTGGAACGGCACCGGATTGATCCGGGCGGCCGAGCGCGGACACGCCCACGTGGTCGGCCGGCTGCTCCAGGCCGGCATCGACCGCGATCACGTGAACCGGATCGGCTACCAGGCGATCCACGAGGCCGTCTGGCTGGGCGAGGACACCGCGAGGTACGCCGACACCGTCCGCGTGCTCGTCGCCGGTGGTGTCGAACTGACCCGTACGTCGACGAACGAGGGCCGTACGCCACTGCAGATGGCGCAGCAACGCCACTATCCAGCGCTCGCGTCCGTGCTCCGCGCGGCACTCGACCCCACCGCGATCGGTGCCCCGAACACCGCCCTCCTCCGAGCGGCCGAGAAGGGTGACGCTGACCAGGTGGCACGTGCCCTGAGGGCAGGGGCGGACCTCGAGACACGCGACTCGCGCAAGCGCACGGCGCTGCTGCTCGCCGTGACCAAGGACCGGATCGATGTGGCACGACTGCTGGTCGCCGCGGGCGCCGACGCCAACGCGCTGGACGACCAGCACGACACGCCGTGGCTCGTCACCGGGGTGACCGGCAGTGTGGCGATGCTCGAAGCACTGCTGCCGGCCAAACCCGACCTCACTGTCGTCAACCGGTACGGCGGGACCGCGCTCATCCCGGCCAGCGAACGCGGACACGTCGACTATGTCCGCCGGGTGCTCACGACCGGAATCCAGGTGAACCACGTCAACCGGCTCGGGTGGACCGCGCTGCTCGAGGCCGTGATCCTGGGCGACGGCGGGCGCGACCACCAGCAGATCGTGCGTCTGCTCCTCGCCGCCGGCGCTGACCGTTCCATCCCTGACCGGGACGGGGTCACGGCGCTGGAGCACGCCCGCAAGCGTGGCCACTCCGCCATCGCCCGGCTGCTCGGACGGGGTTGACCCCCCACCTGCGGCGCAAGCAGCAGGAATGCCACGGTCGTGGCCACGGGCTGGACAAAGCTGACTGGCTTCCCGTCCCCCGAGGGGTGCCGCCAACACCACACATCGATCGTCGCGGTGGAGAGCCGGATCTTCCCGTTCCAGGCTCTGCGCCCGGCCGCCGCGACCGGTTAGGGCAGGACTCCAAAGCGCAGGCCGAGCAGGTCCGTTCGATCGCCGTCGAAAGACCCGGAGCTGTCCTGGGCCACGTCCCGTCGGATGTCATGGCGTTGGTCGACGACGCGCTGCGCCTCCACGTGCAGTTGCAGACCCGCCCGTATCCCCGGGGCCAGGTCCGGCGCTGCTTTTCCTACCGCCCGAGGGCTCGGACGACGTCGCCGGTGCGAGGCTCTCTGTCGTCACCCCATGGCCAGGCACCGCCCCTGGTGATGACGACGTTGCGGAGCACCATCGGGTAGGTACGGTCGGCGTCGGCGCCTGCCGGCGAATCCTGGACCTGAAGGTGGAGGTGCGGCTCGTTCGAGTGGCCACTGTTGCCCACCGCGGCGATCCGCTGACCGCGGCGTACGACGTCGCCCACGCGCACCGTGACGCTGCCCTGCTCGAAGTGCGCCATCGACACGAAGCGGCCGCCACCGATGTCGATCACCAGATGGTTGGCATGGTCGCCGTTGACGCCTGGCGGGGTGTCGGCGTAGCCGTCGGTCACCTCGACGATCCGTCCCTCGGCCGGCGCCATCACCGGCGACCCGAAGCCCGGGTAGTCGGTGAGGGCGGCGCTTTTCCCTCCCGTGTGCGTCCGACCGTTCGCCCCCAGACGCACGAAGTCGACGGCGTTGCTCTCGTTCGGGGAATGGCCGTTGACCAGGACGCTGTGGCCTCCGTTGAGCACGAACCACTCACCGGTCAGCGGCGAGTCGAGCACGACCGCTTCGGCGCGCGGGAGCGTCATCTGGACGAGCTGAAGACCAAGGAAGACCGACAGCACGGCTACGACGACGTTGCTGGCCACGTGGACCCGCCGCCGCGGGACGACCGCCAATGCCGCCAGCAGCATCAGCCCGGCGGCGAAGGCCGCGACCATGACGCCGAACTGGGCGAGGCTCAGTGAGAAGGCGATCCTCGCGAAATGCGTGCCGCCGGCGGCCACCACCCCACCCAGCAACGCACAGCACAGCCAGATGTTGATTCCCTGTACCAGGTGCGGCCGCAGCTCTCGGCGGAGGGGGTGGTGAAGCAGCCCGAACTCGATCCGCCCCCGGCGGGCGCCCCGTGCCCGGGACACCGCCAACACCAGCGGAAGGACCAGACACACCGCCACCAGCATGTTGAAACTCTGTCCGTACGCGTAGTAGAGGTCGACGAAGACCACGAGCCCCCAGATGGCCAGGATGAGATTGCGCGTCGTGACCGCGACGGTACGACCGGATGCGGTATGGCCAGCAGAATTCTGGAGCGCGAGCGGCAGGGCCATCAGCGCCCCGCCGATCAGCACGAGTGTCGGCTCGGACAAAGAGAGATGCCACAGCCAGAACCACGTGAAAGCCGCCGCCATGACGACGGCCAGTCCGAGGTTGCGCGGGGTGAGGGCGACCGACGTTCTGGCTTCCTCCTCGGCCGAACTGGTGCTGAAGGCGAGTAGCAGACCGAACGGGATCAGACCGTCCGGTCCGACGACGAGCACAGCAGCAACGAAGACGACCAGAGCCAAGACGATGAGCACGAGCCTTCGCCGTCGGCCAGGGCTAGGGGCTCGGACTGGCTCTGCAGCCAGTAGTGGGGTCGGTGCGATGAGGGGCGATGAGTGAGCGACCTGCATGCCTCTCAGCCTGCGGCCCGGGGCCGGTGAGCCACAAGGACACGTTGTTGACGATCCCAGCCATCCACGGAGCCGAACCCTGCCTGCGGCCTCAATCCACGTTAGTAGAAGGCAGCGTCGCCCCGGAAATGGTGCCGGTGCTCGCCAGGGGTCGTCCTCAGCCGGCGACGGAACGTTCGGTTCATGGTCTCGGGCGTGCCGAAGCCACACGTCTTCGCGATCTGTTCGATGCTTCGGTTGGTGGTCTCCAGCAGCCGGCAGGCGGATTCAAGCCGGACGGCTTCGACGTGGTCCGCGGCCGTGGACCCCACCTCGGCCTTGAAGACACGGGTGAACTGCCGTTCGGAGAGATTGATCTGCCGGGCGAGCGCGGCGACGGTGAGGTCGTCGGCGAGGTGGTCGCGCAGCCAGGACAGCAGGTCGCGAACCGGTTCACTGTCCGCGGCCTGACCGGCCAGCAGCGCGGAGAACTGCGCCTGCCCCCCGGAGCGCTGAAGGTAGACGACCAGCTGCCGTGCGATGGTGGCGGCGGCCTGATGCCCGTGGTCGTCGGCGACGAGGGCGAGCGCGAGATCGATGCCCGCGGTGACTCCGGCGGAGGTCCAGACGTTGCCGTCGTGGACGTAGATGGCGTCCAGGTCGACGGTGACACCGGCGTAGGTGGCGTCGAGGAGAGCGCACTCTGCCCAGTGCGTGGTCGCGCGTCGCCCCTCGAGCAGGCCTGCGGCGGCGAGGACGAACGCACCCGAGCAGACCGAAGTCACCCGCCGCGCGTCAACGGCGAGCCGCCTCACCTGGGCAAGCAACTCGCTGTCGCAGACTGCCGCGTCCATGTCGGCGCCTCCGGCCACCATCAAGGTGTCAATGGGCGCGGTGACCTCAGCGATCGGGGTCGAGGCAAACGCCAGTCCACAGCTGGCGAGCACTGGACCGCCCTGGGTGGTCACGACCTGGGTGCGGTACCGGACTGCGGGCAGGAACCGTGAGGCGCTGGAGAAGACCTCGAGAGGCCCCGTGACGTCGAGGATCTGAGCCGTGTCAAAGGTCACGATGACCACGCTGCGCTCGATCGGCACCTCGCTACCGGGCTCATTCGAGGATGAAGACGGCGCCTCGATCATCGGAGATCCATGGCTTGACGCTACGCCGCTGTGGGGCTGACCATCGTCGTCAACGACATCGTCGTTGCGGGTCGTGAAACGAAGCCTCGGCGGGGAGATCGGCGCGATCCTCAAGCGCCACCTCGGCCAGCACGCCGAGCGGGTGCCGACCCGCACCATCCCCCACGTCGTCGTACGGATCGCCGCCGTCTTCATGGCCGAGTACCGGCCCGTTGCCGCCGACCTCGGCTACATCCAGAAGGTGCCCAACGACAAGGCGCGCCGTCTCCTCGGCCCGCAGCCGCGGCCCACCGAAGCCGCCGTCATCGCCGCTGCCGAAAGCATGATCGCGAAATCGCTCCTCAAGAGCTGAGCGATCCTCATCCATAGAGGGCCGGGCGACGGGCCACCCTGCTCCAACTCGCCGCCGAAGTGCACGCCGCAGTCCTCGCCGAACTCCTCAACATGACCCATTGACGCCTCCCACCTCTACGGCCACGGCGATCTCGACGTCATGGAGCAATCCACGTTCGGTCGGCTCAACTCAGCGAGCCGAGGTGCTGGCTCCCATCGTCGTGGCCATCGGCCACAGCTGGCCCCAGGCAACCGGGAGTCAGTCCATGGCCGCCCGGCGAAGCGCGGCCACCGTGCGCTCGACGTCGTCGTCGGTGGTCGACCAGTTGCTCACCGAGATCCGGAGCACCGACCTCCCCTGCCAGCGCGAGCCGGTGGTCCAGGCCGTGCCGTCGGCGAGCATGCGGCGTACGACGCGTTGGGTGCGCTCGTCGTCGCCGAAGCTGACCGTTACCTGGGTGAAGACCACGTCGTGCATCAACTCGGCGCCCGGGATCGCGGCGATCTCCTCGGCGAACCGCGCGGCATGGCCGGCCATCCGCCCCACGAGGTCGGCCACGCCCCCGCGCCCCAGTGCCCGCAGCACGGCCCAGACGGGAAACGCCCGCCCGCGCCGCGAAAGCTCCGGCACCTTCTCGAAGGGTTCGCCGGCATCGTCGCGGATCAGGTAGGCACCGTGCATCCCCATGGCCGAGCGCAGCGCCGCCGGGTCGCGCACGGCGATCACGCCGCAGTCGTAGGGCACATTGAGAGTCTTGTGGGCGTCAGTGGCCCAGGAGTCGGCCTCGGCGTATCCCTCGACGAGGTAGCGGTACGCCGGCGTAGCCGCGGCGAACAACCCGAAGGCGCCGTCGACGTGCACCCACGCCCCGTGCTCGTGTGCCAACGGGATCACCTCGGCAAACGGATCGAAGGCGCCGGAGTGCAGGTTTCCGGCCTGCAACACGACGATCGTCGGTCGTCCGTCGCCGGACTCGAGCGCCGAGGCCAGCGACGCCGGAACGAGGCGCCCCTGCCGGTCGGCCGCCACGAGCTCCGGCTGGCCCAGACCGAGGTAGCGCAGCGTCAAGTCGACGGTGTCGTGTCGATCGGCACCCACGAGCACCCGGACCCCGGGCGAGCCCGCCAGCCCTCGGGCGGCGAGGTCCCAGCCGGCTCGACGAAGCACCTCGTCCCGCCCGGTCGCGAGCCCGGTGAAGTTGGCCATTGTGCCGCCTGTCGGGAACCCGATGGTGGTGCCCTCGGGCAGGTCGAGAAGGTCGACCAGCCACTCCCCGGTCAGCTCCTCGACGGCGGAGTGCGCTGGGGTGACGGAGCGCATGCCGGCGTTCTGGTCCCAGGCGCTGGTGAGCCAGTCGGCCCCGAGTGCCGCCGGGTGGGTGCCGCCGACGACGAAGCCGAAGAAGCGCCCGGAGGGCATCCCGGTCAGGCCGGAAGCGCAGGCGGTGGCGAGCCGGTCGATGACCTCGTGAGCCGGCGTCGGACCGTCGGGAAGCGTGCGGCCGAGTAGATCGGCGATCGCCTCGATTCCGGCGTGGGCCGGAATGTCTCGGGTGTTCAGGGACTCCAACCAGGTGACGGCATGGGCGTGGGCGCGGTCGAGCGCCTGCCCTGTGGGCTCCACGAGAACAGCGTAGTCCTGACCGTGCGGTGGTCCGGCGGGTCATGATGAGGTGTCCAAGCGTCTGAAACCGGACCCGTCGGTGTGGCCGTGACTCGCCTACGGGGTGCGCGTGAAGGGCTCAGGCAGCGACCACGCGACCCAAGGCGCTGAGAGGTGGACCAGGACAATCACTTCATCGACGTTGACAACCTCATTTCCCGCCGTTGGTTGCGTCCTGTTTCAGCGGACCCGCGAGTGTGTGCCCTTGCGCTGGGCGAGGCAGCGGGTTGCCGCCTCAAGCCAGCCGGAGAGGCCCGCGGCGCTGCGCAGCGCCTTCGCTTCGACTCGGATCCACCCTTCACCCATGGACCGACCTGCTCCCATCTCCGCGCGGGATGCCTCGGGCTTCTCAAGCAGCCGAGCGTCCTCGGCTGGGTCGACACGGACGAGCAGGCTTCCGTCCCTGTGCGCCGCCACCGTCATGGCGCCGTCGACCATCAGGGCGAGCACACCGAACATGCGCACTTCGCGCAGTCGTCGATCCGGCAGCAACAAGGCGATCCGGTCAATCAGGGCGCGCGACGCGTTGCCGGCGGGTTCTGATGGCGTCACGCCGGCTGCTGCTTGTGCGGGATGTAGCCGAGGCGATCGAATGCGAGCCGGATCTCGACGATCTGGCCTTTTCGCACCGTGAACAGCTCACTTGCCAACGTCGTCTTCGTGAGCGCCGTCTGCGGGAAGTACCACAGCGCCACCCGACCCCCATCCGTCATCCGGGCTTGCTCGGGCGCCCCGGTCAGCATGGGGACGAAGTTGGCGAGATAGTCGTGCCAGTCGCTCTTCGTGGTGACGTTCGCGCCCGGGGCGAAGCAGCGAACGTCGTCCGAGACGTACGTCAGGGCTCGCTCGACGTCGCCGTTGGTCCAGGCTTGGTGATACGCCTCCACGATCGACAGCGCGTCGTGATCAACGCTCGACATAGTGACTCCTTCGGGTAGTGACCACTCAGGATGCGGGTGTCCAGGTATCGGGGCCGAGCTGTTCGCCGGCGACGGCTCGTGTCAGGCGGGGCAGGAAGTGATTCCAGCCCGCTCTGTGACCGGCAACGTCGCCTTCGGGAAGATCTGTGTGGACGACCTCAACCCGGGTGCCTGCCTCGATCGGCGTCAGTTCGAACGACACCGTCGACGAACCAGGCGGCAAGGTCTCATGGCCAGCGAACCCCCATGAGACCGTCACGCGCCGAGGCGGATCAACCTCGAGAAACGTGCCTCGCGCGGGATAGCCGGCGATGTCTACCGCGAACTGGCCGCCGGGCACCGGGTCCAACGATGCCCACTGGCCCATCCACGAGGTCATTCCCGCGTCGGTCACCAGGAAGCCGAAAACGTGCTCCGGCGCCGCCTCGATGACAATCGACGTCCGGTGCTCAGCCATCACCGCTCCGAGCCGACGACTCCACCGCACGCTTGAGCGCGCTCAGCCGCTCAGGCCAGAAGTCGTCGAAGAAACCCTTGCCGACCGCAAGGCCGGCTACTCGCACCGCGAACAGATGACGAGTGCCGGACCGCGAACCGGTCACCAGCCCAGCAGTATGCAGCACCTTCAAGTGATGAGAAACGATCTGCTGCGACAACCCGAGCGCGTCCGCGATCTCGCCGACCGCGCAGCGTTGATTGCGCACGGTCGACAGAATCGCGCGACGGTTCGGGTCAGCCAACGCTCGAAACGTTCGATCCAACTCGACTGCGGCGTCGTTCATCGATAGCCTCCCGACCGCAGACTAGCACCAACATGCGTTTGTACAAACGCATGCAACAGGCGATCAGCGGGCGCCAGCACGGTCATTCCTCGAGTTAGGCACTCGCGATCACTACATCGCCAGCCCGCGGTCTGAGCTAGCTGACCATAAAAGCTGTGGGAGACGCTGGTCCAGAAGGACGTGCCCGACCCTGATGGGCAAGCGGTGATCGCTGACGACGAGGAACGACCATTATGGCGCTGTACGTCAACCCGAAACCGCCTCTGATCTGCGTTTCCGCAGGTCAGAGGTGGCTTCTCGGTCGGGCTGACAGGATTTGAACCTGCGACCCCTTGACCCCCAGATCGGGCTTGGCAGGCCCTTGAGCGTTGAACACCTATTGCTGGAGTCCGTTGTTGACCGCTGGTGTGTGCTGGGTATCGGGGGGCTGGTCCGTAGTTGTTCCGTCGTTCTGGCTCACTCCTCCGGGCCGCCCCATAGCTGCCAGATCCGGCCAGAACGATCGGGGTCAAGGCTCGGGCTTGCCCGATCGCGTAGCGACGCGCAGCGGCCTTGATGCCGATCGTGGCGGCCGGACACTTGTTAGCGGGGCGCCCTCGACTTCTGCACCTGTGATCCTGCCCGGCCGGCGTAGCGGCCCGCAGCGCAGCGAGGACACGCGGAGCCGGGCAGCCGAGCGGAGCGAGGCTCTTGAACCAGTAAGGAAAGTCGTAACCGCCTTCTGGTCGGTCACCTAGTGCTGCAGTAGCCGAGCGAGGTGCGCGGGCCCGCAGGTGTCGGTGCTTACCGGGAGGACCAGGCAAACGACGGTGCGGTAACGGCACTTCCTGTATGCCGCTGAGGCAACTGCCGCGATGGTGCCGGGCCGACCGGGTTCGAGCGCAGATGTCTTCGATATGGAACCGCGCAACGGTTGCGCTCAGGCGCTGTTCCACACATCCCCGCAGCAGCGCCACACCTCACCGTCGCGGCGCCAGACCGTGATCGCCCGGCCTGGGATCGCCATCGATTGCCCGTCTTCCCCGGTCATCTCGACCTTGTTGGTGCCGAGGATCCAAGCCATGGAGGCATCCGCGGGGACGTCGACGCTGTCGGTTGTCCAGGAGATCCGGAACCCGGGGATGGCCAGACTGCCAGCGACGTAGGCGCGCAGGGCGTCCTTTCCGACCACCGGCGGCATGCCCGGCGGGATCACCACGGCGTCATCGGTCCAGAAGTCGAGGACCTCGTCGAGGTCCGCCCCGGACGAGGCCGTAGCCGACCACGCGGCATCACGCTCTCTCAGAGCCTGGCGGTGAGCTTCCAGATCCATGGCGTTCCCCGTCCCGTCGAGGCCGCCGGCCAGCAACCAGTTCGCATCTTGGCAGACACCGAAAAGCCGATCAAGGGGATCGGGGCCCGAGTCCCTTCCACGGCCGGCGCCGGTTACCCCGGCCGGGCGACCGCGCCGGCGTACGGCGTGCCGAAGCCAACGCGGCTGATGACGCGGACGACCGTGCTGCCAGACGTGAGAAGCCGACGATCGAGCGAGACAGCTGAGGAAGCGGGAGCGGGCAAGCGGGTTTTGATCTGCGCGGGTTGACGACCAGCCGTAACCGGACTTAGTCTCCGGTTGGGGATCAGGAGATACTCTCCGCTACACCCGGGTTGGAGTTGGTGTGATGACGACAAGCAGGATGCGTGCGCCGCGGGCTGATGCTCAGCGAAACAGAGGCCACATCCTCGACGTCGCCGAGCAGTACTTGTCCGAGCACGGAGTTGCCGGCTCGCTCGACGCGATTGCGAAGCAGGCTGGCGTGGGGGCGGGCACGCTCTACCGGCACTTCCCGACGCGGGAAGCCTTGCTTGCCGCGTTGCTAGCCGCCCGCGATGACGCTCTCGTGGCTCGGCGTGATCATCTCCGAAGTGGATCGGTGAACGCGGCCGATGCTCTCGGCGCTTGGCTCGACGCGATCAAGGCGTGGGCAGGTGCGTTCGACGGCCTACCCGGCCCGCTTCGAGCGGCGACGATGACTGGCTCGTCTCCGCTGTCTCTGACTTGCGAGGGATTCATCACGACGACCGAGGAGTTCCTACACGCCGCGCAACGCGAGGGAAGCGCGCGCGATGACGTCCGAGCACGAGACCTTTTTCTCGCAGCATTGGCCGTCAGCTGGGTGGGGGGCTCGGCTCTCGCCGACGACGCATCCGCTGCTGGCCTGTCCGAGCTAACCAGGCACGGATGGGCGAGCACGCCAACCAGAACTAGCAACGAGAAGTAACACCGACGGCATTACCAACCTTCGACACACTCAACCAAGACTACAAACCACTCAAGGAGACGCACATGAACCGCATAGGAATCATCGGCAGCGGATACATCGGCAGCGCGATCGCGCGCCTGGCCGTCGCAGTCGACTACCAGGTGCTCATCGCGAACTCGCGAGGACCTGAGTCACTCACAGACCTGATCGACGAGCTCGGCCCACTGGCACGGGCCAGTGATACCCGAGCCGCAGCCGAGTTCGGCGACATTCTGGTACTGGCTGTGCCGCTGGGCGCCTACCCGAAGCTTCCCATCGACGCTCTCGCTGGGAAGACCGTCCTCTCGACCGGCAACTATTACCCCCACCGAGACGGCCGCATCGAGCAGTTGGACACTCTCGACAGCGCGACCGCCGAGTACGAGCAGCAGCTTCTTCCCGGTAGCCTCATCACCAAAGCGTTCAACAACATTCTGTTCCACCACATCCCCAATCTCGTCAACTCGAACCCCCGGACAGCACTGCCGGTCGCCGGCGACGACGACGAGGCGAAGTCAGTCGTCTCGAAGCTCGTGCACACCCTGGGCTTTGATGCCGTCGACGCCGGGACACTTGCCGAGTCGTGGCGCTTCGAGCCCGAGTCCGGTGCGTACACGCCGATCTACGCCGCGGATGCCGCTGAGTTCGCCAAGAGCTACCTCGACGACCCGGGAGCCCCCGTCTCCGCTGACCGTCTCCGGGAGCTGCTTGCAGCGTCGCACCGCCCGGACGTGGCAGGCCGCCAGTTCTGAGCGGCACTAGTCACCGGCGAACGAAAGTCTCATCCACGACGAATCGAGTCCATCATGACCGCCGACCGGACCCCACCTACGGTCGCCGTCACCGGATCCACCGGTGTGAGAGGCGGGTCAGCCCGTTGGGATCATTCGTCACGTTGAGCTGTGGGGTGCGTCAGCGGGGTGTGCCATGATGCTGGTAGCAGATTGAACGCGCGCCACACACCACACGGCTTCATGCAGGGGATGGAGGACCACGACCAGGTTCGGCGTCGAGACGATGACGATGCTGATCGCAGTGTCCTGAAACTCGACGACCTGTCTCCTGAGGTGTCCGGCTGGTCGTCGCCCGGCTGGTGTCGAAAGACTTCGGAGCCTGGGCCGAGGCCCTGGCCCGGGTGGGGAACTGCGTCCGCCCCGTGCGACTGCGTGGCACTTCCGATCGGATCGACCCGACGACCGGCGAGGTGTGTCAGCGCTGGTCCTGGTGCTCGACGAGGCCGTGCGTGACGGCTTGCTGACCCGCAACCCGGCCAAGGACCGGGCTCGGCGGCGGACTGTCGGGCGCACCGTCTCAACGGAGCCGGGTTCGCCGCGCGATCTGGCGCTGCCCGACGTCGCGACGTTGCAGCGGCTCGTTGCTGCGGTGATCAAGGCCGGCAACCACCAGGCGTGGGGTGACGTGGTGACACTGTTGGCGACGACGGCACTGCGGATCAGCGAGGTCGCGGGCCTGCGGGTGTGCGACGTTGACCTCGACCGAGGTCTGCTGCAGGTGGCGCGGCAGACCTATCCCGGTCGGGGCGGGTTGGTGACCAAGGAGACGAAGGGCCGACGCCGCCGAATGGTCCCGATCATCGAACCGCTGCGAGAGCCCCTCGTCCGGCTGACTACGGGCCGGCGCGCCGACGACCGGCTGCTGGTGGGGCCCCGCGGGGGAGTCATCACCACAGCCACGCTGCGCGATGCCACGAACTGGGACCAGCTGGTCGCTGAGCCTGGGTCAGCCTGGCTTGGTGCGTCATGGTCTGCGCCACACTGCGCTGACCTGGATGGCGGACGCTGGCGTGAACCTGCACATCCTGCAGCGGGTCGCCGGACACCAGGATCCGGCGGTCACGGCCCGCTATCTGCACCCGGATACCCAGGCGATGCTGGACGCCGGCACGGCCTTCTCGGCCTGGTGGTCCGTAGTTGGTCGGAGCAGCCCGGCACTCACGGTCCTCGAGGGCGGTCGCGATGCGGGATGAAGAAGGCTCCGACCAGGTGTTCTGGTCGGAGCCTCGTCGGTCGGGCTGACAGGATTTGAACCTGCGACCCCTTGACCCCCAGTCAAGTGCGCTACCAAGCTGCGCCACAGCCCGCCAGGCTGCCGCTCAGCAGAGCAGCAGCACGAAGGGGAACTCTACTATGGGCCGCCGGAAGCGAGGCTTCCGTTCTGCCATGCGGCAGACTCGTGTCGTGGCCCGCTGGACCTGTCCTCGGTGTGACCGGCAGTTCGGGTCGGCGCGGCAGGCCCACGTGTGCGCCCCCGGGGTCACGGTCGAGCAGCTGCTCAGCCGCCATCCTGCCTGGGTCGGCGCCGTCTACGCCGAGGTCATCGCCCAACTGCACACGCTCGGTCCGGTGCACGAAGATGCGGTGGACGTCGGTGTCTTCCTCAAGAGCGACCGCACGCTCGCGGAATTCCGGCCCAAGGTCAGGTCGGTGCAGCTGTGGCTGCTGCTGCCGAAGGCCAAGTCCGGCCCGCCGGTGATTCGTACGACGCCGGTCGCGGCCGACCGGGTGGCCAACGTGATCGGACTCACCCGACCCGACCAGGTCGACGGCCTCGTGCGCGACTGGCTCAGCGAGGCGTACGACTTCGCCACCGACTGACCCCGTTCTGCCCCCGGCAGCGGGGCTGAGTCGATTGGTCAGCGTTGGTTGATCAGCGGCGGTTGGTCAGCGGTTCTTGCGCTTCTCCCGCGCGCGGACCTGGACGTGGACGGGTGTGCCGACGAAGCCGAAGTCCTCGCGGAGCCGGCGCTCCACGAAACGCAGGTAGCCCGGCTCGATCTGGCCGGAGGTGAACAGCACGAAGGTCGGCGGGCCGGACTGGGCCTGGGTCGCGAAGAGGATGCGTGGTTGCTTGCCACCGCGTACGGGGTGGGGATGGGCAGCGACCAGACGCCCGAGGAAGGCGTTCAGCTTGCCGGTCGGCACTCTGGTCTCCCAGCTGGTGATCGCTTCGCGCAACGCCGGCCCGAGCCGGTCGAGATGCCGGCCGGTGGTCGCCGACAGGTTGATCCGCGACGCCCAGCCGAACTGCACCAGGTCGCGTTCGATCTCACGGTCGAGGTAGCGGCGACGCTCCTCGTCGGTCAGGTCCCACTTGTTGAAGGCGATCACCAGCGCGCGACCGGCGTCCTCGACCGCGGTGAGGATGCGCAGGTCCTGCTCGCTGATCGGCTCGCTCGCGTCCACCACGGCGACGCACACCTCGGCCCGCTCGATCGCCCCGTGGGTCCGCAGACTGGCGTAGTACTCGTGCCCGGTCGCCTCCTTCACCCGCCGGCGGATGCCCGCGGTGTCGATGAAGCGGTAGATCTCGCCCTCGACCTCGACCAGCTCGTCCACGGGGTCGACGGTGGTGCCCGCCACGTCGTCCACGACCACCCGCTGCTGCCCGGCGACCTTGTTCAGCAGGCTCGATTTCCCGACGTTGGGCCGGCCGACGATGGCCACCCGGCGCGGGCCACGCTCGACGCTCTCCACTTCGCGTGGGGCGTTGGGCAGTGCCTCCAGGATGGCGTCCAGCAGGTCCCCGCTGCCGCGGCCGTGCAGCGCGGACACCGGGTAGGGCTCACCGAGCCCCAGGTTCCACATGCTCGCCGCCTCGGCCTCACTGCGCTGGTCGTCGACCTTGTTGGCGGCCAGGACGACGGGCTTGCCGCTCCTGCGCAGCACCTGGACCACGGCCTCGTCGACGTCCTGGGTGCCGACGGTCGCGTCCACCACGAAGACCACCGCGTCGGCGGCGGCGATCGCCAGCTCGGCCTGCTCGGCGACCTGGGCGGCCATGCCCTTGGCGTCCGGGGCCCAGCCCCCCGTGTCCACGAGGACGAACTGCCGCCCGCTCCAGTTCGCGTCGTAGGACACCCGGTCCCGGGTCACCCCCGGGACGTCCTGGACCACCGCTTCCCGCCGGCCGATGATCCGGTTCACCAGCGTCGACTTGCCCACGTTGGGGCGGCCGACGACGGCGACGACGGGCAGGATCTGGGCCGCAGGCTCGGCCGCGAGGTCGGTCATGGTGGTCACTCGTCGATCTGCTGGAGGGATGGATTCGGAGAAGGGCGGGCCGGCCGATTGCCGGCGTTCAGCCCGGGCCGCGCTTCGGCGGCCCCGGCAAGGGTAGTCCGGTCAGCAGCTGCGCCGTTACCACGTGCTCGGCCAGGTGCCGGCGGATCTGTTCGGTCCAGTGGGCGACCTCACTCTTGCGCCGCGGCCAGTCCGAAGCGGGCACCCGCAGCGGCTCCCCGTACACCAGGTGGATCGGGCTCCCCCGCCGCGGCACCTGGCTGCGGGTCTGACCCGGCTCGCGGGTGCCGAGCAAGGCGACCGGAACGACCGGTGCGCCGGACACCATCGCCAGGTACGCCGCGCCGCCCTTCGCGTACGCGACCTCGCCGCCGGTGCGGACGCCCTCGGGAAACACGGCCAGCACCTTGCCGGCCCGCAGGACCTGGATCCCGCGGCTGATCGCGCGCGTGTCCGGCTCGAACCGGTTGAGCGGGATCTGTCCGATGTGGGAGAGGATCCGCCCGCCGAACCCGACGAAGAGTTCGTGCTTGGCCATGGCGAAGGTCAGCCGACGGGTGAGCGCGATCACGGCGGGACCGTCGAGCATGCCGATGTGGTTGGCCGCCAGGATCACCGGTCCGGACCGGGGGACGTGTCCGGCGCCGTGCACCCGGACCCGCCAGTAGGTCCGCAGGATCAGCGCGACCAGCAGCCTGAGCACCCGCAGGCTCCACTCCTTGCTGACCGGCAGGTGATGGGTGTGCGGAAGATCCGGGCTGACGCCCTCGATCACGACGGGGGTTCTCCGCGATGGTCGGCCGGCACCAGCGCGCAGATCTGTTCGATCACCTGGTCGAGGCTCAAGAAGGTGGAGTCGACCACCGTCACGCCGGGGGCGGCGGAGTGGAACTGGGCCACCGCCGAATCGTCTCGATCGCGGCGGATCACCTGGTCGGTCACCGCGGCGCCGTCGATGTGCTCCCCCAGCTCGGCGTGCCGGCGGGCGACCCGCGCGGCCGGGTCGGCGACGAGCAGCACCCGGACGTCGGCGTTCGGCGCGACCACGGTGGTGATGTCGCGGCCCTCCGCGACGATCCCGACCGCGGCTGCGGCGATGAGCGCCTTCTGCCGCGCGACCAGGTCGGCGCGGACGTCCAGGTTCGTGGCGATCGAGCTGACCGCGGCGGACACCTCGGGCGTGCGGATCTGCGTCGAGACCTCGTGCCCGTCGATGGTGATGCTCGACCCCGAGGGACTGCGGTCGATCCGAAGGTCGGCCCGCGTACACAACTCGGCCACCGCGGCCGCGTCGGAGCGGTCGACCCCCCGCTCCAGCACCAGCCAGGTGACCGCGCGGTACATGGCGCCGGTGTCGAGGAACTCCAGCCCGAGCCGGTCGGCGACGCCGCGCGCGGTGCTCGACTTGCCCGATCCGCTCGGCCCGTCGATGGCCACGACCAAAGGTCGCGTACGCCGCCGCGCCGAATCGGGTCGCCCTGAACCCGCCTGCCTGATCCACCTCAACTGCCTCAGACACGTGCCTCACAGTACCGGCCGGGCCGCGTCGTGCCGCAGGTCGAGACGGATGGCCACCCGGGACACCTCAGTGAGCGGGCGGACTCCCTGGGCGTCGCCGGGTGGGCGGCAAAGATTTCTCTCAGCAGCTCCGCATCTGGTCCCTCGAAGTGAGTGCCACGCTGCTTCTTCTGCCACGTCAGGCCGGAAGACCATCATCGCCACTGCGAACCAGGAGAACTGACACCTTCTGATGACGGTGCCACTTGGCACTGCCCGTATGCATTGATCGGGCCGCGGTGTCTGGCTTACGGAGGTAGTAGATGGTCAGCGGTCGCGGCTGGGTCGGAGAAGCCCAAGGCGTGCTGCTCCACCTGTCGGTCGGCGGCGGTGAGGCGGCCGTCGTGCTGGCGGAGATGCTCGTCCCAGGTGGCGACCCAGAACTGCTCGACGAAGCGGTCGCGTCGGGCGGCGTCGCGGTGGAGCTCCCAGCGGTACGCTCCGGTCCTCAGCCGGGAGCGGCGGAGGAGTCGCATCGCGGCCAGCCACTCCTGCTCGAGGCCAGCGCTGATGCTGTAGGCAACGGCGACCTGGACAGGACCCGCACTCGGGTCCGGGTCGAAGCTGACCCTGGCCTCGCTCCAGTAGGAGACCGCGTCTGGGCTCAACTCGCCGGCGTCGGGGACGCGCCACACCAGGCCGGTGACACGGCCACCGCAGACAGGCCGGCGCCCAGCAGGAAGGCGTCCGTGATCCCGACCGACCGGCCACCAGTCCCCATAGCACCGTTCCGACCGCCTGGCAGCCGGTGAAGACCATCGTCCAGATCGCCATGCCGCGGGCCATCACCCACTTGGGCAGGAACAGCAGCAGCTCCCCCACCAGGGTCGAGATGGTGGTGGTCCACGACACGCCGGCGAGCGCCAGCACCAGCAGCGCGGCCGCGAAGTCCGCAACCAGCACGAGCACGGCGAGCGAGGCCACCATCAGCAACCCGACCGCGGTGAGGGTGGCGTTGGTCGACAAGATGGCTCTCGTGCGGCCCAGCACGAGCGCTCCGGCGATCGCGCCGGCACCCTGTGCTGGCCTGCCATGCGGGCAGCTGGACCGGCGCCCCGACGCCCAGCAGGAAGGTGAAGACCAGCAACAGCGACGGAGGCATCAACCCGGTGAGGGTCAGCACCAGGAACAGCACGCCGACCAGGAGGAAGTACACCTGGACACAGAACAACAGCCAGCGCCGGTCGAAGGAGTCGGCGAGCACCCCGGACGGCATAGCCAGCAGCATCACCGGCAGGGTGTTCGCCGCCTGCACCAACGCCACCAGTGTGGTCGCGTTCGGTACGTCCACCAGCAGCCACTGGGCGCCCAGCGTCTGCATCCAGGTGCCCATCCCCGAGATCAGCACGCCTACCCACAAGCCCGCGAAGACGCGCTGCCGCAAGGGCGCCCACGGCGAGGGCTCGACGCCCGTGCCGGGCCTCATCTCAGGTACGGTAAGGTTTCAGCCGCACGGGCGCGTTCGGCCTGGTAGACGCCGAAGGTGACGCGGGGCATCTCGGCGAGGTCGACGGTCGGCTCCCAGTTCTTGATCAGCTCGAGGTTCTGCTCGACCTCGTGGGGCCACCGCATCCCGACGATGCCGGCGTGCACCCTCGAGTCGGAGAGGACGAACTTCAGGGCGCCTCGTAGAGGTCGTGCGCGTCTGCCACTCGGGCGCCAGCACGCTCGCCTCGCGCTGGAAGATGCCCGAGGTCATGGTCCTCATCGTCACCACGCCCACCCCGGCTTCGGCCGCCTGCGGGAGGAAATGGCGGGCGGCGCCTTGGTAGATGAGGTTGTAGGCGATCTGGTAGACCTCGATGTCGGGGTGCGCCAGGAACGGGATCACGTCACGGTTCCTCGGAGGTGACGCCGACGTGGCCGATGCGGCCCTGCTCACGCAGTTTCAGCAGGGCCTGCAGCGGGCCGCTGTTGACCACATGGTCGACGTCGGCGGGGGTGAACATTCGGCCGTGGATCTGGAGCAGATCAATGTGGTCGGTCTGCAGCCGCTCCAGGCTGCCGAGGACGCTCTCCTCCATGCCGGCCGCGTCGAGGTGGTACCACGCTTTGCTGGCGAGCACGCACTCGTCGCGGCGGTCCTTCATCACGCGCCCGATCAGGCTCTCGCTGTAGCCGTCGCCGTAGGCCTGGGCGGTGTCGACGTAGTTGATACCCGCGTCCAGGCACGCGTTCAGCGTCTCGACCACCACCGCGGCCCCGCGTCGGTGGCGGGTTCCAGCCCGCGGACTCGTGCACGTAGGTGAACGCGGCCCGCCGATCGCGATCGGAGAGACCTGCAGACCGGTCCGCGAGACTGCGTTTCTCCATAGAGTCTCTCCTCATGTCAGATAGGTTCTCGCGTCCTGCCCTGGGGGTCAGGGCGTCGGCGTCGAGGCTGCGCGCCGGAGCCGGTCGAGGTCGTCGCGTACTCGGTTCGGCTCCTCGGCCAGGGGCAGGGTGGCGTTGTCCCGGACACCGTCCACGCTGGTGGGGCGGTCGGGCTCGAGTGAGCCGAAGAACGCGGCGAAGTCGGTGGTGGCCGGTCCGGTCTCGGCGACGAGCTCAAGGGTCCTCCCCCGGGCTTCGTCCAGCGTGAGGGCGTGGACGAGCACCTCGGCGATCTGGCGTCGCGAGACGACGCCGTCGCTGGAGTTGCCGGCGTGGCGGGTGTCGCCCTGCAGGGCGACGAGCGGCAGCTCGTCGGGTTCGTTGTAGTCGAACCAGCCCGGCCGGACGATCGTGTAGGGCTGTCCGCTGGCGCGGACGAGCCGTTCGAGCGCCGCTTCCAGTCGTGGGCCTGGGTGGAGCGGTTGTAGGCCCCGCGTGGTCGGTGACGCCGATGGCGGTCATCAGGGCGATCCGGGCCGGACGGGAGCCGAGCGCGTGAGGACGTTGCGGACGCCGCCGTAGTCGACCGCCTCGGCGCCGGCCTTGCCGCCGCCGTCGGAGCCGTGGGTGAACACGACGGCGTCGACGCCGGCCACGGCGGCAGCGAGGGTGTCGGGCCGGGTGAGGTCACCGACGACGACCTCGGCTTGCTGGGCAGGTTCCGCGCTCGGCCGGAGTCGCGGACCAGGGCCGGACCTGGTGGCCCTGGCTAAGGGCATCGGCGACGACGAAGCGGCCGATGCTGCCGGTGGCCCCGACGACGAGGACGGTCAGGGTGCGCGCTCACCGGGTCACCTCGTCGAGGGCGCGGAGCCCGTTGAGGGTGCGGGGGTAGCCGATGAAGGGCAGCAGCTGGGACAGCACGTCGATGAGCCGGGCGCGGTCGTTGCCGACGTTGAGGTTGCCGCTGACGTGGCCCTTCACCTGCGGGTCGCAGCCGCCGAGGGAGACGAGGAAGGCGAAGGTGACCAGCTCGCGGGTCGCCAGGTCCAGCCCGGTGCGGGTGAGGTGGTCGCCGAAGCAGTTGGCCGACAGCCAGTGCTGGATGTGCAGCTCGTCGTCGGGGCGTTGGCGTACATGGCCGCGACGGCGTCGACGCCGACGACCTGTTCCTGGACCGCGCGGCCCTTGGCCAGCCGGTCCTCGGGTGTGGTGGTGGACTGCCCGGGCAGCGGCAGCTCGACGCCGGCGCTCGGTGAGGACCTCGTTGGTGGCGTGCAGGAAGTCGAAGACCTTGGCCATGCCGACGTAGGGCACGGCCTGGTAGACGATCTCCTTCACCTCGACGGGGGTGACGCCGACGGTCAGGGCGGCGCCGAGCATCACCCGGTACTCGCTGACGGCCTGGGTGGCGATCAGGGCGGCGAGCTGGACGATCAGCCGGGTGCGCGCTGTCGAGGCTGCCGTGGGCGAGGACCTCGTCGAAGGCGAAGTTGTCGAAGTACTCGACCAGCTCGGGGTCGGTCTGGGCGAGGGTCGAGACGTGCCCGGGGAACAGCGCGTCGTGGTCGGCTGGGCGCGTTCGTTGGGGGCCATCGAGGTCCTTTCCTGATGGAACTTGGTGAAGATGGGTGCGAGAGCGTCAGAAGCTGCGGCGCAGAGGCCCGTATGGCTCCTCGAGCGCGCGGGCTTCGTCGTCGGTCAGCTCCACGTCGAGGGCGGCAACGGCGTCGGCGAGGTGGTGCGGCTTCGTGGGGCCGATGATCGGGGCGGTGACGGCGGGGTTGCGCAGCACCCAGGCGAGGGCGACCTGGGCCATCGGGATGACCGCGGGCCTCGGCGACCTGCTGCACGGCGTCGACGATGGGCTTGTCGGACTCGTTGTCGAACCGCTTGCCGACCGGGTCGTTGTCGAACGCGGGCTGTCCGCTCGCCCCAGGGGCGGGTGAGGCGACCCTTGGCGACGGGGCTGTAGGGAATGGATCCGACGCCCTGGTCAGCCAGCAGGCCGAACATCTCACGCTCGTCCTCGCGCATCATCAGGCTGTACTGGTTCTGCATCGACACGAACGGGGTCCAGCCGTTGGCGCGGGCGACTCCTGCATCTTGGCGAACTGCCACGCGTACATCGACGAGGCGCCGAGGTAGCGGACCTTGCCGGCCTTGACGACGTCGTGCAGGGCCTCCATCGTCTCCTCGATCGGCGTCTCGTCGTCGAAGCGGTGGATCTGGTAGAGGTCGACGTAGTCGGTGCCGAGCCGGGTCAGCGAGGCGTCGATCTGCTCCATGACCGCCTTGCGGGACAGGCCCTCGCCGCCGGGACCGTCGTGCATCTTGAAGCGGAGCTTGGTGGCCAGCACGACGTCCTCGCGCCGGGTCAGCTTCTTCGACCGCCGACCGACGTACTCCTCGGAGCTGCCCAGCTGGTAGACGTTCGCGGTGTCCCAGAAGGTGATGCCGAGGTCGAGGGCCTGCCGGAAGAACGCCTCGGAGGTCTCCTCGTCGAGCGACCACTCGTTGAAGCCGCGGTGGTCACCGAAGCTCATGCAGCCCAGGGTGAGGCGGCTGACCTTGAGCCCGGTATGGCCGAGGCGGGTGTACTTCATAGCGTTTGTCCTCTCGATACGACGGCCGTCACCGGCTACTGCGTCTTCACGCTAGAGCGGTCCGCGAGGACGAGGGAGGGCCTGTTGTTACCCCGATCCTCAGGGCCTCCCGGCCAGTCGCACCCAGAAGGGCAGCCGATGGCGACATCCGGCGATGAGGTGTGTGAGGGAGTGTGGCCTCCTCGAGGTCTACGGACCGAGGACGGTCTTCTCGGCCGGGACTCGTCCTGGCTGGCCGCCCAGGAGGCCAGCATCTTGAGGGCATCAGCGGTCGGGGTGGTGTCGGCCGCGGTGTAGATGTTGAGCTGAAGGCCGGGTTCGGACGGCAGCTCGAGGGCCAGGAAGTCGAGGTCGAGCTCGCCGACGACCGGGTGACGGAGCCGCTTGCGTCCGCTGCGGTGGTACTGGACGTCCTGGGACGCCCAGCGCTGGCGGAAGAGCTCGCTTTGGGTCGACAGCTCACCGACCAGCTCGATCAGGGCCTTGTCGTGCGGGTTGCGGCCGGCTTCGAGGCGGAGCATGGCGGCAGCGTCGCTGGCGATCTTGTCGTAGTCGACGAAGAACTCGCGCGCCTCCTCGGGCCTCAGGTAGATGAACCGGGTGGTGTTCGCGGGGCGGCGAGGGTCGGCCAGGATGGGTGCGTAGAGGGCGCGCCCGAGGGAGTTGATCGCGACGATGTCGTGGCGGCCGTTGCGGATCCAGGCCGGTGCGTCGGTGATGGCGTCGACCGTCTGCTGGATGGCCGGCCGGACCACCGGTGCCGGGGTCCGCTTGCGCCGAGTTGGGCTGGTGTTGGTCTCCCGCGCGAGCGCGAAGAGGTGGTCGCGTTCGGCGTCGTCGAGGCGCAGGGCGTTGGCCAGGGCGTCGAGGACGCTCTCGGAGGCGCCGGCGAGGTTGCCGCGTTCCATCCGCACGTAGTAGTCGACCGAGACGCCGGCGAGCATGGCGACCTCTTCCCGGCGCAGACCCTTGACCCGGCGGTTGCCGCCGTAGACGGGCAGACCTGCTTCCTCCGGGGTGATCCGGGCCCGTCGCGAGCTCAGGAACTCGCGGATCTCGGCACGCACGTCTATCGAGTCCATGGCTCCACGTTAGGACGGGTGATGCGGTAGAGGGAGGCACTGGCAGTACCTGCAACGACCGGCACTCCCACCCGCAGCAGAAGTGGCCGTGACTGGGACCCATGCGAGCGACCTACATCTACGGCGCGGGCGATGTGCGCGTGATCGACGCCCCTGACCCGAGGATCGAGCAGCCCATTGACGCCCTGGTCCGGGTCACCCGGGCCTGTGTCTGTGGCAGTGACCTGCACCCCTGTCGATGCTGTCGAGCAGTCGTACGGTGTGCGGCTCAGCTTCGACGACGATCGCGGTCCTCCGCCCGCCGGCACGCTGTTGGGCAACCTGGTCGGGGGTCCAGCCGAGCCGGCTCATCGCTGCTCGGGCGCGTTGCAACGTCTCCGGGGAACACCTTGGCGGGTGTTTCACGACGTTGGAGACCGTCCCGGCCGAGACCCGGCAAGCCTCGCGACCTCGTCAACGGTGATCCGTCGCCGCGCCGACCCGTCGTCGGTCCCGTAGGGTGCCCGCGGCTTCGCTGACATGTGCTGTTCGATCCGTACTCGTCGGACTGTCTGTCTCGGCGCGGGCTGTCAGGGACGCAGCAGTACTTTGATGGCCTGCCGGGTGTCCATCGCCCGGTAGCCGTCGGCGGCCTGCTCGAGGGGCATCGCCAGGTCGAACACCTTGCCGGGGTGGATCTCCCGGCCCAGATCCGGTCCAGCAGGTCCGGAAGGAAGCGGCGCACCGGGGCGGGACCACCGTGGACGTGGACGTGGGTGAAGAACAGGTCCATGCCGTTGAGGCTGACGTCGTGGGTGACGCCGACGAAGCCCATGTGCCCGCCCGGGCGGGTGGCGTGGAGGGCCTGCCACATCGACTCCTGAGTGCCGACGGCCTCGATCACGGAGTGGGCCCCGTATCCGCCGGTCAGCTCCTTGATGGCGGCCACCCCGTCGTCGCCGCGCTCTTCGACGATGTCGGTGGCGCCGAACTCCCGGGCCAGGGCCTGCCGGTCGGCGTGCCGCGACATGGCGATGATCCGCTCGGCACCGAGCTGCTGGGCAGCCAGGACACCGAGCAGTCCGACCGCGCCGTCGCCGACGACCGCGACGGTCTTGCCCGGCCCGGCTCCGGCGGCGACGGCGGCGAACCAGCCGGTGCCGAGGACGTCGGAGGCGGCGAGCAGGTGCGGCACCATGTCATCGTCGGGCATCTCGGGGGTCGCGAGCAGGGTGCCGTCGGCCAGCGGCACCCGCATCCGCTCCGCCTGGGCGCCGCCGGGGGCGGCCGACTCGCGATGCGGGCAGGACGGTTGGTAGCCGGCCCGGCAGATCTCGCAGGTGTTGTCGGAGGCGAAGAAGGACCCGACGACGAACTGGCCCGGCTGGATCGTGGTGACCGCCGACCCGACCTCTTCGACGATGCCGCAGTACTCGTGACCCATCGGCCGAGGCCCGTTGAGGGCCTCGATCCCGCGGTAGGGCCACAGATCGGACCCGCAGACACAGGACGCGGACAGCCGGATGAGCGCATCGGTGGACTTCTCGATGGTCGGCTCGGGTCGGTCCTCGACCCGGACATCGCCGGAGGCGTACATGACAACACCGCGCACGGTGAACTCCTTCTTTATGAGCGAATTTGTTGGTGATCGAACGTCGTGACGGCGCTGACCGTGGTCAACGAAGCAGGTCCCGGCAGTGGGAAGCAGAGGTTTGGGCGCTCACCGGTGGAACGTGCTCCATCGGCGCCCGGGTCGCAGGTATGTGACGGCGGGCGGTGTCGGAATGGTCACGAGCTCACGGAGTCGGCCAGATCGATGTGGACCCTGACCCGGTTCCCGGCGGCGGCCGCCGGGGTGAGGTCGCCGTCGCCAGCACCGAGGGGATCATGCCGGGTGGTGGCACAGTCTGGCCGAGGTCGTCGTGAAGAACGGCCAGCGTCTGGCTGTCGGGTGCGTAATAGATGCCGCCGGCGTCGGGGTCGAGGTCTCGGGCCGCCCCCGCGGAGTCGATCGGGGCTCTTCTCCTTCTCATGACCACCAGCAAACCTGCTCAGGCGAGGCTGAGGAAGTCACCGTTGATGGGTGTACCGACAGTGCATCGCTAAACGCCTGCTCGGCGTCGTAGTGTCGTCGGTCATGAACAACCAAGCCGAGGTGCGCGACTTCCTTACCTCGCGCCGCGCCAAGATCAGCCCCGAGCAGGCTGGCCTGCCGCCCGCGGGACGGCGCCGGGTGCCGGGGCTGCGCCGCAGGGAGGTTGCGCAGCTGGCCGGGATGAGCGTGGAGTACTACGCCAAGCTCGAGCGCGGCACCCTGGCCGGGGTCTCGGCCAGTGTGCTCGACTCCCTGGCCCGCGCGCTGCGGCTCGACGACGCCGAACGGACCCATCTACTGAGGCTGGCCCGGGAGGCCGACGGCACCAACGAAGATCCTGCGCCGCCCGAAACCCCAAGGAATGGACCGTGCGGCCGGGTCTGCAATGGACCCTGGACGCAATCACCACCGCACCCGCCATCGTCGGGAACGACCGGATGGACTTCCTCGCCGCCAACCATCTCGGCCGCGCCATGTACGCCGACCTGCTCCTCGACCCGAGCGCGACACCCAACTTCGCCCGGTACACCTTCCTCGACAACTCCGCACGACGCTTCTACGCCAACTGGGATGTGGCCGCCGACATGACTGTCGAGAACCTCCGCACCGCCGCCGGGAAAGACCCCCACGACAAACGGCTCCACGAACTCGTCGGTGAACTGTCCACCCGCAGCGACGAGTTCCGCCGCCGCTGGAACGCCCACGACGTCCGCACCCACGGCGCCGGGGTCAAGCACTTCCACCACCACGTGGTCGGCGACCTCGAACTCACCTACGAAAGCCTCGACCTCCGCGCCGAACCCGGCCTCACTCTCACCGTCTACTCCGCGCAACCCGCCTCATCCACCGCGCACGCCCTCGCGCTGCTCGCCTCCTGGGCCGCCACGGAAAGCGCCAACACGCCCAACACCGCCGCCCACACCACCGCGTAGGTCTGTCCCCCACGCTTCGTCACCCCGGTTCGGCCCCTCGTACGGCGGAGCGGTTGAATCAGTCGGCCCCGACGACGCGGCCCCGCCGCCGATAGAAGGGCGTGATGCACCATGCCTTTCGGGCCCCCTCTCACTGACCGCCTCGCTGGGGTTCGAGGACTTTTCCGGGCGGGAGAAAATCGCCACCATCCCCGAGCAGTGCGAGTCGCAGGCTCGCCACCGTGCAGCGCCGGTGCAGGTAACCTGGCCATCTAAAGCCCGGGGGCAATCTCGCCGTTATCATTGATGTGGCCGAGGTCTGGGCGTTCGGCGCGCGCAGTGACGCCGAGGTGGACGAGGAGATGAAAGGCCGCATCGCCGCCGCACCTCAGCTGCCGCACACCAAAGCCCTGTCCGAGGTGGTGGCCACTCTCGGCCGACTGATCGACGACATCCACGCGACACCGGAGCCTGTAGCCCCGGATCTGCCGCCAACGTGGCTGCGGGAGTCCTCCTCTCACATGGACCCGACAGCGTCGCCGACCTGCGTGACCCCGGCCTGCCTGCCCCGGTCAGGACACGACCCAGCCGTGGCCGACCATGGTGGCGATCAGCGCTTCGGCCTGCTCGGGCGCCACCGACAACCCGAGATAGCCCACTTCCCGTGCGGGGTCGTGTTCGATCGAGATGTCCTCGACGTTGACGCCGGCCTCCCCCACGTCGGCGAACAGCCGTGCGAGCGCCCCGGGCGCGTCGGGGATGGCCACGACCACCTGCCGGTACGCGACGGCAGCGGCACCGTGCTTGCCGGGGATCCGCCGGGTGCCGTCGACCCCCCGCCGCAGGTGGTCGTGCAGGTCGACCGACTCCGGTGTGGCCTCGACGGCCTTGATCAGCTGGTCGAGCTGGTCCTGGAGGCTACGGAGCTCGGTGAGCACGGCCGCCGAGTTCGCACCCACGATCTGCTCCCACAGCTCGGGATCGCTGCCGGCGACCCGGGTGACGTCGCGCAGGCCCTGGCCCGCGAGGAGGAGGTGCTCCGGCGGCACGGTGGTCAGATGCCCGGCCACCAGGACCGCCATCAGGTGGGGCAGGTGCGACACCCGCGCCACGGCGGCGTCGTGGTCGTCGACGTCCATCGTCACCGCACGGGCGCGGCAGGCGCGGACGACGGCCTCGACCTGGGCGACGGAGTCCGGCGCCGAGCGCCGGTGCGGAGTGATGACCCAGGTCCGGTCGGCGAACAGGTCGGCGTGCGCGGTCAGCGGACCCGAATGCTGCGAGCCGGCCATCGGGTGCGATCCGACGTAGCGGGTCAGGTCCACGGCCCGCTGCCAGAGCGCGTCGAGGACGCCGGCCTTGACCGAGCCGACATCGGTGACCGCCGCGTGCGGGTAGCTCTGCAGGCTGTGGACGACCACATCGGCGATGACGCCCGGCGGAACCGCGACGACGACCACGACCACCTCACCCGCCACCGGCGGGTCCACGATGCCCGCGCCGAGGCTGGCCGCGACGCGCGCATGGCTGATCTTGTGGTCCCGCAGGTGCACCCGGTATCCGGACGCGGACAGGGCGCAGCCGATGGACGCACCGATCAGCCCCGTGCCGATCACGACGGCGACGGGGGGCGGGGTGGGCGTCACGGTGTCGGCGGCTCGGGCGGCTGCGGCGGCTCCGGCCGACTGGGGGCTGCGCATCCGTCATCGTCCAGATCGGTCACCGGCAACGGCGGCTCGGGCGCCGGCTCCGACGGGGTCTGCGGGCCCGGGTCGGGCGGCGGCTCCTCGTCCACCAGCAGCGCGGCGAGGCGGTCGCCCTTGATCCGGCGGAACTTCCGCGGCAACCCCCGCGTCCGGTCCAGGATGGCCACTTCGAGCGCCTCCACGCCGAGCGCGCGGGGTGCGGCGTTCGGTCCCCCGTCGGTGCTCAGCGCGCTGACCGCGAGCCTGGTGGCCGCCGCGAGGTCCAGTCCGGGCCGGAACCCGCGGCGCACGGTCTCACTGATGACCTCCGCCGAGCCGCCCATCACGGCGAAGTCCGCCTCGTCGCCGACCGATCCGTCGTAGGTCAGCCGGTAGATCTGGTCCTCCGCCGGGGTGGCCCCGAGCTCGGCCACCACGATCTCCACCTCGTACGGCTTCTCGCCACCGGAGGAGAAGATGGTGCCGAGCAGTTGGGCGTACGCGTTGGCCAGGCCCCGGCCGGTGACGTCGGTCCGGTCGTAGCTGTAGCCGCGGAGGTCGGCGTAGCGGATCCCGGCGGTACGCAGGTTCTCGAACTCGTTGTAGCGGCCGACGGCGGCGAAGCCGATCCGGTCGTAGATCTCGCTCACCTTGTGCAGCGCCTGCGACCGGTTCTCGGCCACGAAGACGATGCCGTCGGCGTAGTGCAGCACGACCACCGACCGGCCCCGCGCGATGCCTTTGCGGGCGTAGTCGGCGCGGTCCTTCATCTGCTGCTCGGGCGCGACGTAGAACGGCATGCTCATCGCGACATCCTCCCGTGACCGGTCGGCGTCGTCGGGGACGTCTCAGGCAAGGGGCGCCCCGGGGCCGTCCGGCCGCTCCACCCGCCCGGCCATCATCCGCCCCACCATCTCCGCGATCCGGCTGTCGGCGATCCGCTCGACCCCGTCGGCACTCGCCACCAGGACCACCGGGAAGATCTTGCGGGTCAGGTCGGGGCCGCCGGTGGCCGAATCGTCGTCGGCCGCGTCGTACAGCGCCTGGATCACCGCCATCGCCGCGCCGGACGCGTCGAGGTCCGGCCGGTAGAGCTTCTTCAGCGAGCCGCGGGCGAACACCGACCCGGAGCCGACGGAGAAGAAGGCGTGCTCCTCGTAGCGTCCGCCGGTGGCGTCGTAGGAGAAGATCCGGCCCTCGGCGCTGGCCACGTCCCAGCCCGCGAACAGCGGGACCACCACCAGACCCTGCAGCGCGAGGCCGAGATTCTGCCGGATCATCGTGGCCAGCCGGTTGGCCTTGCCCACCAGGGACAGCGGGGCGCCCTCGATCTTCTCGTAGTGCTCCAACTCCACCTGGAACAACCCCACCAGCTCGACCGCGATGCCCGCGGCGCCCGCGATGCCGATGATGGAGAACTCGTCGGCGGCGAACACCTTCTCGATGTCGCGCTGCGCGATCACGTTGCCCATGGTGGCCCGCCGGTCCCCCGCCACGACCACACCGCCCGGAAAGGCCGCCGCGACGATCGTGGTGCCGTGGGGCGCCAGCGCGCCGGCGGCAGAACCCGTGCCGGTCCCCCACGTACCGATACCCCCCGTGCCAATACCCCCCGTGCGGGAGGACGGCAGCAGGTTGGGCGCCACCCGGGCGGCGAAGTCGGTGAAGGACGACGAGCCGACGCGGAGGTACTCCGAACTCAGCTCACCGAGGTCGACGCTGCGACTCACTGGCCGCCCTTCTGCACGAAGGAGCGCACGAACTCCTCGGCGTTCACCTCGAGCACGTCGTCGATCTCGTCGAGCAACGAATCCACCTCGGAGTCGAGCTCGGCCTTGTGCGATGTGTCGGCGGGCGCGAGCGCCTCGACCTCGCGGTCTTCGGTGCGTCGCGACTTGCGTTGGCTCTGCTCGGACTCGGGCATGGACCACTCCTCGTGTCGTGCTGGCCTCCAGCCTAACCAACGCCGCCGCGCTTCCCCCCATCCCCGCGCAACTGTCGCCATCCGGCAGTGGAAGTGTCGAGATCCTGCCGTTCGCCGACAGTTTCCCGAGAGGGGGGCTGGGGGGTGGGGGGGCTGGGGGGCTGGGGGGGCTGGGGGCGGGCGGGGCAAGGGGCGGGGGGCTGGGGAGACGGGGAGGGGGCTGGGGGGATTAGCGGCCGAGGGCGATGAACAGGTCGGTGACGGTGGTGCAGCGGTCGATCATCGCGCCGACCTGCTCCTGGGTGCCGCGCAGCGGGTCGAGCAGCGGCACCCGCTGCAGGGCGGGCCGGTCCGGCACGTCGAGGATGACCGAATCCCACGAGGCGGCGACCACTGCGGACCCGAACTTCTCCATCACCCGCCCGCGGAAGTAGGCGCGGGTGTCCTCCGGCGGGTGCGTCCGCGCCCGCTCCACCTCCTCGTCGGTGACCAGCCTGCGCATCCGCCCCTTGGCGACCAGCGCCGCGTGCAGGCTGCGACGGGGATCCACGTCGGCGTACTGCAGATCGATCAGCGCCAGCTTCGGGGCGCTCCAGCTCAGTCCGTCGCGGCCGCGGTAGGACTCCATCAGCTTCAGCTTGGCCACCCAGTCCAGCTGATCGGCCAGGCTGAACACGTCGCTCCGCAGGGCGTCCAGGCAGTCCTGCCAGCGGGTGAAGACGTCCTTCGCCTCGATCCGGGCGTTCTCGTTGAGCTCACCGGCGACCCGCTCGTAGTGCGCGCGGCACGACTCCAGGTAGACCTCCTGAAGGTCCACCGCGCTCATCGAGCGCCCGTCGCCGAGCCGCAGCGGAGCCCGGCACGACAGGTCGTGGCTCACCGCACGCATCGCGCCGACGGGACCGTCCAACCGCAACTCCTGCTGCAGCTCACCCGCCTCGATCACCCGCAGCACCCAGGCCGCGGTGCCGACCTTGAGGTAGGTCGAGATCTCCGACAGGTTGGCGTCGCCGGTGATCACGTGCAGCCGACGATGCCGGCTGGCGTCGGCGTGCGGCTCGTCCCGGGTGTTGATGATCGGCCGGTTCAGGGTGGTCTCCAGCCCCACCTCGGCCTCGAAGAAGTCGGCGCGCTGGCTGATCTGGAAGCCGGGCGTCTGGCTGGCCTGGCCGATCCCCACCCTGCCGGCGCCGGTGACCACCTGCCGGGACACCAGGAAGGCGGTGAACTGGGTGACGATCCGGTCGAACGGCGTACTGCGCTGCATCAGGTAGTTCTCGTGGGTCCCGTACGACGCGCCCTTGCCGTCGGTGTTGTTCTTGTACAGCCGGACCGACCGGCCGAGCGACTGGCTGGCGCGCTGGGCGGCGATCGCCATCACGGCGTCGCCGGCCTTGTCGTAGCGCACCGCGTCCAGCGCGCTGGTCACCTCCGGGCCGGAGTACTCGGGGTGCGCGTGGTCGACGTAGAGCCGGGCGCCGTTGGTCAGGATGATGTTGGCCATGCCGAGGTCGCTGTCGGTGAGTTGATCCGGATGCGCCGCGGACCTGGAGATCTCGTAGCCGCGGATGTCGCGCAACGGGGTCTCGGTCTCGTAGTCCCATCCGGCGGGCGGGTTGGCGCCAGAGGCCCCGTAGGCCTTGACCACGTGGTTGGACAGCTGCATCGGGTGCAGGTCCTCATCGACGAAGGACTGGGTGAGCCCACCGGGCCTGGCCGAGGTCCCGACCGCCAGCGCGCTGATCCCGTACTCGGTCTCGATGCCCATCACCCGGGTGGCCCGAGGCGCTGCTCCGTCCGCGGCCGTCGGCTCGGACGCGCCCGCGGCCGGCCGAGGCTGTTCGCCGGTGGAAGCCATGCGCTCAGCGTAGTGTGAGCCGCATGCGGGTCGGGCCGGCAATCGCCGTGGACGTCATCTGCGTCCTGGTCTTCGCCATCGTCGGACGAAGCAGCCACGGCGAGGGCAACGACGTCCTGGGGGTCGCGCGTACGGCCTGGCCGTTCCTGGTGGGCGTCCTCGTCGGCGCGGTCGCCGGCCGCATCTGGCGCCGTCCGGCGAGCATTCCCTCAGGCCTCGCGGTCTGGCTCGGCGCGCTGATCGTCGGCATGGTGCTGCGCTTTCTCACCGGAGGCGGCGTACCACTCGCCTTCGTCCTGGTGACCGCGGCCGTGCTCGCGGCCTTGCTCCTCGGCTGGCGGGCCGCCCGAAGCGTCATCCTGAGCCGCAAGAAGGGCGAGCTCACCGCCTGACCGCGGCGACGAGGACTCGGGTTCTACCGGTACAGGTCCCCCACCGGTCCCTACAGGTACTGGCCGGTGTTGCTGACCGTATCGATGGACCGGCCCGGCTGGGTGCCCTGCTTGGAGGAGATGAGGGTGCGGATGAACACGATCCGCTCGCCCTTCTTGCCCGAGATCTTGGCCCAGTCGTCGGGGTTGGTGGTGTTGGGCAGGTCCTCGTTCTCGGCGAACTCGTCCAGGCAGGCCTGGAGCAGGTGGCCGATCCGCAGCCCCTTCACTCCGGTGTCCAGCAGGTCCTTGATCGCCATCTTCTTGGCCCGGTCGACGATGTTCTGGATCATCGCGCCGGAGTTGAAGTCCTTGAAGTACAGGACCTCCTTGTCGCCGCCGGCGTAGGTGACCTCGAGGAACTGGTTCTCCTCCGACTCCTCATACATCCGGGCCACGGTCCGGTCGATCATGCCCTGGATGGTCGCCATCCGGTCCTGGTCGAACTCCGACAGGTCCTCGGCGTGCAGCGGCAGCGTCGGGGTGAGGTACTTGCTGAAGATCTCCCGCGCGGCCTCGGCGTCGGGTCGTTCGATCTTGATCTTCACGTCCAGCCGGCCGGGCCGCAGAATGGCCGGGTCGATCATGTCCTCGCGGTTGGACGCGCCGATGATGATGACGTTGTCCAGGCCCTCGACACCGTCGATCTCGCTCAACAGCTGGGGCACGATGGTGTTCTCGACGTCGGAGGACACGCCCGACCCGCGGGTGCGGAACAGCGAGTCCATCTCGTCGAAGAACACGATCACCGGCATGCCGTCGCTGGCCTTGTCGCGCGCGCGCTGGAAGACCAGCCGGATGTGCCGCTCGGTCTCGCCGACGTACTTGTTCAGCAGCTCCGGGCCCTTGATGTTGAGGAAGAAGCTGCGCCCTTCCTCGCCGGTGCTCTCGGTGACCTTCTTGGCCAGCGAGTTGGCGACCGCCTTGGCGATCAGGGTCTTGCCGCAGCCGGGCGGGCCGTAGAGCAGGATTCCCTTGGGCGCCTTCAGCTCGTGCTCGATGAACAGCTCCTTGTGCAGGAACGGCAGCTCGACGGCGTCGCGGATCGCCTCGATCTGGCTGCCGAGGCCGCCGATGACCGAGTAGTCGATGTCCGGCACCTCCTCCAGCACCAGTTCCTCCACGTCAAGCTTGGGGATCCGTTCGTACGCGAAGTGCACCCGCCGGTCGATCAGCAGGGAGTCGCCCGAGCGGAGGTGGTGGTCGCGCAACCGGTACGCCAGGCGCACCACGCTCTCCTCGTCGCCGTGGCCGACCACGAGCGCGCGCTCCCCGTCCTCCAGGATCTCCTTGAGCAGCACCACCTCGCCGACCTCGTCGAACTCGAGCACGTCGACCACGTTCATGGCCTCGTTGACCATGACCTCCTTGCCGGGCGAGAGCGCCTCGAGGTCCACCTCGGGGCTGACGCTGACCCGCATCTTGCGGCCGGAGGTGTAGATGTCGGCGGTGTGTTCCTCGTGGCCGGCGAGGAAGACCCCGAAACTCGCCGGCGGCTGGGCGAGGCGGTCGACCTCGTTCTTCAGCGAGACGATCTGGTCCCGCGCCTCGCGCAGGGTGGAGGCCAACCGCTCGTTGTTGGCTGCAGTGGTACGCGCGTCGGAGCGCGCGTCAGCGAGCCGGCGCTCGAGCATGGCGATGTCGTGGGGATGGGAGGAGACGCGCTCGCGCAACCGGTCCAACTCTTCCTTCAGTGCGCTCAGCTGGGCGAGCAGGGCCTCGCGGTCTTCCCGCCCGCGGCCCGAGGCGTCGGCCGAGGAACGATCGTGGATGGATCCGGACATGCCACCTCCTTGGTTTTCGACCCTACCTGGCTTCCGCGCGGGGCCCGCTGTAATCCTCCCCGTACGCGCCGGGTGCTGGGCGACGTTTGCGTAACGGTGCCGTGACACCCGGCGCCAGCCGCCGGGCGGTGACCAGGAAACCGGTGTGGCCGACCATGTCGTGCCGCGGCCGTACGGCCAGGCCCTCGGCGTGCCAGTGCCGGATCAGCGTCTCGCTCGCCTCCGGTTCGGTGAATCCGCCGTGCACCCGCAACGTCTCGACGGTGCGACCCAGCTGGGTCGTCGTCGCCACGTAGCTGCAGACCATCCCGCCCGGCACGAGCACACCGGCCAGCGCGTCCACGCATTCCCACGGCGCCAGCATGTCCAGCACCACCCGGTCCAGCGCTTCCTCGCGCAGGGACTCGACCAGATCGCCCACCACCAACTGCCAGCTCGGCGGGGAGCCGCCGAAGAAGTTCTTCACGTTCCGGGTGGCGACCTCGGCGAAGTCCGCCCGCCGCTCGTAGGAGGTGAGCCGGCCGCTCGGACCCACGGCGCGGAGCAGGCTGCAGGTCAGCGCGCCCGATCCGGCACCGGCCTCGGCCACCCGGGCGCCCGGAAAGATGTCGGTGCTCATCAAGATCTGGGCGGCGTCCTTCGGGTACACCACCGCCGCGCCGCGCGGCATGGTGACGGTGTACTCGTGCAGCAGCGGCCGCATGGCCAAGAACTCGGCCCCGCCGGCCGAGCGGACCACCACGCCCTCCGGGCCGCCGATGAGCTCGTCGTGGCCGACCGCGCCCTTGGTGGTGTGGAAGACGCCGCCGACCGCCAGCACGACGGAGTGCCGGCGGCCCTTCGAGCCGGTCAGGGTGATCCGCTCCCCCACCTCGAAGGGGCCGGTACGGACCCCGGAGTAGAGGTCCACCTCAGCCCTCACTGATTCCGAAGAAGCCCAACTGCCAGCCCGGCCCGAACGAGGTCTCGCTCATCTCCACGCCCTGGCGCAGATACAGGTTCTCCTCGGACTGGCTGATCGGCAACACGATCAGGTCGGTCGCCGCCTGGTTCTGCAGTGCGGCCAGCCGCTGGTTCGCCGCCGCGTCGTCGGTGGTGGCGCGGAACTCGACGGCGATGCCGCTCACCGTCTCCGCCACCGCGGGCAGCGGGTTGTCCAGGTACGGCTGCAGCCAGGCCAGTGCGGTCGCGGTCCAGGCCTTGCGGTCGAGCAGGTAGAGGTCGGCACCGGAATCGCCGGGCTTGAGCTGCACGCTGAGGCCGCCGGTGTTCTCCAGCCGGGTACGGATCTGGGTCGCGGTGTCCTGGGCGTTGGGAGCGAAGGCGTCGTAGCCGAGCGTGAGCTTGATCCGGCTCTTCCAGGTGACTTTCGGCGTCGCCTTGCCGCCGAGCGGAAAGGCGGCGATGTGGCCCGGCACCCCGCCCGGGACGATGGACTCCGAGGTCCGGTCACCCTGCAGAGCAGTGGCGATGGCCTGCCGCAGGCCCGTCGTTGGCGCGCATCCGCGACTCCGGCGACCAGGCGATCTGCACTACCCGGATCCCGGTAAGGCTGCGTTCGCTGAAGCCGGTGCTGGTCTGCTCGTCGGGGCTCTGGCGCACCTGCTGGCTGAGCCGGGTCACCGCGGCCGCGTTCAGGCCCCGCCAGACGAGGTCGACCGTCCCGCGGGCCATCGCGTCCTCGACGGTGGCCGAGTCGGGCGCCGTGCGATAGGTGAGCGCGGGCAGCCTGGCCCGGCGTACGGCCGACGTAGTCCGGGTAGCGCTTCAGCTGCAGCTCGCTGCCGGAGAACCGGGTCACCGAGAACGGGCCCGACCCCACGATCGGCTGCTCCTTCGGGTCGCGCACCTTGTCGGCGTCGTAGAGCTCCTCGTCCACGATCGATGCCGCCGGCGAGGCGAGCGCCCAGCCGAACTGGGTGTCCACCCGGCTGAGCAGGAAGCGCACCGTGACGTCGTCGGGCGTCTCGATCCGGCGCAGCGAGGACAGCAGCGGCGCGGACGAGCCGGCGACATCGAGCCTGGTGGCCCGTTCGATGCTGAACTTGACGTCGGCCGCGGTCAACGGGTGCCCGTTGTGGAAGTACAGGTCCTCGTTCAGCGTGCAGGTGTAGGTGGTCGCGGAGGTGAACAGGCAGTCGCGCGCCGCGTCGGGCTTGAGCACCGATTCGCCGGGATCGGCGGTCATCAGACGCTGGAACACGTTGAGGGAGAGCACCGTGGACGCGGCGTCGCCGATCGCCGCCGGGTCGGTGACGCGGATCGGGTCGGTCGACATGACCGTGAAGGGCCGGGGCGTCGGCGCCGAGGAGGGCGTGGGCCGGGGATCGATCCCCGAGGTCCGGCAGGCGCCCGCGAGCAGCAGCACCGCGGCGAGCGCGGCGGCTGCCCGGACCGAGCGCCTGCGGCCTCCCGGCCCGTCAGTGCGCATCTGCGCGCTCCAGCAGCCGGCCGAGGTCGGCGGCCTCGAGGCCTTCCAGCGAGCGCAGGGGCAGCCGGCGCGGTGCCGCCGGTATCGCCACCCGGTTGGGCACGGCGAGCACCAGCGCCCCGGCGGCGTTGCCCGAGCGCGCGCCGGTCTCGGAGTCCTCGATCACCACGCAGTCCCGGGCGTCGACCCCCAGGGCCCGGCAGGCCTTCTCGTACGGCTCGGGGTGCGGTTTGCCCTGGGTGACCTCGTCCCCGGCGACACTCACCGCGAAGCTGCCCTCGGGGAGGCGGGCGAGCGCGGTGTCGAGCAGCACCCGGTAGGAGGCTGACACCAGCGCGCACGGGATGTCGGCCGCGTTCAGCGAGGTGAGCAGGGCCCGGGCTCCCGGACGCCACGGGATCTCACGGTCGCGGAGGTGTCCGACGACGTAGTCGAGGAGCTGATCGACCACCCAGGCCGGATGGAGGTCGTGACGGCCGATGGCGTTGAGGATGTAGGCCCCGGAGTCCAGCAGCGAGCAGCCGACCAGTTGCTCCGCCTGCTCCTGCGACCACTGGCCGCCCAGGCCGCCGATCAGCTCGAACTCGCCCGCGATCCACAACGGCTCGGTGTCGGCGAGGGTGCCGTCGAAGTCCCACAGGACCGCCGCCGGCGCGGTGGGGCCCGGAGTGGGTGCGGAAGGGTGACTCGAGGCGCGTGGTAGGTCCGAACTGTCGCTCATGGCCCGGCCATTGTTCCAGCCGCGGCGAGCGCGGTGAAATCGGCGGGATCGCGGCGGGGTCAGCGCGCGTTGAAGTACTTCGCCTCGGGATGGTGCACGACCAGCGCGTCGGTGGACTGCTCGGGATGCAACTGGAGCTCCTCGGAGAGCTCCACCCCGATCCGCTCGGGCCGCAGCAGCGCGACCAGCTTGGTCCGGTCCTCCAGGTCCGGACAGGCGGGATAGCCGAACGAGTAGCGCGAGCCCCGGTAGGCCTGATCGCGGATCATCGTGTCCACGTCGCCGTCCTCGGTGGCCAGACCGAGGTCGGACCGCACCCGGGCGTGCCACATCTCGGCCAGCGCCTCGGTGAGCTGCACGCTCAGCCCGTGCAGCTCCAGGTAGTCCCGATAGGCGTTCTGCTCGAACAGGCTCGCCGTCACCTTGGCCACCTGCGATCCCATCGTGACCAGGTGGAACGCGACGACGTCCGGCCCCTTCGCCGCCGCCAGCTCGCGGTCGCGGAAGAAGTCGGCCAGGCAGAGGAACCGGCCGCGACTCTGCCGCGGGAAGGTGTAGCGGTGCAGTTCGGCCGCGGGATCGCCGACCGCACTGCCCGGCCGCAACACCACCAGGTCCTCACCGTCGCTGTAGCAGGGCCAGTAGCCGTAGACCACCGCGAACTCCGCGATCCCGTCGGTCTGGATGCGGTCCAGCCAGGCCCGCAGCCGCGGCCGGCCCTCGGTCTCGACCAGTTCCTCATACGTCGGGCCCCGCCGATCCCCGGAGGTGGCACTGCCCTTGAGGCCCCACTGACCCATGAAGGTCGCCCGCTCGTCGAGATAGGAGGCGACGTCGGCCAGAGCGATGCCCTTGACGATCCGGTCCCCCCAGAACGGCGGGGTCGGCACATCGACGTCGCGCGCCACGTCGGACCGCACGGCCGGTCGGACCTGGTCGGCGGTCGCCTCGGTCGGCGCCGCCGGCCGCAGCTTCACCCGGCGCTCCCGCGGGGCGGGCAGGGCTGCCCCCTCCTCGCCGCGCTTGACCGCCATCAGCGCGTCCATCAGCCGCAGCCCCTCGAACGCGTCGCGGGCGTAGCGGACCTCGCCGGCGAACACCTCGCGCAGGTCCTGTTCCACGTACGCGCGGGTCAACGCCGCGCCGCCCAGGAAGACCGGGTACGCGGTGGCCAGGCCCCGCTTGTTCAGTTCTTCCAGGTTCTCCCGCATCACCACCGTCGACTTCACCAGCAGGCCGGACATGCCGATCGCGTCGGCCCGGTGCTCCTCGGCGGCGTCGATGATGGTGCCGATGGGCTGCTTGATGCCCAGGTTCACCACGGTGTAGCCGTTGTTGGTGAGGATGATGTCGACCAGGTTCTTGCCGATGTCGTGCACGTCGCCCTTCACCGTGGCCAGCACGATGGTGCCCTTGCCGCGGGAGTCGGTCTTCTCCAGGTGCGGCTCCAGGTAGGCGACGGCGGACTTCATCACCTCGGCCGACTGGAGCACGAACGGCAGTTGCATCTGCCCGGAGCCGAACAGCTCCCCGACCACCCGCATCCCGGCCAGCAGGTCGGCGTTGATGATCTCCAGCCCGGACCGGCCCTCGGCCAGCGCCAGGTCCAGATCGTCGGGCAGCCCCTTGGCCTCGCCGTCGACGATGCGCCGCTGCAGCCGTTCGGCGACCGGCAGCCTGGCCAGCTCCGCGGCGCGTTCGGCCTTGGTGTCGGCCGTGGTCACCCCCTCGAAGAGGTCCAGGAAGCGGGTCAACGGGTCGTACGCGGGGTCGTCCCCGACCGCGGCACGGCGCCGGTCGTAGACCAGGTCGAGCGCGACCTCACGCTGCTCGTCGGGGATCCGGGCCATCGGCACGATCTTGGCCGCGTGCACGATCGCGGAGTCGAGGCCGGCGTCGATGCACTCGTTCAGGAACACCGAGTTCAGGACCACCCGCGCCGCCGGGTTCAGCCCGAAGGACACGTTGGACAGCCCGAGCGTGGTCTGGACCTCCGGGAACTGCCGCTTGACCTCGCGGATCGCCTCGATGGTCTCGATGCCGTCGCGGCGGGTCTCCTCCTGACCGGTGGCGATCGGGAAGGTCAGGCAGTCCAGGATGATGTCACCCTGCCGCATGCCCCAGTTCTGGGTCAGGTCGGTGATCAGCCGGGCGGCGATGCTGACCTTCCAGGCGGCCGTACGGGCCTGGCCCTGCTCGTCGATGGTGAGGGCGACCACCGCCGCACCGTGCTCGCGGACCAGGGCCATGGTGCGCACGAAGCGCGAATCGGGTCCGTCGCCGTCCTCGTAGTTGACCGAGTTGATCACCGCGCGGCCGCCGAGGCACTCCAGGCCCGCCTGCAGCACCGCCGGCTCGGTGGAGTCCAGCACGATCGGCAACGTCGAGGCCGTGGCCAGCCGGAACGCCATCTCCCGCATGTCCGCCGCTCCGTCGCGGCCGACGTAGTCCACGTTCAGGTCGAGCAGGTGGGCTCCGTCGCGGATCTGCGCCCGGGCGATGTCGACGCAGTCCTCCCAGCGCTGCGCGATCAAGGCGTCGCGGAAGGCCTTGGAGCCGTTGGCGTTGGTCCGCTCCCCGATGGACAGGTAGCTGGTGTCCTGCCGGAACGGAACCTCGGCGTAGAGGGAGGACGAGGCGGCGACGTGCTGCGGGTGCCGCTGCGGCGCCGGCCGGTCGATCAGCCGGTCCACGACCTGGCGCAGGTGCTCCGGCCCGGTGCCGCAGCACCCGCCCACCAGGCCGAGGCCGAACTCGGCGACGAACTGCTCCAGGGCGTCGGCCAGTTCCCTCGGCTGCAGCGGGTAGTGCGCGCCCGCTGCGGTGAGCTGCGGCAGGCCGGCGTTGGGCATGCAGCTGACGCCGACCGTGGCGTAGCGCGACAGGTGCCGCAGGTGCTCACTCATCTCCGCCGGGCCGGTCGCGCAGTTGAGCCCGATCAGGTCGATGCCGAGCGGCTCCAGGGCGGTCAGCGCCGCGCCGATCTCGGTGCCGAGCAGCATCGTGCCCGTGGTCTCGACGGTGACGTGCACGATGACGGGAAGGTCGCGGCCGGCGTGGGCGAGCGCGCGTTTGGCGCCGAGGGTCGCCGCCTTGGTCTGCAGCAGGTCCTGCGACGTCTCCACCAGCACCGCGTCGATGCCGCCCGCCAGCATCCCCTCGACCTGACGCTGGTAGGCGTCCCGCAGGGCCGCGTACGGCACGTGGCCGAGGGTGGGCAGCTTCGTGCCCGGCCCGACGCTGCCCAGCACCCAGCGGGGTCGGTCGGCGGTGCTGTAGGCGTCGGCGGACGCCCGGGCGATCCGCGCCGCCTGTTCGGCCAGCTCGGTGATCCGGTGCGCGATGCCGTACTCGCCCAGAGCGGACAGGTTCGTCCCGAAGGTGTTGGTCTCCACCGCGTCGACGCCGACCTCGAAGTAGGCGTCGTGGATGGCGCGCACCACGTCCGGTCGGGTGTGGTTCAAGATCTCGTTGCAGCCCTCGAGCTGGTCGAAGTCGTCCAGCGTCAGGTCGTAGGACTGCAGCATCGTGCCCATCGCCCCGTCCGCGATCACGACGCGGCGTGCCAGAGTCGAACGAAGGTCATCGGGCATCACGCGAGAATAGTCCCGCACCGCCGGGCAGGGCCGTCCCTTACCACGATGTGGCGGCCGTCGGCGGGCAGTCGGGCGAGTCTGCCAACAGCGGTCGCGGACAGGTACCGCCGACTAGAGTGAGGCCCATGTCCGAGCATTCCGACGTCGCCCGCGATCTGCGCGAGCTGGTGGATCCGGTGGTCGTGGTGGCCTTCGGCGGATGGAACGACGCGGGCAACGCCGCCACCGGTGCGGTCGAGCACCTGGTGGACGCCTACGACGCGGAGCCGGTGTTCGCCCTCGACCCCGACGACTTCTACGACTTCCAGGTGAACCGCCCGCAGGTGTCGCTCGACGACGACGGGGACCGCGAGATCACCTGGCCCACCACGGCTCTCAAAGTGGCGGAGTTGCCGGACGGGCGGGACCTGGTGCTGGTCCTCGGGCTGGAGCCCAACCTGCGCTGGCGGCAGTTCGCCACCCTGGTCACCTCGGCACTGAGCTCGGCCAACGTCACCCGGGTCCACCTGCTCGGCGCCCTGCTGGCCGACACCCCGCACACGCGGCCGATCCCGGTGTCGGTGTCGACCAGCGACCGCACGCTGGAGTCCGAGCTCGGCCTGGCGCCGTCGACCTACGAGGGCCCGACCGGCATCGTCGGCGTCCTCGCCGACACCCTGGCCCGCGCGGGGATGCAGACCGTCATGCTGTGGGCGGCGATCCCCCACTACGTGTCCCACCCCTCCTGCCCGAAGGCGACCCTGGCCCTGCTGTCCCAGCTCGAGCAGTTGCTGGACGCGTCGCTGGAGCTCGGCGACCTGCCGGAGCTGGCACGGGCCTGGGAGCGTGGCGTCGACGAACTCGCCGCCGACGACAGCGAGGTGGCGGAGTACGTCGCCACCCTGGAGCAGCAGCAGGACGCGGCGGACCTGCCCGAGGCCAGCGGTGACGCCATCGCCGCCGAGTTCGAGCGCTACCTGCGTCGCCGCCAGGGCTGACGCCGACGGGAGGTCTTGCGCCCGCTGACCCGATCCTGCCCGTCCGGGCCCGTCCTCGGCCCGTGACGGTCCCTGGACCCTGCTACCCTCATCCGCATGGCCCCCAGAATCATGCCGAGCCTGCTGTCAGCCGACTTCGCCAACCTGCAGCGCGCGATCGAGTCGGTGCCGGGTGCGGACGCCCTGCACGTGGACGTGATGGACAACCACTTCGTACCGAACCTGACCCTCGGGCTGCCGGTCGTCGAGTCGATCCGCGCGGTGACCGACAAGATGCTGGACATCCACCTGATGATCGAGCAGCCGGACCGATGGGCTCCCGCCTACGCCGAGGCGGGCGCGGAGTCGGTCACCTTCCACGTCGAGGCGGCCGCCGCCCCGGTACGACTGGCGCGCGAACTCCGGCGGCAGGGCGCCCGTGCCTCGATGGCCCTGAAGCCGGCGACCCCGATCGAGCCGTACGAGGACCTGCTGCCCGAGCTGGACATGGTGTTGCTGATGACCGTGGAACCGGGCTTCGGCGGTCAGAAGTTCCTCGATCTCTGCCTCGGCAAGATCGCCCGTACGCGGGCACTGATCGACCGCTGCGGCGGCGAGGTGTGGCTGCAGATCGACGGCGGCGTGTCGACCGAGACGATCGAGCGCTGTGCCGCCGCCGGTGTCGACTCCTTCGTGGCCGGTTCGTCGGTCTTCGGGGCCGCCGACCCGGACGCCGCGGTCACCCAGTTGCGCGCTCTCGCCGCGGCCGCCGGCTGACCCGCCTGCGGCCGCCCGCTGATTTCGCCGGATGCGGCATTTATTGCCGCCCGGCTGGCTAAAGTGTGCCGCGCCCTGTCCCACGCCGAAGTGAGGAATCCCGTGACCGAGCTCGCCCCGCCCGATCCACTGTTGCGACGCCGTCACCTGCTGCGGGGCAGCGCTGTGCTCGCCGGGGCCGCCGTGATCGGCACCGCTCTCGCCCCCGAACGGGCGTCGGCGGCCGACGGCGGCGCAACCCTGCTCGGCACGGCCAACGCGGCCGGAAACCGGACCTCGATCACCGTCGACGGCGGCACCGGCGGCCCGGATCCGGCGCTGGCCCTGAACAACGCCGACGGCCCCAGCCTGTCCCTGCAGCCGCTTCCCGCGGACTGGGGCGGAGACCTGCGGGTCGGCGAGATCGCCAACACCACGCTCGGTCCGCTGATCGGGGTCGACAACGGCGAGGGACCGGAGGTGACTTACCTGGCCACGGCCGCCGACCTCGACAGCGTGCCGTCGCTCGCCCCGCTCGCCCCGACCCGGGTTCTGGACACCCGCACCACGGCGGGCCGGGCGTCGGTCCTGCGCACCTCCGCCGCCGCGCTGGACACCGATGGCCGGCTGAAGGCGGGCGCGTGGATGGACCTGGCCGTCGCCGGTCTGGTGCCCGGCATCCAGCTCGGCGCAGCCTTCCTCAACCTGACGGTGGCCAAGCCGGGCCGCAACGGGTACCTGACCGTGTACCTCCCCGGGACCACCCGCCCGACCGCGTCGACCCTGAACTTCACCGCCGGCCAGAATCTGTCCAACGCCGCCTTCGCCGCCCTGACCGAACTGCTCGGCGCGTACGCGGTGCGCATCTACGCCTCGCAGACCACCCACGTGGTCGTGGATCTCACCGGCGTCCTGGCCAGTGGCGCGCCGGGCACCGGGACGCCGGGGGCGCAGAACCGGAGCGTGCACCGCCGCCATGCCCGCCAGGCCAAACTGGCGCAGCGGCTCAGGCCCGCCTCCCGCTAGCCGGAGCGCCGCAGGTACGCGGCGAACATGGCGTCCGTGCCGTGCCGGTGCGGCCACAACTGGAGGTAGGGTCCGATCGCGGCCTCAGCCAGCTCGGGGAGCAGGTCGCCGGCCGGGATGACCGCGACGTCACCGCGCCGGGCGAGCACCTCCGCCACCACGTCGACGGTTTCGCGTCGGTGCGGCGAGCAGGTGACGTAGCCGAGCACGCCGCCCGGGTGCGGTGCTGTCGATCGCGCTCTCCAGCAGGCCCACCTGCAGCGGATGCAGTTCCTCCACGTCGGCCTCGGTACGCCGCCAGCGCGCTTCCGGGCGACGGCGCAGGGCCCCCAGCCCCGTACACGGAACGTCGGCCAGCACGCGCGCGAACGAGCCGGGCCGCCAGGGCGGCCGGGTGCTGTCGGCCACCACGACGGTCGGAGCGCCCGCCCGTCCCCCGTAGCCGCGGAGCGCCTGGGCGACCAGCGTCGCCCGATGGGGCGCGATCTCGGCCGCGACCAGCGTCCTCGCCGGCGGCGGCGGCCAGGCCCGCGAGCAGGGCACCCTTGCCCCCCGGACCCGCGCAGAGGTCCAGCCAGCGCCCAGGCGGCGCGTCGGCTCGGGCGAGCGCCCAGGCCACCAGCTGTGAGCCCTCGTCCTGCACGCCGACCCGGCCATCGCGGACCGCATCCAGTGCGGCGGGACTGCCGCGCCAGACCGCACCGAAGGGCGACCACCGCAAGGCACTCGCGCCGGCGGCGACCAGCGCGGCGACGTCGGCCAGGCCGGGCCGGACCGCGAGATGGACGCGGGGACTCTCGTTGTCGGCGGTCAGCGCCGGCTCCAGCTCGTCGGCGGCCAGCACGTCGGCGTACGCGTCCACGATCCAGCGGGGATGCGCCGTACGCAGCGCCAGCCGGTCCCGCTCGTCGCAACCCTCGCCGAGCCGATCGAGCCAACCCTCGAGGTCGCTGCCCGCGACCCGGCGCAGCACGGCATTGGTGAGGCCGCTGACCCGCTCCCCCACCGTCGCCGCGGCCAGGTCGACGGTCGCGGCGACGGCCGCGTGCGCAGGGATCCGCATCGCCAGGATCTGGTGCGCGCCGAGCCGCAACAGGTCCAGCAGCGCGGGCTGCAGCTTGCCGACCGGCCGGTCCGTGGCGGCGGCGAGGATGGCGTCGTAGGTGCCCATCCAGCGACACGTGCCGGACAGGAGCTCGGTGGCGAACGCGGCGTCGCGCGCGGGGAGTTTGCGCTCGCGAAGCAGCCGGGCGAGCGTGAGATTGGCGTACGCGCCGTCGGCGCTCACCTCGCGCAGGGTGTCGTAGGCGAGCCGGCGGGCGCGATCGGGCGTGGGTCGGCGACGCCGGCTCCGCGCGTGGCGGGCGCGCCGCTCAGCCGCCAAGTACGGGCCGGGCGTCGAAGCTCACCCCCCGGGCCCAGTCCGCGGCGGGCATCGGCTTCTTGCCCTGGGCCTGGACCTCGCCCAGTTCCAGGGCGCGGGTCGCCGTGCCCACCCGGACGGAGCGCTTGGTGACCTCGAGCTCACCCGGCGGGAGCAGGTTTTCGGCAGGCCGGGCGGCATTGACCTTCAGCCGTTCGCCGCGGAACGTCGTCCAGGCACCCGGCGCGGGCGCGCAGCCGCGGATCAGCCGGTCGACCACCTCCGACGGGCTGCTGCCAGTCGATCCGGGCGTCGTCCACGGTCAGCTTGCTCGCATAGCTGACCTCGGCCTCCGGCTGGGGCACCGGGGTGATGGTGCCGTCCTCGATCCCGTTCAGCGTGGCCACCAGCAGGTCAGCGCCGCTGACCGCCAGCCGCCCGAGCAGGTCACCCGAGGTGTCGTCGGGCCGGATCGGCTCGCTCAGCGTGGCGAAGGTGGGGCCGGCGTCCAGTTCCAGCACGATCGAGAAGGTGGTCGCTCCGGTCACCGCGTCTCCGGCCAGGACGGCGTGCTGCACCGGCGCGGCCCCCCGCCAGGCCGGGAGCAGCGAGAAGTGCAGGTTCACCCAACCGTGCGCCGGGACGTCGAGGACGCGCTGCGGCAGCAGGGCGCCGTACGCGACCACCGGGCAGCAGTCGGGCGCCAGCGCGGTCAGCTGGTCGAGGAACTCCTCGTCCCGGGGCCGGTTCGGCTTGAGGACGGGCACGCCCAGTTCGGCTGCGCGGGCCGCCACCGGGCTGGCGGTGAGCCGCTTGCCGCGCCCGCTCGGCGCGTCCGGGCGGGTGACCACGGCGATGAGCTCGTGCCGGGACGCGGCCAGCGCGTCCAGCGACGGGACCGCGACGTCCGGCGTACCGGCAAAGACGATGCGCACCGCAGGAGTCTAGTGTCGGCGGGCGCGGAGCGGATCGACGGCTCGGGCCGCGACCTCGGCCACGTGCTCCGAGCTCGGCCGCTCCAGCCGGTCACGCAGCCGGCGGAAGGCGGGCCCGCTGCGGCGTCCGGGCCAGTCCGGGGGCAGCCAGGCGTCCGGCAGACCGGGGTCGACGTACGGGATGACCCGCCAGGTGTCGACGCAGGTGACCCAGTCGGAGAAGGCCTGCACCGGAATCGGCGGGACCGCCGACGGTGTCGAGCCGCTCGGCCACGGCGAGGAAGGCCCGGTGGTGCTCGGCAATACCCGGGAGGTCCCACCAGCGGGCGACCGCCGCCGGGAGGCCGTCGGCGACCCGGGTCTCGTCGGCGAGGAAGATCGCCGCCGCCTCACCCACCCCGAGGTCGTCCAGGATCTGCTCCACGTCGGCCGTGCGATGGTCCGGGCAGATCCACAGCCCCGCCGCGACCAGGCCGCAGCCGGTCCAGGAGAGGCGCCGACGCAGCTGGTGCCGCAGGGCACGCTGCGACTCCGGGATGGAGAACGAGACCAGGCACCATCGGCCGCCCGCCGCCAGGTCGGGTGAGCCGAAGATGCGCCGGTCGCCGCGTTCGAGCATCGGCAGCGCCCGCGCGGACAGCCGGTAGCCCGCCGCCCCGGCGCGGCGCTCCGGCTCGAGCACGCCCTTGCCACCGACCCGGGCGATCGCCGTCCGCGCCCGGGAGGGCGCCAGGCCGAGTTCGCCCAGCAGGTGGAGCAGCGCGGCGGCCGCGATCCAGCCACCCAGTCCGCGCAGGTGGAGGCCGATCACCGTCCGCAGCAGCGAGGTCGCGCTGCCGGGCCGGAAGTCCTGGTCGTCGAGCGCCGCGCTCGGCGGGCTCACGGGACGCGCGGCTCGAAGTCCGACCGGCCCGGACTCCTCGAGCCGCTCGGTCGCGACCAGCAGGTCGTGCACCGCACCCAGCCCGGCGTGCACCTCCGCGAAGCTGGTGCTGAGCGGCGACAGGCCGACCCGGAGGCCATCCGGCGGGCGGAAGTCCGGGATCACCCCACGCTGCCACGCGCGCTCGGTGACCGACCGGAAATCGGGGTGCTCGAGGGTGACGTGGCTGCCGCGCCGCGCCGGATCGCGGGGTGACCCGAGCCGCACGCCCAGGGGGGCGAGCAGCGCGTCGTGGTACTCCACGGCGTACCCGGTCAGCGCGAGCGACTTGGACCGGATCGCCGCCACCCCGGCCCGGTCGATCAGGGCGAGCATGTCCTGCAGCGGGAGCATGCCGAGAATGGGCGGGGTGCCGCTGACGAAGCGCCGGATCCCCGGGGCCGGCTGGTAGCGATCGGCCATCGCAAAGGGCTCCGCGGCGCCCATCCAGCCCTGGATCGGCTGGCGCAGCCGATCCTGCAGGTCGCGCCGGACGTAGCCGAACGCCGGTGCACCCGGGCCTCCGTTGAGGTACTTGTAACTGCAGCCGACGGCCAGGTCGACGCCCCACTCGTCGAGCCGCATCTCCACCACGCCGGCCGAGTGGCACACGTCCCACAGCACGGGTGCCCCGACGGCGTGGGCGGCTTCGGTGATGGCGGGCACGTCGGCCAGGTGTCCCGAGCGGTAGGCGACATTGCTGAGAACCACCAGGGCGGTCCGCTCACCCAGCGCCTGCGAGAGCTCCTCGGGCTCGACGCCGCCGGCGGGGTCAGGATGCACCCATCGCAGCGTCAGGCCGTGTTCGGCCGCCACCCCTTCGAGGACGAAGCGGTCGGTGGGGAAGTTGCCGGAGTCCAGCACGATCTCCTTCCGCCCTGACGTCAGTCCCAGTGCGGCCCGGATCCACTTGTAGAGCATCACCGTGGTGGAGTCGCCGACGACCGTCTGGCCGGCCGCGGCCCCGAGGACGATCCGGCCGATGTCGTCCCCGACCCGGACCGGGTCGTCCATCCAGCCCTCGTCCCAGGCCCTGATCAGGCGGCTTCCCCACGCCCCGTCCACGAAGTCGAGGAGCCGCTCGCGGGTGGCCTTCAGCGGCCGGCCGAGGGAGTTCCCGTCCAGGTAGGACACCACGTCCGACGCCGGCGGCGCGACGAAGGCGTCCCGGTACGCGGCGAGCGGGTCTGCGGCGTCCAGCGCCAGCGCCCGGGTCGACAGCTCGCTCGCCGGTCACGCGGCCTCCGCCAGGGTCGGGCCCAGTCGGCGGGCCGCGGCGAACCAGCGCGCGGCGTCCGCAGCGGTCCGGGGCAGGGGCAGCGGCGCATGCACCGCACCGCTGGCGTCGAGCGCGTCGACCCGGTGGCCGCCGCGCGGTGTGGTGGGCACGGTGATGCCCCGGGAGGTCAGCGCGCTCAGCAGCGCGTCGCCCGCCAGTCCGGCCCGGCCGAGGGCCTCGATCTCGTCGGGCCGCGGGCCGCAGGGTCCGGGCCCGTTGCCCAGGTCGGTGCCGTAGACCAGCCGGCCGCCCGCGGCGACGAACCGCCGGGCGTTGTCGATCGCCTGCTCACGCATCGGTGCCGGGTGGATCACCAGGGTGGAGATCCAGGTCATCGAAGCGGCCATGGCCTCGATCAGCGCGTCGTCCAGCCGCTCGGTCCACGGCACGTGCACGAGCAGGTCGGCCCCGGCTTCCATGGCGCGGCGCGCCTGTCCGCGACCTTCGGCGTGCACCCCCACCGGGAGGCCGCGCCGGTGAGCAGCAGCGACGGCGGCGTCCAACACCGCTCGGGACAGCAGTGGCGCACCGTCGTGCAACACGAGTTTGACCAGGTCGCAGCCGAGCCGGGCCGACTCGTCGACGACGAGGGCAGCCTGCCGCGGGTCCGCGATCTCGACCACCGCGCCGGCCGGCGCCCAGTCGCGCCCGGACGGGTAGCCCCCGGCCGCGGTCAGGAAGGGGCCGGCGATCCGCACCGTGACCCCGGCCGGTGGATCAGCCCGCCAGGCCCGGGCCTGCTGCGGGAATCCAGCCCAGATCGTGAACCTCGACCACCGCGCCGCCGGCCAGGTCGGCGCGCTGGACCAGGCCCAGGTGCACGTGGGCGTCGACCAACCCGGGCAGCACCGCCCCGCTCAGGTGCGGGACCGCGCTCGCGGACCGCTCCCGGGTGGCCCAGCCGGACCGGTCGCCACCCACCATCGGTCACCTCCAGCACTGCGGGCCCGAGAGGCCGACCCAGCCAGACGTCGTCGACGCTGAACACCGTGGGTCCTCCCCTCACCGCCCGATCTCCGTGCGCACCGCGTACAACTCGGGAAAGAACGTCAACTCCAGGGCCTTCTGGAGGAACCGCACGCCGGAGGAGCCCCCGGTGCCCGGCTTGAAGCCGATCGTGCGCTGGACCGTGCGCAGATGCCGGAATCGCCACAGCTGGAAGCTGTCCTCCAGGTCGACCAGCGACTCGCAGGCCTCGTACAGGTCGAAGTGGCGATCCACGTCGGCGTAGATCGCCAGGAACACCGGGCCCAGGCCGGGCTGCTCGACCCAAGGCTGCGCCACGTCCCGTTCGAGCACGGTGACGGGGACGTCGAAGCCGCGGCGGGCGAGGAGGCGGAGGAACGCGTCGTAGACCGACGGCCCGTCCAGCAGCTCCGCGAGCACCTCCCGGGATTCCGCGTGGTGGTCGAAGACCGCGAGCATCGCCCGGTTCTTGTTGCCGAGGATGAACTCGACCGCCCGGTACTGGGCCGACTGAAATCCCGACGACGATCCGAGCGCACCCCGGAACTCCGCGTACTCGCTGGGGGTGAGCGTGGCGAGAACCGACCACTGCTCGGCCAGGATGCGCTGGATGTGCTTGACCCGCGCGAGGCTCTTCAGCGCGGGTTGCAGCTCGTCCGCGTCGAAGCCCGCCCGGACCGCGCGCAGTTCGTGCAGCACGAGCTTGAACCACAGCTCCGTGGTCTGGTGCTGGACGATGAAGAGCAGTTCGTCGTGGTGCGGCGGGTCGCTGCGGGGACGCTGCGCACCGAGCAGTCGGTCCAGCTGGAGGTAGTCCCCGTAGCTGAGCTCCCCGGCCAGGTCGGTCCGCACGCCGGATTCGAGCGGCCGCAGGCTGCGTCGCGCCGTCATCCCCGCACCTCCTGCATCACCATCGTGACGACCGTCACGAATCAGAGACTCACCGTAGCACCGCCGGATCGACGACGATACGAAGTGCTGGTTCGCTCTTGCGCGCGCTGCGGATCGCGGCCACCTCTTTGGCTGCGCGAGCCAGCCGGGCCGACTGATCGGCGGGCGCCCGGACTGTGAGCCGGTGCAACGGTCCCTCGGCACCGCGGGCCGGGGGCACCTCCACCGGGCCCAGGACCTCCGCGCCGGTCGGCAGGCGCGCCAGGCCGGTGAACTCCGCCACCGCGTCCGGCCGGCCCTCGACCACCACCAGCTGGACCGACGGCGGGAACCCGGCGTCGCGCCGGTCGGCCAGCTCCCGCGCGGCGAAACCCGCCGGGTCCACGCGGACCAGCGCCTGCAGCGCGCGGCCCGAGCTCTCCCCGACCGCGATCACCGAGCCACCGTCGTCACCGGAGCGGACCAGGGCGACTACGGCGAGCCAGCGGCGCAGCGCCTCCTCCGGCGCCCGCAGATCCTGCCGCAGCAGCAGCGCGGGGGTGTCGAGCAGCACCGCACCCGCGTAGCCGCCCTCCGCCGCAGGCTCGGCCCCCGGGGTGGCGACCACGATGGCCGGCACGCCGGGGACGAGGGCGCGCCGCCGCGCCCCGGTGGATTGCCGGACGCGGGTGCGCGGGAAGGCCTTGCCCAGTTCCTCGGCCGTGCGATCGGCGCCGACCACGGGCGCGCGCACCCGGCGGGAGCCACAGATCGGACACTCCCAGTCCGGCTGCGGACGGCCGCACCAGTCGCAGGCGAGCACCGGCCCTGCAGTGGTCGGGCCCGCACCGGCCGGCCCCGCTGCGGTCGGGCCCGAACAGAAGCGGCAGCGGGCCGGCTCGCGGCAGCCGTCGCAGACCATCGCGACCAGGTAGCCCGAGCGGGGTACCTGGACCAGCACCGGACCCTGGGGCAGGGTGGCTCGCATCATCTCGAACACGTCGTGCGGCAGCCGGGCCTGCCGGGCCGCCGGGTCACGGGCCAGCGCGAGATCGGAGTCGGCGGCGACCCGTACCTGGGGTGCGGTGTGCCGCACGGTAGGCCGGTCCTGGACCAGCTCGCGCAACCACCCGCGGTCCAGCCACGACTGCCATCTCGGCGGTCCGGCCGTAGCTGGCGAAGATTGCGGCGGCGCCGGCCTGGGCGGCCCGCAGAGCCAGGACCACCCGCGCGTGCGGATACGGCGCGCGCGGCTCGGCCAGCAGGTCGTCACCGTCGTCCCACAGGGCCACCAGTCCGAGATTGCGGACCGGCGCGTACGCCGCCGCCCGGTTGCCGATCACCACCCCGACGTCACCCCTCGCCGCGGCGAGGAAGGCACGGTAGCGAGCCGCCGGGCCGGCTTCGGCGACCAGCGTGGCGAATCCGGCCGGCCCGATGGCCACCGAGCAGGCCTCGGCAAGCCGTTCCACGTCGGAGCGGTCGGGCACCACCAGCACGGCGCTGCGCCCGCCGTCGACGCACGCCCGGGCCGCTGTGGCGAGCCCGAGCGCCCAGTCGCCGCTCGGTGTGGCGCTCGGGGTGACCTGCCACAGGGCCCGGGGCGTGCCGCCCGCCCGCACGGCCCCGAGGAAGCGGGTTCCCGTGGGGTAGTCCTCGAGCGGGCCGAGAGCGGCTGCCGCACCCGGCTCGGTGCGCCCGACCGGTGCGGCCTGCTCGGTCGCCGCATGCCGCGGTGGTACGGCCAGCCGCATCACGTCGGCGAAGCTGCCCGCGTAGTGGTCGGCCACGGCGCGGATCAGGCGGGCGATCTCGGGACCGAGGACCGGCTCGGAGGAGACCACCGCGTGCAGGGCGCTCAGCGGTCGGTCGTGGTCGGTCGCCGCGTTCCGCTCCAGCACGAAGCCGTCGCGCAGACGCCCGGCGAACCGCACCCGGACGCGCGCTCCCGGCACCGCGACCAGGTCCTGTGCCGCGGTGACCGCATAGTCGAAAGGGCGGTCCAGATGGCTGAGCGAGACGTCGACCGCCACCCGGGCTACCGGCAGCGGGGGCGTACTCGGCTCGGACACGGCTTGATGATGACAGCCGCCCCTGACAACGCCCGCGCGGCTGGCCTCAGCCCCGGACCTGCGCGGCCGCGCTCAGCCCCGGACCCGCGCGGCCGCGCTCAGCCCCGGACGGCGGCGGCGAGCGCGTCGGCCCGGTCGGCCACTTCCCAGCGGACGCCGGGCAGATCGCGACCGAAGTGCCCGTACGCCGCGGTCTGGGCGTACACGGGACGCTTCAGCTCCAGATCACGGATGATCGCGGCCGGCCGGAGGTCGAAGACCTCGAGCACCGCCTGCTGGATCTGCGCCACCGGCACCTTCTCGGTGCCGAAGGTCTCCACGTAGAAGCCGACCGGGTGGGCCTTGCCGATGGCGTAGGCGACCTGCACCTCGCAGCGTCCGGCCAGCCCGGCGGCAACGACGTTCTTGGCCACCCAGCGCATCGCGTAGGCGCCCGGACCGGTCGACCTTGGACGGGTCCTTGCCGGAGAATGCGCCGCCGCCGTGCCGGGCCATCCCACCGTAGGTGTCCACGATGATCTTGCGGCCGGTCAGCCCGGCGTCGCCCATCGGCCCGCCGATCTCGAAGCGACCGGTGGGGTTGACCAGCAGCGTGTAGTCGCTGGCGTCGATCGCGTAGCTCTCCAGGACGCGGTCGACCACGTGTTTGCGGACGTCGGGTGCCAGGAGCGCGTCCAGGTCGATGTCGGCCGCGTGCTGGCTGGAGACCACCACGGTGTCCACCCGGACCGGGCGGTCACCGTCGTACTCGATCGTCACCTGGGTCTTGCCGTCCGGGCGCAGGTAGGGCATCGTCCCGTCCTTGCGCGCGGCCGACAGCTGCTCGGCGAGCCGGTGGGCCAGCGCGATCGGCAGCGGCATCAGGGCCTCGGTCTCGCTGCAGGCGTAGCCGAACATCAGGCCCTGGTCGCCGGCTCCCTGCAGGTCCAGCGCGTCGTGCGACTCGCCGGTACGGGTCTCGAACGCGGTGTCGACGCCCTGGGCGATGTCGGCGGACTGCTGCCCGATCGCCACGCTCACGCCGCAGGACGCGCCGTCGAACCCTTTGGTGGAGGAGTCGTAGCCGATGTCGATGACCCGCTGGCGCACGATGCGCGGGATCTCCACGTAGGAGTCGGTGGTCACCTCGCCGGCCACCACGACCAGCCCGGTGGTGACCAGGCATTCGACCGCGACGCGGCTGTCAGGGTCCTGGGCGAGCATCGCGTCCAGGACCGAATCGCTGATCTGGTCGGCGATCTTGTCGGGATGCCCCTCGGTCACCGACTCAGAGGTGAAGAGTCTGCCTGCCACAGGGCGATACCCTACCGGCGCCGGCGGAGCTCGAGAGCGGCATCCCAGATGTGGTGGGCCAGCGTGTCCTTGCTGCCCCGAAGCGGCCCGACCGCCGAATCGCGGTCCAGCAGGGTGATCTCGCTGTCCGGTTGGCCGAACACCAGGCCGTGGCCCACCTCGTTGAGCACCAACAGGTCGCAGCCTTTGCGGGCCAGCTTCGCCCGGCCGAGGTCGAGCAGCGAGCGGCCGTCGGTGGGCGTCTCGGCCGCGAACCCGATCAGCACCTGGCCGCGGTCGGTCCGGGCCTCCACCAGGCCGGCGAGCACGTCGGTGGTCTGCACCAGGTCCAGCGCCAATCCCGCCGTACCGGACTTCTTGAGCTTGGTCGAACTGGACTCGGCCGGGGTGAAGTCCGCCGGCGCTGCGGCCATCACGACCACATCCGCGTCCTCGGCCGCCGCCCGCATGGCCTCGGCGAGGTCTGCGGTGGAGGTGACGGGTTCGACCCGGACGCCGGCGGGCGCGGCCAGGCCCACGTTGGCGGAGACCAGGGTGACGTCGGCTCCACGCAACCGGGCCGCCCGGGCCAGGGCCCAGCCCATCAGTCCGGAGGAGGAGTTGCCGAGGAAGCGCACCGGGTCCAGGTGTTCGCGGGTGCCGCCGGCGCTCACTGCGACGGACAGCCCGGCCAGGTCCTGTCCGCAGGCGCGTACGGCGGTTGCCGGTTCGGCCAGCACGGTCGCGGCGACGGCGTACAACTCGGCCGGTTCGGGCAGCCGGCCGGGTCCGGAGTCAGGACCGGTCAACCGGCCGGTGTCCGGATCGATCACGACGGCACCACGTTGCCGCAGGGTCGCCACGTTGGCCCGGGTGGCGGGGTGCAGCCACATCTCGGTGTGCATGGCGGGCGCGTAGACCACCGGGCAGCGGGCGGTCAGCAGCACGTTGGTCAGCAGGTCGTCGGCGCGGCCCGAAGCCGCCCGGCCGAGGAGGTCGGCCGTGGCCGGCGCCACCAGGACCAGATCGGCCTCCTGACCCAGCTTGACGTGCGGCACCAGGTGCGCGTCGTCCCAGACACCGGTGTGCACCGGCTTGCCGGACAACGCCGCCCAGGTGGCGGCCCCGACGAACTCCAGGGCCGACGGCGTCGGCACGACGGTCACGTCGTGTCCGGCGCCCTGCAGCCGACGCAACAGGTCGCAGGCCTTGTACGCCGCGATGCCGCCGGCCACGCCGAGGACGACGCGGCTCACAGGACTCAGGCCGGGGCGCTGAAGTTCGGGTCGGCGCCTTCCTCGGCGGCCGGAGCATCCGGGTCGATGTCGATGCAGGTCAGCTTGCCGGCGTTGACCTCGCGGAGCGCGATCGACAGCGGCTTCTCCTGGACCGAGGTCTCGACCAGCGGGCCGACGTGGTCCAGCAGACCCTCGCCGAGCTGGGAGTAGTAGGCGTTGATCTGGCGAGCGCGCTTGGCGGCGTACAGCACCAGCTTGTACTTGGAGTCCGAACGCGTCAGCAACTCGTCGATCGGGGGATTGGTGATGCCCTCGGCAACGGAGTGATTTCCAGACAAGGATGACCCTTTGGATGGTGGGAGCAGCACGGCGCGAACGCGTCCAACTGGTCGAAGTCCCGGTCGGTATTGCGATCTGCAGGACTACAGACGGACCAAGGCTACCAAGTCCGCAACAGCCTGGCCTACTTCGCCATTGACCACGACGTCGTCGAACTCCGCCTGCGCGGCCATCTCGGCTCGGGCGGTCTCCAGCCGGGTCCGCTGCTGCGCGGCGGACTCGGTGCCTCGCCCGCTCAGCCGCCGGACCAATTCCGACCACGACGGCGGGGCGAGGAAGACGTAGCGGGCGGGCGGCCATTCCGGGTGGTCCCGGCGCACCTGGGACCAGTGCTCGCGGACCTGCCGAGCACCCTGCAGGTCGATCTCCAGCAGTGCCGCGCGGCCCTCGCCGAGAGCGTCCAGGACGGGCTGGCGGGGGGTGCCGTAGCGGTGCACCCCGTGCACGATCGCCCACTCCAGCAGGGCACCGCCGGCGATCAGGGAATCGAACTCATCCTCGGAGACGAACAGGTAGTGCCGTCCGTCCACCTCACCGGGCCGGGGAGCCCGGGTGGTGGCCGACACCGAGACGAAGATCTCCGGGTGGCGGCGGGCCAGTTCGGCGACCACCGTGCCCTTGCCGACCGCGGTCGGCCCCGAGACGACCGTCAGTGCCGAACGACTCACCCGCGCCCGGAGAATTCGGCGATCAGCGCGGCGGTCTGGTGCTTGCCCAGCCCCCGCAGGCGCCGGTTGGCCGCGATGTCGAGGCGGTCCATCACCTTCGCGGCCCGGACCGCACCGACCCGGGGCAGTGCGCGGAGCACGTCGACCACCTTGGTGTGGGCGATGACGTCGTCCTGCTCGGCGAGCTCCAGGACCTCGACCAGCGTGCGCTCACCGGTGCGGAGGGCCTGCTTGATCTCGGCGCGCCGGCGCCGCGCCTCCGTCGCCGCATGCCGCGCCTGCTGGCGCTGCTCATCGTTCAACTCGGGGATAGTCACGGGGCGCGTCCTCATCTGGCCAATATCGGTTCGCCGGCGGCCGGCGACCCAGTCGGGAGGCTTGAGAACTTACCCCACACCGAGGGTCTGTTTCATCTCACCCAGGGCCTGTGTCGCAGCCTTGCGGAGCGCTGCGGCCTCCGGGCCGGCGAACATGATCTCCCGGCTCATCGAGGGAAGCACCGACGGCAGCGCGGCGCCGAACACCGCGGACAGGTCGCCTGCGGTGGCTCCCTGGGCACCCAGGCCGGGGGCGAGGATGGACCCACCAGCCCGGCTGAAGTCCGCGCCGGTGATCCCGATCGTCGCCCCGACCACCAGCCCGACGTGCCCGAGCGGTTCGCCGTCCGCCAGCGCCTCGGCGTTGCGGGCGGCGGCCTCGTCCACCATCGCCTGGCCGACGGTGCGCCCGTCGTGGGTGCGCGCGTGCTGCACCTGCGGGCCCTCGCGGTTGCTGGTCAGGGCCAGGACGTAGACGCCGCGATCCTGGTGGCGGGCCATCTCGATCGCGCCGTCGAGGGCGCCGAAGCCCAGATAGGGGCTCAGGGTGATGGCGTCTGCGGCCAGCGTGGCATCCGGCCGGAGGTAGGCGGCGGCGTAGGCCTGCATGGTCGTACCGATGTCGCCGCGCTTGACGTCGAGAATGCTGAGCGCACCGGCGGTCCGGATGTCGGCGAGGGTGCGTTCGAGGACCGCGATGCCGGCTGAGCCGTACGCCTCGAAGAAGGCCGACTGCGGCTTGAACACCGCCACGAGGTCGCCCAACGCCTCCACCATGCCGCGGGCGCAGCGCTCCAGACCCGCGACGTCGGCAGCCAGCCCCCAGTCGGCGAGCAGGGCCGGATGCGGGTCGATGCCGACGCAGAGCGGACCCCGCTCGGCGATCGCGGAGGTCAGGCGGCGGCCGTAGGAGATGGTCACGTCGTCCTCGGGGTCGGGGGCGGGGCGGGCAGGGTGTTCAGGGCGCCGATCAGGGCCGGGCCGGAGTAGACGTAGCCGGTGTAGACCTGCAGCAGGCTCGCGCCCGCGTCGAGCAGTGCCTGGCCGTCGGCCCGGTTCATGACGCCGCCGCAGCCGATGATCGGCAGGCTGCTGCGCTCGGCCAGGAACGACACGACCGCCCGGGCGCGGGCGGTCAGCGGGGCTCCGGACAGCCCGCCCGACTCCTGGGCGCGGGCGTGGTCGGCGGCGGCCAACCCGTCCCGGCCGAGCGTGGTGTTGGTCGCGATGAGCCCCTCCGCCCCCGCCTCGGTGCACACCCGCAGGGCGTCCTCCAGCGCGTCGTCGGTGAGGTCCGGGGCGAGTTTGACGAACAGCGGCACCGCGGTCTGACCACCGGCCAGGGCGGCGGCCTCGCCGACGAGGGCGCGGAGCAGGTGGTCCAGGGTCTCGGCGTCCTGCAGCGACCGCAGTCCGGGAGTGTTGGGGCTGGAGATGTTCACGGCCAGGTAGTCCGCGTACGGGGCCAGCGCCCGCAGACTCACCAGATAGTCCTCGGCGGCCTCGGCGAGCGGAGTCGCCTTGGACTTGCCGATGGAGATGCCGAGCGGTATCCCCGCCGCCTGGTTGCCCCGCGCCACGCCCGCCGCGGCGAGCCGGTCCGCCAGGGCCTGGGCGCCGTCGTTGTTGAACCCCATCCGGTTGACGATGGCCCGGCTGGCGGGCAACCGGAACAGCCGGGGGCGGTCGTTGCCCGGTTGTGCTCGCGCGGTGACGGTGCCGAGTTCGGCGAAGCCGAAGCCCAGCGCGCCCCAGGCGCGGATCCCGACACCGTTCTTGTCCATTCCGGCGGCCAGGCCGACCAGGCCGGGGAACCGGATCCCCGCGACGGTGGTCGGGTGGCGATGCCGTGGGCCGAGGGCGGCCACTGCCGCACGGGCCGGCCCGACCCGGCCCAGCGCCGCGATGGCCCCCAGGGTGGCCTCGTGCACCCGCTCCGCATCGCCGCCGTACGCGCGGAAGAGCACCGGCCGGACCGCGTGGCTGTACCCGAACCCCATCACCGCGTCGCGGACTGCCCAGGCCCGGAGTCCGGCGCCCCAGACTCCGGCGCCCCAGACTCCAGGCAGTGCCCCAGACTCCGGAGCCCAGACTCCAGGGGCCAGGACTGGAGCGCCCAGGACTGGAGTGACCGCACTCCGACGTTGCCGCCGCGGACCGCCTCGATGCCCTGCACGGCGGCCGCGAGTCCCTGCACGGTGGTGACGCAGGGAACGTTGCGCAGCACCGCTGCGGTACGGATCTCGTAGCCGTCGAACCGCGGTCGGCCGTCGGGGCTGAGGCCGTGCGGGGTGTTGAAGATGAGGTCCACCTCCCCGTCCAGGATCATCGCCACGATGGTCCGCTCCCCGTCCGGCCCGGGACCCTGGCTGAACTTGCGGACCGCGGTGACCACCACGCCGTGGCGGCGCAGCATCGAGGCGGTGCCGGCCGTGGCGAGGATCTCGAACCCGAGGTCGGCCAGACGCTTCACCGGGAAGATGACGAAGCGCTTGTCGCGATTGGCCACCGAGATGAACACGGTGCCCTTGGTGGGCAGCGGCCCGAAGCCCGCGACCTGGCTCTTGGCGAATGCGGTGCCGAAGCCCATGTCCAGCCCCATCACCTCTCCGGTGGACTTCATCTCCGGTCCGAGGATGGTGTCGACGGAGATGCCCTCGACGGTACGGAAACGGTTGAAGGGCATGACCGCCTCCTTCACCGCGATCGGCGCATGCGGGTTCTCACTGGAGCCGTCCCCGATCGGTCGCAACAGCCCCTCGGTCCGCAGCTGGGCGATCGTCGTGCCCAGCATCACCCGGGCGGCGGCCTTGGCGAGCTGGGTGCCGGTGGCCTTGGACACGAACGGCACCGTACGCGAGGCGCGCGGGTTGGCCTCGAGCACGAACAGCACGTCACCGGCCAGGGCGAACTGGATGTTGATCAGACCGCGGACCCCGACGCCGCGGGCGATCGCCTCGGTGGAGGTGCGGATCCGGTCCACCACCTCGGCGCCGAGGGTGATCGGCGGCAACGCGCAGGCCGAGTCCCCGGAGTGGATTCCCGCCTCCTCGATGTGCTCCATCACCCCGCCGAGGTAGAGGTCCACCCCGTCGTAGAGGGCGTCCACGTCGATCTCGACGGCGTCGTCGAGGAATCGGTCGACCAGCACCGGATGCGCCGGGGAGACCTCCGTGGCGCGTTCGATGTAGGAGCTCAGCGTGCTCTCGTCGTAGACGATCTCCATCCCTCGACCACCCAGCACGTAGCTGGGCCGGACCAGGACCGGGTAGCCGATGTCGTCGGCGATCCGCTTGGCCTCGGCGAAGGACCGCGCGAGGCCGTGCTTGGGGGCCGGCAGGTCGGCCTCGGCGAGCACCTGGCCGAAGGCCCCGCGCTCTTCCGCCAGGTGGATCGCCTCCGGGCTGGTGCCGACGATCGGCACCCCGGCGTCCTTGAGCTCCTGGGCGAGCCGCAGCGGGGTCTGACCGCCGAGCTGGACGATGACGCCCGCGATCGGTCCGGCCAGGCGTTCGGCGTGGACGACCTCGAGCACGTCCTCGCACGTCAGCGGCTCGAAGTACAGCCGGTCGGCGGTGTCGTAGTCGGTCGAGACGGTCTCCGGATTGCAGTTGACCATGATGGTCTCGTAGCCCGCCCCGTCGTTGTCCGGCGCCGCCGACAACGCCATCACGGCGTGCACGCAGGAATAGTCGAACTCGATGCCCTGCCCGATCCGGTTCGGTCCGCTGCCCAGCACCAGAACCGCCGGCCTGGTGCGCGGGGCGACCTCGGACTCGGTCTCGTAGGAGCTGTAGTGGTACGGCGTGCTCGCCGCGAACTCGGCGGCGCAGGTGTCCACCGTCTTGTACACCGGCCGCACCCCGAGCGCCCAGCGCACGCCGCGTACGACATCCTCACTCAGGTTGCGCAAGGAGGCGATCTGGGCGTCGGACAGCCCGTGCCGCTTGGCGATGAGCAGCAGTTCCGCCGTGAGCTCCGGCGCGTCGCGGACCTCGTCGGCGACCTCGGAGATCAGGCAGAGCTGGTCCAGGAACCAGGGGTCGATCCTGGTGGACTCGAACAACTGCTCCGGCGTCGCGCCGGCCCGGAGCGCCTGCATCACCACCGCCAGGCGGCCGTCGTGCGGACGGGAGGCCCTGTCCAGCAGGTCGGCCACCTCAGGAACCGCTCCCGGTACGGCGGGGTCGAGGGGCTTGGCCCCCTGCGAGAAGCCGAAGGGCGCCTTGGGATCCTCCAGGCTGCGCAGCGCCTTGCCGAGCGCCTCGGTGAAGGTGCGGCCGATGGCCATCGCCTCGCCCACGCTCTTCATGTGCGTGGTCAGGGTCGAATCGGCCGAGGGGAACTTCTCGAAGGCGAACCGCGGCACCTTGACCACGACGTAGTCGAGCGTGGGCTCGAAGCTGGCCGGAGTCTTGCGGGTGATGTCGTTCGGGATCTCGTCCAGGGTGTAGCCCACGGCCACCTTGGCGGCGATCTTGGCGATCGGGAAGCCGGTCGCCTTGGAGGCCAGCGCCGAGGAGCGGGAGACCCGCGGGTTCATCTCGATGACGATCATCCGGCCGTCCGCCGGGTCGATGGCGAACTGGATGTTGCAGCCGCCGGTGTCGACCCCGACGGCGCGGATGATGGCGATGGCGACATCGCGCATCCGCTGGTACTCCCGGTCGGTCAGGGTCATCGCCGGCGCGACGGTGATGGAGTCGCCGGTGTGCACGCCCATCGGGTCGAGGTTCTCGATCGAGCAGACGATCACCACGTTGTCGGCCCGGTCGCGCATCACCTCGAGCTCGTACTCCTTCCACCCCAGGATCGACTCCTCGATCAGCACCTCGGTGGTCGGGCTGGCCGACAGTCCGGCTCCGGCGATCCGCCGCAGGTCGTCCTCGCCGTGGGCGAAGCCGGAACCGACGCCGCCCATGGTGAAGCTGGGCCGGACGACCAGGGGGTAGCCCAACTCGCCGGCGGCGGCCAGGACGTCGTCGATGGTGTGGCAGACCCAGCTCCGCGCGACCTCGGCGGGGCCACCGGCGACGCCGGTGAGGTTCTCCACGATGGCCTTGAACTGCTCGCGGTTCTCCCCGCGCTGGATCGCCTCGATGGAGGCGCCGATCAACTCGACTCCGTACCGCTCCAGCACCCCGTTCTCGTGCAGTGCGACCGCGGCGTTCAGCGCGGTCTGACCGCCGAGGGTGGCCAGCAGCGCGTCCGGGCGTTCCTTGGCGATCACCATCTCCACGAATTCGGGGGTGATGGGCTCGATGTAGGTCGCGTCGGCGAATTCGGGATCGGTCATGATCGTGGCCGGGTTGGAGTTGACCAGGATGACGCGGAACCCCTCGGCGCGCAGTACGCGGCAGGCCTGGGTGCCCGAGTAGTCGAACTCGCAGGCCTGGCCGATCACGATCGGGCCGGAGCCGATGACCAGGATCGAGGAGATGTCGTGGCGACGGGGCATCAGGCGCTCCGGGACTGGTGTGCGGCCATCAACTCGGCGAACCGGTCGAACAGGTAGCTGGCGTCGTGCGGGCCGGCAGCCGCCTCGGGGTGGTACTGGACGGAGAACGCGCGCAATGCGCCATCCGGTCCGAGAAGTTGCAGGCCTTCGACGACATCGTCGTTGAGGCAGACGTGGCTGACTTCAGCCGTCCCGTACGGGGTGTCGTGCCGTTCCCCCGGGCGGGCGTCCACGGCGAATCCGTGGTTGTGGGCGGTCACCTCGACCTTGCGGGTGGTCAGGTCCATCACCGGCTGGTTGATGCCGCGGTGCCCGTAGGACAGCTTGAAGGTGCCGAAGCCGAGCGCCCGGCCGAAGATCTGGTTGCCGAAGCAGATGCCGAAGTAGGGCACGCCCGCCGCCAGTACGGCCCGGACGACCTCGACCGCCCGGTCGGCCGCGCCGGGATCGCCCGGACCGTTGGACAGGAAGACCCCGTCGGGGCGCAGCGCAGCGATGTCGTCGTACGTGCTGGTCGAGGGCACCACGTGCACCTCCATCCCGCGCTCGGCCATCCGGGTCGGGGTCATTGCCTTGATCCCCAGATCCACCGCGACCACCCGGAAGCGCGGCGCGCCGGCCGGGCGGACCACGTAGGCGTCGCGGACCGACACCTCGTCGGCCAACTGGGCGCCGACCATCGACGGCTGGGCGAGCACCCGGGCCAGCAGGGCCTGGGGGTCGGTCTCCACACTGGACACCCCGACCCGCATCGCGCCACGTTCCCGCAGGTGCCGGGTCAGCGCACGGGTGTCCACGTCGCGCATCCCGACAATGCCCTGGGCCTTCAGTTCCTCGTCCAGACTGCGTCGCGACCGCCAGTTGGACGGCATCCGGGCTGCGTCGCGGACCACGTAGCCGGCCACCCAGATCTGGCCGGACTCGTCGTCCTCGTCGTTCCAGCCGGTGTTGCCGATGTGCGGTGCCGTCGCCACGACGACCTGGCGGTGGTAGCTGGGGTCGGTCAGCGTCTCCTGGTAACCCGACATGCCGGTGGCGAAGACGGCCTCACCGAAGGTCTCCCCGATCGCCCCGAACGCGCGGCCGCTGAAGGTTCGACCGTCCTCCAGGACCAACAGGGCAGGCGCGGGAGATCCAGCGAACATGACCGTCCTTTCCTGCCCGTGGGGGTGGCAGATCGGTGACGAGGTTATCAGCCGCCCGCGCGCCCGGGCCCCGCTGCGCGCGGGCGGGTGGCCCAGCGCTCAGGCGGCGGGAGTGGTGATGACCGCGCCGAGGACGCCGTTGACGAAGGATGGCGAATCGTCGGTGGACAGCTCCGAGACGAGGTGGACCGCCTCCGAGACGGCGACGGCGTTCGGTACGTCGGTGTAGTCGATCTCGAACACCGCGAGCCGGATGGCGTTGCGGTCCACCCGCGGCATCCGTGGCAGGGTCCAGCCCGCCGCGAGGCAGCCGGCTATACGGGCGTCGATGGCCGCCTGGTGATCGACGACCCCCCGGACCAGCGCGGTGGTGAAGTCGCGGATCGGCGGATCGGCGTCCCCCGTACGCTCCGCGAGCGTGTCCAGCACGGTGCGGCCGCGGAGTTCGGCCTCGAACAGGATGTCCAGGGCACGCTTGCGGGCCTTGCGCCTGGTCGAACCCGCCCGCTGGGCCGCGTCGGCCCCCGCCGGCACGACAGGAGACTCAGACACGACCGAGGTACTCACCCGTCCGGGTGTCGACCCTCACCTTCTCGCCGGTGGTCAAGAACAGCGGCACCTGGATCTGCAGGCCCGTCTGCACCGTGGCCGGCTTGGTGCCGCCGGTGCTGCGGTCACCCTGGAGTCCGGGCTCGGTGTAGGTCACCTCGAGCTCGACCGAGGCGGGCAGGTCGATGTAGAGCGGGGTGTCCTCATGGATGGCGACGGTCGCGATCTGCTCCTCGAGCAGGTAGTTCTTCGCGTCGCCGACCGTCTCGTCGCTGATGGAGACCTGCTCGTAGGAGCTGGTGTCCATGAAGACGAACCCGGTGCCGTCGTGGTACAGGTACTGCATGTCGCGCCGGTCGACGTTGGCTGTCTCGACCTTGGTGTCGGAGTTGAACGTCCGGTCGACCACCTTGCCGGACAGCACGTGCTTGAGTTTGGTGCGCACCACCGTGTTGCCCTTGCCTGGCTTGTGGTGCTGGAACCAGATCACCGACCACAACTGGCCGTCCAGATCCAAGACCATGCCGTTCTTCAAGTCGTTCGTCGACGCCACGCCCGCGTACCCCTCTTGTCCTCGCCCGTTTCGGGCCTCTCACCAGTGGTGCTCGGTCCCTCAGAGCAGCGGCCCAGTCTAGACGACTCCGGCCGCACCTCCCCCCGCCGCTCACCCTCCCCCTGCCCCTGCCCCCCGCCGCAACCCTGCCTCCCTTTGCGAAACTGTCGGCAGACGACACTGATTCGACAGATTCCTCGCCGTTCGTCGACAGTTTCCCGCTGGGATGGGGACGTACGGGCAGCCGAGCAGGGCCAGCCGAGCCAGGGGCAGCCGAGCCAGGGCCAGCCGAGCCAGGGCAGCGAGCAGGGCAGCCGAGCCAGGGGCAGCCGAGCCGGGGCAGCCGACGAGCGAGCGTGGTTCAGACGACGGAGAAACCGGGCGGCAGCGGGGTACGACCGGTGAGGGCGCGGAGCAGCGGCAGGCCGCGGCCGTTGAGCACCGCGGTCTCGGCGACCAGGGCGGCGACCTCGGCGAGCAGCGCCGTGTCCGTACGCGGGCGCGGGGATGCCGAGAGCCTCGGCGATGTCGGTGCCGTGGACGACCAACTCGAACGTGCGCGTGGGTAGGTAGCTGCTCAGCCGCATCCCGCCGAGCAGCGTCGTCAGCAGGGGGTCGTCGGACCGCTCGACCAGCGGGAGCACCCGCTCGACGAGGGCGGCAACGGTAGCGGCAGGATCCTCGCCCAGTGCCGTGCCGGCCTCGCGGCCGCGCCAGGCCACCTGGGCTGTGATCGACGGTGGAGACCAGGTTCAGGTACGCCGCCGCCGATCGCGACCTCCTCCTCCGCGGCGGGGCGCGCCAGGTAGGCCTCGACCGTCAGCAGCGAACGCGACGTGTGCCCGACCAGCGCGCGGAGGTCCCACTCCCCCAGACCCGGCCCGGACCACTGGTCCGGCCCGATCGTGGCGACCAGGCCCGGCGTAGGCCTGCGCCGCCTCGGCGAAATGGGCGCGCGCAGCCTGGCCGATCGCTCATGTCACGCCCGCCGAGTCCGGTCGGGCCGGATCCTGCAGGGCCGCGTACGCGCGCCGCAGCAGTTCCGGATCGGGTCCGGCCAGGATCTCCGCGCTGGCCAGGCCGTTCAGGATCACCAGCCGCAGCGTGGAGCCTCGGGTCTTCTTGTCCAGCGCCATGATCTGGAGCAGGTCATCGAAGGCGTCGCTCGTCGTACGCGGTGGGGAGTCCGAGCCCGGCCAGCACCGACCGGTGCCGCTCCGCGACGCGGCCGCAAGGTTGCCGGCGATCCGGGCGAGCTCGGCCGCGAAGACCAGGCCGACGCTGACCGCCTCGCCGTGCCGGAGCCGGTAGTGCTCCCGCCGCTCGATCGCGTGGGCCAGGGTGTGGCCGTAGTTGAGCAGTTCGCGGCCGACCCGCGAGCCCGAGGACGTCGACTCCCGCAGGTCCGCCGACACCACCCGGGCCTTGACCGTGATCGCGCGCACGATCAGGTCCTGCCAGCAGGGCGGAGGTCGGGTCGGTGACCGCCGCGCCCCCGCCCTCGACCAGGTCGAGGATCTCGGGGTCGGCGATGAAGCCGCACTTGACCACCTCGGCCAGCCCGGCGACCAGGTCCGCGCGCGGCAGCATCCTCAGCACGTCCAGGTCGCAGAGCACCCCGACCGGCTCGTAGAAGCAGCCGACGAGGTTCTTGCCGGCGGCGGTGTTGATGCCGGTCTTGCCGCCCACGGCCGCGTCCACCATGCCGAGCACGGTGGTGGGCAGGGTGACCAAGGCGCACCCCGCGCAGCCACGTGGCGGCCACGAACCCGGCCAGGTCGGTCGTCGCGCCGCCGCCCAGGCCGACGACGGCGTCGCTGCGGGTGAATCCCGCGCTGCCCATCACCGACCAGCAGCGCTCCGCGACAGCCACACTCTTGGCGGCCTCGCCGTCGGGCAGGTCGATCCGCACCGGTTCCAGGCCGGCCGCGACGAGCAGGTGCTCCACCCGCCCGGCGAGCGCGATCAGCGTGGGCGGGTGCAGCAGGGCGACCCGCTGGACATCGGTGCCCAGCAGCGCGGGCAACTCCGCCAGCACTCCCGACCCGACCAGCACCTCGTACGGGCGCTCGGCGCGGACGGCGATCCGGGTCGGCTCACTCACCGACGATGCCCCGGCTCGCGATCAGCGCGGCGACGTCCTCGACGCTCAGTTCGTCGGTGTCGACGACCTCGGTCGCCACTTCGGCGTAGAGGGCGGCCCGCTCGTTCAGCAGTCTCAGCAGCTGACCGCGTACGTTGCCGAGCAACAGCGGCCGCGCCGTGTCGAGTCCGACCCGCTTCACCGCCTGGCCGAGCCCGACCCGCAACCAGACCACCCGGCGACCGGTCAAGGCGGCCCGGGTCACGGCCGACAGCACCGCGCCCCCGCCGAGAGACAGCACCCCCGGCCTGGTCAGCAACTGTGCCGTGGTCGCTTCCTCGAACGCGCGAAAGACCGCCTCGCCGTCGTCGGCGAAGATCTCGGCGACCGGCTTCCCGACCTCCTCCGCGATCAGCGCGTCCACGTCATGGAACTCCACGCCGAGCCGGTGGGCGAGCAGCGCACCGACGGTCGACTTGCCTGCACCGGGGGCGCCGACCAGGATGACGGTCGGCGTACCGGGCTCACTCATGGGCGCCGGGCGCGACCTGCAAGACCCCGATCCGCCAGGTGCTTGAGGTAGGCCTCGCAGTTGCGCCGGCTCTCCGAGACGGAGTCCCCGCCGAACTTCTCCAGCGCCGCGTCCGCGAGGACCAGCGCGACCATCGCCTCGGCGACGACCCCGGCGGCCGGTACGGCGCACACGTCGGACCGCTGGTGGTGGGCGACCGCCGCCTCGCCGGTTCGGGTGTCGATGGTGCGCAGGGCGCGGGGCACCGTGGCGATGGGCTTCATGGCCGCACGCACCCGCAGCACCTCCCCGGTGCTCATTCCGCCCTCGGTCCCGCCGGAGCGGTGCGACGCGCGGGCGACCCCGCCGTCCGCGGCCACGATCTCGTCGTGGGCGGCACTCCCCCGGGTCCGGGCCAACTCGAATCCGTCACCCACCTCGACGCCCTTGATGGCCTGGATGCCCATCAGCGCGCCGGCCAGCCGCGCGTCGAGCCGCCGGTCCCAGTGGACGTGGGAGCCCAGGCCGGGAGGCAGCCCCCAGACCACGACCTCGACCACGCCGCCGAGGGTGTCGCCCTCCTTCTGCGCCGCCTCGACCTCCGCGATCATGGCGGCACTCGCGTCCCGGTCGAAGCAGCGCACCGGATCGTCGTCGATGACGGCCAGGTCGGCGGCGGTCGGGACGATGCCGGCGGGCGCGCGCACGGTGCCCAGCTCGACCACGTGGCTGAGCAGTTCGACCCCGTAGGCCTGGTGCAGGAAGGCGGTCGCCACCCGGCCGAGCGCCACCCGGGCCGCGGTCTCGCGGGCGCTGGCCCGCTCCAGGATCGGGCGGGCCTCGTCGAAGTCGTACTTCTGCATGCCGACCAGGTCGGCGTGACCCGGGCGGGGGCGGGTCAGGGCGGCGTTGCGTGCCTGGGCGGCCAGCAGGTCCGGATCGACCGGATCGGCCGACATCACCGTCTCCCACTTCGGCCATTCGGTGTTGCCGACCTGGAGCGCGACGGGACCGCCCTGGCTCTCACCGTGCCGGATACCCCCCAGAACGGTGACGGCGTCGGTCTCGAATTTCATCCGTGCACCGCGACCGAAACCCAGCCGCCGGCGGCCCAACGCGGCGGCGATGTCACCGGTGGTGATCTGGACGTGCGCGGGCAGCCCTTCGAGGATCGCGACCAGAGCCGGGCCGTGCGACTCGCCTGCCGTGAGCCATCTGAGCATGCGCGAAAGTCTGTCACGCGCGCGTGACGGCACCCGGCGCGGTCTCGCCCATCGCGCTGAGCGCGTTGTACAGCACCTCGGCGGGCACGCTGCGGGCCGTCATCAGCTCGATCTGGAGCAGCGCCTGGCCGACGAGCAGGTCCAGCCCCGAGACGACGGTCGCCCCCGCCTCGGCCGCGGTCTCGGCCAGCACGGTCGGCCACGGCGCGTAGATGGCGTCGAACACCACGGGTGCGCTGCGGGCCGCGGTATCGGCGAGGTCGTCGGCAGCGTGGGCGGGGGCGGTGGAGATGACCAGGTCCGCCTCCGGCAGCGGCGACGCCCAGGCCTGCACCTGGATCCGCAGGTCGCGCCCGCGGGCCAGCGCTACCAACGGCTCGGCCTTGGCCGGCGTCCGCGCCACCACCGTCACCGTGTCGGCGCCGAGCTCCAGCGCCGAGACCAGTGCCGAACGGGCCGTGGCTCCGGCGCCCAGGATGGTCACGCGGCGGACCGGTGCAGCTGCTCACCCGGCGTACGGCCCAGACCAGGCCGCCGATGTCGGTGTTGTAGACCCGCCGCTGCGGTCCCTCCAGCACCAGGGTGTTCCCGGCGCCGGCCAGCCGGGCGAGGTCGTCCACCTCCCCGAGGTCCAGCACGGCCTCCTTCAGCGGCATGGTCAGGCTCAGCCCACGCCAGAGGTGATCGAGCCCGCCCACGAACCCGGCAAGGTCCGCCGCCGCGATCTCGACCCGGCCGTAGCTCCAGCCGAGCCCCAGGTGCGCGTACGCGGCACGGTGCAGCGTCGGGGACAGCGAGTGGGCGATCGGCGAACCGAGTACCGCGCACCGCCGCGGCAGTTCCGCCCAACTGGCCGTCACGCGATCAGCTGTCGCAGCGACCGGGGTTGGAGCGGCACCACTGGACGAACTCCTGGCGGATCTTCTCGAACTCGACCTCGTTGTTGGCGAACTTGGTCTCACCGGTGTCGAAGTTCACCGTGACGAAGTAGAGCCACTTGCCCTTCTCCGGGTTCACCGCCGCCTCCAGCGCGGCCTTGCCCGGCGCGGCGATGGGACCGGGCGGCAGGCCCTTGTACTTGTAGGTGTTGTACTTCGAGGTGCTGGCGCGGTCCTTCGGGCGTCGTGGTGTTGGTCTTGAGGTTCTCCGCGTAGATGACCGTGGAGTCCAGGCCGAGCGGCATGCCCACCTCGAGCCGGTTGTAGAGCACCCGGGCGACCTTGGCCCGGTACTCCTCGGCGCCCACTTCGCGCTCGATGATGCTGGCCACGATGAGCGCCTCGTACGGGAGATCGCTTCAGCTTCTTGGCGTCGGCTTCGAACCCGATCTCGCGGGTGACCGCCTTGTACTGGGTGACCATCTGCTTGCAGGGTCGAGGTTGCCGTGGATTCCGCCGTCAGCTCATACGTCTCGGGGAACAGGAAGCCCTCGGGGCGGTTCTTGGCGTACTTCGGCAGACCGAGGGTCTGCGGCTTCTTCAGCGCTGCCTGGAACGCCGACTTCTTGATCTTCGTGCCCTTGACCAGGGCATCGACCTGCGCGGTGAGCCGCAGCCCTTCCTGGATCGTGAACTGCAGCCGCACCTTCGAGCCGCCCGGATTGATCAGCAGCCGCAGGGCGTCGATCGCGCGCATCTGGGTCTGCATCAGGTAGCTGCCGGCCTGGATGCTGGTCGCGCGGTCCTCCGAGCGCACCGCCTTGTCCCAGGCGCCGGCGGACTTGACCACGTCGGAGTCCACCAGGATCCCGCCGATCTCGTCGACCGAGGCGCCCTCGGGGACGGTGACGGTGATCCTCGCGTCCCCCGGTCCGGGGTAGTCGGGCACCTCACCGAAGGTGTCCAGGAAGGAACTGGCCCTGTCCCACACCAGGAACCCGCCGACGACGAGCACGGCGGCGGCGAGGATGACGGCCAGGCAGCCCTTGCCTCGGTGCACGATCTCCTTGGCGGTACTGGGCTGGACCTCCGGGTCGAGCATCGTTGACACGCTGGCTGTTCTCCCTAGTGCGGCCGGTCCGGTTCGCCTGGCCCGCCCGATACTAGCTCCCCCGGCTGGGCGTTCCCGGCACGTTCGAGGTCCAGGGCATGCTCCAGGATGGCGACCGCGGCAGCCTGGTCGATCACGCTGCGCTGGGCCTTGGCCCGCTTCCCGCTGGCCCGCAGACGCTGGGCCGCGGTGACGGTGGTCAGCCGCTCGTCCACCAAGCGGACAGGCACCGGGACGGCCGCGGCCAGTTCCCCGCTCCGCTCCCGGACGATGACCGCGGCAGGTCCTTCGGTCCCGTTGAGCGATCTCGGCAGGCCGACGTACACCTCCAACGGCTCGCGTTCGGCGACCAACGCGGCGATCTCGGCGATGGCGCGCGGCCCCGCGGCGACGGTGACCAGGGGGTAGGCGAGCACCCCGTCCCGATCGCACGCCGCCACCCCGATGCGGACCGCGCCCCAGTCGAGGGCGAGTCGTACGCCCCGCCGAAGATCGCTCATCCATCTCATCTTAGGAGACGACATCCATCCGAGCGTTGGAGTGCCCTTGCCGACAATTGCGAGCAGAAGGGTGGGCAAGAGGGTGAGGCGTGCGACGGGTCAGCTCGACTGGAGGGTATGCCCGATCGCGTGTTCAACGGCCGTGAGGGCCTCGTCGACACGCGTGCCGTCGGTGCCCCCGCCCTGGGCGATGTCGTCCTTGCCGCCGCCACGGCCGCCGAGCACCTCGCTGGCCACACCGATGAGCGAGCCGGCCTTCAGACCGCGCTCCCGCGCGCCGTGGGTGGTCACGATCACCACGCTGGGCTTGTCGGCGCTGCCGCCGACCACCGCCACCACTGCAGCCGAATCCTGGAGCCGGTTACGCACCTCGAGGGCGAGGTTGCGCAGGTCGTTGCCGCCGACCCCGTCCGCGCGGTGCGCCACGTACCCGACTCCCCACATCTGGTGCGCCCGAGCGGCGATACTGCCCACGTCGGCCATCACCGTGCGGCTCTTCAGCTCGGCGATCTGCTTCTCGGCGGCCTTCAGCTGCGCGACGAGCTTGGTGACCCGGTCGGTCAGCTGGTCCGGCTGCACCTTGAGGGCCTCGGTGAGCCCGTGCACCAGCGCACGTTCCTTGGCCAGGGAGCGGAACGCCTCGATGCCGACGAACGCCTCCACCCGGCGGACCCCGGAGCCGATGCTGGACTCCGCGATGATGGTGACCAGCCCGACCTGGGAGGAGTGCTGGACATGGGTCCCGCCGCACAGTTCGCGCGACCAGGGCCCGCCCATCTCGACCACCCGGACCTGTTCGCCGTACGTCTCGCCGAACAGGGCGAGCGCGCCGATCTCGCGCGCGGTGGCCAGGGACATGTACGTCGCACTCACGTTCAGGTCGGCGCGGATCGCCTGGTTGGCCGCTTCCTCGACGTCGGAGCGCACCCGCTGGTTCAGCCCACTCGGCCAGGCGAAGTCGAGCCGGAGGTAGCCGGGCTTGTTGTACGAGCCGCTCTGTAGCGCGGTCGGGCCCAGGACCTGGCGCAGCGCGGCATGCATCACGTGGGTGCCCGAGTGTGCCTGGCAGGCGCCGAGCCGCCACTCGCCGTCCACCGAGGCGAGCACCGGCATCCGGGAGGTCAACTCCCCCTTCAGCACCCGCACCCGGTGCACGATCAGCCCCTTGACCGGCCGCTGGACGTCCACGACCTCGAGCTCCACGCCGTCGCCGGTGATCCGCCCGGCGTCGGAGTCCTGGCCGCCGGATTCGGCGTAGAACGGGGTCTGCTCGAGCACCACCTCGACCGTCTCGCCCTCCGCGGCCGCCTCGACCAACTCCCCGTCGACCACGATGCCGCGGACGCGGCGACTCGGTGGCCAGCTCGGTGTACCCGGTGAACGGGGTGGTGCCGATCGCCCGCAACTCCTTGTAGACCTCGACCGCCTGGGCGCCCGCCTTCTTGGACCTGGCGTCGGCCTTGGCCCGGTCCTTCTGTTCCTGCATCAGCCGCCGGAATCCGTCCCGGTCGACCTCGAGCCCCTGTTCGGAGGCCATCTCCAAGGTCAGATCGATCGGGAACCCGTACGTGTCGTGCAGCTGGAAGGCCCGCTCCCCGGTGAGCGCCGGCTGGTCCGCCGCCTTGGCGTCGGCCACCGCCAGGTCGAAGATCTGGGTGCCGGTGGTCAGGGTGCGCCGGAAGGCGTCCTCCTCGGCGTACGCGATCTGGGAGATGCGGGCCCAGTCGCTCGACACCTCCGGGTAGGACTCCGCCATCAGGTCGCGGCTGATCGGCAGCAGCTCCGGCAGCACCGGCTCGGCCACCCCGAGCAGGCGCATCGCGCGGACGACGCGGCGCAGCAGCCGGCGCAGCACGTAGCCGCGGGCCTCGTTGCCGGGAGTCACGCCGTCGGCGATGAGCATCAGCCCGGACCGGATGTGGTCACCGACCACCCGGAGCCGGACGTCGTCCTCGTGCCCGGCGCCGTAGTGCTTGCCGGAGAGCTCCGCAGCGCGCTCCATCACGGGGTAGACCTGGTCGATCTCGTAGAGGTTGTCCACCCCCTGCAGCAGGTAGGCGACCCGCTCCAGCCCCATCCCGGTGTCGATGTTCTTGCGCGGCAGGTCACGGACGATGTCGAAATCGTCCTTGCGCCGGACCGCGCTCAACTCCTCCTGCATGAAGACCAGATTCCAGATCTCCAGGAATCGGTCCTCGTCCACCACGGGTCCACCGTCGGGGCCGAACTCCGGTCCGCGGTCGATGTAGATCTCACTGCAGGGCCCGCCGGGGCCGGGGATGCCCATGTGCCAGTAGTTGTCCAGCAGCCCGCGGCGCTGGATCCGCTCGGCAGGCAGGCCGGCGATGTTCGCCCACAGCGCGGCCGCCTCGTCGTCGGAGTGCAGAACGGTGACCCAGACCTTGTGCGGGTCGAAGCCGTAGCCACCTGCTTCGGCCGATCCGGTGACCAGCTCCCAGGCGAACCGGATCGCCTCGGCCTTGAAGTAGTCGCCGAAGGAGAAGTTTCCGTTCATCTGGAAGAAGGTGGCGTGCCGGGTGGTCTTGCCCACCTCGTCGATGTCGAGGGTCCGCACGCACTTCTGCACGCTGGTGGCGCGGTCGTACGGGGCGGTCTCGGCGCCGGTGAAGTAGGGCTTGAAGGGCACCATGCCGGCGTTGACGAACAGCAGGGTGGGGTCGTTGTAGAGCAGCGGCGCGGACGGGACGACCTCGTGGCCTCGGGAGGCGAAGAAGTCGAGGAAGCGTCGCCGGATCTCGGCGGTTTTCATCCTCAGTCGCGCTCACCGGGCTGGTCGACGGCGCCGCCCTCGGGGAAGGCGGCCCGCAGTTCGGCTTCCCTCTCGGCCATGCCCTCGCGTACGCGGGCCACGAAGTCCTGCGCACTCGCGCCGATGCCGGTGGCCGACTCGGCCACCCGGTGCCCGATGGCTTCGGGACTGGCCTGGCGCAGGTAGCCGCGGATCGTGGTGTAGGCCCAGATCGCCACGCCGGCGCCGATCAGGAGCCAGAAGAGTCTGCGGAACATCTACTTCCCCCGCCTGGCGCGCTTGGTCTCGCCACCGCCGCGGATGGCCTTGCGAATCCCGTAGCTGAAGGCGGCCGTCTTCACCAGCGGCCCGCCCAGCGTGGCCGCGAACAGGCTGCTCATCTGGGCGGCGTTCTCGGCCACGACCGTCGCATTCCGGCTGACCCTGGCCACGTCCTCGGTGACCAGGCCGACCTTGTCCAGTTCGTCGTTGGTCGCGCGCACCGTGCCGCGCAACTCGGTCAGGATCGGCACCGATTCGTGGCCGATGTCCCGAACGGCCAGCCGGACCTCCTCGAGCACGCGGCCGAGCTTGAGCAGCGGGATGGCCGTCAGGGCCACCAGCGCAACGAAGGCTATGGCAGCGATCAGGCCGGCGATTTCTCCTACGGTCATGCTGTGTCCTTCTGGTGCGGTGGGTCCTGCGGTGCGGTGGGTCCTGGGGTGCGGTGGGTCGTGCGGGCGCTGTACGGCGCTGGTCCGGGTAGACCCTACCGCCCCCGACGCAGCGGCCCTCGCCTGCGGGGACCGATCAGGCCTTGCCGTGCTCCGGGTGCCAGCGGCCGGAGCGCAGCCCTACTCGGTTCGGCCGAGCAACTGCTCGATCCGCGTCTGCCGGCCGACCAGCGCCGCCTCGGCGCCGTGGTCGGTCGGGGTGTAGTAGTGCGCGCCGGCCAGTTCGTCGGGCAGGTACTGCTGGGCGGCGATGCCATGGGGATGGTCGTGCGCGTACTGGTAGCCCTTGCCGTGGCCGTGGGCCTTGGCTCCGGCGTAGTGGGCGTCGCGCAGGTGCGCCGGCACCAGCCCCACCCGACCCGCGGCGACGTCGGCGAGCGCCGCGTCGACCGCGACCACCACCGCGTTCGACTTGGGCGCCAGGGCCAGGGCGATCACGGCCTGGGCCAGATTGATCCGCGCCTCCGGCATCCCGATCAACTGCACCGCCTGAGCCGCAGCCACGGCCGTCGGCAAGGCGCTGGGGTCGGCCAGTCCGATGTCCTCCGAGGCCAGGATGACCAGCCGCCGGGCGACGAAACGGGGGTCCTCGCCGGCCGCGATCATCCGGGCGAAGTAGTGCAGGGCGGCCTGGACGTCGGACCCCCGCACCGATTTGATGAACGCGCTGATGACGTCGTAGTGCTGGTCGCCGTCGCGGTCGTAGCGAATCGCGGCCCGGTCCACCGCCTGCTCCACCACGTCGGCGCTGATCTCGCGCCGGCCGACCGCCGCTGCGCCGGCGGCGGACTCCTCGAGGTAGGTCAGCGCCCGGCGGGCGTCACCCCCGGCGAGCCGGAGGATCGCGGTCCGCGCCTGGTCGTCCAGCGAAGCTTCCCGCCCAGCCCGCGCTCGTCGGCGAGCGCCCGGTCCAGCACCTGCGCCACGTCGACCTCGGTGAGCGGCTTCAGGGTCAGCAGCAGCGACCGGGACAGCAGCGGGGAGATCACCGAGAAGCTCGGGTTCTCGGTGGTCGCGGCGATCAGGGTGACCAGCCTGTTCTCCACCGCCGGCAGCAGGACGTCCTGCTGGGTCTTGGAGAAGCGGTGGACCTCGTCCACGAACAGCACGGTCTGCCGTCCGGCCGCCAGATCGCGGCGCGCCTGCTCCAGCACGGTGCGCACCTGGCCGACTCCGGCCGTGACCGCCGAGATCTCGACGAAGGCCGAGTGCGTCTGCCGGGAGACCACCGAGGCGATCGTGGTCTTTCCGGTCCCGGGCGGGCCCCACAAGAAGACCGACATCGGCTCGCCGGCGGCCAACCGCCGCAGCGGCGAGCCGGGAGCCATCAGGTGGTGCTGGCCGACGATCTCGTCCAGGGTGCGCGGTCGCATCCGCACGGCCAACGGCAGTCCGGCGCGCTCGCCGTCGGCCAGGCTCCCACCCGCACCCGGCGCGCGGGCGTGGACGGCTGCCCCGAACAGGTCTTCGGTCATCGGGCTCTCCTCGGCTGGACGCTGGGGACGCACTCGGGGATCGTACCGGCAGAGCGCACCGACGATTCGCTGACACGTTCGATGCACCAGGGTCAGCTCCGCGGGTGCGCCCGGGAGTGCTCAGGCCGGCGGCGCGTCGACTCCGGCCTCCTTGCGCTGGTGCGCGGTGATGGGCGCGGGTGCGTCGGTCAACGGGTCGACCCCGCCGCCGGACTTCGGGAAGGCGATCACGTCGCGGATCGATTCGGTGCCCGACAGCAGCGCGCAGATCCGGTCCCAGCCGAAGGCGATCCCGCCGTGCGGCGGCGCGCCGAAGGCGAACGCATCCAGGAGGAAGCCGAACTTGCTCTGCGCCTCCTCCGTCGACAGGCCCATCACCGCGAACACCCGCTCCTGGATGTCGCGGCGGTGGATACGGATCGAGCCACCGCCGATCTCGTTGCCGTTGCAGACGATGTCGTACGCCCATGCGAGCGCGGACCCGGGATCGGTGTCGAAGGTGGACAGGTCCTGCGGGGCGGTGAAGGCGTGGTGCACCGCCGTCCAGGCGCCCGAGCCGACGGCCACGTCGCCGGCCGCCACGGCCTTGTCGGCCGGCTCGAACAGGGGCGCGTCCAGCACCCAGCAGAAGGCCCAGCCGGCCGGGTCGATGAGTCCGGTGCGACGGCCGATCTCGAGCCGGGTGGCGCCCAGCAGGGCCTGGGCCTGCGCGCGCGGACCGGCCGCGAAGAACACGCAGTCCCCCGGTGCCGCGCCGGCGGCCTCGACCAGTCCGGCCCGTTCGGCCTCGGACAGGTTCTTGGCCACCGGCCCACCGAGTTCGCCGTCCTCCCCGATCAGCACGTACGCCAGGCCCCGGTGACCACGCTGCTTGGCGAACTCCTGCCAGGCGTCCAACTGCTTGCGGGGCTGGCTCGCACCGCCCGGCATCAGCACCGCGCCGACGTAGGGCGCCTGGAACACCCGGAAGGGCGTGTCGGCGAAGTAGCCGGTGAGTTCGGTCAGCTCCTGCCCGAAGCGCAGGTCCGGCTTGTCGGTGCCGTAGCGGTCCATCGCCTCGGCGTAGGTGAGCCGTGGCAGCGGCGTGGGGACCTCGACCCCGATCAGTCCCCAGATCGCCCCGAGCAGCGCCTCGGTCAGCTCGATGACGTCGTCCTGCTCGACGAAGCTCATCTCGATGTCGAGCTGGGTGAATTCCGGCTGCCGGTCCGCCCGGAAGTCCTCGTCCCGGTAGCAGCGCGCGATCTGGTAGTACCGCTCCATCCCGGCCACCATCAGCAGCTGCTTGAACAACTGCGGACTCTGCGGCAACGCGTACCACGACCCCGGCCGCAGCCGCGCGGGCACCAGGAAGTCCCGCGCGCCTTCCGGGCGTCGACCGGGTCATCGTGGGCGTCTCGATCTCCACGAAGCCGCGGCCGCCGAGCAACTCCCGGGCCACCCGGCTCACCTCGCTGCGCAGCCGGATCGCCGCCGCGGGGCCAGGCCGGCGGAGATCGAGGTAGCGGTACTTCAGCCGGACCTCCTCCCCCACGCTGACCCGCTCGTCGATCTGGAACGGCAGCGCCGCGGCGGCGTTGAGCACCTCGAGTTCGGAGGTGACGACCTCCACCTCGCCCGTGGGCAGGTCAGGGTTGGCGTTGCCTGCAGGGCGCCGCGCGACCTCCCCGACCACGCGGACGCAGAACTCGTTACGCAGGTCGTGTGCACCCGAAGCGGCCAACATCTCGTCGCGGACCACGACCTGGGCGACGCCGGACGCGTCGCGCAGGTCCACGAAGGCGACCCCGCCGTGGTCGCGGCGACGCGCCACCCAGCCGGCCAGGGTGACGGTCGTTCCGGCGTGCTCGGCACGCAGCGTGCCGGCGCCGTGGGTGCGTATCACGGAGTGCTTCCTCTCGATGGTGCTGCAGCTCGGGGGTTCCTGCGGAGCGACGCGACGATCCTACGGGCCGGCCCGCCGGTCCGGCCCGTGGATTTCGCGCCCTTGTTTTCTCGGCCGGTCGCGCCAAGACTGATCCGTGTGACCCCGATCACGGCACGTCTGCTGAGCGGCCTCGTCGCGCTCTGCCTGGGCCTGCTCGGCGCGTTCGTCGCGGCGGCCCCGGCACAGGCCTGCGACTGTGCGGGCATCTCCACCTCACGGGCCTTGCGGCAGGCCGACGCCGTCTTCCGCGGGACGGTGCTGGACAAGGCCCGGGTCGGCCGGGGAACCGACGCCCGCACTGACCTCCGATTCGAGGTCGACGCCGTCTACAAGGGCACCGTCTACCGCGAGCAGGTGGTGGCCTCCGCGCGGGAGGTGCCGTCGTGCGGTTTGGATCCGGCGGTGGGCAGCACCTGGGTGGTCTTCGCGGTCCAGGGCATCGAGGGCAGTGGCCGCAGTGCCGTCAGCCGACTGGTCACCACCCTGTGCAGCGGCAACCTGCCCGGCAGCCGTACGCCGGTGCAGCTCGGAGCCGGCCGGTCGCCGCTGGCCGGCGCCTCGGATCGGGAGGAGCGGTCGGTGACCGCCGACCGGTACCTGTCCCGCGGGATCGCCGTCGCGGGCATCGGCGCCCTCGCCCTCGGCGCACTCGCGGTGTTGGCATTGGCCGTCCTCTGGCGGCCGGGCCGGGGGTCCCGGTGAGGATGGTCAGGCTGGTAGCGGCCTGGCTGCTCCTGGCCGCGGCCACATTGATCCTGGCGCCGGCCCCGGCGTACGCCTGCTCGTGCATCGGACGCAGCACCGAGCAGCTGATCGAGGACGCCGACGTCATCTTCGGCGGGCGGCTGGACGAGGACACCAAGTCCGGGCAGGTCCGCACCCTGACCTTCTCGGTGGACCTGGTGTACAAGGGCTCCGCGGACGCCGACCAGGTCGTCAGCACCAGCACCTCCACCGCGTCGTGCGGGCTGGGGATCAGCGGACCCGGGCCCTTCGTGATCTTCGCCAACGAGTCCGCCGACGGTGTGCTGAGGGCGAACCTGTGCGGCGGAACCCGCGCCGGCCCGGCGCCGGCCGGTCTGGGCAGCGGGACCCCGCCGGCGGGCGCGAGTCCGACCGCCGCGCCGACCGCAGGTCCGAGCGCCACCCCCGAACCGCAGCCCCCGGGCATCAACCGGCTCGGGTTGGGGCTGGTGATCCTGGGCTCGGCCGCCTTCGTCGCCGGTGCCGCCTTCTCGGGCGTCCTGCTGGTCAAGCGCCGGGCTAGGGTCTGAAGGCCGAACCGGTCCGCTCGAGGGCGCCGTCACTCACCGGCAACTCGCCGCGGCGCACGGCCGCCACCAGCCGCTCATGGTCGGCCTCGGTCTGGTCGGCGTACGCGCGCGCGAACCGGGCGAGCGCCTTGTCCAGCTTGTCCGAGCCCCCGGCGTACCCGGCGATCATCGAGGCGCCGCTGGTCCGGGCGTGTCCCTTGGCCAGCAGGTGACCGACGATGCCGGCATAGTCGGTCAGCGCCGCCGGGTCGATCGCATCCAGCGGGATGGTGCCCTTCATGTTGCGGAACTGGCGTACGTAGACCTGCAGGCCCTCGGCGGGATCGGGTCCGGCCGAGGCGATGGTGGTCCACCCGAGTAGCGGGTCGCTGACCGTCTGCAGAGCCTGCTGGTACTCGACCACGCGCTGCCCCTGGTGCGCGTGCCAGGCCGAGTCGCCGTGCACGTAGCGGGCCAGCACCGAGCGTCGGGCCTGCTTGAGCTGCAGGAAGACGACGTCGTCGGCACTGCTGCCCTCCAGCAGGGCGACGTAGGCGCGCAGGCCGACGCTACCCACCCCGACCACCTTGTGCGCGATGTCGACCAGGGTGTAGCCGCCGAGCGCCCGGCGCCAGTGCGGGGCCAGCGTCCGCAGGTAGTCGTCCAGACGCCGCACCGACAGCGTCGAATTCGGCGCTCTCGAGCCGGGTGATCAGCGGCGGCTCCGCCACGATCGCGCGCCGCCCCTCGTGCTCGGCGGTGAACCGGGGCAGCGCCCGGTCGCTGGTCCGGGCGCGGGCGCGCTTGGCCGACCGCTCGATCTCGTCGCGCAGCGACTTCTCGGTGGCCGTCTCGTGCAGCCGGCCGACGTCGAGCCGGTTGTAGCTGCGCATCAGCAGCGGCTGCTCGGCGAGGAAGCGCACCTCGTCGCGGTAGGAGCGCACGCAGGCCAGCACCGAGTCGTGGCACTGCTCCTCGCTGGACCCGTTCTCCCGACCCGGCCACCCAGATGCTGGCGACCAGCCGCCGCAGGTCCCACTCCCAGCTCCCCGGGTGCGCCTCGTCGAAGTCGTTCAGGTCGATGACGAGCTCGCCTTCGGGCGAGGCGTAGAAGCCGAAGTTGCCCAGATGGGCGTCGCCGCAGATGACCGGGGTGATGCCGGTCGCGGGCAGGGTGGCGACGTCGGCCGCCATCACGATCGCGGTGCCACGGAGGAAGCCGTACGGCGAGGTCACCATCCGCGCCACCCGGACGGGAATCAGCCACTCGAGCCGACCCTGGTGGGAGCGCTGGATGAGGTCCACGGGGTCGGACCGGTCGGCCGGCACGGTCCAGTCGCCGAGGGTGCGACGAGGAACCTGCTTGCGCAGCGCCCGGCCCACCTCGTAACGCTCTTCGCGCGAGCTCGGGCGCTTGCGCAGGGATGCGAAGACGTCGCTGTCGGCCGAGGCGAGCACGGTGTGCCCCCTCTGACTGCCACCCACACTGCCTCCTGACCTGCGTCCGCACCCTGCCTCATCGCGGCGGGTTCGCGCTCACCCTATCCACCGCCGGGCGGTCCGGCCGGCGAAGCGGCCCTGGGGCTGCCATCGCGGCCGGCCGCACCGGCGACTCAGTGCAGCACGGTCGGCAACCGGTCGGCCTCGGGCGGCTGCCACACCGCGGCGTCTGCAGGCATCTGATCCCCGGACCGGATGTCCTTGACCTCGCCCACCGACCCGCCGAACCACACGTACGGGATGCTCCGGCGGTCGGCGTAGCGGATCTGTTTCCCGAACCGGTCGGCCCGCGGTGCGACCTCGGTCGGGATGCCCCGCCGGCGCAACTGGGTCGCCACGGCGATCGCGGCCGGCCGGGCCTGCTCGGCGTCGACCGCGACCAGCACCGCGGTGGGCACGGGCCGGGACGCCCGGATCGTGCCCGCGGCCAACAGCGGGGCCAGCAGCCGGGTGACGCCGATGGACAGCCCGACGCCGGGATAGGTCGTCCGGCCGTCGGCGGCGAGGGAGTCGTAGCGGCCACCGGAGGAGACCGAGCCCCGGGACTCGAAGCCGACCAGCTCGGTCTCGTAGACCGTGCCGGTGTAGTAGTCCAGCCCGCGCGCGATCTTGAGGTCGGCCACCATCCGGCCCGGCGCGTACGTCGCCGCCGCGGACACCACGTCGGCGAGCAGGTCGAGGCCCTCGTCGAGCAGCTCGTGCCGCACCCCCAGCGCGCGCACGGCGGCGACGAAACCGGTATCGGCGGCCGAGATGGCCGCGAGTTGCACGCAGCTGTCCGCCTGCGCCGGGCTCAGCCCCACCTGCCCGACCAGCTGGTCGTGCACCCGGTCAGGCCCGATCTTGTCGAGCTTGTCCACCTGCCGCAGCACCGCGGCCGGATCGGCGATGTCCAGTCCCAGGTAGAAGCCCTGGGCCAGCTTGCGGTTGTTGACCCGCATCAGCACCGGGGGCAGGCCGAGCTCGGTGTGCAGCCGCTCCAGCGCCTCCAACGTGACCAGGGGAAGTTCGACGTCGTGGTGCGCGGCGAGCGCGCCCACGTCGACGATGTCCACGTCGGCCTGGGTGAATTCGCGGTAGCGACCCTCCTGCGGTCGCTCGCCACGCCACACCTTCTGGATCTGGTAGCGGCGGAACGGGAAGGCGAGCTGGTGGGCGTTCTCCAACACGTAGCGCGCGAACGGAACGGTCAGGTCGAAGTGCAGCCCCAGCTCGTACGGGGTGCCCGGCTCGGCGGCGATCCGCTGGACCGCGTACACCTCCTTGTCGATCTCGCCCTGCTTGGCCAGCCGATCCAGCGGCTCCACCGCGCGGGTCTCGACCGAGGCGAAGCCGTGCAGCTCGAAGCTCTGCCGAAGCCGGTCCAGGACCAGTTGTTCGACGATGCGCTGCTCGGGGGTGAACTCGGGAAAGCCGGAGAGCGGCTTCGGGCGACTCACTGCTCAGCTCCTGTCGTACCGGCTGATCCGGCGCCGTGGCGGGTGGGACCCGCGCGTTCAGCGCAGGTACGGGTTGGTCGCCCGCTCCCGGGCCATGGTCGTCTGCGGGCCGTGACCAGGCAGCACGACCACCGAATCCGGAAGCGGCAGCACCTTGGTTCGCAGGCTCACCAGCATGTCCGCATGGCTGCCACCTGGCAAGTCGGTTCGGCCGATGGAGCCGGCGAACACCACATCACCGGAGAACAGCAGCGAGTCGACGTCGTCGGCGGGCGGGTAGTCGGTCCGGAACATGGTGGAGCCGGGCGTGTGGCCGGGTGCGTGCACCGCGGTGAACCGCAACCCGGCGACGCTGACCTGTTCCTGATCGTGCAGCAGCCGCACGTCGTCGGGCTCGGTGAAGGCGACCGACCCGCCCGCCAGCCGCTCCACCAGCACGCGGGTGTCCTGCCCCATGGCGGCGTACGGGTCGGCCAGCAGGGCGCGGTCGTCGGGATGGATCCAGCAGGCGGCGTCGGAGGAGCGGCACAGCGGAACCACCGAGAACGTGTGATCCAGGTGCCCATGGGTGAGCAGCACGGCCACGGCCTTCAGCTGATGCTCGGCCACCAGGGCGGCGACACCGTCCATCGCGCCCATCCCCGGGTCCACCACCACGCACTCCGCACCCGACTGGGTCGCGACCACGTAACAGTTGGTCTGCCACGGTCCGGCGGCGAAAGACGCGATGAGCACGGATGGGAGACTATCGGGCAGGATGAACGACATGACCGAACGCGCGGGCCGCGAGGCGCCCGATCCGTCCTCCTTCGGGCGGGTCGACAGCGACGGCACGGTCTTCGTCCGCACCTCCGCCGGTGAGCGCAGCGTGGGCCAGGTGCCGGACGTGCCTCCCGACGAGGCGATGGCCTTCTTCACCCGACGTTACGCCGCTCTCGAACTCGAGGTGTCCCTGCTGGAGCGGCGCATCGGCTCAGGCGCGCTGTCCCCCGACGACGCCGCCGCGTCGATCCGCACGGTACGGACCGCGATCGTCGACGCCCACGCGGTCGGCGATCTGGACGGGCTGCTCGGCCGCTTGGACGCCCTGTCGCCGGTGCTGGCCAGCCAGCGCGCGGCCCGCAAGGCAGAGCGCGCCCGACGGGACAGCGAGACCCGCGCGGCCAAGGAACGCTTCGTGCTGGAGGCGGAGAAGCTCGCCGGCAGCGACGACTGGCGGGGCGGGGTGAACCGCTTCCGCTCGCTGCTGGATCAGTGGAAGGCGCTGCCGAGACTGGACCGGGCGACCGACGACGAGCTGTGGCACCGGTTCTCCAGCGCCCGGACGACCTACACGCGGCGTCGGAAGGCGCAGTTCGCACACCAGAACGAGGCGCGCGAGTCGGCGCGATCGGCCAAGGAGAAGCTGGCCGCCGAAGCCGAGGCGCTGGCCGATTCCACCGACTGGGCCGCCACCACGACCGCCTACCGGGACCTGATGGCGCGCTGGAAGGCGGCCGGTGCGGCTCCGCGCGGCGTCGACGACGCGCTGTGGAAACGCTTCCGCGCGGCGCAGGACACCTTCTTCGCCGCCAAACAGGCCACCCTGTCGGAGCAGGACGCGGAGTTCCGGGTCAACGCGGAGGCCAAGGAGCAGTTGCTGGTCGAGGCGGAAGCGCTGCTCCCGGTGAAGGACCTGGCCGCCGCCCGCGCCGCCTATCGCGACCTGGTGCAGCGCTGGGCGGCGATCGGCAAGGTTCCCCGCGACGACATCCGTCCCCTGGAGAACCGGCTGCGCGCGGTCGAGACGGCCGTCAAGGGTGCGGAGGACGAGCGCTGGCGGCGCACCAACCCCGAGGCGCGGGCCCGGGCCGAGGAGACCGCGTCGAAGCTCGAGTCCCAGATCACCGCCCTGGAGGAACGGGCCGCGAAGGCGGCTGCGCGCGGGGACGTACGGGCGGCGCAGGAGGCGAGCAGTTCCGCGCAGACCTACCGGGAGTGGCTCGTCCAGGCCCGGCGGGCCGTGGACGACTACTCCGGCTGAAGCCCCCGCAGTCCAGGCGATCGGCAGCTCGGCCAGGTCGGTCAGGTCGGTCAGCTACTGGTTGATGCGGTACACGTCGTAGACCGCGGGCACGCTGCGGACGGCGTGCAGCACGTGGTCCAGGTGGGTCGGGTCGGCGGTCTCGAAGGTGAACTTCGCCTTGCAGATCCGGTCCTTGGTGGTGCTCAGTGCGGCGGACAGGATGTTGACGTGCTGGTCGGCCAGGGCCCGGGTGATGTCGGACAGCAGCCGGCTGCGATCCAGCGCCTCGACCTGGACCGCGACCAGGTAGGAACTCTTCGCCGTGGGTGCCCACTCCACCGCGATCAGCCGCTCTGGTTCACCTCGTAGGCTCTCCGCGTTCACGCAGTCCACGCGGTGCACCGACACCCCGGATCCGCGGGTGACGAATCCCAGGATCTGGTCGCCGGGCACGGGCGTGCAGCACTTCGCCAGCTTGACCCACAGATCGCTCGCCCCCACGACATGGATGCCGGAGTCGCTGCCGCCGCTGGAGGTGCGTCGCCGGCGGCCCGTGACGACCCGGTCCTCGCCGGTCTCGTCGGCGACCATGTCTTCGCCGCCCTCGACGGTGATCAGCCGGTTCACCACCGCCTGGGCGCCCACTGTGCCCTCGCCGACCGCGGCGTACAGGGCGGTGACGTCAGGGAGTTTGAAGTAGCCGGCGACCGCGGTGAGGTGTTCCAGGGTCAACAGCCGTTGCAGCGGCAGCCCCGCCTTGCGCAGCTGGCGGGCCAGGGCCTCCCGACCGCTGTCGATCGACTCGTCCCGCCGCTCGCGGGTGAAGAAATGCCGGATCTTGTTACGCGCGCGTGGGCTCTTGACATACCCGAGCCAGTCGCGGCTCGGCCCCGCCGTCGGGGACTTGGAGGTGAAGATCTCCACCACGTCGCCGTTGGCCAGGGCTGACTCCAGCGGGACCAGCCGGCCGTTCACCCGGGCGCCGATGGTCTTGTTGCCGACCTCGGTGTGGATCGCGTACGCGAAGTCCACCGGCGTCGACCCCTGCGGCAGCGAGATCACGTCGCCCTTCGGAGTGAAGGCGTACACCTCGGTGGAGTTGATCTCGAACCGCAGCGAGTCGAGGAACTCACTCGGGTCGGCGGTCTCCCGTTGCCAGTCGAGCAACTGGCGGACCCAGAGCAGGTCGCTGGCCTCCTCCCCGCCCTTGGCGAACTGCGGGACGCCCTTGCCTTCCTTGTACTTCCAGTGCGCTGCCACGCCGTACTCGGCCCGCCGGTGCATCTCGTCGGTGCGGATCTGCAGCTCGACGGGACTTCCCTCCGGACCCAGCACCGTGGTGTGCAGGGACTGGTACATGTTGAACTTGGGCATCGCGATGTAGTCCTTGAACCGCCCCGGCAGCGGATTCCAGCGGACATGCAGCACGCCGAGCGCGGCGTAGCAGTCGCGGTTGTCCTCCACCAGCACGCGCAGGCCGACCAGGTCGTAGATGTCCTGGAAGTCGCGGCCGCGGACCACCATCTTCTGGTAGATGGAGTAGTAGTGCTTCGGCCGCCCGGTCACCGCGGCCTTCAGCTTGGCCGCACGCAGGTCGGCCTGCACCTGGTCGATCACGCGGGCGAGGAACTCGTCGCGGCTCGGTGCGGCCTCGGCCACCAGCCGGACGATCTCGTCGTACACCTTGGGTTGCAGGGTCCCGAAGGCCAGGTCCTCCAGCTCCCACTTGATCGCGTTCATGCCGAGGCGGTGGGCGAGCGGGGCGAAGATCTCCAGGGTTTCCGAGGCGATCCGCGACTGCTTGTCCGGCCTCAGATAGTGCAGCGTGCGCATGTTGTGCAGCCGGTCGGCCAGCTTGATCACCAGGACCCGGATGTCGCGGCTCATCGCGACGATCATCTTGCGGATGGTCTCGGACTTGGCCGAGTCCCCGTAGGTGACCTTGTCGAGCTTGGTGCAGCCGTCGACCAGCAGTGCCACCTCCTCGCCGAAGTCGCGGCTCAGCTGGGTCGAGGCTGTAGTCGGTGTCCTCCACCGTGTCGTGCAGCAGTGACGCGCACAGCGTCAACTCGTCCATACCGAGCTCGGCCAGGATGGTGGTGACCGCCAGCGGATGGGTGATGAAGGCGTCGCCGCTCTTGCGCAACTGGCCGCTGTGCCACCGCTCCGCCGTACGGTAGGCCCGCTCGATCAACGCCACGTCGGCCTTGGGATGGTTGGCGCGGACGACGTGGAAGAGGGGGTCCAGGGCGGGAGTGCTCTGGGGCTTGGTGGTCCCGAACCGGGCCAGCCGGTGCCGCATCCGTACCCGCGGCTGCTCGGGCCCGGTGCTCACCCGAACGGGCAGCGCGGCGTGGACGACCCCGCTGGGGGCGACCGCCTGGTTCTCGCTCACGCCTGATTCTCACTCAAGGCCTGGTTCTCGCCCATCGGCTCGGTCTCGCCCACCGGCTCGGGCTCAGGCTCGGGAAGGATCAGGGCACGGCGCGGCTCGGGCGAAACCGGACTCGTCGGGCGCCGGTCGCGCGCCGAAGACCGGACCGGTGCTTCCTGGTCAGCCACTTCGTCTGCGCTCCTCCCCAGCAGGCGGCAAGTCTAGAACACCGCGACGCCAGGCCCGGCCGCGCCGAGCGCAGCGAACGGCCGACCAGAGTCCGAGCCAGGCTGCAGGTCCCAGCCTCGGCTAGTCCACGTCCTCGGCCTTGCGCACCACGACCACCTGGTCGCCGGGCTCCAGCTTGGCCACGGTCGGATCGTAGAAGCGGCGCAGGGTCTTGTTCCGGACGACCGCGATCACCCGCTCCCCGACCACCTCGCCGGGGGTCTTGCCTGCCTCGTCCCGGGTGATGGGACGCTCCCCCACCTCCAGTCCCTCCTTGTTGGACAGCAGATCCTCGATCACCGTGCCGAGGTTGGGGCTGACCGACGACAGCCCCAGGAGCCGGCCCACGGCTTCGGAGGAGGTGACGACCGCGTTGGCGCCGGACTGGCGGAGCAGCGAGGCGTTGTCGTCCTCGCGGACGGCGACGACCACGTGGGCGCTCGGATTGAGCTGCCGCACCGTGAGCATGACCAAGATGGCCGAATCGTCCCGGTCCAGGGTGATGATCACCTGACGGGCCTTGATGATCTCGGCCCGGCGGAGGATGTCGCGCCGGGTGGCGTCGCCCTCGATCGCTGCGAACCCGCGCACGTTGGCGTCGGTGATCGAGGCCGGACGGCTGTCGATGACCACGATCTGCGCGGGGTTCACCCCGCTGTTCTGCAGCGTGTCGACCGCGCTCCTCCCCTTCGTGCCGAATCCGACCACGACCACGTGGTTGCGCATCTGCTTCCTCCAACGTCCGTCCTGGAAGATCCGCCGGCCCTGGTTGGCGAGCACCTCCAGGGTGGTGCCGACGAGCAGCACCAGGAACAAGATCCTCAGCGGGGTGACCACGATCGCGTTGATGATCCGCGCGTGCGGGGCGACCGGGGTGATGTCGCCGTAGCCGGTGGTGCTGATGGTCACCGTCGCGTAGTAGATGGCGTCGATCAGCGACACGCGCTGGTCGTGGTTGTCGGTGTAGGAGTCACGGTCGATGTAGACCAGCGCGACGACCAGGCCGACCAGCAGCACCGCCAGCAGCGCACGCCGGAACAGCTCGGCCCCGGGAGAGGCCGACCGTGCGGGCAGGCTGATCAGCGCCTCGTGGGTCCAGGACCGGCCGCCGCCCTGTCGTCGCCCGGGCAACCGATCCAGGCTCACGAGGACTCCACGGTGATCAGGGACCGTACCGGGTCGACCCCGAGCCGGGCCAGACGGTCCCTCGGCTGCAGGAAGGCCAACTCGGCGACCACGGCGACCCCGGCCACCTCGGCCCGGCAGCGGCGGACCAGCTCGACCGTGGCGGCCACCGTGCCCCCGGTGGCCAGGACGTCGTCGACGATCAGCACCTGGGAACCGGGCGGAATCGCGTCCACGTGCACCGCCACCTCGTCACTGCCGTACTCCAGGTCGTAGCTCACCGACACCGTCGGCCGCGGAAGCTTGCCGGGCTTGCGCACCGGAACGAAACCGGTGCCGAGCGCGTACGCGACGGGGGCGCCGAAAAGGAAGCCCCGCGCCTCCAGGCCCAGCACCAGGTCGACCCGGTCGGGCGCCGCCTCCACGAGTTGCTCGATCGCCGCCGCCAGCCCGTCGGAGGAAGCCAGGAGCGGGGTGATGTCGAAGAAGGTCACCCCGGGTCTGGGGAAGTCGGGCACGTCGAGGATCAGCGTCGCCAGCTCGACCGGCATGGCGGACTACTTCTTCCGCTGGCTGCGCGGCTTGTGCTGCGGCTGCGGGCGCTTGGCGGCCCCGTCGCTCAGACTCCGCCCGGGTTGCTTGCCGCCGCCGCTTCCGGGCTCGCCGAAGTTCAAGCTGATGCTGCCGCGCCGCAGCGCTTCGGCCAACTCGGCGTTGGTGGGCTCGGCGTTGGTGGGCTCGGGGTTGGTGGGCTCGGGGTTGGTGGGCTCGGGGTTGGTGGGCTCGGGGTTGGTGGGCTCGGGGGCCGAGGGATCGAGGTCGGACGCGTCGGCGGTGGCCAGGGCCGTCCCGCCCGACGAACCGGCCCGTGGGTTGCTGATCCGGGTTTGGCCGATCCGGCTTGGGCTGCGGAGGCGGCGCCGGCCTTCGCGGCCGGCCGAGCCTTCTGAGCCTCCTTGGCGCGCCGGGTGGCGACCCGGGTGGCCAGCTTCTTCATGTCCGGATCCCGCTCCCGGAGCTGGGCCAGGAAGGGGGTGGCGATGAAGATCGACGAGTACGCCCCCGAGATCATGCCCACGAACAGGGCCAGCGCCAGGTCCTTCAGCGGGCCTTCCCCGAGGATGACCGCGCCGGCGAACAGCAGCGCCGTGACCGGCAGCACCCCGATCACCGTGGTGTTGATCGAGCGGACGAGCACCTGGTTGACCGCCAGGTTGGCCGCCTCGGAGTAGGTGCGGGTGCTGCCGGACTTGAGGTCGCGGACGTTCTCCCGCACCTTGTCGAAGACGACCACCGTGTCGTACAGGGAGTAACCCAGGATGGTCAACACCCCGATCAGGGTGGCGGGTGTGACGGTGAACCCGATCAGGGCGTAGATGCCCACGGTGAGCACGAGGTCGTGTCCGAGCGCGAGCAGCGCGGCGCCGGCCATCGAGCCGTTGCGGAAGTAGGCCCAGATCACCAGTGACACCAAGGCTGAGGAAGACCGCCAGTGCGATCAGCGCCCGGTTGGTGATCTGATCGCCCCAGGAGGCACCGATCAGGCTGTAGGCCACCTCGTCGGAGTTGATCCCGACCTCGTCGGCGATCGCCGACCGGACCTTGGGCACTTCCGCGGTCGGGTCGAGGGTCCGGGTCTGCACCCGGACCTGGTTGTCGCCGATGGTGTTGATCGTGGACTGGCTGAGGTCGGGCACGCCCGAGCTCACGATGGCCTCGCGCATGCGTTCGACCGTCTGCGCATTCACCTCGGTCGGAGCCTTGAAGTCGGCGCCGCCCCTGAACTCGATGCCGAACACCAGACCGCGCCACAGCAGGGCGATGATGGCGATGGAGATCATCACCGCCGACACGATGTACCAGCGGCGGCGGCGGCCGATGAAGTCGTAGGAGACCTCGCCGGTGTAGAGCCGGTGGCCGAGCGATGCCAGACGGGACATCAGGCTCCCTCCTCCGCAACGGCCGGACCGGCGCGCGTCGGGGCCGCACGCCTGGCAACGCCTTGACCCCGAGGTGGGCCGGGTCCAGCCCGGAGAGCCGGTGGCCGCTCGCCGAAGAACTTCGTGCGGGCCAGCAGGGTGAGCACCGGCTTGGTGAACATGAACACCACCAGGACGTCGATGAGGGTGGTCAGGCCCAGCGTGAAGGCGAAGCCCTTCACCGAACCGATGGCCAGGATGAACAGGATGATCGCCGACAGCATGGAGACGGCATCGGCGATCAGCACCGTCTGCCGTGCCCGCCGCCAGCCGGCCTCCACGGCCGTCCGCAGACTTCGGCCCTCGCGCACCTCGTCGCGGATCCGCTCGAAGAAGATGACGAAGCTGTCCGCGGTGAGGCCGATCGCGACGATGGCCCCGGCGATGCCGGGCAGGTTCAGAGCAAAGCCGACCGAGCTCCCGAGCAGGGACATGCTCGCGTAGGTGATGATCGCCGCTATGGCCAGCGAGGCGACGACCACGAGGCCGAGCCCGCGGTAGTAGACGAAGCAGAAGGCGATCACCAGCACCAGCCCGACGATGCCGGCGATGATGCCGGCCCGGAGCTGGTCGGCACCCAGGGTGGCCGACACGTTGCTCACCTCCGACACGTCGAAGGCGAGCGGCAGCGCCCCGTACTTGAGCACGTTGGCCAGGTCGGTCGCGGTGCGCTGGGTGAAGTTGCCTTCGATCGTGGCTCGGCCGCCGGGGATCGCGGCCCTGACCGACGGGGCGGAGATCGCCTGCCCGTCGAGCACGATGGCGAAACGGTTCTGCGGGTCGCTCTTCGCGGCCAGGGCCCGGGTCGCGTTCTCGAAGATGGTCCCGCCCTCGGAGGTGAACTCCAACTCCACGACCCAGGCGACATCGTTCTGCGGGATTCCCGCCGAGGCGGTGGCCAGCTGGTTGCCCTCGATCAGGCTGGGGCTGAGCAGGTACTTCTCGGTCTTGGTCTCGTCGCACGCGAACAGCGGCTGGCCGGTGACGTCGGCCATCGCCATATCGCAGGTGAAGGTGGCGAAGGCGGCCTGGCACGGCTCACTGGGCTGCCAGTCCACCGCCTGGTCGGGCGGGGTGGGCTGGCCGTCGGAGGACACGCACGCCTCGCCGATCGGCTGGGGAGGCGCGGTGGGCAGAGCGGGCATCGGCTTGTTGTTGCCGGAGCGCCCCGCACTCGCCGCCGTGGTCGGACTCGGGCTTTCGGCCGTGGTCGGAGACGGGACTGCCAGCGGTGGTGGGGCTGGCCGAAGGGTCGGGCGGGCTGTTCACGCTCTCCGAGGCGGTGGGAGTCGGCTCCGGGGTCGGTGCCACGGGCGGGGCGACCTGCTCGGCGGCGTACACGGCCCGGAAGCGCAGCAGCGCTGTCTGGCCGACCAGGCGTACGAGCTCGTCCTGCTGGACGTTCGGCACCGTCACCACGATCTGGTTGTCGCCGGCCGTGGTCACCTCCGACTCACCGACCCCCAGGCTGTCCACCCGGTTCTTGATGATGGTCTGGGCGAGCGCGAGGCTGTTCGGATCCACCGATCCCGTGCCGCTGGTGTTGGCGGCGGTCAGGGTGATCGTGGTGCCGCCCCGCAGGTCCAGGCCCAGCTTGGGAGCCCAGGTGTTGCTCACCGCCAGCAGCGTGATCAGGCCTGCGACCAGCACCGCGAGCACGATGAGCGTGCGGCCGGGGCGGCCGGTCGTCGTCGTTGCCACGTACGTCTACATCCTCGAGCTCGGGGGAAGGGAGTCAGCTGGTGGCCGAGGGCCTGGAGTCACTCCCCCACGGACTCCCCGGCTCGCTGGAACCGGAATCGTACGGCCGCTCAGGCTCGAGTCCGTCGGGCTCGGTGCCGAGCGCGGCGTCGCCGGATCCGGACAGCTCGTCGCCCTCATCCTCGTCCTCGTCGGCGAAGGTGGTGTACTCGCTGTCCTCATCGGCGTCGCTCACGACCTTGGCGATCGCCTGCTTGAGCACGGTCAGCTCGACCCCTTCGGAGATCTCCAGGACGACCTGCTTCTCGCCCACGCCGACCACGGTCCCGAACAACCCGCTGCCGAGCATCACCCGGGCCCCCGGCTCGAGCGCGCCCAATGTCTGCTGCACCTGCTGCTGACGCTTACGCTGCGGGCGCATGATCAAGAAGTAGAACGCCATCACCATCAAGGCGATGAGGATCAGGGTGGTGTATTGCTCCATGGCTCCGGCATCCGGTCGGGAGTACGTCGCGGGCGCGCCGTACGGGTGACGCTCAAGCATGCGTCGGTTGACACCCTCCGGGCGCCGACCGCGACACTCTACCCAGTGTGGCTGCAAAACCCCGAAACGAACACGGCGGCGCGCACGGTGGACTTCGGCCCTGTGCGCCGCCTCAGCCGAACAGGCCCGGCTCGGCCAGGCCGGGGGCGGGCGGGGTGAGGCCAAGATGGCGCCACGCGGCGGCGGTGGCGACCCGGCCGCGCGGGGTGCGCATCAAGAAGCCCTCGCGAACCAGGAAAGGCTCGGCAACCTCCTCCACCGTCTCGCGTTCCTCCCCCACGGAGATGGACAGGGTGGAAAGGCCCACCGGCCCACCGCCGAAACGGCGACAGATCGCCTCGCAGCACCGAGCGGTCCAGCCGGTCCAGCCCGAGCGCGTCCACCTCGTACAACTCCAGCGCCGCCTCGGCCACGCTCCTGGTCACCCGCCCGTCCGCGCGCACCTGGGCGAAGTCGCGCACGCGGCGGAGCAGCCGGTTGGCGATCCGCGGCGTGCCCCGGGAACGACGGGCGATCTCGCGGGCACCGGCGGTGTCCACCCGGGCACCGAGCAGGGCGGCCGAGCGGTGCACGATGTGCTCCAGCGCGACGGCGTCGTAGAAGTCGAGCTGGGCGGTGAAGCCGAAGCGGTCCCGCAGCGGGCCGGGAAGCAGCCCGGCACGGGTGGTGGCGCCGACCAGGACGAAGCGCGGGATCTCCAGCGGAATGGCGGTCGCGCCTGGCCCCTTGCCGACCACCACGTCCACGCGGAAGTCCTCCATGGCGAGGTAGAGCAGTTCCTCGGCCGGACGCGACATGCGGTGGATCTCGTCGAGGAAGAACACCTCACCCTCGACCAGCCCCGACAGGATCGCCGCGAGATCGCCGGCGTGTTGGATCGCCGGACCACTGGAGATCCGCAGCGGCGCGGCCAACTCAGCGGCGATGATCATCGCCAGGGTGGTCTTGCCCAGGCCGGGCGGGCCGCTGAGCAACACGTGGTCGGGCACGCTGCCCCGATGCTGGGCGGCCTCCAGCACCAGCCCGAGCTGGTCGGCGACCCGCGGCTGGCCCTCGAACTCCGCCAGACTCGTCGGACGCAGCGCCGAATCCGCCGCCCGCTCGTCGGGGTCGGAGCCGGGACGGACCAGGGACGTCGGCTCGAAGGCGCCGGACAGCGCTCCGGATCAGGCGCATCCAGGTCGGGCACCTCCCGCTCGCTCACCGGCCGCTGGCTCCACTCTCGCTCTTTGACTCTCCTCTTTTGACTCTCGCTCTTTGACTCTCGCACTTTCGACTCTCGCAGTTTCGACTCTCGCTCGGGACCTCTCGTGCGCTCACCGGGTCGGTCCTACCTGCGAGCCAGGCTCTGCAGTGCTGCCCGCATCAACACGGCCACGCTGATCTGGGGATCCTCATGGACCAGGCTCTCGACTTCTCCGCAGGCCGATTCCGCGTCCTTGGCCGACCAACCCAGACCCTGCAGACCCTGGGCCACCTGATCCCGCCAGGCGGCACTGGCGTCCGCGGGGGCTTCGGACGGTCCGGTGAGCGCCACCGCGTTGATCCGGTCCTTCAGCTCGATCACGATCCGCTGGGCGCCCTTGCGTCCGATGCCCGGGACTTTGCACAGGGCCACCAGGTTCTCGGTGGCGATGGCTCGGCGCAACTCGTCCGGGCTGTGTACCGCCAGCGCAGCCTGGGCGAGCTTGGGCCCGACCCCGGTGGCGGTCAGCAGCAGTTCGAAGAACTCCCGCTCGTCGCCGGTGGCGAACCCGTACAGCGTCAGAGAGTCCTCGCGGACGATCAGGGAGGTCGCCAAGGTGGCTTTTTGGCCGATCCGGAGCCCGGCCACGGTGTTCGGGCTGCACAGTGCCAGGATCCCGAGCCCGCCGGCCTCGATGACCGCAGAGGTCGGGCCGATCTGGAGCACCGCTCCGCTGAGCTGGGCGATCACGGCCCGGTCCGTCGCGGATCATTGGACGGGAGCCGGGGGCCGGGTGGGCGGGTTTGCCGGCGCCACGCCGCACGCTGCCGCTCGGCCTGTTGCGCCGCTGCCTCCATGGCCGCATTGAGGCGGGCGGTGGTGCCTCCGCGCCAGACGTGGCAGATCGCGAGGGCAAGGGCGTCGGCGGCGTCGGCGGGCTTCGGCGTCTCCTCGAGCTTGAGGATCCGCGTCACCATCGAGCCGACCTGCTCCTTGGAGGCGCGCCCGGAGCCCGTGATCGAGGCCTTCACCTCACTGGGGGTGTGCAGGCTGACCGCGATCCCGCGGCGCGCCGCGACCAGCATCGCCACTCCGGCCGCCTGCGCCGTACCCATCACCGTCGCCACGTTGTGCTGGGCGAACACCCGCTCGACGGCCACCGCCGTCGGCCGGTACTGCACGATCCAGTCGTCGACCGCCTCTTCGATGGCCACCAGGCGCCGGGGCACGTCGAGATCGGCCGGCGTACGGATCACGTCCACCGCGATCAGGATCGGCTGCCGACCGGGCACCCCGTCGACCACTCCCAGGCCGCAGCGCGTCAGGCCGGGATCGATGCCCAGCACTCGCATCCGACCTCCTGGTGACGAGTCAGACCCTGGTGAGCAGTTCTGACCCTGTCGACGACGACTGCGACTGAACCTGTGACGACGAGCGAACCTGGTGACGTGGTGAGCTGGGCTGTCAGGGACCAGCCGATGTCGGCACCCCGAGCCCGGCGTACGGACCGAAACGAACAGACGTTCGTCAGCGTATCGCGTCCGGTCTCCCGAGCGCTGTGGCGACACGAGGAAGGCCCTTGTCCAGTCGACCACCTTGCCCGGGTGGCCTACGCAGTACCCACTCTGCCTGCTCATCGCAGAGGTTGCCTACCGCATGTCTGCGCACGCACCGCGTACATCGCCCAGGTTGTCTACTCATTGCCCAGGTTGCCTACTCATTGCACACGTTGCACCCTGTGCCAACGCAGCAGCACGCACCGTGCACATTGCCCAGGTTGCCTACTCATTGCACACGTTGCAACCTGTGCAGAGGCTAGTACAGGTTAGGACCCACGTGTACTGGTGAGGTGCTGGTCAGCAGCGCTGGTCATGGGGGCGCTGGTCAGGAGATGCTGGCCAGGACCTCGTCGCTGGCGTCGAAGTTGGCGTAGACGTTCTGGACGTCGTCGGAGTCCTCGAGGGCGTCGATGATCTTCAGCAGCTTCTCCGCCGTAGGGGCGTCGACCTCCTGGGTGTACTCGGGGACGAAGGAGACCTCGGCCGAGTCGTAGTCCAGCCCGGCCGCCTGGACGGCCTGGCGCACCCCCACCACGTGGCTCGGGTCGCTGAGGATCTCGAACATGTCGCCCAGGTCGTTGACCTCCTCGGGGTCGGCGTCCAGGGTCGCCTCCAGCACCTCGTCCTCGCTGACCGTCCGGGTGTCCTGTTGCTTGGCCAGGGTGACCACGCCCTTGCGACTGAACATCCGCGCGGTGGAGCCGGCATCGGCCATGGTGCCGCCGTTACGGGTGACGGCTACCCGGACCTCGGAGGCCGAGCGGTTCCGGTTGTCGGTCAGGCACTCGATCAGCAGCGCGATCCCCGCGGGTCCGTACGCCTCGTACATCAGCGTCTCGTAGTCCGCGCCGCCGCCCTCGGCGCCGCTCCCCCGCTTGACCGCGCGATCGATGTTGTCGTTGGGGACCGAGCTCTTCTTGGCCTTCTGGATGGCGTCGTAGAGGGTCGGGTTCCCACCCGGGTCGCCGCCTCCCATCCGGGCCGCGACCTCGATGTTCTTGATCAGCTTGGCGAACAGCTTGCCGCGCCGGGCGTCGACCACGGCCTTCTTGTGCTTGGTGGTTGCCCACTTGGAATGACCCGACATGACCACGATCCTAGCCAGCCGACGGCTCCGGGAACGTCGTGGCGTGCAGCACCGTCATGTCGATCGACCGGTAGCCGAGGTGCCGGTAGAGGCCGAACGCGCCCGTCGGGCTGTCGGAGTCCACGCCGAGTCCGGCGGCCTCGAGACCGGCCTCGTGGAAGGACTGCATCGAGCGGGCAAGCAGCGCGGAGGCGATGCCGCGGCCGCGCCAGGCCCGTCGCACCCCCAACCGATCGGTCCAGCCCTCGGTGAAACCCTGCGCCGCCCAGTCCTGGGTGTACGCGGAGTTGGTCACGTACCCCACCACCTCCGAGGTCTGCGCGTCCAGGGCGACCCAGGACCAGCCCATCCGGAACGACGAGCGCCTCAACTGCTCCTCCCACCGGGTCTGGTCCACCGGCTGGGACCCCCAGTGGTCGGCGAACGCCTCGTTGTGCGCGCTGCCGCACCGACTCCACCCACTTCCGGTTGAGCGGCACCACACGGACACCCGGCACCGCCGGGGCGGGCGGAGGCGGTCCGGCGAATCGCAGCTCCATGTCCGCGAACCAGCGCACCGGCAGCAGTCCCACGCGTTCGCACAACCGGCGCTGGTCGGCGAGCCGCTCGTAGATCCCGCACAGGACCTGCAGCGGGCCGAGCCCGGGCCTCCAGGTCGCGCGCTGCCAGACCTGCGCCTGCTTCACCTGCCAGCCGAGCAGCGCCCGGCCGATGCCACGTCCGCGCCAGTCCGGATGCACCCCGCCCTCGAGGTAGACCCGACGCGGGCTGGTGTCGCCGTGCTGAGGATTGTTCCAGCCGTACGCGATCACCGCGCCGTCCGCGGCGCGACCGCACACGGTGTCGCGAGCGGGGTCGAAATCCGCCTCGGTCAAGGTCTCCGCCCAGCCTTCGACACTGTGCCGTTCGGCCGGTTGATCGACCTCGCTCGATGGCGGTCAGCAGCGTGCTGAGCGCCGCCAGGTCGGCCGAGGTCACCGGACTCCAGACCAGGCCGAGCGGGTCGGCGGGCCAGGACCGGGCGGGCGGGGACGTGGCGGCTACTTCGGCAGGGACCAGCGCGGAGTGCTCGGCTTGACCTTCCACTCCACGATCGACCACTGGTTGCGGTTCGCGGCCCGCATCAGCGAGATGTCGGGACTGACCGCTACCGGGTTGCCGACGATGGACAGCATCGGCAGGTCCGGGTGGGAGTCGGCGTAGGCGAAGCTGCGGGTCAGGTCGATGTCGTGGAGCGCGGCGTAGTGGTGCAGCCAGGCCGCGCGCGACTCGCCGACCAGCGGCGGGCTGGTGAGGAAGCCGGTGCAACGGCCGTCGGCTCGCGGTCTCCAGGTCCGCCGCGACGATCACGTCGAACAGGTCGTGCAGCGGCCGGGTGAACGGCCGGACGACTCCGGTCATCAAGATGGTGGTGTGGCCCGCCGCGCGGTGGGCGTGGATGCGGTCGAGCGCCTCGGCGGAGATCCGACTCATGATGTGGGGAGTCATCGTGGTGTCGATCCGGCGCTCCAGTTCGGCCAGGTCGAGGCCGCGGTAGCGCCGGTAGACCGCTCGCAGGAAGCTGCCGCGGTCACGCCGCTCGGCGAGCAGGTATCCCGGCAGCTTCTGAACGACCTGGGCGACCTCACCGAGCTGACCCGCCGGCGAGTGCTCCGGGAGCCGCGCCCACAGGTACTGCTCGATCACGTTGGTGGACATGATGGTGCCGTCGAGGTCGAAGATCGCGACCGCGGCTGCGCCTGCGCTGTCCTTGGTCAGGTCGCGCATGGTCGTCGGTCGGTTCCCGTGCTTGCGGCGCAACGCGTCCATCCGACGCACCGAGCTGGTCACCGCCGGACAGTGCACGTCCTCGATGTAGGTCTTCCAGTCGAAGACGGCGGTGTCGAAGGCGAACGCGTCGACGTCCTCGGCGTGCAGCGCGCGGGTCAGCGCCAAGGTGTTGTCGTCGACGAAGTGCAGCTCCGACTGGGCGTACTCCACGTAGAGCAGGTGGTAGCGCTTCAGGAATTCGATCCGAGCGCGGGCTCGGTCGATCTCACGCGCCTGGTGGCGGGTCCAGTCCGATCGCGGCGCCTGGGAGATCGCCCAGTCCGCCAACGCGTACGCCTTCTCGGTGCGGACCATCACCCGCTCCACCGCTCCGGCACCGGGGAACTGCCACTCCGGCAGGTTGGTGACCGGCCCCTTGGAGTTCTCCAGCGGGTGGGCGGAGAAGTAGCTGCGGATGTGGCGGTACACGTGGTTGAAGGTCAACGGGTTCCGGGCCCCGGAGTTGACGTGGTAGTACACCGGCTCGCCCACCGCAGGTGTCGTGGCGGCGACGGCGACGATGGCGTTCACCACGTGGTCGCAGGGCACGATGTCCAGCACCGAGTCCGGTGAGGCCGGGAACTCGGGCAGTTCACCCCGCCCGTACGCCAGGATCAGCGGCTCAGCCATCTTGAAGCCTTCGATCCAGCCCGGGTACGGGTGCTTCCACGACGACTCGACGATGGCCGGCCGCACGACCGACACCCGGATCTGGGCGCCGCGGTCGGCGACGACCCGCTCAGCGAGGGCCTTGGTGAAGGTGTAGACGTCGGTCCAGCCGAGCGATCGGGCCCGTTCGGTGCCCGCCTTGACCAGCTCGGCCTGCACCCAGGCCAGCCGGCGCCGCTCGGTGTCGGCCGCGGTGGTCAGGTGGCCGGCGCGCCGGTGCTCCCGCTCGGCCTGCTTGCGCAGCGCCGCCAGCCGGGTCGAGGTCCGCGACTCGGCCTCGACCAGTTCCCGCATCCGCAGGCCGGCTTCGGTCTCCGCGTCGTAGTCGATGGTGTGGACGTGGGCCGCCTCGGGGATCGCCCCGCGCCGCCGCCCTGCGGTGTACGCGGTGGAGATGTGCACGTAGTGCGGGATCGTGCGCAGCGAACCGTCCGGCTCGCGCACGGCGTCGATCATCCGGTCCATCAACGCCTTGGTGCCGATCACGTTGGTGGTGAAGGCCTGGTCGATCGGCGGGTCGAAGGACACGTCACCGGCGCAGTGAACGACGACGTCGAGGTCTGCGGGCAGCTCCGGCACGCTGGGCAGGTCGCCCTGGATGACCTCGATCCGCGCGTCGAGCAGCTCCGCGGCACCGCCGGCCGCGTCGCGCAGCTCGGCGAAGATGGGCTTCTTCAGCAGGCTCAGGACCCGGTCGTACGCCGTGGCGGAGCCCTTGCGCCGGACGAGCACCGACGGGGTGGTCTCGGGTAGCTCGGTGAGGATCTTCCACAGCAGCTGCTCGCCGATGAATCCGGTCACCCCGGTCATCACGATCTTCTTGCCGGCCAGCAGGTCCTTCAACCGCCCGTCCAGACTCGGAGCCGTACGCGCCGGGACCAGGTCGCCGTTGCGCCAGAAGGTGTCGGCCGGGGCCGTGCTCATGCGTGGGTGCTTTCTGTCGGGGGGATCCGCGCCGCGGCCAACGCCTCCTGCAGGGTGAACTTGCCGACGTAGAGCGCGGTGCCAATGATCGCACCTTCGATGCCCGCGGCCACCATGTCCCGCAACGCGAGGACGTCGGTGATGGTCGAGATGCCGCCGCTGGCGACCACCGGCTTGTCGGTCTGAGCGCAGATCTTGCCGAGCAGGTCCAGATTCGGGCCGGACAGCATCCCGTCGGAGGCCACGTCGGTGACCACGAAGCGGGCACAGCCGGCCTCGTCGAGCCGGTGCAGGGTCTCGAACACGTCGCCGCCCTCGCGGGTCCAGCCGCGCGCGGCGAGCTGCCGGCCGCGCACGTCCAGGCCGATCGCGATCCGGTCGCCGTGGTCGGCGATGATCTGCTCGCACCATTCCGGCTGTTCCAGTGCCGCCGTGCCGATGTTGACCCGGCGGCAGCCGGTCGCCAAGGCCCGCTCCAACGACGCGTCGTCGCGGATGCCGCCGGACAGTTCGACGTCGATGCCCAGGTGGGTGATCAGCTCAGCGATGATCTCGGCGTTGTCGCCGCGACCGAAGGCGGCGTCCAGGTCGACCAGGTGGATCCATTCCGCCCCGGCCTGCTGCCACCGTTCCGCGGCCGCCCGGGGTTCACCGAAGCGCCGCTCCGACCCGGCCACCCCCTGGACGAGTTGGACAGCCTGGCCGCCGGCGATGTCCACAGCGGGCAGCAGCACCAGACGGTCGGAATCGACCCGGCCTGCGGGTTGGGCGTCGAGCACCCGTCGACCCTACCGGAGGAACGGTGGCCTGGGCCCGGCGGCCGCCTCGACCGGGGCAGCTTGGCCAGCACAGCCGCGTAGGAGGCGTCGATCAAGCTCGGCGACCTCGTCGCCGGGGATGGTGCCGTCCAGGGTGAAGCTGTTCCATCCGTACCGCCCGATGTAGGGCATCACGGTCGCGACGCCCGGGTAGCGCTCCAGCCAGAGATCGGCCTCCTCCCGGCCACCACACTTGAGCCCGATGCCGGTCTCGGGGTCCCCGCCGAGGAAGGCGAAGATCTTGTCCCCGACCTTGGCGACGAGGTCTCCCTCCCAGGGCTCGTCGAGCCAGGCGCCCGGCTTGGCCAGGCAGTAGTCGCGCCAGCGCGCGGTCGTGCCGCCCACCCGTCCAGCATGTCACGATCCAGCCGGCACAAGCCCTTTCCACTCCGGCTCGTCGAACGCACGCCGCACCGCGGCCGGGGTGAGTTCGGCGTACAGGTGCGGGAACGCGCCGGCGCCCAGGTCCTCCACCACCACGGGCTGCCCGTCGGCCAGCTCCAGCAGCACCAGGTCGGTACGAGGGACGCCGCCGTAGACCGTGCCGAGCACGTCCGGCAGCTGGGAGGCGAAGCAGCCGTGCACGAATCCCTGCTCCTCGTAGCCGAGACCGCGGCTGGACCACGGGTAGCGCCCGGTCGTGGACCGCCTCGGTCCAGGCGGCCCGATCGGCGAGATGGAAGACCGGCTGCTCCGGCGCCCGGCGCTGCGCCAGCAGGCCGAGCGCGACGAGGTCGGCCCGCAGGGTGTCGGCGTCCCGGAAGTGCAGCCCGGTGAGGCCGGCGGTCACGGCGGCCTCGACGTTGCCGGCGACGTCGTCGACGAAGACGGTGGTGCCGGGCGGCAACGCGAATCTGCGCCGCGCCAGGCCGAAGATGGCGGGATCGGGCTTGGCCACGCCCTCCTCCCCGGACACCAGGATGTGCTCGAAGCGGCGGAGGAGGCCGAACCGTCGGAGCGCGTGCGGGAAGGTCTCCGCCGACCAGTTGGTCAGCGCCAGCAGGCGTACGCCGGCCTGGGCGAGTTCGGCGATCACGGCCCCGGTACCGGGCACCATCCCGGTCAGGGTGCGGGCGAAGTGGGTGCGGTAGGCCAGGATCGCCTCGGCGTCGGCGGGGAAGCGCCGGATCAGCTCGGTCTCGCCCTCGGAGAAGGGCCGGCCGGCGTCCTGCAGCCAGTTCCAGGCGTGGAAGTCGACCCGTTCCAGGAAATCCGGCACGGCCGCGGCCGGCATCGCCTGGCCGAAGGCGCCCGCCGGATCCCAGCCCAGGACCACGCCGCCCAGGTCGAAGACGACCGCGCTGGGTCGGGTCGGGGTCCTCGGGCCGGTGCCGGGTCGCTGCCCGGGGGGGCCGGCGACTCACAGCGTCGCGACCCAGTTGGCGATCAGCCGGGCGCCCGCGTCGCCGGACTTCTCGGGGTGGAACTGGGTGGACCAGAGCGGTCCCTCCTCCACCGCGGCGACGAACCGGTCGCCGCCGTGTTCGGCCCAGGTGACGAGCCGCCCGGCCGCGTGGTCGAGCACGCGCACGGCGTAGCTGTGCACGAAGTAGAAGGACTCGCGCTCCGCACCCGCGAACAGGGCGCTGCCGGCAGGCACGGACACGGTGTTCCAGCCCATGTGCGGCAGCCGCTCAGCGTGCAGCCGCTCCACCAGTCCCGGCCAGACCGCGCAGCCCGCTGCGCGCTCGCCGTGCTCGATACCGGCCTCGAACAGGACCTGGTGGCCGACGCAGACGGCCAGGGTCGGCCGTCCCCGCCGGAACCGTTCGGCGATCACGGCCGGGCCGTCCACGGCGGTCAGGCCGTCGGCACAGGCCGCGAACGCGCCCACGCCGGGCACCAGCAGTCCGTCGGCGGCCAGCGCCGGCCCCGGTTCGGCGGTCACGGTGACCCGGGCGCCGGTCCGGGCCACCGCGCGCTCGGCGGAGCGGATGTTGCCCGAGCCGTAGTCCAGCACCACGACCGTGGGAGCGGTCACAGGCTGCCCTTGGTGCTGGGTACGCCCTCCACCCGCGGGTCGTAGGCGACCGCGTCGCGGAAGGCCAGCGCGAGCGCCTTGAACTGCGCCTCCACGATGTGGTGCGGGTCCCGCCCGGCCAGCACGCTGACGTGCAGGCACAGGTGGGCGTGGAAGGACAGGGTCTCCAGCACGTGCCGGGTGAGGGACCCGGTGTAGGGCACACCGGACCGGCCGCCACCGATCAGGACCTGCTCCTGCCCCGCCGGCTCGCCGGAGTGCACGCAGTACGGGCGGCCCGACACGTCCACCACGGCCTGGGCCAGCGCCTCGTCCAGCGGAACGAGCGCGTCGCCGAACCGGCGGATTCCGGTCTTGTCGCCGAGCGCGGCCCGGATGGCCTGGCCGAGCACGATCGCGGTGTCCTCCACGGTGTGGTGGGCGTCGATCGACCAGTCGCCGGTCGCCTCCACCTCCAGGTCGACCAGGGAGTGCCGCGCGAAGGCGGTCAGCATGTGGTCGAAGAATCCGACCCCGGTGCTGACGCTGGAGCGCCCGGTGCCGTCCAGGTCGAGGCTCAGGACGACCTTGGACTCCGCGGTCTCCCGCTCCAGGCGTGCGCTGCGTGTGGTCATGTTCGTCTCCCGGATCGGCTGTCGAGGACCAGGCTGAGAGCCTGCTTGAAAGCGTGCATCTCCGCCGGGGTGCCGGCCGAGACGCGCAGCCAGCCGGCGGGCCCCACCTCCCGGATCAGCACCCCGTGCTCCAGCAGCGCCTGCCACGCCGCGTGCCCGTCGGCGAATCGGCCGAAGAGCACGAAGTTCGCGTCGGACTCGGCCACCGTCAGGCCGTGTCCGGCCAGCCAGCCCGCAAGATCGTCGCGGGCCGCGCGCAACTCCTCCACGGCGGCGAGCATCTCCTCGGCGTGCGCGAGCGCGACCCGGGCGACCGCCTGGGTGAGCGCGGACAGGTGGTACGGCAGCCGTACCACCCGCAGGGCGTCCACGAAGGCCGGCGCCGCGGCCAGGTAGCCGAGCCGGCCACCCGCGAAGGCGAACGCCTTCGACATGGTGCGACTGACGGCGAGGCGCGGATAGTCGGGCAGCAGCTCCAACGCGGTCGGCGTACCGGCCCGCGCGAACTCGTGGTACGCCTCGTCCACCACCACCACGCCGGGGGCCGCGTCGCACAGGGCGCGCACCAGGTCCAGGCCGACGGCGGTGCCGGTGGGGTTGTTCGGGCTGGCCAGCAAGATGACGTCGGGCCGGTGCTCGGCCACCGCGGCGAGCGCGTCCGCAGGGTCGATGGTGAAGTCCTCGCGGCGCGGGAAGGTGACCCACCCGCTGTGGGTGTCGCGGGCGTACTCGGGATACATCGAGTACGTCGGCGCGAAGGACAGGACCGTACGACCGGGTCCGGCGAAGGCGGAGAGCACGTGCAGCATCACCTCGTTGCTGCCGTTGGCCGCCCATACCTGTTCCGCACCCAACCCGTGCCCGAGGTAGCGGGCCAGATCCCCCCGCAGGCCGATCGCGTCCCGCTCCGGGTAGCGGTTCAGCGTGCGGGCCGCGGCCGCGGCGGCTGCGGCGATCTCGGCCACCACCGCCTCGCTGGGCGGGTAGGGGTTCTCGTTCACGTTCAGGCAGACCGCAACGTCCAGCTGCGGCGCGCCGTACGGCTGCTCCCCGACCAGCTCGGGGCGCAGGGGCAGCTCGGCCAGCGACGGGGACGCGGTGCCGCTCATCGGGGCGCGGACCAGCGGCGGGTGACCGCGGCGCCGTGCGCCGGCAGGTCCTCGGCCTCGGCGAACACCTCGACGTGGCGGGCCACCTGCGCCAGCGCGGACTCGGTGTAGGCGATCACATTCACCGCCTTGAGGAAGCTCTTCACGTTCAGCCCCGACGAATGGCAGGCGCAGCCCGCCGTGGGGAGGACGTGGGTGCTGCCGGCGCAGTAGTCGCCGAGCGAGACCGGCGACCACGGCCCGACGAAGATCGCGCCCGCGTTGCGCACCCGGGCGGCCAGCCCGGCGGCGTCGGCGGTCTGGATCTCCAGGTGCTCGGCGGCGTACGCATCGACCACCGCCAGCCCCTGCTCGAGATCGTCCACCAGGACGACGGCGGACTGCCGGCCGCCGAGCGCGACCGAGATCCGGTCGGCGTGCTTGGTGGCGGCCACCTGCGACGGCAGTTCGGCCTGGACCGCGTCGGCCAGCTCGGGTGCATCGGTGACCAGCACCGCCGCGGCGAGCGGGTCGTGCTCGGCCTGGGAGATCAGGTCGGCCGCCACGTGCACCGGATCGGCGGTGTGGTCGGCCAGGATCGCGATCTCGGTCGGCCCGGCCTCGGAGTCGATGTTCACCCGACCCTTGAGCAGCCGCTTCGCCGCCACCACGTAGATGTTGCCCGGACCGGTGACCAGGTTCACCGGCAGCGCACAGCCCGGGCACGCCGTAGGCGAACATGGCGATCGCCTGGGCGCCGCCGACCGCGTACACCTCCTGCACGCCGAGCAGGTGGCATAGCGGCCAGGACGGCGGGGTGCGGCAGGCCCCCGAACTCGCGCTGGGGCGGCGAGGCCAGGGCGATCGAGCCGACTCCGGCCACCTGCGCCGGCACCACATTCATGATCACGCTGGACGACAGCGGAGCCAGCCCGCCCGGCACGTACAGCCCGACCCGGTCCACCGGGATCATCCGCTGCCGGACCACGGCGCCCGGCGCCAGTTCCACCTCGGTGGTCGGTGCCCCCAGCTCGGCGGCGCTCACCGCGCGCCGGCGGGCGATGGCCACCTCGAACGCCGCCCGCAGTTCAGGATCCAGCTGCGCCGCCGCTGCGGCCAGGTCGGCCTGCGGGAACCCGGAAGTGCTCGGGCACCACCCGGTCGAAGCGCTGGGACAGCTCGGCCAGCGCAGACTCCCCGCCGGCCGCGACCGCGTCGCAGATCGGCCGGACCAGCTCGACCGCGGCGGCCACGTCGAAGTCCGCCCGGGGCAGGACCGAGGCGTAGTCCAGCGGCTCGCCGGCCGAGCGGCCCCGCACGTCGATCACCCGTAGCACGCCGGAAGTCTACGTAAGCCGGCCGCGGCACGGGTCGGACATCTCACGCGCCCCGTGGCTCCCGGCTGGGCGCGGGGCCGTGGGTAGCGTGACCGGCATGACGAACGGCGACGGTGCGGGATGAGCGCGCGCGGAGCCATCCTGCGGGCGGCCATGGGCATCGGCGTGTACGCGGGTGCGTTCGGGGCGACCTTCGGCGCGGTCTCGGTCGGGTCGGGGCTGAGTCTGGCCCAGACCATGGCGCTCAGCCTGGTGATGTTCACCGGGGCGTCCCAGTTCGCGTTCGTCGGAGTCGCCGCGGCAGGCTCGCCGTACGCGGCGGTGCCGGCCGCGCTGCTGTTGGGGGTGCGGAACGCCTTCTACGGGGTGAGCCTGTCGGAGATCCTGCATCCGCACGGGCTGCGCCGACTGCTGACCGCACACTTCGTCATCGACGAGACGACCGCCATGGCGATCGCCCAGCCGCGGGCCGAGCACCGGCGCTACGCCTTCTGGGCCACCGGCATCGTCCTGTGCTCGCTGTGGCAGCTCGGCACCCTGGTCGGCGCACTGCTGGGCGCGGCCATGGATCCGCGGGCCCTCGGTCTGGACGCCGCGGCGCCCGCGGTCTTCCTCGCCCTGCTCTGGCCGGCGCTGAAGCGGCCGGGCGGCCCCCTGGTCGCACTCGGCGGGGCCCTGGTCGCGGTCGCGTTGATCCCCGTGGCCCCGGCCGGCGTTCCGGTGATCGCTGCGGCCGGCGTGGCCCTGCTGGCCGGGCTGCGGCCCTCGCCGCTCGAACAGCAGCCCGGCCGCGGCGGAGCCGGGGTGACCGCCCTCTGGGTGGCAGTGGCCCTGGCCGCCCTCGGCTCGTACGCGATCAAGCTGGCCGGGGTGTCTCTCCCGGACTCGATCCTGGCCAATCCGAGCGTGCAGCGGGTCGCCGGCTACCTCCCCGTGGCCATGCTGGCCGCGCTGGTGTGCGTCCAGCTGTTCGGGGGCGATCAGCGGTACGCGCTGGACTGGCGGACGCTGGCCGGAGTGGCTGCGGGCACCGCCGCACTGCTGTTGCGGCAGGGTCTGCTGGTGGTCTTCCTGGTCGCCGTCGGCGTCACCGCACTGCTGCGCCTGGTGACCTAGCCGGCCGGGCGCCGGCGCGCGAACAGCGGCCGCGGCTCCTCGTCGTCGCGGCCGAGCGAGGAGCCGAGCAGCACCGGGACGATCGCGAAGAACGGCCAGGTGACCAGCGACACCGGTGCCCGCAGGGTGAGATCGACCGGCACCAGGTCGCCGGTGGTCGCCGCCGCCAGCCGTGAGGGGAAGTCGTGCGGGCCCAGTTGGCTGCCCACCCACCAGCACAGCAGGGCCGCGATCACCGCGCAGACGAGCACCACCGGCACCAGTCCCCAGCCGATCGTGCCGAACCGTTGCCAGGCGACGATCCCCAGAGCCAGGCCGACCACCAGCCCCAGGGCGCAGAACCAGGCGTCGCCGGCCACGATCTCAGCCAGACCGCGTTCGGTGGTGGAGGCCCCTCCGCTGCTGCTCACCCGGTAGGTCGACAGGGGCACCAGCGACCACCACGCCACACCCGCGGCCGCGCCGAGTCCGGCGGCCAGGGTGAGGAAGGCGACCAGGCGCTGGGCCAGCCGGAGGCGGGTCAGTCGCCGCGCCCCCACCTCGCTCACGAGACCAGGCACGACGGGCCCAGCAGCGCTTTCAGGTCGGCCATCAGCGGCGGCGAGGGAGTGACCCGCAACTGCGCATCGAGCTTCATCAGCGTCGTCCGGCCGGAGGACTGCAACCGCAGCCGCACCTCGGTCATGCCCGGGTGGGCCGCGAGCACGTCCCGCAGTTGCTGCACCACCGGCGGGGTGCAGCGCACAGCCGGCAGCGAGATCACCACGGGCCCGCTCGGCGCGTCGCTGATGTCGGGCAGGCTCAGCTCGGAGGCGTTGAGGGACACGGCGTCGTCGTCGACCTTCACCCGGCCCTTCACCTTGACCACCGTGTCGGTCGCCAGCACGGTGGAGACCAGGTCGTAGGCCTTCGGGAAGAGCAGCACCTCGATCGAGGCTTCGAGATCCTCCACCGACAGCACCGCCCAGATGTCGCCGCGGCGGGTGGTCTTGCGGGTCACGCTGGTGATCATCCCGGCGATGGTCACCATGCCCTCGCGTGGGCCGTCGTCGGCCAGCAGTTCGGCGATGCCGAGGTCCCGCTCCGCGGCCAGGATGTGTTCCAGACCCTGCAGCGGGTGGTCACTGACGTAGAGGCCGAGCATCTCGCGCTCGAAGGCGAGCTTGGTCCGCTTGTCCCAGTCGGGCAGGTCGGGCACCGAGCCGGACAGCACCGGGTCGGCCACGTCGCCCTCGCCGAGCGACCAGTCGCCGAACAGGTCGTCCTGGCCGCGGGCCTCGTTCCGCTTCAGGTCGAGCACGCCGTCGACGGCGCTCTCGTACACGCTCATCAGCGCGCGCCGGGAATGCCCCATCGACTCGAAGGCGCCTGCCTTGATCAGCGACTCGATCACCCGCTTGTTGCACACCACCAGTGGCACCTGGTCCAGGAACCCGTGGAAGTTGGCCGCCTTCCCGTGCTCCTGCCGGGCGGCGACCACCCCGTCGACGACGTTGTGGCCGACGTTGCGGACCGCGGTCAGCCCGAAGCGGATGTCGGTGCCTACGGGGGTGAAGTTGGCGGCCGACTCGTTGACGTCCGGCGGCAGCACCTTGATGCCCATCCGGCGGCACTCGTTCAGGTAGAGCGCCATCTTGTCCTTGTCGTCGGCCACCGAGGTGAGCAGCGCGGCCATGAACTCACCGGCGAAGTTCGCCTTCAGGTAGGCGGTCCAGTACGACACCAATCCGTACGCGGCCGTGTGCGCCTTGTTGAAGGCGTAGTCGGAGAACGGCACCAGGACGTCCCACAACGCGGTGATCGCGGCGTCGGTGTAGCCGTTGGTGCGCATCCCGCCCGAGAACGGCACGAACTCCGCGTCGAGGATCTCCTTCTTCTTCTTGCCCATCGCGCGCCGCAACAGGTCGGCCTGTCCGAGGCTGTACCCGGCGACCTTCTGCGCGATCGCCATCACCTGCTCCTGGTACACGATCAGGCCGTGGGTCGTGCCCAGGATCTCCGCCAGCGGCTCGGCCAGCTCGGGATGGATGGGCGTGATGTCCTGGCGCCCGTTCTTGCGCAGCGCGTAGTTCGTGTGGCTGTCCGCGCCCATCGGTCCAGGCCGGTAGAGGGCCAGCACGGCCGAGATGTCCTCGAAGTTGTCCGGGCGCATCAGCCGCAGCAGCGAGCGCATGGGACCGCCGTCGAGCTGGAACACTCCGAGCGTGTCGCCCCGGCCGAGCAGCGCGTACGTCGCCGCGTCGTCCAGCAGCAGGTCCTCCAGCACCATGTCGAAGCCGCGGTTGAGCTTGATGTTGCCCACCGCGTCGTCCAGCACGGTGAGGTTGCGCAGGCCGAGGAAGTCCATCTTGATCAGGCCGAGCGCTTCGCAGCTCGGGTAGTCGAACTGGGTGATGATCGCCCCGTCCTGCTCCCGGCGCATGATCGGGATGATGTCGATCAACGGCTCGGAGCTCATGATCACCCCGGCCGCGTGTACCCCCCACTGCCGCTTCAGGCCCTCGAGGTCCTTGGCCTTGTCCACCACGGTGCGTACGTCGGCGTCGGCTTCGTACAGGGCGCGGAACTCCCCGCCCTCCCCGTATCGCTTGTCCTCGCGGTCGAACAGCTTGGCCAGGGGCACGTCCTTGCCCATCACCGGCGTCGGCATCGCCTTGGTGATCCGCTCCCCCAGGCCGAAGGGATAGCCCATCACCCGCGAGGCGTCCTTGACCGCCTGCTTGGCCTTGATGGTGCCGTAGGTGACGATCTGGCTGACCCGGTCCTCGCCGTACTTGTCGCTGACGTAGCGGATCACCTCGCCGCGCCGACGCTCGTCGAAGTCGATGTCGAAGTCCGGCATCGAGATCCGGTCGGGGTTGAGGAACCGCTCGAAGATCAGCCCGTGGACGAGCGGGTCGAGGTCGGTGATCCGCATGGCGTACGCGGCGATGGAGCCGGCACCGGAGCCGCGCCCCGGGCCGACCCGGATGCCGTTCTCCTTGGCCCAGTTGATGAAGTCGGCGACCACCAGGAAGTAGCCGGCGAAGCCCATCGAGATGATGACCTCGGTCTCGAAATCCGCCTGCTTGCGGACATCGCCGGAGATGCCGGCCGGGTAGCGCCGGCGCAGCCCCGCCTCCACCTCCTTGATGAACCAGGAGTCCTCGTTCTCCCCCGGCGGGCAGGGGTAGCGCGGCATGTAGGTGCCGTTGCCCTCGGTGAACGACACCTGACAGCGCTCCGCGATGGCCAGGGTGTTGTCGCAGGCCTCGGGCAGGTCGGCGAACAGCGCGCGCATCTCCGCCGGCGACTTGAGGTAGAACTCGTCGCCTTCGAACTTGAAGCGGTTCGCGTCGGCCATGGTCGCGCCGGTCTGTACGCAGAGCAGCACCTCGTGCGCACCGGCGTCGGAGCGGCGGGTGTAGTGCAGGTCGTTCGTCGCCACCAAAGGCAGCTTCAGGTGCCGCGCGAGCTTGAGCAGGTCGGAGCGGACCCGATTCTCGATGGCCAGGCCGTGGTCCATCAGTTCCAGGAAGTAGTTGTCGGTTCCGAAGATGTCGCGGAACTCCCCCGCACTGGCCACCGCGTCGTCGTAGCGGCCCAGCCGCAGGTAGGTCTGGACCTCCCCGCCCGGGCAGCCGGTCGTGCCGATCAGACCCTTGGCGTAGGTCTGGAGCAGTTCCCGGTCGACCCGGGGCTTGTAGAAGTAACCCTCGAGTGAGGCGAGCGAGCTGAGCCGGAACAGGTTGTGCATGCCCGCGGTGTTCTCGGCCCACAGCGTCATGTGGGTGAACGCGCCGCCGCCGGACACGTCGTCGCCGCTGCTCGCGCCGGCCTTGCCCTCCCCCCAGCGAACGCGCTTGCGCTCCGACCGGTGCGTCTTGGGGGTGACGTAGGCCTCCATGCCGATGATCGGCTTGACCCCGCTCGGCTTGGAGGCCTTGAAGAACTCATACGCCGCGAACGTGTTGCCGTGGTCGGTCACGGCCACCGCAGGCATCCCCATCTCTGCACAGCCGGCGAACAGGTCGCGGACCCTCGCAGCGCCGTCGAGCATCGAGTACTCCGAATGCACGTGCAGGTGCACGAACGAGTCCTGGTTCCTGGCCGGCTGTGGGCTGGTGGCTGGCTGGGGGCTGGTGGTCGAGTCAGGTGTGGTGGTCGACATCGCCTGTCGCGCGACTCCGTTCGGCTCGGTGATCACAGCATGCCTCGATCGACCCGGTGTTCGACCCGGCGTCGATGGACGTGGGATCCCGTGGCCAGGATCCGACATCGGGTGGGTCAGCTGGGAGAAGTTCAGCAGGGCGCCCAGCGTAGTCGGGCGTACCGACGCACCCGAGCGCGACGCGCTGCGCCGGTCTGTCCGAGCGGGTCGACACCATGGCGTTAGCCGATCACGCACTCGCGGAGTCGCCGTACGGCAGATCGCGGAACGGGAGCCCAGGATGGCGCAAGGTCCGAAAACACGAGCGGTACGGGCGCCGCCGCCGGGGGCGACCGTTCTGGCCACGACGGCACTGCCCGCGCCTGGCGTCCAGATGATGCGGCTCGGCCTGGCGGCGTACGGGGTGCAGTTCCATCCCGAGGTTGATCCGGGCCAGATCGCGTGGGGGACTCACGAGGCGTCGGGCCATCTCGACCCGGCACGCTCGCGCGAGGCCCAGGCCGAGAGCGCCGCGTACGACGCCCAGTACTCCCGGGATGGGGCACTCCCCGGTATGGCCCCGCATCCTCGCCAGGTGGAGCACCAACTTGCGTTCGGGTGCCTGCCCGCGTTCCAATGGTGGGCGCCGGGGGAACAGCCTGCACGAAGGGACCCCTGATGCGCGCCAGTGCCCGCCGGATCGTGCCGGCTGTCCTGCTCCCACTCCTGATGCTCTCCGGCTGCCTGGCCCCCGGAGCGGTACGCACCGAACCGGCCGCGAGTGCGCAGGCGGTGCCGCGGCCGGACCATGTCGTGGTGGTGATCCTGGAGAACAAGCACCGGTCAAGCGTCCTCGGCAACCCCGCGGCGCCCTACCTCAACCGGCTCGCGGCGCAGGGAGCCAACCTGACCCGCTCGTACGGGGTGACCCACCCGAGCCAGCCGAACTATCTCGCCCTGTTCTCCGGATCGCAGCAGGGTGTGACCAGCAACGACTGTCCGGTCAGCTTCCCCAGGGCCGACAACCTGGGCCGCCAACTCCGCGCCGCGGGCCTGTCCTTCGTCGGTTACGCCGACGCGATGCCCTCGGCGGGCTACACCGGCTGCAGCGCCGGGCAGTACCGCCGCAAGCACAATCCGTGGGTGAACTTCGGCACCTTGCCGGCGAGCACCAACCAGCCGTTCACCGCATTCCCTTCCGACTTCAGCGAGCTTCCGACGGTGGCCTTCGTGTCGCCGGACATGTGTCACGACATGCACGACTGCCCGGTGAGTACCGGCGACGCCTGGCTGGAGCAGCATCTCGACGGGTACGCGCAGTGGGCCAAGACCCACAACAGCCTTCTCGTGGTGACCTTCGACGAGAACGCGGGAGGCACGGTGAACCAGATCGCCACGCTGGTGGTCGGGCAGTCGGTCCGCCCCGGCAGCTACGCCGAGCAGGTGAACCACTACTCCGTGCTCCGCACGATCGAGGACGCGTACGGGCTGGCCCCGCTCGGCCACGCGGCCACCGCGACCCCGTTGCGCTCGATCTGGACCACGTCGCAGCCGGCGGCCCCCGCGCCGAGCCTGGCCAACCCGGGTTTCGAACTCGGGGTGGCCGGCTGGGCCGTGTCGGGCAGCACCGCGACCACCCGAAGCTCCCGGCACGGCGGCTCCCTGGTCGCCCGCGCCGGGTCGCCGAAGCCGACGCGCGGCGACTCGATCATCAGCCAGACCTTCACCGCCCCGGCGGGCGCGTCGAAGCTGAGCGTGTCGTGGCTGGGCCGCTGCGCGGACACCACGGCGCACGCCTGGGCGACGATCCTGGTCAAGCGGAACACCTCGGGAAAGCTGTCCACCGTGCTGCCCAGGACCTGCGTGGCCCGCGGGGCCTGGACGAAGGCCAGTGTGAAGATCACGGCCGGCCACTCGTACACGGTCCGGCTGGTCAACCACGACGACGGCGCCGCTGGTACGCCCAACCGGACCTACTTCGACGACGTCACGATCAGCTGAGCTGAGGCCGTGTATCTCGCGGGGGTCTGGAGGGGAGCGCGCCTCGGGGGTCCGGGTCTGCGGAGGGTGGCAACGGGCAACGTGCTCGCCCTCGGGCTGGTCAGTCTGTTCACCGATGTCTCCTCGGAGATGGTCACCGCGGTGCTGCCCGCCTATCTCGTCCTTGGCCTGCACTTCAGCCTCATCACCTACGGGCTGCTCGACGGCCTGTACACCGGCGCCACGGCCCTCACCCGGATCCTGGGCGGCTATCTCGCCGACCGGTTCCGACAGCGCAAGCTGATCGCCGGAGTGGGTTACGGGCTGTCGGCCGCGGCCAAGGCGGGGCTGCTGCTGGCGGCGGGCGTGCCGGCGGCCATCGGCGCCGTACTTGCTCTGGACCGGACCGGAAAAGGCGTCCGGACCGCGCCCCGGGACGCGCTGATCGCGCTGTCGGTCGACCGGTCGGACCTGGGCAGCGCCTTCGGCCTGCACCGGACCCTGGACGGCACCGGGGCCTTCCTCGGCCCGCTGGCCGCGCTCGGGTTGCTGGCGCTCGCCGGCGGCGGCGCGTACGACGCGGTGTTCGTCGGCAGCCTGTGCGTGGCCCTGATCGGAGTCCTACTGCTGGCGCTGTTCGTGCGCGACCGCCCGGCGCTGGAGTCCGGCGCGTCCGGCGACGTCCAGCGTCCGTCCGACCCGGGAGCACACCCGGGTGGACCTGGGCCGGCTGCTCGGCGAGCCCGGGTTCCGCCGGATCTGCCTGGTCTCCGGTCTGCTCGGTCTGGTGACGGTGGGCGACGGCTTCGTCTTCCTCGTGCTGCAGGACCGCCGGGACCTGCCGGTGGTCGCCTTCCCCCTCCTGGCCGTCGGCACCAGCCTCGCCTTCCTCCTGCTGGCCCTGCCGCTCGGGCGGCTGGCCGACCGGCTGGGGCGTTGGCCGGTCATCGTGTTCGGCTACGGATGCCTGGTGGCGGTGTACCTGCTGGTCCGGACCGAGGCCGCCCCCTTGGCGCTGGTGCTGGCGCTGTACGGGGGGTTCTACGCTGCGACCGACGGAGTGCTGGTCGCGCTGGCTGTGCCGCACATCCCCGATGCGGCGAAGACCACCGGACTGGCGGTGGTCCAGACCGCCCAGGCGCTGGCCTACGTGGTCTCCTCCGTCGCCTTCGGTGTGCTGTGGAGCTACGCCGGGGTCGGGGTCGCCTGCGCCGTCGCGGCTGCGGTCGCGGTCCTGGTCCTGCCCGTCTGCGCGGTGGTCCTTCGCCCACTGTCCGTCCGGGCCGCGTGATGAAGCGCCGCATCCTGGTCGCCGTTCTCGCCTCGGTGGTGCTGATCGGCATCGCGGTCGGCTGGGCGGTGAGCCGCCGCTCGACGCCGGTCGCGGTGGACCCGTCGGTGCGCCTCGGCCAGCCCGGGCTGCTGGTCCGCGACACCGGGACCGGCCACCTCGCCCTGGTGCGACCGGACGGAACCCGGGCCCAGACCCGGGCGGCGTGCTCGCGCGCGTACGCCAACGCCAGCCGGGCGGTCTGCCTGCGCAGGGACCCGGCGGCGCCGGGCCGCTTCGAACTCGCCGTGCTCGACGACACCCTGGCCGACGTACGGACCGTGCCGTTGAACGGGGTGCCGACGCGCGCAAGGGTGTCGGCCGACGGCCGGATGCTGGCCTGGACCGTCTTCGTCTCCGGCGACTCCTACCTCAGCTCGGGCTTCTCGACCCGCACCGGGATCCTGGATCTCGGCACCGACGTCCTCGTCGCCAACCTGGAGGACTTCACCCTCGACGGCCGCCGCCCACCGGTCGACGCGAACCTGTGGGGAGTCAGCTTCGCCGCTGACGAGAACACCTTCTACGCCACCATGGGTACCGGTCAGCACCTGTACCTGGTGCAGGGCGACTTCGCCGCAGAGACGCTCGCGATCCTCGATGACGGTGTGGAGTGCCCGTCACTGTCCCCCGACGACACCCGGCTGGTCTACAAGAAGCGGCTGCCCGACCTGACCTGGCAACTGTGGGTCTACGACCTGGAGTCCGATGAGCGGACCCGCCTCGCCGAGCCCGGCACTGTGGACGACCAGGCGGTCTGGCTGGACGGACGGACCGTCGCGTACGGCAAGGTGGACGAGCGCGACGGCTCGATCGACGTGTGGAGCGTCCCCGCAGACGGCTCGGGCGCACCCGTGATCCTGGCCGCCGACGCCGAATCGCCCGCCGCGATCGGCTGACCCTCACCCGGCCACCTCCCGTTTCCGCGTCCGGCCACCGCCGCGACCCCCCAACCGCTGCGCCGCCTCCGCCACTCCGGAGCCTCCACCTCCACCAGGAAACGCCGAGAAACGCCCCGGATTTCCACCTCGAACGGGTCGTATCCCGGCGTTTCCTGCGGATGTTGGTGAGGAGTGGGCGGAGGGCAGCTGGACGGAGGCAGTGGGGCGGAGGGCAGTGGGACGGAGGCAGTGGGACGGAGGCAGTGGGACGGAGGGCAGTGGGACGGAGGGCAGCGCGATCGAGACACTGGCGCGGATGGCCCCCTTCCTGAGCCCCGGGGCGACCCCGGGAGCCCACCTCCGCCAGGAAACGCCGAGAAACGCCTCAGATTTGCTCCGTAGGTGGGTCGTTTCTCGGCGTTTCCTGGGTGGGGTGGTGCGGCGGGTGGACGGGCTTGCAGTCCGGCGGCGCGTACGACCGAGACCTGGGCGCTAGCGGTAGACCTTCGGCAGCGGAGCGGCGTACTCGGAGCGGGTACTGGTCCGCAGTCCGAGCTTGACCAGGGACTCCACCAGGGCGACGCCGGCGGTCACGCCGTCGATGATCGGCACCCCGACCTGCTCGGACACCTCGCGACAGAAGTCGGCCATGCCGGCGCAGCCCAGGACCACCGAGTCGGCCTCGTCGTACTCCACGGCACGCCGGCAGTAGTCGATCACCAGCTTCCGCGCCTCCGAGCCCGGTTCGTCCAACTCCAGCACCGGAACCTCGCAGGCGTAGATGCTGCGGCACTGCCGGTCGAAGCCGTAGCGGTGCACCAGGTGCTCGGCCAGGCCGATGGTCCGACCGAGGGTGGTGACGATGCTGAACGAGCGGCCGAGAAGGGTCGCCAGGTGCATCCCGGCCTCGGCGATGCCCACCACCGGACCGCCGGCGAGCTCACGGGCGGCGTCCAGACCGGGATCACCGAAGCAGGCGATGACGAACCCGTCGACTCCGGCGGACTCCAGGGCCGCGACCTCGGCCAGCAGGCCCGGGACGGCCATCGCCTCATCGAAGTGGCTTTCGATCGAGGCCGGACCCGACCGGTTGGTCACGGCCACCAGCTCGGTGGTCGGATCGACCACCGGCCGGGCGCACGCGACCATCGTCTCGGTCATCGCCGCCGTCGTGTTCGGGTTGATCACCGCGATCCGGCGGCCATGCTGGCGCGGAGTCATGGCGTGGCTCCCCTTACCGGCCCGTGCCGTCGAGTGCGAGCTCGGGGACGTCGTCGAGGCGGCCGATCATCGGCTGCCGACGCTCGAGCGTGCTGAAGGCGAGGTATCCGAGTCCGCAACCCAGGAACCAGCTGAATGAGCCGAGCCAGGTCACATCCACGGCGGTGGCGCCCACGTCGAGGAGCAGCTTCGGCAACACCACCGAGACGATCGCCGGGATGCCGGCGATCAGCACCGCGTGGACCGCGTTGGGGTTGTAGCCGTTGCGGAACCAGTAGCGACCGCCGGGACTCATGGTGAACATGTCGTCGACCCAGATCTTCTGCCGGCTCACGGTGTAGTAGCCGGCGATCAGGATTCCGAACAGGGGGCCGATCAGCGCGCCGAGGATCCCGAGGGTGTAGTGGATCGCGTCGTCGTTGCTGTACCAGTTCCACGGGGTGAGCAGGACCGACCCCACTGCGGCGATCATCCCGCCCATCCGCCAGCTGATCCTCTTCGGATTGACGTTGGAGAAGTCGAAGGCGGGTGAGATGAAGTTGGCCACGATATTGATGCCGATGGTGGCGATGACGAAGGTGAGCCCCCCGAGCAGGACCGCGAACACCGTGTCGATCCGCTCCACGGTGTGGATCGGGTCGGTGATCAGCTCACCGAACACGGGCACCGTGGCGGACGCGGTGATGACGGTGAGCAGGGAGAAGAACAAGAAGTTGATCGGCAGGCCGAGGAAGTTGCCGCGGCGGACCGCCTTGAACGAGCGCCCGTAGCGGGCGAAGTCGCCGAAGTTGAGCATCGGACCGGAGAAGTAGGAGACCACCAGGGCGATCGCGGTCAGCATCACCGGGATGGACTGCAGCGGTGACAGCTGCTTCTCCGACAGATTCAGGCTGATGTTGCCGACGCCGGCCTGGCTGACCAGGTAGATGCAGAGCAGGATCATCACCGCGTACACCGCCGGCCCCGCGAAGTCGATGAACTTCCGGATCGCCTCCATGCCGCGCCAGAACACCGCAGCCTGGGCCACCCACAAGATCGCGTAGCAGAGATAGCCGAGCGGGGACAGTCCGAGGAAGCTGGAGTCGCTCAGCCCGGCCGACCAGGCCGGGAAGAACTTCATGAAGATGATCATCAGCGAGGTCGCCGCGAGGTAGGTCTGCACGCCGTACCACGCGATGGCGATGGCCCGCGGATGATCGCCGGGATGTTGGCGCCGCGTACCCCGAAGATGGCCCGGTTGATCACCGGGTAGGGCACTCCCGTGATCTGGCTGGGCTTGGCCACCAGGTTGCAGAACGCGTTGACGATGCCGATGCCGACGATCAGGGCGATCAGCACCTGCCAACTGGCGATCCCGAGGGCGAACAGGCTGCCTGCGGTGACGTAGCCGCCGACGCTGTGCACGTCGGACATCCAGAACGCGAAGATGTTGTACGAGGACCAGGTCTGCTTCTTCAGCGGCACCAGGTCGGAATTGGCGAGCCGGTCGTCGTAGGTCGACTTGATGACGCCGTCGCCGGCCGGATGGCCGGGGGTGTCCTCGAAGTCATGGTGCCCGGTGTCGCTGCTTCCGGGCTTGTCGTTCTTGGTGCGCACGGTGTCGGTCATGGCTGCTCCGTGGGGGTCTGAGGGGCCTTTCGCCACACGCTAGAGCGCGGGTCATCAGTCCGGGTTTCGCTCGCGTTACCCTGCAGTGACGATCCGTCCGAAGGCCCTACCCGCCCCGGAGACAGCCCTACTGGACGCAGAACAGGTTGCCTTCCGGATCGGCCATCGTCGTGTGGACGCCGCCCGGCTCGTCGACCCGGTAGCGCTCCTGCGCGCCCAGTCCGGCCAGCCGCGCGACCTCGGCCTCGATCCGGTCGCGGCCGACATTCAGATCAAGGTGCCAGCTGTTCTTGCCCGGGTTGCGGTCGGGGACCGCGATGAACAGCATGCGGCGTCCCGTACCCGGACGGCCTTCGGCGTCGTCGGGATGGCGGATGCCGGTCATGGTGCGCCAGACCAGCCGACCGTCGAGCTCCACGACGTCGTCCCGGTTGGCGAAGCCGGCGTCGAGCACCGCCCGGACCAGCTCGTGCACGTCCTCGGGCAGCCAGCCGAGCGCTCCCGCCCAGAAGGCGGCCTGGGCGTGCGGGTCGTCGCAGTCGACGGTGAGCTGGGTGGACACCGGCGCGGAGGGACCGCCGGGCAGCGGTGGTCTGACGCCGACGGGCGGCCAGGCCGGAGGGGTGGTTTCGGGTGCTGCTTCAGTCATAGGTGCACGCTAGAGCAGGGCGATGACATTCCTCCGAACGCGCGGAGCCGGCATCTCGCACGGTCAGCCGATCCCGGTAACCGTGTCGAGCAGTTCCTCCAGTTCGGCGACGCGAAAGGGCCGTTCGAGCAGTTCGGCCACCCGGCCGAGGCTGTGCTGTTTGACCTGTTCGCCGGCTCCCGGAGCGCAGTACGCCGCGACGGCGGACTCCCAGAAGTGGCCGAACTGGGCGATGACCATGGTGAAGTGGTCGCGCCGGGTGATCCGCGCCGACCCGCCGGCGTCGACGTAGGCCTGGTAGAGCGCGGCCACCCGCGCCGGATCCCCGAGGCCGAAGTCGAACAGCACCATCGGGATCTCCTGCGCCGGATCCTCCAGCCCGCAGTTCTCCCAGTCGATGACGCACACCCCTCCGTCCGGGGTGGGCAGCAGATTGTCCGCCCAGAGGTCGCGATGGCAGTTCCGCAGCTCGGTGGGCGGTTCCATCAACGCTTCCAGCGCGACCAGTTCGGGCACGGACTGAGCGAAGGCCTCGGCGAACGGCGCCCCGACCGCCCGCGCGGCACCCAGCAGAACGGCCCAGCGCGCCGCCCCGACCGGGTCGACGTACCAGCTGTGCAGCGGCGACGCGGGCTCGTAGCGCACCTGGTGCACGGCGGCCAGGGTGGCTCCGACGACCACCGGGTCGAGGTGCGGATCAGCAGGTAGCAGCTCGACCCACGCGTACGCACGGAACTGGTGGCCGGCGACCTCGCAGAGCACCTGCCCATCGGCGGTCAACAACGGTCGCGGCATCGGCACGGCACCGGTGGCCAGGGCAGCCTCCTGATAGGCGACATCGGCCGCTGCGGCCACCGCCGTCTGCCGCATGGTCAGCTCTTTCACCGCGATCGGGCCCGCCTCGGTGTCCAACCGCCAGATGCGACCCTGCTGACCCCGTGCGGCCAGTGCCATCGCGCGCACGGCAGCGCCGCCGGCGTACGCGCGGGAGAGGGATTCAGCGTGATCCTCCACCCCCTCACCGGTCAGCGGATCCCCCTGACGAGCACAGCTCGACCAGCTTCGCCACCGTGTTGAGGTTGCGTACGGTGGCGCTGACCCCGACGACGGTGCTGAACTTCTCCGCCAGCTTGCTCTTCCCCAAGCCGGCGGAGTAGTGGACGTAGACCTCCTGTCCGGCAAAGGTGAACGGCTCGGCGTCGGTCGCCATCTCGGCCACCCTCTCCCGCGCGCCCGCGGGCGCGGCGGCGGTGAGGAACGCCACGGTCACCCGGCTGGGGTCACCATCGGGGTACGGATTATCGGCTGAGCACCTTCGCCAGCCGGGCCGGGGTCCGGACCGTCACATCGACGTGGTGAGCAAACGTCTTCTCGATGCCGGCGATGATCTCGCGCTCGATCGTCGCGGGCTTCTTGGCCGAATCGAGGATCAGGTTGCCGCTGTTGATGTAGGTCCGGACGCCGACATACCCCAGCTCCTCGGCCATCGCTTTGAGCTGGGGCATGCCGATCTTCTTGCTCCCACCGAGATTCACCCCGCGGAGCAGGGCGACGTAACGGGCCACCCTCAGATGATCGCCGGGAGGCAGGCCAGCCGGCTCCCGGCCATGCCGTCGTCCATCGTGGGGCTGCTGTGGAACACGATGGACCGGGTCCCGGGCTGCGGGATCCACTTGACCGTCGTCCACGATTCCGCGTCACCCTTGTCGGTGATGGTCGCGTCCAACCAGATCTCGGTCCGCGGTCCCACCACCACAGTCGGCAGGCCGGCAATCGCGTCGGTGTTGTAGTGCGGACCGGCCGCTGCCCCATCGCCCCGCACGCACGGACCGACGTGCAGGTGAACTCCGTACGTCGTCCCTTCGGCGGCCTTGTCCACGTCCTTGAGCTTCAGCTCGACGAGCGTGGAGGCGTAGGGAACACCGCCCTTGACCCCGGACACCGAGGTCAGCTTCACCTCGGCCTCGGCGCCGTCCAGTGGCCCCGGCGTCGCCACCTGCAGGTCTGTGAGACGTGTCTTCTTGATCTTGATCTCGCTCTTGACGGTGCCGGTGTCAGCCGGCAGCGCCTGGTTGCTGTCCCCGGCGGCCGTCGAGGCCATGAGGCCGACCACCGCCAGCGACAGCAGCGGCAGCGCGATGGCGCGGATCGTGGTCCTATTTCGCGTTGGCGTCACGCGAGTCCCCCCTTTATCGTGTGCTGAATGCGTGCCGATATCTTGGCAGCGAATTTCGGTGCGTGCTACAGATCTGGCAATAAGACGCGGGCCTGAGACATCGCCGGCACTTTGCGGATAGAGACGTACCTGGTCAAGGCCACGCAAGCGACCCAGGAGACGCGGAAAAGGCCAGCACGGCCGCGATTGATCGCGCACAAGAAGGCGGGCACGTGCCCCGCTTCTCGTGCGGTCCCCGCCGGTCGACTGACCACCGGGCGACGTCACTTCTTGATCTTGCCGGTGGCGAGCAGATCGAGGCTGCCGGGCACGTTGACCACCCCGTACTTGAGCTTCACCTTGGCGAGTTTGCGCGCGCTCTTGGCGACCGCATCGCGCTGGCCGTTCAGGCTCAGCCCGGGAGCGTACGAGCGAAGCAACGCCACCTGTCCCGCAATCAGGGGCGCCGCCATCGACGTACCGGACCACCGGGCGTATCCGCCGCCCGCGACCGGTCCCAGCACCTCCTCACTCGGTGCGGCCACGTCGACCCAATCGCCCCAGCAGGCGAAGATCGACAGTCGGTCGAACTGGTCCATCGAGGTCACGCTCAGCACCTCCTTGTACTGCGCCGGGTACTGACGCTGGTTGGTCGCTGAGTTGCCCGCGGCCGCGACGACCAGCGAGCCGCGTTCCTCGGCGTACTTCAGCGCGTCCTCGACCACCTTCGACTCGGTTTTCTCAGCCGTGCCCAGGCTCAGGTTGATCACATCAGCGCCGTCGTCGACGGCGTCGACGATCGCCTGCGCCACCACGAACACGCTGCCTGCGCCATCGCTGTTCAACACCCGCAACGGCATGATCGATGCGTCCGGAGCGACCACTCTCACCATGCCGGCCACGAAAGTGCCGTGGCCGTAGGCTTCGTCGATGATGCCGTTGCCGTTGCCGTCGAGCATCCTGGGCATCTCGCTGGGGTCGGCGTCGTCGTCGACGTAGTCATAGCCCGCCACCAACCGACCGGCCAGGGCGGGGTGACCGAGGTCGGCACCGGAGTCCAGCACCGCGACCACGGTGCCCGCGCCTCTGCTGCGTCCGTGCGCCGCGGGCAGCCCCATGGACTCGGTGATCTCCTGGTTGGCCCAGTCCGCCTCCAGGCCCGCATCAGCCGGGGCACCCTCGGGCCAGCCGTGAAAACGGGTGTCCGCCAGGCTCGTTGCGGCATCGAGTTCGGCGTAGCGAACCGCCGAATCGTGATCGATCTTCTTGGCGAGTTCCGCGGTCTTCTTCGCGTCAGCGGCAGTCTTGCGGTCCGTCGGGCGCAGGAAGTAGATCTTCTTGGACGCGAGCAGCACGCCCACCACCGCGACCGGGTACGCCTGGGTCACCTCCTGGACCGTGAAGTGTTCAGCCGACTTGATCTTCACCACGATGGTGTGCGCCTCGCCGAGGCCCTTGTCGCCGGCGCTCGCCGGGCCTGCGTGCACCGTCGTCGCCGTCAGCGCCAGGCCAATCGCCAGCGCCGCGAGCCGTACCGATCTCGCCAGTAGCATGTCTTCCCCCATCGTCAGGCTGCCGGGCTCGCCTTCGACGCCGTCGTCGCGATCGAGCCGGATCTTGTGCGGTGGCGCGCCACGCTCGGGCGCGAACCCGCCAGGTAGCTGAAGGGTGCCCAGAAGCACGGGTGCGGGTAGTGTTCGGCCACGCTCAGCCGCGCCCGGCGCACGGCGTTCGAGGCGGCGCGACCTGCCGCCAGTTCGTTGTACAGGGCGGCCATCATGCTGAGCGCGGCATCGTCGTGGACGGCCCACTGGCTGACCAGAACCCCCGCGGCGCCCGCGGCCAGGAACGCCCAGCCCAGCCCGACCGGCTCCACCATGCGCCCGTGGGCTCCGGATTCGCACGCACTCAGGATGACCAGCGCGCCGTCGAGGTCGAGCTGAACGATCTCGGCCGTCGTCAGCCATCGGTCGCCCAGCCGGAGCCGCGAGAAGAGCGGGTTTCCTGGGCTGAACACACCGTGGCAGGCCAGGTGAATGACCCGAGCCCCGGTCGCAGCAGCGGCGAAGGCGTCGCAGGTCGCGGCTACCCCGGTCATCACGGTCGCCGACGGCAAGAAGTCGGCTACCAGGCGAGCCTCTTCCTCGACCGCCGGTGCGAACGAGTCGGCGATCGCCAGGACCACGGCCGGCCCGGCGAGGTCGATCGAGGTATCGATCGACAGCGCGGCGTCGAGGGTCGGGGCGATGCTCAGCGTCCAGCGCTCGTTGAGGTACTCCCGGCCGTCGAAGAGCGCGTGGAAAGGAATCGCGCCCATCCGTCCGTCCAAGACCACCCGGAGGTCGACCGCCGGGGCGAGCAGGTCCGTGAGCGGCGCGATGAGCAACGCGTGCAGCTCGGCAAGCGTGATCTCGCTGCTGCGCTGCAACACATCGGTGTTGCGGAGGCCGACCCCGGGCGCCAGCAGGATGCGGCCCCACTGGTCGGAAAGGTCGTCCAGCAGGCCGTGCAACCGGTCGAGGACGCCACGGAGCCGTCGGGCAGCGACGGTTTCGCCGTGAATGGCGAAGACCAGGATGTCAGGGCCGACGACGTGATAGGCGAGCACCTGACCATGGGTGCCGCGCATCGGGGCTCGCGTATCGGCGGCCTGTCCGCCCGCCTCCTCCGGAGCGCCCACATGCCGCAGCCTCAGGGCGCTGAGCTTCCGCTCGAGCCGGCCGGCACGCTCCGCGAGGTCCGCACGCTGCGGAGCGTCCTCGGCATGCTGCAGGGCGAGGTAGGTCGCGTTCAGGTCGGCGAACGCCTCCGCCAGGTCGCGGTCCCCGTCGAGAAAGCCCGGCCCGACGCCGACGGCGTCGGTCATCAGGTCGGTGATCGTGCGCGACCTCGCGTCGTCGGCCAACTGGCAGGCCTCGCGGATATCGGGTTCGGACCCACGCTCGACCAGCAGATCGACCAGATCGTCATGCGCCGCGAGCCGTTCGGCGCGGAAGGCCGTCAGCAGCACGTGGTCGGCCAGCACGCCACTGGACCGCTCGAGCTCGGCGATGGCCCGGCGGTAGTGCGCCTCCGCACCGACGTCGTCTGCAAGGCGTCGCCGATGCCGGCCCATCCGCAGTTCGAACTGATAGCTGAGGTCCGGCAGTCGCAACAGACGGACCAGGTCGGCGGCCGACTCCAGGCTGACCCTCGCCGCCGTGTGATCGCCCGCTCCGTCGGCCTGCCGGAGGTAGGCCCACGCCAGCGGGATCGACCAGCCACCGGCGCGCAGCAGGGCGATCGCCTCGGTCAGTAGGCGGGAGCCCTCGTCCGGGCGTCCCGAGCCTTGTGCGACCTCGGCCTGGGTGAGCCGCACCCTGGCCAGCATCTGGCGATCGCCGACCTGCTCGAACAGCCCGGTAGCGTCCTGCAGAGAACGCGCCGCGCCGGCGTGATCACCGGAGGCGAGATCGGTCAGTGCGACCAGGAAACAGCCCAGGCCGGTGTCGTGGGTCATCCCGGCTCGGCGGGTGGCCCCGACAGCCGCCTTGGCATGGTCAGCGGCCTCAGTGATCAAGCCCAGCGCATGGCAGGTCTCAGCGAGCGCCAGCTGCAGCCGCGCGGACTCTGCGGTAGCTCCCAGCGCGTCGAGAACCACCCGGGCGGGCTCCAAGACCCGCAGTGCCTGGTTGAGCTCCCCGAGCTGGCGGTGCGCCTGCGCCGTGAAGCCCTGACACTGAGCGGCGAAGAGCCGGTCACCAGCCTCGCGGAAGATGGCGGTGGCTGCCGTGAGGTCGGCCAAGGCCTCCCGCGGTCGGCCCAGGGCCAGGAGTTCAACGCCCCGGTTGGCCAGCGGCCGGGCCCGTTCGGCGCGCATCGCGAGGCGAGCGTAATCGGCCTCCGCGCGGGCGTACGCCTCAAGCGCACGGTCATGCTGACCGGTCAGCCCGTACGCGATTCCGAGGTTCTCGACGGCGATGGCGCGGGTGCACTGTGCCAGGTGACGATCCTCGCCGCGCACCGCATCCAGCGCCGCGATCAATTCGGTGCCCACGTCGATCGCCTCGCCGTGACGGCCGAGGTCGTCCAGCACCTGCATCCGACCGAGATCGGTACGCAGCGCCTCGACCCGGCGGCCGGCCCTACGCCAGTGCGTGCGTGCCTGTTCGATCAGTCGCAACGCCGAATCGAGATTCCCCTGCTCGGCCAGGATCCTGGCTCGCTGATACGCCGACCGGGCTCGCACGCCCGCGTACTGGGGACCTGTGGCCAGTCGCTCGCAGGTCTCGGCGAGCCGCTTGGCCTGCTCAGGTTCCGCGTGCAGCAACCCCTCGGCCCGGTCAAGTATCACGTTGAGGCCTGCTTCATCGAGGTCCCCGCGAACGCCTGACGAGGAGAGCACCGCTTCCTCGGTGTGGTGCAGCAGCAACTCGGCGATGTCGTGCCCTGCGTTCATCGCGCTCATCCGCCGGCCAGTTGATCTCCGGTCGGTTCCCCCAGCGTGTCGAGACCGGCGGAGATGGTGATCTCGCCGTTGGACACGATCAACTCGGTGATCCCTGCGGGCACGTCGAGGTGGAAGCGGCCCACATCATCGCCGTCGACCGAGCGAACCAGGATGCCTGCACCCTTCGCGGTTGCGTCGAAGACAGGCGAGGAGGTCGCGTGGTCGAGCAGGACCTGGCCGGCGAGGCGGTAGCGAGCCTGCTCCCATCGGCCGTGCATCGACAACCAGTTCGGCCAGTTCGGTTCGCCAGGCCAGGTGCACAGCCTCACCCAAGGCGCCGGCGCTGCGTACGCTCAGGGCGACTCGATCCCGGCGGCTGTCGAAGACGGGCAGGGGGAACAGCTCGATGGCCGGCTTCGGCACACCGGCCTGGGTCCTGGCCCAGCGGCGGAACCGCTGCCGCAACAACTGACGCAACAGGGGCGGGCCGGCGACCTGCGGGAGCATGTCGGCCGTCCGGTGGAGATCCTCCAGCCACTCGAGATCACTGCTGCAGCCCGCGATCGTCGGCGATGGTCGCCGCGAGCTCCGCCGACTCGGGTTCACTCAGCCGGCCGTCAACCCAGTCGGCGACGCGGGTGAGATCTCGCGGTCTCGGATGGCGCTCATTCCGTGCCGTCCTCACCGAGCAGGCTGCGCAGCCGGGCGAGGCAGCGGCCGCGCATCGGGCCGATTCCGCCGATGGAGCGGCCCATGCGGCGGGCGATCTCGGCGTAGGACGGCGACTCAGGCTCGAAGTACAAGGCGATCAACAGGTCGCGGCAGGGGTTGCCGAGCTGCTGCAGCGCCTGGTGCACCGAGGCCGCCCGCTCCCAGTCGACGAGCGGATCCTCCGGGGTGAGACCGACCTCGGCATAAGGCACCTCACGCTGCCCGCGGTTGCGAATCCGCCAGGACTGGCGACGCGCAACCGTCATCAGCCACCAGGCCAGGCTCTCGCTGCGGCGCACGGTGGAGAGCGATTCCAGCAGTACGGTGAAGGTGTGCTGCGCGACGTCGACGGCGTCATGGGAGCTGAGCCCGTTGCGGACGGCGACGCTGAAGACGAGCCGCTCATAACGATCGACCAGGACGTCCCAGGCCTCGTCCCGGCCGTCCCGGCACTGGTCGAGCAGCGCGGCGTCGCTGATCTGCTCAGTCGACGGGTCTGTCGTCAGCGTGTCGCTGCCGGGGGTCGAGGCGGCGTAACCGACGCGCGGCAGCGCGCTGCTGCTGGAGTCACGCAGTCCCATCGTTCCCCTCCTCCCGAGGTCGCATCGACCTCGGCGCGGATCAATCTAGGCAACAAAAATGGGACACGCCAGTCGAATTGGTGGCCGGTGAAAAGGAAACTGCGGGTGCGGTGGATCAACACCCTATCGAGCGTGCACTCGTCCAATAGAAGCCTTTTGCGTTGCGCTGCGCCGCCTCTCCCCGCCGTGCTCCCGCACCGTGTTCGCTGCCGCTGGCGGGTGGTTCGGCCCACGAATTCACCCACCTCGTGCTGGTTGGAAAGTCGGATACTGGACTGGAAGGTCGGACGGGATCCGCCTTTGCCCGGTCGTGGGTGTCGACGGCCGGGCTGGACGCTGGGAAACGATCCAGCGCCCGAGGCGGTCCGGCGACATCGCGCAGGGGGGCTGCACGATGCCACCGGAACCACGTCCATCGGATCAGGTGAGATTGATCACATAGAACCTTCCGTCACCAGTACCACCCGACGGGACGGTCACCGTCTGTTTCGCCGAACTTGGGCCGTTGATGGTGACCCCGCTCTTGCCGCAGGCGACGAACTTGTAGCCGGATGGGCCCGACGCGTCCATCGTGTAGCTGCCCGCGTCAACGGCGGTCGGCGGCAACGGGTTGGCGCTGGACAGGCCGGCTTGCGGCACGTCCAGCGATCCGCCGGAGACCAGCGTGCTGGACGGCGATCCGTTCACGCACTTGTAGATCTCGCCCTGGATGGTCTGAGTGGGCGTGGCGACCGTGACTGCGTAGAACTTGCCGTCGCCGGCGCCACCGGCCGGAACCACAACCGTCTGGTGTGCCGACTCAGGATCGTCGATCGTCACCCCGGACCTGCCGCAGGCCACGAACTCCAGGCCAGCCGGAACCGTTGCGCGCATGGTGTAGCTGCCCGTAGCGACCCCGAGAGGAAGCAGCGGGTTGGAGCTGCTCAGCACGCCATCGGCGGTGGAGAAGCTGAGCGTGCCGCCACCGACCAGCGTGGCGGACGGTGCCCCGTTGACGCACTTGTAGATCTCGGCCTGGATGGTCTGGGTGATCGGCACGACGTAGAACTTGCCGTCGCCCATGCCACCCGCCGGAACCGAGACGGTCTGGTGCGCCGAATTCGGATCGTCGATGGTCACCCCGGTCTGACCACACGGCACGAACGTCAAGCCGGATGGCGCGGTGGCGTTCATCCGGTAGTCACCAGCCGCAACCGAGATCTTCGTCAGCGGGTTTCCACTGGACAGCCCGGCGACCGGCACGGTGAGGAACCCGCCCGGTACGAGGGTGGTGGACGGGACACCGTTGAGGCAGCGGTAGATCTCGCCCTGGATCGTCTGGGTGGTCTGGGCGACCGGCACGACGTAGAACTTGCCGTCACCGGCGCCACCGGCTGGGCACGGTGACCTGCTGCTTGGCGTTGCTGGGTGAGCTGATCGTGACCCCGGCCTGGCCGCAGGCCACGAACCGCAGGCCCTGGGGGGAGTCCGCGTTCACCGTGTAGACGCCGGCAGGTACGCCGAAGGGCAGCAGCGGATTCTCCACCGAGTAGGTTCCGGCAGGGACCGATCCGTAGAGCTGGCCGCCCAGGATCAGGATCGTCGACGGCGCCCCGTTCACGCACAGGTAGATCTCGCCCTGCAGGGTCTGCGAGTGCGGGACGGTGACACAGACGGTGCTGGTGTTGTCGGCCGGATTGGAGTCAACCTCGTCGCTGCCGACGGTCGCGGTGTTGCAGTGTGACGTGGTCACCCGCACCGTGATGGTGAAGGACGGCGGCTTCGGGGGTGAGAAGGTTCCCTGCCCGCAGGTCTTCTTGCCGCCGTCTTTGGAGATGAAGTAGGCCTTCACGCGACGGTTGGGATCGCCGAGTTCGCTCTTGGTCGGCACGCCGTCGGCGCTGATCTTGTCCGAGCACGACACGTGCAGGCTGGTGGCGACCAGCCGGGGATTGGTCGACCGGGTCACCTCGTTCTTCTCAGCGCATCCGGAGTCGACACCGACAGAGGCAGAATCGTTGTACTCGAAGCGGTAGAAGATCGACTTGCCCGAGCAGGTGTTGACGGGGTTCGACGCGACGGGGAAGTCGCCCGCGTCGCAGGTCACCGTACGACTGGCCGCGTCGTAGGAGCAACCGCTCGACGACGAGACGTAGGTCGTCCCGGCGGGCAGCGGATCGCTGACCAGCACGTTGGTGGCGTCCTTGCCGCCCTTGTTGGCCAGGGTCAGGGTGTACGTGACGGTCTGCCCGGCCTGCACCGTCGTGGCCGAGGCAGTCTTGGTGATGGCAAGGTCGACGCTGGGCGGCGGTCCGGCGGGATTGCCGAATCCGCAGGTCTTCTTGCCACCGTCCTTGGCGATGTAGTAAGCCGTGACGCGTCGAGCTGAGTTGCCGAGATCACTCTTGGTCGGAACGCCGTCGGCGCTGATCTTGTCCGAACACGACACGTGGAGGGCTGGTAGCGACCAGATCAGGGTTGATCGCCCGGGTCACTTCGTTCTTTTCCGCGCAGCCCTTGTCGATGCCGACAGTGTCGGAGTCGTTGTACTGGAACTGGTAGAAGATCTGCTTGGCGGTGCAGGTGTTGGTCACCCCTGGCGGCGGTGGCACCGGGTCGTCCGCGGCTGAGGCGGTGCCGACGGGCAGCATGGCGAGCACTGCCAGCAAAACGCCGAACAGCACCAGTGGCCGGAGCGTAAGTCGCCTCAGCGGTGGATGGTGTGCGCTGCCACGGACGTGCGGCGAGCGACGGGACTTCAGCATGAAGTTTCCCCTAACGTGGACATGGTGGGACCCCAATCGAGGCTTCGACCGTCTAGTGATCCCAGCCGCCCGGATTGATCCCCGCGGACGACCCGGCCATGTCAACCGCCCACCCGACGTCAAGGCCCCGCTCCGTGGCAACGGAGCGGGGCCCTGAGAACCTCCTGAGATGTCGTCCGGCGATCAGACCTTGGCCGGCGCCATCGGCGAGCTCCTCCGGATGTAGGTGAACCACGTGACAGCGACGCAGGCGACGTAGAAGACGCAGAACGAGGCCAGCGCGGTGGCCACACCCCCGGTCGCGGTGTAGGAGTTGGCGATGATGCGGGGGATGAAGACCGCGCCGAGCGCTCCGACGGCGGAGATGATGCCGACCGCAGCCGCAGCATCCCTGCGGGCACGGTAACGGGTGTAGTCGGTGGAGTCCTCCGCGTCCGCGCTCCGCTCGGCCTCGGTGCGGAAGATGATCGGGATCATCCGGTACGTCGAGCCGTTGGTCATGCCCACGATGGCGAACAGCACCAGGAAGCTCAACAAGAAGCCGACGAAGCTGTGGATGCTGACCATGAAGATGGCGACCCCGATGGCCGCGGCCTGCCCGACGAAGGTCGTCACGGTGACCCGCGCCCCCCCGAGACGGTCCGCGATCCAGCCGCCGAACGGCCGCGACAGCGAGCCCACCAGCGGCCCGAGGAACGCGTAGGCGTAGGTGTTCGCCGCGAACTCCTTCTGCAGCACCAGCGGGAACGACGCCGAGAATCCGATGAACGAGCCGAAGGCGCCGATGTAGAGGAAGGACATGATCCAGGTCTGCTTGCGCCGGGCGATCGCGGCCTGGGCCGAGATGTTGGCGCGTGCGCCGCGGAGGTTGTTCATGCCGAACCAGGCGCCGAGGATGGCGATGGCGATGAACGGCACCCAGATCAATGCGACATTCTGCACGTACTGTTCGGCGCCGTTGTTGGTCCGCAGTCCGGTCGCCCCGCCGATCACCGCGATCGAACCCGCCGCGACCGCCAGCGGCCCGACCAGTTGGATGATGGCCACGCCGATGTTGCCACCGGCCGCGTTGAGTCCCAGGGCCAGCCCCTTCTCCTTGTCCGGGAAGAAGTAGGCGATGTTGGCCATCGACGAGGCGAAGTTGCCCCCGCCGAAACCGCAGGTGATCGCGGTGAGGAACCAGAACCAGTACGGCTGACCGGTGGTCGAGGCGATCACCAGCATGGTGACCGGGATCAGCAGCAGCGCAGCGCTGACGATGGTCCAGTTGCGGCCGCCGAACAGCGCGGGCATGAAGGTGTAGGGCACCCGCAGCACGGCGCCCACCAGACCGGCGACCGCCACCAACCAGAACAACTGGTCGGCGGTGAAGCCGTAGCCGATGGCGGCGAGGACCGCGGTGGAGATGCTGAACATCTGCCACACGCTGAAGCCGATGTTCTCCGCGAGGATGGACCAGCCGAGGTTGCGGCGGGCCACCGGCCGACCGCTCGGGGAGTTCCAGAAGTCCGGCTCCTCGGGATGGTACTCATCGATCCAGCGGGAACCGCGGGCGACGAGCGGCCCGACGCCCTGGGCGGTCTTTTCGAGGGTGCCGACCGGTTGCCCGATGGGCGGGTCGCCGATCGGCGCGTCCCCGATCGGCTGTGACGACGTGGTGCCGGAGGTGGCCATGGAGGTCCTTTCCGAGGTGGGGTGAAGCTGGCTGTGCAGGGAGGCGCCGGCGGCGCTGCCGGACTACCTCGTGGTGGGCAACCCCGCTGAGACGCTGCGTCAGGGTGCGGGAACGGTGACGACGATGTCGCCGTCGGTCGCGCGCACCGGGTATGACCGCAGCGGTGCGGCGCCGGTGGTGGAGCATCCGGTGTCGAGGTCGAACGCGTTCATGTGCAGCGGGCAGAGCACGACCCGGTCGTCGATCTGCCCGTCGGCGATGGGGCCGCCCTTGTGGGGGCACACCGCAGAGACGGCGCGCAGGGTGTCGTCCCGCTTGCGGAAGACGGCGATCTGCTCGCCCTCGACCTCGAACGCGCGGCCCTCGCCGCGCGGAATCTGGTCCACCGGCCCGAGGACGTGGGCGATCTCGTACTGCACGCTCACCAGGCACCTCCGAGGAGTTGCTCGGCGCGCCCGGCAGGCACCCGCGGCAGCACCTCCAGGGGCAGCGAGGTGCGGAACTGGCCCGGCGTCACCGGCTCAGCGCCCTGGGTCCAGGGGTCGACGTGGTTGTCGGCGTGCTTCTGCACCTCCGCGTCGAGGCGCTCGGCGATTCCCTCGGAGTCGTCCACGACCACGGCCCGGATCAGGTCCAGCCCGACCCGCGGAACGAACGCGTACGTCCGCTCGAGCCACTTGGCGTTCTCCCGGTAGTACTGCAGGAAGCGGCCGGTGAGCAGCTTCGCCTCCTCGGCGTCCTCGACCGTGCAGAGCAGGTCGCCCTTGCGGATGTGGGCGCCGGCCGCGCCGCCGATGTAGATCTCCCACCGGCCGCCCTCGATGGCGACGATGCCGACGTCCTTGACGTAGGACTCCGCACAGTTCCTCGGGCAACCCGACACGGCGAGCTTCATCTTGGCCGGGCTCTCCATGCCCTGCAGCCGGGTCTCCAGCTCGACCCCGAGCTTGGTGGAGTCACCGGTGCCGAAACGACAGAACTCCTGGCCGACACAGGTCTTGACGGTGCGCATCGACTTGCCGTACGCGTAGCCCGACGGCATGCCCAGGTCGGCCCAGACACCGGGCAGATCTTCCTTCTTGATGCCCAGCAGGTCGATCCGCTGTCCGCCGGTGAGCTTGACCATCGGTACCGCGTACTTGTCGGCCACGTCGGCGATCCGGCGCAGCTGGTCCGGGGTGGTGACGCCGCCGCGCATCTGCGGCACGACCGAGAACGTTCCGTCCTTCTGGATGTTGGCGTGCACGCGGTCGTTGATGAACCGGCCCTCGCGGTCGTCGGGGGCTTCGGCACCCCACATCATCTTCAGCAACGAGGCGAGGCCCATCTTGGACTTGGCGTCCTCGGCCCCCTCGGGGCCCAGCATGGCGAAGACCTCGGCGACCGAGCGCAGGTCGTGCTCGCGGATGGCCTCCATCAGCGCCGGCTTGTCCATCGCGATGCCGGGGACGTAATAGTGGGCCGCCGGGTCCTCCTGGACAGCGCCACCGGCGGCGAACTCCACCAGCTGGGCGACCAGGCCCTTGCACGAGCCACAGCCCTTGCCCGCCCGGGTCTTGTCCATCACCCCCGACACCGTCTTGCAGCCCGCTTTGACCGTGTCCACGATGGTGGACTTGCACACCCCGTTGCAGTTGCAGATCTGGGCGTCGTCGGCCAGCTCCGCGACCCCGACCTCGGCGGGCGGCCCGCCGAGGTCGAACATCAGCTCGACCCGCTCGGCCGGCAGCGGCAGGCCGCGGTCGAAGGCCTGCTGCAGGAAGGCGACCTTCTTGCTGTCGCCCAGCAGCGTGGCGCCGACGATCTTGTCGTCACGGATGACGATCGATTTGAAGATCCCACGCTTGGGCTCGGAGAACATGATGTGCTCGTCGGTGTCGCGCTCGGGCTCGGTGAGCCCCATCGAGGCCACCTCGACGCCGGCGACCTTCAGCTTGGTGGCCGTCCGGGAGCCGTGGTACGCGGCGTCGGGGTTGGCGCCGGTGATCTGGTCGGCCAGGACCACCGCCTGCTCCCACAGGGGCGCGACCAGGCCGTACACCTCGCCGCGGTGCTGCACGCACTCCCCCACCGCGTAGACGTCGTCGTCGTCGACCGTTCGCATCGCGTCGTCCACGACGATGGCCCGCTCGACCGTGAAGCCGCTGGTCAGCGCGACGTCGACGTTGGGACGGATGCCGGCGGCGACGATGACCAGGTCGCAGTCGATCTCGATCTCGTCCCGGAGCCGCACCCCGCGCACCTTGTCGGGACCCCAGACGCTGGTGGCCCGGTTGTTGGTGAAGATCCCGATGCCGAGCTGGGCCATGCTTCGCCGCAGCACCTCACCGCCCTCCCGGCCGAGCTGGGCGTTCATCAGCCAGCGGCCCGAGTGCACCACGTCCACGCCGATGCCGTGGCTCTGCAATCCGCGCGCGGCCTCCAGCCCGAGCAGTCCGCCGCCGATGACCACCGCTTTGTGGTGGTCGTCGTGGGTGGCGTACTCGACCATGGCCCGGGTGTCGTCGATCGTCCGGAAGGCGAACACACCCGGCAGCAGGGCGGCCGACGGGTCGTACAGGCCCTCCATCGGCGGCATGAAGGAGCGACTGCCGGTGGCGATGATCAACTGGTCGTACGGGGTGATCTGGCCGTCGTCGGAGAAGACCACATGGGCGAACCGGTCGATCCGGTTGACCCGCACTCCGGCGTGCAGCGCGATCCCGTTGTCGGCGTACCACTCCACCGTGTTGAGGAAGATGTCGGCGTCGCTCTCCTCCCCGGACAGGACGTGACTGAGCAGGATCCGGTTGTAGTTGCCGTAGGGCTCGTCGCCGAACATGGTGATGGCGAACTTCTCGGCGCCGCCGCGGGCGAGGATCTCCTCGACCGCACGGGCTCCGGCCATGCCGTTGCCGATCACCACCAGCCGGCGTCGGCCGTCGGGCAGCTCGTGGCCGGCCCCCGTCGAGGGGGCGATGGTCGCGGTCATCAGTGCTCCACCAGTCCCAGGTCGACCACGACGGTGCCGGTGAGGCCGAGCGGAGCGGCAATCTGGATCTCGATCACCGAGCCGCCTTCGATGTCCTCCACGACGCGCAGCGGTACGTGCACGTCGCTCTTCGCGCCGATCGGGAAGTAGCGCATCGCCACCCCGTCACGCAGCAGCACCGCCACGACCAACTGGTCGGTGGAGTTCCCGCCGCGGAAGTAGAGGGCCTGGCTGATCACCCCGTCGGGCACGACGTGGCTGAGCTCGGCGTGGATCGGGACCGGCTTGTCCAGGCCGGCGCCCTCGAAGCCGAAGACGCCTTGCAAGAAACGGTTCTGAGCGAGCATGGGAAGGTCCTTCCGTCGGGTTTTCTGCAGCAGCTGATTGAGCGTGGGACGCGGCAGGTCCTGGGCGTGCCTGGTGTGCCGAGGCGGCGTTGCCAACAGCTGGAGGTCGTCGGGAGAGCCGATGCGCCGCACCTGCACCGCGCACACCTTGAAGGCGGGCATCCGTGAGTGCGGGTCGAGCGCGGGATTGGTGAGGGCGTTGGCCGCCGAGGCCCCGCCCCAGTGGAACGGGACGAAGACCACGTCGGGGAGGATGTCGTCGCTGATCCGGGCCCGGAACGCGGCAGCCCCGCGCGCGGTGGTGAGCTCGACGATGTCGCCGCGCCCGATGTCCAGACGCCGGGCCAGGTCGGGATGCAACTGGGCCTCGGGTTGAGCCTGCGCCTGGGAGGGCGCGCTGACCCGTCGGGTCTGGGTTCCGCTCTGGTACTGCGCCATCAGCCGGCCGGTGGTGAGCACGTACGGGTAGTCCGGGCTGGGACGCTCGGCCGGCTCGCGGAACTCGACCCGGATGAAGGCGGCCAACCCGTCCCTGGTCGGGAACCGGTCGGCGAACAGCCGCGGCGTGCCCGGGTGGTCCGGCGCCCCTTCCGGGGTCTGCGGGCAGGGCCAGAAGACGCCCTGCTCCGCGTCGATCCGCTCGTAGCTGATGCCGGCGTAGTCGGCGATCCCGCCGGCGCTGGCCCGGCGCAGTTCGGTGAACACCTCACGCGGGTCGGCCGAGAAGTACTGCCCGCGACCGAGGCGGTCGGCGAGCTCCTTCAGCGCGGTCAGGTCGTCCTTGACCCCGGCCGGCGGGGGCAGGGCGCGGCGGCGCCGGATCACCCGGCCCTCGAGGTTGGTCATGGTGCCCTCCTCCTCCGCCCACTGGGCGGTGGGGAGCACGACGTCGGCCAGTTCGGCGGTCTCGGAGAGGAAGATGTCGGACACGACGAGCAGGTCGAGCGCGCGGAGCCGGGAGATCACCCGGTTCACGTCGGGGGTGGAGACGGCGATGTTGCTGGCCAGCACGAGCAGTGCGCGGACCCCACCCGGTGCGCCCATCCGGTCGAGCATCTCGTACGCCGACAATCCGGGCTGGGGCAGCTCAGCCGGGTCGATCCCCCAGACGGCGGCGACGTGGGCCCGGTCGGCCGGGTCGGCGAGCTTGCGGTAGCCCGGCAGCTGATCGGCCTTCTGGCCGTGCTCGCGGCCGCCCTGCCCATTCCCCTGGCCCGTGATCGTGCCGTACCCGGATCCCGGTCGACCCGGCAGACCCAACGCGAGCGCGAGGTTGATGTACGCCTGGGCCGTGTCAGTGCCGTTGCTGTGCTGCTCGGCACCCCGCGCGGTGAGGATCATGGCGCTCTTGGCGCTGGCCAGGGCATCGACGGTCTGCTGCATCAGGCGCACCGGCACGCCGGTGATCCGCTCGACCCGGTCGGGCCAGTAGAAGCTGACACCGGCCTTCACCGCCGCAAAACCCCGGGTCCTGCTGCGGATGTAGTCCTCGTCGACGTAACCGGACTTGATGGCCAGGTGCAGCAGCCCGTTGGCCAGGGCGAGGTCGGTTCCGGGCAGCGGCGCCAGGTGCAGCGAGGATCCATCCGCCGTGGCGGTCCGGCGCGGGTCGACCACGATGTGGGTGGCCCCGGCGGCCCGCCCTGCGTCGAAGAACTGCATCGCCGGCGGCATGGTGGCAGCCGGGTTGGATCCCACCAGCAATATCGTCTCGGCCTGCGCCACGTCGGACAGCGGGAAGGGCAGGCCGCGGTCGATGCCGAAGGCCCGGTTCGCCGCGGTGGCCGCCGACGACATGCAGAACCGGCCGTTGTAGTCGATCATCGACGTCCGCAGCGCGACCCGGGCGAACTTGCCGAAGGCGTACGCTTTCTCGTTCGTCAGGCCGCCCCCGCCGAAGCAGCCGATGGCATCGTTGCCGTGCGCGGCCTGGAGTTCGGAGATCCTGGTGGCCACCAAGCCCAGGGCCTCGTCCCAGGTAGCGGCGCGAAAGTCGCTGTCGCGGTCGCCGGGCACGCTGCGTACGAGTGGGGCCAGCAGTCGCTGCGGGTGGTCCAGCAGCGATGCGGCCGTCCAGCCCTTCGAGCACAGGCCGCCCAGGTTGGTCGGGAAGTCCGGCTGCGGCTGCAGGGTCGCGGGCCTGTCGCCGGCCACCATCTCGATCCCGCACTGGAGGGAGCAGTACGGGCAGTGGGTCCGGGTCGGTCGGGTCTGGCTCGGGGACGTCCCGGCCGGACTCGAGGACGAGGTCGGGGCGGGCGTCACAACGGGGTTGGCGCTCACACACCACATCTTTGGCGGCTGCTGTTACGGCAGCCGTCCCAAACGGTTACAGATGGTTCACCGGTGGCTCACATACCGTCGGCCCAGCCGTGAGGTGCGGAGAAATCACCCCCGGGCGCCAGCGATGTGTCGACCGCGTTACGAACTGCTCACGCCGCGGCCACCCCAGCCGGAGAGTCGACCAACGCAGAGTTACCTGCGGGAAACGGCTGGGTAATCGGCGCTGCCTAATGTCGGTGCAGGCAGACGCCCAACGACGGACAGCCCCGAGGAGACCAGGTCCCATGCAGATCGATCTTCAACCTGAAGGCCGCAAGGTGGTGATCTTCGGTGACGCCGCGGGGGCCCGGCAAGCCGTACGACGCTTCCTCACCTGTGGCGCTTCGGTCACCCTCGCACTCGACGGTCCGCCACCCTCCTACGAGGACCGGGTCGACACGGTCCGCTACGCCAGACAGCCCGCTGCCACCGACACGGCCGGCCTGCTCCGCCTCATCGGACCGGCCTGGCTCGTGGTGGACCTCGGCGTGCCCGCGGCGCTCCGCGACAGGATTCGCGAGCTCGCCGGGCACCTGCACATGCTCTCCATCAGCGAGTCGCCCGCTCCCCGGCGCGGTCAGGTCACCCTGATCGGCGGGGGTCCCGGCCGCACCGATCTGCTCACCCTGCAAGCGTGCCAGGCCCTCCGCGAGGCCGACGTCATCTTCTACGACCGGCTCTCCCCGCACGACGACCTGCCCGAGCTCGCGCCCGGCGCCGAACTGGTGGACGTCGGCAAGTCGCCGCACCACCACCCCGTCTCCCAGCGCTCCATCGAGGAACTGATGATCACCCGTGCCCGGGCGGGGCAGTCCGTCGCCCGGCTCAAGGGCGGCGACCCGTTCGTCTTCGGACGGGGAGGGGAGGAGATGCAGGCCTGCCTGGCGGCCGGCGTCCCGGTCCGGGTGCTGTCGGGAATCTCCAGCGCGCTGTCCGTGCCGGCGAGCCACGGCATCCCGGTGACCCACCGGGGCGTGGCCAAGGCGTTCACGGTCATCTCCGGCCATACCCCGCCCGAACCGTTCGAGCTGGACGCGCTGGTCCGGCTCGGCGGCACGGTAGTGGTCCTGATGGGGATCAACAATCTGAACCAGATCGTCCACGGGCTGCTGCGCGCCGGTTTGGACCCGCGCACCCCGACCGGGGTGATCGAGCGCGGCTTCTCCGCCTCACGGAGCGGTGCACGCTGACCACCGTCGGGCAGCTGCCGGCCGACGTACGCCGGCTGGAGATCTCCTCCCCCGCCGTCGTGGTGATCGGCGACGTGGTTGCGGTGTCTCCGCACTTCGCCCAGTCCGCATCGGTCGTCGACCTCGCGGGGCACGGGGTTCTCGCGCCCGTGGCCCGGGCCTGCTGAATGGACCGCCGAGACCTGCCCGGCAGCCCCGCGGCACGTCCGCCGAGGTGTTGCGCGGCTTCCGGATCGGGGTGACCTCGGACCGCCGATCCGGCGACCTCATCGCCGCCCTGGAGCGGCGCGGAGCCCAGGTACTGCACGCTCCGGCCCTGATGATCGCCCCGAACGACCAGGACGGCACCCTGCTGGTCGAGACCCGGGAGCTCATCGCGAGCCGGCCCGAGGTGGTGCTGGTGACCACCGGGTACGGCGTGCGGCGCTGGTTCGAGGTCGCCGATGCCGCCGGACTCGGCGCCGAGCTGACGGCCGTGCTGGAGGAGGCGCGGATCTTCGCCCGAGGGCCCAAGGCGCACGGCGCCGTCCGCGCGGCCGGGCTGCTGGACGCGCAGAACAGCGAACTGGACACCACCGCCTCCCTGGTCGACGCGGTGGCCGAAGCCGGGCTCACCGGCCGGCGGGTCGCGATCCAGCTGCACGGGTACACCGACGAGGTGCAACTGGCGCGGCTGCGGGCACATGAGCGCCAGCGTCGCGATGGTCACGCCCTACCGCTGGGTCGCCCCACAGAGTCAGGACCGGCTGCCCCGGCTGATCCGCGCCGTCTGCCAGCGCCAGTTGGACGCACTCACCTTCACCAGCGCACCCGCCGCCGCCGCGACTCTGGAGACGGCCCTGTCGATGGACCTCGGCGGCGACTTCGTCGCCGCCCTGTCCGGACACGTCGCCACCGTGGCCGTGGGGCCGGTGACGGCCGAGCCGCTGCGCGACGCCGGCATCGAACCGCTGGTACCGGACCGGTACCGGCTCGGCGCGCTGATCCGGCTGGTCACCGAGGAGTTGGTCCAGCGGCACGTACGCCGCTTCCGCTGCGGGTCGGTGTCGATCGAGATCCGCGGCCGCCACGTGAGCGTGGACGGGACCAGCGTGACCCTGGGTCCGAACGCGCTGGCCCTGTTCGACACCCTGGCGGCCAGCGATTCGGTCGTGGCCCGCCACGAACTGATCGAATGTCTGCCCGACGGGTTGGACGAGCATGCCCTCGAGGTCGCGATGAGCCGACTGCGCCGCGCGCTGGGCGTGCCCGACTTGATCAGCACCGTGGTCAAGCGGGGCTACCGGCTCAACGCCGTACGCCTGCCCTGAAACTCCGAAGACGTCGTCATCGCCCGCCGCCGGCGCGCTCTCTGCGAGCGACCCCATCCGGACCCGGCAGTCGCCGGATCGGGGCACTCAGCCGAAGAAGGCGTCGATCGCGTACGGGTCGGGCCGGTGGTGGGTGCGGACGATCAGCCCGTCGACGATCTCGTGAGCCAGCACCTCCACGCAGTCGAGCCGCCTGCCGCCGCCCTCCGCGGTGACCCGCTGGACGTGCGCGGCTCCGCGGTCACTGGCCAAGATGTCGAGCAGTTCGAGGCGCAAGGTCCCGCCCGACAACTCGAAGCAGCGGGCCAGGAAGCCGACGATCGCGTCGGGGCCGACGTAGCTGCCGGCAAGGCTGCCGCGACCGGGCAGGTCCCATACGGCGTGCGCGGCGAAGGCCGCTCGCACGGCGTCGAGGTCGCCGCGCAGGAAGTTCTGGATCAGTGCGGCCACGACGGCGGCGTTGGCCTCGGTCCGGCTGGACGCGGTGGTCGCGGTGGAGGCTGGTGGTCGGTGCGGACATGGTGTGCTCCTCAGCTCGGGGGACCCGGAGCGGGTCCGATAGCGACAGCCTCGCCGCTCCCAGGCGCGGCGTGACCCGCCGACCGGCGGGTTTAGGGCCGGTGGAGGTGGGCCGCGAGCTGGGTTCGGTTGGCCGACCCGGTCTTGGCCAGCAGCTGTTCCACATAGCCCTTGACGGTGCGCGGCGAGAGGTACAGCCGCTCCGCGATCTCGGCGTTGGTCAGGCCATCCGCGACCAGCAGCAGCAACGTCCATCTCCCGGCCGGTCACCCCGCGACGCCGCAACTCCGCCGGCACCTCGGACGAGCCCTGCCGCCGCCGGCGCTGTGGGGCACCAGCCCGCTGGGCGAGACCTCGGCACGCGGCCGCCACGGCCCCGAATCCGTGCTCATCGAACCAGACCGCCGCCTGCGGCATCCACACCGCGGGTGCACCCCAGCCGTCGGCGATGGCCGCGGGCGCGACCCAGCGCAGCGCCAGGTGGTACCAGCCCTGGCCGTCGGGCGTGCGCCGGGCACACGCATCGGCGGCGGCCAGGAACGCCTCGGCCTGCACCCGGTCCCCGGCGCGCCCGGCCGCCACCGCGTCGGCGAGGTGGGCGGAACCGGCGACGAAGGCGACCACCTGCAAGCCCGGCGCGGCCGATTCCTCCCGTGCCCGCCGCCCCCCGTCGCCCTCCACGTCGTGAACGGTGGCCAGCACCGACCAGAGGTACCACGGTGGAAGCGGGGTCGGGGCGCCGAGCGTGCGCAGGGCGCCGATCCCCGCCTGCCACCGCTCCAGAGCAGTCGGAAGATCCTCGGCCAGCAGCGCCGCGAGTCCCTCACATGCGCCGCAGGCCATGCCGGCGATCTCCGCGTCGCCCGGCGCGAGGGCGAGGGCCTCGCGCGCGGCAGCCGCAGCCTGCGCTCGCCGGCCGGCCACTGCGTGAGCGTTGCCGACGAGGATCCAGGCCCACGCCTCCTGCCGACGGGCGCCCAGCGCCCGTGCCTCGGACAGCAGCAGCCGCGCCGTGGCGAGGGCAGGCGCGGGCTCGAACCGTACGGCGTGGACGGCAGAAATGTGGAAGTCGACGGCGGTCAGCAGGCCGGGTGCGCCGGCCGCTTCGGCGGCCACCCGTGCGGCGTACAGGGGCTTGACCGCGATGGTGCGCAGCTGGGCGATGGTCGCTTCCTCGTGCAACGCCCGGGCCCTCCACAGCGCCAGGCCGTGCGCCTCGGCCATGGCGGCCGCGCGGCGGAACCAGCGCTGGGCCAGCTCGAGGTCGTGCCCGCGCGCGATCCTGCCGAGCACCTCCATCGCCTCGCAGGCCGCGGCGCCTTCCGCAGCGCCGTCGATGACGTGTTGCGCGTCCAGGCGGGCCTGATCGAGGTCGCCGCGCTGCAACGCGACCCATGCGGCGAGGGCCGTGGTCGTCGGCGGCTCGCCCGGTGAACGCAGCGGGACGAGCCGGTCGCTGGCGTCCAGCCACTCCCCGGTCTGTGCGGTCGCGCGAACGATGGCCTCACCCACCCGGCGCCGCAACTCCGCCCCGAGATCGCCGTACGCCGGGTCGGCCTCGAACCGCGCAACCAGGCTCAGGGCACCGCCGACGTCGCCGGCCAGCGCCCGCCCCTCGATGGCGGTGCCGAAGGCCCGGGCCCGCAGTCCGGGCAGCACACCTTCGACCTGGCTGAGCGCCGCTTCGCCGGAGGCGGCCGCCGCGAGCGGGAGCCCGGCGGAAAGGCTGCGCTCGGCGGTGACGACCAGGAGCGGAATGCGCAGGGTCGCCACGGTCGCGGCGGAGACGACCCGCGCCGCCCGGGCCAGCTGGTCAGCGCTGGAGGGACTCGATCCAGGCCAGGTCATCGCCGCCGGAGGCGCTCGGCGCGGGCCTGCCGAGCGCAGTGAGAAGCGCGTCGGCGTACGCGTCGCGCTGGACGTCGAGGAGATTGGCGATCACCGCCTCTTGCACCAGGTCGTGCCGGAAGTGGGCCACTCCGCGGGCCCGGTCGATCCTGAGTACTCCCGCAGTCCGCGCCCGCCTCGACGGCCGCAGCCACATCCTCCAGCCCGACCCCCAGGGCGCGCGCGAGCACGGCCGCATCGATCCGACGACCGAGCATGGCGGAGTGCTGCAGGATGCGTCGATCCATCGCCGCCAGGCCGGCCAGCTTGGCTCGGGTGCTCGCCCCGAGACTGGTGGGCACCCGGAGTGCGGTCGCCTGGAACTGCCAACCGTCCGCCCGACGGGTGAGCGAACCGGACCGTACGAGGTCATCCAGCACCTCCTCCACCAGCAGCGGCGACCCGCCCGCAGCGGCCACGCGAGCGAGCAGCGCGGCCGGCGGTTCGCCGTCCAGCCAGGAGGCGGCCAGACGGGCGACGTCCGGCTGGGTGAGTGGTGGGAGTTCCACCCGCACGGCGGCCCGCGATTCGATCAGCCGGTGGATGCGCTGCCACTGCGGCCCTTCCGGTCGGGTCGTCAGCACCAACCGCAGGCCGCTCGCGCCGGCCCGCTGAGCCAGCGACTCGACGACGGCCCAGGTCTGCTCGTCCACCCACTGCAGATCCTCGACCACCAGGACCGGGCGTCGCGGCACCGCCAGCGTCGCCCACATCCGCAGCAGCGCTTCGGCGAGGATCTGCGGTCGGGTGGCGTCATCGCTCCCCGGAGCGCGCCCGCCCCGGAACAGACGCGTCCAGGGCCGCCGCGTACGGCCCGATGCGCGCTGTCGAAGCCTGGGCTCCACGGCGATCCAGGTCGACGGCGATGTCGAGCAGGGGCGACAAGGTCGGCGAGGGAGGCAGCGCCACCCGGCCGATCGTCGCCGCACTCTCCGGAAATGCGTGCCTGACGAGGGCGGACTTGCCGATGCCGGGCTCACCGATGATGACGGTGACGGCCCCCTCGACACCCGAACCCGGTCGCGCGAGGATGGCCAGTTCAGCGTCTCGGCCGATCAGCGTCGGCGACCCCAGCACAGGTCTCAGTATCGTTCCAGCTCACCAACTGCGGGCTTGGGGCACCGTACGAGCCCTCGGGCGTGCCCCAACCCCACAGTTGGTGAGGGTCTGGGTCCAGGGGAGCGAACTCAGACCATCATCTGGCGCGCCGTCGGCGGGATCGGCCGGGGAAGCTTGGTCGAACCGGAGAGGTACTCGTCCACCCCGGCGGCACAGGCCCGCCCTTCCGCGATCGCCCAGACGATCAGCGACTGACCTCGTCCGGCGTCCCCGCAGACGAACACACCTTCGACGTTGGTGGCGTAGTCGTTGTCCCGGGCGACGTTGCCGCGCTCGTCCAGCGCGACCTCGAGCTGGGCCAGCACGGTGTCGCGCTCCGGGCCGACGAACCCCATCGCCAGCAGCACCAGCTCGGCCGGGATGGTCTTCTCGGTCCCCTCGACCGGCACCAGCTTGCCGCCCTCGAAGCGAACCTCCGACAGCGTCAGCGAGGTGACGTTGCCGCTCCCGTCGCCGTGGAACTGTGACGTCGACACCGAGTAGACACGGTCGCCGGCCTCCTCGTGCGCCGAGGACACCCGGTAGATCATCGGGTAGGTCGGCCAGGGCTGGTGCGCCGGTCGCTCGTCGGGCGGCGTCGGCAGAATCTCCAGTTGGGTGATCGACCGTGCCTCCTGCCGAATCGCGGTGCCCAGGCAGTCGGCGCCGGTGTCGCCGCCGCCGATGATCACCACGTGCTTGCCGGTGGCGGTGATCTGGTCCGGCACGGTTTTGCCGCGAGCGACACGGTTGGCCTGCGGCAGGAACTCCATCGCCTGGTGGATGCCGTTGAGGTCGCGTCCCGGCACCGGCAGGTCGCGGCCGATGGTGGAGCCGGTGGCCAGCACGACGGCGTCGTAGCGCTCCTTGAGCTGTTGGCCGGTGATCTTGATCCCGATCTCGACCCCGCAGCGGAAGTTGGTGCCCTCGTCCTTCATCTGGCGGATCCGGCGCTCCAGCACCTTCTTCTCCATCTTGAACTCGGGAATGCCGAAGCGCATCAGGCCACCCGGCTCCTCGGCGCGCTCGAACACCGCGACGGTGTGCCCGGCCCGGGTCAGCTGCTGGGCCGCAGCCAGCCCCGCCGGCCCGGAGCCGACGACGGCGACCGTCTTGCCGGTGTGCCACTCGGGCGGCTGTGGCTTGACCCGCCGCTCGTCCCAGGCGCGGTCGATGATCGCCACCTCGACGTTCTTGATGGTCACCGCGTCGCGGTTGATGCCGACCACGCACGCCGTCTCGCACGGCGCCGGGCACAGCCGGCCGGTGAACTCGGGGAAGTTGTTGGTCGCGTGCAGCCGCTCCAACGCCTCGTCCCAGTCACTGCGCCAGACCAGGTCGTTCCACTCCGGGATGAGGTTCCCCAGCGGGCAGCCGGTGTGACAGAACGGGATGCCGCAGTCCATGCACCTCCCCGCCTGCTGCGGAGATGATGGGCAGCAACGCGCGCCCCGGCGTACCGGGGTAGACCTCTTTCCAGTCGTGGATCCGCTCCGCGACCGGCCGACGTTCCGCGACCTGCCGCGGCGTCGTCATGAAACCCTTCGGATCAGCCATCGGTCATACCCCTTCGCACTTCGATGCCCGACGCGGGCCAACTCCGACGCCCTGACTCGGGCCGACTCCGACACCCCTGGCGCAGGCCACCGCCCGCCCGACTCCCCTGGCGCCGGACCACCCCCACTGTCGCTCCGCTCCGCGCGGGCCACCCGCCACTGTCGCTCCGCTCCGCGCGGGCCACCCCACTGTCGCTCCGCTCCGCCGAGGAAACCTACGTATACGTGGTTTCCTCCTCGATTGCACAGGTTGCAACGTGTGCAATCAGTGAGAAACCCACGTATACGTAGGTTTCCGCACGCCAAAGGGGGGTTTCCGCAAGCCAAAGGGGGGGTTCCGGAAGCCAAAGGGGGGGTTCCGCAAGACAAAGGGGGGTTCCCGCAAGACAAAGGGGGGGTCCCGCGAGACGAAGGGGGTCGCCTAGCCACGTGCGGCGTCCATCATGCGCGTGGTGAGCTCGGCCTCGTCGAGGCCTTCCGACTCGGCCTGCTCCTTGGCGGCGAGCACGCGCGCGTAGTCCCGTGGCAGCACCTTGGTGAAGCGGCCGACGGCGTGTGACCAGTCGGCGAGCAGCACGGCGGCCACCTCCGATTCGGTCTCCTCGTAGTGCCGGGTGACCAGCTCCTTGACCAGTTCCCGGTCGGCGTCGGTGAGCTGCTGGGGGTCCACCATCTCGGTGTTCAGCAGCGTGGTGTCCAGGTCGAGGAAGTACCCGATTCCGCCGGACATGCCCGCGGCCACGTTCCGGCCGGTGGCGCCGAGCACCACGGCGATGCCGCCGGTCATGTACTCGCACCCGTGGTCGCCGAGCCCCTCGACCACCGCGACGGCACCGGAGTTGCGGACGCAGAACCGCTCCCCCACCTGCCCGCGAATGAAGATCTCACCCGCGGTCGCCCCGTAGGCGATGACGTTGCCGGCGATGATGTTGTCGGCTGCCGCGAAGGTGGACGACCGGTTCGGCCGTACGACCAGCCGGCCGCCGGACAGACCCTTGCCCAGGTAGTCGTTGCTGTCGCCCTCGAGCCGCAGCGTGATCCCGGCCGGCAGGAACGCGCCGAAGCTCTGCCCGGCCGAACCGATGAAGGTGAGGTCGATGGTGCCGTCGGGGAAGCCCTCGCCACGGGTCGCCTTGGTCACCTCGTGGCCGAGGATGGTGCCGACGGTGCGGTGCACGTTGCGGATGGGCAGCGAGGCGCGTACGGCCTCCCCGGAGTCCAGGGCCGGTCGGCAGAGCGCGATCAGTTCCTGGTCCAGGGCCTCGTCCAGCCCGTGGTCCTGAACGGTCACGTTGTGCAGCGCGGTGCCCTCGGGCAGGTCCGGCTTGTGCAGGATCGGCCGCAGGTCCAGGCCGTGGGCCTTCCAGTGCTGCTCGGCAGGGGTGGTGTCCAGCACCTCGACGTGCCCGATCGCCTCCTCCAGGCTGCGGAAGCCCAGCGCGGCCAGGTGCTCGCGCACCTCCTCGGCGATGAACTCGAAGAAGTTGATCACGAACTCCGGCTTTCCGGAGAACTTCTGGCGCAGCTCGGCGTTCTGGGTCGCCACGCCCACCGGGCAGGTGTCCAGGTGGCAGACCCGCATCATGATGCAGCCCGACACCACCAGGGGCGCGGTGGCGAACCCGTACTCCTCGGCGCCGAGCAGCGCGCCGATCACCACGTCTCGGCCGGTCTTCAACTGGCCGTCCACCTGGACCACGATCCGGTCCCGCAGTCCGTTGAGCAGCAGCGTCTGCTGCGTCTCCGCCAGGCCCAGCTCCCACGGCCCGCCCGCGTGCTTGAGCGAGGTCAGCGGGGCCGCCCCGGTGCCGCCGTCGTGACCGGAGATCAGCACCACGTCGGCCTTGGCCTTGGAGACCCCCGCCGCCACCGTGCCTACGCCGACCTCGGCAACCAGTTTCACGTGCACCCGCGCCGAAGGGTTGGCGCACTTCAGGTCATGGATGAGCTGCTTGAGGTCCTCGATGGAGTAGATGTCGTGATGCGGTGGGGGCGAGATCAGTCCGACGCCGGGCGTGGAATGGCGCGTCTTGGCCACCCAGGGGTAGACCTTCTGGCCGGGCAGCTGACCGCCTTCACCGGGCTTGGCACCCTGCGCCATCTTGATCTGCAGGTCGGTGGCGTTGGTCAGGTAGTCCGAGGTGACGCCGAATCGCCCCGAGGCGACCTGCTTGACCGCACTGCGCCGCTCGAGGTCGTAGAGCCGGTCCTTGTCCTCCCCGCCTTCACCGGTGTTGGACTTGCCGCCCAGCCGGTTCATGGCGATGGCCAGGGTCTGGTGCGCCTCCAGGCTGATCGACCCGTACGACATCGCGCCGGTGGAGAACCGCTTCACGATCTCGCTGACCGGCTCCACCTCCTCGATCGGCACCGCGGGTCGGTCGGAGGCGAACCTCAACAGACCGCGCAACGTCATCAGGCGCTCGGCCTGACTGTCGATGTGGTGGGTGTACTGCTTGAAGATGTCGTAGCGGCCGGACCGGGTGGAGTGCTGGAGCCGGAAGACGGTCTCGGGGTCGAACAGGTGCGGTTCGCCCTCGCGCCGCCACTGGTACTCCCCGCCGACGGGCAGCAGCCGGTGGGCCAGCGGGATCCCGTCCACCGGGTACGCGGTCTGGTGCCGGGCGCGGATCTCCTCGGCGATCTGCTCCAGGGTCACCCCGCCGAGCTTGCTGGTGGTGCCGGTGAAGTAGCGGTCCACCACCTCCCGCGACAGTCCCAGGGCCTCGAAGATCTGGGCTCCGGTGTAGGAGGCGACGGTGGAGACGCCCATCTTGCTCATCACCTTGAGCACGCCCTTGCCGAGCGCCTTCACGACGTTGGTGACGGCCTTCTCGGGCTCGACGCTGGTGTAGACCTGATGCCGGGCCAGGTCCTCCACGGTCTCGATGGCCAGGTACGGGTTCACCGCCGCCGCGCCGTAGCCGATCAGCAGCGCGACGTGGTGCACCTCGCGGACGTCCCCGGCCTCCACGACCAGACCGACCTGGGTCCGGGACTTCTCCCGGACCAGGTGGTGGTGCACGGCGGCGGTGAACAGCAGCGACGGGATCGGCGCCAACTCGGCGTTGGAGTGCCGGTCGGTGAGCAGGATGATCCGCGCGCCGCCCTCGATCGCCTCGGAGATCTCGGCGCAGATCTGGTCGATCTTGGCGGTCAGCGCCTCCGCCCCGCCGCTGACCTCGTACAGCCCGCGGGCCACGTAGGTCTGGTAGCCGGGCAGGTCGCCCTCGCGGTTGATCTTGACGATCTTGGAGAGGGCGTCGTTGTCCAGCACCGGGAACGGCAGCACCAGCCGGCGACACGACGCCGGGCCGGGCTCGAGCAGATTCCGCTCGGCGCCGATGGTGTTGTAGAGGGAGGTGACCAGTTCCTCGCGGATCGCGTCCAGCGGGGGGTTGGTCACCTGGGCGAACAGCTGGGAGAAGTAGTCGAACAGCAGCCTGGGCTTGTCGCTGAGCGCGGCCAGCGGGGTATCGGTGCCCATGGACCCGATCGGCTCGGCGCCGCCGGAAGCCATCGGGGCCAGGATCAGCCGCAGCTCCTCCTCGGTGTAGCCGAACACCTGCTGCCGCCGCGTCACCGATGCATGGGTGTGCACGACGTGCTCGCGGTCGGGCAGGTCCGACAGCTGCATCCGACCGCCGAGCAGCCATTCCCCGTACGGGGCGGCCGCGGCCAGGCCGCTCTTGACCTCCTCGTCGGAGACGATCCGGTGCTTGCCGAGGTCGGCCAGGAACATCCGGCCGGGCTTCAGGCGGCCCTTCTGGACCACCTTGGCCGGATCGATGTCGAGCACCCCGGTCTCCGAGGCGAGCACCACCAGTCCGTCGTCGGTCACCCAGAAGCGACCGGGCCGCAGCCCGTTGCGGTCCAGGACCGCACCCACCACGGTGCCGTCGGTGAACACGACCCCGGCGGGTCCGTCCCAGGGCTCCATCAGGCAGGAGTGGAACGCGTAGAACTCGCGCCGCTTGGCGTCCATCGCCGGGTTGTTCTCCCAGGCCTCCGGGATCATCATCAACATGGCGTGCGGCAACGACCGGCCGCCGAGGTGGAGCAGCTCCACCACCTCGTCGAAGGAGGCCGAGTCCGAGGCGTCCGGGGTGCAGATCGGGAAGAGCCGCTCCAGGTCCCCGGGGATGACGTCGCTGGACAGCAGGGCCTCCCGGGCCCGCATCCAGTTGCGGTTGCCCTTGACCGTGTTGATCTCGCCGTTGTGGGCGATCATCCGGAACGGGTGGGCCAGCTCCCAGGCGGGGAAGGTGTTGGTGGAGAAGCGCGAGTGCACCACCGCGAGGGCACTGGCCATCCGCTCGTCGGTGAGCTCGGGGAACACCAGCGCGAGTTGCTCGGTGGTCAGCATGCCCTTGTAGACCAGCGTCCGGGCCGACAGCGAGGAGAAGTAGACCCCCGTCTCGTGCTGGGCGCGGCGGCGCAGGCAGTAGGCCAGCCGGTCGAGTGCGATCCCCATCATCGGCGCCCCGGCGGCGGCCACGAACAGCTGCTCGAAGTAGGGCATGTTCGACCGGGTCAGGTCGCTGAGCGAGGCATCGTCGGTGCGCACCCGGCGCCAGCCGAGCACACTCAGGTTCTCCTCGGCCGCGATCTGCTCGATCGTCGTCTTCGCCTTGGCGGCCAGGTCCGGGTCGGTGGGGAGGAAGGCGTTGCCCACCGCGTACGCGCCCTGTCGGGGCAGGTCGAAGCCCGCCTCAGCGCGCAGGAACGCGTCCGGGATCTGGATCAGGATGCCCGCTCCGTCGCCGGTCTTCGGGTCCGCACCCGTGGCACCGCGATGGTCCAGGTTGTGCAGCGCCTCGAGGCCCTTGGCGACGATGGCGTGGCTGGGCTCGCCGGTCAGCGTGGCCACGAAGGCGACCCCGCACGCGTCGTGCTCGAACGCAGGATCGTAGAGACCCTCCGCCGCGCGGTGCTGGGGTCGAGCGTGAGAAGCAGTCATGGAACACACTCCCGTCGTCGATGCCGCTGCAGATCTCGGGGAGCTGTCACACGGTTACGGCTGAGCGGCACGTCTTGAGCAATAAAGGGGGCGCGCTGGTACCAGCTTGCGGGACGCCGTTGGCCCAAAGTTGATGCAAAGGGTAACGCACACCATCAGGCACGACGGGGGATCGTTCGCACGCCGAAACCTCGGGGACCGTACGCCGATGACCGGTCCTTCGCAGATCAGCCTAGCGGCCGGAATCGGATTCGCGCGCCGTTGAGCCATCGGTGGCGGAATCGCTGTGCTCGGCGGCGCTGATCCCGGCTGTCGGCTGGTGATCCGCGAGGGATGCCCCGGCGGTCTGCTCACCCGATCCGTCGACCACCGCAGTGCCCGACTCCCCCGACCCGCCGGCCTCGCCGGATGGGCCGGCGTCGCCGGAATCCTCTGCTGCGGCGCTGGCCGGATCCTGATCCGGGCCGGGATCTGCGGCCGGCTCGCCTTCGACGTAGGCCTCGCGCCCCGGCCGGTGACGGACCAGCCACACGAACCAGATCAGCGCCCCCACGAAGGCGATCAGCGAGGTGTAGTTGTTCAGGCGGAAGCCGCCGATCTCGTTCACCGAGTCGATCCGCAGCGCCTCGATCCAGAAGCGGCCGGCGGTGTAGAGCAGCACGTACAGGGCGAACACCTTGCCGTGGCCCAGCCGGAAGCGCCGGTCCAACAGGACCAGGATCACCGCCATGGCCAGGTTCCACACCAGCTCGTAGAGGAACGTCGGGTGGAACGTGGCGAAGGTGACATAGCCGGACGGCCGGTGCGCGAGATCGATCTCGAGCGCCCAGGGCAGCGTGGTCGGCCGGCCGAACAGCTCCTGGTTGAACCAGTTGCCCAGCCGGCCGATGGCCTGGGCGACCAGTAGCCCGGGCGCGAGCGCGTCCAGCAGGGCGAGGAAGCGGATCTGCCGGCGCCGGGCGACCAGCCAGCCGCCGAGGACGCCGAGCGCGACGGCACCCCAGATGCCCAGACCGCCCTGCCAGATCTTCAGCGCGTCGACGCGGGTTGCGGCCGGGCCCGAAGTAGAGCTGGTAGTCGGTGATCACGTGGTACAACCGGGCACCGACGATGCCGAACGGGACGCCGACCACGAGAACGGTTTCCAGGCTGTCGGAGGTACCGCCCCGCGCACGCCAGCGCCGGTTGGCGATCACCATCGCCGCGAGGATGCCCGCGATGATGCAGAGCGCGTACGCGCGCAGCGGAAACGCGCCGATGTACCAGACGCTGGTGTCCGGGCTCGGGATCGACAAGCTCACCCGGCTCCAGCCGCTCACCATCTCCACACCCGATCTCTCATCCTGTCGATACCAAACCCGTCAGAGCCCGCGAGCCTCTCAGCCCTAGCGGGAGCCCCTTGCGGGAACCCCTCAGCCCCTCTTGCGGGAACCCCTCAGCCCCCCTGCGGGAAACTACGTATACGTGGGTTCCTGCCACTTTGCACAGGTTGCAACCTATGCCACGCAGCAGGAACCTGGGCAAGGTTCCACGTACGGCTGGGTCACGTTTCCCCCTACGGCGCGGTCAGCGGGAGCCGGCCGGCGCGAGCATCTCCTCCAGCGCGGCGACGGTCAGGGAGGCGATGTCGACCGGCTTGCCGTCGATGAACATCGTCGGCGTGCCGCTGACCCCGGCCCGGTCGGCCGCTGCGTTGATCGAGTCGACCCACTCGGCGTGCTTGCGGGTGGTGACGCAGGTCGAGAAGTCGTCCGTCGCGCTGCCGCCCACCTTCGCCGCCAGGTCCAGCAACTGCTTGTCGCTCCAGCTCAGCGTGTGATTCGCGAACAGCCCGCGGTAGTACGCCTCGCCGAAGCCCGCCTCGGCGGCGCAGGCCATCGCGTTCGAGGCGGCCGTCGAGCCCTCGTCGATGAAGGCCATCGGGTGCAGCGCGACCTCGACCCGGCCTTCGCGCTGCGCCGCGCTCAGCGTGGGTCCGAACTCCTCCTCGAAGTCCGCACAGTGCGGGCAGTGGAAATCCTCGTACAGGTCGACGGTGACGGGAGCGTTCGGCTTGCCGAAGGTGATCGGCCGGCCGGGCTCGATGGACACCGGGGCAAGCGAGCCCGCCGAGCTCGGCACCGCGCTCGGTGCGCGCTGGGTTCGCCAGGCCTGCAGGGCCAGGCCACCGCCGACCACGAGGACCACCACGCCCACCAGCACAGCGATCAGCACCTTGCGCTCGCGGCGTCGGGCCGCCGCCTGCGCGGCGGCGAGCCGTTCCCGCTCCCGCCCGCCGGCCGACTGATCCCGCGACTGACCCGACTGACCCGGGCTCGGCCTCGGCTTGCTCGGCTTGCTCATTCCCGTCCTTCCGCCCGGTCCAGTTCAGCCACGTTCCCGGCCGGCCACTCCAGTCCGTCGCGCAGCGGGCCGGCACCCGCCGAACCGCCCAATTCCCCGCGGCTTCGCGGCCGGGCGACGAGCCAGCCCGCCAGCGCGAGCAGCGCCAGGTCGCGCACGATCTCGGTCCCGTACGCGGTCCGGTCCGGCGCCACGGCGCCGCCGCCGCCGAAGCAGCCGCAGTCGATGCTCAGTCCGCGCGCGGCCGCCGACCAGACGCCGGCGATGAACACCACCAGCAGGGCCCCGGTCGCCAGCGCCACCCACCGGGTCGCCAGCCCGGCCAACAGCAGCAGCCCGAGCGCGATCTCGAGGAACGGCAGTCCCCAGCCCACCACGGTGACCAGCGATTCCGGCAGCAGTTCGTACGCGCGCACGGCCGAGACCGCGCCTACCGGGTCGACCGCCTTCAGCACCCCGGCCACGACCAGGACCGCCGACAGCACCAGCCGCGCACCCGTGGACACCCAGGGCGCCGCGCGTTCCACGCGGGAGGCGCCGGCCTCGGTCAACGCGCGCGTTCCACGAGCAGACCGAAATCGTGCGTGAGATCCCCGATGGGAGAGTCCGGTGTCCACAGCACTACTCCTGCCTGGCGGTCGAAGCCGATGACCTGGGCGGAGTGGCCCACCTCGTAGCCGCCGCTGGGCAATACCTCTTTGCCCGAGATGTCGACGCCCACCTGACCCGCGGCGGACTTGATCGTGGCCAGTGACCCGGTCAGGCCGACGAACGTGGGATCGAACCGGTCGAGGTACGCGCGGATCACCTTCGGCTTGTCCCGGGCGGGGTCGCTGGTCACGAAGACCAGCTGGATCTGGTCCCGGTCAGCCGCCTCCATCCGCTGCAGCGCGCTGGCCGTGTCGCCGAGCACGGTGTTGCACACGTCGGGACAGTGGGTGTAGCCGAAGAACAGCAGGGTGACCGGCTTGGACGGCGTCGTGGCCAGGTTGTACGGCTGACCGGCGGTGTCGGTCAACGTCACCTCGGGCATCGTGTACGGGGTGTCCAGCGACGCGCCGCCGCGGTATCCGGCGGGATCGCCACTGTGGGTCGGCGCCATCGGCCCCGACGCGGGCGTGCAGGCCGCGGCAGCGAACAGTACGCCGATGGCCAGCAGCAGGCCGCGCATTCCTCGGGTCACGCTCGCCCAACCCGGTCTAGCCGCCGAAAGTTCCCCGGACCCCGGCGGCGAGGTCTGCGACCACCGCGCGCAGCCCCGCGAGATCGTCGGGACGGCCGTCGTCCTCGGCGTCGAGCAGGGTCTTGACCAGCGCGGATCCGACGATGACCGCGTCGGCGAATCCCGTCACCTCGCGGGCCTGGACCCCGTTGGACACGCCGAGGCCGACGCCGACCATGGCGCTCGGATCGATGGTCCGGATCCGGTGCACCAGGTCCGGGGCGGCGGACGAGGTCTGCGCGCGGGCTCCGGTCACCCCCATCACCGACGTGGCGTAGACCCAACCGCGGCACGCGGCCACGGTGCGGGCGATCCGCTCGTCGGAGGAGGAGGGCGAGACCAGGAAGATGCGGTCGAGCCCGTGGGCGTCGGAGACCTCCATCCACTCCCCCGCCTCGTCCGGCGTCAGGTCCGGGGTGATCGCTCCGGCCCCGCCGGCCGCGGCCAGGTCGCGCGCGAAGCGGTCGGGGCCGTAGTGCTCGATCAGGTTCCAGTAGGTCATCACCACGGCCGCGGTTCCCGTTTCCGCGACCGCCTCGACCGCCGCGAACGCGTCCCTGGTGCGCACGCCGCGTTCCAGTGCCCGGGTGCCGGCGCGCTGGATGGTCACCCCGTCCATCATCGGGTCGCTGTACGGCAGCCCGACCTCGACCAGGTCGACGCCGGGTGACTCGCCCTCCCCGGTCAGGGCGCGCAGCGCCCGCAGCGAGCCCTGCACGCTCGGATAGCCGACGTGCAGGAAGCCGACCAGCGCCCCACGGCCGGTCGCGCGGACGTCGGCGAAGACTCGGCCGGTGTGGCCGAGCCGGTCCGCCGCGTGGCCGGCCGGCTCGGTCGGCGGGGTCAGCGGCCGGGTCAGCGGCTGGGTCGGACACCAACCCGGCGCTCACCGGCGGAGTTCGGTGCTCGAGGTGCCCCGCGTGTCCAGGCCGAACCAGCGGATGGCGGTGTCCACATCCTTGTCGCCGCGCCCGGACAGGTTGACCAGGATCAGCGGCTCGGCGTCGGCGGGCGCGTCCGCTCCTCGCCGCGCTCGGGCCTGCGCCAGGATCGGGCCCAGCTTGAGCGCGCCGGCCAGGGCGTGCGCCGACTCGATGGCGGGCACGATGCCCTCGGTCCGCGACAGCAGCCGGAACGCCTCCATCGCCTCAGCGTCGGTGATCGGGGCGTACGTGGCCCGGCCCTGGTCGGCGAGCCAGGAGTGCTCGGGTCCGACGCCCGGGTAGTCCAGACCGGCGGAGATGGAGTGGGACTCCTTGGTCTGTCCGTCTTCGTCCTGCAGGACGAACGTCCGCATGCCGTGCAGGACACCGATCTCTCCGGCCGAGATGGTGGCCGCGTGCCGCCCGGTCTCGACCCCGTCTCCGCCGGCTTCGAACCCGTACAGGGCCACCTCGGCGTCGTCGATGAAGTCGGCGAAGATGCCGAGCGCGTTCGATCCGCCGCCGACGCAGGCCGCGACCGCGTCGGGTAGCCGGCCGTAGCGCTGCAGCACCTGGGCCCGCGCCTCGGTGCTGATGATCCGCTGGAACTCCCGGACCACCATGGGGAAGGGATGCGGCCCGGCCACGGTGCCGATCAGGTAGTGGGTGTGGTCGACCGAGGCCACCCAGTCGCGCATCGCGTCGTTCATCGCGTCCTTGAGCGTCTGGGTGCCCGACTCGACGGCGATCACCTCGGCGCCGAGCAGGCGCATCCGGGCGACATTGAGCGACTGCCGCTCGGTGTCCACCTTGCCCATGTAGACCGTGCACTCCAGGCCGAACAAGGCCGCCGCGGTCGCGGTCGCCACGCCGTGCTGGCCGGCGCCGGTCTCGGCGATCACCCGGGTCTTGCCCATCCGCCGGGTGAGCAGGGCCTGCCCGAGGACGTTGTTGATCTTGTGCGACCCGGTGTGGTTGAGGTCCTCGCGCTTCAGCAGGATCCGCGGCCGGACGCCGTCAGGCCCCGCCAGACCGTGCTCGCCGAACCGGCGCGCCTCGGTGATCGGGCTCGGCCGGCCGGTGTAGTCAGCCAGCAGCTCGGCCAACTCGGCCCGGAAGGCCGGATCGGCGAGCGCGGAGTGGAACTCCTGCTCCAACTGCAGCAGGGCAGCCGACAGGGCCTCGGGGACGAACTTGCCGCCGAAGCGGTCGAAGTGGCCGCTCGCGTCGGGCAACTGCCGACGGGCAGCAGGAGGCATTTCGATGGTCACACACATTCCTTCGTCGGGCGAAACCTCAGGCTTCGCGGGAGGATCGCCGGCTCAGTGCCGGTGCACAGCCGGATGGGCGCCCGCGGCCACCAGGTCGGCCACCCCGCTGCGCGGATCGCGGCCGGTCACCAGCGCCTCCCCGACCAGGACGACGTCGGCTCCGGCACGGGCCAGTTCGATGACGTCGTGCGGACCGCGTACGCCGGATTCGGCGATCCGGATGATTCCCTTGGGGATGAGCGGCGCGAGCCGGGCGAAGGTGGTGGGTTCCACCTCCAGGGTCGCCAGGTTGCGGGCGTTCACGCCGATGATCTGCGCTCCGGCGGCGACCGCCCGCTGCACCTCCTCGGCCGTGTGCACCTCGACCAGTGGGGTCATACCGATGGAGCGGGCCCGCTCGACCAGCGAGATCAGTTCGGCGTCGGTGAGGGCCGCAACGATCAGCAGCACCATGTCGGCGCCGGCCGCCCGGGCCTCGAACAGTTGGTAGGCGGTGACGATGAAGTCCTTGCGCAGCACGGGAACCGACACCGCGCAGCGCACCCGGACGAGGTCGTCGAGGGAGCCGGAGAACCGGCGTTCCTCGGTCAGCACCGAGATCGCCGCAGCCCCTCCGGCCTCGTACTCGGCCGCGAGGGCGGCGGGGTCGGCGATCTCGGCCAACGCACCCTTGCTCGGGCTCGACCTCTTGACCTCGGCGATCACGGCCACACCGGGACCCCGCAGTCGGGGCATCGGGTCCAGCGCCGCATCGACGTGGGTGCACCGCTCCTTCAGTCGATCCAGCGGGACCTGGGCCTGTCGCAGGGCGAGGTCCTCCCGGACCCCGGCAATGATCTCGTCTAATGCGCCCACGGTGATCGAGGAGCTCAGTGGGCTCCGTGCCCCATCTTCTGTAGCACGACGGTGGCGATCAGTGCCGACCACGAGGAGGCCGACCGCAGCCCAGAACAGCGGCCAGTTCTGGATGACGACGGCGATGCCGCCGATGACGAAGGCCACGCTGGCGATGATGGTGCCGACCCAGGCCGCGACCGTACGACCGTGGTGCACATGCTTGCCGCGGGCGTTCGTCGTGCGGTCCGACACGGACTGCTGCGATGTGGATGCCATGGAATCCCCTCGTCTCGTCGGCCCGCGCGGTAGCGGGGTCGACCGATCTCAACCATCGGGCGATCTCACCGATCGACCGATCTCAACTCCGACCGATCTCCACTTCGGCCAGATCCTCAACCCCAGATCCTCAACCATTGTGTCTCCTGGGCCCGCAATCCGCACATCTGGGTCAGGACGCGCTCTCAGGGCTGGTTGCGGGAGCGCTGCGCGGCGGGCCGGAGTCGAGGTCCACGGTCGGATCGACCCCGGCATCCATCGCCCGCCACACCTGCGCCGGATCCTCCTCCATGCCCGGGACCGCCGCGGCCGGCTGCTGCCGGAACCGATCGGAGCGCACCGGCCATCGCCGTACGGTGGTCACCACGACGATGCCGCCGGCCGCGGTGATGAGGCCGGCTGCGGCGAACAGCCACGGCCAGGCGGTCCCGCCGAGGGCGAACTGGTCGGTCAGGCTGACCTCGCGGACGGCAGCGCGGACGGCGTCGGCGCTCGGTCGCGGCGCGAGCGCGCCGAGCAGGACCTGACCTGCCCCGACCAGGGCGAGAGCCAGACCCATCGCGCGCCGGCCGCGGGCCCGCAGGGCCAGGGTCGTCACCATGCCGGTGAGGGCGACCAGGCCCAGCGCCTGGCTGAGACCTCCGGTGACCTCGGTGCCGGTGAGTTCGACGGCCGCCCCGTCCGCATCGGCGCTCCACCAGGGCTGAGCGCCGGCGACGAAGCCGAGAAGGACCCCGGCCAGCAGGCAGCCGTACGCCAGAGCCCGGCCGGTCATCCGGTGCGACCGGTCGTCGACGGGTCCGCGGCGCCGCGCAGGGCAGAGAACTGCTGCGCGACGCCAATGGCCCTCACGACCGCCGCGGCCTTGTTCTGACTTTCCTGGTCCTCGGTCGGCGGATCGGAATCGGCGACGATGCCGCCTCCGGCCTGCACGTACGCCACGCCGTCGCGCAGCAGCGCGGTGCGGATCGCGATGGCCGCGTCGGCGTCTCCGGCGAAGTCGAGGTATCCGACCACCCCGCCGTACAGGCCGCGCCGGGACACCTCGAGTTCGTCGATGATCTCCATGGCACGCACCTTCGGCGCGCCGGACAGGGTTCCGGCCGGAAAGGCCGCCAGCAGCACATCGAGCGCGGAGCGCTCCGGCGCGACCGTTCCGGTGATGGTGGATTCCAGGTGCATGATGTGGCTGTAGCGCCGCACCTCCATGAACTCCACGACCTCGACCGTGCCAGGCAGGCAGACCCGACCCAGATCGTTGCGGCCGAGGTCGACCAGCATCACGTGTTCGGCACGCTCCTTCGGGTCCGCCAGCAACTCCGCCTCCAGAGCGGAGTCCTCCGCGGGTGTGGCACCGCGCGGCTTGGAACCGGCGATCGGGTGGGTGACGGCCGTCCGGTCCTTCACCGTGACCAGCGCCTCGGGGCTGGAGCCGACGATGTCGAACCCGTCCAGCCGGAGCAGGTACATGTACGGGCTGGGGTTGCTGAGCCGCAGGACGCGGTAGATGTCCAGGGCGTCCGCGGTGGTGTCCACCTCGAAACGCTGACTGACCACGATCTGGAACGCCTCCCCCGCCTGGATCTCGGCCACCGCGGCGCTCACCGCCTGCTGGAACTCCGCTGCGGTGCGCTGCCTGCGGATGCGCGGCGGCGGACCGTCGCCGACCACCACGGCTCCCGACTCGGCGGGCTCGGCGAGCAGTTCGCTCATCGTGTCAATCCTGGCCACCGCGTCGGCGTAGGCCTCGTCCACCCGATCGTCGGTGCCGTCGTAGTTGATCGCGTTGGCCACCAGCCACACCTCGCCGGTGTAGTGGTCCAGCACCGCGAGGTCGGAGGCGAGCAGGAAGCACAGTTCCGGTACGCGCAGGTCGTCGGGGTTGCCGTCGGGGAGCCGTTCGAGCCGGCGCACGGCGTCGTAGCTCAGGTAGCCGACCAGCCCGGAGGTGAACGGCGGGAGGTCCTCGGCCCGCGGGGTGTGCAGCAGCCGCAACGTCTCGCGTACGGCGTCGAGCGGATCGCCGCCCGCCGGCAGTCCGACAGGGGTGTGTCCGGTCCACACCGCGCGACCCCCGACTTCGGTCAGCGTCGCCGCGGCGCGGACGCCGACGAAGGAGTAGCGGGACCAGACGCCCTGCTCGGCGGATTCGAGCAGGTAGCTCCCCGGTCGGTTCCGCGCCAGCCGCCGGTAGAGACCGATGGCGGTCTCGCCGTCGGCCAGCACGCGACGGTGCACCGCAATCACGCGTCGCTCGGCCGCCATGGAGCGGAACTGCGCCAGCCCGGGCGTGACGGCACCCGCAATCACCGGTTCGCCCCGCCGGGCAGGCCGACCACGGCCGGGAGCAGGCGGGCGTCGAAGCAGGTCCGGTCACCGGTGTGGCAGGCCGCGCCGTCCTGGCGGACCTTGACCAGTACGGTGTCGCCGTCGCAGTCCAGCCTGACTTCGCGCACCCACTGCCGGTGTCCGCTGGTTTCGCCCTTGACCCAGTACTCCCCGCGGCTGCGGGAGAAGAAGGTCGACCGGCCCGTCGTGAGGGTGGCGTGCAGCGCGGCGTCGTCCATCCAGCCCACCATCAACACCTCGGCGGTCTCCTCGTCCTGGATCACGGCCGCGACCAGGCCCGCCGGATCACGCTTCAGCTGAGCCGCGATCTCCGGATCGAGCTGCTCGGCGTACGGGAGGGGTTGTCGTGGATCGCTCACCCGCCCATTGTTCACGGAGCCGGGCCGCTACGCGGGGTCGACTCGTCCGGCGAGCCGGGTGGCGCGACGTCCGGGGTGATCTTGCGCGGCGGGACCGCCGACGATCCGGGCACTATCATGGTCGCTCGTGACGTTTGCCAAGTCCGAGCGAGCAGCGCTCTGCGACCTCCTCGACCAGGTGGGTCCGGGTGCTCCGACGCTGTGCGAGGGCTGGGACGCACACGACCTGACGGCCCACCTGTGGATCCGGGAAACCGACCCCATCGCGGTCAGCGGCATGGTCGCCAAACCCCTGTCCGGGCTCTACGAGCGGCGGATGGCGGAGGTCAAGCAGCGCTGGGACTTCGGCGAGCTGGTGGGGCGGCTGCGCAACGGGCCGGCCCGGTTCTCCGTCTTCGCCATTCCGGGAGTGGACGAGGGCGCGAACACCACCGAGTTCTTCGTGCACCACGAGGACGTACGCCGCGCCGGAGCGGAGCCGCAGACCTCCCGCGACCTGGGCCCCGACGTCGAGGAGTGGATGTGGCGCCGCCTCAAGCTGCTGGCCCGCGCGTGGTTCCGCCGCGTTCAGGTCGGCGTGGTGCTGGAGCGCCTCGACTCCCTCGGCCATTCCGGTGAGCCTGACACCATCCGGGCCGTCGGCGGCCCGTCAATCGTGACCCTGGTCGGTGCACCGAGTGAGTTGCTGCTCTACGCCCACGGCCGCTCCACCGTGGCCGAGATCAAGCTGATCGGCGAGCCGGACGCGATCGAGACCCTGCACGCAGCCGAATTGCGCAACTGAGCACGGCCTTCGCCTGCCGGAGCTCGAGGTTTCTGACCCGGGCGGGGAGTTTGGGCGGACTGGCCAGACTGTGCCCATGACGACCCGAGGCATGCTGCGGGCCTGGCCCGGCCGAACGCTGGCCGTTCTGGCCGGCGCAACATGCTGGCCGCGTGCGGCGGGGCTCCGAGCCAGCCCAGCCCCGAAACCCGCACCGCGGGCAGCCCCGGGCCCTCGGCGGCAGCCTCCAGCCCGCCGACCGCGGGGCCCTCGGCCTCCGAGACCACCTCCGCCCCGACCGGGAATCCGCAGGCGAAGGACCTGGTCACCGGCCTCACCTCGCCCTGGGGGCTGGTCGCCCTGTCCGACGGCACTCTGCTGGTGAGCGAGCGCGACACCAGGAAGATCGTGCACGTCGACGGGGCGGACTCCACTCCGGTCGCGACCCTGTCCGATGTCGACCCGGGCGGCGAGGGCGGACTGCTGGGCCTGGTGATCACCCCTGACCAGAAGACGCTGTTCGCCTACTACTCCGCCGCGCGGGACAACCGGATCGTGTCGATGAGCTGGGACGGGGCGGCGCTGGGCGAGCCGCAGGTCGTCTTCGACGACATCCCCCGCGGATTCCGGCACAACGGAGGCCGCATGGTGATCGGTGAGGACGGCTATCTCTACGTGGGCACCGGGGAGGTCGGCCAGGAGGGCCTGGCCCAGGACAAGGAATCGCTGGCCGGCAAGATCCTCCGGATCACCCAGGATGGCCGGGCCGCGCCCGGAAACCCCTTCGGCAACCCGGTCTACAGCTACGGGCACCGCAACGTCGAGGGTCTGACCTTCGACGACGCCGGCCGGCTGTGGGCGAGTGAGTTCGGGGACCAGACCTGGGACGAGCTCAACCTGATCACCAAGGGCGCGAACTACGGGTGGCCGGAGATCGAGGGCTCCGGACGCAAAGCGGGGATGACCAACCCGAAGGTCGTCTGGCGTACCTCCGAGGCCTCCCCGGCCGGCCTCGCGTTCTGGCAGGGTGACCTGTGGATGGCCGCCCTGCGCGGCCGCCGGCTGTGGCAGATCCCCCTCGACGCGACCTCGGCCGGCGAGCCGAAGGCGCACTTCACCTCCGACTTCGGCCGACTGCGCACCGTCGCGGTGGCCGCGGACGGTAAGAGTCTGCTGCTGACGAGTTCCAACACCGACGGGCGGGGCGACCCGGACGCGCGCGATGACCGCGTCCTCCAGGTCACCCGCTGATGGGGTCGCAGGCGTTGCGGCGCGTGAGCGTGGTCGCCGGGGCGATCGCGGTGCTGGTCGGCATGGTCTGGACCGGCCAGGGCGCCGGGGTGCTGCCGGGCACGTTCATGGTGGGCAGCCAGACCTGGCTCGGTATCGGGCTGCTCTGCCTGGCGGCCGGCGCCTTTTTGGTCTTCATCGGACTACGGCGGCCACAGCGCTATGTTGCAGCTGGGACACCTGGGCACGGAGGCTCCGGTTGGTGAAGCCGAGGGCGTTCAGTCCTATGCAGAGGGCGCCGAGCAGGGCCATGACCCGAGGATCTCCGAACCGTAGTGCGGGCGACCTCCTGCCATCCTCGGTGAGGGTGGACTGCGCGACCCGCTCAAAGGCTGGGCTCGCAAGGACACAGCCCTGCCCGACACGTTCAGTATCGAGCAGGCGAGCGTTGATTTCACGGGCTTTGGCTTGCAGTTCCGGCAGATGGCACAGGCGACGCTTGCAGCCCAGGTCGTCGGGTGAGTTGATCACGGTCTCGATCCGCAGGGCCCTGCCGTCTTTCAGATACTGCTTGATCCGGGAGTGCTTGTAGTCGGAGTTCACGGTGACCCCGATGGTGTCGCGGGTGTTGATCCGGGTGATGTGGGACGGCTCGGTCTTCGGCGGCCGGCCGCGATGGACCCGGTGGCCGGTGAAGATGATCTCGGTCTTGTCGGGCCGGCCGAGGTCGAGGTTGTCGACCACCAGGGCCTCGAAGAAGCTCCGGGCGTGCCGGGGGGCGTCGAACACGATCGTGCGGGACGTCTCGATCTGCCGCATCGACAGCTCCCACCAGTAGCCGGCGGCCCGATCGGCGTCGGTCAGCGGCACCGGCACGACCCCCAGCCAGCGATCGAGGAACTCATCGAGGTGACTAGGGCCGAGCCGGTCGCAGATCGCCTGCAACCGGGCCGGGTCGTCGCAGGAGGCGAACCCGTTGGACAGCTCCGTGAACCCGATCCCGGCCCGTCTGGCCTGCTGCTTGGCCCACTCATGCCCGTTGACCCACACCTTCAACGGATACGGGAAGTAGGTGCAGATCTTGATGAACGCGGGCCCGAACTGGTCGTCCCACAGCTAGAAGTAATAGCACGTGACCCGCCGGTCGGCCTTGTAGAAGCTGAACCACAACCGGCCGTGATCGGTCCGCTCGGCAGCGGCGAACACGTTCTGATACTCCTGCGCCACGCCGATCGCAGCGACCCCCGATACACCCGTAGCCGCCTGCCGACGCAGATAGGGATCCATCACGTCTCGCTTGCGGTCACCCTTCTTGAAGATCACCAGCGGCACCCCGTTGGCCTTGGCGAACCCCGCCACCGCGCGACGGAACCTGGTGCCGATCTGCTACATGATCGCCGGCGACGCGATCGGCAGCCCCAGATGACCCGACATGAACGTCACCACCTGACCGGCAACCTGCAAGTTCGGCACATAGCCGTTCAGATAGATCCGATCCAGACACTCGATGTCCAACCCGCCATGCCCGTCCAGCAGCTCGTTCACCGTCACCGTCGCCATGCCTCAGCATGGACCGCACCCGAGCACCCAGACCAGCACCAGCTCGGCGGTCAGAGGCGAAGCCTCATTAGGAGGGTGGTGTTAAACGGTGGCCGTAGCGAGCAGGTGCCCGGGTGCGTGCCGGGCGTGTTGGCGCGGAGCGCCGCCTCCGGCGGACAGGCGGAGGAGGAGTCGGATAGCGGCGGCTGGACCGGAGCGGGCGGCGCGGTCACCGGTACGTCAGCGGAGCTGACCGGGGGTCACCCGGTCCACCCGTCGGTGGGCACGCCGGACCCGCCCAACGCCGCGGCGTAGTCGGGCAGCTGCTGCACCGCCCACCGGTTTCCGTCCGGATCGGCGAAGTAGACGAAAGAGCCCCAGGGCTGAACGTCGACCGCGCTCACCGCCACTCCGCGGCCCGCCAGTTCGTCATGGGCCTGGTCGATGTCGGCGACGACCACCTGCAGTCCGTCCAGCGAGCCGGGCGGCATGCCCGTCAGACCTTTGCCGATGGCGATCGAACACGCCGACCCCGGTGGGGTGAGCTGGACGAAGCGGATCTGGTCACTGACCACCTGGTCGACGTCGGCGACGAAGCCGACCTGGTCGACGTAGAAGGCCTTGGCGCGGTCGACGTCGCTCACCGGCACGGCGACAAGCTCGAGTTTGAGGTCCATGTGCTCACGCTAGGACCGAGCACTGACATCACGTTCCCGATGCCGACCCCCGAATTCCCGCGACCCCGCCGGGAAACGCCGACAGCCGACCCATGAACCGACGAAATCCGGGGCGTTTCCCGGCGTTTCCTGACCAGGTAGCGGGTCGGATCCGGCCGGCGACGGGCTCGGGCCAGGGCGCGCGGGCGAGACACGGCCGTCACACGAGCCCTCTAGATTGTTGTCGGATGACTCCGGAGCTGACGCTGGGTGCCGAGGAAGAGCTGCACCTGATCGACATGGAAAGCCACAAGCTCTCGGCGCGCGCGCCGCAGTTGCTGTCCCGGCTGTCGCCGCAGAGCTATTCGGCGGAGATCCAGCGGACCACGGTCGAGACCAACACCGATGTGGTCGACACCCTCGCCGGGCTCCGGGCGGAGCTGGTGAGGCTGCGCCACGGGCTGGCCGAGGCGGCGGCCCAGGACAACCTCGGCATCGCTGCGGTCGGCACCGCCCCGACCGCGGGATTCGCCGACTTCGAGCTCACCACGACCGGTCGCTACGGGCGGATGCAGGAGCAGTACCGGATGCTGGTGGACGAGCAGCTCATCTGCGGCCTGCAGATCCACGTCGGGGTCGCCGACCGCGATCTGGCGGTGGAGATCATGCAACGAATCGCGCGCGACCTTCCCGTGCTGCTCGCCCTGTCGGCGAGCTCCCCGTTCTGGAATGCCCAGGACACCGGCTACGCCAGCATCCGCTCCATCATCTGGCAGCGCTGGCCGAGCGCCGGGGCCACCGGACCGCTGGCCTCGGCCCAGGCCTACGACGAGATGCTCGCCGATCTGATCGCCACCGGCGTCATCGCCGACGCCAAGATGGCCTACTTCGACGTACGTCCATCCGCCCACGCACCGACGCTGGAGCTGCGGACCTGCGACGCGTGCCCGATCGTGGACGACGCCATCGTGATCGCCGGGCTGTTCCGCGCCATGGTGCTGGCGGCGGCACGCGACGTCGAGGCGGGACGACCGCACCACCCGGTCCCGCCGCCGGTGCACCGGGCGGGCCTGTGGCAGGCGGCCCGCACCGGCCTGTCGGGGCCGCTGCTCGACGACACCCGACATCCCCGTCCCATGCCGTCCCGCCGCGCGGTCAAACACCTGGTGCGTCGACTGCGCCCCGAGCTGGAGGAGCTGGGCGACTGGGCGGAGGTCAGCGAGCTGGCCAAGCGGACCCTGACCCGGGGCAACTCCGCCGACCGGCAGCGCGCCGCCTACGCCGAGCGCGGGCGGCTGAGCGACGTGGTGGAGCAGGTGGTGGCCGAGACCCAGGGCCCCGCCGGTGGCCTGCAGCCCGCGGAGACGCCGCTGCGCCGCTACCGCTTCCGGGCCGGCGACGAGGCGGTCGGACCGAACCTGCGGCCCCGGCCCGCGTACCGGGACCTGGTGGAGTTCTACCGCAAGACCGGCGAGATCGAACTGGCCGAGCGCCGGCACGCCCGCAAGGAGTGGGTGGACCGCGCCGGCGTGAGCTTCGGCGTGGACGGGGAGAGCCGCCGCTTCCACGTCGACCTGGTGCCGCGGATCATCACCCCGCACGAGTGGCAGGCCCTTGCCGTCGGACTGGCGCAGCGGGCCCGGGCCATCGAGTCGTTCCTGGCCGACGTCTACGGGGAGCAGCGGATCGTCGCGGACGGCGTGCTGGCCCGGGAGCTGGTGGAAGGCACGCCGGGCTGGCGGGAGGAGGCGCTGCGGCTCCCGGCCGGCACCGTCCGGGCGCCGGTGATGGGCTTCGACCTGGTCCGCAACGAGTTCGGCGGCTGGCGGGTGCTGGAGGACAACGTGCGCAACCCGAGCGGGGCGGGGTACGCGATCGCCATCCGGGACCTGACCGAGGAGGTGCTGCCCGATCTGCCGCGGCCGATCGGTCTGATCGATCCGAAGGCAGCGCTCCCCCTGCTCCGGCGGGCCGTGCTCGGGCCCGGCGCCCCCGACGGCCGAGCCGGCCTGCTGTCCAGCGGATCGACGAGTGCCGCCTGGTTCGAGCACCGGCTGCTGGCCGACCGCGGCGACCTGCTGCTCTGCACGGCCGACGACGTGCGGGTGATCGACGGCGAGGTGTGGCACCAGCCGAGCCGATCCCGCCTCGACGCCCTCTACCTGCGACTGAACGAGGAACTGGTCGACCTGACCGACGGCAGCGGCCGACCCGTCGGCGCGGAGATCTTCGAGGCGGCGGTGGCGGGCCGGGTGCGGCTGGCCAACGTGCCCGGCAACGGCGTCGCCGACGACAAGGCGATGTACTGCTACGTGCCGGAGCTGATCGGCTACTACCTGGGCGAGCACCCCAGCCTGGACGCCGTACCCACCTACCGCACCCGTGACGCCGCCGAGGCGCGCATCGTGCTCGACCGGGTGGGCGAGCTCGTGACCAAGCCGGTCGACGGCCACGGGGGCCGGGGCGTGCTCATCGGCCCGGACGCGACCGCCGGGGAGGTCGCGCGGCGACGGGCAGAGATTGCGGCCGACCCGGCCGGCTGGGTGGCCCAGGAGGTGGTCCCGCTGTCGTCCCACCCGACGCTGTCGGGCAACAGGCTGCAGCCGCGACACGTGGATCTGCGCGCCTTCGTGTACGTGGCCGGCACGGGGCCGGACGACTGTACGTTGGCCCCTCTCGGGCTGACCCGGGTCGCGCCGAACGGCAGCCTCGTGGTGAACTCCTCGCGCGGCGGCGGAGCCAAGGACACCTGGATCATCGGTGAGGAACAGGGATGTGCGGACTAGCGGGTGAGCTCCGGTTCGACGGACGCTACGCCGACGGGGCAGCGGTCGAGCGGATCACCGCCAAGCTGGCGCCACGGGGACCCGACGGCTGCGGACTGTGGGCCAGTGGACCGGTCGCGCTGGGCCATCGGCGGCTGTCGATCATCGACCTGAGCGTCGCCGGTTCGCAGCCGATGGTGGACGCCGCTCTCGGCCTGTCGCTGGTGTTCAACGGCTGCATCTACAACTACAAGCAGTTGCGCGCCGAACTGGAGGCGGTGGGTCACCGCTTCTTCTCCACCTCCGACACCGAGGTGATCGGCAAGGCGTACGCGCACTGGGGCCTGGACTGCGTCGACCGGTTCCTGGGCATGTTCGCCTTCGCCATCTACGAGCACGCGTCCGGCCGGTTGGTGCTCGGCCGCGACCGGCTCGGGATCAAGCCGTTGTACCTCGATCACACCGCGGAGCGGCTGCGCTTCGCCTCCACCCTTCCCGCACTGGTGGCCGGCGGCGGAACCGACACCTCCCTCGACGTCGACGCGCTGGCCTGCTACATGACCTTCCACAGCGTCGTGCCGGCTCCGCGCACGATCCTGACCGGAATCCGCAAGCTGCCCCCCGCGACCGTGCGGGTGGTCGAGCGGGACGGCAGCTCCACCGACCGGGTGTACTGGACGCCGGAGTTCGGCCGCGACCCGGATCGGGCGGACTGGACCGCGAAGGACTGGCAGGATGCCCTGCTGGCGAGCCTGCGCACCGCGGTGGACCGGCGGATGGTGGCCGACGTACCGGTCGGGGTGCTGCTCTCCGGCGGCATCGACTCCTCGCTGGTGGTGGCCCTGCTGGCCGAGGCGGGCCAACACGGGCTGGCGACCTTCAGCATCGGCTTCGATTCCGCGGGCGGGGAGTCCGGGGACGAGTTCGAGTACTCCACCCTGGTGGCGCAGCGCTTCGACACCGACCACCACCGGATCATGATCGACAGTGCCCGCCTGCTGCCCGGCATCGACGCCACCGTGGCCGCGATGAGCGAGCCCATGGTCAGCCACGACTGCGTGGCGTTCTACCTGCTCAGCGAGGATGTGTCGGCCAGCGTGAAGGTCGTCCAGTCCGGCCAGGGTGCCGACGAGGTGCTGGGCGGCTACGACTGGTATCCCCCGCTGGCCGGCGTGCCGCGCGGGGCGGCGGCGGAGGCGTACGCGCGGGTGTTCTTCGACCGGCGCTGGTCGGCGATGGGATCCCTGCTGAACCCGGCCTGGCTGGCCGACCGGGACGTCCCCAGCGCGTTCATCGGCGAGCGGTTCGGCGTACCGGGGGCCGAGACCGCGGTGGACGCCGCGCTGCGCAACGACACCACCGTGATGCTGGTCGACGACCCGGTGAAGCGGGTCGACAACATGACGATGGCCTGGGGACTGGAGGCGCGGGTGCCGTTCCTGGACCACGAGGTGGTCGAGCTGGCCGGGCGGATCCCGCCGGAGCTCAAGCTCGCCGACGGCGGCAAGGGAGTGCTCAAGCAGGCGAGCCGCGGGGTCGTGCCGGATGAGGTCATCGACCGGACCAAGGGCTACTTCCCGGTGCCGGCCATCCGCCAGCTCGAGGGTCCGTACCTGGACCGGGTCCGAGCGGCGCTCAGCGATCCGGCCGCGCGCCGGCGCGGGCTCTTCCAGACCCGAGCCGTCGAGACCTGGCTGGCCGACCCGAACGCCACCCGGACCACCCTCGGGTCGAACGCCTTGTGGCAGCTGGCCCTGCTGGAGATGTGGCTGCAGCACCATGGCGTCGGCTGAGGTCCCGCTCGAGGAGTTGCACCGATTGACCGGCACGCAACCGGAAGTGGTGGCCCAGCTCGTCGACGCGTGGGGCAGCTGGGGACCGACCTTGTCCCCGGAGTGCGACGCGGTCGCCTTCGTCAGCGATCGCAGCGGGTCGCCGCGGCTGTGGGTGCAGGACCTGCCCGGTCCGGGCCAACCGTCCCGCGACCCGGTGCTGCTCGATCTCGGGGGCGATCCGGTGGTCTCGGTGAGCTGGTCGGCCGACGGGGCCTGGCTGGCCTGCTGCCTGGCGACCGGGGGCGGAGTGCGGACCCAGGTCTGGGTCGTACGACCCGACGGCACCGACGCCCGCCGGATCGCCGGCGGGCCGGACCAGCACGCCGAAGTCGGCCCGTGGACCCGCAGCGGTCACCGCGTGGTGGTGATCCGGCCGGGCGAGCGGGTCGGCGAACCCACCCACTGCTCCCTCGCCGACCCGGCGACCGGTGAGCTCAGCCCGCTCGCCGTCGGTGACCTGATCAGCGTGCTCGACCTGTCCGAGGGCGAGCGGTACGTCGTGGTCAAGGACGGGCCGCGCGGCCAGCAGTTCTGCGTCGTGGTCGACGCCGACGCCGACGCCGATCATCCGCTGCTGCCCTATCCGGCCGCCGGGTCCACCGACCGGGCGATCATCCGGCCGGCACCGCCCGGAGATCCGGTGCCCCTGGTCGCCTACCTCGCCACCGACGCCGGGCTGCCCCGGCGCCAACTGGTCGCCGTGCCGCTCGGACCTCGAGGGTGGCGTGGGCAGGCCGGGGTGCTGTCGCCGCGCGACGACGCCGAGCTGGAGGGTCTCGACGCCGACGACGCGGGGCGGCTGCTGCTGCTGGTCTGGAACGTGGCCGGACGCAGCGAGGTGGAGCTGTTCGATGTCGCCACCGGGGTCGGCCACCCGGTGGCCGGACTTCCCGGGCTGGTGGTCAGCGGTGCGCTGCTCAGCCGCGACGGGACCACCGCGGTGCTCAGCGTCGAGGGACCGGAACGCCCGCGTGAGTTGTGGCGGCTGGACACCGCGAGCCTGGCCTGGTCACGGGTGACCGGAACTCCGACGCTGCCGGAGCTGGCTCTGGTGGCACCGGTGCTGGCGGAGTTCGTCGCCCGCGACGGCCTGCCGCTGAGCGGATGGCTCTACCGAGTGCCCGGGCGGACCGGGCCGGGACCGGCCATGCTGAGCCTGCACGGCGGCCCGGAGGCCCAGGAACGTCCGGCCTTCTCCCCGCAGCACCAGGCGCTGGTCGCGGCGGGCGTCGCGGTGCTCGCACCGAACATCCGCGGCTCGTCGGGGTTCGGTCGCAGTTTCGTGCACGCCGACGACGTCCACGGGCGGCGCGACGCCTTCGACGACGTGCTGGCCTGCCGGGACTTTCTCCTCGCCGCCGGGGTCGCCGACCCGGCCCGGATCGCGGTGACCGGCCGCTCGTACGGCGGCTACCTGACGCTGGCCACCCTGGCCTTCACGCCCGGACTGTTCGCCGCCGGGGTCGACATCTGTGGCATGTCGGACCTGCTCACCTTCTACCGCGACACCGAGCCGTGGATCGCGTCCGCCGCGTACAGCAAGTACGGCCATCCGGTCCGCGACCGCACGCTGCTGCGCGCCCTGTCCCCGCTGCGCTACGCGGTCAACATCGACGTCCCGCTGCTGGTCGTGCACGGCGAGCTGGACACCAACGTCCCCCTCGGCGAGGCGTTGCAGATCGTCGAGCGACTGCGCTCACTCGGCCGTCGCGTGGACTACCTGCAACTCGAAGGCGAGGGTCACGAGTACCGCCGGGCGCAGTCGCGGGCGGAGTTGATCGAGCGGATGGCCGGCTTCCTGGCCGCGCACCTGTGACCGAAGCGGACCCGGACCGGCCGCCCCGGCAGCCGCTCCACGGAGTGGGCCAACCGCTAGCGCTTCGGCGCCTTGGCGGGCATCGTCCGGGTGAAGGCGAGAGCGCGCGCCACCCAGGAGGCCGCGCCGGCCAGGTCGCTGCGGTAGGCCGGCGGCAGGATCGCGTACTCCCGCATCGGGCGGCCGGGCATCGGCGCGAACAGCTCACCGCCCTCGCCGAGCAGTTCCTCACGCGCGGCGGGGTCGAGCCGCAGCGCCAGCGAGGGGCCGAACAGGGCCATGAACATGTTGCCGTTGACGAAGCCGGCGAGGTTGCCGAACATCGGCCGCCGGGTCACGTCGGCATCCGGCGGCAGCAACTCCGCGAACCACTCCCGGTCCTCGGCGGCGGGTCGCGGGATCTCCACAGGGGCCACCCGGGTCATCGTACGGGCGGTCGGGCGTCCTCCGCTCAGCTGAGCCGGTCCGCGATGAGTTCGCGGACACGCGCGGCGTCGGCCTTGCCGCGCATCGCCTTCATCACCTGCCCGATCAGGGCGCCGGCGGCGGCCACCTTGCCGTCGGCGATCCTGGCCACGATGTCGGGGTTGGCGGCGAGCACCTCGTCCACGGCCGCGCCCAGGGCGGCCTCGTCGGAGACCATGGTCAGCCCGCGCGCAGCGACCACGTCCGCGGGCGTGCCCTCCCCGCTCAGCACCCCGTCGAAGACCTCGCGGGCGAGCTTGTCGTTGATCGTCCCGGCCTCGACCATCGCTTGGATCTCCGCGACCTGGCCCGGCGTGACGCCGGCCTCCTCGAGCTCCACCCCAGCCTCGTTGGCCCGTCGGGCGACCTCGGTCATCCACCACTTGCGCGCGGACTGCGGAGTGGCGCCGGCGGCCACCGTCGCCTCGATGGCGTTCAGGGCCCCCGCGCTGACCACGTCGCGCAGTTCCAGGTCGGTGAACCCCCACTCGGCGCTCATCCGTGCCAGCCGGGCGGCAGGGGGCTCCGGCAGGGTCGCCCGCAACTCCTCCACCCAGGCGCGGCTCGGCGCGATCGGGACCAGATCCGGTTCGGGGAAGTAGCGGTAGTCCTCCGCGGTCTCCTTGCTGCGGCCCGGCGCGGTGCTGCCGCTGTCCTCCTGCCAGTGCCGCGTCTCCTGCTTCACCGTGCCACCGGCGGCGAGCAACGCAGCCTGGCGGGTGATCTCGTAGCGCACCGCCCGCTCGACACTGCGCAGCGAATTGACGTTCTTGGTCTCGGTCCTGGTCCCGTACGGGGCGGCGGGGCCGGGGCGCAGCGACACGTTGGCGTCGCAGCGCAGCGAGCCCTGCTCCATCCGTACGTCGGACACGTCCAGCGCGCGCAGCAGGTCGCGCAGCATCGCGACGTAGGCCCGAGCCACCTCGGGCGCCCGGGCGCCGGTGCCCTCGATCGGCTTGGTGACGATCTCGATCAGCGGCACGCCGGAGCGGTTGTAGTCCAGCAGCGAGTGGTCGGCACCGTGGATCCGTCCGGTCGCGCCGCCGACGTGCAGCGACTTCCCGGTGTCCTCCTCCATGTGCGCGCGCTCGATCTCGACCCGGTACGTCTGGGGCCCGTCGTCGCCGTCGAGGACCACTTCGGTCCACCCGTCGAAGGCGATCGGCTCGTCGTACTGGGAGATCTGGTAGTTCTTCGGCATGTCGGGATAGAAGTAGTTCTTCCGGGCGAAGCGGCACCATGGCGCGATGGAGCAGTTCAGGGCCAGGCCGATCCGGATCGCGGCCTCGATCGCGCGGGCGTTGACCACCGGCAGCGAGCCGGGCAGGCCGAGGCAGACCGGGCAGACCTGGGTGTTGGGCTCGGCGCCGAACGCGGTCGAGCAGCCGCAGAACATCTTGGAGGCGGTGTTCAGCTCGACGTGGACCTCGAGCCCGAGCACGGGGTCGTAGGCGGCGAGCGCCTCGTCGTACGGCATCACCTGCGCGCTCACCGGGCCACCTCCAGTTCCGGGATGCGGGCCAACAGCGGTCCGCCCCAGCGCTCCACCAGGGCTCGCTCCAGCGCCGCGCCGACCCGGTAGAGCCGGTCGTCGGCCAGCGGTGGCGCCATCACCTGCAGCCCGACCGGCAGCCCGTCCTCGGGGGCCAGTCCGACCGGGAAGGAGGCGCTCGCGTTGCCGGCGAGGTTGGACGGGATGGTGCAGAGGTCGTTCATGTACATGGCCAACGGGTCGTCGACCTTCTCCCCGATCGGGAATGCGGTCACCGGTGTGGAGGGAGAGATCAGCACGTCGACCCGGGCGAACGCGGCGTCGAAATCGCGGCTGATCAGCGTGCGCACCTTCTGGGCCTGGCCGTAGTAGGCGTCGTAGTAGCCGCTGGACAGCGCATAGGTGCCGATGATGATGCGCCGCTTGACCTCGGCGCCGAAGCCGGCCTCGCGGGTGGCCGCCATCACCTGCTCGGCGCTGAGGGTCCCGTCATCGCCGGTCCGCAGCCCGAAGCGCATCGCGTCGAACTTGGCCAGGTTGGACGACACCTCGCTCGGCATGATCAGGTAGTAGGCCGGCAGGGCGTAGACGAAGTGCGGGCAGGAGACCTCCACGATCTCCGCGCCCAGCCCGGCCAGGATCTCCACCGCCTCGGTGAAGCGCTGCTGGACGCCGGGGGCGTACCCCTCGCCGGCGAACTCCTTCACCACACCGATCCTGAGCCCGCTGACCTCGCCGGAGCGGGCCGCGCCGACCACGTCGGGCACCGGCGCGTCGATCGAGGTGGAGTCCCGCGGGTCGTGGCCGGCGATCACCGCGTGCAGCAGCGCAGCGTCGAGCACGGTGCGCGCGCACGGTCCGGCCTGGTCCAGGCTGGAGGCCATGGCCACCAGACCGTAGCGGGAGGTGCCGCCGTAGGTCGGCTTCACCCCGACCGTGCCGGTGACGGCGGCCGGCTGGCGGATGGAGCCGCCGGTGTCGGTGCCGATGGCCAGGGGGGCCTCGTACGCGGCGAGCGCCGCTGCCGACCCGCCGCCGGAACCGCCGGGTATCCGGTCCAGCGCCCACGGGTTGCGGGTGGGACCGTACGCGGAGTTCTCGGTGGAGGAGCCCATGGCGAACTCGTCCATGTTCGTCTTGCCCAGGATGACCAGGCCGGCATCGAGCAGCCTGCGGGTGACGGTCGCGTCGTACGGGGGGATCCAGCCCTGCAGGATCTTCGAGCCGCAGGTCGTCGGCGCGCCGGCGTAGGTGAGGACGTCCTTGAGGGCCAGCGGCACCCCGGCGAACGGTCCCACCGGCTCGCCGGCCGCGATCTTGGTGTCGACGGCCTGTGCGGCCGCCACTGCCCGGACGCCGTCGACGTGCAGGAAGGCGTGCACCTGTCCGTCGACCTCGGCGATCCGGTCGAGGTGGGCCTGGGTGACCTCCTGGGAGCTGACCTCCCGGCGAGCGATCCGGCCGGCGAGCCCTGCTGCGGTGTCGTGGATCAGTTGCGCGGTCACGCCTGCTCCTCCAGGATGCGCGGAACGCGGAACCGGTCGTCCTCGGCCGCCGGCGCCCCCGCCAGCACGTCGACCCGCGGCAGCGACGCGGTCACGACGTCGTCCCGGAACACGTTGGTCAGCGGCAGCGCGTGCGAGGTGGGCGGGATGTCGTCGGCGGCGACGTCGGTGACGTGCGCGACCGACTCCAGAATCACCTCCAGTTGGGGCGCGAGCAACTCCAACTCATCTCGGGTCAGCTCGATCCTGGCCAACCGGGCGAGATCGGCGACGTCTTCGGGGCTCAGCACGGTCCACCATCCTAGGTCCCCCGGCCCTCGCCGACCTCGACCCACCACTCCCGGCGCAGGAACCTACGTATACGTAGGTTCCTGATGGATTACACAGGTTGCAAACGGTGCAATCCACCAACAACCTGGGCAATGTCGGCGTACACGCAGTGCGAGCACCCACCCCGTCCCCGCGCCCCTCAGGCACCAAGCCCCGTACGCGACCGCCTCCGGCTTGGCTCAGACGAGGCAGAACTCGTTGCCCTCCGGATCCTGGAGGCCGATGCTGAAGCGCTCGTACTCCGGCGCGTCGTCGACGCGGATCTGGGTGGCGCCGGCCGCCATCAGCTGGTCCGCCTTCTCCCGTACGACCCGCCGGCGCTGCTCGAACGGCAGCTTCGTGCCACTCGCGTCACGACCGACGTAGAGGTCCACGTGAAGCCGGTTCTTCACCACCTTGGGCTCCGGCACCGGCTGGAACCACACCGGTGGCCCGACGCCCGCCGGGTCCATCAGCCGGTCCGAGCCGTCACCGGCGAGGTCCAGATCTTCCTCCGGTACGCCCACGCTGCGGTACCAGTCGTTCCAGCTGTCCAATCCCGCAGGAGGCGGGCTCGGCACGTACCCGAGCGCCAGCGCCCAGAACGGCATCAGCGCCGCGGGTTCACGACAGTCGATGACGAGCTGGAAGGCGAGCCGATGCGCACTCACGCCCGCCCTCACCGACCTGCGATGTCCATCGGCCGGATGACGAGGCCGGTCTTGAGCTTGGGCGTGAAGAACGTGGACTTGGGCGGCATCAGCAGCCCCTCCCGCGCGGTGCGTTCGATCTCGGCGACGCCGACGGGCCGGATCAGCACCGCCGCCTCCGCCTCGCCCGAATCCACCGCGCCCAACGTCTCGGCCAGCCCGTGCTGGTAACGCACCGCGGCCTCGGGCAACGCGGCCTCCAGTCGCGCACCGTCCAGGTCGCGGACCCCCTCGAAAGCACCCGGAAGAGGCGTCAGCCGCGACGTCCGATCGCGGGTGTAGTGCACCAGGAATCCGTCCCGGCTCATCGCCGCCAGCGTGTCCGGGGTGGGCCGGTCCATGTCGTCGAGGGTGAAGAAGTCGGCCAGCTCGACGTGCAGGCGTTCGTAGAGCCGGTGGATCGCGGCCACGCTCAGCTGGTCGGCGACCAACTCGCTCACGAACGCCAGGGTCTGCTCGGCCGCGGTGTCGGTGCGGCCGGTCGCTGCCCGGACCTCGTCGCGGTAGGTGCGGCTGATCCCGTAGCGGTGGTGCCCGTCGGCGATCAGCACGTCGTCGCCGGCCAGCAGGGCGCTGATCGCCGCGATCCGGTCCGGATCGCTGACCCGCTCGACCACGTGCTCCACGCCCTCGTCCTCGATCCGGCCGACCGGCTCCCCCGGTTCGGACAGCAGCGCGGTGAGCCCGCCGGCCAGGCTGAGCCCCCACACCGGGGACAGGTTGGCGCCGGTGGCCCGGGTGAGGTCGAGGCGGTCGGTGGAGGCCTTGGGCGTGGTCCGCTCGTGCGGCAGCACCCCGCCCGCGCCCTCGTCGACCACGGCCAGCCCGCCGAGCACCCCGGCGATGTCACGCTGCGTACCGCCGGCGTCGGTGAACCGCATCCTGTAGATCGTGTACGTCGGCGCCCGATCAGCCACGAGGACGCCGGCAGCCTGCCACGCGCGCAGCGTGCCGGCCGCGCGGTCGTACCGGTCCCCTCCGCCCCGCGGCACGTCCACCCGGACGATGTTGTGCTCCGATCGAGCCAGCAGGGCGTCCACGTCGGCGTCGGACACGACGTCGTACGGGGGGGCGACCACCGCCTCCAGGTCCGAGGTGGCGTAGCGGAGGGCGGCAAACGGCTCGAATCGCGGCACCGGACCAGGGTAGGGGGACGGGTCCGGAGCGCTGATTCATGGACACGAAACACGGTGGTAATCCGGGTGGGCGAGGATGTTGGGGTGTTCTTGATGCGGGTCACCCTGCCCGACCGCCCCGGTTCGCTGGGTGCGGTGGCGACCGCCATGGGTCGCGTCGGGGGGGACATCAACGCCGTCGAGATCGTCGAGAAGGGTGGCGGCGTGGTCATCGACGATTTCATCGTCGACCTTCCGCCCCACCAACTGCCCGAGACCATTGTCACGGCCTGCCAGAGCCTGGCCGGCGTGCGGGTGGAGTGGATCTCCCGCTACCCCGAGGGCGGCGGCCTGCAGTCCGACCTCGAGGCACTGGAGCGGATGACCGCGGATCCGGCCCACGCGGCGGAGACCCTGGTCTCCCTCTGCCCGGTCGTCTTCCGCTCACTGTGGGCGACGCTGATCGAGGTGACGCCGGACGTGCCGAGGTCGAGCTTCGCGACCACGCTCGCACCCGACCTGACGCCGACCGTCGCCGCGCTGCTGGCCCCGTTCGACGTCACCCACCGGGTGGACCTGCCCGCGGACTGGAGTCCGGGATGGGGCGACACGACAGTGGTGGTCACGCCGATCACCCAGGACCGGGTGATCGCCATCGGACGGCTCGGAGGACCCGCCTTCCTCGACTCCGAGATCGCCCGGCTGCACCACCTCGCCGCGCTCGTCAAGTAGGCGATCGCCGGAACGGTCTCCGCGCTCAACCGGACAGCCAGAGCGGTCCGCGCGTCTCACCCGGACAAATCGCGCCGCGCGGCGGTGCCGTCCGCGTCCAGGGTGGTGAAGGTCGTCGCCCGACCGTCCGCGACGACGATCGAGGCCGATCGGTCGCCGCCCTCGGGAGCGACCCGGACCACGATCCGGGACAAGGTGTCGGCCCGCATCGCCGATCGGATCTCCCCGAGCAGCGAGGCGCCCAGCGGGGCCGGCAGTGGCGTCGCCCGGCTGTCGACGATGCGCACGTCCACCCCTCGCCGGCGCGCCGCCTCCGTCACGTCCGCGAGTTCCTCCGACATCACGTTGCGGGCCACCAGCGACTCGCGCAGGGTGGCCTCGAGACGGCGACACCGCTGCTTGAGCTCGGAGGGAATGCGGTCGCCGGTGTCGCGGAGCTCGGTCAGGATCGCGCTGGTCGCAGCGCGGAGGTCGCCCACCCACAGGGTGCGCTGCACCAGACCGACGTAGCGCTGGGCGGCGTCGGTCAACGCGGCCGACTCCTGGGAGCGCAGCGCCATCCGGCGGTGGGCGATGGTGTTCAGGACCCGTTTCACCAAGAGGGCGAGACCCAGGAACGCCGTCGGACCGAACATGGCGTTGATCAGACCGGGCACGCCCTGAACCGTGGTGAGGCACCACCACGCGAAGCTCACCCCCATCCCGATCAGGGTTGCGGCGGCATACCCGCTGCGCAGCCGCAGGACCAGCGCGACCAGCAGGAGCTGCGACGGGTAGAGCTGCCAGAGGGCCGCGTCGGGCCAGCGGTCGTCGGGGAACACCGAGCAGAGGAGCGCCGTGCTCAGCACCGTCAGCACCGACGTCCCCGCGGCGTATCCAGGCCGCAGTCGCAGGGCGCGTTCCCCGGCGCAGAACCAGTCCTGTGGCGGCGGTCATGGTGGCCATGGCTGCGATCACCGGCCACACGCCACTCACCCGGTCGAGGTTGACCACGGCGATGCCCAGCTCGAAGGCGAGCACCAGCCAGACGATGATGCTCAGTTCGCGTACGGGAAAGTCGGCCGGCAGCCGGAACTCCCGACCAGCAGGATCTGTCGGCGCCCTCACGCCGGTGCCGGCGGGCACGCAGCGCGGGCGCGACGCTCGCCACGGTGCTCATGGTGATGCGGGTGCCCACCCCGGTACGGGAGTCGAGATCGACGTCGACACCGACACCGGCCAGTTGCTCGGCGATCGACAGCCGAAGGCCGAACCGGTCCGCGGGGGTCTGGCTGCTGTCGAATCCGACGCCGTCGTCGGCCACCTCCACCACGACCAGCGCGTCGCCGGTCCCGTTCGGGACGATCCGGGCGGAGACCTCGATCCGGCTCGCGTGAGCGTGCCGGACCGCGTTCCGGACGCCTTCACGCATCGCGCCCAGGATCGCGCGCACGGTGCCGATGGGCAACGGCAACGCAGCCAGGTCGCTCGGGATGTCGCAGGTGAAGGACACCGTCGGCGACACCCGGGTCGCCGCCTCCTGGGCCAACAGGGCGAAGGCGCCGGCCGCGACCGTGCCGTCGGTCGCCCACTCGGTCTGCAGGCCGTCGATCCTGACCAGGGTGTCCTGGGACAGGGCCCGGACGGCGTCGACGGTCGCCGGGTCGGCCGCTGACGCCGCCGAGGTGAGCGTGGTCATCACGTCGTCGTGGATCAGGCGGTCCACCCGGGCCCGCTCGGCCACGACCGCCGCGTCGACCGCCTCCGCGACCCGGCGCCGGTACACCCGCTCGGCGTACGCGTCGGAGGCCCGGGCGGCGCGCAACAGGCCGACCGCGATTCCCACCACCGCCATCGGGGCGAGCAACAGGAACAGGCTTTCCGAGACAGCGGTCTGCACGCTGGCCAGCCCGAACGGTGGTGTCGGGCGGAGCAGCGCGAAGGTGCCGGCCAGTACCGCGGCGTACCCGGCGGCCACCCAGAGCCCGCGCCAGACCCCGGCGCAGACCACGGCGGTGCCGAGCAACCACCAGATCCACGGCTGGCTGTTGGTCGACGCGTCCGGGAAACCCCAGTAGCCCGCGGCCGTCCCGACCAGGACCAGCGCGGCGAAAGCGGCGGCCAGCCCGCTGATCGAGCGCCCCGCAAAGGCGTTGACGAGCATCGCGACCATGGTGGCGGCCATGGGCAGGCCCACGAGCACGAGCCACCAGGCGGCCGTCCCCGGCAGCTGTTCGATCAGGTAGTGCAGGCTGGGCAGCAGGGCCAGCACGATGTAGCCGGCCAGCATCCGATTGATCATCACCGTCATGCCGCGGGTGACCACCCCGCTCGAGACAGGCACGGCAGTCCGAACATCCTCCACGGTCGCATCCTCGCCTATCGGAGCTGCCATGTTCCGGTACGTTCGGCCTATGGGCGCGCTGGGCTGGCCGGAGCTGCTCGCGCTGCTCACCTCGCTCGGCTTCGGTGCGGTGTCGGCCGTGATCCCGGTGTTCAACGCCGAGGCGTACGTCGTGACGTCCCAGGTCAGTGCGCTGGCCGGTCCGATCCCGATCGGGGTCGGCGTCGGGATGGGCCAGACGATCGGCAAGCTGGCGCTCTTCTTCGGCGTACGCCGTGGGCGCGAGTTCTCCTTCGTCAAGCACCGCCGGCGCCAGCTCCGCGCGCAGCCCATCGGTCGAGCGCGGGCCCGGCTGCGCGCCGCGCTCGCCCGCCTGCTCGGTCTGGTCGGGGAGAAGCGGTGGGGCCTGCCGATCGTGCTGCTGGCCGCCGTGGCCGGGCTACCCCCGCTCTACGCCGTGGCGCTGCTCGCCGGCGCCACCCGGATGCGGGCCGTCTGGTTCGGGCTCGTCGTCCTGATCGGCCGGGTGACCCGCTTCCTGCTGGTGGCGACCGGCGTGAACGGCCTGCACCTGTGGCTGTTCTGACCCCGCGACTGAGCGGACAAGCCGCGGCCATGGCCCCGGCTGACTACAGTGGCTGCGTGCCGAGGATCTTCAGCAACCTCAACCTCAACGGAGCGACCCCTCCGAGGGTGCAGCCGGCCGTCGGCGAGTGGGGCCCGCTGAAGGTGCCCAGCACGAAGGCCAAGAAGCGGATGCGGATCTGGGTCGGGCTGGCCCTGCTCGGGGCGATGATCGCGATCTTCCTGCTCGGCTGGTACGTCTACCACGCGATGACCGGCAGCTGGGGATTCGGGATCGGCGAGGAGACGCAGTTCTTCGGCCCGATGGTGCGGCGCTGACTCAGGCGCCGACTCGCGTCAACTCACCGAAGCCACCTCCGCCGCGGCCTCGGGCCCGCGGGTCAACAAGACCTCGAACATCCCCGGCCCGTGCAGGATCGGCACCTTCAGGGCGACGGCCTTGTCGTACTTCGATCCGGGCGACTCCCCCACCACCACGAAGTCGGTCTTCTTGCTCACCGAGGCCGCCACCTTGCCGCCGCGGCTGGTGATCGCCTCCGCGGCGCTGTCGCGGGTGAACCCCTCCAGCGAACCGGTGACCACGACCGAGAGGCCGGTGAGCGTCTGCTCCTGCACCTGTTTCGGCTCGTCCCGCATCAGGCAGCCGGCCGCGCGCCATTTGCGGATGATCTCGGTGTGCCAGTCCACGCTGAACCAATCGGTGATCGCCGCGGCCAGCGTCGGGCCGAGCCCTTCCACTTCGGCCAGTTCCTGCGGCGTCGCCGCCGCCAGGGCATCGATGGAACCGAACGCTGCCGCGATGTCCGGCGCGACCCCCTTGCCGACGTGCCGGATCGACAGCGCCACCAAGAACTTGTCCAGCGGCCGGGTCTTCGCGCTCTCCAGGTTGGCGAGCAGCTTCGCTCCGTTGGCCGACAACCGACCGTCCTTGGTGGTGAAGAACTCCACGGTGGCCAGTTGCTCGGCGGTCAGGGTGAACAGATCTCCCTCGTCGGCGAGCAGGCCGGCCTCCAGGAGCGCCTGCCCGGACTGATAGCCCAGCACCTCGATATCCAGCGCCTGCCTGCTGGCGAGGTGGAACAGCCGCTCCCGCAACTGCGCCGGGCAGGACCGGGTGTTCGGGCAGCGGAGGTCCGCGTCGCCCTCCTTCTCGGGCCGCAGTTCCGTGCCGCAGGCCGGGCAGTGCGTCGGCATCACGAACTCCCGTTCGGTGCCGTCGCGCAGGTCCACCACGGGTCCGACGATCTCGGGGATCACGTCGCCCGCCTTGCGCAGCACGACCGTGTCGCCGATCAGCACCCCCTTGCGCTTCACCTCGCTCGCGTTGTGCAGGGTCGCCATGCCGACCGTCGACCCCGCGACCAGAACCGGCTCCATCACCGCGAACGGGGTGACCCGGCCCGTACGGCCCACGTTCACCGAGATGTCCAACAGCCGGGTGGTCACCTCCTCCGGCGGGTACTTGAAGGCGATCGCCCAGCGCGGCGCGCGGGAGGTGGATCCGAGTTGGTCCTGCACCGCGCGCTCGTCCAGCTTGACCACCACGCCGTCGATCTCGTGCTCGACGGAGTGGCGGTGCTCTCCGAAGTGGGTGATGTAGGTCCACACCTCACCCAGACTCTCCACGAGCCTGCGGTGTGGGCTGACCGGTAATCCCCAGCCGGCGAGCGCGTCGTAGGCCTGCGAAAGCCGGTCGACCGCGAAACCGTCCACCACCCCGATGCCGTGACTGACGAACCCGAGCCGGCGCGAGGCGGTGACCTTGGGGTCCTTCTGCCGCAGGGATCCGGCCGCTGCGTTGCGCGGGTTGGCGAACGGCGCCTTGCCGTCGGCGACCAGCGCCTCGTTCAGCGCGGTGAAGTCCGCGACGGCGAAGAAGACCTCGCCGCGCACCTCCAGGGTCCGAGGCGCCTCGCCGCGGAGCCGGTCCGGGATGACCTCGATGGTGCGCACGTTCGCGGTGACATCCTCACCCACCCGGCCATCGCCGCGGGTCGCCGCCCGGACCAGGCGGCCACCCTCGTAGACCAGGTCCAGGGCCAGGCCGTCCACCTTCAGTTCGCACAGGTAGCCCGACTTCTCCAGCCGCTTCTCCCCCAGCTCGCGCACGGCCCGTGCCGTCCACCGGTCCAGTTCCTCGCGGCTGAACGCGTTGTCCAAGCTCATCAGCCGCTGCAGGTGCTCGACGGGCGCGAACGTCGTGGACGGCGGGCCGCCCACCTGCTGGCTCGGCGAGTCCGGGGTGCGCAGAGCCGGAAACCGCTCCTCCAGGTCGGTGAGCTCGCGCATCATCGCGTCGAACTCCCCGTCGGAGACGGTCGGCGCATCCAGCACGTGGTAGCGCCAGCGGGCGTCGTTCAACTGCTCGGTCAGGTCCGCGTGCCGTCGGCTCGCCCCCTCGTCTGGCGCCGCCAGCTCGAGGGAGGCGGCTGGGTCGGGAGTCCGTTCTGCCACGTACGGCACAGTAACCCCGGCCACTGACGGTCCGGCCGGATCCGGTTCGCTCCCGCTTCGCGTCTGCTCCGCGGGTTCAGCAGGCCTCCGCGGGTTCAGCAGACCTCCGCGAGTTCAGCCGGTCTCGGCGGGCCGGTGGCGCCAGGTGTAGGAGCAGTACGCCGTGGCGGTGCAGAGGTAGAGCACACCCAGGAACACGTGGCCGCTGAGCGCCCCGAGGAAGCCCAGGGTGATCTGCATGCCCGGCTGCCGCCACCATGGCGAGGGGGAGCAGGAAGGCCCACGCCGGGCCACCGCTGCGCCGGTAGGTGAAGCCGAACACCGCGGCGAGCCCGGTGAGCACGAGCACGGCGAAGGCGTTGGTGGCGTGCGCGGTGAGCAGCGGGTGCTCCCCGGGCAGGTGGGGCAGATACCCCGATCCCAGGCCGGCCTGTCCGATCGCGAAACCGAGCAGCACGGTGGACAGGATGCGGAGCTGCTTGATGTGCACCCGCTCATCCTGCCCCAGGCCGGCGCCGCTTCCGATCGGCTCGCCGGGAGCGGCGGACATCGGGTCAGTCACTGAGCTGCTCGGTGACGATCCCGGCGGCCGCGCGCAGGGAGCGCAGGGCGCGTACGGCGTCATGCCTGGTCGCACCGGCCAGACCGCACCCGGCGGTGAGGATCAGCTGACCGGAGACCGCCGGGTCCACCTGGAGCGCCCGCAGCGGTGCCAGTGCCCGCCGGGCGATCTGGTCGGGTCCCGCAGCGAGCTGCTGGGTGGGCAGGGCGCCCAACCCCAGCCAGAGGCCGTCCTCGAGAGCAGGCCCGATCACGTCCCAGTCGCGGCTGACCAGTTGTTGCAGGTCCACCAGGACGCCTTGTACGCCGGAGCGCCGCAGCAGGTCGACCGGCGGGGCCGCCGCACAGCAGTGGACGAGGACGGGCGCCCCCGGGCCCTCGGCGAGTCGGGCCACCACCCCGCTGATCGCCTCGCTGAGCTCGGGCAGGTCGACGGCGCGGTGGCGGGAGAATCCGCTCGCCGTCGGGACTTCACCGGCCAGTACCCGAGGCAGCAGCGGCTCGTCCAGCTGCACCAGCCACTGCACGTCGGGCAGCCGCCGCGACAGCTCGGCCACCAGCGTCCCCAGCCCCTCGGCCAGGGACTGGGCCACATCGCGCCGGGCCCCGTGATCGGCGAGCACGCGGTCGCCCCGCGGCCGCTCCATGGTGGCGGCCAGCGTCCACGGTCCCGCCGCCGCGAGTTTGACCGGGCCGGCGTAGCCCTGGGCGTGTTCCTCGAGCTGGTCCAGGTCGACCCGCAGGGTGTTGATCGCGTTGCGGTGGTCGCGGCCCGACCCGTCGGTGAGTCGCCAGCCGGCCGGTTGCAGATCCACCGCCAGGCCGGCCAGCAGGGCCGTCGAGCGCCCGACCAGTTGGGCGAAGGACCCCCGGGCCGGCAGTTCCGGCAGGTAGGGCAGCTCCGGGCACTCGGCGAAGGCGATCTTGACCGCATCGCCCATGTCGGTGCCGGGCCAGGACCCGATGTTGGTGGCGCGGACCGGCTCGCTCACCGGCTGGTCGTCGCGATGGTCCCGCTGCCGATCACCCGGTCGCCCGCGTACAGCACCATGGCCTGTCCGGGTGCGATGCCCCGGGCGCCGACTCTCCCAGCACCGCGTCGATCCCCTCCGGTACGACGCAGAGGTGCGCCGGCAGCGGCTCGCCGTGCGCGCGCACCTGGATCGTCCCCGACCACGGACCGGCGGGCGGACCGTCGGTCCAGGTGGGACGGATCGCCCGGATCCGGCTGACCGCCAGGTCCTCGCGTGATCCGACGGTGACGGTGTTGGTGACCGGTGAGATGTCCAGCACGAAGCGGGGCCGCCCGTCCCCGGCCGGCACACCCAGACGCAGTCCGCGCCGCTGACCGATGGTGTAGCGGTGGGACCCGCCGTGTTCGCCGACCGTGGTGCCGTCGACGTCGACGATCGGCCCCGGCCGCGCACCCAGGCGGCGGTCCAGGAATCCCGCAGTGTCGCCGTCGGGGATGAAGCAGATGTCGTGGCTGTCGGGCTTGTCGGCCACCGCGAGCCCGCAGGCCTCGGCCTCGGCGCGTACGGCGACCTTCAGCGATCCGCCGAGCGGGAAGTAGGAGCGGCGCAACTGCCGCTGCTCCAAGACGCCGAGCACGTAGGACTGGTCCTTGTCCGGGTCGGCCGCGCGGTGCAGCGAGACGCCGGCGTCGGTCCGTTCCAGCCGGGCGTAGTGGCCGGTGCAGACGGCGTCGAAGCCGAGCGCGACCCCGCGGTCCAGCACCGCCGCGAACTTGATCTTCTCGTTGCAGCGCAGGCAGGGGTTGGGGGTCCGGCCCGCGGCGTACTCGGCCACGAAGTCGTCCACGACGTCGGCGGCGAACCGGTCGGACAGGTCCCAGACGTAGAACGGGATGCCCAGGGTGTCGGCCGCCCGCCGGGCGTCATGGGCATCCTCGCGGGAGCAGCATCCGCGCGCGCCGGACCGGAACGACTGCGGGTTCTTGGACAGGGCCAGGTGCACGCCGGTGACGTCGTGGCCGGCCTCGACCGCGCGCGCGGCGGCGACCGCGGAATCGACCCCGCCCGACATGGCGGCCAGCACCTTCACGCGTGCCAGTCTGGCAGGCGAGACGCCGGGCCACCAACCCGGTTCGCTTCCGGGTGCGCCCACCCGCGCCTACCGGCCGCTCAGCCCAGCGCGCTGCGTTCAGCCGTACGCGCGCGGCTGCCCGGGCCTTGCGGACGGCCTCGGGCAGTGCGACCCGCAGCGCGTCCACGTCCTGACGAGTGCTGGTATGCCCGAGCGAGAAGCGCAGTACCGACCGGGCCGCGGTTTCGTCGACGCCGAGCGCCCGCAGCACGTGACTCGGCTGGGCCACCCCGGCGGTGCACGCCGATCCGGTGGAACAGTCGATGCCCGACTGGTCCAGCAGCATCAGCAGCGCCTCTGCCGTGCACCCCGGAAAGCCGGCGGCCAGCACGCCGGGCAGGCTGCCCGCCGGCTCGAAGGTCCCGTACTGCACCACGTCGGGAACAGCGGCCCGCACCAAGGCCCACAGCAGCCCGCGCAGTTCACGCAACCGCCGCTCCTGCTGCTCCCGCTGTGTCGTGGCCGCCGTCACCGCGGCGGCGAAACCGGCGATCGCCGCAACGTCGAACGTGCCGGACCGCACGTCGCGCTCCTGGCCGCCGCCGTGCAGCAGGGGGGTCAGCGCGACCTCGCGCCGGGCCACCAGCGCACCGACTCCGTACGGTCCGCCCAGCTTGTGCGCGGTGAAGCTGAGCAGGTCCAGGCCGCTGGCCGCGAAGTCGACGTCGAGGTGCCCGACCGCCTGGACCGCGTCGCTGTGCACCAGCACACCATGTGCGTGGGCGAGGTCGACCAGTGCGGGGATCGGCTGGACGGTCCCGATCTCGTTGTTCGCCCACATCACCGACACCACCGCGGTGCGGTCCCCCACGGCGTCCCGGGCAACCTCCAGCACCACTGCGCCGGTCGGGTCGACGGGTAGGTAGTCGGCCGTGGCGCCGCCCGCTTCCGCCAGCCAGCCGACGGTGTCCAGCACGGCGTGGTGCTCCACGGCACTGGTGACCACCCCGCGCCGACCGCGCGCCGACTGGGCCCAGAAGGACCCCTTGACGGCCAGATTGTCGGCCTCGGTTCCGCCGGAGGTGAAGATGAGCTCCCCCGGCCGGGCGTTCAGGGCGGCGGCGATGGCTTCGCGGGCGTCCTCGACCACCCGCCGGGCGGCCCGACCCGAGCCGTGCAGCGATGAGGCGTTGCCGACCCGGCCGAGCTCGCGGGTCATCGCCTCGACGGCTTCGGGCCGCATCGGCGTCGTCGCCGCGTGGTCGAGATAGGTACGGCTCACGCGGACCAGTGTGCCCCCGGTCGCGGCTCGTTCCGAGCCAGGAGCCCCAGCCCCTCAGAGCCCGAACCCTCAGACCCCGAGGCCCTCAGCCCCGAGCTCAGGCCCTCAGGCCCTCAGCCCGGCGCCGGCGGATCTGCTCGGTGACGGCCGGCAGCACCGTGTGCAGGTCGCCGACCACGCCGAGGTCGGCGAGGGCGAAGATCGGCGCCTCCTCGTCCTTGTTCACCGCGACGACGGCCTTGGAGGTCTGCATGCCGGCACGGTGCTGGATGGCACCGGAGATGCCCGCGGCGACGTAGAGCTGCGGCGAGACGGTCTTTCCGGTCTGTCCGATCTGGTAGGCGTGGGGGTACCAGCCCGAGTCGACGGCGGCCCGGGAGGCGCCGACCGCGCCGCCGAGCGCGTCGGCCAACTCCTCGACCGGGGCGAAGTCGCCCCCGGTGCCACGCCCGCCGGACACCACGATCGCGGCCTCGGTGAGCTCGGGCCGACCGCTCGCGGCCCGCGGCTCGGTGGCCACGATCCGGGCCATCCGGGCACCCTCGGAGATCGTCACCGCGGCCTGCTCCACGGCGGCCGAGGCCGGTGCGCGTTCGGGTGCGACCGCGTTGGGCTTCACGGTGACCACCGGCACGCCCTGGGTCACCGTGGCCGAGACCGTCCAGTTGCCGGCGAACACCGACTGGGTGGTGGTGCCGTCCGCGGCGATGTCGGTGGCGTCGGTGATCAGTCCCGAGCCGAGCTTGATCGCCAGTCGGCCGGCGATCTCCTTCCCCTCGGTGGTCGAGCTGAGCAGCACAGCTGCCGGGCCGATGGTCCCGGCGAGCTGCGCCAGCGCCTCTGCCTTGGGCGCGACCCAGAACTCGGTGACCGCGGGGTCGGTCACCGCCAGGACCCGCTGCGCGCCGTACTCGCCCAGGGACGCGGCGAGCGCGTCGGCGCCGCCGCCGAACACGACGGCGACCGGCTCCCCGAGCCGGCGCGCCAGGGTCAGCAACTCCAGCGTGGGCTTGGCGACACTGTCGCCGGCCCGTTCCACGACGACGAGAACTTCAGCCATGATCGGTGGTTGCTCCTTCAGTTGATGCGGGCCCGGCATCGACGCGGCCGGTCTGGGTGGGGTCTGTCAGACGAACTTGCCGGCGGCCAGGAACTCCACCAGCGCGATCGAGCCGGATCCGTCCTCGTCGGAGACGACCTGGCCCGCCTCCTTGGGTGGCCGCGGCGTGGTCTGGCGCACCCGGGTCCAGGCCGCCTCCAGGCCGACCGTGGCCGGGTCGATGCCCAGATCGGCGAGGGTCCAGGTGGTGACCGGCTTCTTCTTCGCGGCCAGGATGCCCTTCATCGACGGGTAGCGGGCCTCACCGGACTGGTCGGTCACGCTCACCACGGCCGGCAGGGCGGCCTCGATCCTCCAACTCGCCGTGTCCCCGTCCCGACGGATGGTGGCCACACGGTCGGTGACGGACAGGGTGGCTCCGAGGGTGGCCGCCGGCCAGCCGAGTCGCTCCGCGATCATCACCGGCACCACGCCCATCGATCCGTCGGTCGACGCCATGCCGCAGACGACGAGGTCCGGGCCCGCCTTGTCGATGGCGGCGGCCAACACCGCGCTGGTGGCGACCGCGTCGGATCCGTGGACGGCGTCGTCGTTGATGTGGATGCCGGCGCCCGCCCCCATCTGCAGCGAACGCTTGATCGCGGCCGCGGCTTCATCCGGACCCATCGTCATCGCCACCACCTCGACGTCGTCGCCGTCGTCGGCGATCTGCAGGGACTGCTCCAGCGCGTACTCGTCGAGTTCGGACAGCAGCCCGTCCGCCGCCTCGCGATCCACGGTGCCGTCCTCGGCGAAGCTGCGTTCGCCGGTCGCATCCGGCACGTACTTCACGAGCACGACAATCTTCATGATGGCGTTCCATCTCCTCGGTTCACGACGACCTCTGACTCCACCCGTGAGCGGCGGTGGAGCGTCCCCATATTACTCACGAGTAACAAGCAGTCCGGAGTGCGCCGGACGGCTGCCCTAGACGACTCCTGGATGGACGCCGAACCGCTCCGTGGCCACCACCGCACGATAGGCCTCCTCGCCGACAGCGGCACGCAGGGCCGAGGTCTGGCTCTCCTGGGCGCGCAAGGCGGAGTGCTTGAGGTCGAGCCAGCGACCCTCGAGGCGGAGGTCGACGCTCAACGGGCCCGTCCACGCCACCGGAGGCTCCCCCACGACCGCGCCGAGCCGGACGAACAACGGCAGGTGGTCCTCGAGCCAGTCCTGGGTATTCGCGACCACGTGCAGGGTTCCGATCCCGGTCCGGCGCACGGCCTCCACCACCCAGCGGTGGACGGTCATGTGGTCCGGGTGGCCGGTCTGCCCGTCCGGGGGGAAGGTGAGCACCGTGTCGGGTCGCACTTCCTCCAGCAGCTCGGCGATCCGGTCGACGGCCGTCCCCTGGGTCCACCGATGCGCAGCCCCCGTCGGGGTAGTCGAGCCAGCGGTGCTCGCGTACGCCGAGAACCTCCAAGCAGGCGGCCAGTTCGGCGGTACGGATGGCGGCCAGCCGGTCCGGCGGCCAGCGGGCCGGGTCGGTCACTCCCAGCTCGCCGCGCGTCGCCGTCACGCAGACCACCCGGGAACCGGCGGCGACCGCCATCGCCATCAACCCGCCACACAGGTACGCCTCATCGTCGGGGTGCGCCCAGATCGACATGATCGAGCCCAGAGCAGCGATGGCGTCGATGTCGGACCGCTGCGGCATCACGGCTGATCCGACCCCATAGCGGCAGTCTCCCGCGAAGTGGCGCGGGCCACCAGCGGGGGGCCATCGGTAACCTGTGTGTTACCGTCGATCGGTGGTTACCGATCCAGCGATCAGCAGTGCGCTGGACGCCCTCGGCGATCCCCGGCGGCGCCAGATCCTTCGCCTGCTGGCCGGCTCGGAGCGGTCCGTGCGCTCACTCGCCGAGGAACTGCCGATCAGCCGCCCGGCCGTTTCGCGGCACCTGAGAGTGCTCAAAGACGCCGGCCTGGTGGACGAGGAGCCGTCCGGAACCCGCCGGATCTACCGGCTTCGGGCCGACGGCTCGCAGGCCGTACAGCGCTACCTGGAACAGGTCTGGGGTGAGGCCGCGACCCGCTTCCGGCTCCTCGCGGAGAACACCGGACCGCTCCGATGACTGAACCGCTCGAGCTCAGCGTCACCGTCCGCTGTCCCGTGCCTCACGCCTTCGCGGTCTGGACCGAACGGATCGATCGCTGGTGGCCGGCGGACCACACCGTCACCGGCGACCCCGCCGCCGAGATCGTGCTGGAACCACGTCTGGGCGGCCGGATCTTCGAGCGGTCCGTGGACGGCACCGAACACGTCTGGGGTGAGATCACCTGTTGGGACCCGCCCCACCGGCTCGGCTACCTCTGGCACCTGCATCGGGATCGGGTGGACGCGACCGAGGTCGAGATCCGGTTCCTTCCCGACGGCGGTGCCACCACGGTCGAGATCACCCACCGCGGCTGGGACCGGCTGGGGACCGACGCCGACACGTGGCGCGATCGCAACCGGATCGGCTGGACCACCCTGCTTCCGCACTACACCCGGTACGCCGACCACAACCCAGCAGACCGCACGATCAGTAGACCGCACGATCAGCAGACCGGCACGATCAGAGAAGAGGAGACCCGATGACGGGCGCTGGAACCAAGGACGACCCCTGGCAGTTGACGACCGCACCGGGCACGTCGTCGTACACGATGTGGGCCGACGAGACGGCCGACCCGCCGACCCTGTTCTGCCAGGTCGGCTCCACCCAGCTGAGGTATCAGCTGCGCTGCATCGATGACCTGCACCTGTGGCTCACCGAGCAGGGCGACTGGGTCGACGTGGGCGCAGCCGACGAGATGAAGCCGGCGAAGGAGGGCACGGTCGAGGGCTTCGGGCGCGCGGAGGACAATCCCGTCGGGGGCTGGTACGGACTGCGCAAGGGCTACCGCGGACGGTTCGGCATGTACCTGCCGCCGCTGCTGGAGCAGCTCGGCAAGGCCGAGCTCACCCACGACAAGCGCAACAACAGGATGCGCGCCCTGCGCTGACCCGGCAGCGCCCGACCCCGTCGGTCCCTACTGGCCGAGGAAGCGCGCCTGACCGGGTCCACGCTCGACGAAGGAGTCCATGCCGATCACCCGGTCGCGGGTGGCGAACAGGGCGGCGAACTGCGCCCGCTCGATCTCCAGGCCGCTGTCCAGGTCGACCTCCGTGCCCTGATCGATGCACTCCTTGGCCGCCCGCAGGGCCAGGGCTGGGCCCCCGACGAACTGCCGGGCCCAGGTGAGGGCGGTGGCCACGACCTCCTCGGCCGCCACGAGTCGGTCCACCAGCCCGATCCGCAGCGCCTCGGCGGCGGTGACGAAGCGACCGCTGAAGACGATCTCCTTGGCGCGGCTCGGGCCGACCAGCCGAGCCAGGCGCTGCGTGCCCCCGGCGCCCGGAATGATGCCGAGCTTGATCTCGGGTTGGCCGAGGACCGCGTCCTCGGCGGCGATGCGCAGGTCGGCGCACAGGGCCAGCTCGCAGCCACCACCGAGGGCGTAGCCGTTGACCGCGGCGACCACGGGCTTCGGGATCCGGGCGACCGCGGCAAAGGCGGCCTGCAACCGTCGCGAGTGGCTCACCATCTCGGCATGGCTGAGGGCGCGCATCTCGACGATGTCCGCTCCCGCCGCGAACACCGTCGGCCCGCCCGTGAGCACCACCGCGGCGATGTCGTCGCGCGCCCCGCACTCGGCGGCCAGGTCGCCGAGTCGACGTTGCATGTCGGCATTGAGGGCGTTCATCTTCGGCCGGTCGAGGCGGAGTACCGCCACTCCGGAGGCGACCTCCAACCGGACCTGCTGAGCGGCGGGATCCAGGGTCATGGGCGAACTCTAGGTGCGCTGGACGGTGCCCGGCCGAGGGGTGGGAGGGCGTGCCGGATGGCTGTGCGGCCAACCGGTTGCGCTGCCCGTTCCGTTGCGGAGTCAGCGCCAGATGTTTCCACTTGATGTCGCTTCGGCGTTTCGGCCGCAGGTCAGGTCCGATTCGCCGCGGTCTCGCCTCTCAACAGGCACAATGGGACGGCGGATCCCTCGATATGGCGGGTTTGTGCTTATCATCCTGACAATCGAATCGCACAGATCACTACCGATTGCTCGAACTGACAACGTTGACACCCACCTACGGGAGCTTCGATATGACATCCACGATCCTGCCGGTGCCCGAGGACACCTCGGTGCTCGGTGCGCACGTGCGGGACGGGGGCACCCGCTTCGGCCTCTGGGCCCCGCGCGCGACGCGGGTGGAACTGGCCCTCGTCGACGAAGACCGCAATCAGACCAACCACGACATGCGCCGCGGTCCCGACGGGGTGTGGACCGTTCACGTCGAAGGCGTGGGCCCCGAGCAGCGGTACGGCTACCGCGTCCACGGCGAGTGGGACCCGGCCGCCGGCGCCCGTTTCAACCCCGCCAAGTTGTTGCTGGATCCGTACGCCCGAGCCATCACCAGCGGGGTCGACTACTCCGGCCCGATCCTGGACCACACCCCGGAGTCGGACTACTTCCCCGATGAGGAGGACTCCTTCGCTGCCGTCCCGCTGAGCGTGGTCGTGGCCGATTCGCCCGCCCCCCGCCCCATCGCGGAGCCGCGGCCGATGGCCGAGACGGTGCTCTACGAGATGCACGTGAAGGGCTTCACCCGGCTGCACCCTGCCGTACCCGAGCACCTGCGTGGGACGTACGCGGGCCTGGCCTACCCGGCCGTCATCGCCCACCTGGTCGAGCTCGGGGTGACTGCGGTCGAACTGCTGCCGATCCACCACTTCATCTCCGAGCCGTTCCTGATCGGTCGGGGGCTGTCCAACTACTGGGGCTACAACACCCTCGGCTACTTCGCGCCGCACGCCGCGTACGGGTCGGTCGGCACCCTGGGCCAGCAGGTGCGGGAGTTCAAGGAGATGGTGTCCGCGCTCCATGACGCGGGTCTCGAGGTGATCCTCGACGTGGTCTACAACCACACCGGCGAGGGCGGTCACGAGGGTCCGACGCTGGCGTTCCGCGGGCTCGACCACCTCGGCTACTACCGGCTCACCGACGACCAGCGCAACGACTACGACGTGACCGGCTGCGGCAACTCCGTCGACACCTCCGAGCCCGGCGTGCTGCGGATGGTGCTGGACTCGCTGCGCTACTGGGTGACCGAGATGGGCGTGGACGGCTTCCGCTTCGATCTGGTCAGCACGCTGGTCCGCGACGAGCGGCACCACGTCGACCAGGAGCACCCGTTCAAGGTCGCCATCCGCACCGACCCGGTCCTCAGCCAGGTGAAGATGATCGCCGAGCCGTGGGACATGGGGCCCTACGGCTATCAGGTCGGCGCCTTCGGCCGCGGCTGGAGCGAGTGGAACGACCGATTCCGCAACTACACCCGCGACTTCTGGCGCGGCAATACCCACGGGGTCTCCGAGCTCGGCCAGCGACTCACCGGCTCGCCGGACATCTTCGGCCGGCAGAAGCGCGGCATGACGGCCAGCGTGAACTTCGTGACCGCACACGACGGGTTCACCATGCGAGACCTGGTGACCTACGACGTCAAGCACAACGGCGCCAACGGGGAGTCCAACCGGGACGGCTCGGACGACAACCGGTCGTGGAACTGCGGCGTCGAGGGTGAGACCGACGACGACGCGGTGAACGCGCTGCGGCATCGGCAGACCCGCAACCTGATGGCCACCCTCGTCCTGGCCAGCGGGGTGCCGATGCTGACCGCGGGCGACGAGCTCGGGCGGACCCAGCAGGGCAACAACAACGCCTACTGCCAGGACTCGCACATCTCGTGGGTGCACTGGGACACCCAGGAGAACTGGGACGACCAGACCGACCTGACCCGCAGGCTGCTGCAGTTGCGGGCCGAGCACCCGGTGCTGCGCCGCGACGCCTTCCGGCACGGTGAGCCGCTCACCGACGCCACGGGCGAGCCGTGCGGCCGCAAGAACCTCGCCTGGTTCGGTGGCGGGCTGAGCGAGATGGGCGAGCACGAGTGGCACGACGGGACCCGCCGTACGCTCGGGCTGTACCTCGCCGACGATGACCCGGACCGGCTGACCGATGCGGCGTTCCTGATCTGGTTCCACGGTGGCGCCGACGCGGTCCAGGTCGAGTTGCCCGACGGGCCGTGGGCGCACACCTACACCGTGGTGGCCCACACCGGCGTCGACGCAGAGTTGCCGAGTGAGAAGATCGCCGCCGGCAGCAGCCTGGTCTTGCCGGGTCGTACGGTCGTGGTCCTCCAGGTCGACTGACCCGGACCGACCCGGACCGAGCGGGGACCCGACAGGGCTGAGGAGGGTAGGCGCGCCGTGGACGCTCGAGCGCTGGCCCTGGTGCGGTTCCTGCGGCTGCTGCCCCGTCCGTCGGTCCCCTCACCGCGCTACCTCGCGGGTCTGCGACGGGAGCTGCCCGGACCGGTGATGCGGCTGGTCACCGGTCCGCCGGCCCGCGGCGTCCACGTGTCCGACCGGATCGTGCCCGGGCCGGCCGGGGAGCTGCGGGTACGGGTCTACCGACCGCAGCGCCCGGCCGCCGGGCGACTTCCGCTGGTGGTCAATTTCCACGGCGGTGGCTTCGTGCTGGGGAGCCTCGGCGCCTCCGACTGGCTCTGTGGCCACGTGTGCGTACGGGCCGGCGTGGTGGTCGCCTCGGTGGCCTACCGGCTGGCGCCGGAGCACCCGGCCCCGGCGGCCTTCTGCGACGCGTGGGCCGCGACCCGGTGGCTGGTCGGGCACGCAGGTGATCTGGGCGCCGACGCGCAGCAGGTGTACGTCCTCGGCGAGAGCGCCGGTGGCACCCTGGCCGCCCTGGTCGCGCTGGCTGCCCGCGACCGCAGCCGGGTCGAGCCCGGCCTGGCCCGCGCTCGCCGGACAGCTGCTCGTCTACCCGGCGACCGACCTCACCCTGTCGTCGGCCTCGGTCGCCGAGCTGGCCGACGGACCGATGCTCACCCGCCGCTCGCTCGACTGGTACGGCGGCCTGTACCTGCCGCAGGGGCTCGCGACGAGCATCGCCTCCGACGACGCCCGGGTCAGCCCGCTGTACGCCGCCGACCACACCGGCCTCGCGCCGGCATTGGTGATCGCGGCCGGCCAGGATCCGCTGCGCGACGACGCGTTGCGCTACGCCGACGTGCTCCGCGCCGCAGAGCGTGCCGGTGCGTACGGTGGTCTATCCCGACGCGATCCACGGGTTCGTGGCAATTCCTCGCCTCGAACCCGACGCCCGCCGCGCGCTCGACGAGATCGTGGCCCAGCTCCTCGCCCACTCCGCGGCACTACCGGCCAGTTCGCGGCAGATCTGACTGCCGCGCAGGCGTCCGTAGTGGCGCGGAGTGGCGCGGGTGAACGGATTCAGCGCCAGGGATAGTCCGCCGAGGGCGGCGTCGCCAGGTTCGCCGGCAGCGCGGCGAGGCCCATCTCGGCGGAGCTGGTCAGCAGCGCGTGGTGCGGCACCACGCGCACGGTGTAGCCGATCGAGCCGGCCCGTCGGGCCTCGACCCAGCCCTCGTAGCGCCGTAGCCCGCCTTCGACATCGACGCCGGTCGGGAACGGGTTCACCCGCGGCTCGTAGAGCCGATCGTCGTTGCCCACGCGCCCGGTGACCAGCTGCACCTCGATGTCGTTCGGGCTGAGCTGGCCCAGCCGGACCAGCGCGCTGACGTGGATCTTGGCGCCGACCTCGATCTGGTCGCCGTCCAACGACTCGACGTGGTCCACGGCCACGTCGGGCCAGGCTGCGCGCACCTTCTTCTTCCAGGCGGCGAGCCCCTCGGCGCCGCCCTTGGCGGCCTCCACGGCGTGCGTGGTGGCTGCCGCCGGCGCGTACAGGTTGGTCACGTAGTCGCGCACCATCCGGGCCGCCAGCACCTTGGGCGCCAGGCCGGAGACGGTCTCCCGGATCATCTGGATCCATCGCTCGGGCAGACCGGCGTGGTCGTGGTCGTAGAAGCGCGGCACGATCTCGTTCTCGATGATGTCGTAGAGCGCCTTCGCCTCGAGGTCGTCGCGGCGGTCGGCGTCCTCGATGCCCTCCGCGGACGGGATCTCCCAGCCGAAGGCGGGGTCGTACCACTCGTCCCACCAGCCGTCGCGGATGGACAGATTCGCCGCGCCGTTCAGAGCGGCCTTCATGCCCGACGTGCCGCAGGCCTCGTACGGGCGGAGCGGGTTGTTCAGCCACACGTCGCAGCCCGGGTAGAGCGGCTTGGCCATCGAGATGTCGTAGTCCGGAAGGAAGACGATCCGCTCGCGCACCGCGGGGTCGTCGGCGAACTGCACCATCTGCTGGATCAGGGCCTTGCCGCCCTCGTCGGCCGGGTGGGACTTTCCGGCGATGACGATCTGGATCGGGCGGTGCTTGTCGGTGAGCAGCGCCTTCAGCCGCTCGGGATCGCGGAGCATCAGGGTGAGGCGCTTGTACGAGGGCACCCGGCGGGCGAATCCGAAGGTGATCGTGTCGGGATCGAGCACCCCGGACACCCACTCGGTGTGGAAGCCGCGGTTCTCCGAGCTCTCGATCAGACGCTTGCGCGTCATCGCGATGAGTTCCTCGCGCATCTTCCGCTTGAGCGCCCAGATGGTCTTGCTGGGGATACCGGCCAGGGCGGCCCAGTCGTAGCCGTCGATGACGGTCTCGGAGGAGGAGCCGGTCGGCGCCTCGAGCAGGTCGAGCAGGTCGCGGTGCACCCAGGTGGGGTGGTGCACACCGTTGGTGATCGAGCCGATCGGCACCTCGCTGGTGTCGAAGGCGCGCCACAGACCCTGGAACATGTCGCGGGACACCTCGCCGTGCAGGACCGAGACGCCGTTGGCGCGCTGGCCCAGCCGGAAGCCCATCACGGCCATGTTGAACTTGCCGTGGTCGCCGCCCTCGTAGTCCTCGGCGCCGACCGCGAGCACCCGGTCCAGCGGCACCGGCTCGAAGCCGGAGAACTGGTCGATGATGAGCTCGCGCGGGAAGCGGTCGATGCCGGCCGGCACCGGGGTGTGGGTGGTGAACACCGTGCCCGCCCGGCTGCGCTCGAGAGCGGTGTCGAAGTCCATCCCCTCGACCATGTACTCCCGGATCCGCTCCAGCCCGAGGAAGCCGGCGTGGCCCTCGTTGGTGTGGAACACCTCAGGCGCCGGGGTGCCGGTGATCTTGCAGTAGGCCCGGATGGCGCGCACGCCGCCGATCCCGAGCAGCACCTCCTGGGCGAGGCGGTGGTCGGTGCCGCCGCCGTACAGCCGGTCGGTGACCTCGCGCTCGTAGCCGGAGTTCTGTTCGACGTCGGAGTCCATCAGCAGCAGCGGCACGCGGCCGACCTGGGCGACCCAGACCTGGGCGTAGAAGGTGCGGCCCGCGAGCGGCACCTCGATCCGGAGGGGACCGTCGTCGTCGTGCAGCAGCGTCACGGGCAGCGCGTTGGGATCGAGCAGCGGATAGCGCTCCTGCTGCCAGCCGGCGGCGTTCAGCGCCTGCTTGAAGTAGCCCTGCCGGTAGAGCAGCCCGACGCCGATGATCGGCACGCCGAGGTCGCTGGCCGACTTCAGGTGGTCGCCCGCGAGGATCCCCAGACCGCCGGAGTACTGCGGCAGCACCTCGGTGATGCCGAACTCCGGTGAGAAGTAGCCGATCCCCTTGGGCGCCGCCGGATTCTCCGCGGCGTACCCCTGGTACCACAGGTCGCCGGTCAGGTAGTCAGCCAGGTCGGCCTGGATCATCCGCAGGCTCTTGAGGAACCGCTTGTCCCCGGACAGGGTCTGCAGACGTTCGACCGAGACGTCGGCGAGTTGACGCAGCGGGTCCCCGCCCGAGGTCTCCCACAGGTGCGGGTCGACCGAGCGGAAGAGGTCCTGGGTGTCGGCGTGCCAGCACCAGCGCAGATTGCGGGCCAACTCGCCGAGCGGCTTCAAGACCTCGGGCAGGACGGGGCGAACGGTGAATCGTCGGATAGCGCGCACCCGCATAACCTAGCGGGCGACCCTGCCCGCCATGATGCCTGTTTCGGCACTGGTCTGATAAGCACGTGGGCTGACTTATTCGCGGCGCGACCGCGTACCGCCGGCGTGCCACACCCAGCGCACCCACCCCCTGCCGGCCCGCCGGGGAGGCCGATAGGTTGGCCAGCGTGACGGCAACGAACTCCGGCGTTCCCTCGGCCGGCCCCGAAGACGGGTCCGCGACCGCGTCCAGCACCAACCCAGAAGCGGCGGAGTCCAGTCCCGCCGTCTCGGTCAGCCCACCGGCCCTCGGGACGATGATCGACCGCATTCCGGTGATGAAGGTGTCGCCGGTCATCGAGGGCGGCGGCTACCCGGTGAAGGCGGTGGTCGGCGAGCTGGTCCCGATCCGGGCGACCGTGTTCCGCGAGGGTCACGATGCGGTCAACGCCAGTGTGGTGCTGACCGACCCGCAGGGCGGGACGCGGCTGGAGCCGATGCACCCGACGACCCCGCTCGGCTTCGACTGGTGGACCACCTCGGTCGAGCCTGGAGTCCGAGGGTCTGTGGACGTTCCGGGTCGAAGGGTGGAGCGACCCGTGGGAGACCTGGGTGCACACCGCCGAGATCAAGATCCCGGCCGGCATCGATGTGGCGCTGGTGTGCACCGAGGGCAAGACGCTGTTCAACCGCGCCGCCGACCAGGCGCAGTCCGAGGGCTCGAACCAGGCCGCCGCCCTGCTCCGCGGCGCGGCCAAGAGCCTGGACTCCGGCCAGCAGGTGGAGGATCGGCTGGAGATCGTGCTCGCCGACGACGTCCGCGCGGCGATGCTGAAGTTCGGACCCCGCGAGTTGGTGTCGCCCTCCCCCGACTACCCGATCTACGTCGACCGCAAGAAGGCCCTGTTCTCCGCCTGGTACGAGTTCTTCCCGCGCTCCCAGGGCGCCCGCTTCGACATGGACGAGCAGAAGTGGATCTCGGGCACCTTCGACTCCTCCCACGAACGCCTCGAGGCGGCCGCGGCGATGGGCTTCGACGTGGTGTACATCCCGCCGATCCACCCGATCGGGACCACCTTCCGCAAGGGCCCCAACAACACCCTCTCCCCCGGACCCACCGACCCGGGGTCGCCGTGGGCGATCGGCGGCCCCGACGGCGGCCACGACGCGATCCACCCCGATCTGGGTGACTTCGACGCGTTCGACCGCTTCGTGGCGAAGGCGAAGTCGCTGGGCCTGGAGGTCGCGCTCGACTTCGCCCTGCAGGCCTCGCCGGACCACCCGTGGGTCACTGATCACCCGGAGTGGTTCTCCAAGCGCGCCGACGGCAGCATCGCGTACGCGGAGAACCCGCCGAAGAAGTACCAGGACATCTATCCGATCAACTTCGACAACGACCGCGACGGCATCTACGCCGAAAGCCTGCGCATCCTCAAGCTCTGGATGAGCCACGGCGTACGCATCTTCCGGGTGGACAACCCGCACACCAAGCCGGTCAACTTCTGGGCCTGGCTGATCGCCGAGGTGCGCAAGACCGATCCGGACGTGCTCTTCCTCGCGGAGGCGTTCACCAAGCCGGCCATGATGCATGCCCTCGGCAAGGCGGGTTTCCAGCAGTCGTACACCTACTTCACCTGGCGCAACGAGAAGTGGGAGATCGAGGAGTACATGAAGGAGCTGACCACCGAGACGGACAGCTTCTTCCGGCCCAGCTTCTGGGTGAACACTCCCGACATCCTGCCGAGCTTCCTCCAGTGGGGCGGCAACACCGCCTTCACGATCCGGGCCGTGCTCGCGGCCACCCTCTCCCCGCTGTGGGCGGTCTACTCCGGCTTCGAGTTGTTCGAGAACGCCGTGCTCGCCCCGGGCGCGAGGAGTACCTGGACTCGGAGAAGTTCCAGTACCGGCCGCGCGACTGGAAGGCCGCGGAGCAGAGCGGGGAGCACCTGAATCTGCTGCTCGGCAAGCTGAACCAGATCCGCAAGGAGCATCCGGCGCTGCAGCAGTTGCGCGACCTGCACTTCCACCACGCGCCGCACAGCCAGGCGATCGTCTACTCCAAGCGCAGCGGCGACGACGTGGTGATCGTGATCGTCAGCCTCGACCCGCACAACACCGTCGAGACCGAGATCATCTTGGACATGGAGGCCCTCGGGCTCAGCGCCCGCGACGTGTACCTGGTCCACGACGAGCTCACCGGGCAGACCTGGCGGTGGGGCCAGCACGCCTTCGTCCGGCTCACCCTCGACGACCCGGCCCACGTCCTGACCCTGATCCGGTACGGCACCCGCGGGTCGGCCTCGGGCAGCCAGGGCTAGGTCGGCGTGACAGTTCATGGGAATCCACAGGTCGCCGAACAGGTCCTGCGGTACATCTCCGGCGCGCGCTGGTTCGCCGGCAAGGGCCGTCAGGCCACCTTGGAAGCGCTGACCCCGCTCCCCTGGTTGAGCGACGTCGCGGAGTTCTTCGAACATCCAGGCGCCCCCGCCGTACGCCTGGAGATCGCCGAGATCGCCTACGCGCCGGGTGAGGACCGGGAGCCGACCCAGGCGTCGGTGAACGGCGGAGGGTCCGAGCCGGGGTCTGCCGCACGACCGCGAACCGACCGAGGACCCCGAGCCCGCACGCCAGCCGCCGGCCGGCGCTCCGCACGAGTACTACCAGCTCGCGGTCGCGTACCGGTCGGCTCCGCACCCCGACCTGCACCACGCCGAGATCGCCCGGATGACCGATCCCGACCTCGGCCAGGTCGTCGCCTACGACGCCGCCCAGGACCCCGAGGCGTGCCAGGTTCTGCTGCGCGCTCTGCTGGCGGGCCGGATCCTGCGCAGTCCCGACTCCGAGGTGCGCTTCCGCCCGACCCACACCGATCGGCTGACCGGTGACCTGGCGCCGCGGGTCTACACCGGTCAGCAGAGCAACACCTCGGTGATGCTGGGCGACGCCGCGATCCTCAAGCTGTTCCGGCGGCTGGAGCTCGGGCGCAATCTGGACATCGAGATCCACGAGGCCCTCAACCGCGCCGGAGTCGACGACGTCGCCACGCTGTACGGCTGGTCGGAGGGGAGCTGGGTGTCCCGCGGTCGCCAGCTCGACGCCGACCTGGCCATGGTGGTGGAGAAGCTCGCCGGCGCCGTGGACGGCTGGGGTCTCGCCCTGGACCACCTGCGCGCCGGGCGAAGCTTCGCGGCGGAGGCCGAAGCGCTCGGGCACGCCTTGGCCGAGACCCACGAAGCCCTGCGCGTGGCGTTCCCGACCGCGAGGGTGCTGGGAGTCCGCGCCGCCTCGGTGATGAGCGAGCGGCTGAGCGTGGCGACCCAGTCGGCGCCCGCGCTGGCGACCTACAGCGCCGGCCTGCGCCGCTGCTTCGACCAGCTCGGAGCAGCCACCCTGGAGGTCCAGCGGGTGCACGGCGACTTCCATCTGGGCCAGACGCTGCACACCCCGTCCGGCTGGAAGATCATCGACTTCGAGGGTGAGCCGGCCAAGACGATGGCCGAGCGGGTCGCTCCGGACAGCGTGTGGCGCGACATCGCCGGCATGCTGCGCAGCTTCGACTACGCATCCGCCAGCGTGCCGGGCCCGGACAGCGGCACCTGGAACGCCGAGTGCCGCGAGGGCTTCCTGCGCGGCTACGCGGGCGGGGAGTTGAGCCCCGAGGACGCGGTGATCCTGCGCGCGTACGAGGCGGACAAGTCCATTTACGAGGTGGTTTACGAGGTGCGCAACCGGCCTGATTGGGTCAGCATCCCGCTCGGCGCGGTCGCCACACTGGCTCAGGCCAGCAGCGACCAGTCGGCCCCCGCGAACATCGGTCAGTGAATTGTCGGTCGGTGAGGTATCGGTCAATGAAGCGAAGGAGCAAGGACGCATGAGCTACGACCCGAGCGGCGGTCTGACCGGCTGGGATCTTACGGGCTTTCACGAGGGCCACGACACCGAGTGCTACAAGCGGCTCGGCGCGCACGAGATCACCATCACCGACTCCGAGCGAGGCGAGATCACCGGCACCCGCTTCTCGGTCTGGGCGCCCAACGCCCAGGCGGTACGGCTGGTCGGGGACTTCAACTACTGGAACGGCGAGGGCTCCTACATGCACCTCGTGCCGGGCGCCGGGGTCTGGGCATTGTTCGTCGAAGGGGTCAGCACCGGCAACCTCTACAAGTACGAGGTGCTCGGCATCGACGGCGTGTGGCGGCTGAAGGCCGACCCGATGGCCTACTTCGCCGAAGCCGCGCCGCACACGGCGTCCATCGTCTACAACAGCCAGTACAGCTGGGGTGACGACCAGTGGATGTGGTACCGCGGCCAGAAGAAGCAGGTGGAAGAGCCGATGAGCGTGTACGAGGTGCACATCGGATCGTGGCGCAAGGGCCTGACCTACCTGGAACTGGCCAAGGAACTGGTCGAATACTGCACCTGGCAGGGCTACACCCACGTGGAATTCCTGCCGGTCGCCCAGCACCCCTTCGAAGGGTCCTGGGGCTATCACGTCACCGGCTACTTCGCGCCGATGAGCAAGTTCGGCTCGCCCGACGAGTTCCGGCACCTGGTCGACAAGCTGCACCAGGCCGGAATCGGCGTACTGGTCGACTGGGTGCCCGGACACTTCGCCACCGACCCCTGGGCGCTCCAGCGCTTCGACGGAACCGCGCTCTACGAGCATGAGGACCCGCGCCTGGGATGGCACCCGGACTGGGGCTCCTACATCTTCAACTTCGGTCGCAACGAGGTGCAGAGCTTCCTGATCTCCAACGCCTACTACTGGCTGCACGAGTACCACATCGACGGCCTCCGGGTCGACGCGGTGGCGTCGATGCTCTACCTCGACTACTCCCGCGAAGCCGGCCAGTGGGTGCCCAACAAGTACGGCGGCAACGAGAATCTCGAGGCGATCGAGATGCTGCAGCGGACCAACGCCCACGCGTACGCGCGCGAGCCCGGCACCATGATGGTCGCCGAGGAGTCGACTTCGTGGCCGGGAGTCACCCGACCGGTGGAGTACGGCGGCCTCGGCTTCGGCTTCAAGTGGAACATGGGCTGGATGAACGACTCGCTGCGCTACATGGGCCGCGAGCCGATCTACCGCCAGTACCACCACCACGAGATGACCTTCGCCATGGCCTACGCCTACTCGGAGAACTTCATCCTGCCGATCAGCCACGACGAGGTGGTGCACGGCAAGGGCTCGATGTTCGAGCGAGCACCCCAGGACGACTGGCGCAAGTTCGGCACGCTGCGCGCGTTCTACGCCTTCATGTGGGCCCACCCGGGCAAGAAGCTGCTGTTCCAGGGGACCGAGTTCGGTCAGAAGCGGGAGTTCTCCGAGGCCCGCAGCATCGACTGGTGGCAGAGCTCGGAGTGGGGTCACCGCGGGGTCCAGCGGCTGGTCAAGGACCTGAACACGGTCTACCGGGAGCACCCGGCCCTGTGGAAGCAGGACAGCGACGCCTCCGGCTTCTCCTGGATCGAGGCGGACGACGCCGGCGGCAACATCTTCGCCTTCCTTCGCTACGACGGGGAGGGTCAGATGATCGCGTGCGTGACCAACTTCTCCTCCGAGCCGCGACCGGACTACCGGATCGGCCTGCCGGCCGAGGGCGTCTGGACCGAGATCATGAACACCGACGCCGACGTGTACGACGGCACCGGGGGAATCGGCAACCTCGGCCAGGTCCTCGCTCACCCCGTTCCCTCGCACGGCTACATCGCTTCCGCATCGGTCACCATCCCGCCGCTGGGCGCGGTCTGGCTGCGGCTGGAGTCGGTGCCCGACGAGGACCAGGACGAGCCCGAGAAGGCCAAGCGGGGCGCCAAGGCGGCGGCCAAGCAGGCCTCCCCACGCCGCGCCAAGGCCGTGCAGCCCAAGCCGGTGGCAGAGCCGATCGGCTCTGAGCACACCTTGACGTCCGAGCCAGTCCCTCAGGTCGGTCGTACCAGGGCAACAGCCGCACCTGCGGCCAAGGCAGCCCCATCCGCACCAGCGGCCAAGGCAGCCTCATCCGCACCAGCGGCCAAGGCAGCCACATCCGCACCGGCCAAGCGCGGCGAGTCGGCGGACTCGCGCGGACTCGCCGGACTCACCGGACTCGCCGGACTCGCCGGACTCGCCGGACTCGCCGCCCGCTAGGCCGACGAGGGGCTGAACTGCAGGTCACGGTGTCGGTGGTCGAGGACGGCGTCGCCGTCCTCGACTGGAGCGGGCCGGTGGAGCCCGACGCGCTGGAGCGTGCCGTCTGGGCGACGGCCGACCAAGCGCTGAACGGGCGCGGGCTGCGGCGGGTCGAAGCCACGGTGGACGCCTCCGACGGCTGGTCGCGGCGCGCGTTGCAGCGCTCCGGATTCCGGCTCGAGGGGGTGCGGCGGCAGGCACTCGCCCGGCCGGACGGGACGTACGGCGATCTCGCCCTGTTCGCCCGCCTGGCCGGCGACCAGGTCGGCGGACCCCACGGGTTCTCCGGCGTGATGAACGCCGCGTTGCCCAAGAAGCGGCTGATCGCGCACGTGCTGATCCGCGACGAGGCCGGCCGGCTGCTGCTGTGTGACACCCGCTTCAAGGTGGACTGGGAGCTGCCCGGAGGGATCGTGGAGCCGTACGAGACCCCGAGGCAGGGCGCGATCCGCGAGGTCAAGGAGGAACTGGGCTTCGACCTCGACGTCGGGCGCCTCCTGGTGGTGGACTGGATGCCGCCCTACCTCGGCTGGGACGACGCGATCGAGATGATCTTCGACGGTGGCCGGGTGCGCCCGGACGACCTGGACACCTGGACCCTGCAACCGAGCGAGATCGCCGCCGTCGCCCTGGTCGATCTGGAAGCCGCCGCCCACCTGGTCACCCCACTGGCCTACCGCCGCCTCGCCCTGGCCTGTTCCCTCGGCCCCGGCCAACTCGCCTACACCGAGGACGGCCGCACGCTCTGACCGGAGCCCCCTCCCGCTGCGGGAACCTACGTATACGTGGGTTCCTGCTGGATTGCACAGGTTGCAAGCTGTGCAATCCACCAGGAACCTGTGCAATGTGGAAGGTACGCAGCAGTTCGCCCCGGACGCCCCCGCTGCGGGACTCCGCTGCGGGACCCTCCCGCTGCGGGACCCCTCCCCGCTGCGGGAACCTACGTATACGTGGGTTGCTGCTGGATTGCACAGGTTGCAAACCGTGCAATCCCCCAGGAACCTGTGCAATGCGGAGCGACGCCGACGCAGCTCCCCCCGGACGCCCCCGCTGCGGGACCCCTCCCGCTGCGGGAACCTACGTATACGTGGTTGCTGCTGGATTGCACAGTTGCAAACTGTGCAATCCCCCAGGAACCTGTGCAATGTGGAGCGTACGCCGACGCAGGTCGCCCCGGCAACGCTGCCGACCCCCGCCCACCGGCCGCGTGGCGAGTCGCGTCACGTCGACCGGGTGGTTCGGTCCGGGGCACAGGACGTTGCTGGCCTACCGGCGCAGGAACTCCAGCCGGAGCCGATCGAGGGTGAGAATGAGATTCTCGCCCGAGCAGGCCAGGTTCGCGGTGCCTTCAGGCGCGAGCACGTTCGCCACCTGCGCCATGGTCAGACTCTGCTTCCTGCCGGCGAACGGTCAGCGTGGCCTCCCCGGAGGTGTCGCCGCGACGGAAGGTGACCTGGTTCCCGTTGACCGTGTAGTCGCCTTCGATCGTGCCGTCGACCACCAGTTCGGCGCTCTGCCCGAGCAGAGACAAGCGTGTACGGCCGCTGACCCGCGGCCTCCATCACGTAGCGTGCCATCGTCGAAGGTGACACTGAGGTCCCCTCCAGAACCCGTGCCGAAGGTGCCCTTGTCGCCCTCTCCGACGAAGCGGCCGAGCTCGTAGCGACCGTTGAGGCAGGACGCCACCGAGTCCGCAGACGCGGCGGGACTGGTCGAGGCCTCCGGGCTGGGGCTGACCGCACTCGGTGCCGTCGCGCCGGCCTCAGATGGAGTCGGCGCAGGCTGGTCCGGACTGCCCGCCGTACAGCCGCCAAGGGCCAAGACGCCTGCGGCGAGAAGCGCCGGTACCAGGCGCCTCATGTACATGATCCGATTGCCATTGTTCGTCATGCCACACCAGCATAATGCGCACGCCGTACGCGGCCCGCGCGATCGGGACGCGCAGCGCGGGTCAGAACAGGGCCGTCATCAGATCACGGCGCGCCTGCAAGACCCGGGGATCGGCGTTGCCGAGGGTCTCGAACAGCTCCAGCAGCCGGACCCGCGCGACGTTGCGGTCCTCGCCCGGCCCCTTGCGGATGACCCCGAGCAGCCGGCTGAAGGCCTCGTCCACCTGACCGCCGAGCATCTCCACATCGGCCGCGGCGAGCTGGGCGGCCGCATCCCCCGTAGCTGCCTCGGCCAGCACGGTCTGCGGGTCGAGGGCCGCGGCGCGGGCGAACAGCCCGGCCTGGGCCTTGCCCGCTGCCGCCTCGGCGTCGTTCGGATTGGCGGCGAGCAGCTTGTCGAACTCCTCCGCCGCCGCCGCGAAGTCACCCCGTTCGAGGGCCTCGTCGGCCGCAGCGAATCGCGGATCCGCGGCTTCCTCCCCGCCGTCGGTGTCCGCGCCGGCATCCTCGGCAGCATCAGCGGCCGGCGTCCCCGCGGGCTCGGCCCGGCCGACGATTCCGTTGGCGACGGCCGCCTTGAGCAACTGGTCGATCGCTGCCTGGACCTGATCCTTCGGCAGGACCCCCTGGAACAGCGGCGCCAACTGACCGCCGATCAGCGCGATCACGGTCGGCACCGCCTGCAATCCCAGGGCCTGGATGATCCCCGGGGCGGCGTCGACGTTCAGCCGAGCCAGCAGGAACTTCCCGCCACTGGCGTTGGCGATCTCGATCAACGCGTCGGACAACTGATGGCCGCTCGCGACGCGGGGCGAGTAGAGCTCCACCACGACCGGGTGTTTCACCGACCTGCGAATGGTCTCGGCCTCGAAGTTCTGCTCGGTGACCTCGACCACGTACGAGCCGCCGTTGCCCGCCGGTCGGCCTGGGGCGGCGGGCCGCTGCTGGGCCTTCGACTTGAGCGCGGACAGATCGATGGCGCCGGGACGGTTGAAGCTGGACGAACTCATGGGCCCGACACTATTGGGTCCACGGCGCAGGCCGCGGCAACGCCCGGCGACGGAGACAAACCCCGGACAGCACCGGCGGCCAGAACCGACGTCACAGAACCGACTCACAGAACCGACTCACAGCACCGGCGCACAGCACCGCCGCGGCACCGGTTCGGTGCCGCGGCGGAGCCGAGAGTCAGAACGCTCACCCGGTGACCAGGGTCAGGCTGTACGTGGCAAGGACCTCACCCACCGGCTGGAAGTAGGTGGTGCCGCCGCTGGTGCAGTTGCCCGAGCCGCCCGAGGTCAACCCGAGAGCGGTGACGCGGGTTCCGGCGCCGGGGTTGGTCACGTACGCGCCGCCGGAGTCGCCGGGCTCGGCGCAGGCGTTGGTACGCGTCAGGCCGGACACGATCTGGCCACCGCCGTAGTTGACGGTCTGGTTGTTGGCTTGCACCGTGCCGCAGCGCCAGCCCGTGGTCGAGCCGGAGCGGCACACGGCGCTGCCCACGGTCGGATTGGCGTAGCCGCCGACCGTGACGTCGGAGCCGGAGCTGTAGCGGTCCACCAACGGAGTGCTCACTGCCGCAGCCGAGCTGATGGCGATGGTGCCGAAGTCGTTGGTGGGGAACGACGACGCCGCCACCGTGCCGAGGGTGCCTCCGACCCCGGACCAGGTGCCGCCGAGATTGGTGCAGTGACCCGCGGTGATGACGAAGCGGGAGCCGGCGCTGTTGCGTGCGGCGAAGCCGGCGGAACACCGGCTGGCGGAGTTCCTGATCGTCTGACCGCCGATGACGTTCCAGAGCGGTCGCGGTGCCTGGCTGACGAAGGCGATCCGGGCCGCCGGCTCCTCGGCGACAGCCGACCTGGCCTGGGCAAGCGCGGCCCGGTCGGCGGCGACGACATTGACCACGATGGTCCCGGTCTTCGGGTCCTCGCCCCAGCTCGCGATCCCGCGCGGGGCGCGGGTGAAGCGGGCGGTGAGGTGTCGGTGGGTGGTGTCCAGTTCGACTCTGGTGAATGACCCGGTCCGGGTCGGGGACGGAGACGGAGACAGCTCGGCGTGAGCGGGCGTCGCGAGCGCCACGGCGACTGCGGCGGTGGCGACGGTGGCGGCGACTGCGGTGGCGGCGAGCCTGGTGTACCTGATCATCGGGGGAGCCTTTCGGGTGAGCTGGGAGGTTAGTTCCGACAACGGAAAAGCTAGGGCAAGCAGGCAGCCCGGTTCTGACGCCGAGGCGACACAAGCCGTGTCGTCTCGCCGACACAGCGGTCGCTGGCCGGATCCGACGGACGGTGGAGTCCGGGGCGGTCGCGGGCCGGCGAGTCCGCTCGGCAGAATGGCCCCCATGGCTCACCCTCGCGCCGGCCAGCCGGCCCTCCCCGAAGATCTCATCGACGTCGACGCGGTCATCAGCGCCTACTACGACCTCGTTCCCGACCCGAGCAATCCCGACCAGCAGGTGGCCTTCGGCACCTCCGGGCATCGCGGCTCGAGCCTGGACACCGCGTTCAACGACGCCCATATTGCGGCGACGACGCAGGCGATCGTGGAGTACCGCGCCGCCCAGGGCATCACCGGGCCGCTGTACATCGGGAAGGACACCCACGCGCTGTCCAAGCCGGCCTGGACCACCGCGATCGAGGTGCTGCTGGCCAACGGGGTCACCGTCTGCGCCGAGGACGACGAGGACTTCACACCGACCCCTGCGATCTCCCGCGCGATCGTGGTGCACAACGCGTCGGCCGACCGGAGCAACACCGCCGACGGCATCGTGGTCACGCCCTCCCACAACCCTCCACGCGACGGCGGCTTCAAGTACAACCCCCCGCACGGCGGGCCCGCCGACTCCGACGCCACCAGCGTGATCGCCGCCCGCGCCAACGCCCTGCTGGCCGACGGATCGGCGATCAGGCGCAAGCCGTACGAGCAGGTCGTCTCGGAGCTGAACCGCTTCGACTACCTGGGCAGCTACTGCGAGGACCTGGTCAACGCGCTCGACCTCAAGGCCGTACGCGAGGCCGGGGTGCATATCGGCGCCGACCCGATGGGTGGCGCGAGCGTGCAGTACTGGGGCTACATCGCCGAGAACCTCGGGATCGACCTCACCGTGGTCAATCCGGCGGTCGACCCGCGCTGGTCGTTCATGACCCTGGACACCGACGGCAAGATCCGGATGGACTGCTCCTCGCCGAACGCCATGGCCAGCCTGATCGGCAACAAGGACGCCTACGACATCTCCACCGGCAACGACGCTGATTCCGACCGGCACGGCGTCGTCACCCCCGACTTCGGGCTGATGAATCCCAACGCCTACCTGGCGGTGGCGATCCACTACCTGTACGCGCACCGTCCCGGTTGGCGTGGCGACGCCGGCATCGGCAAGACCCTGGTCTCCTCCTCGATGATCGACCGGGTCGCTGCCAGCCTCGGCCGCACGCTGGTCGAGGTTCCGGTCGGGTTCAAGTGGTTCGTGCCGGGGCTGCGTACGGGCGAGATCGGCTTCGGCGGTGAGGAGTCGGCCGGGGCCTCGTTCCTGGCGCTGGACGGGTCGACCTGGACCACCGACAAGGACGGCATCCTGCTCGCCCTGTTGGCCAGTGAGATCAAGGCCGTGACCGGCAAGTCGCCGAGCGAGCTGTACGCCGAGCTGACCGCGGAGCACGGTGCCCCGGCGTACGCGCGGGTGGACGCGCCGGCCAATCGCGAGCAGAAGGCCAAACTGGCCAAACTCGACGCCTCCGCCGTGACCGCGACCGAGCTGGCCGGGGAGCCGATCACCCAGATCCTCACCAAGGCGCCGGGCAACGACGCGGCGATCGGCGGGCTCAAGGTCGCCACCGAATCGGCCTGGTTCGCCGCACGTCCCTCCGGTACCGAGGACGTCTACAAGATCTACGCGGAGTCGTTCCGCGGTCCGGACCACCTCGCCGAGGTGCAGGCCGCCGCCCGGGAGGTGGTCGCGGCCGCACTGGGCGGGTGATCCGGCCGGTCCGCTCCTGGGCCCGACCCGCGAACCGCGCGAAACCCCGCTGAGCGCGCTGCTCTCAGGTGAATTCTGGCTGAGGTTTGCCGTCGGCGGTGCGGCAGATTGGACGCAGGGCGGTCCGAGCATCCACCATGCATAGGTGACCGAAGCCTTCTTCATCTTGGCGATCGTCGTCGTGACGGCGCTGGCGTTCGACTTCACGAACGGCTTCCACGACACCGGCAACGCCATGGCGACCTCGATCGCCACCGGTGCACTTCGACCCAAGGTGGCCGTGGGGCTGTCCGCGGTGCTCAACCTCGTCGGGGCGTTCCTCAGCATCCAGGTGGCCCTGACGGTCAGCAACAAGGTCGTGAATATCCAGGGCGCCGACGGAAGTCCGGTCGCGGAACTGATGGGCACCCCCATCCTCACCATCATCTTCGCGGGTCTGGTGGGCGGCATCCTGTGGAACCTGATCACCTGGCTGCTGGGACTCCCCTCCTCCTCCTCCCACGCCTTGTTCGGCGGCCTGATCGGGGCGGCGATCGCCTCCCTCGGCCTGAGCGGGGTCAAGTGGGACGGCGTGCTCGCCTCGGTCGTCATTCCGGCGATCGCCGCGCCGGTCGTCGCTGCCCTGGTGGCGGCCGTCGGCACCCGGGTCATCTTCACGATCGTGGCCTCCGTGCCCGAACAGCGTCGCGACCGCGGCTTCCGCTGGGGGCAGATCGGCTCCGCGTCCCTGGTCTCCCTGGCCCACGGGACCAACGACGCGCAGAAGACCATGGGCGTCATCACCTTGGCCCTGATCGCCTACGGGAGTTGGACCAGCACCGTGTCGATCCCGTTCTGGGTCAAACTCGTGTGCGCCGTGGCGATCGCCGGCGGCACCTACGTCGGCGGCTGGCGGGTGATCCGCACCCTGGGCAAGGGCCTGGTGGAGATCTCCTCGCCCCAGGGGATGGCCGCCGAGGCCTCCTCGGCCGCCATCATCTTGTCGTCCAGCCATCTGGGCATGGCCCTGTCCACCACCCACGTCGCCACCGGATCGATCCTGGGCACCGGTCTGGGCCGCAAGGGCGCCCAGGTGCGCTGGGCCGTGGCCGGCCGGATGGTGGTCGCCTGGGTCATCACCTTGCCCGCGGCGGCGCTCGTGGGCGCGGCGTGCTGGTTCCTGGCGGCCGGGATCGGCGGCAGCGCGGGCGTGACGATCGTGTTCGGGATCCTGGTCGCTGCCGCGACAGTGATGTACCTGCGCGTCCCGACGTACCGCGATCGGCCACCACAACGTCAACTCGGCCTGGCAGGACGGTCTGGTCCCGGCGTCGACATCCGAAGAGTCCGTGCGTCCGCACGCGGGCCTGAGCGTTTGAGAGTCTGAGAACCCATGGACATCCTCATCAAGGCCCTGAGCTCACTGTGGCAGGTGCTCGCCGTCGGACTGCTGCTCGGTGCCGGCCTGCCCGCCTTGTTCGCCCTCGGCGTCCGCTCCATCAACACCGGACGTCCGGTGCTGGCGGGAGCCGACGGCCGTGCCCGTCCCACCCCGGCCGGGATCGCCGGCGCGGTGGTCTGTTTCGGCGTCTGCGTCGCGGCTGTGCTGTTCGGGATTGTGGTGATCGTGTTCGGCAAGCAGCTTTTCGCCTGAGATGGGCGCCCCCGCCGTGCTGGTGTCCATCCTCGGCTGGCTGCGCGCCGGCTACCCGGAGGGAATCCCTCCCACCGACTACATCCCCCTGCTGGCGGTGCTGTCTCGGCGCCTGAGCGCCGAGGAGGTGCGCGTGGTGGCCGCCGAACTCTGCCGGAGCGGGACCCTGCCCATCGACGACGCCGACATCGGCACGCTGATCACCCGCGTCACCGACGATCTGCCCGGCGAGGCAGACATCAGTCGCGTTCGCGGCCGGCTCGCGGCCGGCGGTTGGCCACTGGTCGATCCGCACGACACGACCTAGCGGGTTCGCTGCACCGCAAGCCGCAGTCGCTCCCCCGTCAGAAGCGGGCCGGCTCGACGTAACCCCCCCACTCGTTCCGCAGTGCACCGCAGATCTCCCCCAGGGTCGCCTCGGCCCGGACCGCCGCCAGCATCGGTTCGATCAGGTTCTGCGGCGTACGGGCGACCTCGATCATCTCCGACAGCGCGCGGTCGAGCACCGACTGGTCCCTCTGGGCGCGACGCTCGGCCAGCAGCGCCCGCTGGTCGGTCTCCACCTCCTGGCTGACCCGCAGGATCTCCACCGGCCCACTGACCGTCGAGGTGTGCACGTTCACCCCGACGATCCGCTTGTCGCCCTTCTCCAGCTGAGTCTGGTAGCGGAAGGCAGCATCCGCGATCTGCCCGGTGAACCAGCCCTCCTCGATGCCCAGCAACAGGCCCGAGGTGATGGGCCCGATCGCGTGGTCGCGGGACGCCCCGCCTCCGAGCTGCTCGATCCGGGCAAATACCGCCTCGGCCTCCGCCTCCAGTCGGTCGGTGAGCGCCTCGACGTACCAGGAGCCGCCGAGCGGGTCGGCGACGTTGAGCACGCCGGTTTCCTCGGCGAGCACCTGCTGGGTCCGCAAGGCGATCTCCGCCGACTCCTGCGTGGGCAGCGCCAGCGTCTCGTCGAAGGCGTTGGTGTGCAGGGAGTTCGTGCCGCCCAGCACCGCCGCGAGAGCTTCGACGGCGGTGCGGACGACGTTGTTGTACGGCTGTTGCGCGGTCAGCGAGACTCCGGCCGTCTGGGTGTGGAAGCGCAGCCACTGGGCCTTGGCCGTCCGGGCACCGTAGCGGTCGCGCATCCAGCGCGCCCAGATCCGCCGGGCGGCGCGGAACTTCGCGATCTCTTCGAAGAAGTCGATGTGCGCGTCGAAGAAGAAGCTCAGGCCAGGGGCGAAGCGATCGACGTCCAGCCCCCGCGAGAGCCCGAGCTCGACGTAGCCGAATCCGTCCGCCAAGGTGAACGCGAGCTCCTGTGCGGCAGTCGACCCCGCCTCCCGGATGTGGTAGCCGGAGACGCTCAGCGGCTTGTACGCGGGCATCCGCTCGGTGCAGTGCTCCATCAGGTCCCCGATCAGCCGCAGATGCGGGGTCGGAGCGAAGATCCATTCCTTCTGCGCGATGTACTCCTTGAAGATGTCGGTCTGCAGAGTGCCGTTAAGCCTCGACACGTCCACGCCCTGGCGCTCCGCCGCGACGACGTACATGCAGAAGACCGGCACGGCCGGTCCGGAGATGGTCATGGACGTGGTGACCGTCGCGAGGTCGATACCTTCGAAGAGCACCTCCATGTCGGCGGCCGAGTCGATCGCCACACCGCAGTGGCCGACCTCACCCAGGCTCATCGGTTCGTCGGAGTCGCGGCCCATCAGCGTGGGCATGTCGAAGGCGACGCTCAACCCGCCACCTCCGGCCCCGAGGATCATCCGGTAGCGCTCGTTGGTCTGCCAGGCGTTTCCGAAGCCGGCGAACTGGCGAACCGTCCACGGCCGCCCGCGATACCCGCTGGCGTGCAGCCCCCGGGTGAACGGATACTCCCCCGGCCACCCGATCCGGGCCGCCCGCTCGTCGTCGGTCTCGGCCTCCCTCGCCACGTCGGGTCCGTAGACCGGATCCACCTCCAGCCCCGAAAGCGTGCTGAAGTCGGCGTCCCGCACCTGGCCGCGGCGCTGCGCCTCCGCGTAGGCGGCCGCCCAACGCTCGCGCCCGCCGTCGTCCCTCGTAGCCGTCATCCACAAATAGTAGGATGTCCTACTATCGGACCCCAAGCCGACGACCCGAACCTTCAGCAGTCCAGGTGGATCTGACGGCTCAGAAGTCGCCGGCCGCCGCGCGTGGTGTGGTCAGCAGGCCGGTGAGCCGATCACACTCCGCCTCGCTCATCGCCCCGAGCGCGAACCGTGCGCCCACAATGGCCTCGGTCGCCTGATTCATCACCAGCCGGCCTTCGGGAGTGATCGAGGCGAGCACCGCGCGGCCGTCCTCGGGATGAGGCGTACGGCGGATCAGCGCCGCCGCCTCCAACCGCTTGACCAGGGGAGTCACCGACGTGGCGTGCACCTGCAGACGTTCGCCGATCTTGCCCAGCGGGAGGGCACCTCGGCGGGAGAAGGACAGCAGCACCAAGACCTCGTAGCGCGCGAACGTGAGTCCCAGCGGCCGGAGCAGCTCGTCCAGCTCGGTGAGCACCAGCTGATGGACCCGCATGAGCGAGGTGACCGCACGCATCCGCGGCATCTCCGACCAGTGGTCGGCCCACTGCCGCGCGGCCTCCTCGATGGGATCGAAGGGCAGCCGATGCCGCTCCGCGGCGGTCACGTGCCGTCGTCCATCGGCACCGCCACGGGCAGAGTGGCCTGCCCCATGGCGAGCCGGAGCACGTCCTCGCGCCGGTCGACCGCTGCGACGTAGCGGATCACGTTCAGGCCCTGGACCTGGGCGGCCGACTCGAAGACGAAATGTCCGTAGTTCAGCCAGCGTCCGATGAGCGGCTTCTTCACCGTGATGTCCAGGATCCGGCTCAGCGGCACGCTCGCCCGCGACGTATTCAGATTCCCGTGAACCCGGTAGACCCGCTGATTGGTGATCACGAAACGGTCCCGGTACTCCTCCACCATCCGCCACAGGCCCTGCATCCCCAGCCCGAGGCCGATGAGGAAGAACACCCAGAAGGCCGGCGGCTGGTAGGCGAACGCACTGACGAAGATCAACAAGCCGATCGTGACCCGGACGGCGGGGAACACGCTGGCGACCCAGTGCTTGCGCACCTGCAGCACCAGGCGCTCACCGGCGTCGCTCAGGATGTAGCGGTCGGCTCTCGGGTCGAGCCAGTCGAGCAGACCTGCCACCGCTACGCGGCCAGGGAGGTGAAGAACGTGATGATCGAGCGGAAGGCCCCTGCGACGGCGACGAAGACGGTCTTGACCGCACTCGCCGCACCCTCGGGCTGCTGGACGAGGTAGAAGAGGCAGAAGCCCACGACAAGCACGAAAATGATGCGCTTGAACCACTTCACGTCGTCACCCCTCACCCCTTCGGTTGTCGATCCCGTCCTTTGTACCTCAAAGCGGGCTGCGGTGCGACCGTGCCACGCCGACGACGGCGAAGGGCCGCACGCGCTACCGGTCGAGCAGCTGCTCGGCGGCGGAGTACGGATCCAGCTCGCCCCGGCTGACCTGTGCGGCCAGACCGTCCAGCTGCGCCAGGTCCGACAACCGGGACTGGGCGCGCAGGTGGGCCAGAGCCAGGCCCTCCACCTCACTGCGTGCGCGGGCCAGCCGACGCAGGCCGTCCCGTCCGGTGGCGCGCTGCGCCTGCTGGAAGCGTGCGATCGTGCTGCACAGTTCGGCGATGCCAGTGCCCTCGTACGCGACGGTCGACACGATCGGCGGCTTCCAGTCCTCCGCGGCCCGCTCGGCGAGGGCGATCATGGTGCGGAGGTCGCGGACCAGCGCCTGGGCACCGTCGCGGTCGCTCTTGTTGACCACGAAGATGTCCCCGACCTCGAGGATGCCGGCCTTCGCCGCCTGGATCCCGTCGCCCATGCCCGGAGCCAGCAGCACCAGGGTCGTGTCGGCCGTGCGCGCCACCTCCACCTCCGACTGGCCCACCCCGACCGTCTCGACGATCACGGTGTCGAACCCGGCGGCGTCGAAGACCCGCAGCGCCTGAGGAGCCGCCACCGACAGCCCGCCGAGGTGCCCCCGCGTGCCCATCGAGCGGATGTACACCTGGTCGTCCAGGGCGTGCTCCTGCATCCGCACCCGGTCGCCCAGCAGGGCGCCGCCGGTGAAGGGCGAGCTGGGGTCGACGGCCAACACACCCACGCGCTGACCATCGGCGCGGAAGGCCCCGATGAGCGCGGACACGGTGGTGGACTTGCCGACACCGGGGGCGCCGGTCACCCCGATCACGTGCGCCTTTCCGGTGTCGGGCGCCAGGGCCCGCACCAGGGTGGGCAACGCCGGCGACAGGTTCTCGATCACGCTGATCAAGCGACCCAGGGCCCGTGGCCGGCCGGCGCGGGCGGCGAGGATCAGGGCAGCGAGCTCGGCGTCCGGCTCGCCCGGGCCCGCGGACCCGTTCAGCGAGACGCCGATCCGACGGCGCACCGACTGGCCCATCGCCACGTCATCCACGCTCTGGGGATGAGACACCGCAGCGCGCAGGGCGCCGGCAAGTGGCGATGCCGCCGAGATCGGTGGCCGCCAGGCCCTTCAGCCCCCCCAGCAACGTGCCGAACGGCGTACGAGCGCCGCCCACGATGACAGATCCCATCCGTCCAGTCTGGCACCCTAGGAGCCGTGACCACGCCTGCCTCGACGCTGGGCGGCCCGTTGCCCGGCCTGCTCCAACTCGACCACGTCGGCGTCGCCGTCGCCGACCTCGAAGCCGCGCTGAGCCTCTACACGACCGTGCTCGGCCTGCGGCTGCTCCATCGGGAGGACATCGCCGATCAAGATGTCGCGGAGGCGATGCTGATCGGTCCGGCTTCGCCGGGAGGGCTGATCGGTCCGGCTTCGCCGGAAGGGTTGATCGGTCCGGCTTCGCCGGGAGGGCTGATCGGTCCGGCTTCGCCGGGAGGGCTGATCGGTCCGGCTTCGCCGTGGGAGACGGGCGCGCAGGTTCAGCTCCTCGCCCCCCTGTCCGACCGCTCCCCGGTGAACCGGTTCCTCCAGCGCCGCGGGCCGGGCCTGCACCACCTTGCCTACCGGGTGAATTCGGTCGAATCGGCTTCTGTCGTTTTACGACGGCGGGGATTGCGGTTGCTTTATGATTCTGCAAGAGCCGGCACCCGCGGTTCGCTGATCAATTTCGTCCATCCCAAGGACACGGGTGGCGTGCTCCTCGAAATCGTCGAGGCCGTCGCCACCGATGAGCGCCGCGGCTGAACGAGGGACTGACGTTCAGGTGTGACCGGACTCGCCACGATGACCTAATCGGGAAGGTATCTGCGTGAACGCATCCGACAACACGGGGCTGAGGCTGTTCGACGAAACGGCGAGCGCCGCGGGAAACTTTCCCAACGCTCTGCGCGGCTACGACCGGCAGGCAGTGGACGAGTACGTCCGCTCACTCGAGGCCGCGGTCGTGCAGTCGCGGCGGCATGCCAGCCAGCTCGAGCAGCAGGTGACCGGGCTGCAGGACCAGGTGTCGGGCAACGGACCCAAGTCGGGATCGCAGGACGTCGACTACAGCGATCTCGGCGGGCGGGCGAACGACATCCTCCGGCTGGCCGGGGAGCAGGCCCGCGAGTTGGTCCAGAACGCCACGGTGGAGGCCGAGAAGCTCAAGGAGCAGGCCCGCCGCGAGGCTGACGGCGTACGGTCGAGCGCCGCGCGTGAGGGTGACGCGATCAAGACCGGCGGCGCCGCCGAGATGGAACAGCTCCGAGCCAAGTTGACTGCCGACGTCCAGGGCCAGGTCGAGAAGTCCAAGGCGGAAGCCGAAGCCCTGATCGCCGCCGCGCGTCGGCAGGCCACCTCGGTACGCCTCGAGGCCGACCACGAGGCGCAGGCCACCCGGCAGAACGCCTACCTGGACACCGAGAACCTCCGCCGCACGGTCGAGCGGGAGGCGGCCGACACCCGAGCGCAGGTGGCCGCCGAGCGGGAGGCCGCGATCGCCGGGCTCAAGAAGCAGCACGACGAGGCCCAGGCCAAGACCGCTGATTTGCTCGCCGAGGCGACGCGGTTCCACCAGGAGTCCGCCGACCGGCTGGAGGCCGATATCACCGAGGCGGCCAGAATCCGCTCCGACGCCATCGCCGAGGCGGAACAGACCAAGCTCGACGGCGTGCAGGAGGCCGAGGCGCGGATCGCGACCGCGAAGAAGCAGGCCGCCGCGATCAACGAGCGCACCCAGCAGGAGTTCGCCTGGCGCAAGCAGCAGCTCAAGCGCGAGACCGACCTGCTGCACCAGCGCAAGCAGGCGGTGCTGAGCCAGCTCGCCAGCCTGTCAGCGTTGGCCGAGCAGACCGCCAGCGCGTTCCCCGATCTGGACGATCCCTCCGAACTGGAGGGCGAGACGGGCGATCGCACCGTCCTGCGTCCCCAGCTCCGGCCCGCGGGCGCACCGCAGGGTGCAGCCGCCGACCAATCCGCATCCGACCGGCTCGACCGGACGACCCGGAGATCGACGGCGACGCCACCGTGCTCGTGGCGGCCAGCGACATGCCCGCCGGAACCAAGCGGCTGAACAACGCCGCCAAGGATGATTCCGGCTGGCGCCGAGGCGAAGCAGCCCGCAGTGGGCGACGGGGACCCCGGTGACTCCGGAGCCGGCGGCAAGGACCTCGAGGATGACCCGAAGCAGCAGACCTCCGAGTAGTCGATCTGCGGCCCGGACCTTGGTCCGGGCCGCTCGGCCCGCTACGCTGACCTCCTCGGGGCACGGCATTCTGGCGTAGGGGAAATCTGCAGTGAACCAGTCTCGAGCATCCCAATCCACCGTTGCGGGCCGAGAGGCTCACGTCGGTCTGTCCCGTCCCACCAACGACGCGCCATTCGCGTTGTCCCTTCGCGGGTACGATCGCGGCGCGGTAGACCACTTCGTGCACGGTGCCGAGTCCGAGATCACCCAGCTCAAGATGAGCTGTGACGCGCTGATCCAACAGAACGCGCAACTGCGGCGCGCCCTGGCCGAGTCGGACGGCCGGGCCTCCCAAGGGAGCTTTTCCGGCCTGGGCGGGCGCGCGCAGGAGATCCTGCGGATCGCGGAGGAGCAGGCGTACGAGGTGACCGAGTGCGCCGTCCGCCAGGCAGATGAGCTGACCGAGCACGTCGAAGCGGAGGCCGACCGCTTGCGGGCAGACACCGCCTGCGAGCTCACCGCCATCCGCACCCTGCAGCTTCGGGAGTTGGAGTCGATGCGCCAGCGGAACGAGCAGGATGCGGCGGAGGTTCTCGGCCGGGTCTGCACCGAAGCCGACCAGGTGCTGGCGGTGGCCCGGCTCCAGGCGGAGGCGATCCGGACCGAGTCGCAGAGTCAGGCCACCCACCGGACGCTTGGTGCCCAACGAGAGGTCGAGGCCCTCCTGGCCGCGACCGAGGTAGCGGCCACGACGAGTCGCAAGGAGGCCTCCGAACAGCGCGAGCAGGTACTCATCGAGCTGCGCGGGGCCCAGGAGGAGGCCGACGACGCGGTGCAGAAGCTGCTGTCCGAGGCCACGGCACAGCTGCGGCAGGCGACCGACCACCTCACCGCCGAGACCGAGGCAGCCGCCCGACTGCGCACCCAGGCGCTGGCCGAGGCCGAGGCGCTGCGGGTGCAGGCGAGCGCGGAGGCCCGGCAGATCATCGAGAGGGCCCAGCAGCAGGCCGCCGCGATCGACGAACGCGCGCGTCAGGAGTTCGGCTGGCGGCGACGCCAGATGAGGCACGAGCAAGCATCTGCTGACCCGCCGCAAGCAGGCCATGCTGAGCCAGCTCACCTCCCTCAGCGCACTGGCGGTGGAGACGGCGGAAAGTCTGCCCGAGGTCCCTGAGCTCGATCTCGACGAGCTGGCGCGCCTCGACGACGCGATGTCGGCTGATGAGCGGCACTTCGTCCCCTCGGCAGGCTGAGCCTCAGAAGAGACGCTCCTCCGGCTTGTCGATGCCGCGCAGCGCGTCGTAGTCCACCGTCACGCAGGAGATGCCGCGGTCGGCGGCCAGCACCCGGGCCTGCGGCCTGATCTGCTGTGCCGCGAAGATGCCCCGGACCGGGCTGAGCAACGAATCGCGGCGCATCAGGTCCAGATAGCGGGTCAGTTGCTCGACCCCGTCCAGCTCTCCGCGTCGCTTGACCTCGACGGCGACGTATCCGCCGCCCGCGTCGCGGCAGAGCAGGTCCACCGGTCCGATCGCGGTCGGGTACTCGCGGCGGACCAGGGCCAACCCGGAACCGAGCGTCTCCGGGTGAGCAGCCAGCAGAGCCTGAAGGTGGGCCTCGACTCCGTCCTTCTGCAGGCCGGGATCGACGCCAAGATCGTGGCTCGAGTCGTGCAGCACCTCGGCGATGGCGATGGCGAGCATGTCGCCGTCACGCCCGCGCACTTCCCAGCGCTCGGTCAGCGGCTCGCCGCCGAGCAGGGCCGACCGGGCGTCCGCACCGGTGGAGACGGCCAGCACGCACGGAGGGCTCATCCAGTTCAGCGGCTTGTACGCGCGGTCGTCGGCATGAATCGACACCGAGCCGTCGTTCTTGACCAGGATCAGTCGGGTCGCCATCGGAAGGTGAGCACTGAGGCGTCCGGTGTAGTCCACCTGACAACGGGCGATCACCAAACGCACACCGGACAAACTACCCGCCCACGGCGATCTGATTGAATCGCCCGGTGGCGCGTCGACCCAGCAAGCACACCCGCCCCGCTCGCCCGTTGAACGCCGGGCACGCCAGCGCCGCGGCCAAGAGCGACGGGCGCTGGATCGTCCGCAGCGTTCCCGGCGCCGCGGCTGCCAAGCCGTACCGCTGCCCCGGATGCGAGCAGACGATCGTCCCGGGCACCCCGCATATCGTCGCCTGGCCCGAGCAGTCGCGGTCCTTCTCGGGATCTCCGGTGGAAGAGCGACGGCACTGGCACACGGCCTGCTGGCAGCGACGGCCGTGACCGCGCCGGCACGAGCCCTTGGCGGTGGCCCGGCTCGGCGACGCGGGTCCGCGGGTGGTGTTCCTGCACGGGTTGTTCGGTCAGGGGCGCAACTGGACGACCGTGGCCAAGGCGCTGAGCGACCGGGCGCGGATCCTGCTCCCCGATCTGCCTGACCACGGGCGCTCACCCTGGTCGCAGCGCTTCTCCTACGCGGACATGGCCGACCAGGTCGCGGCACTGCTGGAGCTCGAGGGCGGTGGCGAGCCGTACGCCGTGGTCGGGCACTCGATGGGCGGCAAGGTGGCGATGATGCTCGCGCTGCGCCGCCCGGAGCTGGTCGCGCGACTGTGTGTCGTCGACGTATCGCCGGTATCGACCAGCCAGCTCAGCGGCTTCGAGACCTACGTCCGCGGGCTGAGCGCCATCGATCTGGCGAATCTGACCGATCGCGCCGCCGCGGACCGGCAACTCGCGGACTACAGCTCAGATCCCGACGTGCGGGGGTTTCTGCTTCAGAACCTGCGACGCCAGCGGCCGCCCGCCGATGGATGGCGCTGGCAGATGAATCTGCGACTCCTCGGTGACGCCCTCGCGATCATGGGCAGCTGGCCCGAGACCGACGCCGATCCGTTCCTCGGTCCGGTGCTCTGGGTGGCGGGGGCCAACTCGGGCTACGTCCGGGCCGAGTTCGCGCCAGCCATGCGTGCGCTCTTCCCGCGGGTCCAGCTGGTCACGATCAAACGGGCCGGGCACTGGGTGCACAGCGACCAGCCGGAGGTCTTCGAGGCCACCATGCGACGGTTTCCTGCATCTGTGACAACCAGGCGTGTGGAAAGGTAGAGAGGAAGACCCACGCCGAGCACCGCCCGAAATCGGGTCGGCGACGTGACGACAGAGGAGTTCCCCCATGATGCATGTTGCCCTCGTCGCCTGGATGGGCGTGCTGGACATCCCCCCGGATCCCGGATACCTTCGCCTTCCTGCCCATCCTGCTGGTGGCTCTGCTGGCCTTCGTCGCCATCGCGGTCGTCATCCTCGTGCTGCGCTTCGTGCGTAAGGGCGGCTGAGTCGATGGGCGGCATGGTCGCTCGACCTCGTCGTTCTGCTCGGGCGCCTCCCGCTCGACGTCATCCCGCCCAGCGCGTCACCGGGCGACGGCGCGGTCTATGCCCAACAAGGTCAGGGTTTCGCGGCCTACATCGTCGGCGGCTTCGTCGGCCTCGGCGTACTGATCATGGCGATGGTGCTGCTGAGCCTGCGTCCGCGGCGCGTCGCGCCCGAGGATGCGCACCGCCGGACGCAGACGCATGGCCCAGGGGCACTGACCTCCGCGCGGCGGTGGGACAGCCTTCATCCTGGTGCTGAAACCACCCTCGATCCGTGGCGCACCCATCACGAACCCCGGAGCCACGGCCAGAGGAGCATGCCGACGCTCAGCGACAAGGTGTTGACCGCCACGGCGAGCATGAGGGACCAGCCGAGCTTGTTGAGCCGGCTGTCGGTGCCCCGTCGAGCCACCGCAGCGAAGATCAGCAGGCCTTCGACCAAGGCCACCACCGCCTCGGCCACGACGATCTGGGCCGGCGCGCGCAGATCGAGCGCGACCCGCCAGAAGACGGGGTGGCTGATCAGGTTCACGGCGAGCCCGACAGCGAGGGCCGGTGCGCAGCGTGAGCGGCCGGTGCGGGCTGGGACGGCGGCGAGACCATCCCAGGGCGGCGAAGGCGCCCACGTAGGCGGGCACCTCGATCACACAGGTCAGCGCGAAAGCCAGGGGGAAGCCGTTCCACCACATCAGCGGCGATCCGGGCGGTACCACCTCACCAGCCTAGAGACCGGGGTTCAGGCGCCCGGTATCCGCAGCACGGTGCCCGTTCCGAGGACTTCGCCCACGACAGCTGGCCGGTCGCCCTGCTGGCGCTCCCTGGAGCACCGGAGGAGAGTGGATGGGCCTGGCGGGAGCACCGGAGCTTGCGTAGGTGCGGATGGTTGCGACGCGGGTGCTCAGGGAGCGCCGGTGGGTTCAACGTCCGAGCCTGCCCTCAGCCCCTGGTCACGGTACTGATCTCGGAGGGATTGTTGGGGCGGCCCGTGCCGTCAGCGCCGCTGCCGTCCTGACCTTCGCCGGCCATGGTGGCCACGACGTCGCGGGACGCCGTGTCCATCCGACCGAAGATCGTGTAGTCCGGGATCTGGTCGAGGTTGGTCGAGTCGTCCCACACCAGGAAGAACTGCGAGCCGTTGGTGTCGGGCCCGGAGTTGGCCATCGCGACGACGCCGCGGACGTAGGACTCGGTGCCCGTGGTCTCGTTCGGGAACCGGTACCCGGGCCCGCCGCGTCCGGTACCGGTCGGGTCACCGCACTGCAGCACGAAGATGCCCGAGTCAGCCAGCCGGTGGCAGCGCGTGCCGTCGAAGTAGCCCTGATCGGCGAGGGAGACGAAGGAATTCACGGTGCAGGGCGCTTTCGCGCGGTCGAGGGTGATCGTCACCTTTCCGGCCGTCATCGCGAGCACGTAGGTCACCGTCCCGGTCTTCGCAATCCCCTTCACCGGAGGCAACGATGCCGGCCGGGCGGGGGTCCCGCCCGGGACGTAGGTGCACCCCTCGCCGCTGACCGGGGCGGCCTGGGTGGTGTCGGCGCCGCTGCCGCCGGAGCGCGAGGGCGAGGACGCATCCGATCCGGCCGGCGCCTGTCCGCAGGCGGCCAGACCGGCGCCGCCCAGAGCGAGGCAGCAGAGCAGACGCGACACGCCCGTACGCCGGAACAAGGCCTCGCGGGCCGGCAACGCAGACATCCCCGCACTCTGCCACAGGACACCTCCGGGAGCGGGTATCCCAGGCCGTGCGCCCCCGATCCGGCTGCGTAGGGTGGAGCGCATGGTCCGGCTCACTCGCATCTACACCCGCACCGGCGACGGCGGTCAGACGCAACTGTCGGACCTGACCGGGGTGAGCAAGACCGACCCGCGGGTCGAGGCGTACGGCGACGTCGACGAGGCCAACTCGCTGATCGGCTCAGCGCTGGCCAACGGCGGTCTGCCGGATCAGGTGTGGACCGCGCTGCGCACCATCCAGAACGAGATGTTCGATCTCGGAGCCGACCTGTCGACGCCGCTCCGGCCCACCGAAGGCGAGCACCCGGCCTTGCGCGTCACTCAGGCTTACGTCGACCGATTGGAGCGCTGGTGTGACGACTTCGGCGACCCTTTACCCAATCTGACCTCGTTCATCCTGCCCGGCGGCAGCCCTGCGGCAGCCCAGTTGCATGTGGCCCGGACCGTGGTGCGCCGGGCCGAACGGGCCGCCTGGCTCGCCGCGGCGGAGTACGGGACCGACCCGGTAGCCGACGTCGCGACGCCGGGCGGGGTGCACCTGCTGGCCATGACCTACCTCAACCGCCTGTCGGATCTGCTGTTCATCCTGACCCGGGTGGTCAACGGCGCCGAGGGTGACGTGCTCTGGGTGCCGGGCGGTGACCGGACCGCCCATAATTCCCCGTTGCTACTCAGGGAGTCCCGCCCGCAGCATCAAGGAGGATCCGATGACCGACGCCGCCCACACCCTCTCCGAGGCCACCGGGACGGCCCAGCCGAAGCAGTCGCGACCGGTGACCCTGTTCACCGGTCAGTGGGCCGACCTCGCCTTCGTCGAGGTGTGCAGACTGGCGTCGGAGTGGGGGTACGACGGGCTCGAGATCGCCTGCTGGGGCGATCACTTCGACGTAGCGCGCGCCGTCGAGGACCCCGCCTACGTCCAGCGAGCGGCGTGACATCTTGAAGGCCCACGGGCTCGGCTGCTGGGCGATCTCCAACCATCTCAACGGGCAGGCGGTGTGCGAGGCCATCATCGACCGCCGCTACCAGGACATGGTCCATCCGCGGGTCTGGGGCGACGGTGATCCTGAAGGGGTCGACGGCGAGCCGCTGAGGAGATGAAGACCACAGCCCGTGCGGCGGCGGCCTTCGGGGTGGACACCGTCGTCGGGTTCACCGGCTCGGCGATCTGGCATTACGTCGCCATGTTCCCTCCGGTCTCCGACGTGGTGATCCAGGCGGGCTACCGCGACTTCGCGGACCGGTGGAACCCCATCATCGACGTCTTCGACGAGGTCGGGGTCCGGTTCGCCCATGAGGTGCACCCGAGCGAGATCGCCTACGACTACTGGTCCACCGTCGCGACCCTGGAGGCCATCGACCACCGGCCCGGTTTCGGCCTGAACTTCGATCCTTCGCACATGGTCTGGCAGGGATTGGACTACGTGTCCTTCCTGGATGACTTCCGCGACCGGATCTACCACGTGGACTGCAAGGACACCAAGATGCGGATGCACAACGGCCGCAACTCTCAACTGGGCTCCCACCTGCCCTGGGCGGACCCGCGTCGCGGCTGGGACTTCATCTCCACCGGCCACGGCGACACCCGGTGGGAGGACATTTTCCGGATGCTGAACCATCTCGGCTACGCCGGCCCGATCTCCATCGAGTGGGAGGACGCCGGAATGGACCGCCTTGACGGCGCCCCGGAGGCATTGGAGTTCATCCGCAGGATGAACGGGATCACACCGCCCACAGCCTCCTTCGACGCCGCCTTCGCGACCCGCGACTGAGCGCGCCCAGCGCTCCGGAACGCTCATCGCTGACCCCGCGACTCCGGAGGCCTGACGCCTGCTCAGTCGGTGCGGCGGATGCCCGGTGGCGCGGCCTCGAGCCAGCTGAGCAGGCCGGTGAGTGAATCCGGGCTCATCGCAAGCTCCCACTCCTCCACCTCCGATACCGCGTCCTGCAGCGCCACCCGGACCACGCGCTGCTCCGCATTCAGGGCCACCGCTTCCACCGCATCCGGCTCCCGGGTTTCGAGCACCCGGACGGCCGCCCTGAGGAAGGACATCCGCGGCCTTGGCGAGTAGGAGAAGAACCGGAACCACTCCAGCATGCCCTCGCTGTAGCGCGCGACGCCGAGCGCCCAGCCGGCCCCCGGGGTCGTCATGTTGAGCCGCAGACTGCATTCGAAGGTCCCGCCGACTCGATCCAGCCAGCGGCGTCGCGCGGCCAGCAGGATCAGGCTCAGGGCCAGCGTGACCACGAGCAGGCCGAAGAGCAGCAGTACTCCCAGCCAGCCTTGCATACCCGTCCTCACACGTCGCCCCGACGCCTCCCGGCTTCCGCGGTTACCGTTGACGCTAGTTGCTGGTGCGACCCTACTGTGCTTTCTGTGCTGCACGAAGTTGCGCGGTGGCGCGCAGCAGATGCTTGCGGTCCTCGTCGTCGCCGTCGCCGGTATCGAGCACTCGCTGCGCCTCGGCCAACTCCTTCTCGGCCTGGGCGATGCTGACCTCGTCGGCCATCCGCGCGTACTCGCTCAGAATCGAGACCCGTCCCTGTGAGACCGAGATGAATCCGCCGTCGACGGCAACGATCTCCCGCTTGCCACCCTCTTCGAAGATCACCACCGCGCTCGGCTCCAGAACTCCCAGCACCGGCTCATGGCCGGGCAGGATTCCGATCTCACCCTCGACGGTCTTGGCGATGACGTTCGAGGAGTTCCCCGACCAGACCACCCGGTCGGCCGAGACGACCTCGACGCGCATCGACTCAGCCATGCTTCTCCTCGCTCATCTTCGGCTACTGGTTCTTCTGCAGCTCAGACCAACGCCGCTCGACGTCGTCCATGCTGCCTACGTTGAAGAACGCCTGCTCGGCGATGTGGTCGACCTTGCCCTCGCAGATCATATGGAAGGACTCGATGGTCTCCGCCAGCGGAACGCTCGATCCGGGAATGTTGGTGAACTTGGTCGCCATGTAGGTGTTCTGGGAGAGGAACTGCTGGATCCTCCGGGCGCGGTTCACCACGATCTTGTCCTCTTCGGACAGCTCGTCCACCCCGAGGATCGCGATGATGTCCTGGAGTTCCTTGTTCCGCTGCAGGATCTGCTTCACACGCACCGCGGTGTCGTAATGCTGCTGCCCCACGAATTGGGGGTCCAGGATGCGGGAGGTGGACGTCAGCGGATCCACCGCGGGATAGAGGCCGCGTGAAGCGATCTCCCGCGAGAGCTCCGTCGTCGCGTCGAGGTGGGCAAAGGTGGTCGCCGGCGCCGGATCGGTGTAGTCGTCAGCGGGCACGTAGATCGCCTGCATCGAGGTGATCGAGTGACCTCGCGTGGAGGTGATCCGCTCCTGCAACTGGCCCATCTCGTCGGCCAGGTTCGGCTGGTAGCCGACCGCGGACGGCATCCGGCCCAGCAACGTGGACACCTCCGAACCCGCCTGGGTGAACCGGAAGATGTTGTCGATGAACAGCAGCACGTCCTGGTTCTGCACGTCACGGAAGTACTCCGCCATCGTAAGGGCGGACAGGGCGACCCGGAGCCGGGTGCCCGGGGGCTCATCCATCTGGCCGAAGACCAACGCGGTGTCCTTGAAGACGCCCGCCTCTTCCATCTCGTGGATCAGGTCGTTGCCCTCACGGGTCCGCTCGCCCACTCCGGCGAACACCGACGTACCACCGAAGTTGTGCGCGATCCGGTAGATCATCTCCTGGATGAGCACCGTCTTCCCGACGCCGGCGCCGCCGAAGAGACCGATCTTGCCACCGGTCACGTACGGGGTGAGCAGGTCGAGGACCTTGATCCCGGTCTCGAGCATCTCGGTCTTGGCCTCGAGCTGATCGAACTTGGGCGCCTGCCGATGGATCGGCCAGCGTTCGGTGATCTCGACGGTGGACGGATCCACGTCGAGCACGTCACCGGTCACGTTCCAGACGTGTCCCTTGGTCACGTCGCCGACCGGTACCGAGATCGGCGCGCCGGTATCGCGCACCTCGGTGCCGCGCTGCATCCCGTCGGTCGGCTTGAGGGCGATCGCACGGACCAGGTTGTCGCCGATGTGCAGCGCGACCTCCATGGTCATGGTGCGCGTCTGGCCGCCGACGGTGGTGTCGATCAGCAGCGCGTTGTAGATGTCGGGCATCTGGTCGGGCGGGAACTCCACGTCCACCACCGGGCCGATGACCCGGGACACACGTCCGACCCCGCCGGCAGGGGCTACAGACTTATTCTCTTCAACGGTGGCAGTCATGTCCTCACTCTTTCTTGACGGGTCACTCGGCGGCCGCGGTCGCCTCGGCGAGCGCCGACGCGCCGCCGACGATCTCGGAGATCTCCTGGGTGATCTCCGCCTGGCGGGCCTGGTTGGCTTCGCGGGTCAATCGCTCGATCAGTTGCTGGGCGTTGTCGGTAGCCGACTTCATCGCCTTCTGACGGCTGGCGAGCTCGGAAGCCGCCGATTGCAGGAGGCAGAACTGGATCCTGCTGGCCACGTACAGCGGCAGGAGTTCATTCAGCACCGTCTCGGCGTCCGGCTCGAACTCGTACAGCGGCAGGATCTCATCGCTCGCCGGCGGCTCGCTTCCTTCCACGACCTCCAGGGGCAGCATCCGGATCACCTCGACGCGCTGGGTGAGCATGGAGACGAAGCGGGTGAAGACGATGTGGATCTCGTCCACCCCGCCTTCACTCGTCGGCTTCAAGAACGCCTCGATCAGTGCGTCGGCGATCTCACGTGCGTGGGCGTACGTCGGCGAATCGGAGAACCCGTCCCACCTGGCCGCCACGTTGCGCCGGCGGAAGGCGTAGAACGCGCCGGCCTTGCGGCCGGTCAGGAACGGGACCGCTTCCTTTCCGCCGTCGCGCAGGAGCTGGGTCAGCTGCTCACCCTCGCGGATCACCGAGGAGGAGTACGCCCCCGCCAGCCCGCGGTCGGAGGTGATCAGCAGGATCGCCGCCCGGGTCGGGTTCACCGGTTCGACGGTGAGCGGGTGCTCCACGTTGGAGAAGGTCGCCACCGCCGAGACCGCACGCGTCAGTTCCCTGGCGTACGGTGCGGCGGACTGCGCCCGCTGCTGGGCCTTGATGATGCGTGAGGCGGCGATCAGCTCCATCGCCCGCGTGACCTTCTTGATGGTCGACACGGAGCGGCGTCGCTGCCGCAGCTCTCTCAGACTGGCCGGCACTGTACCCTCCTCGCTCGCATGAGCTAGCCCCGCTTCTGCTTGACGATCTGCTCCTGCTCGACATTCTCCGAGTCCAGGGCGACGTGCTCCTCGCGACCGGCGAGCAACTTGCCCTCACCGGTCTGGAAGCCCTTCTTGAACTCGGCGATCTGCTGTCGCAGGCCTTGCGCCGTGTCGTCGTCGAAGGCCTTGGTCTCGCGGATGTTCTGCAGTGCCGAGCCGTTGTGACGCAGGTAGTCGAGCAACTCGCGCTCGAACCGCAGCACGTCGTCGACGGGCACCTCATCCATCAGGCCCTGCAGGCCGGCCCAGACCGAGACGACCTGGTCCTCGACCGGATACGGGGAGTACTGCGGCTGCCGCAGGAGCTCGACCAGCCGGCCACCGCGGTCCAACTGCCGCCGCGTGGTGGCATCCAGGTCGGAGGCGAACATGGCGAACGCCTGCATGTCGCGGAACTGGGCCAGCTCCAGCTTCAGCGAGCCGGACACGTTCTTCATCGCCTTGATCTGTGCGGCGCCGCCCACGCGGGAGACCGAGACGCCGACGTCGATGGCCGGGCGCTGGTTGGCGTTGAACAGGTCGGACTGGAGGAAGATCTGTCCGTCGGTGATCGAGATGACGTTGGTCGGGATGTAGGCCGACACGTCGTTGGCCTTGGTCTCGATGATCGGCAGACCGGTCATCGAGCCGCCACCGAGCTCCTTGGACAGCTTCGCGCAGCGCTCCAGCAACCGGCTGTGGAGGTAGAACACGTCGCCGGGGTAGGCCTCGCGGCCGGGCGGGCGACGCAGCAGCAACGACATGGCGCGGTACGCCTCGGCCTGCTTGGTCAGGTCGTCGAACACGATCAGTACGTGCTTGCCCTGGTACATCCAGTGCTGGCCGATGGCCGAACCGGTGTACGGCGCCACGTACTTGTAGCCGGCCGGGTCCGAGGCCGGGGCGGCGACGATGGTGGTGTACGCGAGCGAACCGGCCGCTTCCAGCGCGCCGCGGACCGAGGCCACGGTGGAGGCCTTCTGCCCGATAGCCACGTAGATGCAGCGCACCTGCTGCTCCGGGTCGCCGCTCTCCCAGGCGCCCTTCTGATTCATGATCGTGTCGATGGCGATGGCGGTCTTGCCCGTCTTGCGGTCGCCGATGATCAACTGCCGCTGCCCACGACCGATCGGGATCATGGCGTCGATGGCCTTGATGCCGGTCTGCAGCGGCTGGCGCACCTCCTGCCGGTCCATCACGCCCGCGGCCTGCAGTTCCAGCGGCCGACGCTCGTCGAGGTCGGTGATCTCACCGAGCCCGTCGATCGGGTTGCCCAGGGCGTCCACGGTGCGTCCCAGGTAGCCGTCGCCTACCGGCACGGAGAGGATGTCACCGGTGCGCTTGACGACCTGGCCCTCCTCGATGCCGCCCGAGTCGCCCATCACCACCACGCCGATCTCGCGGACGTCGAGGTTCAGCGCGATGCCCAGGGTGCCGTTCTCGAACTCGAGCAGCTCGTTGGCCATGGCCGAAGGAAGCCCCTCCACCCGAGCGATGCCGTCACCGGAGGTCACCACGGTGCCGACTTCCTCACGGCTCGACGTGTCCGGCGTGTAGTTCTGGACGAAGCGGTCCAGAGCGTCCCGGATCTCCTCGGGGCGGATCGTCAGTTCTGCCATCGCTGTCGCTCTCTGCTCTGCTATCTGGAATCAGTGGGGTGAGTTCTTCTCGGTCGGTCTGGGCGGGTGCCCGGGGGGTCGGTCAGTCCGAGCTGTGCCGCCGGTACGGGCCGCTCAGCTGAACAGTCTCCGCGCCGACTCGAGGCGGCTGGCCACGGTGCCTTCGACGACCTCGTCGCCGAGCTCGACCCGCATCCCGCCGAGAACCTGAGGGTCGACGATCTCCTGCAGGGTGACCGCGCGGCCGACCTGCGTCCGCAGAGCCGCCCGTAGCCGGTCACGTTGCTCGGCGTTCAGCGGCTGGGCCACCCGCACGGTGGCTACCACCCGTTGTTGATGGGCGGCGGCCAGGCTGACGTAGCCCTCGATCGTGTGGGCGAAGGTGCGCTCCCGCGCGACGACCGCACGCTTGGCCAGTGCGACGGTGGCCGGTGTGGCCCGGCCGGCGAGCAACTCCCCCACCAGTTCCTGCCGGTTTGCCGCCGGTACCGACCGGTCGGCCAGCGCGTTCCGCAGTTCCGGGTTGGACTCGACCGTGCGGGCGAACCGGAACAGCTCGTCCTCGGTCTCGTCGAGTTGGCCGGCCGTCGTAGCCGTGACCAGCTCGGCCCGGATCGCCTGTCGGTCCAGCGCTGCGGCGAAGGTCCGGCCACCCGACCAGCGCATCGCGGCCGACTCGGCGACCAGATCGACGACGGCCGGGCCGACCTTTCCGTCCAGCAGTCCGCGCACCAGCCCGCGTCGAGCGCCCTCGGGGGTGCCCGGATCGGTGACTGCCCGACGCAGGGTGGGCGACGCCTCGAGGGCGTCGACCACCGCGAACAGGTCGGCCGCGAATCGCTCGTCGACCGCGGAGTCGTCGAGAAGGGTGTCGACCGAACTCAGCCGGCTCTCGCTCGCTGCGCTCATGACCTGCCCGCGGGCTCGGACTCGCTGCCCGATTCGAGGTCGGCGAGGAAGCGGTCCACCGTACGACGAGCGCGCTCGTCGTCGTCCATGGCCTCACCGACGATTCGACCGGCCAGCGTCGTGGCCAGCCCGCCGATCTCGCTGCGGAGCTGGGTCAGCACCTGGCTGCGCTCCGCCTCGAGCTGGGCTTCGCCCTGCACCTTGATCCGGGACGCCTCGGCCTGGGCCTGCTCGCGCAGTTCGGCCAGGATCTGGGTGCCCTGGGTCTTGGCGTCCTCCCGGATGCGGGCGGCCTCCGAACGCGCGTCGGCCAGCAGCGCGTTGTATTCGTTCAGCGCCGCCTCGGCTGCCTCCTGGGCCTTCTCGGCCTTCTCGATGCCGCCTTGGATGGCCGCGGTCCGTTCGGCGTAGGTCTCCTCGAAGCGGGGGACGACGAACTTGGCGATCACCACCGTCAGCAGCAGAACGAAGACCACCGACAAGATGATCTCGATCGGCGCCGGGAGGAGAGGGTTCTCCGCCAGCGGCACGAGCATGCTTCTCACTGGCCGGTGAATCCGAAGACGAACGCCAGGGCGATACCGATGATGGCCAGTGCCTCGGTCACGGCGAAGCCGATCCAGGCGGTGCCCATCATGGCGCCCCGGGCCTCGGGCTGGCGGGCCGTGCCCTGGATGACCGAGGCGAAGATCAGGCCGACGCCGATGCCTGGGCCGATGGCGCCCAGACCGTAGCCCACGATGCCGAGCGATCCGACGAGTTCCATTGCTGCACTCATGTACTGCTTCCTTTCAGGGGTTTCCGCTGTCGCAGGAGGATGATCAGTGGTCCTCGGCGGCAGCCGAGGCGATGTAGTTGGCGGTCAAGACGGTGAAGATGAAGGCTTGCAGCGACTGGACGAAGATCTCCAGCCCGAAGATCGCCATGCTGAAGATCCAGGCGACCCCGCCGGCAACCTTGTTGACGATGGAGTCGGAGTGCAGCAGCAAGAACTCCCCGCCGAGCACGAAGACCAGCACCAGCAGGTGTCCGGCGAACATGTTGGCGAAAAGTCGCAAGGACAGGGTCATCGGCCGGACGATGATGTTGGAGAAGAACTCCAACGGGATGATGATCGGCCACATCGCCTTCGGCACCCCGGACGGGAGCACCGTGTGCTTGAGGTAGCCCAACGGGCCCGTGTTTGGCGATGCCGACCCCGTTGTAGAGCAGCCAGACCAGCCCGGCCAGACCGTACGCCCAGCCCACGTGTGAGGCGGTGGGGAGCAGGGTCAGCGGGAAGATGCCCCAGAGGTTGTTCACCAGCACGAAGGAGAACACCGCGATCAGGAACGGCAGGTACTTGCGGAAGTCGTGCCCGATCATGTCCCGGGCGATCGAGTTGCGCACGAAGAAGTAGGCGGTCTCGCCGATGAACTGGCCCTTGGTCGGGACCATCTTGTTCTTCCCGGCCATGATCAGCCAGAAGGCCAGGATCACGATCACCGAGACGGTGGCCATCAACACGTACTTGTCGAGCCACGCCGGCGCACCCTCCCACAACGGCGGCAGGTCGAAACTGGACACGCCCGGAGCTTCGAAGCCTTCCGACTCCCCACCACCGGTTTCCATCGGCATCAAGCCCCAGAACCCACTCACCTGGATCCTTCCTTCACGTCGGGCGTACGGCGGTCCACGGCCATCGGGCCGGCCTTCACGGGCGGATCATCGACACGGCCGAACCTCCGGATGATCACGTAGCAGCCGAGTGCGGCTCCCGCGACGATGCCGATCGGCAGCAGGAACTGCGTCCCGAGGAAGTGATCGCCCACCCCACCCAGGAAGCCGTAGAACACCACGCCGGAGATGAGGTAGGACAGCACCCGCATGCCCTCGTTCATGCCCGCTAATTTGTCGCTCCCTTGCGATCGCGGTAGGACCTGCTCGGCCTTCGGCGGACGGGGGTCACCGGTGTGCGTCATGGCCTGACACACGCTAGCAGTGATCGTTGCGCCGGTCACGGCTGCGACTCCCGCTGGATCGGCGTCTCGTACTCGGTGTCGTAGGCCCCGATTCGCAGGCGGGAGAACACGATGACCTCGACCGCCAGCCACCCCGCCACGACGGCGATGGTGGTCACGAAGATGACCATGGGGATCAGCGTCGGCCACACCTGCGCGTACCGGTTGTAGAGCACCAGGATCAGCCCGAGGGCCACGACCCGGGTGGTGTAGCTGCTCATCGAGACCGCCAGCAGGGTCCGGGCTCCGGCATCGGCGAACAGCACCATCACGTACTGACCGACCCCGTAGAAGAACAGGACCATCGCGGCGGCGAGTGCCGCCGAGACGACCCCGTCCGACCCGTAGGCCAGGCCGAATCCGAGCAGGCTCAGCACGCTCGCGGCGACACCGCCGGCGGCACCCCCGAAGAGCAGCTTGCGTGCCCTGCGGACATGGATGCTCGCTCCGCCGGCAGGCAACGCTGCATGCTCGGGACTCTGGACAGTCATCAGGATGGGGCAGTCCTTACGGGTCGGAACCACCGTGCATGGACGAGCACAGTGCGGTATGCGGGTCGGGCCTGTCGCGACGGATCGGAGACGATCACGGGCTGCGTTGCTGAAAACTAGCACAGGCACACCGGCGGGCTGTGCGCCGCGGTGCGTGTCGGTCGGCGAGCGGTGAACGCTCCGCGTGAGTGCACGCCAGGCTCCGCGTGCGTGCTACGCCAGGCTCCGCGTGCGTGCACGACAGGCTCAGGGCGCGTGCACGCGAGGTCTGCGACGCCGGGCGCACCGGACGGCCCAGAGTGATCACCAGCAGCACCAGCGCCATCACCGCCGCGACGGCCACCACGGTCCATTGCCGCTCGGTGCGCACCAGCCCGAAGATGATCACCCCGAACGAGACGAGCGCGGACCAGATGTACATCAGCATGACCGCTCGGCGCTGGCTGTGGCCGCGCTCCAGCAGGCGGTGGTGCAGGTGCTGCTTGTCGGCGACGAACCACCACCGTCCGGCGTAGGTCCGCCGGACGAACGCCAGCACGAGGTCCAGGAACGGCAGGGCGAGGATGGCCAGCGGTAGCACCAGCGGCAGCACGGTGGGCACCAGGCCGCCGCGGCCGTCCTGCAACTGGGAGGTGTCGATCTGGCCGGTCAGGCTGATGGTGGAGGTCGCGAGCAGCAGCCCCAGCAGCATGGCGCCGGAATCCCCCATGAACATGCGGGCCGGAAAGAAGTTGTGCGGCAGGAAGCCCAGGCAGGCCCCGGCGATGGCGACGGTGATCACGCTCGCGGTGGTCGCGCGGGTCAGATCCTCGGTGACGGTCAACAGGTAGGAGTAGGCGAAGAAGGCCAGCGCCCCGATGCCGACGACACCGGTGGCGAGCCCGTCGAGTCCGTCGACGAAGTTGACCGCGTTGGAGCACAACACGATGAAGAACACCGTGATCGCCACCGAGGTGGTGCCGTCGAGCAGGATCGTTTCATTCGGCAGCGGGATCCACAGCATCTTGACCCCGAGCGCAACCGCGATCCCGGCGGCCAGCACCTGCCCGGCGAATTTGGCCAGCGCGGGCAGCTCGAAGATGTCGTCCAGTACCCCGACCAGACAGATCACGGCGGCGGCCAGCAGCACCGCGGCCGAATCCTGGAGCACGGTCGGTTGACGGCCCAGGAAGGGGAGCTGCCAGGACAGCACCACCGCCGCCGTGACCCCGGCCAGCATCGCCACCCCGCCGAAGTAGGGCATCTCGATGGTGTGCACGTCCCGGTCGCGCACCTTCGCCAGGGCTCCGGTCCGCAGGGCCAACCGGCGGCAGAGACCGCTGATCAAGAAGGTGACGGCGGCGGCGATCACCAGGATCAACAGGTACTCGCGCACTCAGCGCTCGCCGTCGTCGGGTGGCACGACGTTCGGATCGGGCGGCCCGACCGCAGGCTCGTCCGGAGGCTCGACCGCAGGCTCGTCCGGGAGCTCGACCGCAGGCTCGTCCGGGACCTCGTCGGCGCCCTCTGGGCCGTCGTCCGCGGATGCCGGGTCGACCAGGTCGACCAGGTCGGGAAGGGTCTCGCGCAGCACGGCGACGCTGACCGCACCGTGCCGCAGCACCTCCCCGCCCTCGTGCTGGGTGAAGTCGACGATGGTCGACGGCAGCCCGTCAGCGCCGCCGAGCGGGCCGCCGTCGAGGTAGACCGCGACCGATCCACCCAGCTGGGACACGGCCTCGTCGCAGGTGAGCGCGGCCGGCTGGCCGCTGCGGTTGGCGCTGCTCACCGCCATCGGCCCGGTGCGCCGCAGGATCTCCCGCGCGAGTGGGTGGTCCGGAACCCGCAGGGCGATCGTGCCTGCGGTCTCGCCGAGGTCCATCCGCAGGCTGGGCTGGATCGCGCAGATCACGGTGAGCGCGCCGGGCCAGTGCGCCGCGACGAGCGTGTGCGCCTGCTCGGGCACGTCGGTGGCGAGGATCCGGAGCAGCGCAGGCTCGGCGATCAGCACCGGCGGGGGCATGTCGCGACCGCGGTCCTTCGCATCCAGGAGCCGCTGCACCGCCTCGGCGCTGAACGCGTCCGCGCCGATCCCGTACACGGTGTCGGTGGGCAGCACGATGCACTCACCCGCTTCGATGGCGGTGCGGGCCGCCTCGGTCGCCTCGGACACGTCAGGCCCGGCGACCTCACCGAGCTCAGAGCTTCTGGTGCAGTCGAAGCGCCGGAAGGCAACCTCGCCCGGTGGATCCTCCGGCACTTCGGGCAGGGCCGTCTCGCTCACCCGCCCCATCCTGCCAGAGGGGGCAGCCTCTCAGGCGCGCTGAGCGGCGCTGCCGGAGCGGCGGACGGCGGTGAGGAACCGCGGGCGACCGGCCAGGTCCCGATGGTCGCGCACGCCGGTGAACGCGCCACTCGCCACGGCCACGGCGGGCGCCGACTCCCCCTGCACGTCGGCGTGCTCGACCGCGAGCAGGCCGCCGGGGCGTAGCAGTCGAGTAGCGGCCGTCACCACCGTACGGATGGCGTCCAGCCCGTCCTCCCCGGCGAACAGGGACACGAAAGGGTCGTGGTCGCGCGCCTCCGGGGGCACCGAGGCGTACGCCTCCAACGGAATGTACGGCGGGTTGGCGATCACCAGGTCGACCGTCGAGTCGAACTCGTGGAGTGCCTCAGCCATGTCGGCCACGTGCAACCAGACCGCGACGTCGGCGAGGTTCCGGGCCGCGTAGGCCGCCGCGTCGGGGGAGATTTCCACCGCGTGCACGACGGCGCCGGTGAGCTCGGTCGCGATGGAACGGGCGATCGCCCCCGAGCCGGCGCACAACTCCACCACCAGTGGCATCCGTGCGTGCAGGACCATCGGCCGCAGCTGCTCGATCGCCCAGCCGGTCATCACCTCGGTCTCCGGGCGGGGCACGAACACCCCTGGGCCCACCGCGATCTCGAGGTAGCGGAAGTACGCCGTACCGGTCAGGTGCTGGAGCGGTACGCGCGCGGCGCGGGCGCCGAGGAGGTGCTCGAAGCGCGCCAACTGTACGTCGCCGACCACGTCGAGCAGCGGGAGTCGCATCGGCTCCACATCGCAGGCGTGGGCGAGCAGGAGCCGCGCATCCGCCTCCGCGGACTCGACACCTGCGGCCCGCAATCGGTCGGCAGCCTCACCCAGCAGCGACCGGGCTGCCCGGCTCACGCCGGGGTCTCCCCCACCTGGGCCAGCCGCTCGGCCGTGTCCGCCTCCTGCAGGGCGGCGAGTACGGCGCTCAGATCGCCGTTCAGCACCTGGTCGAGGTTGTAGGCCTTGAAGCCGATCCGGTGGTCGGAGATCCGATTCTCGGGAAAGTTGTAGGTGCGGATCCGTTCGGACCGGTCCACCGTGCGTACCTGACTCCGTCGCGCCGCCGAGGCCGCACTGGCCGCCTCTTCCTCCGCGGCGGCGATCAGGCGAGCCCGCAGCATCCGCATCGCCTGCTCACGGTTCTGGAGCTGAGAACGCTCGTTCTGGCAGGACACCACGATCCCGCTGGGCAGGTGGGTGATGCGGACGGCCGAGTCGGTGGTGTTCACGCCTTGGCCGCCCGGGCCGGACGAGCGGAACACGTCGATCCGCAGGTCGTCGTCGGCGATCTCCACCTCGGTCTGATCGACCTCGGCCATCACCAGGACTCCGGCTGCGGAGGTGTGCAGCCGGCCCTGCGACTCGGTCACGGGCACCCGCTGCACCCGGTGAACCCCGCCCTCGAACTTGAGCACGCCGTAGGGCATGCCATCGGGTTCGCCGACCGAGGCCGCCTTGATCGCCACGGTCACCGACTTGTAGCCGCCGAGGTCGGTCTCCTGGGCGTCCAGCACCTCGACCTTCCAGCCGCGTGTCTCGGCGTAGCGGGTGTACATCTTCAGCAGGTCGCCCGCGAACAACGCCGACTCCTCACCACCTTCGCCCGACTTGATCTCCATCATCGCGTCGGAGGAGTCGTTGGGGTCGCGCGGCGCGAGCAGTCGGGTGAGTCGCTCGGTGACCGGCACGAGCCGCGCCTCGAGCTCTACCGCCTCCGCGGCCAGGGAAGCATCCTCAGCGGCGAACTCGGTCGCTGCGGCGAGGTCGCCACTCAGCCGGGTGTACTCCTCCAGCGTCTTGACGATCGGGGTCAACTCGGCGTAGCGGCGACCGATCTTGCGCGCCCTGGCCAGGTCGGCGTGGACGGAGGGATCGGACAGCGCGGCCTCCAGCGTGGCGAATTCCTCACGCAGGTGCGCTGCCGACTCGAACACGTGCCCTACTTCCGGCTGGTCTCAGTGCTGCTGGCTTCCCGGGTACGGCCGGTTCTGGTGCTGGCCGTTCCGTTCCCCGGGCGATTGGTTGCTGCGGACACGGCGGTGCGGGATTGGCGGTGCGCGGGGAAGGCGGTGCGGGAACTGGTCGGCGCCGGGACGGCAGGTGCTCCTGCTGTCCCGGCGCCGTCCGTGCTACTTCTTCGGCGCCGACTGCTTGGCGGCGTACCGCTTCTCGAAGCGGGCCACCCGGCCGCCGGTGTCGAGGATCTTCTGCTTGCCGGTGTAGAAGGGGTGGCAGGCCGAGCACACGTCGGCGTGCAGCACCCCGTTGGGTGCGGTGCTCCGCGTGGTGAACGAGTTGCCGCAGGTGCAGGTGACCTGGGTCTCCACGTACGCGGGGTGGATGCCTTGCTTCATGAAATCTCCTCATCAGTTGCACCGGGTCCCCACGCATGCTGCGTCTGGGGTGAACCGGCACCAAGGGTCTAGTCTGCCCAACCATCGCCCACCCGGCAAAATTCCGCCCGTTTCCGCTGGATGCCACCCCCATCTCACCGACCCCTCCACCGCCCCACCCCACCCCCGCATCCACCCGCACCCCACCCCAGGCCCCCCACCCCGCACCAACCCCCAGCAGGAAACGCCGAGAAACGACTCAGATCTCGGCCGGATCCGGGGCGTTTCCCGGCGTTTCCTGGTGGGGCGGGGAGGCGGGGTGATGGAGGCGGGGAGGTGGGAGGTGGAGCGGCGGGGTGGGGGCGGAGAGGGGGGTGGGGGCGGAGTGACGAGGCGAGCTGGGGCGGAGGCTAGCTGGGGATGTTCTTGGTGATCGCCATCAGGAACTCCCCGTTGCTCTGGGTCTTACGCAGCCGGTCGAGCAGCATCTCCAGACCTTGGAGGTTGTCGAGACCACCGAGAACCCGGCGCAGCTTCCAGACGATGGCCAACTCCTCGCGGCTCATCAACAACTCCTCGCGCCGCGTGCTCGAGGCGTCGACGTCGATGGCGGGGAAGATGCGCTTCTCGGAGAACTCCCGGCGCAGCCGGAGCTCCATGTTGCCGGTGCCCTTGAACTCCTCGAAGATCACCTCGTCCATCTTCGAACCGGTCTCGACCAGCGCCGTGGCCAGGATGGTCAGGGACCCGCCGTTCTCGATGTTGCGCGCGGCCCCGAAGAACTTCTTCGGCGGGTAGAGCGCCGCGGAATCGACGCCGCCGGACAGGATGCGCCCGCTGGCGGGTGCGGCGATGTTGTAGGCCCGGCCCAACCTGGTGATGCCATCCAGCAGGACGACCACGTCACGCCCGGCCTCGACGAGCCGCTTGGCCCTCTCGATGGCCAGTTCGGCCACCGTCGTGTGGTCGTCGGCAGGCCGGTCGAACGTCGAGGCGATGACTTCGCCCTGCACGGCGCGCTGGAAGTCGGTGACCTCCTCGGGACGCTCGTCCACCAGCACGACCATCAGGTGCACCTCGGGATTGTTCAAGGTGATCGAGTTGGCGATCGACTGCATGATCATGGTCTTGCCGGACTTCGACGGCGACACGATCAGGCCGCGCTGACCCTTGCCGACCGGGCAGATCAGATCGACGATGCGACCGGTCAGGTTGTTCGGCGTGGTCTCCAGCTTCAACCGCTCCTGCGGGTACAGCGGGACCAGCTTGTTGAACTCGACCCGGTTCTTGGCCAACTCGGGATCGCCGCCGTTGATGGTCTCCAGTCGCACCAGCGGGTTGAACTTCTCCCGGCGCTCGCCGTCGCGGGTCGAGCGGATGACGCCGGTGACCACGTCACCCTTGCGCAGGCCGAACTTCTTGACCATGGACAGCGAGACGTACGCGTCTTCTGGACCGGGCAGGTAGCCGCTGGTCCGCACGAATGCGTAGTTGTCCATGACGTCCAAGATCCCGCGCGCCGGTACGAGGACGTCGTCCTCCGACACGACCGGATCGGACTCGTAGCGCTCCACGGTGCCAACCGTGCCGCGGTTGCGCCGATTCTGCCGATCGCGGCTACGCCGCCGGCGGCCCCGACGGCTTCCGCCGTCATCGTCCCAGTCGCGGCTCTGGTTCTGCTGGTTGTCGCGGTTCTGCTGGCCTTCGCGGTTCTGCTGGCCTTCGCGGTTCTGCTGGCCTTCGCGGTTCTGCTGGCCTTCGCGGTTCTGTTGGCCTTCGCGGTTCTGCTGGCCCTCGCGGTTCTGCTGGCCTTCGCGGTTCTGCTGGCCCTCGCGGTTCTGCTGGCCCTCGCGGTTCTGCTGGCCCTCGCGATTCTGCTGGCCCTCGCGATTCTGCTGGTTGTCCCGCCCCTGGTTCTGCGGGTTGTCCCGATTCTGGGGCTCGCGGGTGCGCCGATCCCGCCGCTCGAACTGGCGCTGCTCGCCCTCACCCGAGCGGGCCCGATTCTCGCCCTCGGCCTGCTGGTCGTCCCGGCGTTGGTCCGGTCCGCGATCGGCTCCGCCCTCGGCGCCGTCCTGCGCGCCTGAACGAGCCTCACCGGCGCCGTTCACGCCGTCCTCCCGCCGGGCGAGTTCCTCACGCGGGGCGCGCTGCAGATCTTCCAGCGCGGTGGCCACTTCGCCTTCGGCACGGGGGCGGCGCTCACGTCCGCCAGCCCCGTTGGCGGGTGCCTCGGCCGGCGGAGGGCTGGCCGCGCTGAGCCGACTGGATGGCGTCGATCAACTGGCTCTTCCGCATGGCGCCGGTGCCACGGATGCCGAGCGTGCCTGCCATCTGCTTCAACTCGGGCAAAACCATGGCGTCCAGGCCTGATCCGCGTCGCTTGCGCGCCGGCTCGCGGGCACCGTCAGCCGCTTCGGGGGCGGTGCCGGTGATGTCGACGGTCTCTGTCAACGTGTGTCCTTATCCATGCGGGCACCATCGGTGCCCATCCAAGGTGCGGAGTGCGATTCACCCCGACCTGTGAGGTCTGTCGTGGGTCCTCTGCGTCGCCAGGTCGGGACACTCGGTCGAGGGATCACCGACGGCGTGCGTCAGGAGGGCTTGTGCGGTACGCGCCTGATCTCAAGGCGCTGCCGATCGCGGTGTGCGAGAGGGATGGTCGAGCCCGAAAGGGCTCGCGACGGCCGATCTGGTGACCGTGTCGGCCCGACCAGGCTAGCACTTGCGCTGGGCGAACCCGCACCCGTCCGCCGCGTGCCCGCCTGTCGGACGGGCTCAGCGCCCCTCGACCAGCCGGGCGCCGTGCCCGATCGTGCTGCGGCGCAGGCTGAATCCGTGCGACTCGTGAGCCTCGTACGCGCTCAGCCGGTCCAGATCGGCCGGCTCACCCAGGACCAGGACCGACGGCCCGGCGCCGCTGATCACGGCAGCGAAACCGTCGCCGCGCAGCGACTTGACCAACTCGTACGAGCGGGGCATGGCGGGTTCCCGGTAGCCCTGGTGCAGCCAGTCGCACGTCGCGTCGTACAGCAGTCCCGGCTCGGCGGTGAGGGCGTGCACCAGCAGAGCGGCGCGGCCGGAATTCGCCGCCGCGTCCACGTGCGGCACCGTACGCGGCAGCAGCCCTCGCGCCGCCTTGGTGGCCACCTGGGTCTGCGGGATGAAGATCGCGACTCCGATGCCGGGATGGAGCTTCGGTCGGGCCACGGCCAACCCGGTCCGGCTGCCGTACGCCAGGACCAGACCGCCGTGGATGGCCGCCGCCACGTTGTCGGGATGACCTTCGATCGCGTTGGCGTGACCCAACAGCCAGTCCGGGTCGGCCGCTACGCCGGCCAGACCCGCGGCGGCCACCAGCCCGGCGACGATGGCCGCCGACGACGATCCCAGTCCGCGACCGTGCGGGATGCTGTTGCGGCAGCCGAGCCACAGGCCTGGAGCGCTCACCCCGAGGTCGGCCAGCCCGACCAGGACGGAACGGACGATGAGATGTCGCTCGTCGCGTGGCAGGTCGTCGGCGCCCTCGCCGGAAACCTCGATCTCGTAGCCGTGCTCGAGCACGCCGAGGCTGACCCGCTCGTCCCAGTCGAGCGCGAGCCCGAAACAGTCGAAACCGGGACCGAGATTCGCGCTGGTCGCCGGCACCTCCACGGTGACCCGGCCTCCGGGCGTCAGGGTGCGCATCATCGGCCCGCCTCAGTCGAGGAGTCCGCAGACGGCGGCGATGGCGAGCAGATCCGGGGCGACCACCTCGGCCTGGATCGGCCCGCGCCGGGAGAGCGCGGTGTCGATGTCCTTGAGGCCGTGCCCGGTCACGGTCACCGCGATCTGCTGACCGTGCTCCAGTTCGCCGCGCCCTGACTTGGCCAGCAGTCCGGCCACACCAGCGGCGGAAGCGGGCTCCACGAAGATCCCCTCGCGGGCGGCCAGGAACGCCTGTGCGCTCAGGATCTGGTCGTCGCTCACCGCTTCGATCAGTCCGTGCGACTCGTCTCTCGCGGCGAGCGCCAGGTCGGCCGAGGCAGGGTTGCCGATCCTGATCGCCGTCGCGACGGTGTCCGGATCCAGGACGGGGTGCCCGAGCACCAGTGGCGCCGCACCCGCCGCCTGGAAGCCCCACATGCGCGGCCGACGAGTCGCCTTGCCGGCGGCGGCGTACTGGGTGTACCCGCGCCAGTAGGCCGAGATGTTGCCGGCGTTGCCCACCGGCAGGACGTGCAGGTCGGGCGCGTCCCCGAGATCGTCCACCACCTCGAACGCTGCGGTCTTCTGCCCCTCGATGCGGATCGGGTTGACCGAGTTCACCAGGGCCACCGGATAGTCGTGGGCCAGTTTGCGAGCCAGTTCGAGACAGTCGTCGAAGTTGCCGTCCACCTGGACCACCTTGGCGCCGTGCACGATCGCCTGAGCCAGTTTCCCGGTGGCGATGCGCCCGGCCGGCAGCAGCACGATCGGCAGCAGACCGGCCTTCGCCGCGTACGCCGCCGCGGAGGCAGACGTGTTTCCGGTGGACGCGCAGACCACGGCGCGGGCGCCCTGGCCGGCGGAAACGCTGAGCGCCAGGGTCATCCCCCGGTCCTTGAACGACCCGGTCGGGTTGGCACCTTCGACCTTGATCCAGGTCTCACAGCGCAGGATCTGTGACAGCGCGTGCGCCTGCACCAGCGGAGTGCTGCCCTCACCGAGGGTGATCACCGGGTCCTCGGCGGAGATCGGGAGCCACTCGCGGAACCGGGCGATGAGACCGCGCGTCGGCCGCGGGTGCGCGGAGGCCGGATGAACCGGGAGCGGTGAGCGACTCGGGGATCACGTCACTCCCCCTCGACCCGCATCACGCTGGTGACCGCGCGGACGACCGGCAGTTCGCGCAGCGCGGCCACGGTGGCGTGCAGAGCCGAGTCGAGGGCGCGATGGGTGACGATCACCAACTGTGCATCGGCGTCGCGGCCGTCCTGCCGAACGGTCTGGATCGAGACGTCGTGCTCGGCGAACACCTGGGCGATGGCGGCCAGGACACCGGCGACGTCGGTCACTTCGAGACTGAGGTGATAGCGGGTGACGACGTCCCCGATGGGGCTGACCCGGCGCGCGGCATAGCTCGACTCGCCGGGCCCGACCGCGCCTCGGACGCGGTTGCGGGCCACGGTCACCAGGTCGCCCAGAACGGCGCTTGCCGTCGGCGAGCCGCCGGCGCCAGGCCCGTAGAACATCAGCCGGCCCGCTGAACGCGACTCCACGAAGACCGCGTTGTACGCGCCGCCGACGCTGGCCAGCGGGTGGCTGCGCGGGATCATCGCCGGGTGTACGCGGACCGACACGGTCCGGTCGGCGTTGGCCGGCGCATCGGAGAGCTGGCAGATGGCGAGCAGCTTGACCACACAGCCGATCTCGCGGGCGGAGGCGATGTCGGCCGAGGTCACCTCGGTGATGCCCTCCCGGTACACATCGGCCGCGGTGACCCGGGTATGGAAGGCCAGGCTGGCCAGGATCGCGGCCTTGGCGGCGGCGTCGAATCCCTCGACGTCTGCCGTCGGGTCGGCCTCGGCGTAGCCCAGGTCCTGCGCTTCGGCCAGCGTCTCGGAGAATCCGGCGCCCGCCGCGTCCATCTTGTCCAGGATGAAGTTGGTGGTGCCGTTCACGATGCCGATCACCGAGGTGATCTCGTCCCCCACCAAGGACTCGCGCAGCGGCCGGATGATCGGGATGGCCCCGGCCACCGCCGCCTCGAAGTAGAGGTCGGCCTTCGCCTTTTCGGCCGCCGCGAAGAGCGTGACGCCGTCCTGGGCGAGCAGTGCCTTGTTGGCCGTGACGACCGAGGCACCCCGGGCCAGAGCGGTGAGGATGAGGGTGCGTGCCGGTTCGATGCCGCCGATCACCTCGATCACCAGGTCCACGTCGTCGCGGGCCACCAGGGACTCCGCGTCGCCGGTGAACAGCGCCGGGTCGATCCCGGGCCGAGCCCGTCCGGGCCTGCGGACCGCGATCCCGACCAGTTCGAGCGGCCGGCCGACGCGAGCCCGAAGATCGTCGGCCTGGTCGGTGAGCAGGCGCGCCACCTCTGACCCCACCACCCCGCAACCGAGCAGGGCGACCCTGAGCGGAGCGGTCGGCGAGGCGTCCACCGGAGTCCGGAGGTCGGGCAGAACGGCTGTCACGAGGCGATTCCTGATCGGTGCGATTGGTGATCGGGGACGGGGATCGGTCGGATGGCGGGTGGACTCGTGTCCGCACGGCCACCGTCACGGATTTCTACGCCGGATGGAGGTCCAGCCACCACATTGTTCACCATCTGGGCAACGGTGCGCGCGAAGGCGCTCCCGATGGTGCTGCGCAGCCGTCGACCGGAAACACCTCAGCCGACGTCGAGCGCCAGCAGGTCGGCGATGGTCTCGCGGCGGATCAGGGTGCTGATCTCGCCGTCGCGCACGGCGACCACGGGTGGTCGCGGTACGTGGTTGTAATTGCTGGCCATCGAGCGGCTGTAGGCCCCCGAGGCCGGGACGGCCAGCAGATCACCGGGGGTGATGTCGGCGGGCAGGAACTCATCCCGGACCAGGATGTCGCCACCCTCGCAGTGCTTGCCCACCACCCTGGCCAGCGTGGGCGGAGCGCTCGAGCGGCGCGAGGCCAGCGTGGCTGAGTACTCAGCGGCGTACAGGGCGGTCCGGATGTTGTCGCTCATCCCGCCGTCCACGGCCACGTAGAGCCTGCTCGCCCCGCCGTCCAACTGCACCCGCTTGACCGTGCCCACCCGGTAGAGCGCGAAGGCGCTCGGCCCGCTGATCGCCCGGCCGGGCTCGATGGACAGATGGGGCACGGCCAGGCCGAGGGCGGAGCACTCGTGGTCGACGATCTCGCGCAGGGCCGCCGCCAGCTCAGCGGGGGTGGAGGGGGAATCGGCGCTGGTGTAGGCGATGCCGAAGCCGCCGCCGAGATCGAGCTCGGGCAGTGCAGTCCCGCAGACCGTCCGGAAGTCGGCGAGCAGCCGCAGGGTGCGGCGGGCCGCGACCTGGAACCCCTCGGCGTCGAAGATCTGGGAGCCGATGTGGGAGTGGACTCCGATCAGATCCAGGTGCGGATCGGCGTGAATGGCCTGCAGCGCCTCAGCCGCCGCGCCCCCGGCGATGGAGAAGCCGAACTTCTGATCCTCGTGTGCGGTCGCGATGTACTCGTGCGTGTGCGCCTCCACCCCCGTGGTGACCCGCACCATCACCCGGGGACGCAGGTCCCGCTCCGCGGCGAGCGCGCTCAGCCGGGCGATCTCGTCGAAGGAATCGACCACGATCCGGCCGACGCCCGCCTCCAGGCCCTGGCGCAGTTCTTCGACGCTCTTGTTGTTGCCGTGCAGACCGACCCGGGCGGCGTCGACCCCGGCGCGCTGCACGACGGCCAGTTCGCCGCCCGTGCACACGTCGATGCCCAGGCCCTCCTCGCTGACCCAGCGGGCCACCGCCGTACAGAGGAAGGACTTGCCGGCGTAGTACACCTCCCAGCCGGTGAAGGCGTCGGCGAAGGCGCGGGCCCGGGCGCGGAGATCGGCCTCGTCGACGACGTACACGGGGGTACCCACCCGCTCGGCGAGATCGAGCACGCTGGCGCCGGCGACCGAGAGCACCCCGCGGGCGTCCTTGTCGACGCCCGCACTCCACAGCGGGCGGAGCAGCGCGTTCACGTCGTCGGGCACGCGCAGCCAGCCGGGGGCGCGGGAGGCGACGTCGGCGTGGATCGAGCCGGCGACGTGGGAATGAGTCACGGGCCAGACTGTAACCGCGACATCGCGGTGACGGCGATGGACCGACTGTCCGAGAGCCGGACGGCGCGCGGATCGGAGGTCAGCGGGGAACCGTCGACGGTGACCGCGAGGGAGTGGCAGGCTGCGCCGAGACAGCGCCCGTCGAAGCGCACGCCCCACACGGTGAAGAACTGGCCGAGGGTGATGTCGGCGGTGTTGCGGCCCTCCAGCCACACCTGGCCCGAGGCGTCGTGGGTGTGGACACCCGCCTGCTGCGCCCGCACTCGATCGACCCCGACGTACGCGGGGATCTGCACCGGTGCGTGGTCGATGGAGATGTCCACCTGCGTCACGTGGCTGTTCTCCCTGCTTGCGGTCGGCTGTACCTCCAGCCCAGCAGCCTCGATGAAGGAGACGGCGTCGCGGGGAGCCCCCCACGGCGGCGGCGTGCTGCGTTCCTCGGCGGGTGCCGGGTCCACCGGCGAGACGCATCCGGCGCAGACCAGGAGCACCAGCACGGCCGACCCGAGCCTCAACGGGCGCGCCACCTCAGGACCGGCAATCGGCAGGGGCCTGCGGCGCGCTGCCATGCGGCCAGGATAGAACGCGCGGGCACTCCCCACGCTGCGCTGGTACTCTGCTCATCGGCCCGGAACGGGTCGGGCTCGCTGTCACGGCCGGCCCCCGTAGCTCAGGGGATAGAGCACCGCCCTCCGGAGGCGGTGGCGCAGGTTCGAATCCTGCCGGGGGCGCATCGTCCGATCTGTACACAGACGTCGAACGCGTGTTCGATAATCTCCCCATGCACTACGCGATCGCGCTGCACGAGGGCTCATGGTGCGTGCGGTCCTCCATCACCGGACAGATCGTGGTCGGCGGGCTCACCTCCGAGGATGCTCAGCAGCGAGCGAGCGGGCTGAACGCCAGGACCAGATCTCGCCGGGTCGATCCGTCGGCAGAGGTCTGGACCCGGGTAGGGAGATTGCACGCCTGGGTCGAGCACGACGGCTGGTGGGGTCTGGTGGACACCCCGACCGGGGTGCGGTGGATCCGAGCCGACGACCTTCGGCCGGACTAGCCGAAGGAGGGCTCGCGATCGTCTCGCGGACGGGCTGGAGTACGTCGCGCGCAGGCGCCGTGACCAACGCCACTCCGCCGGATTTTGATTCGTCCGGACGAGGAGATAACGTTGTCATCGAGAGGCAGTCAGATGAACCCCCGAGCATCTGACTGCCTCTCTTGGCGTCTTCGGCAGCCGGATGCAGCGTCGGGAGGCGCCGTGGTCTGGTCGGACTGGTCTGGACAGGGTCTAGACGAAGACTTCGGCGTTCTTGGTGAGCTGAACCTGCAGCAGTGCAGTGGCACGCCCGAAGTCTTTCGCGCCGGGGTCGGACTTGGTGGTCAGGAACGCGTATTGCAGGTAGGTCACCAGCCGGCCCTGGCGCGCGACCAGGTAGTGCCGGGCGTACGCCAGCTTCTTGTGGGCCTTGTCGTAGTAGATGCGCTCGGACCAGGTGGCGACCGGCTCCGCGCCGGTGGGCGCAGCGGGAGCCTCCTGCGAGCGGACGACGAACAGCCCGCTGCCGTCCTTATACGTCGCGCAGGCCTGCGTTGTCCTCCTGATAGGCCCCCCGCAACGCGGAGTCGTTCTCCTGCGGCAGCGTCGTCAAGGTGAACGTGGCGATGTTCTTCCCCTCGCCCTTGCCCTCGGTGAGGCCCGCGCTCACCTCCGCCACCGTCGGCACCTCGCGCACCACGGACACATGTCCCGGGCAGATCTCGCCCTTCTTGCCTTTGACCGAGGACACGCTCTTCGGCTGAACCCACGGGCTGCCGAGGTCCTTGGCCGTGACCATCGTCTTCTTGAGCTTGGCCTCGTCCTCGGCCTTGGTCGGAGCCGCCGGTGTGGGAGAGGTCGGTGAGGACGGCGAAGCCGGGGTGGAGACGGCCTGCGACTGGCGGCCGGTGCGCTCGCGCCGTCGCTGGGGGCGCACGCGGTGGCGACCACGCACACCAGCACACTCGCGCAGACCAGAATTCTTCGCATGGTCGCTCCTGCCGGCCGGGCTACCGGAACGGCTCCGGTGGCGTGTCCGGAAGTTAACACCGGCCAAGGACCGCGGGGGCCAGATCGTCGAACTCGTGATCAACCCGGGAAGGGTGAAGCCCACGGTTTGCCTGCTCGGGGGTTCAGGTAAGCCGTGGGCTTCGACGACATCATCGCTGGGCCGTTCAGCCCCATTACGGTCAGCTGTGGTGATCTGGGTCACTCGGCTCTCGACCGATGAAGCGGCCGAGCATCGCTGATCCGCCCGCCAGGTGGGAGCTCGGACGCGATTCGGCCGCCTCCAGATCCTCGGCTGCAGCAGCGGATCGCGTCCGCGGCCCCTGATAGGTTCCCTGCAATGAGGCGGCTGCTGGACTGGTACGGCCGGCGACGCGGCGGGGCCACCATCGTGGTCAGCTGGTTGATCACCCGGGCGCTGATGTTGGTCCTGCTCGCCACCTCGGAGGACTTCATCGTCGGCGACGTCTACTACTACCACCGCAAGATCGTGGCGCTGTTCACCGTCGGGCTGGACGACACCTTCTACGAGTACCCCACCCCGGTGGTCTGGATCCTCTGGCTGCCGTACGGCGCCGCCCTGGGCTCCAGGGTCGGCTATCTGGTGGCGTTCATCATCTTCATGCTGCTGCTCGATGCCGTGTTCGGATACGCCCTGTGGCGCGGCTCCGGGCGGCGGCACGACCTCGCCGTGGACTTCTGGCTGTTGTTCGTGTTCCTCATCGGCCCGCTCTGTTACGTCCGGTTCGACATCCTGCCGGCCGTGCTGGCCGGCGGCGCCCTGCTGGCGGCGCGTACGCGGCCCCGGATCACCGGCGCGCTGACCGGGCTCGGGGCGGCGATCAAGCTCTGGCCTGCGTTGCTCATCGGCGCATTCCTGTCCTTCAAGGCCGACCGCCGACCGGCCGGCCTGGCGTTCGTGCTGGTCGGCTTCGGGCTCGCCCTGGTCAGCCTGGTCACGGGAGGTTGGTCGCGCCTCATCTCCCCGCTCACCTGGCAGTCCGGCCGCGGCCTGCAGATCGAATCCATCTGGGCGACTCCACTGATGGTCGCTCGGTCGCTCGATCCGCAGCGCTGGGTGGTGGACATCTCGCCCTTCCAGGCGTACGAGATCTTCGGCCCCGGCGTCGCCCCCTGGGTGGGTGTCAGCAACGCCGCCACCGTGGTCGGCCTCGCGGTGATCGTGGTCCTGTTGATCCGCGCCTTCCGGGCCGGCGGGTCGACGCCGGTGGCCCTGGGCTTCACGATCCTGGCCACGATCACGATCATGACCGTCACCAACAAGACCCTCAGCCCGCAGTACCTGCTCTGGCTGGGCGGGCCGATGGCCGCGCTCTTCGTGCTGCGCCCTGCGGCGACCGACGCCGAGCAACGCGCGATCCCCCGGGTGGCGGGCCAACTGCTGCTGCTCGCCCTGCTCACCCACCTGGTCTATCCCGTCCTCTACGACGGCTACCTCGGGCGGGAGGGGCAGGGGCTGGTGGTGGTGTCGACGGCGGTGACCGCGATCCGTAACGTGGCCCTGGTGGCGTTCACCGTGGAGGTGTGCCGGCTCTCCTGGAAGCTGCTCGGCAAAGCCACCGCGACCCCGGCGGGGGCGCGCAGACGCCGCGGGAGCGACGACGGACCAGCGGATGCGTAACCGGCTCGGGTCGTGGGCGAGGTTTGTGGGTAACGTGGGGGCTGGCCTGCTGGCAGCGCCCGCCAGCAAGGCGATGCGGGGTAGCCCCGCATCCGGCGGATGAGGAAGAAGGCGACAGTGGCCATCGTGCCCGACCAATCACCGGTGAGCACCGGGGCACCCGCGGACTCCGGCGACACTGATTTCGGGGCCAACGACTGGCTGCTCGAGGAGATGCACGAGCGCTACCTCGCCGATCCGTCCTCGGTGGATGAGACCTGGGCGGCGTACTTCGCCTCCCACTCCGGCTCCGCGGCGGGCACCAACGGATCACCGGGCACCACCGTCGCGGCCGCACCGTCCGGGTCGAACGACAAGGCCGCTTCCTCGGTCGGGCAGACCGGTGTGAGCGCTGCGAGAACGGCCCCGTCCACAGGTACGGGTGCGCCACGCAGGTCCGCCGGTGCGGCAACGCCACCACCCGCACCACCCGCCCCGGCAACGTCCAGCCAGCCGGGTGCCCCCCGTCGCACGCCCACGGTGGAACGTCCGACGGTGACCAAGGAGAGCCGGCCGCAGGCGCCCGGCTCGCGCGGGGGTGTGCCGGCCGATCCGCCCAACCCGGCCAACCGGCCGAGCGTGTCCATCGAGGAGCCGGTACGCACGGCGCTGCGCGGTGCGCCGGCCCGCACCGCGAAGAACATGGACGCCTCGCTGACCGTCCCCACCGCGACCAGCGTCCGGTCCCTGCCGGTGAAACTGCTGATCGACCAGCGCGTGGTGATCAACAACCATCTGCGGCGAGCCCGCGGCGGCAAGGTGTCCTACACCCACCTGATCGGCTACGCCATGGTGCAGGCCCTGAAGACCCATCCGGAGATGAACAACGGCTACGAGCTGATCAACGGCAAGCCCACCATGGTGGTGCCGCGCCACGTGAACCTCGGCCTGGCCATCGATCTGCCGAAGCCGGACGGCACCCGACAACTGCTGGTGCCGAGCATCAAGAGTTGCGAGACGCTGGACTTCGCCCAGTTCTGGGCGGCGTACGAGCAGATGGTGAAGAAGGCCCGGGCCGGGCAGCTCACCGTCGAGGACTTCGCCGGCACCACGATCACCCTGACCAACCCCGGCACGATCGGCACCAACCACTCGGTTCCACGGCTGATGCAGGGCCAGGGATCGATCATCGGTGTCGGTTCGATGGAGTACCCGCCGGAGTTCCAGGGCTCCGACCCGGACAGGCTCGCCGACATGAGCGTCGCCAAGGTGATGACGCTGACCTCCACCTACGACCACCGGGTGATCCAGGGGGCCCAGTCCGGCGCGTACCTGGCCCGGCTGCACTCCCTGCTGCTCGGTGAGGACGGCTTCTACGACGAGGTGTTCGGCGCGCTCCGGATTCCGTACGAGCCGATCCGCTGGGCCACCGACGTCACCAGCGAGCACGAGGACGAGATTCCCAAGCAGGCCCGGATCATGGAGATGATCAACGCCTACCGGGCCCGTGGCCATCTGATGGCCGATACCGACCCGCTGGAATACCGGCAGCGCCGCCACCACGATCTCGACGTGCAGACCCACGGACTCACCCTCTGGGACCTGGACCGGGAGTTCGCCACCGGCTCCTTCGCCGGCGGCCAGGGGCTGATGAAGATGCGCAAGATCCTCGGCATCCTGCGCGACTCCTACTGCCGCACCATCGGCCTGGAGTACATGCACATCTCCGAGCCGGTCCAGCGCAAGTGGATCCAGGACCGGATGGAGCGTCCGCACGAATCCCTTCCGCGCGAGGAGCACCTGCGCATCCTGGACAAGCTCAACGAAGCCGAGATCTTCGAGACCTTCCTGCAGACCAAGTTCGTCGGGCAGAAGCGCTTCTCCATGGAGGGTGGCGAATCCACGATCGCGATGCTCGACGAGGTGTGTGAGCAAGCGGCGGAGGCGGGCCTGGAGGAGGTTTGTATCGGCATGCCCCACCGGGGCCGGTTGAATGTGCTGTCCAACATCGTGGGCAAGTCGTACGCGCAGATCTTCCGGGAGTTCGAGGGCAACATCGACCCCCGGACCGTGCAGGGCTCCGGCGACGTGAAGTACCACCTCGGTTCGGAGGGCAAGTTCACCGCGCTCAGCGGCGCGACCATCAAGACCTCGGTCGCGGCGAACCCGAGCCACCTCGAGGCCGTCAACCCGGTGCTGGAGGGCATCGCGCGCGCCAAGCAGGACATCCTCGACCGCGGCGCGGAGTTCCCGGTGCTCCCCGTGCTGCTGCACGGCGACGCCGCGTTCGCGGGTCAGGGCGTGGTCGCGGAGACGCTGAACCTCTCCCAGCTGCGCGGCTACCGGACCGGTGGCACCGTCCACATCATCGTCAACAACCAGGTCGGCTTCACCACGTCGCCGACCGAGTCGCGATCCTCGATCTACTGCACCGACGTGGCTCGGATGATCCAGGCGCCGATCTTCCACGTGAACGGCGACGATCCCGAGGCGTGCATCCGGGTGGCCCGGTTCGCGTTCGCGTTCCGGCAGGAGTTCAACAAGGACGTGGTCATCGACCTGATCTGCTACCGCCGGCGGGGACACAACGAGGGCGACGACCCGAGCTTCACCCAGCCGCGGATGTATGACCTGATCGAGAAGAAGCGGTCGGTCCGCAAGCTCTACACCGAGGCCCTCATCGGCCGCGGCGACATCACCGTCGAGGACGCCGAGAGGGTGATGACCCGCTTCCAGGAGCGGTTGGAGAGCGTGTTCAAGGAGGTCCGCGATCCTGGGCTGCCGGCCAAGGACATCGATTACACCCGGGTCCCGGTCTACCCGGCCAAAGCCGGCGCCAAGCACGGCACCGCAATCAACATCGAGACGCTGAAGAAGATCGCCGATGCGCACACCACCTTCCCCGACGGGTTCAGCGTGCACCCCAAGGTCATGCCGCAGTTGCAGCGCCGGGCAGCAGCGATCACCCAGGGACCGATCGACTGGGCCACCGCGGAGATCCTCGCCTTCGGCTCGCTGCTCCTGGAAGGCCGCACCGTTCGGCTGACCGGGCAGGACAGTCGACGGGGCACCTTCGTCCAGCGCTTCGCCTCGGTGGTCGACCGCAAGACCGGAGAGTCCTGGGTGCCGCTGAAGCACCTCGACGAGGAGCAGGGGCGCTTCCACGTCTTCGACTCCCTGCTCAGCGAGTACGCCGTGATGGGGTTCGAGTACGGCTACTCGGTGGCCCGGCCGGAGGCCCTGGTGCTGTGGGAGGCCCAGTTCGGGGATTTCGCCAACGGAGCGCAGACGATCATCGACGAGTTCATCACCTCTGGTCAGGCGAAGTGGACTCAGAAGTCCGGCGTGGTGCTGCTGCTGCCCCACGGCTACGAAGGTCAGGGCCCCGACCACTCCTCGGCCCGGCTCGAGCGCTTCCTGACCCTGGGTGCCGAGGATGCCTTCACCGTGGCGCAGCCGTCGACCCCGGCCAGCCACTTCCACATGCTGCGGCAGCAGGCACTCGGCGAGCTGCACCGGCCGTTGATCGTGATGACGCCGAAGTCCATGCTGCGCAACAAGCTTGCCGTATCCGACCCGGCTGACTTCACCCAGCATTCGTGGCGGCCGGTGTTGCCGGACCCGTCCATCCAGGACACGGGTGCGGTCACCACCGTCCTTCTCTGCTCGGGCAAGGTGCGGTGGGACCTGGTCAACGCCCGCAGCCAGGCCGGCCGGGACGCTCAGGTCGCCATCGTCGCGGTCGAGCGGCTCTACCCGCTGCCGGCCAAGGAGATCACCGAGCAGCTCAGCCGCTTCCCCAACGTGAAGAATGTCCGGTGGGTGCAGGACGAGCCCGCCAACATGGGTGCCTGGCCTTTCATGGCGCTGAACCTGCCGCAGGCGTTGCAGGAGGCCGAGCCGGGCCAGCACTGGACGGTGCACCGCGTGACGCGGCCGCCGTCGTCGGCCCCATCGGTCGGGTCGGCCGCGGTGCACACCCAGCAGCAGAAGGCCCTGATGGAAGCGGCCCTGGCCTGAGCGGCGGCACCCATGTACTTCACTGACCGGGGCGTGGAGGAACTGCAGGCCCGCCGAGGGGACGAGGAGGTCACCCTCGGCTGGCTGGCCGAGGAGTTGCGCGCCTTCGTGGACCTGAATCCCGACTTCGAGGTGCCGATCGAACGGCTCGCCACGTGGCTGGCCCGACGCGACGACGAGGACACCTGACGGGGACGCCTGGCGGGGGGACGGGCAGGCGGGTCAGCTGTTGCGGTCAGGCCACCGATTCGGAGATCTCGCGAAGCCGCTGGGAGATGACCGCGGACACCCCGTCACCGCGCATGGTCACCCCGTAGAGGGCGTCGGCGACCTCCATCGTCCGCTTCTGGTGGGTGATCACCAGGAGTTGGCTGCTGGCGCGCAGTTCCTCGTAGATCTCCAGCAGCCGGCCGAGGTTGGTGTCGTCGAGCGCGGCCTCGACCTCGTCGAGAATGTAGAACGGGCTGGGCCGGGCGATGAACAGCGAGACCAGAAAAGCCACGGCGACCAGCGAACGCTCCCCACCGGACAGCAGTGACAGCCGCTTGATCTTCTTGCCGGGAGGTCGTGCCTCGACGTCCACCCCGGTGCTGAGCCAGCTGCCCGGCTCGGTCAGCACCAGGCGTCCCTCGCCACCCGGGAAGAGCCGGGCGAACACCCGCTCGAAGGCGCGTTCAACGTCCGCGTACGCCTCGGCGAAGACCTGCTCCACCCGCTGGTCGACGTCACTGATCAACTCGAGCAGGTCGGTCCGGGTCTTGCGCAGGTCGTCGAGCTGGGTGGCGAGGAACTGGTGCCGCTCCTCCATCGCGTCGAACTCCTCCAGCGCGAGCGGGTTCACCCGGCCCAGGATGGCCAGCGATCGCTCGGCTGCGCGGAGCCGCCGCTGTTGCTGCTCACGCACGTACGGCACCGGCTCCGGCTGCTCGTCCCACTCGGTGAGCGCGCTGCCGTCCTCGCGGGTGAGCACCGGGACCGGCCGATCCGGGCCGTACTCCTGGATCAGGACCGCCGGGTCCACGCCCAACTCGGTCATCGCCTTCTCGGACAAGGCCTCGACCCGCATCCGCTGCTCGGCGCGTGCCATCTCCTCCCGGTGGGCCGCGTCGACCAACGACTCGAAGTCCCTGCTCAGAGCGCGTACGCCGGCTCGAGCCGCAGCGAGCGCCGTCTCCGCCTGCGACCGTGCCGCATCGGCGCCGGCACGCTCCGCGCCGGCCCGCGACAGCGAGCGCTCGACCACCGTGGCGAGGTACCGCGCTCCCTCGTACACCGCTGCCGCCGTGCGGGCTTGGAGAACGAGGCGCTCGCGGCGGGCCACCGCCCGCGCCCGCGCCGCCCGCTCGTCCGCCGCCGCCCGCCGCAGCGCGTCAGCGCGTCCGCGCGAGCGCCCGCGCCCGCTCCTCCAAGGTGCGCAGAGCCAGCCTTGCCTCCATCTCGGCGGCCCGGGCGCGCCGTTCGGCATCGGCCAGCCGGTCGCGCTCGACGGGGTCCGGCTCGGACTGGTCCTCGGTGTCGGCGGCCAACTCCAGCCGACGTTCGAGGTCGGCGAGGCCGCTCAGGTCACGCTCGCGAGCGTCCTCGGCCTCGGTGATCGAGCGACGCAGCCGATCCGCCTCAGCCTGCGCTGCGCGGGTCGCCGCACTCAGCTGGCCCAGTTCCTCGGCCACCGCGGCCATGGCGGCGTCGGAGTCGTGCAGCCGGGCCAGGGTCTCCTCCACGGCCTCGCCGGCCGCATGGTGCTCCTGCTCGAGCTGGCTCTGCGCGAAGCGGAGCCGATCGCAGGCGTGACCCGCCTCGGCCAGCCGGGCCTCGGTGTCCGCCACCGCCGCCTGCACCTCGATCAGGCTGGCGGAAGCGGCGGAACCACCGGCGGCGAAGTAGGCCCCCAGGACGTCGCCGTCGGCGGTCACCGCGACCACATCGGGCAACTCCGCCACCAGCGACCGGGCTGCCTGCAGATCAGCGACGACCGCCACCTTGCGCAGCACCCGCAGGACGGCCGCCTGGAGGGTGTCCGGCGCGCTTACCAACTCCACGGCGTAGCGCGCGCCGCCGGGCAGTTCCGGCCAGTCAGCAGGGTCCTCCACCGCGGTTGCACCGCCCAGCAGGAGCCCGGCCCGGCCGAGATCCTCGGTCTTCAAGTGGGCGAAGGCCGTGACGGCCGCGTCGACCCCGGCCACCGCGACCGCGTCGGCGGCAGCCCCGAAGGCGGCGGCCACGGCGGTCTCGTACCCGGACTGCACGCTGACCAGCGCGGATACCGAACCCAGCAGTCCCTCGATCCGGGCGTCGGCGGCAAGCAGGGCGGCTCCGGCATCCTGGCGTCGCAAACCCTCGCGCAGCGCGTCCAGTCGCGCGGTCAGGGCCGCCCGCTCCTGTGCTGCGTCCTGCTCCTTCCGGCGCAGCCCGGTCCGGCGCGCGTCGACCTCCTCCAGCGCGGCCAGCGCGTCCTCGTGATCGGTGTCGAGGCCGAGCTCACCGGCGTCGAGCCCCGCGACCCGGGTCTCCACGGTGGTGAAGGCTCGCGACGCGGCGTGGGCGCGATGTTCGGCCTCGGCGAGCGCAGAGGACAGCCGGCCGAGCTCGGCGTCGGCCGCCTCCGCCCTGCTGCGCAACGAATCGACCTGACCGTTCAGCCGGGCAAGCCCCTCGCGCCGATCGGCCGCCGCACGCAGCAGAGCCGCGAAGCGCGCTTCCGCCGCCCTCGCTGCCGCCTCCTGCGCCGCCAGGTGCGCGGTCGCCTGCGCCAACGTCTCGGCGCGCTCCTGCAGCAGCGCCTCGAGGTCGCTCTCCTGAGCGGCGACGAGGTCGGCCTCGGCTTCCAGCTCCTCGGGGTCCCGGCCGGCGCGTACGTCGCCCGGCTCCTCGTCGGCGTGACGCATTCGCTCCCGGGCGATGGACGCCGTGGTCGCGACCCGCTCACGCAACGCGGCCAGGGAGTACCAGGTCTCCTGCGCGCGGTTCAACCGCGGGGCGCCCGCGCGCACCTCCGCCTCGGCTTCGGTCTCGGCTGCCCGGGCCTGCTCCAGCGACAGCTCGAGGGACAGCCTGCGCTGCCTGGTCGCCTCCTCGTCGGCGAGGTCGGACTCCCAGGCCTGCGTGGCCTGAAGCAGGTCCTCGGCCATCAGCCTGGCCCGGGCGTCGCGCACCTCGGCCTGCACCACCGCCGCCTTGCGCGCCACCTCGGCTTGGCGGCCCAGCGGTTTGAGCTGCCGCCGGATCTCCCCGATCAGGTCCGACAGGCGGTTCAGATTGCCTTCGCAGGACTCGAGCTTGCGCAGCGCCTTCTCCTTGCGCTTGCGGTGCTTCAGCACCCCCGCGGCCTCCTCGATGAAACCGCGGCGGATCTCCGGCGTCGCCTGCAGGATCGAGTCCAACTGCCCCTGGCCGACGATGACGTGCATCTCGCGTCCGATGCCGGAGTCGCTCAGCAGGTCCTGGACGTCCATCAGCCGCGCCGGGTGGCCGTTGATCGCGTAATCGGAGCCACCGTTGCGGAACATGGTGCGGGCGATCGTGACCTCGGCGTACTCGATCGGCAGCGCCCCGTCGGTGTTGTCGATGGTCAGCACCACCTCGGCGCGACCCAGCGGGGCCCGTCCCGCGGTCCCGGCGAAGATGACGTCCTCCATCTTGCCGCCGCGCAGGCTTTTGGCCCCCTGCTCCCCCATCACCCAGCTCAGCGCGTCGACGACGTTGGACTTTCCCGACCCGTTCGGGCCGACGACACAGGTGATCCCCGGCTCGAAGTTGAGGGTGGTCGCGGACGCGAACGACTTGAATCCGCGCAGGGTCAGGCTCTTGAGGTACAACGCGAGCACCCTTTCGAAAGCGCCTGGTCGGGTCGGCGAGGCGTACGCGCTCAGGACCGCCGGTGGGAAGGCGGCTTCACTGTAACTGAGCGGGTCGCTCGCTCTCGGCAGATTTCTCGGCGGGTCCGCCATCAGGCCGCAGACCGCGGACGGCGGAGAAGGTCCACACCTTGTTCAGCACGAACGAGATCGGCGTGATCAACGCGATGGTGATGAGCTGGGCCCAGTAGAAGCGGGTGCGGAAGCCGGTGGAGTCGTCGAAGAACGTCGTCGACAGCGCGAACACCGACCCCGGATGCATCAGCAGGGTCAGGATGGCCAGACCGACCAGCTGCCCGAGCACGCCAACCGCCAGGAAGGGTCCGTACTCGCGCAGCCAGCCCGAGTGTTTGGCGCTGCGGAACGTCCAGAGCCGGTTCAACTGGAAGTTCCACAGGTTGGCGACCAGGAAGGCGATGGTGGAGAAGGCGTGATACCAGCGCACGTTGAAATCGCTGAACGGGAGTCCGAGCGCGATGGCGTTCTCGTCGGGTCCGAGCTTCTTCGCGATGATCGCGACCACCAGGTTGACGAGAACGCCGGAGCCGCCCACGAGGCCGAACCGGAAGAGCAGAACCCAGTTGTGGCCGTGGCGGACGAAGACGAAGTGTTTCAGGCGCTGGACGATCCTTCGAGGATAGCGAAGCCCGGCGGTCCCGCCGCGACGGCCGTCACCGCTCGGACCGGGCCCGGCGGCGACCAGTCAGATCCGCCCCACGCCCGGCGCCACGGCCCGGGGAACGCGCTGACAACGGGGGCAACGATAGGACGACCGATTCATGAAGGGCTCCCGCCGTACGCCGGTTCCGCAGCGCGGACAGGGTTCACCCTCGCGGCCGTAGACGGCGAGCGCGCGGTCGAAGTAGCCGCTGGAGCCGTTCACGTTGACGTAGAGGGCATCGAAGGACGTGCCGCCGTGATCCAGCGCGGTACGCATCACCGCGGCGGCGGCCGACAAGACCCCGGTGGCCTGCGCCCGCGACAGGGATGCGGCGGTCCGGGCGTAGTGCACCCGCGCGGCCCAGAGCGCCTCGTCGGCGTAGATGTTGCCGATCCCGGACACCAGCCCTTGATCCAGCAGGGCCCGCTTGATGCCCGTCCGCTTGTGTCGTAGACGCACCACCGCCGAGGCCAGGTCGAACTCCGGATCGAACGGATCGCGGCCGATGTGGGCGATCTCGGCCGGCAGCTCGGCACCGCCGGGCGAGAGCGAGAGCCCGCCGAACATCCGCTGGTCCACGAACCGCAGCCCCGGCTGGCCGTCGGCGAAGCCGAACACGATCCGGGTGTTCGGGGCGAGCGGGGCGGCCGCGTGATCCAGCCGGAACTGTCCACTCATGCCGAGATGGGCCAGTACGGCGTCTCCGTCGGCGAACGGCAGCCACAGGTACTTGCCCCGCCGGCGCGGCTCGGTGAGGGTCCGGCCGACCAGGGATCGCGCGAAGTCGTCCGGGCCGAGCAGGTGGCGGCGCACCGGGCGGGGATGCAGCACCTGCACCGTGCGGATCTGCCGACCGGTGATTGCCGTCGGCGAGGCCGCGGCGTACGGTCTCGACCTCGGGAAGCTCAGGCACCGGCTGTGGTCAGTGGGCCACCGAGCCCGCGCCGCGGCTGGGCTTCAACGCCGCGAACGCGATCGAGGCCGCATTCTGCTCGGCTTCCTTCTTGTTCCTGCCGGCGCCCGGACCGTAGCGGTGATGGTCGATGTTGACCATCGCCTGGAAGGTCTTGGCGTGGTCGGGCCCGGACTCGACCACCTCGTACACGGGCACGCCGAGCCCGGCCATCGAGGAGATCTCCTGCAGGCTCGTCTTCCAGTCCAGCCCGGCGCCGCGGGTGGCGACATCGGCCATCAGCCCGTCGAAGAGGTGGTGCACGAAGCCGCGCGCCGCTTCGATGCCGTGCTGCAGGAATACCGCACCGATGACCGCCTCCATCGTGTCGGCCAGGATGGAGGACTTGTCCCGGCCTCCCGTGGTCTCCTCGCCGCGACCCAACCGGATCACCGATCCGAGATCGAGCTCGCGGGCCACTTCGGCGAGTGCACGCGAGTTCACCACCGCCGCCCGGAGCTTGGCCAGTTGGCCTTCGGACAGCTCGGGGAACGAGACGAACAAGTGCTCGGTGACCACCAGGCCGAGTACCGAGTCGCCCAGGAACTCCAGCCGTTCGTTGGTCGGCAGGCCACCCTGCTCGTAGGCGAAGGAACGGTGGGTCAGGGCGCGCTCGAGCAGCTCGGGATCCACGCTCATCCCGAGCTCGCTGAGCAACTCCCCTGCGGGGAGGCGAATGGCGATCGCCTCGGCCCGGGTCAGGACGACAGAACCTGTCGGCGGGCCGCACGCGGCCCGTACTGCCCGCAGGAAGGACACGCCACGTGCGGCAGATGCTTCTGCCGGCACGCCGGGTTCACGCAGGTGACGAGTGCAGGCACAGCCGCCTTCCACTGCGAACGGCGATGCCGCGTGTTGCTGCGGGACAATCTCCGCTTCGGAACGGCCACGTCTTTACTCCCTTGCTCCTCCGGACCTCGTGTCCGGAGATGTCGGTGCCCTTACGGGCCTTCGCTGCAACTTGAACGAATTCTCACTGATTTGCGTCAAAAGTTCGGTCTACATCGTAGTTTTTCTCGTGCATCCGCTCAAGGTCGAGCAGAGCCTCCCAGCGCGGATCGGTCTCGTCCGGGTGCACGTGCCCCGGATCGGCGTTGAGGCTGGCCCCGCACGTCACGCACAGGCCGGCGCAGTCGGGCCGACAGAGCGGTTGGAACGGCAGGTCGAGGACGACTCCGTCACGGAGCAGGGGTTCGAGGTCCATCTGGTCGCCCCGCAGCCGGCTCACCTCGTCGTCGGACGCCTCGCTGCTGGCGTAGACGTACAGCTCTTGGAGGTCGATCTTCGCCGGTCGGGAGATCTCTTCCAGACACCGGACACACTCACCCCGCAGGGTGACCCCGGCGGTGCCGGTGACCAGCACTCCCTCGATGACCGACTCCAGCATCAGGTCGAGGACGACCGGGGATCCGGCCGGTACGCCGATGACGTCGATACCCAGGTCCGACGGTGCGTCGACGGTGGTGGCGACCACCTTCATCCCACCCGCGTGACGGCCCAGTTCATGGGTGTCGAGCACCAGCCCCGAGCGGTGGTCCACCGGGCGATGCGGTGAACTCATCGCAATTCCTCCCAGCCCAAACAGTCCGCTGTTCCTCGTGACCGACTCCCCAGCTTAGCGGGGTGCGGACGGCCCGGCCAAACTGCACGCGCGCGCCGGGACAGCTGACCGGTGCACGAGCGCGAGGGTCTCCGCCCGGGCTGCGGCCGATCAGTCGGTCAGAACGCGCGCGTCGAACCGGGCCGACTGCGTGACGTCGAGGCCGCTGCGCTCGGCCAGGCGCGTCCGCGCGGTCTTGACCTGGCTGGCGGTCTTGTGCAGCACCGACTCGAAGGCTGCCATCCGCTCGTCGATGAAACCGTCGGTCTCCCTGCGCAATGCGGCCGAATCGTCCTCGGCGTCGGCACGCAGCTTGGCCGCCATCTGCTCGGCCACCCGGACGACCTCGCTGTGCTGCGCCAGCCGGGCCGCGTGCTCCCGCGCCTCGGCGAGGATCCGACCTGCTTCCGCCTCGCCCTCGGCGATCTTGGCCATCGACTTGTCGATGATCAGCTGCGCGTCGGCGATCTCGTCCGGCAGGTTGTCGATCACGTCGTCGATCGCCGCCAGCACGTCGCCGCGGTTGATCACGCACGACGCCGACATGGGCATCGCACGGGCGTTGAGGATCATCTCGCGCAAGCGCGCGAGCTTCTCCTCGGCCGTCTGCCGCTCAACCATGGATATCCCTACTCCCCGAACCGGTCGCGTCCCGCTGACCGGAGACCAAGGTAAACCTCTCACAGATCACGGTCAGCTCGGGGCGTTTTCGGCCACCCGGGCCCGCGTACGGGCGGCAACGGCCGTCGGGACGAAGGGCGTGATGTCGCCGCCGAGGGTGGCTACCTCGCGGATCAGCGAGGAGGAGACGTAGGCCCACTGGGGTGCCGTCGGCAGGAACAGCGTGTCCACTCCGGTGAGGGTGCGGTTCATCTGAGCCATCTGCAGTTCGTAGCCGAAGTCGCCGGTCCGCAGCCCCTTGGTGATCACGTCGATCCCCCGGGCCAGACAGAAGTCCACCAGCAGCCCCGAGAGGCGGGCGACGGTGACGTTGGACCAACCGGCGCAGTGTTCGCGCACCATCTCCACGCGTTCGTCTGCGCTGAACAGCCCGCGCTTGGACACGTTCCCGCCGACGGCTACGACCACCTCGTCCACCAAAGCGGCGGTCCGGCCGATCACGTCCAGATGTCCGTAGGTCACCGGGTCGAACGACCCGGGGCAGACGGCCCGCGTCATGCGTCGGCCTCGACCATCCCGAAGTGCAGCACGGTCTCACCGTAGGTCCGCTGCCATGGCTGGAGGACCGCGGGTGGCCAGTCGGGTGCGGTCGAGCGGCGGGACCGCTCCAGCACGAACAGCGAGCCGGATCCGACCCAGCCCCGCTGCTGGAGCCGCACCAGCAGCGCATCGAGCAACTCGCTGGCCTGCTCGTACGGGGGGTCGGCGAAGACGACGTCGTACGAGCGAGTCGACGGGCGCGCGGCCACCTGCTCGACCCGACCGGTCACTGTCTCCACCCGCAGGTCCAGACCGGCGGCGTTGCGGGCGGCGAGCTCGGCCGTACGGCGGTCCGCCTCGACCAGGAGCACCGGCGCCGCTCCGCGGCTGGCGGCCTCCAAGCCGACCGCACCGGACCCGGCGTACAGGTCGCAGAAGGACAGTCCGGCGAGTGTGCGCTCCGGCGGCTCGGCGGCGGTGCCCGCCCAGGCCGCCACGGCGGAGAACAATGCCTCGCGTACCCGGTCGGTGGTCGGCCGGGTGCCGGAACCGGGCGGCGTCGCGATGCGTCGCCCGCCCCGCGATCCCGCGACGATCCGGCTCACGTGCGTTCCAGCCAGTCCCCGGCCGCGTCCATCTCCATGTCGGTGACCATGTCGGCCAGCGCCGGGTCGCCGAGGTCGGGGTCGGCCGCGATGCACTCTGCCGCCAGTTCGCGGGCCTGGCCGATGAGTTCGGCGTCCGCGAGCACCCGGAGCAGCTTCAGACTGGAGCGGCTGCCCGACTGGCTGGCGCCGAGTACGTCACCCTCACGCCGTTGCTCGAGATCCACCTCGGCCAGGGCGAACCCGTCCCGCGTCGCCGCCACGGCCTCCAGCCGCTGCCGCGCCAGGCTGTCGGCGGGTGCCGTGGTCAACAACAGGCACACGCCCGGATGGGCACCGCGGCCGATCCGGCCACGCAACTGGTGCAGCTGGGAGATTCCGAAGCGGTCGGCGTCGCAGATGACCATCACAGCCGCGTTCGGCACGTCGACACCCACCTCGATCACCGTGGTCGCCACCAGCACGTCGGTCTGCCCGCTCACGAAGCGCGCCATCACCGCGTCCTTGTGGTCGGCAGGCAACTGCCCGTGCAGCATCTCCACCCGCACCGGTGCCAGCGGGCCGGCCTGGAGCTCGGCGAACAGGTCCTCCACCGCTGTCGCGGGCGTCGGCCCGTCGGCGCCACCGGCGATCTCCTCGACCGCGCCACCGGGGTTCTGGCTGGAGATCCGCGGACAGACCACAAAAGCCTGCCTGCCGGCGGCCACCTCCTCCACGATGCGCTGCCAGCCGCGCTCCACCCAGCCCGGCTGCTGCGCGGCGTCCACCACGACGGTGCTCACCTCTGCTCGACCGGCCGGGATCTCGCGGAGGGTGGAGGTCTCGAGGTCGCCGAACACCGTCATCGCGACCGACCGCGGAATCGGGGTCGCGGTCATCACCAGCACGTGGGGACGGGCGGCGGCCTTCGCGCTGAGCGCGGCACGCTGCTCCACGCCGAACCGGTGCTGTTCGTCCACCACCACCAGCCCGAGGTCGGCGAACTGCACGCCGGCACTGAGCAGCGCGTGGGTCCCGATGATGATGCCGGCCTCCCCCGATGCCGCGCGCAGGCTCGCCTCACGGCGCGGCGCCGCCGCCATCGAGCCGGTGATCAGCGCGACCCCGGTCGCGTGCTCGGGCGCCGCAAGGGTGCCGCCGTGGCCGAGCTCGCCCAGCAGCCGGGTGATCGTCAGGTAGTGCTGAGTGGCCAACACCTCCGTCGGGGCCAGCAGGGCGGCCTGACCGCCCGCCTCGACGACGGCCAGCATCGCGCGCAGCGCCACCAGGGTCTTGCCCGAGCCGACCTCGCCCTGCAGCAGGCGCTGCATCGGGTAGGCGCGCCCCAGCTCTTCGAAGATCACCTCGGCGATCTCGATCTGTCCGTGGGTCAAGGTGAAGGGCAGGGTCGCGTCGAACGTCTCCAGCAGCCCGCCCGTACGGCGCGCTCGCGGCACCGCCTGGCGCGAGGCGGCGTCGGCGCGGCGGTAGGCCATGGTGAGCTGCAGCGCGAAGGCCTCGTCGAAGCGCAGCCGGTCCCGGCCGCCGTCGATCTCGGCCCGGGTCTGAGGCTGGTGCACGGCCCGCAAGGCCGACTCCAGCCCGATCACCCCGGCACGGCTCCGGATCGTCTCGGGGAGCGGGTCGGCGAGGTCGCGCAGGCTGTCGAGCGCGAGGTTGGCGCATTCGGCGATGGTCCAGGTCCGCAGCTTGCCGGTCATCGGGTAGAGCCCGACCAGCGCCTGCTGCGAGGTCGACGCCAGCGCCTCGTTGCGGGCGGCGCCGCCGACGATGTTTCCCTGCTCGTCGACGATCACGAAGTCCGGATGGGCCAGTTGCAGCCTGCGGTTGAACTCGGTCACCTTGCCCGCGAAGATGCCGCGGGCCCCCGGTCGCAGCTGCTTCTCCCAGTAGGTGATGAGCCGCGGTGCGCCGAAGAAGGTGACGGCCAGTCGGCCGCGGTGGTCGGTGACGGTCGCCTCCAAGCGCGGCTTGCGGGCCTGCGCGTAGCGCCGGTCGTCGGACAGGTTGAAGACCCGCGCCTCGACCACCTCCGCCATCACCGCCACCTCCTCCCCTTCGCGCAGGGCCGAGAGGTCGCTCAGCTCCGTGCCGGAGTAGTAGCGCCGCGGCAGGTGCCGCATCAGGTCGCCGACGGTGTGGATCTTCAGCGGCTCGAACTGCTTTGCCGTCCTGGCCCCGATCACCGTTTCGAGCCGAGCAGACATCCGCCGGTACGTGTCGGTCCGCCAGGGCGATCCCGCGAGCCTGAGCGTCATTCCAGCCCCAGCAGCAGCAGGTAGCGGGGCTGGCCACCGTCGAGCACCTCCACGTCCACGCCGGGCGCATGCCGACGTACGCGGTCGTGCAGGTCGCGGGCCAGAGCCTGGTCGGCGCCCGCCCCACAGATCACGGTCAACAACTCACCACCGGCGGACAGCAATCGCCGGACCACGCTCCAGCCGACCTCGTTGACCGAGTCGCCGATCTCGACGAAGTCGCCTTCGACGGCACCGAGCACGTCGCCCGCCTCGCAGCGCCCGGCCATGGTCATCGCGGAGCCTTCGGCGATCGTCACCGCGCCGTGCCGGGCGTGCCCGGCCGCCCGGCTCATGGCGACCACGGCGGAGTCGAAATCCGCCGACGGCTCGTGCACCGCGAGCGCGGCGAGCCCCTGAGCCTGCGCCACCGTGGGGATCACCGCCACGCGCCGGCCGCCGGCCCGGACGGTGGCGGCGAGGTGGCTGGCGATCTCCAGCGTCTCCATGTCGTTGGGCAGGACGACCAGGTCCCCGTGGCTCCCGGCCGCGGCGAGGGTGAGCCGCTCGAGGGTCTCCCCCGGCTCGGTGAGCACCGGCGTCCCACCGAGCGAGGCGACCGCTGCGGCCAGCCCCGCACCGGCCACGGCAGCGATCACGCTGCGTCCGCCCGCGGGCGCGTCGGGTGCCAGCGCGGTGATCCGGATCTGGCTCAGCCGGCCGCGACCCAGGGCCGCCTCGATCGCGGCTCCGGCGTCACCGAGGTGGACGTGCACCTGTGCCACGGTCTCGTCCCCCACGATGACGACGCTACGTCCGCGCTCTGACAACTCCTCGCGCAGCGCGTCCAGGCCGGTCGGGTCGGCGCCGCGCAGGGCGTACATCACCTCGTACTCCTCCGGGGGCGAGCCGATCGCACGGCCCGGCCCCGGACGGGTGTGGCCAACCTCCGCGGCGAGCAGCGGCTCGGCGGCCGGACCGCCGAGCGCCTCCACGATCACGTCGATCAGCAGGACGTACGCCTGGGCCCCGGCGTCCACCACACCGGCGTCGGCGAGCACGGCCAGCTGATCCGGGGTGCGGGCCAGCGAGTCCCGAGCGGCGGCCTGGGCCGCGAGAGCCACGGCCAAGGCGCTGGTCGCGTGCTCCGACGAGGCCTGGCCGGCCGCGTCGGCGGTGTCCTGGGCCACGGTGAGGATCGTGCCGGCGACCGGCCGGGCGACTGCCCGACGGGCAGCCTGTGCGGCCGTACCGAGCAGGCCGCCGAGCAGCACTCCCGGTGAGGTCTGGTCGGTCCGGGCCTGGCGCTGGCCCAGCTCCTGGCCGACGCCGGCCAGCATCGCGGCGATGATCGCTCCGGAGTTGCCGTGGGCGGACAGCACGGCGGCCTGGGTGACCGCGTTGAGCCACGCCTGCCCGCCGGAGCCGCCGGCTGGCCGGCTGAACCCGCGGGAGGTCGGACCCGACCTCGGGTACGGCAGCAAGGATGCCGGCCAGGGTGAGTTCGACGTTGGAGCCGGTGTCGGCGTCGGAGACGGGAAAGACGTTCATCGCGTCCAGCGCGCCGGCGGAGGCGGCGAGCACCGCGTGCGCCCGGCGAAGCCAGCGCCGTACGCGGCCCACCGGCCGGACAGCGACTGGCCGAGGCTGGCGGACACGTTTCCACCCTATAGAGGCGCCCGGCTGAGACCCTTCGAATGGCCTGGGCGGATTGGCCGGGCGATGGCGGGCGAACGGGCGGGCGAACAGGCTGGGCGAACGGGCTGGGTGGACGGGCTGGGCGAACTGGCCCGGGCGTCATCGCGTCGGGTACTCTGTTCCGGTTGCCCACGTCGGGCAGCGCCTCCGGGTGACGGAGGTTGTCGTCTGATGTGATGTGGGAGCGAACTCCAGTGGCTGCGGTATGCGATGTGTGCGGCAAGGGGCCCGGCTTCGGGCACAACGTGCCCTGGTCGAAGAAGAAGACCAACCGGCGCTGGAATCCCAACATCCAGCGCGTCCAGGCCAGCGTTTCCGGAGCGGCCAAGCGGCAGAACGTGTGCACCTCGTGCATCAAGGCGGGCAAGGCCACACGCTGATCCGCTGATCGCGAGAACAAGGACCTGTCCCACCCGGGACGGGTCCTTCTTCATGTGTGGATCCCGGCCTCCTGCCAGTCCGGAGCCGGGCCACTCCGTCAGGCCTGGATGACCACCGGGATGATCATCGGCCGGCGCCGGTGGGTGTCGTTCACCCACTTGCCGACGCGGCGGCGGATGACCTGCTGCAGCCGGTGGCTGTCGTCGACGCCTTCGGCCAGTGCCGCCTCCAGCGCTGCGGTGATCAGGGGACGCACGGCGTCGAACACCGAGTCGTCCTCGACGAAGCCGCGAGCGTGGATGTCCGGCCCGCTGACGATGGTCGAGGAGTGGGTGTTGACCACCGTGATCACCGAGATGAAGCCCTCCTCGCCGAGGATGCGGCGATCAGTCAGCGCTCCCTCGGAGATGTCGCCCACCGTGATGCCGTCCACGAAGATGTAGCCGGCGTCCACCTTGCCCACGATCTTCGCCTGCCCGTTCCTCAGGTCGACCACCGCGCCGTCCTCGGCGATGATCGTCCGTGCGGCCGGTACGCCGGTGGAGATCGCAAGGTTTCCGTTGGCGATCAGGTGGCGGATCTCGCCGTGCACCGGCATGACGTTGCGCGGGCGGACGATGTTGTAGCAGTAGAGCAGCTCACCCGCGCTGGCGTGACCGGACACGTGGACGAGCGCGTTGCCCTTGTGCACCACGTGCGCCCCCAACCGGCTGAGGCCGTTGATGACCCGGTAGACCGAGTTCTCGTTGCCAGGGATCAGGGAGCTGGCGAGCACCACGGTGTCACCGCGCTTGAGCTGGATGACCGGGTGCTCGCGGTTGGCCATTCTCGACAGCGCGGACAACGGCTCGCCCTGTGAGCCGGTGGAGATGAGGACCACGTCCTCGGGCCGGTAGTTGTCGATGTCGCGCAGGTCGATCAAGGTGTTGCCCGGCACGTTCAGATAGCCGAGGTCCCGGGCGACACCCATGTTCCGCAGCATGGAACGTCCGACGTAGACCACCTTGCGGCCGTGCGCCACGGCTGCGTCGAGGACCTGCTGGACCCGGTGGACGTGGGAGGCGAAGCAGGCCACGATCACGCGCTGCTTGCTGGTGGCGAAGACGCGCTCCAGCGCGGGGGTGATGTCGCGCTCGGGTGTGGTGAAGCCGGGGACCTCGGCGTTGGTGGAGTCGACCATGAACAGGTCGACGCCGGCTTCGCCGAGCCGGGCGAAGGCGCGCAGGTCGGTGATCCGGCCGTCGAGGGGCAACTGGTCCATCTTGAAGTCGCCGGTATGCAGGATGGTGCCGGCCGCGGTCCGGACTGCGACCGCCAGGGCATCGGGGATGGAGTGGTTGACCGCGATGAACTCCAGGTCGAAGAGTCCGATCTTCAGCCGGTCGCCGTCCGCGACCACTCGCTGGTCGAGGTTACGCAGGCGGTGCTCACGCGCCTTCTCGGCCAGCAGTGCCAGCGTCAGCTTCGAGCCGATCAACGGAATGTCCGAACGCTGCCGCAGCAGGTAGGGCACGGCTCCGATGTGGTCCTCGTGGCCGTGGGTCAGCACCAGCCCGACGACGTCGCCCATCCGGTCGGCGATGGCGTCGAAGCCGGGCAGGATCAGGTCCACCCCGGGGTGATTGTCCTCGGGGAAAAGCACCCCGCAGTCGATCAGCAGCAACTGGCCGTCGAACTCCAGCACCGCCATGTTCCGGCCGACGTCACCCAGCCCGCCCAACGGGATGATCCGCATGGCGTTGGCGGCCAGCGGTGGAGGATTGTGCAAGCTACTCGCAGCCACGGGAGGCAAGGCTACACAAGGGCCTGGCCGGGCTCGGCGACGCAGGGCCCGCCCTGTGCGTACGCCGCCGCCACGCTGGCCGGCCAGACGGTCCAGGAAGCGCTGTGCGACGTCGCCGCCGCCGCCGGTCAACTGCTCGCGACCGTGGCGAGAAGTTGCGGCTGCGCGGTGCGACTCTGACCCCGCACCGCGCAGCAGTCGTGATCGCCTCAGTGGGCCCGGCGCCGGTTCACCCGAAGATCCGCGCGACGATCAACAGCACGGCCACGAGGCAGGTCAGCGCCAGCAGCGAGGACAGGTCGTGCGCCTGGCGGATCAGATCCGAGGCGGAACCGGCGTCGCGGCCGACGGGAACAGCCACGACGTTCGGCAGTTCGTCCGACGGATTCATCGAGTCACCTTTGGCGGGGTCCGGTGAGGGAAAACTGTGAGGGAGGCCCACGCCTTGCCTGCTCGGGGGTTCAGGTAAACCGTGGGCCTCGACGACGAAATCGGCGGAACGGCTGCGACTATTACCCGGTCGAGTCTGTGATGTGACTCACCATTCCGACGGTACGGGAATGCGGCTCGCGAGGGGCCGTTCAAGGGGCGCTCGGTGCAGGGGGCGGCGCTGCGAGGGTCGCAGTGCACGCGCGGACCTCGGTGCGCGGCCGGTCCACTCCGGACATGGAAGGGCCCACGGCTTGCCTGCTCGGGGGTTCAGGTAAGCCGTGGGCTTGGTCTCTATTATGCCGACGACAGACGAAAGATTACAATACGATAACGTGTGATGTATCTCACAGTTTGGCTTCAGAGCCCCGTCCCGTATCCCTCGACTCCCGTACGGTCCCCACTACCATCGGCGCCGTGGCTATCGCTGATCCTGCGCGTCCGGATTCCGTACGACTGGCCTGGCCGGACGAGGCCGGTCCGATCGCGGAACTGCAGCGGCGGTCCTGGTCGAGCGACCTGGCTGCCGAGATCGCCGCACCCATGCTGGCTGAGGTGACCATGGAGGAGATGGCCGACGCCTGGCGATCGGCGATCGAGCGGCCGCCCCGGGCCACCTGCCGTGTCCTGGTGGCGCTCGACGACGAACGCCTGGTCGGGTTCGCGACGACGGTGCCGAGCGCCGACGAGGATGCCACACCGGCCGAGGACGGCGAGATCGATCAGTTGGTGGTTGACCCCGTCGCCCAGCGGCGCGGCCACGGATCGCGTCTCCTCAACGCCTGCGCCGACACGCTGCGGGCCGACGGATTCCGCCGGGCGACAGCCTGGGTCGGCGGCGACGACGACGTGGCGCAGCGCTTTCTGGCCGCGGCCGGATGGGCCCTCGACGGCGCATCGCGCCAACTCGGCTCCGACCTCACCCCGGAGCTGCGGCTGCGCCAGGTGCGTCTGCACACCGACCTGGCCGACGACTGACCAGCAGCCGCCGGGCGTCGGCGGGCCACGCTCATCCCGGGCCAGAACCTCGCGCAGGGCAGCCTTCAGCGCGATGTCGCGATGTCGTCCCCGACCACGGTGCCGTGCAGGCCGTCGTCACTCGCGGTGACCGCGCTCAGCGTCAGCCCGAGCGGCAGGCCGTCCACCGGGATCGGCTTGAGCAGCAGCTTGAGCAGCGCCTCGGAGGTGAAGTCGGGCAGGCCTACGCCCGCCACCTCGATCTCCGGCTTCTCCAGGGTGAGGGTCTGGTTCCCGACCTTCAGCGCAGGGATGCCGGTGATCCGGGCATTGATCTGCTGGTCCACGACGGTCGAGGTCACGGTCATCTCCACCCTCCCGTTGCCGGCGTAGACCACGGGGACACCGGCCAGTGAGGCCACGACGGAGTAGTCCACCCGCGCGTCTCCCTCCACGTGGCCGAGGCGCATGGTGGCGAACCAGTCGTCGCTGGTGACGTCGGTGGCGGTGAGGTCGGCGTGCGCCACCGTCAGTCGCGCCTCGGTGGTCTGGCCCACCTGGTCCGCGACCACCCGGACGGCTCCGATGGACCCGACCAGGATCTGGGTGCTGAACGGCGTTCCGTCGATCGTCACCTCCGGAGGCTGCGGTGTTCCGAGCTGGGTCTGCAGATTGTCGGCCGTGCCCTGCTCGACCCGCTGCCGGAAGTAGCCGTCCCCGAGGACGACGCCGCCCAACACCGCGACCAGCAGCAGGACCAGGAGCACGCGCACTCCGGCACCACCCCGCTGGTTGCGCGCCGCGTACCTGGTGGCGCCGTGCCCCGGCCCGCTCACGCCACTCCGAGGACGCCGTCGATGCCGACGGTCAGCCCTGGCCGGGAGCCGACGGCCCGGACGGCCGCGAGCACCCCGGGCATGAAGGAGACGCGGTCCAAGGAGTCGTGGCGCAGGGTGAGGGTCTCCCCCTCGGCGCCCAGCAGCACTTCCTGGTGCGCCACCAGGCCGCGGAGCCGGACTCCGTGCACCCGGACGCCCGCCACGTCCGCCCCACGAGCCCCTTCGAGTCCGGAAGACGTCGCGTCAGGGGGCGCAGGCATGGCGGCCTGGCGGCGCGCCGCGGCGATCCGCTCAGCGGTGGCGGTGGCCGTGCCCGAAGGCGCGTCCACCTTGTCCGGGTGGTGCAGTTCGATCACCTCCACGCTCTCGTAGAACGGTGCCGCCAGCTCGGCGAAGCGCATCATCAGCACTGCGCCGACGGAGAAGTTCGCCGCGACGATCACCTCGACGCCGGGCGCGTCCACGAGCCGTGACCGCAGGTCCTGCAGCCTCGCCTCGGTGAAGCCCGTCGTGCCGACCACCGCATGGATGCCGTGGTCGATGCACCAGACGAGGTTGTCCAGCACCGCGTCGGGATGGGTGAAGTCGACCATCACCTCCGCCGTCTCGGCCGCTGCGCGGTCGTCGCCCAGGTCGAGCTCGGCCACCAGTTCCAACCCGTCGGCGGCACGTACCGCCCGGCAGACCTCGGCGCCCATCCGGCCCCGGGCCCCGAACACACCGACCCTCGTCATCCCACCACCCTGTCGCATCGCTGACCCCGAAACCCTACGTCGCTGCACCCTATGTCGCCCGGCCTGCGCGATCCCGGCCGGTCGTCGAGGCAGGTCGCCCCGGCGACATGACCACCGGCGATCTCACCAACCGGCGATCAGGGACTCCAGCTTGCGCGTCGGAGCTCGCGGACCGACCACGGCCAGCACCGGCGTACGGTCGAACAGGCGGCGAGCCTCCGCCTGCACCTGCTCGAGGTCGACCTCGTCGAAGCGCGCGAGCACCTCCTCCAGGCTCCGCGTGTCCCCCAGGACGGCGTTGTGGCCGAGCCGGCTCATCCGGCTCGACGGGCCCTCGTACGACAGCACGGTCTGACCGCGCATCTGCCCCTTGGCCCGGCTGAGTTCCGCCGCGGTCACGCCGTGTTCGGCCACGTCGGCGAGGACGGCGCGCACCAGCTCGGTGATGGTCACGAGCCGCGCCGGGGCACATTGCCACTCCACGCTCCACAGACCGGCGTCGGAATAGGCCGTCTCACCCGCGTCGATGCCGTAGGTCAATCCACGCTTCTCCCGGACCTCGACGAACAATCGCGACGCCATCCCCCCGCCGAGGATCAAGCGACAGCAGGCCCAACGGATAGCGACGGTCGTCGAATACTCCGTACGACCCGAAGGCGAGGACCGCAGTCGCCTGCTCCAGCCGGATCTGGCGGCTGACCACTCCCTGGCCGCTGCCGACCCGGCTCGCCGCGACCGGGCGAGCCGCGGGCGTGGCCCGCCGGTCGTCCAGAGCGCCGAGTTGGGTGACCAGGCGGTCGTGGTCGACCCGGCCCGCGGCGGCGACCACGAGGCCGCGGGGCTGGTAGTGCCGCCGCCAGTGCCGCACGATCTGAGCGCGGCTCATGGCGCTGATCGAGTCCGGCGAGCCGATGACCGGCTGACCCAGTCCGCCCGCGCGACCGCCCGGAGGGCCGAGGAGCGCCGCGGCGGCGAGTTCGGCCGCCAGATCGGCCGGGTCGTCACCGTGCATGGCGATCTCGTCGAGGATGACACTGCGCTCGGCGTCCACATCGGCGACGGCCACGGTGGAGCGGGCGAGCATGTCGGTGAGCACGTCCACCGCAAGCCCGATGTCGCCGGGGAGCACCCGGGCGTAGAAGCAGGTGTGCTCCTTGGCCGTGTACGCGTTGAGTTCACCGCCCACGGCCTCGACCGCCGCCGAGATCTGCTCGGCGGTACGGGTGGGCGTGCCCTTGAAGAGCACGTGCTCCAGGAAGTGGGACGCCCCGTGCAGCGCGGGCACCTCGTGCCGGGAGCCCACGCGGACGAAGATCCCGACCGCGACCGTACGACTGGCCGGAACTCGTTCGGTGACCACCTCGAGCCCATGGGGCAGCACCGAGCGGCTGACCTGCCTCACGCGGTGCTCCCCTGCCGTCGGCGTCTCAGCGGACCGTGGTCTGCTGGAACGCCGACAGCGGGGTCACGCAGCGGGTCGTCGTCAGGCAGAGACGCTCTGCTTGGCGTGGTCGGCGTCGCTGGAGGCCTCGACCACCGGGATGAGCGACAGCTTGCCGCGGTCGTCGATCTCGTTGATCTCCACCTGGATCTTCTGCCCGACGCTGAGCACGTCCTCGACCGTCTCCACCCGGGCGCCACCGGCGAGCGGGCGCAGCTTGGAGATGTGGAGCAGGCCGTCCTTGCCGGGAAGCAAGGACACGAATGCTCCGAACGCGGTGATCTTGACCACGGTGCCGAGGTAGCGCTCGCCCTTCTCCGGCATCGTCGGGTTGGCGATCGCGTTGATCAACGCCCGGGCGGCTTCGGCCTTTTCGCCGGAGTCGGCCCCGACGTAGATGGTGCCGTCGTCCTCGATGCTGATGTCGGCGCCGGTGTCGTCCTGGATCTGGTTGATGACCTTGCCCTTGGGCCCGATCACCTCGCCGATCTTGTCGACCGGAATCTTGATGGTGATGATCCGGGGCGCGTAGAGGCTCATCTCGTCCGGACCGTCGATGGCCTCGGCCATCACGTCCAGCAGCGTGTTGCGAGCGTCCTTGGCCTGGTTCAGCGCAGCCGCGAGCACCGAGGCCGGGATCCCGTCGAGCTTGGTGTCCAACTGCAACGCGGTGATGAAGTCCCGCGTGCCGGCGACCTTGAAGTCCATGTCGCCGTAGGCGTCCTCGGCCCCCAGGATGTCGGTCAGCGCGACGTACTCGGTGTTCCCGTCGACGGTGTCGGACACCAGGCCCATGGCGATGCCGGCGACCGGCGCGCGCAGCGGCACCCCGGCGTTGAGCAGGGCCAGCGTGGACGCGCAGACCGAGCCCATCGAGGTGGAGCCGTTGGAGCCCAGCGCCTCGGAGACCTGGCGGATCGCGTACGGGAACTCCTCGCGGGTCGGCAGCACCGGGACCAGAGCCCGCTCAGCGAGCGCACCGTGCCCGATCTCGCGCCGCTTCGGCGAGCCGACCCGACCGGTCTCGCCCACCGAGAACGGCGGGAAGTTGTAGTTGTGCATGTAGCGCTTGGTGGTCTCCGGCGCCAGGGTGTCGAGCCTCTGCTCCATGCCCAGCATGTTGAGGGTGGAGATGCCCAGGATCTGGGTCTCGCCCCGCTGGAAGAGTGCCGAGCCGTGCACCCGCGGAATGACGGCGACCTCGGCCGACAGGGTACGGATGTCGCTCACCCCGCGACCGTCGATGCGCACCCGCTGGGTGAGGATCTTCTGTCGCACCAGCTTCTTGGTCAGTGCGCGGTACGCGCCGACGATCTCCTTCTCGCGCCCGACGAAGTCACCGCCGAGCCGATCGACGACATCGGCCTTCACGATCTCGGTCTGCTCCTCGCGGCTCTGCTTGTCCGCGATCGACATGACCTCGCTCAGCGCCTCGGTCGCCGCGTCGGAGACGGCCGCGTACACGTCGTCGGAGTAGTCGGCGAAGATCGGGAACTCCGCGGTCTGCTTGGGGAACTTGGCGGCCACCTCGGCCTGGGCGTCGCACAGGGCCTTGATGAACGGCTTGGCGGCCTCCAGGCCCGCCGCGACGACCTCCTCGGTGGGAGCGGTCTGACCCGCGCGTACGAGGTCCCAGGTCTGTTCGGTGGACTCGGCCTCGACCATGGCGATGGCGACCTCACCCGACTCGGTCACCCGGCCGGCCACGACCATGTCGAAGGTCGCCTGCGCCAGCTGGCTGACGTCGGGGAAGCCGACCCAGCGGTCGCCGATCAGGGCGACCCGGACGCCGCCGACGGGCCCGCTGAACGGCAGGCCGGCCAGCTGGGTCGACAGTGAGGCGGCGTTGATCGCCACCACGTCGTAGACCTTGTCGGGGTTCAGCGCCATCACGGTGACGACGACCTGGACCTCGTTGCGCAGACCCTTGACGAAGCAGGGACGGAGCGGCCGGTCGATCAGGCGGCAGGTCAGGATCGCGCCCTCGGAGGGGCGGCCTTCACGACGGAAGAAGGAGCCGGGGATCCGGCCCAGGGCGTACATCCGCTCCTCCACGTCCACCGTGAGCGGGAAGAAGTCGATGGCCTCGCGCGGCTTGTTCTGCGCGGTGGTGGCCGAGAGCACCATGGTGTCCTCGTCCAGATAGACGGCCGCCGAACCGGCGGCCTGACGGGCCAGCAGGCCCGACTCGAAGCGAATGACATGGCGACCGAGGTCGCCGTTGTCGATGACAGCTTCAGCGAACTGAAGGTCTGGTCCCTCCACGGGAGTCCTTTCTGTGGCGCGCGGGCCTGGCCCGTCCGCGCCGGGATGTGCGATCACATCCGCACCGTCAGTCTCGACGTGGTGTCGGCGTCAGCCGCTGCGGGCCGGCGCCGGCACACTCCCCGATCTGGTGGAGGTCGGTCTTCGATCGAGGTCCGCGGGGGCAGAGCGCACTGCTCGACCCGAGGACCACTACCGAGGACCGAGACTCTCCCGTGCCGAGCAGGGGTGGGATGCGATCTCGATTGCGAGTGGTCTCTGTTCAGTTGTGACGTGCGGTCACGCCGGGGAGCGGTTCCACCGACCTTGGTCGGCCCTGAGAACCGCTCCGTCGGGCGTCAGCGCCGCAGGCCGAGCCGCTCGATCAGCGAGCGGTAGCGTGCGATGTCGGTCTTGGCGACGTAGTTGAGCAGCCGCCGCCGCTGACCGACCAGAAGCATCAGGCCACGACGGCTGTGATGGTCGTGCTTGTGCTCCTTGAGGTGCTCGGTGAGGTGCGCGATGCGCTTGGTCAGGATCGCGACCTGGACCTCGGGAGAACCCGTGTCACCTTCGCTGGTGGCGTACTCTTCGACAATCTTGGCCTTGATGGCAGCGTCGAAAGACACTGTTCTCCTCTCGGTTTCCCGTTGCGCGGCGCCCCCGGAAGCCCTTGTCGGGCAGGTTCACACGGTGTGAGTGGGAGCTCTTGGATGTCCGCGGCCGATCAAACGGCCCCGTCAGGCTACCAGCGACGTCACGGGAGCTGCGAATCCTGGGGGTGCGTCGCGCGGCGACTCACCCACCACCCACCCCGGCTGATCGGACCCGCGAGAACACCGATGGGCGCGTCAGCCGGCGTGCAGCAGGTGCCGCGCCTGTTCGACGTCGGCGTGCATCTGCTTGATCAGGGCGGCCATCCCCTCGTACTTCACCTGCCCTCGCAGTCGGGCGTAGAACTCGATCGCGATCGGCACCCCGTAGAGCTCCAGGTCGTCGCGGTCCAGCACGTAGGCCTCGACCCGACGGTCCAGGCCGTCGAAGGTCGGGTTCGTGCCGACGGAGATCGCCGCCGGCCATCGGGGCGGGTCCGGGTGGTCGAGCCGGGTGACCCAGCCCGCGTACACCCCGTCCGCCGGTACGGCCATGCCGGGCGCTGCGGGGACGTTCGCGGTGGGGAATCCCATGTCCCGGCCCCGCTGGTCGCCGCGCACCACCACGCCGAAGAATCGGAACGCGTGGTCGCTCAGCTCCCGCACCCGGCCGAAGTCGCCCTCGGCCACGGCGTGGCGGATCAGCGTGGACGAGCCGGCCGTGGTGCCGTCGGTGACCAGCGGCAACGCCTGGACGACGAAGTCTCCCGATCCGAGCGTGGCCAGCGTGGCCACGTCGCCCGCGGCGCGGAAGCCGAAGCGGAAGTTCTCTCCCACCACGACGCGGACGGGCTGGAGCGGGCGCAGTACGGCGTCGACGAACTTGGCCGGGCTCCAGCTGGCGACCTCGGGGGTGAACTCGACCACGACGACGTCGGCGACCCCCGCGCCGTTCAGCAACTCGATCCGGCGCTCCAACGTGGTCAGCAGCGGTGGCGCCTGGTCCGGCCGGACCACCGACATCGGGTGCGGCCAGAAGGTCACCGCGACCAGCGGCGCATCCGGCTCGGCCTCCCGGGCCGCGCGCAGCAGGGCCACGTGACCGCGGTGCACGCCGTCGAAGTTGCCGATCACCACCACCGGCCGAGTGCTCACGGCCACTCAGTTAACCATCTGCGCGCCGGGTCAACCGCGTCGAACGCCGGCGCCCCGGTTGGCGGGGTCGCCGGCGCTGCGCGGGGCGTCACCGCCCGGTGGATGGCCCGATCAGGCCGCCGACGACCCGGCGGTGACGTACGGGTACGGCGCGTGCCCAGCACCGGAATGGCCGTTGGTGACCGGAGCCGGCGAACCGTGTCCGTTGGTCAGCGTAGGCGTGCGGGACGGAGATGAGCGGACGGAGCCGGGTCGCGTACAGGTACTCGGCGAGCGCCTGACCCGAGTGGAAGCCGTGATCGCCGTCCCACTGGAAGTGGACCCCGAGGTAGACCCGGCTCCGCGCGTTCTCCAGCGCAGCCCGGGTGAAACTGTTGAAGGTCCTGGTCACCCCGGCCACCAGCGGGTTCGGGTCCTCCGTGCTGGCGGTGAAGGTCACGTTGTCGGTGCCGAAGTAGAGCCGCATCACCCCGGCGTGCGCGGCTGCGAACGTGGCATGGCCGGAGACGTAGGCCGGGAACGGCGGCGTCACGTGCGCGCCGGTGACCGGGTCGGTACCGAGCGGCTCCCACGCCGCGTTCGGGGAGGTGGCGGGATTGCCGTCGCTCGCTGCCTCGATGATCGCCGTCACCGGCCGCCACAGGTCCAGATCGCTGCTGTACTTGGCGTCCCAGGCCACCACGGCGGCATCGCCCAGAGCGAGGGCGACGAGAGCGAAGAGGCGGGCGTTCTCCACCACGTCGAGCCCGCGCTGCGCCGAGACGACCTTGGTGATCGCGAACAGCTGGCCCGGCGGCTTGTAGGTGCCGTCGGCGTCGTTGGCCCAGAAGAAGGCGATCTCGGTCTGCTCCGGCGTCCGCACGTTCGGCGGCGCGGTGGCATCTCCGAGAGCCTGCACCTCGTTCAGCTGGGCGGCGTACTCCGGGCTGGCCAGCATCTCGGTCTTGGACTGGAAGCCCCCCGGCCGCGGCGGGCGGAACTGGGCTCCGTGGGACATGACGAAGGGCTTGACCGTCGGCCAGTTCGGGCTCGCGGCGGGCGCACCGGTCGGCCGCCAGTCCCCCGCACTGGTGCCGGCGACGTACGGCTGGTTCACGTCGGCCCCGTCGCCGGTCCGCGCCTCGACCATGGCCAGGGCCGCGGCCTTGCCGACGGCCTTGCCCGCAGCCAGATCGGCGACCGAGGTACCGGCCGGCGCGGCGGCGAGCGCCACCGCGAGCGCATTCGCGAGATTGACGTTGGTGCTCGGGAAGGCCGCAGCGAGGGCGCCGTACGCCGCGTACGCGCAAGCCGCGTCCAGGGAGGCGGTGGGCGGAGCCGGGATCCGGAGCAGGTACGGCTCGTGGGTCGGCACGATGGCGTTGACGGCGTCGTAGATGGCGCCGTGCATCATCGCCCCGCCTCGGGCGAGCGGTCCGGGCGGGCCTTTGACGTCGCGGATGACGTCGAGAAGGACGTCGTTCCAACTGGTGACTGCGTCGGGCATGGGCTTGCTCCTGGTGAGATCGGATCTCCCTCGGAAGGAGGGCGGCGATCATAAGGACGCGGCCGGCGGCGGCCTGATACACCTCGACGCGCTCGACCCTTGCCGCGGAGGTGCACCGTGCTCTCGCAGCAGTCCTTGCCTGCCCACCGTCACCGCTCAGTCAGGGCCGGCGGAGCGGCCGGCCTCCGGCGGCGGGTACCCCGCCCGGCCCGGACGGGAGGACGAACACCGTGTCCGGGGCGGACCCCGCCCCTACCTGCCGGTACAACGCGAGCAACTCCCCCGCCTCGCTCAACAGGGCGGCCTGCTGGCCGGGGATGGCCAGCTGGGGCAACGGCCGCCCGAAACGCACCTCGCGCTCGGTGTCGGCATCCACGGTCAGCGTGTCGAAGCAGCGCCGCGCGACCTCGGCCAACCCCACCAGGCCGAGGGCGGCCGCGTCGTCCCCGAGCGGGTGGGCCTCGGCGATCCCGAACGGGCCCACCCGGGTCCGGCGCAAGGTCGTGAGGTGGCCTCCGGTGCCGAGAGTCCGGCCGAGGTCGCGGGCCAACGCCCGGATGTAGGTGCCGGAGCTGCAGGTGACCTCGACGTCCAGATCGATCAGGGCCAGCCCCGCGGAGACGACCTCGCGGCGGCGCGAGAACCGCGAGCCGACTCACCCGGACGGGCCGGGCCGAGAGCTCGAGCGGCCGGCCGGACCGGACTGCGGCGTAGGCACGGACACCGCCCACCTTGATCGCCGAGACCGCGCTCGGCACCTGCAGGATCTCACCGCGCAGCGGGGCGAGGGCGGACTCCAACTCGGCGTCGTCGAGACCGCGAGCGCCCGGCGACGCCGTCACCTCCCCCTCGGCGTCGTCGGTGACGGTGGACTGGCCGAGCCGGATCGTCGCCTCGTACGCCTTCTCCGTCAGGGTCAGCTGGCCCAGCAGCCGCGTCGCCCGGTTGATGCCGACCAGCAGGACGCCGGTGGCCATCGGGTCGAGGGTGCCGGCATGCCCCACCTTGCGGGTGCCGAACAGCCGCCGGATCCGCCCGACCACCTGATGGGAGGTCCAGCCGGACGGCTTGTCGACGACGACGACGCCGGACTCAGCCTCGCCGCTCGACGGCATCGTCGGTGACCTCGCCGCCTTCGTCGGTGCTCGCCGCCCACGCCGTCCTCGTCGCCCTCGTCGGTGACCTCGCCGCCTTCGTCGCCGCCCTCGTCGGCAGGGTCGTGCCGGTACGGGTCGGCCTCGCCCGCGTACGTCGCACCCACGGCCTGCTCCGCCACCCGCTCGTCGGTCTCCGCGCCCGGTCCAGCAGGTCGTCGATCTGCTTGGCGTTCTCCGGCAGGGCGTCCAGGACGAAGGTCACCGTCGGAGTGAACTTCATGCCCAGCTGCTTGCCCACCTGGGAACGGATCAGCCCGGTGGCCGAGGCGAGCGCTATGGCGGTGCCCGCATGATCGCTGGCGGAGCCGAGCACGGTGTAGAACACCGTCGCCTCGCGGCTGTCGCCGGTCAGCCGCACATCGGTCACCGTCACGAAGCCGAGGCGGGGATCCTTGATCCGCCGCTCCAGCATCTCGGCGACGATCACCTTGATCTGATCGGCCAGCTTGAACACGCGTGGCGAGGCCACCTCGGTCTCCTTCGTGTCGCAGTCAGGGAATCTGGTCGATTCTGCCTCACCGGGTCCGAACCAGCGTCCGTGTGTCCGGCGTGCGGGGCGCGCGGCGGCTGGACGCTGGCACATGCAGCGTGGGGTCTGGCGGATGGATCGCCGACGCCTGCCCCCGTAGCGTCGGGCCGGGGGCAAGGAGCCGGCCCGAGAACGGGAGGACCGAGATGGCGCAGGTTCGGCAGCCGGGAGTGACCCGGCTCGATCAGGCGGTGCTCGCCGCGGCGGCCGGAGGCTCGGCCCTGGTCGGCGGGGTGTTCGCCGGGTTCAGCGGCATCGTGATGCCGGCGGTGGTCACCCTGCCGACGGGACAGGCGGTCCAGGCGATGCAGCGACTGAATCAGGCAGCCCTACGGCCGGGTTTCCTGGTGCCGTTCATGGGCACCGCCCTGCTCGGCACGGGTATCGCCGTCCGCGAACTCACCCGGCGGCGCGACCGGCGGTCGGTGCCCGCCCTGGCCGGGTCACTGCTGTATCTGGCCTCCTTCGCCCTTACCGCCGTCTACCACGTGCCCCGCAACGAGCGGCTGCAGGCGATGGCACCCGACTCGGCGGAGGCCGAGGCGTACTGGGACGCCAACATCGACGGCTGGCGCCGGATGAACGACCTACGCGCGCTCATCACGCTCGCGGCCGGCGCCGCTTTCGCTTCGGCCCTGCGCCGCTGAAAGGGGCCCACGCGCCGCCGCAACCAGGGCCGCGTACGCGTCGTGCTCGCGCAGGACAGCGAGGGCCCGCTCGGTCGTACCGCCAGGGCTGGTGATGCGCTGTCGCAGCAGTGCCGGCTCCTGGCCGGTGCGCTCCAGCAGGGTCGCGGCACCGACGACGGTCTGGATCACCAGGTCATGGGCGAGTTCCGGAGTCACCTCGAGTCGGCGCGCCCCTTGGAGCAGAGCGTCGATGACGAACCACAGGCAGGTCTGCGTGCGGGCGCTGAACTCCTGAGTCATCGCCTCGTCGCCGAGCGCGGTTGGGGATTGGCGGATCGCCGCACTATCGGTCATCTCACACCTTCGTCCGGGGCGTTCATGCCGCATTCACCGAGGCGTCATCTCATGGTCGGCGACAATTGCCGAGGGCTCACAGGAAAGACCTTCGCTTATGCGTACGCGCTCCTTGGCGATGGTCGGCGCGAATTCCAGGCACTGTACTGATTCGCATGACCAACCTCAATACCTCTGACACCATCCTCGTCGTCGGCGGCACCGGAAAGACCGGGCGCCGCGTCGTCGACCGTCTGGTCGGCCTCGGCGTCAACACGCGCAGCGCCTCGCGCAGCACGGCGCCCGCCTTCGACTGGGACGACCGCTCGACCTGGGACCCCGCCCTGAAGGGCGTCCAGGCCGTCTACATCACCTACTCCCCCGATCTGGCCTTCCCCGGGGTCTCGGAGATCATCCGGGACTTCGCCGGCCGAGCCGTCGCCGCCGGCGCGCGGCGCCTGGTCCTGCTGTCCGGCCGAGGCGAGGAGGGCGCACTGGCCAGCGAGAAAGCCGTACAGGAATCCGGCGCCGTCTGGACCATCGTCCGCTGCGCGTGGTTCAACCAGAACTTCAGCGAGGCCTTCTTCCTCGACTCGGTCCGCGAAGGCGAGATCGTCGTACCGGCCGGCGACGCGAGGGAGCCGTTCGTCGACGCCGACGACATCGCCGATGTCGCCGTCGCCGCGCTGACCGAGCCGGGCCACGAGAACAGGGTCTATGAGCTCACCGGCCCGCGGCTGCTGAGCTTCGACGACATCGCTGAGGAGTTGTCCACCGCCACCGGCCGCCCGATCCGCTACGTCGCGGTCAGCCACCAGGAGTACGCCGCGATCCTGGCCGAGTTCGGACTGCCCGCAGAGTTCGGCGAGCTGTTCGCCAGCGTGCTCGACGGGCGAAATGCTCAACTGACCTACGGCGTACAGCAGGCGCTGGGTCGCGAGCCGCGGGACTTCCGCCGCTACGCCCACGAGACGGCCGAATCCGGCGTCTGGGACGTCCTGCAGCCGGTCCACTGACCCAGCCCGGCCAGCCGGAGACCCACCATGCCCCACCCGACCCGTCCTGCCGCCGGTCCACCGGCCCGCCATCTGTACGCCCTCGATCAGGTCCACGTCGCGATGCGCCGCGACGCGCGACGGCTGGCGGGGGCGGCACCTCAGATGGTCACCGCGCCGGAGCGGGTCGTGGCCTGGTGGGGCATGGTGCACACCGTGCTGGACTGGCACCTCGACGCCAAGGAGCGTCTGCTCTTCCCGGCCCTGGAACGACGGATCCCCGAGTGGGCTCGGCGGTCGACGGCATTGCTCGACGACCACCAAGCCCTCAGGGCGGCCGCGGGTGCACTGGGGCCAGCGCTTTCCCCAGCATCCGGCAGCGACACCGTCGCCAGGAGTGTGGCAGGCCGACCTGCGCGACGCGGCGACCTGGTTCGAGGAACTCCTCGGTCAGCATCTGGGGGTCGAGGAGCGGGATCTCTGGCCCGCCCTGGTCCGTGCGTTCTCGATCCCGGAGTACCGGGCCCTCGAGGGTCGGGTGTTGGGCACCGCCTCCCCGGCGACTCTTTGCTTCCTCGTGCCGTGGATGCTCGACGGCCTTGACTCCGAGGCCGGGTCCGCCGTCCTGGCCACCATGCCCTTCCCGGTCCTCGCGGCCGGCCGCACCGTCCTGCGCTGGCGCTACGAGCGCCTGCGCTGGTGGTGAGCCGGTCCCCGTCCGCACCACGCTGCGCACCCGTGCGCCTTCAGGAGAATTCCAGATGACCGCTTCACCCGTGACAAGCCGGTCACTCCTCGACCGACCCGACCGCCCCCACCGACCGGACCCGCGGCGGACCACCAGCAGCATCGGCAGCCCGTGGTCTACGGCCCAACCGTCCCGCGGGCGCCGTCGTGCTGAGTGTGCGCAACGCCTCGTTCCACGCGGGAACATCGTTCCTCGACGGCGTGGCCGACGCGACGGATCCGGTGCTCGGCGACATCTGCTTCGATCTCTCGCGCGGCGAGGCGCTGGGGGTTCTGGGCCCGCGGGGCGCAGGCAAGTCCGTCCTCGCCCAACTGCTGTGCGGGTTCCTCCCACTGCACGGCGGTCAGGTCAGCGGTGGGCCCGCGACCTCGGTCTGCGAGGACCCGACCGTGCACGAGGACCTGACGGTCGGCGAGACGATCGAGATGTGGCAGCGAGCCGCCTCGGCCCCGGCGGCAACGGGGTGTTCGGTCGAGGAGGTGATCGGACTGGCCGACCTGCACCCGTGGCGCAACCGTGCGGTGCGGGACTGCTTCGAGCACGTGCGGTGCGCCACGGCCATCGCCGTCGCCCTGCTCGGCCACCCGCCGGTACTCATCCTCGACGAACCGTTCCGACGCGCCGATCCCCGGCACCGACCGCAGTTGCTCGCCCTTCTGGGCCGGCTGCGTGACGCGGGCACCAGCCTGGTGTACGCGACCCGCTCGGCCGAGGACGTCGCCACCCTCTGTGACCGCCAGCTGTCGCTGGCCGACGGCCACCTCCTCCCCGCTCCGCACCAGAAAGCAGGATGAGTCCCGATGTACCCCCCGAGACAACCGCAGCCCTCCCCCTATCCGCCCCCTCCCGCGCCCCTCCCCCCGCTCGCCGCGCCGACGGTGGGACCGGGGTACGCCGCGCTCCCTGCACACGGGTCACGACCCCGGATCGCGGTCGTCGTCCCCCTCGCCGTGCTGTGCGTGGGACTGATGGCCGGCATCTTCTGGGGCTTCGCCCTGTCGGTGATGCCCGGCCTCGCCCGGGTGGGGGACGTCACGTTCGTCGCGACGATGCAGCAGATGAACGCCGCCATCGAGAACGTCGTGTTCGGCGCGATCTTCCTCGGTGGGGTGGTCTTCCCGGCCGTTGCCGTGGCCACCGAGGCCGTCGCGAGACGCCGCGCCGGGGCGCTGCTGGCCGGCCTCGGCCTCCTCCTCTACGTCGCCACGCTGGGCATCACGATGGCGGTCAACATTCCGCTGAACGAGACGCTCGCCACAGCGAGCGAGGCCCACGGACAGTCAGCGGCGGCCGCCCGAACCGCCTTCGAACAGCCCTGGGTTGCCGCCCACCTCATCCGCACGCTCACCTGCACCGCCGCCATGGTCTGCCTGATCCTGGTGCCGCACGTCGGAAGGCGTGCCTCGAACCCCGCGGTGCGTTCGCCCCGGGCCTGGTGATCGGCGACTCAGGGCAGCGCGGCGGGTCGGTCGTAGGCGTCCTCGTCCGGGTCGGGGAGCGGCTGGACCTCCGGGATCGCCACCTTCGCCTCGGCGCCCCGGGCCAGCCGCCGGTACTCCTGCGGGCTGACCCCCTGCACCCGCTTGAACGCGGCACTGAGCGCGAAGGCGCTGCCGTACCCGACCCGGTGTGCCGCGGCTCCGATGGTCATGTGGGGCTCATGCAGCAGGTCGGCCGCGAGCGCGATCCGCATGCCGGTGAGGTAGTTCATGGGCGGCTCGCCGACCAGGTGGGTGAAGCGCCGGGCCAGCGCGGCACGGGAGACGCCACACCTGCCAGCCAGGTCGGCCACCGTCCAGGGATCAGCCGGGTCCTCGTGCAGCAGCCGCAGCGCGGTGCCGACCACCGGGTCGGACTGGGCGCTGTACCAGCTGGGTGCGGATGGATCAGGACTGGCCAGCCAGGCGCGGAGCACCTTCACCAACAGCAGATCCAATACCCGGTCCAGCACGAGCTCCTGACCTGGCTGGGTGCACTTCATCTCCGAGGCCAGCAACGTGATGAGCAGCGCGTCCTCTTCGGCGGTCTGCCGGATCAGCACCGACGGCAGCGCGCTCAGCAGCCGGCGACCGATCTCGGTGTGGAACTGGTAGGTGCCACTGAGCATCACCGCCGAGCCGCCCTGGGCGTCGCCCCAGGTTCGGGTATCGGGATCGATCCGGCCGCCCAGGCCGTCGCCGCGCAGGGTGACGCATTGCTGACCAGGCCGGATCACCACCTGCGGAGGCGTGGCCGGGCTGTCGCCGATCGTGTAGGGCTCCGGACCCCGCAGGATCGCGACCTGGCCGGGAATCAGGCTCTCCGGCTCATGCCCGGCCGCACTGATCCACGCCTGGCCGCGCACCATGCTGACCAGGGACAGCGGCGCCCCGTCCTCGATGCGCATCGCCCACGGCGGGTCAAGCACGGAGCGGAGCAGGAAAGCCCCTCGGGCCCACGGACCACTCATCAGGCCGCTGAGCGTCTCATTCATGATCGCCGACATCGCGAACACTTCCTCGCTACTGATCTGGCGCACCAATGGATGGATTTCCGTCCCCCACCGGAGACGGTGGCCGCAAATGCGGCGGGACCAAATGTAACTGACGAATGGCATCTTCAGACAGGAGATATCCCCGAATGTTGAGCACGTCGTTTCTCACCGTCGGCACCGTCCTCACCGGCCTCATGGCCGGATTGTTCTTTGCATTTGCCTGTGCGGTCACCCTCGCTCTGAAGACGGTGGACGACCGCACGTACGTGGACGTGATGCAGCGGATCAACCGCGCCATCCAGAACGGGGCCTTCGGCCTGTGCTTGTTCGGGGCGGCGCTGCTGCCGGCGGTCGGCGCCGGGTTGGCGGTCGGCGCCGGGCGGTTGCCCGTCGCGCTCTGGGCGGCCGCGGGGTGGGTCTGCTATCTGCTGGTCCTCGTGGTCACCTTCGGAGTGAACATTCCCCTGAACAACCGGCTGGCCGGCGCCGGCTCCGCCCGGCTGCCGGCCGATCCTGGCCTGCCGCGCCGCCTGTTCGAGCGCCGGTGGAATCGGTCCAACGGGATCCGTACGCTGCTCTGCCTGGCCGCACTGGCGTTGCAGTGCCAGGCACTCGTGCTGGCCCCCTGAACGCCTGCGCGTCCGGCAGGGCAGGCACGTCGAGCGATCAGACCGATCCGCGCACCAGATCGCGTACGGCGGCGAGCACGCTCTCCGGGGCCTCCAACGGCAGCATGTGCCCGGCATTCGGGACGACCGTGAGCCGGCCCAGGTGCACCAGGTCGGCGAGGTCGCGGCTGGCGGCCGGCGGGACGATCCGGTCCCTGGTGCCGGAGAGGACGACGGCCGGGACATCGACCAACCGGGCCGCTGCACGGAGATCCAGCTTCTGCGAGGCCTTGAACGTCGCCGCGCGAACCGCCGGGGCCGTGGCCGCGAACAACCGGCGGTTCTGCTCGCGGACCCGCGGCGACGCGCCGGGCCCGGTCATCTGCGCGAGCAGCCGACGGCCCAGAGCGGGTCGGCGAAGCGCCGCGGAGAAGACCGGGTGTCCCATCATCGCGACCTCCCCGGCGGAGGACCCCTCGTCGCGAGCGGCGGTGCTGACCAGGACCAGGGACTGGACGTGCTTGGCGAAACGGTCCGGTTGCGCTCCGGCCTGGGCCAGCGCCGCGAAGCCGCCGCCGGAGTGCGCGACCAGCACCGCATCGGTGATCGACAGCCTTTCGAGCACGGCGCCGAGGTCTCGCCCGAGCCGCTCCAGAGCGAGCTCCTCGCGGCCCAGAGTGGATTCGCCGTGACCCCGCTGGTCGAAGCAGACCACCCGATGCCCGGCGGAAAGCAGTTGGTCGGTGCAGTCGCGCCAGACGGCCGAGGTGGCACCCCAGCCGTGCACCAGCACAGCGGTGACGGTGCCTTCACTCTCCCCGACGGCCCCCGTCGCAGTGGTAACCGTCACGGCGAGCGAGGCGCCGTCGTCGGTGTCGACGCGGTGCCTGACCCTCGTGGCGGCACCGCCTGTGCGCAGCGGCACGACCGTGACGTCCGGCGCGGTCTGACTCGGGTCACCGATGAGTCGTTGCAGGTTGCCGAGAGCACCCAGGAACCCCTTGGAGTGCTCGTGACCGAGGTCGACGAGGCGCCCGAGGACAGCCGCCAGGTCGCGGGACTGAGCCCGGAAGGTCATGCTCAACTCGGTACTCCGACCCTCGGCCACCGGGACCAGACGGAATTCGCACCAGCCCCTGAACACGCCGTCGACGTAGTCCATCGCCCAGCGCCTGCCGGGCACGACCGCCCGGGTGCGCGCGGTGAAGACCAGCTTCGGACCGCCCTGGTCCACGCCTTTCGGGTGCACGGTCACGGTCGTCTCACCTCCGATCGCGTCCGGCGGCACAGCACCGGGGTCGAAGGTGTTCCACGGCACCCACCAGGCGCGGGCACCGAGGAACTCCGTCCTCAAGGCCTCCCACACCCGGTCGGGAGGAGCCGAGATCACGGCCGTGTCGAGGATGTCGAGTTCGCTCACAAGACTGCCTTTCGCTATCGGGGCGGGGTCGAACGGTGGCCGTAGCCGGCGAGTGCTCAGGTGCAGGCCCGGCAGCCGGGCCGTAGGTCAGCGTCCGACACCAACCTCCTGGTACTGATCAGCCGAAAAATCCCTGGCCCGGGGTCAGGATGTTGCTGGGGTCGTAGCGCCGCTTCGCGTCGACGAGAGCGGCATAACCTCCGCCGAAGTGCCGCTTCCAGTCCGCGGCGCTCATGTCGGGGACCGCCCCGACCAGATAGCGCTTGCCCCCGGCGGCCACGGCGAGGTCGTAGAAGCGCCGGTTCTGGGCCAGCATCCCGGCGATGTCGGGCTCCCCCGGGTGCGGGAAGCGGAGCAGGTCGAACAGGTACACGACCTTGCTCGACGGCAGGGCGAACAGCGGCCGGGTCGATCTGGACCGCGGGAACGGGCTGAGGATGGAGAACCCGGCGCCCAGGTCGTTCGGGGTCAGTTCGTCGGTCACGGCCTTGACCACCTGCTTGATGGTGGAGGCGGGCACGAAGAGGCTGAGCCACGGCTTGGGCTCCTCCCAGTAGCCCGCCTCGCGCAGTGCGGTCTCGAACCCGTCCACCCGGTAGACCCAGTCGGCGAAGGGGAGCACCTCGCTGACCCGCTCGGCCCGGTGATCGGACAGTCCGTCCAGGAAGTCGCGAGAGGACGGGGAGGTCGCCGGGTCGTGGGTGCCGACCTCCAGCTTCCAGCGCCAACCGGTGTCATCGGCCCGCCGAGCCACCTCACCGGAAAGGTGGTCGAACCGATTGCTGGCCAACACCCGCTGCTGGTCGGAGAGGAAGGCGCTGAGGTCGTCGTAGAAGAGCTGGGTCAGCCCGATCGTGGCCGGAGCCGGCACCAGCTTGATCCGTACGGCCACGATCACCCCGACCTGACCGCCGCCCGCCAGGGCCGCGTTGAACAGGTCGGGGCGCAGGCTCGGGCTGGCGGTGACCAGGTCGCCCGCGCCGGTGACGATGTCGATCCGCTGGACGGTGTCGCACTGCAACCCGTGTCGGTGGACCGAGCCACCGATCCCGCCGACGCTGATCGTGCCCCCGACCGAAATCCGGAGGTAGTCGGTCAGCGCGGCCGGCATGAGGCCCTTCGCCAGCGTGGCCTCCGTCAGATCCGCCCAGCTCACGCCGGCCTCGACCAGGGCGGACTTCTCGCTGATCGACAGGATCCGCGACAGACCGCGGGCGTTGATCTCGATGCCGCCGCGTGTCAGTGCCTGGCCGTAGTTGGAGTGCGACTCCCGGTGCGGGCCAGTACCCGACTGCCCGTTGACGGCGATCTTCACCCCGTTCCGACGCGCGTAGCGGACGGCCCGTACGACATCGTCGACGGAGGCCGGGGTGAGGACGGCACGCGGGTCAGCGGTGATCAACCGTCCGAAGTCGGTGCGGTAATCGGCGACGTCGGACAGTTCGAAGGTGCCGTCGAAACGTGGCGCATGATCCGAGAGCGGGGCCGCGTCGGCCGCAGTCACCCAGGACGCGGTGGCTGCGCTCCAGCCCAGGATCGCGGCACCGCCGAGGATCTGGCGCCGGCTCAGGACACCGCTGCCCGAAGTGGCCGGATGCGCGCCGGTGGAGTTGCCGGCGTGGCCGGCGTCGTAGTTGATGGCATGGGAGTCGATGGCGTGGGAGTTGAGGACGGTGGTCATGGGTGCTGCATTCCCCCTGAGGTGCTGGCCGGTGAGTGTGTTGGGACGGGCGGTGGCGGTGGCGTGGACGGGCGGTGGCTAGGACGGGCGGTGTTGAGCTCTCACCGCGGGGACGCGCGAGGTCACCCGGCGGTAGGCGTCGGGCGTGAAGCGACGCGTCAGCCGACGAAACCGCCAGGTGGTGGCCGGCCAGATCGAGGCGTTGCGCGATCGGTCGCCCAGGTACCAGCTCCGGCAGTTGCCGGCGTTCCAGACCGTGCCGTCGAGCAACCCGTCGACCATGCGCGTGTAGGCCCGGGCCGCCTCGCTCCGCACCTCGAGACTGCTCAGACCGGTCCGCTGCTGGTAGTTCAGCGCCTGCAGCACGTAGCCGATCTGCGCCTCGATCATCACCGTCTGCGACGAGTGTCCGAGGGTCGTGTTCGGCCCGAGCAGCAGGTACAGGTTGGGGAACCCGGGCACGGAGGTGCCGGCGTACGCCGCCATCTCACTTCCCCAGGCCGAGTCCAGGGTCTGTCCATCGCGGCCGGTGATGCGGCGCGCGACCGGGCGGTCCGTGGCCCGGAAGCCGGTGCCGAGGATGATGACGTCGGTGTCGCGGGTGACGCCGTCGGCGGTGCGGATGCCATTCGGGGTCACCGCCGCGATCCCGTCCACCACGACGTCGGCGTTGTCGGCGGCGAGGGCGGGATAGAAGTCGTTGGAGAACAGCAGTCGCTTGCATCCCGCGCTGAACGTCGGGGTGAGCTTGGCGCGCAGGACGGGGTCGCTGATCTGGGCGTGCAGGTGCTTGCGCGCACTGTCCTGGATCGTCTTCTCCATCACGGCGGGCCGGGCCATCATGAAGGCGAGAATCTCCCGTCCCCACATGTTGAAGTTGCGGCGGAAGTTCTGGTAGCCGCCGATCTTGCGGCGGAGCCAGAACTGCAGGTCGCTGGTCGGCTTGTCCCCCTTCGGCGCCACCCACGCGGCCGTGCGCTGGTAGACGTCGAGCCGCCCGACCGCGGGCTGGATCTTCGGTACGAACTGGACCGCCGAGGCTCCGGTGCCGATCACGGCCACGCGCTTCCCGGTCAGGTCCACGTCGTGTCGCCACCGTGAGGAGTGGAAGACCGGCCCGTCGAACCCGGCCAGCCCACGCAGCGCGGGAATGGCCGGATCGGACAGGTAGCCGGTGCCGCTGATCAGCACGTCGGCGGTATAGCTGCCGCCACTGGTGCTCAGCTCCCAGCGCTGAGCGGCATCGTCCCAGGTCGCGGCGCAGAGGTCGTGCCCCAGGCGCAGGTACGGGCGCACGCCGAACCGGTCGGTGCACGCGTTCAGGTAGTCCAGGATCTCCTCGCGCTTGCCGAAGGTGGTCTTCCACCCGGGATGCTGGGCGAAGGAGAAGGAGTAGAGCAGCGACATCACGTCACAGGCACAACCCGGGTAGGAGTTGTCCCGCCACGTCCCGCCGACGGAATCCGAGCGCTCGAAGACCAGGAAGTCCTCCTCGCCCTGCTGCAGGAGCCGGATGGCCATGCCCAGGCCGGAGAAGCCCGACCCGATGACGGCGACGCGCAGGTGCGGGACGGGTGTGCCGTCCGCGTCGGCGGGCTCGGTCGCCTGTGGCTGCTCCAGGATGCTGGTCATCTCAGGCCCTCCTGCGCGCGACGATGCGGAAGTTGTTGAAGATCCCCTGCTCCAGGGTGTAGGCGAAGATGTCGAGATAGCGCTCGAAACGCTGCACGATCTCCTCGCCCTCCAGGGCGACCGCCTCGTCCCGCCGGTCGGCGAGGTTGGCCAGCCAGGCCCGGCAGGCGCGGCTGAACGAGAGCGGCTCGTTGCGGATCTCCACGACCTCGAACAGGTTCTCCATCGTGGCGACCAACTCGTGCAGGTGCGGGATGTAGCAGCCCGGGAACTCCTCCCGCTGCAGGAACTTCAGATCGGCGATCACCTGCCGGTCGAGCGGCGGCTGCTCGACGGTCATCATGTGCAGGACCAGCCGGCCGTCGACGCGCAGCAGCCGGTGACAGGTGGCGAAGAAGGTGCGGAACTGCGCCAGCCGCTCCCGCGGTGGGGCGCTGGAGAGCACGAAGTGCTCCAGCGCGTTGATGCAGAACGCGGCGTCGTAGGGGGTCTCGGTCTGGTGGTCCTGCCAGCTCTGTACCACCACCCTGACCCCTGGGTCAGCCCCGGCGCTGGTGTGCGCGGCCTGGGTCCGACTGAGGGTCACCCCTACCGCCTCGCCCACCCCGTGGGTGCCGGTCAGCCGCTTCAGCATGGTGCCCCAGCCAGAGCCGATGTCCAGCACCCGGTCCGCACCGGCGGCACCAGCCAACTCGACGAAGGTGTCCAGCTTGCGCAGCTGCGCGAGGTTCAGGTCGGCCTGGAGGTCCTCCGACCCGACCCAGTACCCGCCCGAGTACATCATCGTGTCGCCGAGCAGGATCGCGTAGAACGCGTTGCTCACCTCGTAGTGGTGCCGGATGTCGTCCACCTGGGGTGCGGTGCGCGTCTGATGGGCCGTCGCGGGAACGAGGGCGGCGTCGGCGCCGCCCGGACGGACCGGGGTATCGATCGCAGTCATGTGGGTGCGGTCCTCTCTGCCGAGCGCACGTGCCGTGGTCTCGTACGGGAGTCGTATGGGGTCGTGGTTCAGGAAAGCGGTCCCCCGCAAGCGCGGCGCAACACCGCCGGTCCCGGCCATGGCCGATCTCCCCGCCCGCCGCCGCCTTGCGCTGTCGTTGCGCGGCTCCGATTCACTCGCTGCTGGCTGACCGCACCGGCACGCCGCCCTACCGCAAGGAGCAGATCATGGCAATCCCTACCGTCGAGGAACTCGCCGAGCAGCTGCAGAGCGTCTCGGGCGCCCCCTCGATCGACGTCGATGCGTCGCTGCTACAACTCGCCGACGTCGACTCGCTCGACCTGATGGAGTGGCTGTACGGGTTCCAGAGCGCCTACCCGCACATCCCCGCCGACGAGTCGCTGTTCTCCGACGTCGAACGACACGACGACTCTGCGCACCTTGCACGATCGCATCGCGGCCCTCGCGGCCGCGCCGGCCGGACGGTGAGCAACTTCGCGATCACGGGCTGGGGCACGGCCCTACCCCAGCGCACCCTGTCCAGTACCGAGATCGCCGAGCGGTTCGGACTGAGCGAGGACTGGATCGTGAGCCGCTGCGGCATCCGCCAGCGCCGTTACGTCGAGCCGGGCCAGACGACCGCCTCGTTGGCGGTCGACGCCGGACGGGAGGCGCTGGCCAGGGCCGGGCTGACCGGCGCGGACATCGCCCACCTGATCGTGGCCACGGCCACTCCCGAACAACTGTCGCCGGCGACCTCGGCCTTCGTCCACCACGGTCTCGGCATCGCGGGCAGCGCGCACGACGTGAACGCCGAGTGCTCGGGGTTCGTGTACGGGCTGGTGACCGCCGCGGGGCTGATGGCGCTGGACCCACGGCCGATCCTGCTGATCGGGTCCGACACCCATTCCCTGACCGTGAATCCCGACGACCGGGATCTGAGCATCCTGGTGGGCGACGGTGCGGGCGCGGTGGTGCTCACCCCGTCGCCGGACAGCTGGGTCAAGGCGTGGGACCTCGGCGCCGACGGGTCGAAGGCCGACAGCCTGAAGGTGGTGGCCGGCGGCAGCCGACGGCCGACGACGTGGGAGACGGTTCGCGACGGGCTGCACTACGCGCAGATCAAGGGCAACGAGATCTACCTGAACGCCGTGCGGTTCAGCGTCGGATCGATCCGAGCGACGTTGGAGGCCGCCAAGGTGGAGCCGGCGGACGTCGCCTGGGTCGTCCCGCACCAGGCCAACCTGCGAATCATCAACTCCATCCTCAGCCACACCGGGCTGAGCGAGGACAAGTTGGTCAGCAACATCGACGTCTACGGCAACACCGCCTCCGCCTCCATCCCGATCGCCCTGGCCGAGGCTCTCGACCAGGGGCGGATCGCCGACGGCGATCTGGTCCTGCTGGCCGGGTTCGGGGCAGGCATGACCTGGGGCTCGGTGCTGCTGGAATGGAGGGCAGCGGCATGAGCGAGTGGACCAGGAACGCCGTGGCGGGCCGGCCCGAGCAGCCGGTCGCCCTGGTCACCGGCGCGTCCGGAGGCCTGGGCCAAGCGCTCGCGCTGGAGCTGGACGCGCTCGGCTGCCGGGTCGCGGTGCACTACCGGAGCGGGCGCAGCCAGGCGGAGGCGCTGGCCGAGAAGTTGACCCAGCCGACCGTCGTGGTCGGCGGCGACGTCGCCGACTTCGACCAGGTACGGTCGCTCTTCGAGCGGATCAGCGCCGAACTGGGCGCCGTCAGCGTGCTGGTCAACAACAGCGCGGTGCGGCGGGATGCGCTGATGGCCATGCAGGACCCGCACGCCTGGCGTTCGGTGATCGAGACCAACCTGATCGGCACCTTCCACACCTGCCGCGTCGCGCTCGGTCCCATGCTGCGGCAGCGCTGGGGTCGGATCGTGAACGTCGTGTCACCGTCCGCGCTGATCGCCACCGCAGGGCAGACCGCGTACGGAGCGTCCAAGGCGGGAGTCATCGGACTCACCCGCACGCTGGCCGCCGAGGTCGGACGGCGCGGGGTGACGGTGAACGCGCTGTCCCCCGGCTTCATGATCACCCCGATGACCCAGGATCTGCCGACCTCAGTGACCGACCAGATCCAGGCGAAGTCACCGATCCCGCGCTTCGGCAGCACCGAGGAGGTCGCGCGAAGCATGGCGCTGTTCCTGGACAGCGACTTCATGACCGGGCAGGTGCTCAGCATCGACGGCGGGGTCTCGGTGACCTGAAGCCCCGCCCACCGCAGGCAGCCCACGCCGGCCCGTTGTTATCTTTAGCGCACGAAGTGCTGGGGGAACATGGGGAATCGATCACGACCGGCCGCGGGCGGGAGCGGGCATGGGCCAAGGACTCTCTAGCGCCCGGCCCGGTGCCCGGGTCGGCGTGACTGAGCAGGAGCATCAGGCGATGCTGTCCGTCACGGTGCCACCGGACCGTCCTCGGGAGCACCTGGCTCGCCTCTCCGACCTGCTCCGTCGCGCCGGCGGGACTGAGGTCGCGGTCGACTCGGGGTCGCTCGATCACCCCGTGGACATGGTGTTCGCGACGGTGCACGTGGCGGTCAGCGCCGCCGCCGCGGTTCTGCGGCAGGGCAGTCCGCCCTCAACCGGGCGACCGGCGGATCACGAGCTCGCGGACACGACCCGACTGGCCCGGGTCGTGGTCCTCACGGCAGCCGGCGAGGGCTCGGCTGAGCCTCTGTCGGGCGTGACGCTGAGCTGGGCCCACCGGTTGCTCGGACGCACCGACCCGGGTCGCGTGCTGACCACGTCGGCCGCCGCCGTGATCGCCTCGGCCAGCCTGCTCCCGGGGCTCGACCTGCTGTACCGCGGACTGTGGCAGCCGGCCGCCAGCGAAGAGCAGGACCGGATCTACGAGCTGGTCGACTTGGCCGGAAGGCCGTCGGTCGCGTCGCAGACCGCGCACTCCAACCTGGGCTGGGCACGGCATGCGGTGCACGGCTCGGTCGAGGATCGAGCGGCGGTGGGCCTCGCCGGCTCGATCGCCAGTGACTGGCGTTCGAGCGACCCGGGTGGAGTGATGGTCACGGTTCTCGCCGGCCCCCCGCCCGGCGTCGATCGGTGCTTCGCGGAGGCGGCGATCGGCCTGCACGCGGCGGGCGCCACGATCCTCCACGGGTCCTGCACCGATGACGCGGCCGACCGTTACGGCGTCTTCCGGGAGTCGTTCGGCGCGTACGCGAGCGGCTCGGACCGCCGGGAGCTGATCGCGGACCTGGAGGGCCACGCGCCCGAGTTGGCGCGGTTGCTGCCCGAGGTCGGCAGAGCCGTGGGCGGCCCCCATCTCGCCCGCCCCGGACACCCGGACCTGGCCCGGCTCTGCGACTGCCTGGAGACCTGGTTGCGCAGCATGGCCCAGCGGACCCCCGTGGTGATGTTCATCGACCAGGCGCAATGGATCAACAACGCGTGCACCATCGTGCTCAGCCACCTCGCCCACACCCTGCGGAGCAGCCCGGTCCGGTTCGTGCTGGCGGAATCGCGCACGATCCCGGGTCCGTCGCGGCGGATCCACCGGCTGCTGGAGCACCTCGGGCCCGATCTGTGCGTCCAGGTCGGCCATCCCGGGCCGGAGCCGGTCAGGTCCCGTCGAGCACGCTGACGCCCAGCTCGCGGTGCGCAGGGCCCGCGTCGCGGCGCAGCGCCTGTGGAAACCACGGGCTGTCCGGAGTACCGCGGCGATCGAGGGTGTGCGCCAGGTCGTGGAGAGCAATCGCCACCCACGGCCGGGCGCCGACGACTGCGAGCTGAGGCAGCGCGGCGCGAAGGTGCCGTTCGGCGTCGCGCCACTCGCCGACGAGCATGGCCAGCCGGCCGAGGTGAAGAGACATCGGGGCCACGTCACTGCGGTATCCGGCGCGGCACCAGAGTCCCGCGTACGGTGCGCACGTCCCGAGCAGCCGCTCGGCGCTCTCGACATCGTTGAGCTGGACGACGCACAGCGCGAGCACACCGACCGCGTGCATCCAGAGCGCCCCCTCGGGCAGCGGTTCGACGCCGAGGGTCATCGCCCGGACCCGCAGCTGTACCCGGCCGCGCCGACCGGCCAGAAGGTCGGCCAGGCACTGATCCTGCGGACCCAGGTCGGTTGGCGCGGTCGCTGCGCCGCTGATCCCGCGTAGCCAGTGGTCGACCACGAGCTGACGGTCGATCGTCGAGGGCGACAGCAGGGCCTTCCAGGCGCCGGAGCCCGGCGCCCCAGCCGCCAGCGGAGCGATCCGCCGGGCGTCGGCTGAGCGTCCCTCGCGTACGGCGATCGCAGCCATCCGCTCGAACACCGCCCGCTCGGCACCGGTCGGCTCGCCGTCGGGCCGGGGAGCCGCCAGCACCCCGGCGGCCCGCTTCTCGGCGTCGTGGGCCCCCAGCAGCGCCGCACTGCCGGCCGCATGATGCGCGGCCAGCCGGGCTGCCGAGTGAGCGCCGGTGGACTGGGCCAGTTGGAGGGTCTCCTCCGCGAGCTGACGCCGGGAGTGGAGATCGCGCAGATCCACACTTCGGTCCAGCTCGCTCAGCATCGCCCGCAACGCCTCGCTCACCATCGGGCCCGGGAGCGACCGGCCCCCCCGACGAATGGCCCGCACGAGCAGACGGCCGGCGACCAAGCCGCTGCCCGACGACCCGTCCCCGAAGGCGGCGACGGACCCCGCTTCCTCCAACAGCGCGTCCAGCACCGCCGAGACCTCCGAGTCCGGGCCCGGCATGCCCGACGAGCAGTCGCTCAGCCCCACTCCGGCGCGGGCGCCGAGATCGAGCCGACCCACCGACAGCGCGGTGACTGCCGCGTCCAGCAGCGTCTGTCTGGCCCGACCGGACCGTTTCGCCAACTGGGCCAGACCCAGCTCGGTGAGTGCCTCGGCCCGCAGGCCCAGATCGTGAGCCGGGACATGGTCCAGGGCCTGGCCGTAGAGGCGCAGGGCGTCGGACAGCGCGCCGTCGGACTGCGCCTGACGTGCCGCCTGCCAGACGCTGCGGACCGCTTGCTCGTTGGGCCGGGTCAGTGTGGCCAGGCTGCGGTGCCGGGCCACCTCATGCACGTAGCGACGAAGCTCGGGAGCACGGCGCCGTTCGATCACGTCGGCCAATCGGGCGTGCAGCCGCTGCCGCCGCGACGGGTTCAGCTCCGCGTTGACCGCGCGCCGCAGCAACTGGTGTCGGAGTTGGTGAGCGCGCGACTCGCGGCCGTCGGCCAACTCCTCGACCAACCCGCGGGCGACCAGCTCGTCGAGGGCGTCGAGGGCGCTCTCGCCCGGCATGTCGATGGCCTCAGCCAGCAGGTCGACCTCGAAGGACTCACCGGCCACGGCGGCCACCTGCATCAGCTGGAGGGCGGGTTCGGTCAGCTCGGCCTGGCGCATCCTGGCGTAGTCCGCGACGCCGATCGGGATCGCGTCGTCGATCTCCCCGGCGCCGAGAGCCGCGGAACACCGGATCACCTCGCGCAGGAGGTGGGGATTGCCGCCCGTGTCGCGGCGGAGCTGGAGAGTACGGACCCGACTGCGAGCGTCCACATCGGCCACCAGCCCAGCCACCAGCCGGAAGATCTCGCCCTGACCCAGTCCCCGCAGCACAATCCGCTCCAGTTGCCCGGCGTGCTGCAGGCCGCGGCGGTCGGAATCCAGATCTGGATCCGGGGTGGTATCGGCGCACGCTCCAAGCACAAGCAGCCCGCCGCGGGGCGCCCGCTCCAGCAGGCGACGCAGCACCATCCACGTCCCGGCCGCCCGGTCCAGGTCGTCCAGAACCAGCAGCAGCGGGCGGTCGCCGGCCAACTCGAGCACCGCCCGGTGCAGCGCGCGGGCCGCGTCGGTGCGTACCGACTCCATGCCCTCCGACTCGACCCGCACCTCCTGGGCGAGCGCGATCGCCTGGCCGAGTGAATCCGGCAGCGCCTCTGATGCCTGGTCTCGGTACTCGATCAACGCCTCGACCAAGGGATGGAACTGCGCGTACGCGCTGCGGCCGCCCGGCGGCGCGGTACCCGGACCGCGGCCGGTCAGCACCAGCGCCTCGGGCCCCGCGAGCCGGGCCACCGCCTCGCCGAGCAGCTGGGTCTTGCCGATGCCACGCTCACCGGTGATCAGGATCATCCGCCGGCCGCCCTCGGCCCCAACCTGGGACCATGTCGCGGCGAAGGCGGCCAGCTCCTTGCGCCGACCCACGAAGGAGTGCGACGAGCCCCGGGTGGTGGCGACGGTCGGTCCCCCCAGGCGGGCAGGTCGCCGGTGCAGTTCGGCCGGGGCCCCGGGCGGGAGAGCGGACGGCGGCGCCGCTCCGACGAGAGCGACGTGCAGGGCCACCGTCTCGGCCGACGGATCCACCCCGAGCTCGTCGGCGAGTGCGCCCCGCAGCACCTGGTAGGCGGCAAGGGCCTCCGCACGGTTGCCGGCGGCGGCATGGGCCTCGATCAGGCACCGGTGGGCGCTCTCCCTCAGCGGCGCGCGCCGTACCGCTTCCTGGGCCGTCTCGATCGCGGCGTGACAGCGACCGAGCCGGCGGCTCGCACCACTGGCGAACTCCAGCGCCGACACCAGCTCTGCGGCCAGCCGGCTGCGGGTCTGTCCGACCCATTCGCCGTCGTGATCGGGCAGGAAGGCGTCGCGCAGCAACTGCGCCGCCGCGTCGGCCGACTCGAGTGCACCGGCCCAGTCCTGCGCCGCGTGAGCCCTCTCCGCGGCCCGGTGCAGCCCGGTCGCCCGCTCGACGTCGACGTCGACCTCGGCCGGCAACCGGAGAACGTAGCGCCCGTTGACCGACTCCACGTCGGCCGCAGCCGCGCCGTTGTCGCGCAGGAACCGCCGGACCCGGCTGATGACGCTGCGCTGCGCCGACCCCCAGGTGTCGGGCAGACCCGCCGGCCAGAGGGTGTCGGCCAGGGTGTGACGCGAGGTTCCCACCTCGCCGTCCAGGGCCAGCCGCGCGAGCGCGACCTGGGCCTGGGCGCTCAGCAGTTTCGGCGAACGACCGTCGTCGGTCTGCACACCGATCAAGCCCAGCAGCCTGATCAGCACAGCGCCTCACCCCCCTCGCTGAGCCGGCCGGCAGACATCGCCCGCCGTCGAAACCAGAATCTGGCATCCGCGACCAATTCGTGTCAACCACATAAGAGCTGTCGTCGCTCATCGTGTCGCGCCGCTGTTGCGCAGATCTTGCGCGACCCAGATTTGATCGGCACCGAACCGTTCCGAGCGACCACGTCCGACGACCAGGAGATCCGATGACCGCAGTTGTGCCCCTCGAGACCATACGGCCGAAGAGTTCCTGGTCGGCACTGGAGGCCAAGTTGGCGGCGACTCGGGCGCGGGTCAGTGGACTGGAGTACTCGGCCGACCGGCGCAACAGCTTCATGCCCTACACCCCGGAAACCGACAGCCCGTACGTGGACCTGGAGGGACGCCGCCTGCTGATGATGTCGGGGTACAGCTACCTCGGTCTGGCCGGCGATCCCCGGGTGGCGCAGGGTGCCAAGGACGCGATCGACCGGTACGGGACGGGGGCGCACGGCGTCCGGGCGCTGGCCGGTACCACGCCGCTGCACCACAAGCTGGAGGCGACGGTGGCCGCGTTCGTGGGCCGCGAGGCGGCGCTGGTGTTCAGCTCCGGCTACGCCGGCAACGTGGGGACCATCGCCGGACTCTGCGGGCCCGGTGACGCCATCTTCGTGGACAAGTACGACCACGCCAGCATCGTCGACGGCTGCCAACTGAGCGGCGCGACGGTGACCCGGTTCCGCCACAACGATCCCGACCACCTCGCGCACCGCCTGGAGCGGTCCTCCGACCGTGGCATCCGGATCGTCATCGTGGACAGCGTCTACTCCATGGACGGTGACATCGCCCCGTTGCCCGCGCTGCGCGAGGTGTGCGACCGCTACGACGCACTGCTGATGGTCGACGAGGCGCATGCGCTCGGGGTGATCGGTCGGACCGGCCGCGGCATCGAGGAGCACTTCGGCCATGGCGTCAGGGCCGACGTGAAGGTCGGCACCCTGTCCAAGGCGATCCCCTCGATCGGCGGCTGGGTGGCCGGCCCCCAGGCGATGATCGATCACCTCAAGTACGCGGCCCGGCCGTTCCTGTTCTCCGCCGCACTGCCGCCCGCCCAGGCGGGAGCCGCCCTCGCCGCCCTGGACATCCTCGCGGCCGAGCCGGAGCGGGTGGCCCACGTACAGCAGCAGGCCGACCGGTTGCGGATGGTGCTCTCCGAGGCCGGGATGCGCACCGGCCTCAGCGAGTCCGCGGTGATCCCGCTGATCGCCGGATCCGACGAGAGCGCCTACGACTACGCGACCGCCTGTCGGCAGGAGGGCGTGATCGGGCTGCCGGTGGTGTCCCCCGCCGTCCCCACCAGCCTGGCCCGGCTCAGGATCGCCATCACCGCCCGGCACAGCGGCAGCGATGTGGACACGGCGGCCGAGGCCTTCCTCACCGCCGCGCACCGCTGCGGTCTGATCGGGCGCTGAGGTCGTCCGGTGTCCACCTCCTCGGCCGCGGTGCTGGTCACCGGGATGGGCGTGGTCAGTCCCGCGGGCTGCACCCTGAGCGATTTCTGGAGCGCGCTCCTGGCCGGCCGGTCCATGGCCCGCCCGCTGGACGACGCCACCTTCGCCCAGCACCGGGTACGCATCGGTTGTCCGGTCCGCGGGCTGGAGACGATCCCCGGGCTGGACGAGAAGCAGTCCCGGCGTACCGACCCGTTCGCCCGCTACGCCGTCGCGGCCGCCCGCGCCGCGCTGAGCGACGCCGGCGACCCCACGGTGGACGACGCTCGAGCAGCGGTCGTGGTGGGCAATGCGGTCGGCGGCCGCTGGACCAGCGACCAGCAGAGCCGTGCCTACGTGGACGGCGGTCCGTCCCGGGTGCATCCGCTGATGCCGCTGATGACGATGCCGAACGCGGCCGCAGCGTTGATCGGGATGCACCTGGGGTGGCACGGGCCGACCCTGACCATCGCCAACACCTGCGCCAGCGGTGCCGATGCCATCGGACTCGGGACGGGCCTGCTGCGCGAGGGACGTGCCGACATCGTCCTCGCGGGGGGCTGCGAGGCCACCTTGACGCCGGTCACGATGGCCGCGTTCGCCAACCTCAACGCGCTCTCCGAGCGGGCCGACCCGGGGACGGCGTGCCGGCCCTTCGACCGGGATCGCGACGGCCTGGTGATGGGTGAGGGAGCAGGCTTCGTGGTGCTGGAACGCGAGGCCGACGCGCAGGCGCGCGGAGCGCGCACGTACGGGCGGATCGCAGGCTACGCTGCCACCTCCGACGCCTACCATCTCTCGATGCCGCACCCGGGCGGCCTCGGCGCCGAGGCCGCCATGCTGGGGGCGCTGCGCTCGTCCGGCTGGGCCGCCGCCGATATCACCCACGTCAACGCGCACGGCACCTCCACCCCGCACAACGACCGGGTGGAGGCGGCGACGATCCGGGCCGCGTTCGGGTCCGCCGACCCCCCGGTCACCTCCACGAAGGGAGTGATCGGCCACCTCATCGGGGCGGCCGGTGCCGTGGAGATCATCGCCACCCTGCTGGCTCAGCGGGCCGGGCTGGTCCCGCCGACCGCCAATCACCAACGCCTGGACGACGAGATGGAGATCGACGTGGTCGCCGATGCCCCCCGCCCGATCCGCTCCGGCCCCGCCCTGTCGAACTCGTTCGGCTTCGGCGGCCACAACGCGTGCGTGGTGGTGGCCCCGTGACCGCCACCCTGCCGCCGCTCACCAGCCATCCGTGCTCGGCGGACACCGCGACCGTGACCGACTACCGGACGCTGATCCGGTCGGTCCTGGGGCTGGGACCCGCACCCGCCGGCGAGGCCTCCCCGGTTCACCCCTTCCTGCTGTCGGGTGCCAGCTTCGAGGAGGTGATCGCCCAGTTGTGTCCTCAGGCCCCGACGGTGGTCCACCTGAGTCAGGAGATCACCAGTACCCGGCTGGTGCGCCCCGGGGAGCAATTGATGAGCCGAGCCCGGTTGATCGCGGTGCGCCGAGACCCGCGGGGGCTGCGGCTGGCGATCGGCTGCTCGGTGTTCAGCCGGCAGGTCGAGGTCTCCAGCCTGGTGGCGAACGTGCTTGCTGCTCGGTGCGGCGGCCCGGGATCCGTGGGGTGACCTGCCCGCGCCGATCGCGCCCGGCAGCACCCCGCCCGGCCACGAGACCGTCACGGTGTCCCTGGATCGAACCTTCGTCCGCCACTACGCCGACCTGGCTGAGGACCACAACCCCATCCACCTGCACGACGCCGCGGCGCGCGCGGCCGGCTTCGACGGGGCCATCGCGCACGGGATGAGCGTGCTGGCGGTGGCGGCCGAAGCGGTGATCGAGCGGCACGCCGACGGCGACGCCCGCCGGGTGCACGGCATCGGCGTCCGGTTCTCCGGGCCGGTACGGCCCGACGAGCCGATCAGCATCGAGCTGCGAGGCAGCGAGGACGGCGACGTGGCCTTCTCCTGTCGTACGCCGCGCGGGTTGTCGTTGAAAGGCGGCTGGGCCCGGGTCGGCTCTGCCGAGCCGGGGGATCGAACCGCCTCTGCCGAGCCGGGGGGGCCCGACCGTGGCTGAACAGTCGGTCGGCCTGCGGCTGCTCCCGCCCGCAGACCCGGCATCACGGTCCGGGTCCGAGCCGTCCTCGCCTGCGCTGGCCCAGCAGATCCTGACCCGCGCGGCCGAGGTGCCGGACGCGCCGGCGCTGGCCCAAGCCGAGACGGTCACCAGCTTCGGCACGCTCGCCGAGCGGGCCGAGGAGCTCGGGCAGCAGCTGTGCCGGCTGCGGATCGGGGCCGACGAACCGGTCATCGTGGTGGCGCACAAGTCGGTCCTCACCGTCTCGTTGATCCTCGCCTGCCTGATGCAGCGGCGCCCGTTCCTGCTGATGTCCCCGCAGCTGCCGGCCGCTCAGGCCGACCTGCTCGCCCGTCAGTCCGGCTGCCGCTGGACCCTCGGGGGGGCGGCGACGGACCGGCTGCTGGCCGAACGCACGGCCTCCGCGGTGGCGTCGGACCGGCCCACGCTGGACGGCGTCTCCTTCATGCTCACCACCTCCGGCTCGACCGGGGTCCCCAAAGTCGTCCCGGTGGGCCATGAGCAGCTGGACCGTTTCGTCAGCTGGGCAGCGCGCCGCCTCGCGCTCGGGCCGGACACCGTCACCTTGAACCTGGCCCCGCTCAACTTCGACCTCTGTCTGCTCGACGTCTGGGCCGCGCTGGCCGCGGGCGGGTCGGCGGTGCTGATCGATCCGGAGCGCGCCGTCTTCGGTCGCCACCTGCTCACCCAGGCCGAACGGTACGAGCCGACGCTGATCCAGTCGGTGCCGATGTTCCTGACCCTGATGTTGAGCGCCCGCACCGCTCACGACCGGCCCGATCAGCCGGTGTCGAGCCTGCCGTCGGTCCGGCACGTCGCGTTCACCGGTGACCTGATCCCCGAGGGCACCCTGCGCGCTCTGCCGTCGCTGTTCCCGCGGGCCCGGTTCCTGAACGTGTACGGGTGTACCGAGACCAACGACACGTTCGTGGCCACGATCCCCGATCCCTTGACGGCCCCGTACCCACCACCGCTCGGGTCGCCGATCGAGGGTGTGGAGTACCTGGTACTCGGGACGGAAGGCGCCACGGTGCAGGGTGCGGGCAGCGGGGAGTTGCTGGTCCGCAGCCCGTTCCAGACCGGCGGCTACACCGACCCGCGCCTGAACGCGCTGCGGTTCCTCGACCTGACCGGGCCGACCGGTCGGCAGCGGTATTACCGCACCGGGGACCTGGTCCGGCAGGACGCGGCGGGCACCCTGCGGCTGATCGGCCGGGCCGACTTCCAGGTCAAGGTGCGCGGGCTCGCCGTCAACCTGAACGAGATCGAGCAGACCCTCCTCACCCACCCCGACATCCGGGCGGCGGCCGTGGTCGCCGCGCCGGACGAGCTCGGCGGCCACCGACTGGTGGCCTCGGCCCAGCGACGCCCGGGCAGCACCCTCAGCGTGGTGGGGCTGCGCCAGCACTGCGCTGACCGGCTACACCGCGGCGCCGTCCCGGCGGTCGTGCACCTGGACGACCTCCCCCTGCCACGGACCCCGACGGGCAAGGTCGACCGTCAGGCGCTGCTCACGCGTGCCCTCGGCGAACGGGAGGGCTACCCGCGTCCGCACCTCAGCCCGCCCGCCGTCCGACCGCTGCGCACCTGACCCGGCTCATATGCAAGCACCCACCCCCACCGATCCACCTCCCGATCCACTCAGCGACCGATCCACCCACCGACCGATCCACCCACCGACCGAGGGAAGCCACATGTCGAACACCGTCACCACGATCCGCCGGTTCGTCCTGGAGGAGTTCCTGCCCGGGGCCCGGCCCGAGGAACTCCACGACTCCGCGGATCTGCTCGCCACCGGCGTCATGGACAGCCTGGGTGTGCTCAAGCTGATCGCCTGGGTGGAGCACGAATTCGCTGTACCCGTCGCCGACCGCGACCTCGACCCGGACAACTTCCGCAGCGTGCAGGCGGTGGCCTCCTTCGTCGAGGTCGCCCGCCAACCGGTGGGCTGACGATCGTGCACGCCTGCGCCATCGCCCTGCTCCGCGGCGAGCCGGTCGGTCCCAGCCTCTGGACGGCGTTGTGGCACCAGCTCGACCGCCACTCACTGGACCGGATGGACGCTGCCGCGGTGCTCGCCAGCCTGAGCACCCGCTTACCCGCCGCGTCGACGCTGACCGCCCTGCTGCGCTCGCTGCAGGGAGAACCGGTCCGACCGGTCCGGTCGTCGCAGCGCCGCAGCGGCGGGTCAAGAGTCAACATCGTCGGTACCGGCGGCGGCCCGGCCACCTTCAACGTGTCGACCGCTGCTGCGCTGGTGGCCGCAGCCGCAGGGGTCCCGGTGGTGAAGACGGGATCGAGCGCGTACACCAGCAAGTTGGGCTCGGTCGATCTGGTACGCCGGTTGGGCCTCCGCCTGACCAGCTCGGCCGAGGAGACCGAGGACGTGCTGGGCCGGTACGGCATCGCCTTCGCAGGTGGCTACGTCTACCCGCATCAGTTCACCCAGCTCGCCCGGCTGCTGTTCCCGTCTCCGCTGACCAGTTTCGGACGCTTCCTCAACCTGGTCGGTCCCCTGGTCGCCTCGGTGGACGTCGACGTCCAGCTCACCGGGGTCTCCTCTTCCGCACCCGCCGGCCTGATGCAGGCGGCGGCCGATCCGGTGCTCGACCGCCATGTGTGGTGGTGCACCAACGACCTCGGCGCCGACGAGTTGCTCAGCATCGCCCGCAACCGCGTCCGCGGCGCCGGCGGTGAGGTGGCGGTGCCCGCACTGGGCGGATCCGGGTCGCTGGAGGATCTGCGCCCGGTCGAGGACCCCGCCGAAGCGACCGAGGACTTCCTGGCGGTGCTGGCCGGCCGGCGCAACCGTGCCGCGACGGAGACGGTGGCCCTCAACGCGGCGGCGATCGCCGTTGCCTCTGGCACTGCGGGCTCGGCCTCTGGCACTGCGGGCTCGGCCTCTGGCACTGCGGGCTCGGCCGCTGGCACTGCGGGCTCGGCCGCTGGCACTGCGGGCTCGGCCGCTGGCACCGCGGACTGGGTCGGTGCGTACGCGAGGGCTCTGGAGGTCATCTCCTCCGGAGCCGCGGTCGACCTGGTTCGACGGATGGGCTGCGAGCCCGCTCGCTGGTCCCACCCGACGCGGATGGCAACAGACCATGGCTGAGCGGGTCATCGAGCGGTCCCGCCGCCGACCGGAGCCCCGGTTCTTCGCTGACCGTCGCGCCGGAGCGCTCGGCCTCGGCATCTTCCTCAACGCCGGGGACCCGCCGCGGGCGGCCCTCGCCGAGATCGTGCAGATGCTGGATGAGGTGGGGGTCGACTGCCTGGAGCTGGCCGTCCCCTTCCCCGACTCTCCGACCGACGGCGAGGTGATCCGGCGTTCCGCCTCCCGAGCCCTCGCCGGCGGCGCCGACCTCGACTCCACCCTGGACTTCATCGCCGAGATCACCCCCCACCTGCGGCATCTGCGGGTGGCCGTGCTCGCCGACTGGAGCCACAGCGTCCGCCACCGCGGCCTTGACGCGTTCACGACCGCGGTTCGCGACAGCGGAGCCGACGCCGCCCTGCTGCACGGCGTACCGCCGCGGGTGCGGCCCGACTACCACGCTGCGGCGGCCCGGGTCGGCCTGCCGGTGATCACCACCTGCTATCACGCCACCTCCGGAGCCGACACCATCGTCGCGGCGGCCGAACAGGCCACGGCATTCGTCTATCTGGTCTCCCGCTACGGGCGCAGCGGCTCGACCCCCGACCCGGCCCACCCCCGCCCGGCCCACCCCGGCCCGGCCCACCCCGATCTGGCCGGGACCGATCTGGCCGGGACCGTGGCGGCCCTGCGCCGCGCAGGACCGCGACCGATCGCGGTCGGCTTCGGGATCAGCACCGCCGCCGACGTACGCCGGATCGCTGCCGCCGGGGCGGACGCCGCCCTGGTCGGCTCGGCCGCCGTAGCCCTGATCGAGCACAGCCAGCACACCGGCGCCGACGTCGTCGCCGAGCTCAGCAGGTTCGTCACGGACCTGCGCAGACCCCGCGACTGACGCGTCGCAGCCCCAACCCGAAGGGATCGACATGATCATCCGCTCACTGGACGACGTCCGCACCGTCGACTGGGGGAACGGCCTGAGCCGCCGCTTCCTGCTCCGCTCCGACAATGTCGGCTACACCGTCACCGACACCATCGTCAACGCGGGCAGCAAGTCCCCGCTCCAGTACCGCAACCACCTCGAAGCCTGCTACTGCATCGAGGGGCGCGGCGAGGTGATCGACGAGGACGGCAACGCCCACGCCATCACCCCCGGCACGCTGTACGCACTGGACCAGCACGACGCGCATTGGCTGATCGCCGACCCGGAACAGGATCTCCGCCTGGTCTGCGTGTTCAGCCCGGCCCTGAACGGCGACGAGGTGCACTCCCTCGACGAAGACGCCCACTCGGCGTACTGAGGCGCACCGTGTTCATCCCTACCCAGGCACAGCAGGAGCTCCGTTCGGCCCTCGAACGTTGGGGTCCCGAGCTCAGCGCCGGCCACCTCAGTGACGAGGAGTCCTCGACGTTCTCCTGGGACCGCTGGAAGGCCGTGCGCCGCAGTGGCCTGCTCGGGTTGCCGATCGACGAGGCCTGGGGCGGGGTGGGCGCGGACGTGCTCACCACGATGTACGTGTGGGAAGGGCTCGGCCAGGCCTGCCGCGATCCCGGGCTCAGTTTCAGTGCGGTGACCAGCATCTGCAGCACCGCGTTGCCCCTGCAGCGGTTCGGCCGGCCCGAGATCCAGGAGCGCTACCTGCCCGGGCTCTGCTCCGGGGAACTGATCGGGGCACACGCCATCACCGAGGCCGAGAGCGGCTCCGATGCCCTGCACCTGCAGACCCGCGCGGAGCGGGACGGCGAGGACTACGTGCTCGACGGCACGAAGCAGTTCACCACCAACGGACCGATCGCGGACCTGGTGGTGGTCTACGCCCGCACCCATCCCGACGGCGGTCCGCTCGGCACGACCGCCTTCCTGGTCGACACCCGCTGGCCCGGAGTGCAGCTCGGACCTTCGGCCAAGAAGATGGGACTGCGCACATCCCCCCTCGGGGAGGTGCACCTGGACGGGGTCCGGATCCCGGCCTCCCACCTGCTCGGCCGACGCGGCGGCGGATTCCTGGTGCTGGACCACGTGATGAAGCGCGAGATCCTGTTCTCCTTCATCGTCAACGCGGGCGAGATGGCGCACCGGTTGCAGCGGTGCATCACCTACGCCGCCGCCCGCACCCAGTTCGGCCGGCCCATCGGATCGAACCAACTGGTGGCCAAGAAGATCGTGGACGCCAGAATCGGCCTGGAGACCTCGCGGAAGTGGTTGTACGACGCGGCCGCGCTGCTGGAGTCCGGTGGCGACGCGACCGAGCACATCGCCATCGCCAAGCTGGTTACCAGCGAGGCCAACGTCGCCTCCGGGCTGGCTGCCGTCCAGGTCTTCGGCGGCTACGGCTACCTCAGCGAGTCCGGACTGGAAGGGGACCTGCGCGGCGCGGTCGGCAGCACCATCTACTCCGGCACCAACGAGATCCAGTACACGCGGATCGCCCGCGCGATCGGGCTGTGAGCATGACCGTGCTCAAGGTGTGCGGGGCGACGACGACCGGTGAGGTCGACCGGGCGGCCGCGGGGGGTGCCGACCTGGTCGGGCTGTGGTACGCGGTGACGGGCGGCGCGCACGACCTCGTCGAGCGCCAGGTGGTCGAATTGGCGCAACGGTGTCGTCGGCGCGGCGTGGAGCCGGTGCTGGTCACCTTCAGCCACGACGTGGACGACCTCGCCCGGCTCCTGGCGTCGGCCGGCGTCGGGCACGTCCAACTGCACGCCTACCAGCCGCCGCGGGTAGCGGCACGGCTCGCCCAGCGTTGCGCAGGGCTGCGAGTGATCAAGGTGCTGCACCTGGACCGGTCGGTGTGCCCCGAGGTGGCATTCCTGGGGGCGTACGAGCGGGCCGGGGTCAGCACCTTCCTGATCGACCGCACCGCGGACGGGCGGGTCGGGAGCACCGGCACGGAGGTCGGTTCGCCAGACTTCGCGCGCCTCGCCGACCGCTGCCGGGTCCCGGTCTGGCTCGCCGGCGGCGTGTCGGCGGGGACCGACCCGCAGCGGATCGGCCGGATCCGCGCTCACCCGGGCTTCACGGGAGTGGACGTCGACGGAGCGGCCCGCGGCCGCGACCACACCATCTCCTCGGCCGCCGTCGCGGGCATCGCGCGGGCCTGGGGCGCCGGACGCCGCCCTCCGCCGACGCCCCAGGCAGGAGCGGGCCACCCCGGCACGAGCGGACCCCCCACCAGGGAAGGACCCCCGACCACGGGAGGACCCCCGACCACGGGAGGACCCCCGACCACGAGAGGACCCCCCACCACGAGAGGACCACGTATGACCCCACGCTTCCGCTCCGCCCTGACCTCCGCGGCGTGCCCGGTGATCATGGAGGTGAAACGCCACGACGGACACGGCTGCGACCTGCTCGGCGAGCGCGCGATCCCCGACCTGGTGACCGAGTACGAACAGGCCGGGGCGCCCTGCCTGTCGGTGGTGACCGGCCGCTGGTTCGGCGGATCCCAGCAGATGCTGGACCAGGTCCGTGCGGCCAGCACCCTGCCGGTGCTGCAGAAGGACTTCATCACCAGTGCCCGACACGTCCAGCGAGCCGCGGACAGCGGAGCCGACGCCGTCCTGCTGACGGCGACGCTGCTCGTCCCGTCCTGCCTGCAGGAACTGGTGGAGTGCGCGCTCGCCGCCGGCCTGACTCCGTTCGTGGAGGTCGCCAACGCCGATGAGATCAGGTCGGTGCCGCAGGCCGGCCAGTGCGTGGTGGCGGTGAACAACAAGGACATCCGGCACCGCGAGCGCGGAGCGGGCACGGTGGAGCGGAGCCTGGCGTTGTTGCCTGCGGTCCTGGCGTCCGGAACCCGCTGCGCGGTCAGCGCCAGCGGCATCGATCGCCCCGAGGACGCCTCCGCGCTGATCCGGCGCGGCTATGCCGGAGTGCTCGTCGGGCGCTCGGTCCTGCAGAGCGCGAGCGTGCGCGACTGGGCGGCGAGGGTGCGCGCCACGATCCCCGAGTCGGTCCCGGCGTGAGCGGACCGCCCGCCGACCCCCGCGCCGGCGGGTTCGAGCTCGTCTGTCTGCCGCCTGCGGGCGGGTCGGTCGCGTCGTTCCGGGCGTGGTCGCGGGCGGCGCCGCCGGGCGTCGGCGTCCGCACCCTGGCGCGGACCGCCGAGTCCCGTCGGCGAGCCACGAGCCTGCTCGACCAAGCCCGTACGCTGGCCCGCACGCTGGCCGCGACCAGCACCGACCGCGGCTACGTGCTGGCCGGTCACAGCCTCGGCGGCCTGCTGGCGTACGAGACCGTGCGTGAGCTGGTCGAGCGGTCCGCGCCGCTGCCCGCCGCCGTCGTCGTGCTCGGCACGCGTCCCCCGCACCTGTCGTCAGCGGACTTCTTTGCGCCGGTCGTGGAACTGGGCGAGGAGCAGTTGCTGGCTGCGTTGACCCTGATGGGGGTGGTCAACGCGCAGTTGCGGGACAGTCCGCTGCGGTCGCTGTTCCTGCCCGGGCTGCGCGCGGACCTGCGGCTGATCGCCGGGTACCGCCCGCGACTGCTGCCGCCACTGCCGGTGGACCTGTACGCCTGGCACGGCAGCGAGGACGCGCTGGCCCCGCCGGACCTCGGCTCAGGCTGGTCCCGCTACACCACCGGCCGGTTCGGCCGGCGCACCTTCGAGGGCGACCACTTCTTCCCGGTCCAGAGCGCCACCGTGATGGTCCAGGCGCTGGTCGGGCTCGGCCGGGACGTAGGCCGTCGCCAGCACCAGGCCGCCGCTGGTTGACCAGCGGCCGCGGATCCGGTCGACCACCCGGACGGACGGGTCGTCGCCGTCGACCAGCGCCGCGCCGAAGGTGCCTCCCCGCCCGAGGCTGATCTGGACCTCACCGAACCTCAGCCAGCGCCCGGTCAGCGGAAACCACGCCTTGTAGACGGCCTCCTTCACGCAGAACAGCAGCCGGTCCCAGCAGACGTTCGGATCCGCGGTACGGAGACCGTCCAGGGCCCTCACCTCCTCGGTCGAGGCGATCAGCGGGGCGACCCCCTCCGGCAGGGCCAGGTGCGGTTCGGCGTCGATGCCGATGCTGCGTACCCGCCCGGCGAACGCCGCAGCCGCACCTCGGTAGCCCTCGCAGTGGGTGAGGCTGCCGACCACGCCGGTGGGCCAGCAGGGTGCGCCCCCGGGGCCGCGCAACAACGGCCCCGATCCGAGGCCGAGGTCGCGCAGCGCCTGCCGCGCGCAGGCCCGGGTGGTGGCGAACTCCCGGACCCGACGCGGCGTGGCCCCGGTGACGAGCGGCTCCTCCTCGGGCAACACCGTCGCGCCCTGGAGGTCACCGAACGATTCCGCCGTCGCGACGTGCTCCGGCAGCAGCGCACCCAACACGCAGACCGCTCCGTCAGGCTCGGGGCTTCTCCCGCATCTCGTAGGTCTCGATGATGTCGCCGTTACGGATGTCGGAGTAGTTGTTGACGGTGATACCGCACTCGAACCCCTCCCGTACCTCGGTGACGTCGTCCTTCTCCCGCCGCAGCGAGGAGATGGAACTCTCGTGCACCACGACGCCATCGCGCAGCAGGCGCGCCTTGGCGTTGCGCCGGATCGAACCGTCGATGACCATGCAGCCGGCGATGATGCCCGCCTTGGACGAGCGGAAGATCTCCCGGATCTCCGCCTGCCCCAGCGTGACCTCTTCGTAGATCGGCTTGAGCATCCCCTTCAGTGCGGCCTCGATCTCGTCGATCGCGCCGTAGATCACCGAGTAGTAGCGGATGTCCACACCCTCGCGATCGGCCAATTCCGTCGCCTTGCCCTGCGGGCGGACGTTGAAGCCGACGATGACCGCATCCGAGGCCGCGGCCAGCGAGACGTTGGTCTCGGTGATGGCGCCGACGCCACGGTCGATGACGCGCAGCGACACCTCCTCGCCGACGTCGATCTTGGCCAGCGCGTCCTCCAGCGCCTCGACCGAGCCGGCGCCGTCGCCCTTGAGGATGAGGCGCAGTTCCTGCGTCTCGCCCTTCTCGAGCTGCTCGAACAACTGGTCGAGGGTCTTGCGCCGGGTGCCGGCCGCCTGCGCCGCCATCCGGAGCCGGGCTGCCCGGCGCTCGGCGATCTGGCGAGCCATCCGGTCGTCCTCGACCACCAGGAAGCTGTCCCCGGCGCCGGGAACCGCGGTCAGGCCCAGCACCTGGACCGGGAACGACGGCGGCGCTTCGGTCACCGGATTTCCGTGATCGTCAAGCAGTGCCCGTACGCGGCCGTGGGCCGGCCCGGCGACGATCGAGTCGCCGACGTGCAGCGTCCCGCGCTGGACGAGCACGGTGGCGACCGGACCGCGGCCCTTGTCGAGGTGGGCCTCGATGGCGACACCCTGGCCGTCCATGTCCGGGTTGGCCCGCAGGTCCAAGGCGGCGTCGGCGGTCAGGATGACCGCCTCCAGCAGCTCGTCCAAGCCGATTCCGGCGGTAGCGGACACGTCGACGAACATCGTCTCCCCGCCGTACTCCTCCGGCACCAGGCCGTACTCGGTCAGCTGACCGCGCACCTTGGTCGGGTCCGCGCCTTCCTTGTCGATCTTGTTCACCGCGACGACGATCGGCACGTCCGCGGCGAGCGCGTGGTTCAGCGCCTCGATGGTCTGCGGCATCACCCCGTCGTCGGCCGCGACCACGAGCACCGCGATGTCGGTGGACTTGGCACCCCGGGCACGCATGGCGGTGAACGCCTCGTGGCCCGGCGTGTCGATGAAGGTGATCTTCCGCTCGATCTCGTCGACCTCGGTGGAGACCTGGTACGCGCCGATGGCCTGGGTGATGCCACCCGCCTCCCGCGCCACCACGTTGGTCTTGCGGATCGCGTCGAGCAGCTTGGTCTTTCCGTGGTCGACGTGACCCATGACGGTGACCACCGGCGGACGGGCGGCCAGATCCTCCTCGCCACCTTCGTCCTCACCGAACTCGATGTCGAAGCTCTCCAGCAGTTCGCGGTCCTCGTCCTCGGGGGAGACGACCTCGATGTGGTAGTTGAGCTCGGTACCGAGCACCTGCAGCGTGTCGTCGGAGACCGACTGCGTCGCGGTCACCATCTCGCCCAGGTGGAACAGCACCTGCACCAGCGAGGCCGCGTCGACACCGATCTTCTCGCCGAGGTCGGTCAGCGAGGCACCGCGAGCCAGCCGCACCTTCTGCCCGTCGCCCTGCCGGACGCGGACGCCACCGATCTCCGGCGCCTGCATCTGGTCGAACTCTTGACGGCGCTGCTTCTTCGACTTGCGACCGCGCCGGGCCGGGCCGCCGGCGCGCCCGAAAGCGCCCTGCGTGCCACCGCGACCACCACGACCACCACGACCACTGGGAGCCGGACCGCCCGGACCAGCACCGGGTCCGCCGCGTCCGGGAGGACCGCCGGTTCCCGGACGACCGCGACCACCGGCCGGAGCGCCACGACCGCGCGCACCGGGGCCGGCCGGAGCGCCGAGCTGACCTGACGCCTGGCGCGGCATCATCGCCGGGTTCGGGCGCGGCATTCCCGGTACGCCGGGACGAGCGCCGGGGGCCGGCGGCCGGCCCGTCGTGGGACGAGGGCCACCGGGCCGCGTGGCGTCGGCACCGGCCGGACGCGGGGGCCGCGGCTGACCCATGCCCTGAGCGGAGGAGAACGGGTTGTTACCGGGTCGGGGCGTGCCCGACCGGCGTGCGCCCGGCCCGGTGCCCGGCAGTCCACCGGTCGAGCCGGGACGTGGCCGCGGACCGGGTTGACCGGGCTGCGCGGGTCCGGGGCGATCGGTGGAACGGTCGCCGGGGCGATCGGTGGAACGGGCCGTCGGCGCCTGACCGGGGGTGCGTGGAGCGCCGGGCCGGGGCTGTCCCGGGCGTGCGCCGTCCGGGGCGGACCGGGCGGTCTCGCCCGCCGAGCCGACCGGGCGGTCTCGCCCGCGGAGGCGGACCGGGCGGTCTCGCCCGCGGGGGCCGACCGGGCGGTCTCACCCGCCGGTGGCCGACCGGGCGGTCTCGCCCGCCAGGGCGTCCTGCCCGACGGCGGGGGAACGGGGACCGGCCGGGGAACTCGGCGTCTCCGCGGCTGGACGGGGCGCCTCAGCTGCAGGCGTCCGCGCAGTCTCCCGCGCCGGACGAGGCGCCTGAGGTCCTGGGCGTGGCCCGCCGGGCGTCGCGGCACGCGCCTGCGGAGCCGCAGCGACGGCGCAGCGGCGGGGCTGCGGACGGGGCGGCCGCAGCAACCGGGCTGGCCGCCGTCTGGGCGGATGCCTCGACCGGGCGGCTGGAAGCGGGGGCGGGCGCGCTCGGCGCTGCGGCGGCGGGCGCCACCGGCGTCGACGTCGGCCGTGCTGGTGGGGTGGGTGCGGGCGGAGCCGGCTTCTTGGCGGGCGCCGACGGCGTCGCGAAGCGCTCCCTCAGTTTGCGTACGACCGGCGGCTCCACTGTGGAGGATGCGGATCGGACGAACTCTCCCATGTCCCCGAGGGTGGTGAGGACGGTCTTGCTTTCGACTCCGAGCTCTTTCGCGAGCTCGTAGACACGGACCTTTGGCACTGCTCTCCTTGTTGGCGGTCCGGGTCTTCGTGGGGCCGGACCAGTTAGTTGTCGTAAATGCTCATTGAGCGATTCTCATCGAGTGGTCATGAGCGCGAGCCCACTTTCTGGTTCGGCCCTCGCAATAAAGCGACGGCTTGTCTGTCCATTCGACGCCCGGGTCGGGCATACGAATGCAGTAGAGAACTCTAGCCATACAAGCACGCTTCGTCTAAGCGAGGGCGCCCAAATACTCTCGGACGGCGTCCGCCGCGGCGCGGCTGCCCACTTCGGCCCGCAGTGCTCTCGCGAACATTCCCCGTCGTGCCGCCTGGTCGAGGCAGGCATGCGAGAGATGCAGGTAGGCACCGCGCCCCGGCATCCGCTGAGCGAGGTCGACGACGACCGCGCCCTCACGAACAGCTACCCGGAGAAGTTCTGCTTTCGCGTCCCGCCCTCGGCACCCGAGGCACATCCGGGTGGGACCCACCTGCACAGCCTAGCGCGCCGCAGCGGTCGTCGTCGGAGCTGCGTCAGCGACGGAGCCGGGAAGTGGCCGTCGGTGCCGGGACGTCGCCGTCGGCCGCGGGCGCGGTGTCGGACCGGATGTCGATCCGCCAGCCGGTGAGACGGGCCGCGAGTCGTGCGTTCTGCCCTTCACGGCCGATCGCGAGCGAGAGCTGGTAGTCCGGCACGACGACCCGCGCGGCGCGCATGCTCGCGTCCACCACGGTCACCGAGTTCACCTTGGCCGGGGAGAGCGCGTGGCCGACGAAGGTCGCCGGGTCGGGTGAGTAGTCGATGATGTCGATCTTCTCCTCGTTGAGCTCGTGCATCACCGCACGGACCCGGTGCCCCATCGGTCCGATGCAGGCACCCTTCGCGCTCACGTTGCCGTCGTGGCTGACGACGGCGATCTTGCTCCGGTGCCCGGCCTCGCGCGCCACCGCCATGATCTCCACCGTGCCGTCGGCGATCTCGGGGACTTCGAGCTTGAACAGCTTCTCCACCAGGCCGGGGTGGGTGCGGGAGACCACCACCTGGGGGCCGCGCATCTCTCGGCGGACCGAGACGACGTAGACCCTCAACCGGGTGCCGTGTGCATAGCGCTCCCCCGGCACCTGCTCGGCCAGCGGCATGATCGCCTCGATCTTGCCCAGGTCGACCAGCACCGTACGGGTGTCGGATCCCTGCTGCACGACCCCGGACACGATGTCGCCCTCGACGCCGGAGAAGTGTCCGAACTTCTGCTCGTCCTCGGCGTCCCTCAGCCGCTGCATGATGACCTGCCGGGCGGTAGCCGCGGCGACGCGGCCGAAACCCGCCGGGGTGTTGTCGTACTCGCCGACCGTGCCGCCGTCGGCATCGAGTTCCGGGGCCAGGACGACGACGTGGCCGCTCTTGCGGTTCAGGTCCACCCGGGCGCCGGGGACGGCGCCGTCGGTCTTCTCGTACGCGGTGAGCAGCGCCTCCTCGATGGCACTGGCCAGCACCTCGAAGGGCAGATCCTTCTCCCGCTCCATCAGCCTCAGCACCGAGATGTCGATGTCCATCTCAGCCCTCCTTCCCTGTGGTGTCGCGGCCCGGCCGGTTCAGTTCCACCTGGATCAGCGCCTTGCTGATGTCGGCATACGCCACTTCACGTGTCTGTGCGTCGACCTCGATCACCACGCCATCCTCGGTACTGGTGAGGATCCGGCCCGTGATCGCGTCCCCGGTCGTGCCGGTCAGCGCCACGAGGCGGCCCGTGTTGCGCCGCCAGTGCTGCGGCCTCGTCAGCGGCCGACTGACTCCCCGCGAGGAGACCTCCAGGGTGTAGGCGGCGCTGCCGGTGACCTCGGAGGAGTCCAACGCAGCGGAGAGGGCCTTGCTCGCCGCGGCGATGTCGTCCAGCAACGGGCCGCTGCCCTCGGGTCCGTCGCCGTCCACCACGACCCGCAGCAGTCGGCGCTGGCCGGCCGGGATGACCTCCAACGCCTCGAGCTCCAAGCCGAACTGCACCAGGATCGGAGTCAGCACGCCAGCAATCTGGCTTTCCTTCATGTGATGCTGTCCTTCGATCCGGTTGGGTCCCGCAATTGTGGTGCCACGCTGGCAGGCGGCTTTCGTCGAGCATAGCTGAGGTACCTTCGGCGGGTGGCGGAGTCCTGGTCGCGGCGGCAGCTGCTCGGACTGGGCCTGGCCGTGCCGCTGCTGTCGGTTCCGACGCTGACCGGATGCGACATCAGCGACCCGACGGTGGCCGGGACAGGTGGCCAACCGAGCCTCGCGTACGACCGGCCCGCCCGCGCCGTCCAGCTCCGCCACCCCGCTCGGATCGACGTCCCCGACCGCGGACCCGACGGCGTCGAGCGCAGCCGCCGGTGCCGCGGCAGAGGCGGTCCTCGGGTCATTGAGCGAGGCGATCCTGCAGGGTCGGCACCGCAGCCGGCTGACCAAGGCGCAACGCGGGTTCCTCGCTGCGGTCGCGGCAGCTCACCGCAGCCACGCCCTGGTGAGCGGCCCCGCCACGCCTCCCCCCGCGTCCGCACGCACCTGCGCCCACGGCCGACCCCAGCGGCGCGGCGTCGGCCGGCCTGGAGTCGGCCGGTCTGAAGCAGTCCCTTGCCCTGCTGGCCCGCAGACAGGGTGCGGCCGCGGGACGGTGGCGGGGCCTGGCGCAGACCTCCAGCGGCCAGGACGCCCTGCGGTACGGATCGATGGCGCTCGCCGACGCCGCCTTCGCCTCCGCCGCTACGACGGCCTCGCCGCCGTCGGTGGCACCCGTCCGCGGGCCCGCGGACGTGCTCCTGCTGTCCGACGTCGAGGCGGTGCAGGGGATGGTTCGGCAGTCCCACGCACTCGTGTACGGCTATCAGCTGGCCATCGGACGGTTGCCGGTGGTGAGCCGGCAGCACGCCCGGGCGGTCCGCGAGCTCCGGGCACAGCGCGTTCTGCGGGACCGGCTGACCGACTGGCTGCGACGTCGCTCCGCCGAGGTGCCGGTGGCGTCGCCGGCCTACGTCGGTTCGACCGTGCCGCGCGACGCCTCGAGCTCAGCTCTTCTGCTGCGCCAGATGCAGACCGCCTTCCAGCCGTTCTGCGGACTGTGGCTGGCGGCGGCGGGCAGCAAGGCAGCAGCGGACCCAGGCCCTGTCGGCACTGGACGCGGCATACCAGGCTGCCCGCGGGTGGGGGGCGCCGCTCCAGGCCTGGCCCGGATTCGAGGGTGCGTGACCGCGGCCCGCCTCCACGCACCCTGTCCGGGCCGGCGGTGGTGTCCGGATCGCCACCTCGGCTCCGACGTCTCGATCGACAGCGCCGAACCCGGCGCCGTCGCGGTCGGCTGTCGCACCGACGCCGTACCGGCAGGAACCTCGACCCAGGAGGGTTGCGCAGGATGAAGTACATGATCTTGACCTACGCGTCGCAGCAGGACTACGACGGGATGGCCGGCAAGTCGAGCGAACTGCCGGCCTGGACCTCAGCGGACTTCGCCGCGATGGGGGCCTTCATGGAGGAGTTCAACCGTGAGCTCGACGAGGCCGGCGAGCTGGTGGAGACCAGAGCGCTGGACGCGCCCCGGCACACCCGCCGGGTGCAGCTGGAGGGCGGCGTGCCGGTGGTCACCGACGGCCCGTACGCGGAGGCGCAGGAAGTGCTCGCCGGCTACTGGATCATCGAATGCGCCTCCGAGCAGCGGGCCGCCGAGATCGCCCTTCGGCTCGCCTCCTGCCCGGGGCCGGAGCACGTCCGGGCTGCGGCGGTGGCCGATCTCCGGCTGGTCGTCGAGTCCGCGGACGAGCTGATCTAGTCCGAGTCCGCGACGAGCTGATCTCGTGCTGGACACCGAGGACCTGCTGCGCACGCTGGCGCCGCAGGTCCTGGGTGCGTTGGTCCGGCGCTACGGACACTTCGACGCGTGCGAGGACGCCGTCCAGGAAGCGCTGATCGCGGCCGCCGCCCAGTGGCCGGCCGAGGGGCTGCCGGACAAGCCCCGCGGGTGGCTCATCACGGTGGCCGCGCGTCGGCTGACCGATCAACTGCGGAGTTCGACCGCGCGGCAGCGCCGCGAGCAGACCCTGGCCCAGCAGGCACCGGCCGATGCCTGGGTGGCGCCCCCCGCCGACCACGCGAGGTCCAGCACCGACTCCGACCCCGACGACACCCTGATCCTGCTGTTTCTGTGCTGCCACCCGGCTCTGTCACCCGCATCCCAGATCGCCCTCACCCTGCGCGCGGTCGGCGGGCTGACCACGGGCGAGGTGGCGCGGGCCTTCCTGGTGCCGGAGGCGACCATGACGCGGCGGGTCACCCGGGCCAAGCAGCAGATCAGGCAGGCTGGCGCGCGGTTCGAGCTGCCGTCCCCCGCTGAGCAGGCGGGCCGGCTGGCCGCGGTGCTGCACGTGCTCTACCTGATCTTCACCGAGGGCTACACCGCGACCGCCGGTCCGGCACTGCAGCGTGGCGAGTTGGCCGCCGAAGCGATCCGGCTGGCCCGGCTCGTCCGGGACCAGGTGCCCGACGACAGCGAGGTCGCCGGGCTGCTCGCGCTGATGCTGCTGACCGATGCGCGCCGAGCCGCCCGTACCGGCCCGGACGGCCTGCCGGTGCCGATGGCCGAACAGGACCGGAGCCTGTGGGATGCAGCCCAGATCGGCGAGGGCGTGGCGTTGGTGACGCGAGGCGCTGCCCCGCGGCCCGGTCGGCCCGTACCAGCTCCAGGCCGCGATCGCCGCACTGCACGACGAGGCGCCCAGCGCCGACGAGACCGACTGGCCCCAGATCCGCGCCCTCTACGGGCTGTTGCGCCAGCTGGGCGACCACCCGGTGGTTGCCCTCAACCACGCGGTGGCGGTGGCCATGGTGGAGGGTCCGCGGGCCGGCCTGGCTCTGCTGGACGCGCTCTCCGCCGGTGGCCGGCTCAGCCGCGACCACCGACTCGCCGCCGCCCGGGCCCATCTGCTCGAGCAGGCCGGTGAGCTCGAGACGGCCCGCTCGGCGTACGAGGCGGCCGCCGAGCTGACCGCCAGCCTGCCCCAGCAGCGCTACCTCCGGGTGCGCGCCGCCCGGCTCGACCGGCCCGGCGCCGAGTGAGGAACGAGCGCCCTCACCCGGCGAGCTGGCGGACCAGGTCGTAGGCCAGCTTGACGATCAGTCCGGCGACCACGACCAGGAAGACCTTCCGGATGAACCCGTTGCCGCGGCTGATCGCCGTCCGCGCGCCGAGGAAGCCGCCGACCAGGTTCGCCGCACCCATCGACAGCCCCAGCGTCCACAGCACCGAGCCGTGCGCCGCGAAGACGGCGATGGCCGACAGGTTGGTCACCAGGTTCGCGACCTTGGCCTTCGCGCTGGCCTCCAGGAAGCCGTAGCCCAGGACCCCGACCAGCAAGATGACGAAGAACGACCCCGTGCCCGGTCCGAGGAAGCCGTCGTAGGCGCCCACTCCGAGCCCGATGGCGGCGGTGCGCCCGTAGTGTGCGCGGCCGTCGTGCCTGCGGGCCGACACGAGCCCGAGGGCAGGCCGCCGCCAGGTGTAGAACCCGACCACGACCAGGGCCACGAGCACGATCGGGGTGAACCACTCCTTGGGCAGGAACCGGGCGAGTTGTGCCCCGAGCGCCGATCCGGTGGCCGAACCGATCACCAACGGGAGGATGGTGCGCCAGTCGGGCCGCACCTTCCACGCGTACGTCGCCGCGCTGGTGGCGGTGCCGAACACCGAGGACAGCTTGTTGGTGCCCAGGATCGCGGGCGGCGCGGCCGAGGCCGGCAGGCCGATCAGCAGCGCCGGCAGCTGGATCAGGCCCCCGCCGCCCACCACGGCATCGACCCAGCCGGCGACCAACGCGGCGAGCACCAGCAGGACGATCGTCAGGGTGGAGAGATCGAGCTCGGTCAACCGCCCGGTCCCTGCCCCGACCTCAGCCGAGCGCGCGGCGCGGGACCGCCTGGTGACCGTGCACCGCCCTGAGGATCTCCCCGAGCGCGTCGGCCAGCGCGACGTCCTCGCGCGCCCCGCTCGCCCGGTCGCGCACCTCGATGACCCCGTCGGCCAGCCCGCGGCCGATCACCACGATCGTCGGCATGCCGAGGATCTCCGCGTCGGCGAACTTCACCCCGGGGCTGGCCTTGCGCTCGTCGAGCAGCACCTCCACGCCGGCCTCGTCCAGCTGGACGGCCAGGTCGGCCGCGGCCCGGGTCACCGCCTCGTCCTTGCCGGCGGCCACGATGTGCACGTCGTACGGGGCCAGCTCACGCGGCCAGCAGAGTCCCTTGTCGTCGCAGGTGCCCTCGGCGACGGCGGCCACGGCGCGGGAGATCCCCACCCCGTACGAGCCCATGGTGACGGTCACCAGCTTGCCGTTCTGCGTCCAGCACCTTCAGTCCCAGCGCCTCGGAGAACTTCTTGCCGAGCTGGAAGATGTGGCCCATCTCGATCCCTCGGGCCAGCGTCAGCGGACCGGATCCGTCGGGGGCGGGATCGCCCTCGCGCAGGCTGGCGACGTCGATCACCCCGTCCGGGGTGAAGTCGCGCCCGCAGACCAGGTCGAAGACGTGCCGGCCGGGCTGGTCGGCACCGGTCAGCCAGCGGGTGCCGCTGACCACCCGCGGGTCGACCAGGTAGCGGACACCGCTCGGCCCGTGCTCGCCGAGCGCTCCCGGGCCGATGTAGCCCTTCACCAGCTGCGGGTGCGCGGCGAAGTCCGCTTCGGTGAACGGCTCGGCCTCGGCCGGCTCCAGCTGGGCGGCGAGCCGCTTGGCGTCGACGTCGCGGTCGCCGGGCACGCCGACGGCCAGCGGCGTACGCGTGCCGTCGAGCAGCCTTGACGCTGAGCAGCACGTTCTTCAGCGTGTCCGCAGCCCGCCACGGCCGGTCCGGGCGCGGGAACTGCGCGTTGGCCAGGGCGACCAGCGTGTCGATGGTCGGGCTGTCCGGGGTGTCCTCGACATGGGCGGCCGGCGCGTCCTCGTACGGCAGCGCCGGCGGGGCCGCGATGGCGACCGCCTCCACGTTGGCCGCGTAGCCGCCGGAGGAGCGGACGAAGGTGTCCTCGCCGTTCTCGGCCAGCGCCAGGAACTCCTCGCTCGCGGAGCCGCCCATCATTCCCGACATGGCGTGCACGATCACGTACTCGAATCCGAGCCGGTCGAAGATCTTGACGTAGGCGTCGCGATGCGCCTGGTAGGACTTCTCCAGCCCCTCGTCGTCGACGTCGAAGGAGTAGGAGTCCTTCATCACGAACTCGCGGCCGCGCAGGACGCCCGCCCGCGGCCGTGCCTCGTCGCGGTACTTGGTCTGGATCTGGTAGAGCGAGAGCGGCAGGTCCTTGTAGGAGGAGTACAGATCCTTCACCAGCAGGGTGAACATCTCCTCGTGGGTCGGGCCGAGCAGGTAGTCCCCGCCCTTGCGGTCCTTCAGCCGGAAGATGCCGTCCCCGTACGCGGCCCAGCGCCCGCTCGCCTCGTACGGCTCCTTCGGCAGCAGCGCCGGGAAGTGGACCTCCTGGCCGCCGATCGCGTCCATCTCCTCGCGGACGATCTGCTCCACGTTGCGCAGCACCCGGTAGCCGAGCGGGAGCCAGCTGTAGATGCCCGGGGCGGCACGGCGGATGTAGCCGGCCCGCACCAGCCAGCGGTGGCTGGGCACCTCAGCGTCCGCCGGATCCTCGCGGAGGGTGCGGACGAACAGCTCCGACATGCGCGTGATCACGCGCAGCAGACTACTGGGTGCGCGCCTCGTCGCCCGGGCCCGCGCGACCGGGTGCCGGCACCCGACGCGTGGCCGGGACCAGCCGGGCGGGTCGGGGCCGCACGAACTGCCACGCGAGACGGATGAATCCAGCGGGGCCATCCGGACACGGTTCCCGCGTAGGGTGCCTGCATGGCGCACCTGGGGGAGCCTGCGCTTCCGCACCCCACTCGACGGCAGCTCCTCGGCTCCACCCTGGCGCTCGCGGCGGGCAGCGCCCTCACCGGTTGCGCCGCTGATCCGGCGCCGTCCGGGTCGACGGGCACCTCGGGGGCCGGCAGCCGGGTGCGGTTCGCGCCGGAGCTGGCCTTCGGGGTCGCCAGCGCCGCCTACCAGATCGAGGGGACCGCCGACCGGGCCGGACGTACCGCGTCGATCTGGGACACGTTCTGCGCCCAGGACGGGCGGATCGACGACGGCAGCTCCGCGGTCGAGTCCTGCGACCACTACCACCAGTGGGCCGACGATCTGGACCTGATGCAGAAGGTGAACGTCCAGACGTACCGGCTGTCCCTCTCCTGGTCCCGGCTGATGCCTGACGGGACCGGCCGGATCAATCGACGCGGACGCGACTTCTACAAGGCGCTGATCGACGGCCTGAACCAGCGCAGCATCTCCCCCATGGTCACCCTCTACCACTGGGATCTGCCGCAGATCCTGCAGGACAAGGGTGGGTGGGAGAACCGCGACAGCGCAGCGTGGTTCGCCGACTACGCGGCCACAGCCTTCCGGGAGTTCGATGGTGTGGACGCCTGGCTGACGATCAACGAGCCCAAGGTCATCGCCCGCCAGGGCTACCTGGACGGCACGCACGCTCCCGGCCGGACCGACGCGCGGGCGGCCGGACGGGTCATCCACCACCTCGGCCTGGCCCACGGACGCGCGGTGGAGGCATTCCGGGCCAGCAGCCAGCAGGCCACGATCGGCCCGTGTGTCCAGATCTCGCCCTGCTACCCCGTCGACGACTCCGCGCCGGCCGCGAAAGCCACCGAGCTCCTCGACGTATGGGAGAACACCCTCTACCTCGACCCGATCCTGAAGAAGCGCTACCCCGAGCTGACCGACGAGCTCGACCCGGCCGTCGTGCGCGGGCTGCGCGGTGCCGAGCGCGACGGCGACCTGAACCTCATCGGGGCGCCGGTGGACTTCCTGGGCGTCAGCTACTTCACGCCGACGTTCGTGACGGCGAGCGGTGACCCGCAGTCCAAGCTCCCGACCTCCTCCGCCGGGTGGCAACAGATCTACCCCGACGGCTTGTACGACGTGCTCCGGCGGCTCGCCGTGGACTACCCCATCGAGGTGAAGATCACCGCGAACGGCGTGCCCGACGACCCCAGCCAGACACCGCCCGGCGACGATGCCCGCATCGACTTCCACCGGGAGCACCTGGCTGCGGTCCAACGCGCGATCGAGGCCGGCTCGAAGGTCTCGGCCTACTACGCCTGGTCATTCCTGGACGCCTTCGAGTGGAACCGCGGCTACACCCAGAAGTGGGGCCTGATTCAGGTCGACTTCGACGACAAGGCGAGGCGCCGGGTGATCAAGAACTCCGCCCGCTGGTACGCCCAGGTCATCGCCGACCACGCCCTCCCCAGCTGACCCCACTCCCCCGCCACCGCCCACCACCCACACCTCATCAGGAAACGCCGAGAAACGACCCGGATTCGGTCCCAATCCGAGTCGTTTCTCAGCAGTTTTCCCCGAAAATGCGACTGGGAGAGGTGCCGTCGACCGAACCGGCGACGCGGCAGCCAGCTCCGCGCCGCCATCCACGCCCCGTCACCCCCACCCCCACCGCCGCCGCCACCCGCCACCCGCCACCGACACCTCACCAGGAAACGCCGAGAAACGACCCGGATTCGGTCCCGATCCGAGTCGTTTCTCGGCGTTTCCCGACCGATCCTCACTGAGCCTGAGGCATCGAGTCGTGAGGGCTCCCGGAGTCGGCGGAGGTGAGGCCGTTCGGGGGTCAGCGGATGCGGAGGTCCGGCATCCGCAGGGCCGCGTCAACGGGCAGTCCGAGGGCAGCCGCCAGCTCGGTGAGACCAGCCGCTCCGCTCAGCACCGGCCAGCTGGTCATGGCCCAGGCCCGCGGATCGTCGCTGCTGCGGGGACGGCCCAGCCGGGCGAGCGGCGACAGGTGCAGGGCCGGGACCAGCGGGGCGTCCTCGCCGAGCCCGGCCCGTACGCGGGCCACCCCGACCGCCTCGCGCAGACCGCCGAACTGATCGACCAGGCCCACGGCCAACGCGTCGTGGCCGGTCCACACCCGACCCCGCGCGAGTTCCTCGGCTGCGGCCACCGCCAGGCCCCGCCCGGCCGCGACCTTGCCGACGAAGTCGTCGTAGACCGCATCGATCGTCGCCGCGAAGCGCGCCCGCTCCGCGTCGGTGAACCGGCGCCGCCCGGAGAACATCAGGGCCCGCTCGCCGCGCTGCACGCTGCCTGTCGTCACGCCGGCGCGCTCCAGCAGATCGCGGACCACCAGTTTGCCGCCGTAGACGCCGATGGACCCGGTGAGCGTCGCCGGCAGGGCCAGGATGACGTCGGCCGGGCACGCGATGAAGTAGCCGCCCGACGCGGCGACGTTCCCCATCGACACCACCACCGGCTTGCCGGCCTCGCGCACGCGGCAGACCTCGCGCCAGATGACCTCCGAGGCCACCGCGGATCCGCCGGGCGAGTCGACGCGCAGCACCACCGCCTTGATGTGGTCGTCATCCAGGGCGGCCCGCAGCTGGGCGGCGACCAGGTCGCTGCCGACCTGGCGGCCGAGCAGGCCGGCGCGGCTGCGACCGCTGACGATGGTGCCGCGCACCGTGACCAGTCCCACCCGGCCCCGGCGCGGCATCCGGAGGCGACGCCGCGGCGCCCAGCGGTCGGCGAACAGCAGCTCGCCCTCCTCCCCGACCTGGGCGCGGACAGCGGCGAGCACCTGGTCCCGGAACCCGAGACGGTCCACCAGGCCGAGGGCCTTCGCCTCGGTCGCCACGTGAGGTCCGGCGTCGAGCAGGTCGCGCACCTGCGCCTCGGCCAGCTTCCGTCCGGCGGCCACCTGCTCGACGGCCTGGGACGCGATCGACTCGGCCAGCCGGTCGAGCGCCTCCCGGTGCGCCTGGCTGTACTCGGTGCGCAGCAACTGGTCGGGTGCGTTCTTGTACTCGCCCCGCTGCTCGAACTCGGGCAGGACTCCCAGCTTGTCCAGCGCGCCCCGCAGGAAGGTCGTCTCGATGCCCACGCCCAGCAGACCGAGGCTGCCGCCCGGTTGCAGCCAGATCTGGTCGAATGCGCTGGCCAGCACGTACGCGGCCGTCTCCCCCGCTCCCTCGCCGAAGGTCTCCGCCCAGGCCACCGCGGGCTTGCCGGAGGTGCGGAACGCCTGCACTCCGAGGCGGAGTTCCTGCATCGTGGCCCAGGGCAGGCCAGGGCCGATCTTGGCCACCAGCCCGGCCACGTGCGGGTCCGAGCCGGCCTCGTACAGGGCCCGCAGGGTGGGCAGGAAGTGATGCTGCCTGCGCTCTCGCAACCAGGCGAGCGGATCACCGGGCTCGCTGTCCACCAGCGGTTGGGTCAGGTCCAGTTCGAGCAGCAGCGTACGGCGGCCGGGCACAGGCAACATGGCGTCCACGGTAGACGCCGAGGCGAGCCGACGATCTGTCCCTGCCGTCGCCTCAGTAGTGGATCGTGGCGAACTCCCCGACCTCGCAGAAGCCGACGCGGGCGTACGTCGCCCGGGCGGGCCGGTTGTAGTCGTTGACGTAGAGCGAGACGGTCGGTACCAGCGTGCGGGCCAACTGGACCACCGCGGCCATGGCCGCTGCCGCCATCCCGCGGCCACGCAGCTCAGGCTCCAACCAGACGCCCTGAACCTGGCACACCGAGCCGGACACCGAGCCGAGGTCGGCCTTGAACAGCACCCGATCACCGTCGAACAGTCCGAAGGCGCGACCCGAGGTGATCAGCTGGCGGACGTAGAACTTGTAGCCGGCCGGATTGCCCTGCACGGGCGAGACGCCGATCTCCTCGGTGTACATCTTGACCGCGGCTTCGGTGTAGGCGTCCCACTGCTCGAGGGTGACCCGCCGTACGCGTGGGTCGGGCGCGACGGCCGGGTCGCTCCCGATCGACATCACCGGCTGGTGCGGCCGGACGTCGCGGACGTCGGCCCAGATCGAGCCCCACCGATCCGACAGCCGCCGCCACAGGTCGAGCGCCACCCGGGACGGGCCGATGATCGAGGCGCAGGACCGCTGGGGTCCGGCGAACTCCACCCACGCCGCGACCGCCTCGGGGTCGGCGTTGACCGGGACCAGATTGGAGCCGGCGTGACACAGCGACCGCAGCAGCCCCTCACGCTCGTAGCCCCAGACCGGACAGCCCAGGCTCGCGGGTTCGAGACCGGCCGTCCTGACCCGGGAGGCGACGAAGACGTTCTCCACCGGATTGGTGGACAGGACGCGGATGGCCGAAGGCAGGTCGGCCCGGTTGAGCACGCGCACCGAGCCCCGGGCCTGGGCACGTTCTGCTCGGGTGGCGACCATGGCTCAGCGGCCCGTCGAGGTCTTCATCGGCGGATCAGCCCACGCTCACCTGGGGCGCCCCGCGGCCGGCCTCGGGCGAGTCCCCCATCTCCTCGGCGAGCCGCATCGCCTCCTCGATCAGCGTCTCGACGATGTCGGCCTCCCGCACCGTCTTGATCACCTCGCCGCGGACGAAGATCTGGCCCTTGCCGTTACCCGAGGCCACTCCCAGGTCGGCCTCACGCGCCTCACCCGGTCCGTTCACCACGCAGCCCATCACCGCGACCCGCAGCGGCACCTCCATGCCTTCCAGTCCGGCGGTCACCTCGTCGGCGAGCTTGTAGACGTCCACCTGGGCGCGTCCACAGGAGGGGCAGGACACGATCTCCAGGTGCCTGGGGCGCAGGTTGAGCGACTCCAGGATCTTGATCCCCACCTTCACCTCCTCCACCGGCGGTGCCGACAGCGAGACCCGGATGGTGTCGCCGATGCCCCGGCTGAGCAGGGCGCCGAACGCGACGGCGGACTTGATGGTGCCCTGGAAGGCCGGGCCCGCCTCGGTGACGCCGAGGTGCAGCGGGTAGTCGCAGGCTTCGCTGAGCATCTCGTACGCGCGCACCATGACCACCGGGTCGTTGTGCTTGACGCTGATCTTGAAGTCGCGGAAGCCGTGCTCCTCGAACAGGCTCGCCTCCCACAGCGCGGATTCCACGAGCGCCTCCGGGGTCGCCTTGCCGTACTTGGCCAGCAGCCGCTTGTCCAGCGACCCCGCGTTCACCCCGATCCTGATCGAGGTGCCGCGGTCGGCGGCGGCCTTGGCGATCTCGCCCACCTGGTCGTCGAACGCGCGGATGTTGCCGGGATTGACCCGTACGGCGGCGCAGCCCGCGTCGATCGCGGCGAAGACGTACTTGGGCTGGAAGTGGATGTCGGCGATCACCGGGATCTGCGACTTGCGCGCGATCGCCGGCAGGGCGTCGGCGTCATCGGAGCTCGGAACCGCCACCCGGACGATGTCGCAGCCCGTGGCGGTGAGCTCGGCGATCTGCTGCAGCGTCGAGTTGATGTCGGCGGTGAGCGTGGTGGTCATCGATTGCACGCTGACCGGCGCGTCGCCGCCCACCGCGACCTTGCCGACCCGGATCTGCCGGGTCTTCCGGCGGGGGGCGAGGGTGGGCGGCGGGAGGGCAGGCAGGCCCAGGTTGATGCTCATTCAGCCAATCTTCGCAAGGAGGGACACGGCGGTGCCGGTCGGCACGCCGGCAGCGGCGTTTCCAGGGTAGCCGCGCGCATCATCGGGCACAGTAGGGGCGTGACTGCGCGCTTCACCCCGGCCGAGCTCGCGTCGTACCGGGACCGGTCGGTGCCCGACCTGGTCGGCCCCGGCGTGCGCCTGGTGTTCGTCGGGATCAACCCCGGCCTGTGGACGGCGGCCACCCAGACCCACTTCGCGCATCCGGGCAACCGCTTCTATCCCGCGCTGCGGCTGGCCGGAATCCTCGATCGCGACATCGACCGGGCGGCGGGGATGACCGAGGACGACCGCAGCTACCTTCTCGGCCGAGGGATCGGCATCACCAACCTGGTCAACCGCGCGACCGTGCGCGCCGACGAGCTGGACAAGACCGAACTGCGGGCCGGGCGCACCAGGCTCGAGGCCTTCGTCGGCGAGCACGAACCCCTGGTCGTGGCGGTCGCCGGCGTGACCGCGTACCGGACCGCCTTCGACCGACCCCGCGCCCGGGCGGGCGCTCAACTCGAACTGGTGGCCGGCGCCCGGCTCTGGGTGGTCCCGAATCCGAGTGGGCTGAACGCGCACGAGACCATCGCGACCCTCGCGGCCGCGTACGCAGAGCCTGCGCGCGCCGCCGGCATCCTCGGTACACACCACCCATCCGGCAGGCCGGGAACCAGCGGCCCGGGCGCCAGCAGGGAGGGTGCGAACAGGGACGGTGCGAACAGGGACGGTTTCGCCTAGGACGACCGGGGGCCTGGTCTCAGCCCCCGGCGGCCCCGGCAGCGCCGGCGGCCACCGCGGCTGTGGTCGCGGCCTGCACTTCCGCGATCGCGTCCTTGACGGCCTTCGCGGCCCAGTCGCCCTCAGTGAGCGCCTTGGCCCGGGCGCGGACAGCCTACTTGTCGTCGGTCACCACGACCTTGGCCAGCAGACGGGTCACCTCGAGCAGTGCGATCAAGGTGACCGTGCGCTCGGTCGGCGTCAGCCCGGTCACCAGCGCGGCCTGCAGCCGCTGCCGGATCTCGTCCTCGGCCGCCCGGTCCCGCACCGGCCAGGTGGTCCGCGGGATCACCCCGAGGATGCGGCCCTTCTGTTCGGTCAGCACTCCGGCCTTGGCGAGCCGGTGCAGCAGGCGCGGCACCAGACCCTTGGTCAACCGCTTGCCGGAGGAGCCGCTGACGAAGTCCTTCACCTTCCGCCCCTCGAAGCGCGCCAGGTGCTGCAACGCGGCGTCCAGCTCGGGGTCGTCGGTGGGCGTCAGACTGGTGATGGTGACCCGGCCCCGGCGGTTCCATCCGTCGCTGGCAGGGGTGACCCCGATCCGCTCGCCGAGCGCCAACTCGGCCAGGAGGGCCCCGCCGAGCGCCGGCTTGAGGCTGTCCGATCCGAGTCGTCTGCGTCCCGATTCCTCTTTCAGCGCCAGCAGCAAGAACTCCTCCGCGATCAGCATCCGAACAACGCTAGCGCAGACCGGTCTGGACCAGGTCGATCCGGAGGGGACTGCTGTGCTGAGATGGAGGGCATGGCCGAGCCCGGGAGCACCACGCTGGACTATCCGATCGTGCAGCACACCCTCGACAACGGCCTGCGCGTGATCGCCAGCCCCGACCACGGTGCGCCGTCGGTCGCGGTCAACCTCTGGTACGACGTCGGCTCCCGCGACGAGGAGCCGGGTCGCACCGGGTTCGCCCACCTCTTCGAGCACGTGATGTTCCAAGGCTCGGCCAATGTCGGCTCGGGTCAGCACATCGCCCTGCTGCAGGCTGCCGGTGCGGCCGTCAATGCCACCACCTGGTTCGACCGGACCAACTACTTCGAGACGCTGCCCTCCGGTGGGCTGGACCTGGCCCTGTGGCTGGAGGCGGATCGGCTCGGCTCGCTGCTGGACGCCTTGACCCTGGAAAGTCTGGACAACCAGCGGGACGTGGTGAAGGAGGAGCGGCGGCAACGCTACGACAACGTCCCCTACGGCGACGCGCTGGAGCTGCTCAACAGCCTCACCTTTCCCTCCGACCATCCGTACGGGCACACCACCATCGGCTCGATGGAGGACCTGAACGCCGCGACCCTGGCCGACGTCCAGGCCTTCTTCCGCACCCATTACCGGCCCAGCAACGCGGTGTTGTCCATCGTGGGCGACGTCACGCCGGAGGTCGCGTTCGAGCGCGCCCAGACCTACTTCGGACCACTGACCGACGGCGGCAAACCGGTCAAGTCCGTACCCGACCCGCTCGGACCGATGGACGGCACCAGCCGCGCCGAGGCCTCCGGACGGGTGCCCGCCGACGCGGTCTACCTGGCCTGGCGGCTGCCGGCACGCGACACCGTCGCGTTCGACGCCGTCGAGCTGGCCTTCAGCGTGCTCGGTCACGGTCAGACGTCGCGGCTGCACAAGCAGCTGGTCCGCAAACTCGAGCACGCCGAAGGCGCCAGCGCGTCGACGATCGGGCTGATCGGCGGGAACTCCTTCGGCTTCGCGTACGCCCGCGCCCGGGACGGCGTCTCCCCCGAGCAGCTCGAGCAGGACCTGGTCGAGGCGATCGAGCACCTGGTCGCCGAGGGCGTCACCGACCGCGAACTGCGCCGGGCCAAGGCCCAGTTCGAACGGCACTGGCTGCACGAGTTGGCCCGGGTGGACTCCCGGGCGGACGCGCTGGGTGAGTACGCGACCCTGCACGGGGCGCCGGCGATGATCAACGAACGGATCTCGGTCATCGACCGGCTGGGCCACGACGACGTACGGGCGGCGCTGTCGGCGTGGTTCCGTCCCGAGCAGCGTGCCGCCCTGGTCTACCGGCAGGAGGCGAACTGATGACCGCTCTCACTCCCCGTCCCGCCCTGGCGCCCCCGGCCGCCTGGAACTTCCCGGACAGCTCCCGGTCGCAGCTCGACAACGGGCTCGAGGTGGTGGTCTACCGGCTGCCGGGCCAGTACGTCGTCTCGGCGCACCTGGTGCTCGACGTGCCGTTGAACGCGGAGGCCCGTGAACTCGAGGGCGTGGCTACGCTGTGCGCCCGCACCCTCGACGAGGGCACGCTGCAACACGACGGTGAGGAATTCGCGGAGCTGCTGGAGACCGAGGGCGCCGGGTTCGGGGTCGAGGCGTCCCTGTCCGGTCTGCAGGCGATCCTGGACGTACCGGCGTCCCACCTCGACCCGGCGCTGGAGTTGTTCGCCGAGGCGATCCGCGACCCGGCGCTGGCCGATCGCGACGTGAACCGCCACGTACAACTGCGGCTCGCCGAGATCGAGCAGGCCGAAGCCAACTCGGCCCAGACGGCCAGCATGGCCTTCCGGCGCGCGGTGTTCGCGGCCGACAGCCGGGCCTCGCGGATGAGCGGCGGGCGAGCCGGACACCGTGGCCGCGGTGACCCCCGAGGCCGTGCGCACCTTCCACCAGGACCGGATCGGCCCGCTCGGCAGCACGCTCGTGCTGGCCGGGGACTTCTCCAGCGACCCCGTGGCGCTGGTCGCGCGCCACTTCGGCGGATGGGCCAATCCTGCACAGCAGCAGGTCGCCCAGCAGACGCCCGGGGCCGCCGGACGCCGGATGCTGCTGGTGCACCGGCCCGGCGCGGTCGCGGCCGACGTACGGCTCGGGGGCTACGCCATCGACCGGCTCGATCCACGCTGGTCGGCGGTGAGCGTGGCCAGCTACGCGATGGGTGGAGCGTTCCTGTCGCGGCTGAACGCGGTGCTGCGGGAGGACAAGGGCTACACCTACGGCGTACGGCTGAACTTCACCCCGCTGCGCACCGGCGGCAGCTTCGCGGTCCAGGGCTCGTTCCGGACCGACGTCGTGGTCGACGCGCTCAGCATCGCCCGGGACCTGCTCGACGTGGGCCGCGCCCCATTCGCCGAGCAGGAGGTGGCCGACGCGATCGCCTACTTCACCGGCGTGTCCCCGCTGCGCTACGCCACCGCCGACGGCGTCGCGGACCAGGCCGCCACCCAGGTGCTCGCCGGGCTGCCCGACGACTACGTGGACCAGAGCCTCGCCCAGCTCCGTGCCGTGACCCCGGACGAGGCGAACTCCGCGTACACCTCTCTGGTCCGGCCGGAGGAGCTGACTTTGGTGCTCGTCGGCGACGCCGAGCAACTCGCTGACCCGCTGCGCGCCTCAGGATTCGACGACCTCGAGGTCATCACCCCCTAGCGGGCACCATCGAGCTGCCACCCCATCCGGCTGCCCACCCATCCGGCTGCCCCCCATCCGGCTGCCCGCCCCATCCGGCTGCCCCGCCCCATCCGGCTGCCCCGCCCCATCCGGCTGCCCCGCCCCATCCGGCTGCCCCCCATCCGGCTGCCCACCCCATCAAGAATCGCCGAGAAACGACTCGGATTTCGCGCCGATCGGGGTCGTTTCTCGGCGTTTCCTGAGTGGAGTGTGTGTCGCGGCCCACGCGGCCACCTCCCGCACCCGCCGGGCCGTTCCGAGAGCCTTTCCAGCCCCACCACCCAGAGAAACGCCGAGAAACGACTCGGATTCGGCCCGATTTCGAGTCGTTTCTCGGCGTTTCCACAAGGGCTGAGGTGTGCGAGAGTGGAAACGCATGTCGCGTGTTCGATCGGCGGTCTTTCTGGTCAGCCGTTCCACGGCACCCTTTTTGGCCATGACGGGTCTGCTTCCCTACTTCCCGCCTGCGGTCGCCACTTCTCGGTGACCACTCACCGGACTGGATCGTCCGAAGGGAACTCCCGTGTGGAAGAACGCTCGACTGGCCCGCACTCTCAGCCTGCTCGCACTCGCGGCCGTGCTGGCCCTACCCGCTCCCCCGGCTCAGGCTACGTTCGCTGGCCAGAACGGGCGGATCGCCTTCCGGCGGTTCCTCAACGAGGAACGCAGTTGGGGAGCAGTGTTCACCATCAATCCCAACGGCACCCGGGAGCGGCAGGTGACATTCCCCGACGAGGGATTCGTCGACCGCAACCCAGACGTCTCACCCGACGGCCGACGCATCGTCTTCGAACGTGAAGGTCCGGACTACGACGAGGTGTTCGCGGTCGACGTCGACGGGTCGCACCTCACCTGGCTCACGCGACACGGGCCGGAGGACTTCTGTTTCGAGCTGAGCGGCACCTGCAGCGGATCGCCGGCATGGACCCCCGATGGTCGTCACGTCATCTTCAGCAGTGCGCGAGGACCGGTAGTCAACGACTTCGTGGAGCTGAAGGGCCTGTTCATCATGCGGGCCGACGGCTCACATCTGCGCCAGCTGACGCAGCGGAAGGCACCGCGAGAGGGTGAGGATTCCGACCCGCAGGTGTCCCCGGACGGGCGTCGGGTCGTCTTCCAGCGGCAGAACGTGCGCAATGTCCAACCAGACGCCGGCATAGCGCTCTGGGTTCTGGATCTACAGACCGGCCGGGAACGGCGGATCACCCCATACGAGCTCAGTGGCGGAGACACACCTGACTGGTCCACCGACGGCCGGCGCATCCTCTTCCACTCAAACACCGAGGGCGAAGCAGACGTCTCGGCCAACCTCTACACGGTTCGGCCGAACGGTAAGGGCTTGAAGCAGCTGACCTTCGAGCAGGGTGGGGCGGTGAACTACCTCGGATCGTCCTACTCTCCAGACGGCCGCTTCATCGTGGTGGGGCGTCGTCCGGCAACCGGAGGGGTGAATGCCGACGTCTTCATCATGCGCACGGACGGCAGCAACATCCGGCCCCTCACCCGGACGGTTCTCTACGACAGCTACCCCGACTGGGGACCGGCCGTGCGCAAAGTCTCCTGACCCGGGCCGGTACCCGGCTGATTCCGCCCCATGCGGTCCAGAATCTGCCGGAACCTCCCTCCGACACCAGGAAACGCCGAGAGACGACTCGGATTCGGACCGATTCCGAGTCGTTTCTCGGCGTTTCTCCGGGGGTGGTGGGGGGCGGGGTGGTGCGGGTGGGGGTGGGGTGGTGCGGGTGGGGGCTCGGGGCGGTGGGGGCTTGGCGTGGTGCGGGTGGTGGTGGGGTGCGGGGTGGTGGGGGCTTGGCGTGGTGGAGGCTTCGGGGTGAGCGGGTTCCGGGGGGTGAGGGTAGGGCTGCGGGAGTTGGAGCTCTCCTGGAGGGGCGACTCCGGGATCAACGACCCCGGAGTCTTCGGGCTGCAGGTGGGTTCGGGTCAGCGCCCCAGGGCGCGCAGTGCTCGCTGCACAGCGGCCTCGGCCTCTTTCATCTTGGTCTGGTAGGCACCGAGATCGCCTGCGGTCAGGGCCTTGTCGGCCGCTTCGAAGGCGGTCTCCGCCTCAGCCAGCGCTGCCGTCGCCGCCGGGTTGTCGGCCTCGCCGGTCGGTTTCGTCCCGCCGTCGGTGCCACCTCCCTCTTCGGTCGTCGCCCCCGAGTTGCCCTGGAAGACCTGATCCAGCGCCTGCTGCAGGGTGTCGCCGATGCCGACGGCCTGACCGAAACGCACCACCACGAAGCGCAGCGCCGGATAGGACCCGGAGCTCCCCTGCCGCTGGGTGTACACCGGCGTGACGTAGAGCAGGCCGCCGCCCACCGGGAGCGTGAGCAGGTTCCCGAAGGTCGCGTTGGCCGTGCCCTGGTTGACGAACGGTCGGAGCCGGTCAGCCACCGTCTCGTTGGTGGTCATCGCGTTGAAGGACTGACCAGGGCCGTCGATCTGGGTGCTGTCCGACATCGACAGGATCCGCATCCGGCCGTACTCGGTGCTGCTGGCGTCGGCGTTCACCGCCATGTACGCGGCCAGGTTCGACCGCTTGTCCGGGACGTAGGAGCTGGTCAGGGAGAAGATCGGGTTCTCGTCGCCCGGCCACTTCACCGACAGGTAGAACGGCGACTCCTTGGTCTGGGAGGCTGCGCCGGACACCGGATCGGTGGGCACGTCCCACAGGCTGGACTTCTGGTACCAGTTGTCGGGATTGGTCATGTGGTAGCGGGCCAGGATCTGCCGCTGCACCTTGAACAGATCCTGCGGGTAGCGCAGGTGATCCAGCAGATCTCCGGAAATCTCCGACTTCTGCTTGACCGCTCCGGGGAACGCCTTCATCCACGTCTGCAACACCGGATCCTCGTCGTCCCAGGCGTACAGCTGGACGGTCCCGTCGTACGCGTCCACCACGGCTTTCACCGAGTTGCGCATGTAGTTGACGAAGTCGGTGGGCTGGGCGACCACGGTTCCGCCGGCGCTGGTCTGGGAGTCGGCAGTGACCTGGGCGAGATTGACCCGCTCGCTGTTGGGGTAGGAGTTGGACGTGGTGTAGCCGTCCACGATCCAGACGATCCGCCCCTCGACCACTGCGGGATAGGCGTCGCCGTCGACCTTCAGCCACGGTGCCGCACCCTGGACGCGCTGGCGCGGCGTCCGGTCGTAGATGATCTTCGATTCCTCGTTCACCCGCTGCGACAGCAGGATGTTCACGTCGGCGAACTTGGCGGCGTAGAGCAGCCGGTTCCACAGACTGCCGACCGCCACCCCGCCCTTGCCGGTGTAGGTGTAGGTCTTCGGGTTGCCGTCCTGGCCGCCGCCCGGGGTGTCGAGTTCGATCGGCGGGCTGCCGGCCGGCGCGCCGACGATGGAGTACTGGTCAGCCCGCGAGCCGTGGATCTCACCGAAATAGATCCGCGGCTCGTGCTCGTCCAACAGGCCGGTGGGCGGGATGTCGCGCGCGATCCACTCGGGCTCGCCGCCGGACTGGCGCCGGTTGCCGTACGCGGCCACCAGCCCGAACCCGTGGGTGTAGACGGTCTTCTGGTTGTTCCAGTTGTCCCCCACCCCGCCGAGGTCGATCTCGCGCACCGCGACGACCGCGTCGGTCTCCTTGCCGTCGAAGGTGTAGCGGTCCACGTCCAGGGTCTTGGGGAAGGCGTAGTAGCCGCGGACCTGCTGCAGCTGCTCGAAGGCCGGGCCGACGACGTTGGGATCGATCAGCCGGATGCCGGGCAGCGCCTCGGCGTCGGACTTGAGTTGCCCGGCGGTCGCGGTCGTCTTGGCCGAGTAGTCGGTGACTTCCACGTCCTTCACCCCGTACGCAGCCCGGGTGGCTTCGATGTTGCGGGCGATGTAGTCGCGCTCCTTGATCGCCTCGCTCGGCCGGACGCTGAAGTACTGCACAGCCCCCGGGTAGACCAGACCGAGCACGATCGCCGACAGCACCAGCAGGATCAGACCGATGGTGGGGACGACCCAGCGCCGGAGCACGGCGTTGGCGAAGAACAGCAGCGCACAGATGCCCGCGATGATGGACAGGATCATCTTGGCGTTCAGCGTGGCGTTGTCGGCGGTGTAGGAGATGCCGGTGAACAGGTTGTTGGTGCGCTGGATCTCCAGCCCGTACTGGTCGAACCAGTAACCCACTCCGCGCACGACCACGGCCAGCCCGATCAGGACCGACAGGTGGGCCTGAGCCGCCGGCGACCCGCCGCGTCGCGCGCCGCTGAACCGGAGGCCGCCCATGGTGTAGTGCACGATGGCCGCAGCGATCGCGCTCAGGCTCAGCGCCGCGAACGCGAAGGACAGCGCGAAGCGCCACCAGGGATAGGCGAAGACGAAGAAGGAGATGTCGAGGCCGAACTGCGGGTCGAGCACCCCGAACGGGGTGGCGTTGCGCCAGGCGAGGAAGTCGAACACCTGACCACTGGCCGCACCCCCGGCGAACAGCCCGACCACCACGCCCACGGCGACGATCACCCAGACGAAGCGGGTTTCGAGCAGTTCGCGGTAGCGCTCCAGCATGGGACTGGACGGCAGCGCGCCCAGCCGCGGACGCAGCCGGTACGCGATGGCTGCGCTGGCGCCGACCAACGCGGCCATCAGCAGCCCGAAGGCGGCGAACAGCCCGACCCGGGTCAGCAGCATGGTGTTGAACACCGACCCGTAGTCGAACGAGGAGTACCACAATCGGTCGGTCCAGACGCTGGTGAAGACGGCGAAGACGACCACCAGCACGCCGACAATCACCAGCGTCGGCAGGATCGCGCTGCGACGGCGGCCGATGCGCAGGGTGCTCAACTCAATTTCTCCTCAATTGCGCGGGCCGTGCCCGCCTACATCGATGCCCGAGGCCCGTAGGCCGCTCGGTTGGGCGTTGGCGAGCCAGGTGCCCAGACCAACGAGCGGGACGGCTCGCAGGGTTCCGCCCGGAGCGCCCGTGGGCACCCCGGTCATGACAGCGTATGCGCCACGGCCTCGGCCAGCTCCGGCACGAGATCCGCCGCGCCGAGCAATTCGTTCGGCTGCGACCGCACCCGGCCTATTCCGTGCCGGTCGCCGCTCCGGGTGGCCCCGACCACGAGCCGGATCTCCTGCCGCTGCGGATGGTGCGCCAGCACCTGTGCCGCGACCGTCGGATCGTCGGGCAGTTCGGTCCCGCTGCCGGCCGGCAGGAAGGTCCGTTCGGCGGCGATCGCACAGCCGTACACCGTGTCCGGCCACTCCAGCCCGGCCAGATCTCCGGCCAGATCGCCGGAGGCGGCGAACTCGTCCTGCTCGACGGCGGTCAGGGCGCCCGGAGGCGCCCCGTCGCCCGTGGTGCGCAACCCGAGCTCGCCGGCCAGAGCCGGCTCGGCGGCAGCGAGCACATCGGTCAGTACGAGGGCGAACAAGCGCGGGGGCTGATCCCACCCGGCACTGCCGATGTGGCGCTCGAGCTCGACGAGGGCCGCGACCAGGGCGGCGTCGCGATCGGGCGCGGACAGCTCACTCATTGCAGCGGGTCACCGTGTCGGGGGTGTCGAGCAGCCGCATGGCCGTGATCGCCTCGTTCAGGGTGGCGACCTTGATCAGTATCAGGTCGGTGCGCAGGCCGACCAGGTCCGCGCAGTTGCTGGCCGGGACGAGGAAGGCGGTGGCTCCGGCCTTCTCGGCGGAGGCCACCTTCTCCTGGATGCCGCCGATCGAGCCGACGTCGCCGTTGGGGGTGATCTGGCCGGTGCCGGCGATGTGCCGGCCGGCGAGCAACGGTCCCGGAGTGATCTTGTCGTAGATCGCCAGGGCGAAGACGAGGCCGGCACTCGGGCCGCCGATCCGCTGGCCGAAGTCGAAGGAGATCGTGGGCTCGTAGCGATAGCCGGTGGTCAGCGTGATCCCGACCACGGGAGTGTCGCTCTGCGTTGCCGACTGCGCCGTCGGAACGGCGAGCTTGATCTGGACCCGGTTGCGCAACACGACGAAGTCCACCTGCTGTCCGACCCGGTGGGCGCGGATCCGCTGGCGCACGGAATCCTCCGTCGGGGTCTCCACTCCGTCCACCGACACGATGAGGTCACCGGGCTCCAGGACCTTGTGCGACGGGCCGCCGATGGTCACCGAATACACGGCGGGCAACTCGGTGACCGCACGTCCGTCGGCGCGCAGAGCCGCCACCACGGCGTCGTCCTGCGCGGTCTCCATCATGACGGCGTCCTCGTTCTGCACCTGCTCCGCGGACTTGCCCGGGGCGTACACGGCGTCGCGCGGGAGCGCGTCGCGGTTGGGCAGCCAGTACGACAGGAGAGCCTGGGGCAGGCTCAGCCGGGCTCCGGCCGGGGTGACCGAGACGATCGTCATGTCCAGTCGACCCGTCGTGGGGAAGGTCTCGGCCCCCTCGACGTTGATGATCGGCTGGTCGGCGGCGGTGCCGAGCGTGTCGCGGGTACCTCCGGGACTCCAGCTCACGAAGGGCACCGGGACGACGACGAGCAGGATGGCCAAGCCGACGAAGACGACCGCCGAGACCATCGCGGTCCAGGTCTGCCGGGTCACGGGTTCTGCCGGGTCACGGGTTCTGCCGGATCATGGGTTCTGCCGGGTCACGGATGCGGGCGGGTCACGGATGCGCCCGGGTCACGGGTGAGGTCGGATCCCGCGATCATCCAGCCCCACCCACTGCGTGGCGCCGGACACGAGGTGCTGTTCCTTCCACACCGGCACCTCGGCCTTGAGCGTGTCGATCAGGTGGGTGCACGCGGCCAGCGCCGGGCCCCGGTGCACCGCCCCGACGACGACCACCACGGCCAGGTCCCCGACCTCCAGGTGCCCGACACGGTGCTCGACCGCCACGGCGCGTACGTCGTACGCGGCGGCCGTCGACTCGGCGCAGGCGCGCAGCACCTCGGCTGCACTGGGATGCTGGGTGTAGTCGAGGGAGGCCACCTCGGCTCCCGCATCGTGGTCACGGACCACTCCCACGAACACCGCGATGCCTCCGATATCGGGACCGACGACCAAGGCGAGAAGCCGGTCGAGGCTCAACGGAGATTCGCTGATCGCGGCCGCACGCACCCGGGACGCCATGCCACGACCCTAGCCGAGCGCTCCACATGCGCGCGGCCCTGCCGCTCGCCGCCGCCGACCGGTACAGATGAGCCAGGACCCGGCCGGATCGAGGCGTTGCGCTCTCAGCGATCACCGCCCCCGTCGGCGCTCACCCGACAGGTGCGCCGCGTACCGTGGGAAGGACAGCGCCATCAGGCGCACCATGGAGTGACGCGCCAACCGGCTCGTCGACGCGAGGCAGGAGTCAGCATGGCCGAGGATCGCGACCGGGACCCGGCCGATCGACCCGAGGGCGGGGACGGCCGCGAGCAGGACCAGCCCTCCACCCACGGGTCTGCGGCGGACCAGTCCCCCAGCGACCCGGCATCCGATGAGCGGGCAGCCGGGAAGCCGGCACCCGACGGTCCGACCGCGGCCGACCGCCCCGAGCCGTACCGACTGGGCGGAAGCGGCCACAGCGCCGCACCCCATTCGGCCGGCGGAAACCCGGCCAACCCGTTCGAGTCCTTGTTCGCGTCCCTGGCCGGCGGCGACATGAACGCGGTCGCCGCCCAGCTACAGAGCGCCTTCGCCATGATGGGCGGATCGGGCGGGATGTTCGGCGCGCCGACCGCACCTGGCTCGGGGGTGAACTGGGCGGTCACCAAAGACACCGCGCGGAAGATGGCGGCGTCGCTGGGGCCCGATCCGACGCCCACCTCAGCCCAGCAGCGGGCGATCGCCGACGCCGTCTCCCTCGCGGAGGTGTGGCTGGAGGAGGCCACCTCCTTCCCGCGCGTGAGCGCGACCGTGGCCGCCTGGAGCCGAGCGGAGTGGATCGAGGCGACGATGCCGGTGTGGCAGCGCCTGGTCGAGCCCGTCGCCACCCACATCGCCGACGCGATGGAGGGTGCGCTCAGCCTCGGACAGGGCGAGGAGTCCGCCAATGTGCCCGGGTTTCGCCGGCATGGAGCAGATGCTGCGTCCCATGCTGCGCAACTCCGGAGCCAGCATGTTCGGGCTGCAGCTGGGCCAGGGTCTGGGCCGACTGGCGACTGAAGTGGTCGGCGCTACCGACATCGGCCTGCCGCTGAGCGAGCCGGGGCACGTCGCCCTGCTGCCCACCAACGTCGCCGCCTTCGGAGACGGCCTCGAGCAGTCGTTGCCCGACGTGACTCTCTACCTCGCCCTGCGCGAGTCCGCCCGGCAGCGGCTCTTCGCCTCCGCCGGGTGGCTGCGCGAGCAGATGCTGACCCTGGTCGAGCAGTATGCGCACGGCATCACCATCGACACCACCGCCCTGGAGGAGGCCGTCAGCCAGCTCGACCCCACGAACCTGGAGGAGCTGGGCGCCAAGCTGGAGGGCGGGCTGTTCGAGCCGCGCAAGACCCCCGAGCAGCTGGCCACGCTGGAACGCCTGGAGACCATGCTGGCCCTGGTCGAGGGCTGGGTGGACGACGTGGTGACCCAGGCGACGGCGCCCCGGATGCCCGCGGCAGCGGCGCTGGCCGAGACCGTACGCCGAACGCGGGCCACCGGCGGACCGGCCGAAGCCACGTTCGCCACCCTGGTCGGGCTGGAGCTGCGGCCGCGTCGGATGCGCGATGCCGCGAACCTGTGGGCCGCCGTACGGACCGCTCGCGGGGTCGACGGCCGAGATGCGGTCTGGTCCCACCCGGACCTCGTGCCCACCTCGGCCGACCTGGACGACCCCCTCGGCTTCTTGTCCACCGGAGCCGAGCAGCAGGCGGAGGCAGAGGACTTCGACGCCGCCCTGGCGGCGCTGCTGGACCAGGAACGGCCCGAGGGCGAGGGCCGGTAACCGAGCGGCGGCGTCGCACCCGCAGGATCACCGCGCGCTCGGCTCAGATCCGCTCCGCGACGCCTGCATCGAGGGTCTGCGCCGGTGGTCGGCGCCGGACGCCGACCAGACGGCGCTGCGGCAGCTGTACCTGGCCCATCTGAGCGACCAGCCCCAGGGTTGGTCGCGGACCTGCCCGGGCGCCCACCTGACCGCCAGTTCCCTCATCTGCGCGCCCGACCGGCGGCAGGTGCTGCTGACCCTGCACGCCCGCCTCGGCGCGTGGTTGCAGACCGGCGGCCACATCGAGGCGGACGACCCCGACCTCCCGGGGGCGTCGCTGCGCGAGGCACGGGAGGAGAGCGGGTTGGCCGGGCTCACTCTCGATCCCGAACCGCTGTTGCTGTCCCGGCACGACGTACCGTGCGGCGGGACCCGGCTGTTCCACCTCGACGTGCAGTACCTGGTGCTCGCACCCGGCCTGCCCGAACCGTGCGCCAGCGCGGAGTCCCTCGCCGTGGGCTGGTTCAGGGTGGACGCGCTGCCCGAGGTCGACGACTCCGTGCGGGCACTGGTCGACGCGGCAGCCCGGCGGATCGGCTGGTGATCGACTGCTGCGCGCGCGCAGCGCGGCGCCGAGCGGGTCACGACGGCGAGCTGGTGCGGTGACGCGACCTCATCCGACAGGCGTGTCGGAGAGCAGCAGACGGGTCTCCTCCCACCCCTCCAGCTTCGGGTCCAGCCTCATCAGGTCGGCTGCGGTGCGGAGCCGGTGCCAGTCCGGTGCGGACGCGTAGTGGCTGCGCCGCGCCGCGGCGCCCGCCAGCACCGGCCGCGGGTCGTGGTCGAGGTCCAGGGCCTGGTCGGGAACCCAGGCGGCCAACGGCAGGGCCAGCCCCAGGGCGAGACAGCCCCCGCCGCCACGCTGCGGCGCGACCACCACGTCAACCCGATGCAGCACCTTGAACATCTTCGCCAGCACCAGCGGCGGCAGATCCGGAGCGTCCGCCGGGAGCAGCACGAGTTCGTCGGCCTCTCCGGCGACCCGACCGGCCAGCTCGCGTACCGAAAGTCCGTCCTCGATCCACAGCCGCACCCGGCCAGAGCAGCTCGCGGACCGCCGCAGGTCCGACGATGCCGGCCCGGACGCCCTGCAACGAGGCCGCCACCTCGTACGTGTCGGCCAGACAGGCGGCAGCCAAGGCGTCCGGCTCGACCCCAGGTGGCGCCTCCCGGGCGCCGTAGGCCGCGAGGACCAACGCCACCCGGCGGCGCCGGTCCGGTGCGGAGGCGACCTCCGTGCCGCCGGCGTCAGTCGACATCCCCAGCGCCTTCGCCGATCATGGTCGGTGGGTGTGACGCCCTGCCCGGCGAGGTAGCCCTGGAGGTAGGCCTGAGCCCGCTCCGTCGCCGGGTAGGCCTCCACCAGCCGACCAGAAGCGCCTGGAGTGAGTCGCCTCCACCAGGTGAGCCAACTCGTGGACGAGCACGTAGTCGACGACCCAGTCCGGCATGCTCCGTAGCCGGTGCGACAGGCGGATGGCGCGGCTGCTCGGGGTGCACGACCCCCAGCGCTGCTGCTGGTTGGTCACCCAACTCACGCTGGACGGCTCCGGCGAGCTCCCTGTCGCCGGCCCGAGATAGGACGTGCTCAGCCGTCGCGCTCGGGCGAGCAACGCCTCGTCACCGGTCCTGCGGGCGCTGCGGGCCTCCCGGGCCAGTACGCGGGCCACCAGGTCGGGCACCATCGTCTCCTCCTCGGCGCGTGACAGCCGTTTCGGTACCAGGACCACGATCGCGTCGCGTTCGCGGTAGGCGGTCAGGGTCCGCGTCCGCCGGGCGCTGCGCCGCACCTCGACCCGGGCCGGGGGTGTTCGGGACCGCACTGTCCGGGACGCACGCTTCAGGGACGCACTGCTCGGGGACGAAACCCTCGGGGGACGGGGCGCTCGGATGTCGGGGAAACGGCTCAGGGAGGGTGCTGGGGGATGGTGCGCTCACGTCATCCTTCGCTTGCCGGTCATGCCAGATGTGCCACCTCGATCAACGTACCCGTCGCTGCTGCCTGGTGCGCCATAGCCGCGCTATCGGCCCAAGACCACCCGCAGGAATGGTTTCCACAAGGCGCGTGCCGGCGCCTCCCCGCGGATCCCGCGAGTGCTCCACAGCGCCTACCGACCGGGTGCACAGTCCGTCCCCAGAGTTGTCCACATCCGGTGGACGAGAAGCCATGGCGAGTTACCTCGGATCCGAGACGAATTCGCCGCTGGATCACCGCCAGCCGGGCGATTGACGGCGGCGCGTGGCGACGGATAGCGTGCCGATCACGAAACCTCCAGACATCGACACGCTCGCAGGGGAAGGCAAGCGATGGCGATGTCTCTGGAGGTTTCGTGCTTCCCCGGCGTGGTCCGCGGAGCGCGGAGCACGGCTCGCGTAGAGTGGCGGCGACCGAAGCGACGCGGCGTGCGGTCGAGGTGACCGCCGCGACCACGTGGCCCAGTAGCAGACGTCGCGCTCGACTCCGGTCCTGCAGATCTGACCAGCGCGGCCCATCGAGCGAGGAGAGACATCATGGCGGAGACGTACAGCGGCGAGTTCTACTGCGTGAAGTGCAAGGAGAAGCGCGAGGCGTCGGGCGAGGTCCACGTCAACGACAAGGGCACGCGCATGGCCAAAGCCAGCTGCCCGGTCTGCGGGACCAACCTGAACCGCATCCTCGGCAAGGCGTAACCGCTGGTCGCCGGGCCGGGGCGACAGCTCCGCCCCCTCTGACCCTCCAGGGACGGCCACTGCGGCCGTCCCTGTGTCATGTCGAGGCCCGTATGCCAGGCCGGTCTGTGCACGTCGACAGGCCCGGTCAAGCCGACGTCGACACGGCCCTGTGGATATCTACGCACGTATGGCCGTGCCCGCAGCACACTGCCCTCGTGACCCACCGTGATTCGAGCGCCCGCCGCTCTTCCAGCTCCAGCCGGTCCTCCGGCTACAGCGCCCAGTCCGGCTTCCCGGCTCTGGCTGCCCACGCCTGCGTGCTCCAGCGCGGCGGCGAGTCGGTCCAGGTGGGCCTGGACCCCGGTACGGCGCTGATCTTCGAAGGGCAGGCGTACGCCGGTCTTCTGCGGCGACTGGACGGCCGGCACTCGCTCGCTGACCTGTGTCGGGTCGGCGCGGCGGCCGGGCTCGATCCGGCCGAGGTGACCACCGCTCTCGGGTTGCTCGAGTCGGGCGGCCTGCTCGCCCGGCCTGGCGGGAGCGATCGCGGCCGACCTCCTTGCGACGCGCCAGCTGCGCCTGGTGGGAGCTGGATCGGTCGGACTCCAGGTGGCCACCCTGTTGGTGCGGTCGGGTGTGGGCGTCCTCTACGTCTTCGACGACGAGCCGCCCGAGCGCACGCTCTATCCGCGTGCCGGCGTGCTGTCGAGCCGCGCCGAGGCCCTGCGGGCCTGCCTCGACGAGACCGCGGCGACGCAGGTGTACGCGGTCGACCACTGGACCAAGCCCGACGACAGGTCCGTCGATCTCACCATCCTGGCCTGCGACGGGCCCGAGGTGGACCGCGTGATCCTGGACCATCTGGTGCGCAGCGACCAGCCCCATCTCCTGGTGCGCAGTTGGGGGAACGGCGTCAGCGTCGGTCCGCTCGTGCTGCCTGGCCAGACCTCGTGTGTGCAGTGCAGCGACCTGATCCGCACCGACGTCGACCGCGACTGGCCCGTGCTGCTGAACCAACTGGTCCGGCTACGGACCGACCTGCCGCCGGCCGCGCCCGCGCCGCCCACGCTGGTCGCCTGGGCCGCCTCGGTGGGCACCGCTCACGCCGTGAGCCTGCTGGTCGGGGGGACGCCTGAGTCCCTGGGCTGCACCCTCGAGCTCGGCTGGCCCGAGATGGCGATGGAACTGCGGACCTGGCCGCCGCACCGCGCCTGCGGCTGCGGTTGGGTAAACCCGCCAGAATGGGACGCATGAGCGACGAGCGAGACCGCACGAGCGCAGGCGCGCCCGGGCGCGAGGACGGCAGCCCGTTCGCCCGATCGGCTTTCCGACGCGGGGCGAAGCTGGCGTCGTTGCCACTCGGCTTCGCCGGCCGGGCCACCCTCGGCCTGGGTAAGCGGCTGGGCGGTGCGCCGGCTGAGCAGGTGAGCGAGCAGTTGCAGCAGCGCGCGGCCGAGCAGCTGTTCCGGGTGCTGGGGGAGCTCAAGGGCGGCGCGATGAAGTTCGGGCAGGCACTCAGCCTGTTCGAGTCCGTCCTCCCCGAAGACATCGCCGCGCCCTATCGCGCCCACCTGTCGCGGCTGCAGGACTCCGCTCCCCCGATGCCGACGTCGCGGGTACACGCCGTGCTCGCGCGCGAACTGGGCGCCGGGTGGCGAAGCCAGTTCGCCGACTTCGATCCCCTCCCCGCCGCGGCGGCATCGATCGGCCAGGTCCACCGGGCCCGGTGGGCCGACGGCCGCGATGTCGCCGTGAAGGTGCAGTACCCGGGCGCGGACGCCGCCCTGCGCTCCGACCTCAAGCAGATCGCGCGGATGTCGAAGGTGCTCGCACCGCTGGCCGGCGGGATGGACATCAACTCCCTGGTCGCGGAGCTGACGGCGCGGGTGAGCGAGGAACTGGACTACACCCTCGAGGCCGCGGCGCAGCAGCAGGCCGCCGAGGGCTTCGCCGGCCACCCCGAGTTCTGCGTGCCGGCCGTGCTGGCGGGCACGTCACGGGTCATGGTGAGCGAGTGGATCGAGGGCGCCTCCCTGGCCACTGCCGCGACCCTGCCGGACGAGGAGCGGAACCGGGTGGCCCTGCAGTACGTCAGGTTCCTGTTCGCCGGACCGAGCCTGGTCGGTCTGCTGCACGCCGATCCGCATCCGGGCAACTTCAAGCTGATGGCCGACGGACGCCTCGGCGTGGTCGACTTCGGACTGGTGTCGCGGCTGCCCGAGGGCCTCCCGGCGGCCATGGGACGGATCCTGCGGGTGGCGCAGCGCGGCGACGCCGGTGAGGTGGCCACGCAGTTGTACACCGAGGGTTTCGTCGCCTCCGACGTGGACGCCGACGATCTGCTCGACTACCTGAGCCCCTTCGTGGAGCCGGCGTCGGTGCCGGAGTTCCAGTTCAACCGCGACTGGATGCGCGAGCAGTTCATCCGGGTGCGCGACCCGGGCGCATCGGGCGGCGTGGCCCTGAAGCTGAACCTGCCGCCGAGCTACCTGCTGATCCACCGGGTCTGGCTCGGCGGCTTGGCGGTGCTCTCCCAGCTGAACGCGCGGGCCGCGTTCGGCCGGGTGCTGGAGGAGTTCCTCCCCGGCTACGCCGAGGCGGTCTGAGCGTGACCGTCGAGGCGCCGCCGTGTTCAGCCTGCGGGCGGCGGCCGGAGTCGGCGGAGCCGACCGGGGCCGACGGAGTGCCCTGGACGTGGAGTCGCGCCGAGGAGGACGGCCAGGCCACCGTGCTGTGCCAGCCGTGCGCGCGCGCACACGCCCGCAGCATCGAGGCCAAGCTCGGTCGCGACTGGTGGTGACGTCCACCGGATCGCACCGTCGCGGGACATGACCGGCGCCCGGGACCTGCACCATCAATGCACGGCACAGGGTCGCGCGAGCGCTGTGCCGCCTATTGATGGTGCAGGCCCCGTGCCGATCGAGGTCGAGGCCGAGAACCCCGGCGGACCTCACCGCCGTCGCGGTCACGAGAGCGTCCGCCCGAGCCAGAGCCGCACGGCGTGATAGAGCCTCCCCGGCCGTCGTGCGCGCGAACGACGACCGCCGCCGGTGGCCTCGCTCATGCGGCGGCACCCTTGGCTGCCGGAGCGAACGGCTCGGGCAGCGGGTACTTCCGGGGCCGGCCGCGGGGCCGCTTCCGCGCGACCACGACACCGGCGATGAACAGCTCACCGCCCCAGACACCCCACGGCTCACGGCGGGCCAGTGCACCAGCCAGGCAATCCTGGCGGATCGGGCATCCCAGGCACATGACCTTGGCCGCCTCCACGTCGGACGGGGACTCGGCGAAGAACAACTCGGCATCGGCTACCCGGCAGGGCAGCTCGGCCACGGCGACCGCGCTCCCTATGGGCACCGCCGTTGGATCACCTGCATACTTCATGGTTTTGGCCACTTCCTTGCTGTGAGGCTGCCTGCGGGCAGGAGCCTCGAATCTGGGCCGGGAAACACGAAGGCCGTGGATCCCGGTTGTCTGGAATCCACGGCCCTGGAGGCGCTCGGTGCGGTTACACCGGGTGACTACAGGGTTGCAGTCCCAAACGGGTCGAGAAGTAGGTGTCGTCGATGACGTCGTAGCGACCGTTGCCGGCCATGTGTCCGTCTTGGGTGCGGCGCTCGGAGACGGCGTCCGGGCAGACTCCGCCCCGGGGGCGCCGACCGAGGTTCGACCGGAACGAGTGGACGAGGTCTTCCGCCTGCGGCCGGCAGGCGGGCAGGATCCCGGTCACCTGCGAGCCCGGTCGGGGGTTGCGCGGAGACGGCGACAGGCCTTGAGTGGACAGGCCCTGGGTTGCCGTGCCCTGCGCGCCCGCGGACGCGCCCGGACGTGCGTCGGTCCGCCAACTGCTGCTGGTGAAGATCTTCATCTCGGCGGCCCTCCTCTCGTCCTCGGTCCTGCTGAACCGCTGGCATCGCATCGCATCGGTTGGTCGACCCGGTCGGATCGGTCCTCGGTCAGGCTAAGTGAGTATCGCCGATCGATGCAAGGCATATTTGTGCACGACTTCCGATCCCACCCGGTTGACGCCGGTTCGTCGCCCTGATCCTGCTCGCGGTCAACTTCTCGCCGTCAACTCTTCAGAGGGCGTTTCGGCGGCGATGATACCGAGAATGTCGATGCCGTATTTTCCGACCTTGGTCGGCCCCAGCCCCTGGATCCGACCCAGCTCACCCTGGTTGCGCGGCCGCGCCTCGGCGATGGCGATCAGCGTGGCATCGGTGAAGATGCAGTACGCCGGAAGCTGCTGATCGCCGGCCTGCTGCCGGCGCCAGTCCCGGAGCCGGGTCATCGTCTGTTCGTCGAAGGTCGCGGGGCAGCTCAGATGCCGGCCGATCTTGCGCTCTGCTCCCCCGGTCAGCGGCTTGCCGCAGGAGCGGCAGTGCGCGGCGAGCACGGTGCCACGCGCACGCGTACGCGGCGGGGAAGCGGCCTCGGAGCGCAGACCGGAAGGAAGGACCGGATCGAGGAAGCGGGAGGGCTTGCGGGTTGCGCCGCCGCCGGTCCGGGTACGCGCCCAGGACACCCGCAGCAGCCGCCGGGCGCGCGTCACGCCGACGTACAGCAGTCGCCGCTCCTCCGCCACCTGAGCCTCGGTGGTGGCCAGGACGAACGGCAGCGATCCCTCGTGGACCCCCAGCAGGGCGACCGCCTCCCACTCCAGGCCCTTGGCCGAGTGCAGCGTCGACAGGGTCACGCCCTGCGCCGCCGGTACGTGCTGCGCCTCGGCGCGCTGGTCCAACTCGGCCGACACCGCCGCCAGGTCCAGTGTCTGGTCCGCGGAGTGGGCGGCAAGGTCCTCGGCCACGCTGAGCAGCGCAGCCAGAGACTCCCAGCGCTCCCGTACGGCCCCGGCACCCTCCGGCGGCTGTTCGGTCCAGCCGAGGGCGCCGAGCACGGCCTTGAACTGCTCCACCGCGTCCCCCGGCTCGTCGCCACTCACCGCCCGGGCCTGGGTGCGCAGCGTGATCAGGGTCTGGCGCACCTCGGGTCGCTCGTAGAAGCGCTCCCCACTGCGGACCAGGTAGGGGATCGAACGGTCGGCCAACGCCTGTTCGAGCGGCGGGGACTGGGCGTTGATCCGGAACAGGACCGCCATCTCGCGGTAGTCCACACCCTGGCGGTGCTGCTCGGCGAGCCAGTCCGCCACGGCCGCCGCCTCCGCCGCCTCGTCGGATGCGGCGACGAACTCCACCTCGGGCCCGGGCGGTTGCTGGGCCTGCAGGGTGACGGCGTGCCCATCCCGGTCCTGCCCCGGCCCCGCGAGCATGATCGCGTTCGCGCAGCCGACCACCTGGGGAGTCGACCGGTAGTCGCGGACGAGTCGGATCACCCTGCCCTCGGGGAAGCGCCGGCCGAATCCGGTGAGGAAGCCCGCCTGCGCCCCGGCGAAGGAGTGGATGGTCTGCGCCGGGTCGCCGACCACGCACAACTCCGTGCGCTCGCCGCGCCACAGGTTCAGCAGGGCCTCCTGCAACGGGCTCACGTCCTGGTACTCGTCCACCACGAGGTGTCGATAGGCCGACCGCACGGCGTCCGCGACCTCAGGATGGTCCGACAGCAGCGCGGCCGCGCACAACAAGATGTCCTCGAAGTCGATCCGGGACCGGTCGCGCTTGACCCGCTCGTACCCGGCGAAGACCCGGGCGACGGTCTCGGGGTCGACGGAGGAGACCGTACGGCGATGCTCGGCGGACAGCCCGGCGTAGTCCTCGGGACTGACGTTGCTCACCTTCGCCCAGGCGATCTCGCTGACCAGGTCGCGCAGCTTCGGTGTGTCCACGCTGACGCGCAGCCGACCGGCCGATTCCGCCACGAGCGCCATCCGGTTGTCCAGTACCGACGGCAGTTCCCCGCCGTAGACCTTCGGCCAGAAGTACTGCGCCTGGCGCAGCGCCGCGGAGTGGAACGTGCGCGCCTGCACGCCCCCTGCGCCCAGCCGCTGGAGCCGCCCCCGCATCTCCCCCGCCGCCCGCGTGGTGAAGGTGACGGCCAGCACCGATCGCGGGTTGTAGACCCCCGTGGCGACGCCGTACGCGATCCGGTGGGTGATCGCGCGGGTCTTGCCGGTGCCCGCCCCGGCCACCACGGCGACCGGACCGGTCAGCGTGGTCGCGACGTCACGCTGCTCCGGATCCAGCCCGCGGAGCAGCGGGTGCGCGTCGTCCGGTCCGGTCATGTCACCACACCTTATGCACTGCGACCGACAGCCCATCGGTGCCAGGATTGGCCTGTGGCCTCCCCGACCCCACCCCCGGCGGACCCCAGACAGGGCGCCGGCGGGGCGCGACCCCGCGGTGGAGGTCACCTATCTGGTCTCGCCGGGCGGCCCGCCGCCGCACCGCAGCGGCCGACCGTGGTCATCCTGCTCGTCGCCGTGGTCATGGCCGCGGTCCTGCTCGGTCTCGCCGTCGTCTGGTTCCGGTCGGCCCGGACACCGGGCCGCAAGCCGCAGACTCCCCGGCGAATCCCTCGCCCACCGCCCACCCAGCGACCCCCTCACCCGGCGCCACCGTCCCCAGCAGCACCGCACCTCCACCCCAGCGCCACCGCGGCCAGCCCGGACACCCCCAGGACCTTCGGGCATCGGCAAGGTGCGCCGGACCACGCACTTCACCGAGCAGGTCGTGGAGGGCTTTCCCGACGGCGACGACTTCACCATCAGCGTCCGGGTGTGTCTGCACCGCCTGCCCGACCAGTACGTCGTGAACGGGACGGTGCCGGTGTCGACGAACGCGTGGAGTGTGATCGCCGACGGCACCCGGGTCGTGGCCGACCAGGGGCGCAGCAGCTACCCGTCGGTGCGGGTGGCGGTCGGCGACTGCAACCGGGGCTTGATCGTCTTTGCCACCGACGGGGCGCAGGTGAGCCGCATCCGCTACGACAACTCCCTCGGCGAACAGGCGCACTGGTGAGGCCCGCGCAGCGGTGACACGCGTTCGGGCAGGGGTCGCTGCTCAGCGGTCGACCGGACAGTCGTACTCGACTTCGGTCAGGGTCGCGTCGCGCTCCATCGGCCACCGCCGGCCGGTCGGGGTGAAGCCGTAGCGGGTGTAGCAAAGGGTCGCCGCCACGTTCGCCTCGGTGACGTGCAGCACGACCCGGCGTGCGCCCGCCGTACGCGCCGCCTCCAGCACCGCGTCGAGCAGCAACTGCGCACAACCCCGGCCCCGCGCCTGCTCGGCCACGAACATGCCGACCAGGTCCACGTCGCGACCCGCCGGCAGGGCGGTCGCGGTGCCGACGACCCGCTGGTCCTCGCGGGCCAGGAACAGCCGGCCCCCCGCGATGCGCTCCTGCCACTGGGCATCGGCGAACCCCGACTCGTGGTCATAGGTCGACCCGAAGGCATCCGGAGCCTCGCGCAGGGCTCGCAGCCGGATCTCCCGGTAGGCCCGCCAGTCCTCCGGCTGCGCCGGGAGCACGGTGTAGGTCATGGCACCAGGGTGTCGGAGCGCTGTCAGCCCATCGCCACCGGCTGGGCCGTCGACTCGAGCACGCTGAGCCACAGGTCGCCGTCCGGCGCGACCTGGTGGCTCTGCGACACCACATGGGCGATCGGGACGTGGATGAACCGGTTGTGCCGACGTCCGACCACCATGTCGGTCCGGCCGGCCATCCCGGCGTGGACCGCGGCCTGGGCGAGCCGCACGCAGTACACGCTGTCGTGCGGGTCGGCCCGCACCGAGCGGATCATGTAGCCGGGGTCGATGTACTTCAACGTCAGCGGGCTGGCCTGGCCGGCGAAGTAGCCGGTGATCTCGGCCTTCAGGTGCAGGCCGATGTCGCCGAGCCTGGCGTTGCCGGACGGGTCGGTCTCACCGGTGTGCGCGAGGATGTCGTGACCGGCGCCCTCGGCGACCACGACCACCGCACTGCCCCGCTCCTTCACCCGCTGGTGCAGCGTGGCCAGGAAGCCGTTGGGGCCGCCCAGCCCGAACGGCACCTCAGGGATGAGCACGAAGTCGGCCTCGTGGTTGGCCAGTGCGGCGTAGCAGGCGATGAAGCCGGAGTGGCGCCCCATCAGTTTGACCAGGCCTACCCCGCCGACCGCCGAGCGAGCCTCGACCATCGCCGCGTTGATCGACTTCACGGCCGCGCTGAAGGCTGTGACGAATCCGAAGCTCTGGCCGATGAACGCGATGTCGTTGTCGATGGTCTTGGGCACCCCGATCACCCCGATGGGCACCTCCCGGGCCCGCAGAGCAGCAGCGATTCGCGTCGCGCCACGCATCGACCCGTCGCCGCCGATGACGAACAGGAGGTCGATGCCTTGGGCGAGCAGTTCGTCGACGATCCGTTCCGGGTCCTGTGCCCCGCGCGAGGTGCCCAGGATCGTGCCGCCCTGAGCGTTGATGTCGTGCACGACCTCGGGGGTGAGCCGGATCGGCGGGAAGCCGCAGCCCTCGACCATGCCCGCGTACCCGTTGCGGAATCCGGTCACCTCACCGATGCCGTAGTGCTTCGCCAGTTCCATCACCAGCCCCCGGATGACGTCGTTCAGGCCGGGGCACAGTCCGCCACAGGTGACGATGCCCACCCGCGTGCTGCCCGGCGGGAAGTACAGCCGCCGGCGCGGTCCACCCGGCTCGAAACTGGGCCAGGTGGCCGGATCCCCGCCGAGGTCGTTCAGCTGCGAGACCGTGTCGTGGAAGACGACGCGGTCGCCCTCCTCGACGTAGTGCTCGCCGGTCCGGCGGCCGGCGAGGAACTCCGACAGGGGCGAGTCGTAGCGCGGCTCTCCTAGCTGGGAGACCGTCAGATCGGCCAGCGTGGTCATCTGTTCACCGTGGCAGAGCGGCGTGTCAGCGGTGTGACGAACGCGATAACACTGCGTGCGCGCCCGTAGGAATAGCGATGCTATGGAGTTGGTTGAAACGTACATGATCTCGCCGAGCGCAGACCGCCCGACCGTCCTCACCACGACGTGGTGCGGGTACTGCGTCCGGCTGAAGTCCCAGCTGCAGCGGGCCGGGGTCAGCTTCGACGAGGTCGACATCGAGACCCACGCCGACGGTGCCTTGCTCGTGGCCCAGGCCAACGACGGCAATCTGACCGTGCCCACCGTCCTGTTCGCCGACGGCAGCGCGCTGACCAACCCCTCGGCCAGCCAGGTCAGCCGAAAGCTCGCCCAGCTGAACTGAGTTCGCCGGCGTCGTCGAGCCGGGTCCGGGCCCCCGGCTGGATCGGTTCTGTCAGCGCTCCGCCCTAGGGTGGTCGCGACCATGATGACCGCGACGATCCACCGCCCACGATGACGCTCATCGTGCACCGTGCCGAGGGTGCCGACGCGCTGATCCGTGCCCTCGGCGACCTGCTCCAGGCGCCGCTGCCGGATCCGTTCACCACCGAGGTGGTGAGTGTCCCCACTCCCGGGGTGGAGCGATGGTTGGCTCAGGAGCTGTCGCTGCGGCTCGGCGCCCAGCCGGGACGTACGCGATGGCGTGTGCGCCGGCGTCGAGTTCTGCTCCCCGGCCCGGTTGATGGCGCGGGCCGTCGCGGGCTCCCGGCGCGACGGCACCCCCGATCGGGCCGATGCCGATCCTTGGCATCCCGACCGCGCGGTCTGGCCTCTGCTGGAGGTGATCGACGCGTGTCGGGAGGAGCCGTGGGCGGCATTGCTCTGGGCCCACCTGGGCGCGGTGCCGGGCGAGGCCGAGCTGGACCCGTCGCGCCGTGGCCGCCGCTGGTCGATCACCCGGCAGCTCACCGGTCTTTTCGCGGCGTACGCGGTCCACCGGCCGGCCATGGTCGATGCCTGGGCGCACGGGCGCGACCTCGACGCGGCTGGTGCGCCGCTGACCAGTGACCGGGCCTGGCAGGCCGAGCTGTGGCGCCGGCTGCGCGACCGGCTCGGCGTACCCGGACCCGTCCAACGCCTCGACGCCGCCGTCCACCTGCTGCGGAGCACGCCGGAGTCGACCGACCTGCCGGCTCGACTCTCCCTCTTCGGGCCGACCCGGATCGAGCCTGACCAGCTCGCCGTACTGACCGCACTCGCCGCGCACCGCGACGTGCACCTGTGGCTCCCGCACCCGTCCGCCGTGCTGTGGTCGCGGATCGCGAAGCGGCTGGACGAAGGCGAGCCCGCCGACGACACCCGGGCGCGCGACGCCACCGCTCTGCTCGTTCGGCACGGACTCCTGGCCTACCTCGGCCGGGACTCCCGGGAACTGCAGCTCACGCTGCGCCGGTCCGCGCCGTCGGGATCGGTGGACCTCCACCACGCCGCCGACTCCCCGGCACCCCGCACCCTGCTGACTCACCTGCAGGCAGACCTCATCGCCGACCGGCCGGCCCGGCTGTCGGGCGACCGGCCGTGGCTCGATTCCGAGGACCGCAGCATCCAGGTGCACGCCTCCCACGGTCCCGATCGCCAGGTCGAGGTGCTGCGCGAGGTGCTGGTCGGCCTGCTCGCCGACGACCCGACGCTGGAGCCGCGCGACATCGTGGTGATGTGCCCCGACATCGAGGTCTTCGCTCCGCTCATCGCGGCCGCTTTCGGACTGGACAGCGGGGACAGCGCCGCCGATCACCCGGGCCATCAGCTACGGGTACGACTGGCCGACCGCTCGTTGCGTCAGCTGAATCCGCTGCTCGCCGTGCTCAGCCGGCTCATTGCGCTGGTGGAGTCGCGGATGGAGGTCAGTGCCGTGCTCGACCTGTGCGCTGCGCCGGCAGTGGCCAGTCGGTTCGGATTCGGCACCGATCAGCTCGAGCGGCTGCAGGAGCTGGTCGCGCACTCGGGCGCCCGGTGGGGCCTCGATCCTGCGCACCGCGCCCGATTCCAGATGGCCGAGTTCGCCCAGAACACCTGGTCGGCCGGACTCGACCGGATGCTGCTGGGGGTCGCCATGGACGAGGCGGAGCCGCACTTCATCGGCACCGCGCTCCCGCTCGACGACGTCGACTCCGGTGACGTCGACCTGGTCGGCCGACTGGCGGAGGTGGTCGACCGACTGCGCGCCCTGACCGAGGCGTGCCAGCTCGCCCAGCCCCTGGGCGACTGGATCGACCTGTTCCGACGCACGCTGGAGTTGCTGACCAGTGTGCCCGCGTCGCAGAGCTGGCAGCACGCCCACGCTCACCAGCTCCTCGCTCAGCTGGCCGAGGCCGGATCGACCGGAGCACCCGGCCCCTCCTTGGAGCTCGCCGAGGTGTCCGCCCTGCTCGCCGACACGATGCGCGGCCGGGCCAGCCGCGCCAACTTCCGCACCGGAACCCTCACCGTGTGCACGCTGCTGCCCATGCGCTCGGTGCCCCATCGGGTCGTCTGCCTGCTCGGCCTGGACGACGGCGTGTTTCCCCGGCAGCGCCGGGTCGACGGCGACGACATCGCCGCTGACGAGGACCGGATCGGCGATCGCGATCTCCGCAGCGAGGACCGGCAGCTGCTGCTCGACGCCATCCTCGCCGCCCGCGAGACCCTGGTCGTGGTGTACGCCGGGGCCGATCCGCGGACCGGAACGCGGCTGCCCCCGGCGGTGCCGGTCGGGGAACTGATGGACGCTCTCGACCTCACCGCCCGGACCGCCGACGGTCAACGGGTGAGCGAGGCCGTCACGGTGCGTCACCCGCTGCAGCCGTTCGACCCGGCCAACTTCGCGTCGGTCACGGGGCCGCGTACTCGCCGGCCCAGAGCTGCAGGCCGCCCCGGCACGGTGCCGTTCAGCTTCGACCGCGCGGGTCTGCGCGGCACCCTGGCCCTGCGGCGCTGAACCCGGCGCAACGGCGCCGGTCCCGCCGGCGGCGGCGATGGCGGTTGCCGCCGGTCGAGGATCAGGCGTTGACCCTCGCCGAACTGATCCGGTTCTTCAACCATCCGGCCCGGGCCCTGATGTACGACCGGGCGGGGCTCTGGCCGGCCCGGACGCTGGACCCCCCGCAGGAGCAGATCCCGGTCAAGCTGACCGGGCTCGACCTCTGGCCGATCGGCGAGCGTCTGCTCCGGCAGCGGTTGCAGGGCCAGGCCATGGAGCCACTGGCCGCCGCCGAGTGGCGCCGGGGCCTGCTGCCCCCACGCGCTCTGGGTCAGCAGGTCCTCGACCGGGTCGCCGGCGACGTCGAGGCGCTGATCTCGGTGGCCGAGCCGTTCCGCAGTGCGCCGGCCACTGCGTACGAGGTGCTGATCGAGCTGCCCGGCAGCCGGTTGACCGGGGTGGTCAACGGTGTGGTCGCCGAGGCGATCCTGCGGGTCAGCTTCTCCCGGCTCGCGGCCAAGCATCGGCTGCAGGCGTGGCTGGAACTGCTGGCGCTCACCCTGGCGCAGCCCGGCCGGCCGTGGCAGGCGGTGACCATCGGCCGCGGTCAGTGCTCGGTCCTCGGGCCGGTGGACCCGGTCTGGGCGGCGCGCATCCTGCCCGACCTGGTGGAGCTTCGGCGTACGGGTCTGCGCGGGCCGATTCCGTTCAGCCCCCGCGTGTCGGGCGAGTACGCCGCGCTGCGGAATCGCGGCCGACCGCTCGAGCCCTCCCTCAGACAGCTCCGCCGGCTCTGGGAGGACGACCGGGACGAGGCGTACGAGCGGTTCTTCGGCGTCGGCGCTTCGTTGGAGACCCTGATGGCGGAGCCGTCCTGACCGCGGAGGAGCGGGGCGACCTGGCCGAGCCGACCCGGTTCGGCACGCTCGCCCGGCGGGTCTTCCAGCCCCTGATCACCCTGGAGGAGTTGCGGTGACGCTGCCGCCGTCTGCGGACGCGCCACAGGAACCTCGGCACGCCTCGCCTGAGCCGTTCGACCTCGCGGGGCCACTGCCGTCGGGGACCACGGTGCTCGAGGCCAGCGCCGGAACCGGGAAGACCTACACCATCGCCGCGCTCGCCGCGCGCTATCTGGCCGAGGGGCACGTCCAGCTCGGCGACCTGCTGCTGGTCACCTTCGGCCGGATGGCCACCAACGAGCTGCGCGAGCGGGTGCGCGAGCGGCTGGTCGCCCTCGAGCGGCGCCTGGCCGCCGCGGCGATCCACTCGCCGACGACTCCGCCCGGCGGATGGCTGAGCGGGCGGCTGGGCGGGCGGCTGAGGGCTGGCGGAGGAGCCGACCGATGAGGTCGAGGAGTTCCTCCTGGACGCGCCCGGGCCCGAACTGGTTCTGCGCCACCGGCGGGTCGTCCAGGCCTTGGCGGACTTCGACGCGGCGACCATCGCGACCACCCACGAGTTCTGCCTGGCCATGCTCGACGGGCTCGGCGTCCTCGGCGACCGCGAACCGCAGGCCCGCTTCGTCGAACAGCTCGCCGACCTGACCCGCGAGGTCGCGACCGATGAGTACCTCCGCCGCTATGCCGCGAGCGGAACCCCCACCATCAGCCTGGAGGAGGCCCTGGACATCGCGCGGCACGCGGTCGAAGCCGTCCATGCCGGGCTGGTCCCGGCCCGCTCGAGCAGCGACGACCAGTCGGCCGCTGCCGAGCGGGTGAGCTACGCCGGGGCGGTGCGCGCCGAGGTGGAGCGACGCAAGCGTTCGGGCAGGCTGTTCACCTACGACGACATGCTCACCCGGCTGCGGGACGCGCTGCGCGATCCGCAGCGGGGCGAAGCGGCGGCCCTACGGCTCCGCCGGCGCTACCGCATCGTGATGGTCGATGAGTTCCAGGACACCGATCCGATCCAGTGGGAGATTCTGCGCCGCGCCTTCCACGGGCACAGCACGCTCATCCTGATCGGTGATCCGAAACAGTCGATCTACGCCTTTCGCGGTGCGGACGTGTTCAGCTACCTGGACGCCGTCGGCCACGCCGACCGGGTGTGCACGCTGGCCACGAACTGGCGCAGTGACCAGGCCCTGGTCGACGCGATCGGCTCGCTGATGGGCGGTGCCGCTCTCGGCGACGAGCGGATCGTCGTGCGGCAGGTCAACGCGCAGCACCAGCAGCGACGGCTGCATTCCGGCGGCCCGCCGGGCCAGGCCGCACCGGTCCGGATCCGCGTGTTCCCGCACGCCCTGGATGCGGATCAGCTGCCCACGGTCGGCCGGCTCCGGCCCCGGGTGCTGGAGGATCTGGTCGCCGACATCACCGAAGTGCTCGCCTCCGACACCCTCCTGGACACCGCGGCCGGCCCGCGACGCCTCCGACCCGCCGACCTGGCCGTGCTGGTGCGCCGCAACGAGCGTGGGGAGACCATCCGCGACCGGCTGGTGGCCGCGGGCGTGCCGGCCGTCATGATCGGTGCGGGATCGGTGTTCGCCTCTGCGGCCGCACAGGAGTGGCTGACCCTGCTGGTGGCTCTGGACCAGCCACGGCAGCAGACCGTGCGCCAGGCTGCGCTGACCTGCTTCGTCGGCTGGACCTTCGCCGACCTGGCGGAGGCCGGTGAGGACGCGCTGATCCAGCTCTCCCAGCAGATCCGGTGGTGGAGCAAAGTGCTGGCGGGTCGCGGCGTCGCTGCGCTGCTCGAGGTGGCGACCGCGGACACGCACTGGCCCGAACAGGTGCTGGGCGGCGCCGGCGGCGAGCGGATGATGACCGACGTACGCCACCTGGGCCAGAGTCTGCACGCCGCGATGACGCTGCGCCAACTGGGCACCGGGGCGCTGGTCGAGTGGCTGCGGGAGCGGATCGAGGAGGCTCGCGGAAGCAGTGCCGCCGAAGGCTCGCGCCGACTGGAGACCGACGCGGAGGCCGTGACGGTGCTGACCGTGCATCGCAGCAAGGGGCTGGAGTTCCCGGTGGTCTACCTGCCGGAGGCATGGGACCGGCACGTGGAGAGCAGGGATGAGGGCCGGCTGCTGCGGTTGCACGAGGCGACACCCGCCGGACCGGGCGGCTTCGTGCTCGACGTCGGCGGCCGGAACGGTCCCGGCCGGACCGAGCGGTTCGCGCGCTACCGCGCCGAGGAGTCGGGGGAGGACCTGCGGCTGCTGTACGTCGCCCTGACCCGCGCGCAGAGCCAGGTGGTGACGTGGTGGGCGCCGTCGCACAACACACCGTCCTCCGGGCTGCACCGGCTGATCAGCCGACCGGTCGGCCACGCCGGGCTGCCCGAGGGGAGCTACCCGCTGACCGGGGATCCCCTCCGCGGCCGCGATCTGGGAGCCGGGGTGAGCCTGGAGCGGGTGGAACCCCGAGCCGTACGTCCCCGGCCGCCCGAGCCGGTGGACCTCGGGCCGCTGAGCGTGCGCCGATTCGCGCGGACCCTCGACCTCGACTGGCGCCGTACGTCGTACTCCGCGCTGACGGCGGCCGCCCACGGCGCGCTCGATCCCCCGGCGGGTGTCGCCAGCGAACCCGACCTGCACCGCGAGGACGACGAGCCGCCGGATCCGCGCGAGGACCCCGCGCCGGCCGCAGCCCCCTCGCCGACCGTCGCGCGGTCCGAACCGGCCGGACCGGCCGAACCGGTGGGGCTGCAGCGACCTTCGCCGATGGGCGAGCTGCCGAGCGGCGCGGAGTTCGGCAGCGCCGTCCATCTGGTCTTCGAAACCGTCGACCCGCGCGAGGAGGGCCTGTCGGCACGGCTGCGCGAGGCGTGCGCCGCCGCCCTGGCCCGCGGCTCGGCCGGTCGGCTGAGGCCTGACGTGCTGGCGGAGGGGTTGCTCCCCGTCTTCACCACCCCGCTGGGACCGTTGGCCGGCGAGCGCCGGCTGTGCGACATTGCGCCCGTCGACCGGTTGGCCGAGCTGACCTTCGAGTACCCGCTGGGCGCCGCCCCGGCCACCCGCGGCGAGCGTCTCTCGGCCATCGGGCCCCTGCTGGACCGCCACCTGCCGCCGGACGACCCGCTCGCCGCATATTCGGCGCTCCTGGCCGACCCCGTCCTCGCCGAGCAGTCACTGCGCGGTTTCCTGAACGGCAGCATCGACGCCGTGCTGCGGGTCGTCGACGACGGCACGCCCCGCTACCTCGTGGTCGACTACAAGACCAACTGGCTCGGCGGCTTCGACGGCGAGCCGCTCACCCTCGGCCACTATGCGCCGCCCCGGATGGCGGCGGCGATGATGGCCAGCCACTACCCGCTCCAGGCCCTGCTCTACGCGGTCGCGTTGCACCGGCTGCTGCGCTGGCGCCAGCCGGGGTACGCGCCGCAGACCCACCTCGGCGGGGTCCTCTACCTGTTCGTCCGCGGCATGGCGGGTGCGGACACCCCCCGGGTGGCGGGCGTCCCGTGCGGCGTCTTCAGCTGGCAACCACCTGCCCAGCTGGTGGTCGAGCTGTCGGATCTGCTGGACGGGGCGCGCCCTCGCCCCGGCGACCGGCTCGCCGAAGGAGACGGCCTGTGAGCGCACCCCGAGCGGTGGCGCCCGACGCGCCGAAGGAGCGACCCGAAGCGCCGGCCGCCGGCCGAGCAGCGCCGAGCGGGTCGCGCGGGCCGAGCGGCCTGACGGTCTGGTCGTGCACAGTGCGACCGGGCTGCTGGCCGCCTTCAACACGGCCGGGGTGCTCAACGCGGCTGACGTGCACACCGCGACCGCGGTGTGCCGGATCGGCGGCGAGCGGGACGACCGGGTCCGGCTCGCCCTCGCGCTCACCGTGCGAGCGCTGCGCAACGGATCGGTGTGCATCGATCCGCACCACGTGCACACCGACCGTGTTCGACGAGTCCGAGACCGAGATCGACACCACGACACTGCCCTGGCCCGAGCCGCAGGCCTGGGCGCAGGCGTGCGCAGCCAGCAGCTTGGTCTCGATCGGGCCCGATGCCCCGGCGAACCGGCCGCTGCGCCAGGTGCGCGGACTGCTGTATCTCGAGCGCTACTGGCAGCAGGAGGAACTGGTCCGGCGCGAGTTGCGGCGCCGGTTCGACGACGAACCGCCCGCCCTCGACACGGAGCAGGCGCGCGCGGCCCTGAGTCGGCTGTTCAGCGGCGACGGCCTCGAGCCGGGTGAGCCGGACCGGCAGCGGCTCGCGGCGGCGGTCAGTGCTCTGGGCTGGATCAGCGTGCTCGCGGGCGGCCCAGGGACCGGGAAGACGACCACGGTGGCCCGGCTGCTCGCGCTGCTCTCCGACCAGCCCGGCCCGCCGCTGCGCGTCGCCCTGGCCGCGCCGACCGGGAAGGCCGCGGCCCGACTCGAGGAGGCGGTGCGGAGTGCGACCGCGGCGCTGCCGGCGCAGGATCGCGCCCGCCTGGGTGACCTGACCGCCTCGACGCTGCACCGGCTGCTCGGCTGGAATCCGGCCAACCGTTCGAGGTTCCGGCACGACGCGGGCAATCACCTCCCCCACGACGTGGTCGTGGTGGACGAGGTGTCCATGGTCTCGCTGACCATGATGGCCCGGCTGTTGGAGGCGCTGCGTCCGACGACGCGACTGGTGCTGGTCGGCGACCCGCACCAGCTGTCCTCGGTCGACGCGGGAGCGGTCCTGGCCGACATCACCGAGGCACCGGGTCCGGCCGACCCCGTGCTCACCGCCGGTCTGACCGACCTCGGCGCCCTGGCCCCGCGCGAACCCACTCCGGTGCACCACGTCGTCGGACTGACCCGGACCTGGCGGTTCGGCGGCTCCATCGAGCGGTTGGCACAGGCCGTCCGCCGCGCCGACGCGGCGGAGACGCTGGCGGTGCTCCGCTCGGGCGAGGCCGACCTCACCTTCACCGAGGTGGACCCGGACCTGCCTCCCGAGGCTCTGCCCGCCGGTGCCCTCGCCTCCGACGCGCGACGGGCAGCCCGCGCGACGGTGCAGGCGGCGCGCGCGGGCGACATCGAGGGCGCGCTTCAGGGGCTCGACCAGCACCGGCTGCTGTGTGCCCACCGGCACGGACCGTACGGGGTGCAGCGGTGGGCGGGCGAGGTGGAGCGCTGGCTCGCCGAGTCCATCCCCGGCTACGCCGAGGACGGGGAGTGGTACGTCGGCCGGCCGCTGCTGGTCACCGCCAACGACTACGAGATGGGTCTCTACAACGGCGACACCGGGGTCATCGTGAGCACCCCCGCGGGCGTCCGCGCCGCCTTCGCCCGCGGCGCTGCGGCCACGCTGTACGCGCCGGTCCGGTTGGACTCCATCCAGACGGTGCACGCGATGACCGTGCACCGGGCCCAGGGCAGCCAGTTCGACCGGGTGGCTTTCGTGGTTCCGCCGCCGGATTCACCGCTGCTCACCCGGGAACTGCTCTACACCGCGGTCACCCGGGCCCGTCGCCACGTCCACGTGATCGGAGCCGCTGAGGCGATCACCCGGGCCGTACAACGCCCCGCCAACCGCGCCAGCGGGCTGCGTGGCCGGCTCGCCGACAACAGCCCGCTCGCCGACAACAGCCCGCTCGCCGACAACACGGCGGCGCCAACCCCGTAAGGGCCGGCGACCAGCCGCGGATCAGTGGCCGGCGGAGGCGCCCGCGGCCGGGCCGCGCACGGCGTCGTGCGGCGCGTAGTCGGTGTCGTCAGCGTGCCTGGCCTGCACCGAATCAGAGTTCAGCAGCAGGTTCAACAGGATCGCGGTGATCGCGCCGGCCGAGATGCCGGAGTGGAAGATCGTGGAGAACCAGTCCGGGAACTGGTCGAAGATCTTGCCGGCGACCGTCGGCACCAGCCCCACGCCGACCGACACCGCGACCACCAGGATGTTGATGTTGTTGAACTTCACCTTGGTCAGCGTGCGAATGCCACTGGCGGCCACCATGCCGAACAACGCGATGCCCGCGCCGCCCAGCACTGGCAGTGGGATTCCCTCCACGATGCCGCCGAGCTTCGGCAGCAGGCCGAGCACGATGAGCACCCCGCCGGCGAAGGTGGCCACGTAGCGGGAGCGGACCCCGGTCAGCGACACCAGGCCGACGTTCTGCGCGAAGGCGGTGTAGGGGAAGGTGTTGAACACCCCGCCGAGCATCGTCGACAAGCCCGTCGGCGCGCAGACCGTCGGCGAGTTGACGGGGACCGACCGGCTTGTCCACGATCTCCCCCACCGCGATCATGTCGCCCGTGGTCTCGGTCATGATCACCAGCGCCACGATGCACATCGAGATGATCGCGCTGATCTGGAAGGTCGGCAGGCCGAAGTGGAAGGGCGTGCTGATCCCGAACCAGGGCTGTTCCGCCGCCCCGCCGAAGTCGGCCAGTCCGAACGGCACAGCCGCCACGGTGCCGATGACCAGGCCGAGCAGGATCGACAGACGCTGCAGAGCGGGCGGGCCGAAACGCTCGATGGCGAGGATGATCAGGAGGGTGAACGCGGCGAAGCCGACGTAGACGGGCTTTCCGAAGTCCGGCGATCCGGCGCCGCCGCCTGCCCAGTTGGCCGCGACCGGCATCAGCGAGATGCCGATGATCAAGATCACCGTTCCGGTGACCAGCGGCGGGAAGAACTTCAGCAGCTTGGCGAAGACCGGTGCCAGCACCATCATGAACAGACCGCAGGAGATCACGGCGCCGTAGATGGCGGTCAGCCCGTACTGGCTACCGATCGCGATCATGGGGGTGACGGCGGCAAAGGTGCAGCCCTGCATCAGCGGCAGCCGGACGCCGAATCGCCAGAAGCCGATGGACTGGATCACGGTGGCGATGCCCGCTACCAGCAGGTCGGCACTGATCAGGTAAGGCAGGTCGCTCGAGGCCAGCTTGCCCTGGCCGACCAGCGCGCCCCCGACGATCAGCGGGACGGCGACCGCGCCGGCATACATCGCCAGCACGTGCTGCAGACCGAGTGGTGCGAGCCGGCGCCACGGAGGCACCCGGTCGACCGGGTGCTTCTCGTCGGGAGTCTCGTCCAGCTCGGCTGCTGTGGATGTGGTGGATCAGTGAACCCCTCCGCGCCCGGGAAACCCGTACGCGGCCGCACGCATCCCCTGGATCGGCGCCCTCGAAGTCCGGTTGCGGGCGAAGGTACGCGCGCGGTGTTTCGTCAGCGGACGATCAAGGTTTCGGCTGCGTAAAGAGCGCCTGCGGGTCCGGACCAAGCCGGCCAGGACGGGCCGGAGGTGCTCAGAGCGGACTCTCGCCGTCCCGCCACGCCTGGATCATCCGGGACGCGATGGAGGCGCGTCCCGGAAGAGCCAGATCACCGGAGTCGAGCTTCTCGGTCAGCTGCTCGCGGGTGTACCACTCGGCGTGGGAGATCTCGTCCGCGTCGACGCAGATCTCGGTGCTCCGGGCCCGAGCGAAGAAGCCGACCATGATCGAGCGGGGGAACGGCCACGGCTGGCTGCCGAAGTAGCGCACTTCGGAGAGATCGACGTCGACCTCCTCGCTGATCTCGCGGTAGATGGCCTGCTCCAGGGACTCGCCGACCTCGACGAACCCGGCCAGCACCGACACCCGGTTGCCCCACGCTTCCTGCCCACCGAGCAACAACCGCCCCTTCGCGTCCATCACGGCGACGATCACCGCAGGATCGGTACGGGGGAAGTGGGCCTGCTGACACACGTCGCAGTGCCGTCCGAAGCCGCCGTTGATCACCCGGGTCGGGCCTCCGCAGCGCGGGCAGAAGGGCTCGGCGCGGTGCCACTGGGTCAGCGCGGCCGCGGTGGCGGCGATGTCGCGCTCGTTGTCGGTGAGCTGGAAGCCGACCTCACGCAGATCGTGCACCTCGCCCTCGGTCAGCGCCTCGACGCAGAAGATCGGCGAGCCGTTGAGCATGCCCAGCAGCCGGTGTCGCTGGCTGTCGAACTCGACGAACGGCTTCGTCATCCGCAGCTTGCTGCCGCCGGTGTTGGTGGTGAAGCGCGACTGGTCGTCCAGCTTCAGCAGCTTCGCATCCGCCGCCCGCCACAGCCCAGCGACCCAGTCGACCGAAGCTCGGTGCTGGTCGACCCGATCGAGGTCACTCCCGTCGGCCCAATTGGTCACCGGTGCAGCCTAACGCGCATCCTCCCCGGTCAGGAGGGCTTCCAGCTCGGGCCGGCCGGGCAGGTTCGGCGGGCGGACGACACGGTCGGACCGGACCAGATAGAACACCGCGTCCACGGCCTCCACCGGGACCCCGTGCGCCTCGGCCCAGGCCACCCGGTAGACCCCGAGCTGCCAGGCGTCCGGATGGGGGTCGGCCTGGGTCTTCCAGTCCACCACCTGGAAGAGGGCCCCGGCGGGCATCGCGTTCGCCGCGCCGCCACGCCCTCCGCCTGTCCCCTCGTGGGCCCGCTCGCCCGCGGCGCCGCCCCCCGCGCGCCGCCGCCGGCCGGTGCGCGGTAGACCGCGTCGATCCGCCCGCGGACCACCCGACCGGCCAGCAGCAGGCTGACCGGTGCCTCGACCGCGTACGGCACCGTCGCCCCGTAGCGACCACGGGCGAACGCCTCGCACAGCTCGCGCAACGTCGCCTCGTCGGCGGCCCCGGCGTCGGCGCGGTCCGGGAGGTCGTCGGGATCCACCAGCGGCGACGAGCCGAGGCCGCCCCCGGCCATCGCCTCGGTGAAGTACCGCTCCACCCAGGCGTGGAAGCGCGAGCCGTTGCGTGCCGCGCGCGACGGCGCCCGCGGCATCGGCCGCGCCAGCTCCGCGGCGTAGCCGTTCGGGTCGGCGTGCAGCCGCAGCAGCGCCGTGGTGGAGAGCCGCTCGGGCAGCTCCACCTGCTGATCGGCCGTACGGGACTCGCGGGCCTCGGCCAGCAGCCGGTCCAGGTCCGCGTCCCAGCCGGCGACCACGTCCTCCGCGTCCAGCAGCAGGGGCTCGGCGGTCCCGTCGTCGTAGCGGCCCGTCTCGGCGAACCGCCGCCGGGCACGCTCGACCGCCGCCGCCGCCTCCCGGCGGCGACCCAGCGCGTCGGGGTCCAGCGGTTCCGGCCACGGGTGCGGCTCCGCCCGGCTCACCAGCGGGTTCTCGGGTCCGGGCGGCGCCGCCTCGGCGAGGAGCTGATGCTGCTCCCGCGCAGCCGCCACGATCGCCCGCAGGTAGCTGGAGGCGGTGCGCGCATTGGTCAGGTCGGCCCGCCACGAGTGCCCGGTGCCGACCAGGAGGCGCTTGGCCCGGGTGACCGCGACGTAGGCGAGGCGGTCCTCGGCCAGCCGCTGCTGGACGGTGAGCTCCTGCTTGTACCTGGTCAGTGCCGCATTGCTGGTGTCTTCGAGCTGCGGGATGGCGTCGGCGTCGCCGCGGAGGTCGGCAGGCAGCACCGCCGGATTGCTCACCCAGTTGTCAGTCACCCGGTCGCTGGGGAACACGCCCTGCATCAGCGCCGGCAGGAAGACGACGTCCCACTCCAGGCCCTTGGCCTTGTGCACGGTCAGCAGCTTGACCGCCTCGCGGTCCGACGGCACGGCCTGCTCCAGCCCGGCGCCCTGGTCGATCTCGGCCCGCAGGTAGGCCAGCAGGCCCGACAGGGACGCATCGCCGTCGACGTCGACGTACGCCGCCACGGCATCCAGGAAGGCTCCGAGCTGGTCACGCCGCGCCGTACGGCCGAACTCCGGCGTGGCGAGCAGTTCCACGTCCAGGCCGCTGGTCGCGACCACCCGGCGGGTCAGGTCGAGCACCGGTTCGTCACTGTGCCGGCGCAGTGCGCCGAGCTCGGACGCCAGCCGGGAGAAACGGTCCCGCGCCGCTGCGGAGTAGGCCAAGCTCCCCCGGATCCTCCAGCGCGTCCAGCAGGCTGACCACCTCGCTGGGGTCGACCTCGGCCACCGCCCCGCCGAGCGCGTCGAGCACGGCGGCGGCGCTGCCCGGCTCGTACGGATCGCGGCGCTGTGGACCCGGCCTCACGGGCCAGCTCGCGGGCTCGTCGCCCGAGCAGGGCGAGGTCGCGGGGGCCGATCCGCCAGCGGGGGCCGGTGAGCAGCCGGATCAGCTCGGGGTTGGCGGTCACGTCGTCGACCAGCGTCAGCACCGCGGTCACGTCGAGCACCTCCGGCAGGTGCAGCAACCCGCCGAGGCCGACGATCTCCACCGGGATGTCGCGCGCCGTCAGGTCGGTGTAGAGCGGGGCGATGTCGGCGTTGCGGCGGGTCAGCACCGCGACGTCCGCCCAGCGGGTGACGGTTCCGTCGGCCCGCGCACGGGCGATCTGTTCCCCGATCCAGGCGATCTCCTGCGGCCAGGTGTCGAAGGTGGCCGCCCGTACGACCGCCGGTGGCGCCTGCGCCGGTGCGCGGAGCAGCCCGAGCCCCTCCGGCGCGGGCGACGCGGCGCCGGCGGACCGAGTCCGCGAGCGTCGAGGCGGACTCCGCCCGCAGAGGCTGGCTCAGGATGTTCGCGACGGCGAGGATCTCCGGACCGCTGCGCCGGTTCACGGTCAGCGCGTAGGAGCGGGCCGGCGCGCCGCCCGGCTGCGGGAAGTCCTCGCCGAAGGTCAAGATGTTGCTGACCGCGGCCCCGCGCCAGCCGTAGATCGCCTGGAACGGGTCGCCCACGGCGGTCACGGGATGACCCATCCCCTCCGGTGCACTCGCCCCGGAGAAGAGCCCGCGCAGCATCCTCGCCTGCGCGGCCGAGGTGTCCTGGTACTCATCCAGCAGCACGATCCGGAACGCGGCCCGCAGCGCCGTCGAGACCTGGGGCACCTCGCCGGCCAGCCGGGCGGCGATGGCCATCTGGTCGGCGAACTCCACCACGCCGAGGTGCCGCTTCAGCGCCTGATAGTCCCGGACCAGGCTGGCCAGTTCCAGCCGCTCCTCCGCGGCGAGAACAGCCCGCCGGACGTCGGCGTAGACGTTTCCGCGGTTGTTCAGCGGCGCGGAGTGCCAGCCCAGCAGCAGGTCGCGCGCGTGCCGGTCCAACGCCTCCGGCGGCACCAGGTGCTGCTGCAGGTCGGCGTCCAGCTTCAGCACCCGCTCGGTCACCGTCGCCGGTCGCAGCCGGGAGATGAAGTCGAACGGGCCGGCAGCGTTGCGGACCACCCGGGACGCGAGCCGGTAACGGGTCGCCCCGCTGATCATGGTCGGATCGGCCTCGAAGCCCAACCTCAGTCCGTGCTCGGCCACCAGCCGCGCCGCGAAGGCGTCGTAGGTCATCACCAGTTGCTCGCCGGACTCGTCCACCCCGCGATCGGCCACCACCCCCGCCTGCAGCAGGGCCGACCGGATCCGGGCGGACAGCTCTGCGGCCGCCTTCCGGGTGAAGGTGAGTCCCAGCACCTCCTCGGGGCGGACCGCCCCCGTGCCGACCAGCCACACCACCCGAGCCGCCATCACCGTGGTCTTGCCCGATCCGGCCCCGGCGACCACCACGCCCGGTGCGAGGGGGGCGGTGATCGCGGCCAACTGCTGGTCGGAGAAGGCGATGCCGAGCGCAGCCACGAGATCGCCGGCGCTGCGGAGTCGGGTTCGCGACCCGGCCGGATTGAGCACGTGGACCGTCATCGGCACCCCTCGGCGGGACGCCCCGGGGTGGCGACGGCCCTCATCCGACGACCTGCCGTCCGGTCGGCTGGGCCGGACAACTCGCCCGGAACGAGCACCACCGGCACGCCGGCCCGACCCGCGCCTCGTGCCGTTCGGCGCGGATCAGCTCCGCGGCCTCCGCGAGCCGCCGGTGCACCCAGCTGCGGGGCCGGTCGGCAACATCGCCCCCCTCCCTCGCGCCGTCGGCGACCGGGAACGGCACGTCGTCCAGGGACGGCTGGTGGAAGACGCGGGGGTAGGTGGTCGGCCCGTCGGACAGGCGCAGGTAGACCAGCTCGGCGCCTCCCGGGCGGGCTCCCTCGCCGGCGATCCCGTCGAACGCACCCTGCTGAGCCGCGAGCTGGTACACCCCGAGCTGGTCGTGCAGGGCGACGTCGGCCGCCGTCGGCGGGCTCTTGGAGGTCTTGAAGTCCACGATCCGCAGGCGTCCGTCGGATCCCCGCTCGACCCGGTCAGCACTGCCGGTGAGCCGGATCCGGTGCCCGCCCGCCTCGATCTCGCAGCTGAAACCCACCTCGGTGGCCAGCAGCTCCCACCCGGTGCGCTGCTCCTGCCAGGTGAGGAACCGCTCCATCGCCGACTCGGCCTCGACCCGCTCCACCGCGGACAGCCAGTTGGCGTCGAAGTCCAGCTGGGTCCAGACCGATTCGAGGTGGTCGGACAACTCCTGGGCGTCGGTGGGCCGGTGCGCGGCGTGCTCGGCCAGCACGTGGATGACCGAGCCGAAGCTGGCCGCACTGCCGCGGGCCGGATCGGCCGCGGCCCGGCGGGACAGGAACCACTGCCGGGGACAGGCCAGCACCCCGGCCAGCTGGCTCCCGGACAGCTGCACCGGCTCGTCCTCGGCCACCACCGGGGTGTCGGAGCGGGTGAGCTCGGCCAGCCCCCACCAGCGCTCGGGCCGAGCGGCCGGGACGAGCGGGCGTCGCTGGCCGTCCGCGGCATCGCTGAGCCTGGCCAGTCGCAGGACCGCCTGTTCGCGCAGGCTCGGCGGAGCCTCCGGGTCGACACTCACCCGGCGCAGCTCCCCCACCAGGGCCGGTAGCGACAACGGCCGCCGCGGCCTGCCCGGCAGTGGATGGATCGGCACGCCGAGCTCGCCCAGGAAGCGCGAAGGCTGGTCGCCCTCGCCCTCGGTGCCGGCCACCGCCGTCACCACCAGGCGTCGCCGCGCCCGGGTGCACGCGACGTAGAACAGTCGCCTCTCCTCCGCGATCCGGGTCGCCGTCGGCACCGGGGCGGTGACTTCGCGGCGACCGAGGCGCTCAGGTTCCAGCAGCGACCCGCGGCGGCGTACGTCGGGCCAGGTGCCCTCCTGGACGGCGGCGACCACGACCACCTCCCATTCCAGACCCTTCGCCCGATGCGCGGTGAGCACGCGGACGGCGTCGCCGCGCAGCTCGGACTCGCGGTGCGGATCGGCTGGGATCTGCTGACCCTCGATCTCGGCCAGGAACCCCGACACTCCCCGCAGTCCTGACACCTCCTCCGAGCGTGCGGCGATCTCGAACAGGGCGCACACCGAGTCGAGGTCGCGGTGGGCCCGCCGGCCCGCCTCGCCGGTGCGGGCCGCCTCGGCGGCGAGCCGGCCCGACCAGCTCGTCTGCGACCACAACAGCCACAGCGCCTCCTCGGCGCTGGCGCCCGAACCGATCGCGTCCGCACACCGCCGCAGCAGCCCGGCCAGCCGCCGGGCCCGGTCCACCTCGGGCGCCTCGGGACACTCGTCCAGCAGCTCCGGCTGGCGCAACGCCAGGGCGAGGAGATCAGCGGACGGTCGGGGCAGCGCGCTCCCGGCCAACTCCGCCCGCTCGGCGTCCGCGCAACGCCCGACCCAACCGGCGCACCGCCATGCTGTCCAGACCGGCCAGCGGGGAGGTCAGCAGCAGCTGGGCCTCGTCCGGACGGATGGTCCGCGCGCGGGTGGCGACCTGCAGCGCCAGCAGCAGGGGTCGTACGGCCGGGTCGCCGGCCAGCGGGATCTCGTCCCCGGCCACCTCGACCGGAACTCCGGCGGCCATCAGGGCGCGACTGAGAGCCGGGATGGTCGAACGGCCGGCCCGGACGAGCACGGCCATCTCCGACCAGGACACCCCGTCGCGGAGGTGAGCGCGACGCAGGATGTCGGCGATGTGCTCGGCCTCGGCACCCGCGCTGACGCAGGTGAAGACGTCCACCTGCCCCGTTCCCCGGCCGGGCTCGGCGACCGGCTCCCGGTAGGCCGCGTACACCTCGGGCGACAGCGCGCGCGGCAGGCCGAGCCGGCCGGCGACGCCCCGGCTGGCCTTCAGGATGGCGGGTCCGAACCGCCGGGTCCTGCCCAGCGCCAGCACCGGGGCGGGCTGCCCCGCGGCGGTCCGGAACTGGTCGGGGAAGTCCAGGATGCCCCGCGCCTCGGCGCCACGGAACGCGTAGATCGACTGGTCCGGGTCGCCGACCGCGACGACGTCGCGGCCGTCTCCGGCGATGGTCTGCAGCAGCCTCACCTGGGACGGGTCGGTGTCTTGGTACTCATCGACGAAGACCGCGCCGATCTCGACCCGCAGCGCGCCTGCCACGGCCGGATCGGCCAGCAGGATGCGGCAGCGGTGCACCAGCTCGGCGTAGTCCAGCACCCCTTCGGCGTCGAGCACGTCCAGGTACTCCTCGAAGAACCGGCCGACGCCGACCCATTCCTCCCGGCCCGCCGCACGACCCGCGGCGACCACATCCTCGGGGTCCATGCCGAGCTGTCGCGCCCGGGCCAGCACGGCCCGCACCTCGGCCGCGAAGGCGCGGGTCGGCAGGGCCCGGCCGAGCGAATCCGGCCACACCGGATCCGCCGCCTCCAGGCTGCCGTGGAGCACCTCACGGACGCGGAACTCCTGCTCCGGACCGGTCAGCAGGCGGACCCCGGCCCCGTACGCGTCGGATCCGAACCCGCCCGGACCGTCCCCGCCGTCGCCCGCGCCGACCCGGCCGGCGAAGCGCCGCACCAGCGCGTAGCAGAACGCGTGGAAGGTCATCGCCATCGGCGTCAGCACGCTGCCGCCCAGCCGGCCGGCGATCCGGGTCCGGAGATCGGCCGCCGCCCTGCGGGAGAACGTGAGCACCAGCAGGGTCTCCGGCCGGGCTCCGCGTCGCTGCACCCGATCCACGACCGCCTCCACCAGCGTCGTGGTCTTCCCCGTCCCCGGGCCGGCGAGCACCAGCAGCGGTCCGCCCGCGTGCGCGACGACGGCCTGCTGGGACGCGTCGAGCAGCGGCGGCTGCGGCGTGGGCTCCGGGTGTCGGACGAGGCGGTACACGGGCGTCATTGGATCAGACGCGACTGACAATCCGCGCAGACCGGCTGATTCGGGCGGTGTCGGGGCGTCAGCGGAGGTCATCGGTGATGGTCGGTGATGGTCGGTGCTACTCCACCGGCCGGCCGCTCCGGGCGGAGTCGACGACGGCGATCACCGCCGCCGCGAGCAGGGCGGTGCCGAAGATCACGTCGCCCACCTGCGCGTACGGGTCCAGGTAGATCGTCGTGCTGCCGTCGCGGACCAGGGCGGCGTAGGCCAGCACGGTCATGGTCAGGACGGAGTTGGTCAGCACCAGCAGCACCCGGGTCGGCCTCGGGAAGCGGCGGCTGTCCCCGTTGCCCCAACCCGATCCGGTGAGCAGGTCCCAGGTCAGACCGAACAGCACCAGCGCCGCACCGGAGAAGCCCAGCAGCGCGCCGACCGGATCAGAGATGAAGTCCCGGTAGGACACCAGCGCCGACAAGATCAGCAGCCCGGCGTACGCGCAGGCCCGCCGCCGGTCCAGCCGCCGGCGAAGCACCGCGGTGGCGAGCGCGATCACGACCAGCGCGGACACCAGCAGGTTCAGCACGTCGGGGTCGATCGGCGCCGGGATGCGGTCGCCGAACAGGAGCCGGCGGGCCAGGGCGATCAGCATCACCCCCACGCAGCCGGTGACCAGCGCGCGGGTCGCCTGCCCCCGCCGGGCGGCGCGGACGGCCAGACCGAGGAGCACCGCGCCGATCACGGCCCGGCTCGGATCCACCACCTGGCCGACCAGCGGCACCACGTTGACGCTGAACCGGGTGGCCGCACTCCCCGGGTCCAGCGACGCAACGATCTGCAGCACCGCGAGCCCGATCTGTACCGGCAGCGTGACCAGGATCAGGGAGGCCGCGACCGCGAATCCGATCCGGCCCAACTCCTCACCGACCGCCGACGGCGCTGGATGCGCGCCCCGGGTCCGGCCGATCCGCACCAGGACGGAGCCGACGCCCCCCAGGAGCGCGATCAGTGCAGCCGCCCACAGCAGCGCCGCCCAACCCTGGGTCACCGGGTCCCGACCGGACACCTGGCCGACCGCCTGGATGACGCGGACCGCCAGGACCAGAGCCAGGATCGCGTACGGCCAGCCCCGCGAGGTCAGGCGCTGGGCACTCTGGGTCGCCGACACCGTGGCCCGTACGGTCACCTCGGCCACCGCGGCACCGGCGACGAGCGCGGCCGGCAGCGCGAGGAAGCCCAGCGTCGCCGCCGTCTGCTGCAGCAGCAGCGGGGTGAGGTCGGAGCCGTAGGCCTTGGCGAAGCGTGTCTCGGCGAGCCCGATGGTCATCGCCCCGCCGATGAGCAGCCAGAAGACCACCAGTTCCCACCAGGCGAACCGCCGCCGCCAGCGCACCGCGACCAGCACCACGACGGCGAGCATCAGTCCGGCGGCCAGGTAGGGCCAGGCCGCCCAGCCCGCCGAACCCGGCCGGCGCAGCGACCAGGTGCCCATGATCATCAGCGCGAACACCAGCCCGAGCAGTCGGAGCCACCAGGGGCCGTGCGCCGCAGCGGTGAGCAGGGAAGCCGAACCGAAGGACAGCAGCAGTACCAGCGGCCAGACCATCAGCTCCGGCAGACCGACGCCGGTCTGGTTGAGCAGTAGGGGCCCCGCCTCGCGGATCGGCCCGGAGGTCATCACCGTCAGTGCCGCCACAGCGAACATGAGGTAGCCGGCGACGACGATCGCCCGCAGACCGTACGGCCAGTCCAGGTCGCGCAGCCGACCGTCGCGGACCGGTTCGGCGAGGGTCTGGCGGTAGAGCGCCAGCCCGAAGCGGCGCAGCCGCGACGCGACCGGCCCGTCGGCCCCATTCCCGCTCGCGCTCACCCCGGTCGCGCCCACCCCGGCCGCGCTCACCCCGGTCGCGCCCACCCCGGTCACTCCCACACCTGGAAGGTCCAGTCGCCGGCGAACAGCAGCACGCTGGTCGGGGTGGCGACCACCCAGCGGTCCTGCTGCGCCAGGGTCAGCCCAGGCAGTGCCCAACGGCGCAACTCCTCGAGGCCACCGCCCAGCAGCACCGCCTCCTCAGGTCCCCACGCGACGACGTGGTCCCGCGTCACGGTGAGGGTCAAGGTCGCGGCCAGTCGGCGCTCGAGCGTTCCCGCGGCCCCGAGAACGAGCGTCTCGGAATTGGTGGCGACCAGGATCCGATCACCGAAGACGGCCAGGTCGGCCACGGTGCCGAGAAACGGCTTCACCCAGCGCCGGGTCCCGTCGGTGACCTCGAAGGCGTGCACCGTCTGGTCCTGCAGAATGACGACCTCGTCACCGCGGACCACACCGGCCAGCCCCTCCACCTCCACCTCCCACCGACGCTGCCCACTGTCCAGGTCGAGCGCGGTGGTGGTTCCGCCGCGGTCCATGACCACGGCCACCCCGGCCCCCACCACCGGCGCGAGGTTCACATCGGATCCGACGTTGTGGCGCCAACCGACGACGCCGGTGGCCAGGTCGAAGCGCTGCACCTCCCCGGACAGGTCGACCAGCACGGCACTGCTCTCGTCGGCTCGCACCGGCGCACTGGGCGCAAGCTCACTCAGCTCCAGGCGCCACAATCGCAGCCCCGTGTCGGAGTAAGCGAGCACGGCCCGCTCGCTGGTGGTGACGACGACCACGTCGCCGAAGGCCGACAGGGTGAGAATCGTGCCGCCGACGTGAGCGCGCCATACCGAGGTCCAGCTGGTCAGGGTCTTCGGCGTGGTCGCCACCAGGTCGTTGATTCCCCGCAGCGGGCGGATGACCAGGCCGGACGCGGTCCGCACCGGATTCAGCGCCCAGGGCGCGCCGTTCATGCTGCCCTGGCCGAAGTTCGGGTCGATCGAGACCGTCCCGTACGGGTGGGCGGTCCAGTTCTGCGGCGTCGACCAGCCGACCACCCCGTCCGCCGTCGTCGGTGTGGGCAGCGCGGGTCTCTCGACGCGCGCGGTCACTTCGGCGATGTCGGCGAAGCTGTGCCAGGAGGACACCAGTCCCTGCCCGGGGCACCAGGTCCGGTCCACACTGAGCACCCGGCCGAGCTGTCCGGCCTTGGACAGGTAGCGCAGCTCGCCGTCGACCCGCAGGCAGCCGCCGGCCGCCTCCTCGGCGCGGAAGCTGCTGCGGTAGTCGAGCGTGTCGCCCGCCGATCCGGCTCCCTGCCAGGTCTGCCCGGGAGCGACGTCGGCCGGCAGTTCCACCAGGGCGGGCCGGTACACGTAGCCGCCTCCCGGTGAGCTCTCCCCCAGCAACTCCACGGCGCTGTTCACCCGGTACAGCCGGGTGGTCTGTCCCACCGCGGCCGGGTCGTCGATCGGCGTACTGGTCGTCCGCCAGAGCCGGATCGTGTCCCGCTGGCCGAACGTCTCGGCCAGGATCTTGGTGCCGAACGTGGCAGTCGGTGCTGAGCAGCCCGCTCGACCCCGGACAGCCGGGCCGATTCGGTGGCTGCCAGGGTGCTGGTGGTCTTGAGTTCGCGGGTGATCTCGGTCCGCTCGTACACGACGCTGCCGTCAGCGGGCAGGAACGCGGTCGCGGCCGTGGTGCCGGTGCCCGGGCCGGGCGCCGCGGCCAGGGAGGCGCCGGTGGCGATCAGCAGGCCCGCCAGCGCCACGGCCAGCAGCGGGACCCACCACCGACGCCGCGCGCGCGGCGGCCCCCAGGTCGGGTTGACTGCCACCGCCCCGAGCGGGTCCGCCGGCAGGCTGGACCAGTCCTGGACCGGGTAGGGCGACCAGGGCATCGCGGGCGGGTAGGCCGCGGGCTCGTCTGGCGCCGGCATGGGCACAGTATGTACGCGGGCCGGTGACGGATCGGGACCGAACGCGCTCAGAACCGCCGGTTGGCCAGCACCGGGATCGCCGCTCGGGCCTGCTCCACCGCCGCAGAGGTCGAGTTCGGCGACCAGCAGCCCGGGCTCGGCGCCGAGCTCGGCGAGCGGCGCCCCCAGGGGGGAGACCACCGCGCTGTGGCCGACGCCGGTCGGCGCGGCGCCCCGCGCACTCCCCTTCCCCGCGGTCCCGGCCGCCTCGTCCGGTGCGGCCTGGGCGGCTGCCACCACGTACGTCGTGCTGTCCAGCGCCCGCGCCCGGGTCAGCAGACGCCACTGGTCGACCTTGCCGGGTCCGGCGCCCCACGAGGCGGCGACGCAGATCACCGACGCGCCCCGGTCGGCGAGGGTGGTGTACAGGCCGGGGAACCGGACGTCGTAACAGGTGGTCAGCCCGACCCTGACGCCGTCCACCTCGATCAGCACCGGTTCCGAACCCGCCGCGACGGTGTCGGACTCGCGGAAGCCGAAGGCGTCGTACAGGTGGATCTTGTCGTAGACCGCGTCGACCCCGGGCCCGATCGCCCGGAGGGTGTTGCGGACCCGGCCGTCCCCGGCGGGGGTGAACATGCCGGCGACGAGCACCACGCCGGCGTCGAACGCGATCTCGGCCAGCCGGGTCGCCCACGGTCCGTCCACGGGCTCGGCCACCGGACCCAGCGGCAGCCCGAAGCGCCGCATGGTCGCCTCCGGACAGACCACCAGCCGCGCTCCGCGGGCCGCGGCCTCACCGACCGCGATCGCGACCTGCTCCAGGTTCGCGGCCGGGTCCGCGCCGCTGGAGATCTGGGCGGCCGCCACCACCAGGCTGCTCATGCCGTCCCGTCCTGCGCCTCGTCTGCCGCGGCCCGCGCCTCGCCCGCAACGCCCACGGTCGTCGTCCTCGGCCCGGTCCACGTCGGCGCCGCGCAGGCCGAGCATGAACAAGATGGCGTCGAGGTAGGGCACCGAGACGGTCGCGTCGGCCTGGGCGCGGACCACCGGCTTGGCGTTGAAGGCGATCCCGAGCCCGGCCGCGGCCAGCATGTCGAGGTCGTTGGCCCCGTCGCCGACGGCGACCGTCTGCGACAGCGGCACGCCCTCGCGGTCGGCGATCTCCGCCAGCAACGCCGCCTTGCGGGCGCGGTCCACCACCGGCCCGATCAGCTCCCCGGTGAGCAGGCCGTCGCTGACTTCGAGGGTGTTGGCGTACGCGTGGTCCAGACCGAGGTCGCGCTTCAGCCGGTCGGTGAACACGGTGAAGCCGCCGCTGAGGATCGCCACGCAGAAGCCGAGCTGCTTGAGCGTGCGGACGAAGGTCCGGGCCCCCGGAGTCAGCCGGATCCGGGCGCGGGCGCGGTCGATCGCGGCAGCGTCCAGTCCCTTGAGGGCCCGTACCCGCTCCCGCAGCGAGGCCTCGAAGTCCAGCTCGCCGGCCATCGCCCGCTCGGTGATCGCCGCGACCTGCGCGCGGCAACCGGCCTCGTCGGCCAGCAGCTCGATCACCTCGTCGGCGATCAGGGTGGAGTCGACGTCCATCACCACCAGCCGCTTGGCCCGCCGCTCCAGCCCGTTGAGCTGGACCGCGACGTCGATGCCGTGGTCGTGGGCGACCTGCACCAGCCGCCGGCGCATCCCGTCGGCATCACCGGCGATGACCACCAGGTCGTACGCGGTGACCGGCTCGCTGGCCAGCCGGACGATCCGGTCGATGTTGCCCCCGGTCTCGGCGACGGCGTCGGCGACCGCGGCCAGCGCACTCGGGGTGAGGGTCGCCCCCAGCACCGTCACCGCGTGTCGGACCAGACGGGCCCGCCGCGAGCGCGGCTCGACCCGCTCGAAGTCGATCTTGAGCCCGTGGGTGAAGCCCCAGAACAGGACGTCGCGGACCACCGCGTCGTCCGCGGCCGGCAACCGGACCAGCACGTCGAGGGTCAGCCGCTCGCGGACCACCAACTGCTCCATGTCCTCCACCCGCACTCCCGGACGGTCCAGCAGTCTCAGCAGGTCCCGCGTCAGCCGGGGCCGGTCGCGCCCGGACGCCCGGATCAGCAGCGGCAGCTCCGTGCCCGCATCGAAACCGGGTCCGGTCATCGGCGCCAGCCCCCAGACCAGGAGCTCCGCCGGATGCCGGCCCCGGATCTGTGCCCCCGGTGACCCGCAACTGGCGTCCGCGCAGCCTCAGGGCGTCGCCCGCGACGAGCGTGCCGACCGTCTCCACCTCCACGACGCCGGACGCGACGTAGAGGTGCAGGCGCGGGGCGTCGGGCAGCAGCCGGGTGACCCCGGGCTCCAGCCGGGTCGCCCACAAGGTGGAGCCCGCGCTGCCGATCCGCACCAGCGCGTCCCGGGCGCCCGAGGCGACCGGCAGCCAGTCCCGTGCCAGCGTGTCGGCCGCGAACCCGTTCTGCTCGTACGACGGCCGACCCCCGGACTCGTCCGGCCGGATCCACATCTGCACGAAGTGCACCGGCTCGGCCGGGCGCTCCAGGTCCAGGCGATAGGCGTCGTTGCGCTCGGCGTGCACGATGCCGGAGCCGGCGCTCATCCGCTGGGCCAGGCCCGGATGCACGATGCCGCGGTGGCCGGCGGAGTCCTCGTGCACCAGCGAGCCGGACAGCACCCAGGTCACGATCTCCGCGTCGGCGTGGGGGTGGTCGGCGTAGCCGGACCCCGCGGCGACGAGGTCCTCGTTGTGCACCAGCAGGGCACCGAACCCCACGTCGGCCGGGTCGTAGTGCTCGCCGAAGGAGAAGCTGTGCCGGGTGGTCGCCCACCCGGTCCGGGTGACGAACCGTGCCGCGGCCCGCACCAGCACGGCGCCGGGCAGCGCGGGCGCGGGCTCCGGCGGGCGGACGGTGCGGGACGCGCTCACCTGTTCAGTATGGCCGCGTACGCTCGCGGCATGTCCGCTCGTCCGGTGCCCGAACCGATCGCCCCCGGCCAGGAATCGGTCTGGGACTACCCCCGCCCGCCCCTGCTGCGTCCCAGTGACGAGGACATCGTCGTCGCGCTCGGCGGGGTGCGGATCTGCGAGACGCGGACCAGCCTGCGGATCCTGGAGACCTCCCACCCGCCGACCTACTACCTGCCCCGGTCGGCGTTCGTCGAGGGTTCGCTGCGGCCCGCCCGTGGCACGTCGTTCTGTGAGTGGAAGGGCGAGGCGGCGTACCTGGACGTGCTCGGCGGCGGCAAGGTCGCTGAGCGCGCCGGCTGGTACTACCCCAGCCCGAACGGCCGCTACGCCGCGCTGCGCAATCACGTCGCCGTGTACGCCGGTGCGATGGACTTCTGCCTGGTGGACGGGGAGAAGGTCGAACCTCAGCCGGGCGGCTTCTACGGCGGGTGGGTCACCTCGACGGTGAGCGGGCCCTTCAAGGGGATTCCGGGCAGCCAGGGCTGGTAGCGGCTGCGACGCCCGTAGCGTGGTTGCTGTGAGGGACCGGGAGGCCTACGTCGAGCGGGTGCTCCGGCTGGTCGAGGCGATCCCGGCCGGCCAGGCCACGACGTACGGGGAGCTGGCCGAGCTCGTCGGCGAGGGTGGGCCGCGTCAGATCGGGCAGGTGATGGCCGCGCACGGGGGTGGCGTTCCCTGGTGGCGGGTGGTCCGCGCGGACGGCCGCCCGGCGCGCGGGCTGGAGGCCACGGCCCTGGCGCAGCTGGCCGCCGACGGCACGCCGCTGCGGGGTGAACGGGTGGACCTGCGCATCGCCCGATTTCGGCCGTCACACGAAGTTCTGTCCTCAGGCGACACGATGTGAAGACAATGTCAACCAGCCTTCACAACGCGCGGCGATTTATGACAGTCTTGGACCGCTGTTGCAAGTGGTCTGTGTCGTGGTACGTGCTACGCCCCCAGAACTTTTGCGTGGGCGTTGAGGATCGCATCCCTGGCGTCCAACAGCAGTCGGAGCCGTGAGGTGCGGCTTCGGGTGCACATGCTAGGAGATGTCATGGCGCAGGGAACCGTGAAGTGGTTCAATGCCGAAAAGGGCTACGGCTTCATCGCCGTGGACGGCGGCGGTCCGGACGTGTTCGTCCACTACAGCGCAATCCAGTCGACCGGCTTCCGGTCGCTCGAGGAGGGTCAGCGGGTGGAGTTCGAGACGACTCAGGGTCCGAAGGGCCCGCAGGCCGACCAGGTCAACCCGATCTGACGCTTTGCCCCACCAGACGAAGCCCCCGTGCCTTTCGGTACGGGGGCTTCGTGTTCTGGCCGGATCAGTACGCGGGCTGGCTCGGATCGATCTGGCTGACCCAGGCGCTGACCCCGCCGCCGACGTGGACGGCGTCGGCCAGGCCGGCTCCGTGCACCAGGGCCAGCACTTCCGCGGACCGCACGCCGGTCTTGCAGTAGAGCACGATCTGCTTGTCCTGCGGCAGCCCGCCGAGCGCGGCCCCGGTCTGGAAGTCGCCCTTGGGGATCAGGATGGAGCCGGGGATCAGGTTGATGTCGCGCTCGACCTTCTCCCGCACGTCGATCAGCACGAACTCCTTGGCGCCGGTGTCCCGCGCCTCCAGCCACTCCTCCAACTGCTTCACCCCGACGGTGTGACCGGCGACGGCCTCGGCCGCCTCGTCGGTGATCGAGCCGCAGAAGTCGTCGTAGTCGATCAGACCCGGTGACCGTCGGGTTCTCCCCGCAGATCGCGCAGTCGGGATCCTTGCGCACCTTCAACTGGCGCCAGCTCATCTCCAGCGCGTCGTAGATCTGCAGTCGCCCGATCAGCGGCTCGCCGATCCCGGCCAGCAGCTTGATCGCCTCGGTCACCTGGACCGAGCCGATCGAGGAGCAGAGCACCCCCAGCACGCCACCCTCGGCGCAGCTCGGCACCATGCCGGGCGGCGGCGGCTCGGGGTAGAGGCAGCGGTAGCAGGGACCGTGCTCGGCCCAGAACACGCTCGCCTGGCCGTCGAAGCGGTAGATCGAGCCCCAGACGTACGGCTTGCCGAGCAGCACGGCCGCGTCGTTGACCAGGTAGCGGGTGGCGAAGTTGTCGGTGCCGTCGACGATCAGGTCGTAGTCGGCGAAGATCTCCATCACGTTGTCGTTGTCCAGGCGCACGTCGTGCACGACCACGTTGACCAGCGGGTTCGTCTCGGCGATCGACTCCTGGGCCGACAGCGCCTTGGACCTGCCGATGTCGGACTGGCCGTGGATGATCTGGCGCTGCAGGTTCGACTCGTCGACGGTGTCGAACTCGACGATGCCGAGGGTGCCCACCCCGGCGGCGGCCAGGTACAGCAGCGCGGGGCTGCCCAGCCCGCCGGCGCCGATGACCAGCACGCGCGCGTTCTTCAGCCGCTTCTGGCCGTCCATCCCGACGTCGGGGATGATCAGGTGGCGGCTGTAGCGGCGCACCTCGTCGACGGTCAGTTCGGCAGCAGGTTCGACCAGGGGTGGCAGAGCCACGGAGTCCTCCAAAATGGGCAAGTCAGCAGACGACGTTCAATCTCGGGATACTCCTGCGCAACGCCTGCCCGTGCGCCCCTATTCCGGCATGCGGACAGCCGTCTCACCCCCAGACCTGGCGGGTGCGACCCCGGTGCGCTGTCCGGATCGGCCAGTCGTCCTCATCGCTGCACGGCTTTCAGGATGGTCGTGGCGGCGGTGATCCAGTCCTGGTCACGGTCGGCGGCCGGATCGGACACGGCCCAGGCGATGTTCACCACTGACCGGACAACGGCCCAGTCCCGCACCCGCTCCTCGTCGAGCGCGGCCAGGTCCACCACGGTGAACAGCCGGTCCAGCACGGCCTCCCGCAGGTTCGGCGCCGCGACCGCCTCGTCGAACCGGTTCCACAACAGCGGCGCCACCTCGTACGCGGGATCGCCGGCCAGGGGCTTGGGATCGATGGCCAGCCAGGACCGCTCGCCCGCTTCGCGCGTCGCCGCCAGCACGTTCGCGTAGTGCAGGTCGGTGTGCACCAGCGCGACGTCGGTGCCCGGGTCGGCGGCGAAGTCGGTGCACAGCCGGACGGCCTGGTCGACGAACCGCCGCGGCAGCACCCGGGTCTCACGGAGCGCGGCCAGCCCCTCCGACCAGCGGCGGGCGTGCGCCGACAGGCGGTCGAGCTGAGGCAGGGGTGATCGGTGCAGCCGCGGATAGAGGCCCGCGACCACCGCGCAGGCGTCGAGCACCGGGAGCGACTGCAGGTCGTGACCGGGCTCAGCCCGCTCGAGCAGGAGCACCGAGCGAACAGGGTCGGCCCGCAGCAACCGGACCGCGCCCTCACCCGCCCAGGCCCGCAGCGCGAGATGCTCGTACGCCGCCTCCGGGTGCGGCCAGCCGAACTTGGCCATCACGCGCTCCCCGTCGCCGTGGACGGCGGGCAGCACCGCCGCCGTCTCCCCGATCAGCACCCGCCCGTCGAACTCCAGCTCCCACTCCCCCGCGATCGCCTGGATCAGCCGGGGCAGCCGGTGCAGCCAGTCGGCCCACTCGGGTCCGCGCCGGGCGCGGTCGAGCAGCGCGCGCGGCAACCGCGACCTCCACCCCGGCCACGGTAGGCGATGCCAGACTGGGGCCTCGTCGAGCGAGGCGAGCGGCGAGGTCCGTACCCGGGTCGGCGAGCGCACGCTCACCCTGACCAACCTGGACAAGGTCCTCTACCCGCGGGCGGGATTCACCAAGGCCGAGGTGATCGACTACTACCTGCGGATCGCGCCGGTGATGCTGCCGCACGTGGCCGACCGGGCGCTGACCCGGCTCCGCTTCCCCGACGGCGTCGGGCCCGACCGGTCCTCCTTCTACGAGAAGAACGCCCCGATGGGCACACCGCCGTGGGTCCGCCGGGTCACCGTGGGCACCAGCGACGGGCTGATCGACTACGTGGTCGCCGACGACGACGCGACGCTGGTCTGGCTGGCCAACCTGGCCGCGCTGGAGCTCCACGTGCCGCAGTGGACAGTGCGCAGCGCCACCCTGCGCGAGGGTGTGCTGGACCTCCCCGACACCGAGCCGCGGGCCGGCGAGCCGCTGGCCGACCGGGTCGTGGTCGACCTCGATCCGGGGGCGGGCATGTCGATCGTCGACACCGCCCGGGCCGCGCTGATCGTGGCCGGCCGGCTCGCCGAGGACGGACTCGTCCCGGTGGCCCAGACCTCCGGAAGCAAGGGCATCCAGGTGTACGCCGCGGTCGCACCGTGCCGGAGCAAGGACGCCTGGGCCTACGTGAAGCAGCTGAACGCCACCCTGGCCAAGGCGTACCCGGACTTCTTCGTCGCCGCCATGTCGGTCGAGCAGCGGACGCGGCCGGATCTACGTCGACTACAACCAGAACCTTGCCGCCCGCAACACCATCGCGCCGTACTCGCTGCGCGGCCGCGACCTGCCGTCGGTGGCGACTCCGGTCACCTGGGACGAGGTCGGCGCCGTACGCGGGGCCGACGATCTGCGCTTCACCCCCGCCGAGGTGCTGGGCCGCGTCGACCGAGCACGGCGACCTGGCCGCCGATCTGCTCGGGCCGGACCGACCCGAACTGCCGCACTGAGGCGTCTGGCCGCTATTGCTGCCGAGCGGTGGATACGCAGCGGCAGGGCCATCGAACCGCGGTCAGTGCCGCTCCTCCAGGCCGACCGCCTGCCGCAGCTTCTCCGTCGCCTCGCGCAACTCCGCGTTGTCGACGGCCTGCGCGTGCATCAACGCGGCCAGGCCCTCGGCGATGACGTTCAACTTCTCCTGCGACGCCTCCTCCGCCCGGCGCCCGGAGTTCTCCAGCAGGACCAGCAGCAGCAGGCTGAGCACGCTGGCCACGGTGTGGATGGCGACCTGCCAGGCCTTCAGATCCACCCAGAGCGGCACGCTGACGAACCACACCACCACGATCGCGAGGCAGACGAAGAAGAACGGGGGCGTGCTGACCCGACGGTGCACGAACCCGACGAATCGCTCGAAGGCCGACGGCCTCTTCTGCCCGGTCCGGGTCTTCACCGCTTCGCTGCGCTCCACAGCGGGAGTCTAGAAGGGCGGCGTGCCCTGCGTCGACCGAAGTCGGAGTCGAAGTCGGCACCGGAGTCGGCAGCGGAGCCGGCGACCGCCGATCCGCCGGTAGCATGCGGAGATGACCACCGCCCGGGCGGAACGGACCAGCGCACGAGCGGTCCGGCTGCCGAAGCAGCAGCGCCGGGCCCAGTTGCTCGACGCGGCCAACGAGGTGTTCACCACCCGTGGCTACCACGCGGCCGCGATGGACGACATCGCCGAGGCGGCCGGGGTGTCGAAGCCGGTCCTCTATCAGCACTTCGGCTCGAAGCTGGATCTCTACCTGGCCCTGCTGGACCGCAGTTGCGACCGGTTGGTGGCCGTGGTCCGGGAGGCTCTGGCCGCCACCGACGACAACGCCGACCGGGTCGTGGCCACGGTCGGCGCGTTCTACGAGTTCGTCTCCTCGGCGAGCGGACAGTTCCGCTTCGTCTTCGAGTCCGACCTGACCGGTGACCGGTCGGTGCAGCAGCGGCTCTGGCGGGTGAACGACGAGATCGCCGACGCCATCGCCGACGTGATCGTCGAGGACACCGACATCCCGCCGGCCGAGTCCAAGCTGCTGGCCATCTCGCTGGTCGGCCTGGCCCAGGTCAGCGCCCGCTACTGGGTCTCCCCCGACAGCCACCCGATCCCGCTCGACGAGGCCAAGCGGCTGGTCAGCAGCCTCGCCTGGCGCGGCATCCGCGGCGTACCGCTGGCCGAACGCCAGCGGCACCGCCGCAACGCCGACTGACCACACCGACCACCGCCCGACCAATCCCCAGAACTGTCGCGAGGCGGCAAGGAATCGACCGACTCCTTGCCGCCTCGCGACAGTTTCGTGCGGACTGCTGGGCGGCGTCAGCCCCGTTCGAGGGTGGTGGCGCCGGTCATGATCGCCACCGCCTCGGTCGGGGTGTGCGTCTGCGGCGTGATCACTCCGGCGCAGCCGCCGAGCCGCGCGATGTGGATGCGGTCGGCGACCTCGAAGACGTTGGGCATGTTGTGGCTGATCAAGATCACCGGCAGGCCCTTCTCCTTGATCTGACCGATCAGCGCCAGCACCTGCCTGGTCTCCTTCACCCCGAGCGCCGCCGTCGGCTCATCGAGCACCACGAACTTGGTGGCGAAGGTGGCCGCCCGGGCGACCGCGACCGCCTGGCGCTGCCCGCCGGACAGGGTCTCCACGGCCTGGGACATGTTCTGGACGGTGGCGATGCCCAGGTTGGCCATCGACGTGCCGGCCTCCTCCTTCATGCCCTTCTTGTCCAGCATCCGGAAGACCGACCCGAGCACGCCCGCGCGCCGCCGCTCGCGGCCCAGGAACATGTTCGCCGCGATGTCCAGCGCCGGCGCGACCGCCAGGGTCTGGTAGACCGTCTCGATGCCGGCCTGACGGGCGTCCTGCGGGGTGCGGAAGTGCACTTCCTTGCCGTCGAGGTAGACGTGGCCGGCGTCGGGAATCAACGCGCCGGTGAGCGCCTTGATCAAGGTGGACTTGCCGGCGCCGTTGTCGCCGATGACGGCCAGCACCTCGCCGGCCTTCAGGTCGACGTCGACTCCGTCGAGGCCGATGACCTTGCCGAAGGTCTTGATCAGGCCACGGGCGGAGAGCACGGTCGTGTTGGGGTCGACGCAGGTCGCCCGCCGGTCCGCGGTACTTCTCTTCTGTCGGGGACGTCATGTCAGGCCTTGACCTTTCTGATCCACTGGTCGATGGAGACGGCGACGATGATCAGTACGCCGATGGAGAGCACGCGCAACTGGTCGTCCACCCCGGCCAGCGCCAGACCGATGTTGAAGGCGTACACGATCAGCGCCCCGAGGATCGTGCCGATGATCCCGCCGCGGCCGCCGAACAGGCTGGTCCCGCCGATCACCACGGCCGTGATGGTCTCCAGGTTGGCGCCGACGATGGCGTTCGGGCTGGCGGTGCCGGCGCGACCGATCAGCACCCACGCGGTGAAGCCGTAGATCAGACCGGCCACGGTGTAGACGCTGAGCAGCACCCGGTCGACCTGGATGCCGGCCAGTCGAGCCGCCTCGATGTCGTCACCGACGGCGTAGACGTGGCGACCCCAGGCCGTCTGGCTGAGCGCGAAGGCCACCACGGCGGCCAGCACGATGACGATGATCACGCCGAGCGGTGAGGTTGAACGGACCGATCGAGAATCGGCGTGCCCATCACGTTCGAGCATGTCGGGCATCCGGTTGCGGCCGACGCTGGCGCCGCCGGAGTACAGCAGGCCGATCGCGGTGAAGATGCTCAGCGTGCCCAGCGTGACGATGAACGGTGGCAGCCCCAGTCGGGTCACCAGTAACCCGTTGATGAAGCCGCACAGCGGTGCCGAACGAGGATGCCGATCAGGATGGCGAGGATGCCGGGTACGCCGTTGTTGGCGGCCAGGTTGGCCATCAGCAGCATCGACAGGATGGAGATCGCGCCGACGGCCAGGTCGATGCCGGCGGTCAGGATGACCAGCGTCTGGCCGATGGCCAGGGCGGCGATGACGGCGGTCTGCTGGAGCGACGATCGAGATCGTGCCCGGCTGGGCGAACCGGGGGTTGATGATCGTGAAGACGATGAAGGCCACGATCAGCACCATCAGCGGGCTGAGCGCGGGGTGGGAGTGCAGCAGATGCTGTACGCGCTGCACGGGCGACTGGCGCCGCATGGCGAACTGCTCGGCCGCCGTCGCCGGCGCGTGGGTCTCTACCGCTCATAGGGCTTCCTTGCCGTGAGTGGGTTCCGTAAGGGCCTTGCTTCGACCAGGTGGACTGGACCGGCGGGCTGGCCCCGCGGCTGAGCGCGGGACCAGCCGTCCGGACTTGACTACTTATCGCCCCAGCAGATCGCTTCGGCCGCGGCGGTGTCGATGCTCTCCACACCGTCGACCGGCTTGTCGGTGACCAGGGCCACGCCGGTGTCGAAGAAGTCCAGGCCCGGGGTGACCGCCGGCTTCTCGCCGGTCCGCTTGAACTTGGCGATCGCCTCGACACCGAGCTGGGCCATCTTCAGCGGGTACTGCTGCGAGGTCGCTCCGATGACCCCGCTCTTGACCGAGGTGATGCCCGGGTTGCAGCCGCCGTCGACGGAGACGACGATCGCGTCCTTGACGCCGGCGGCGTCCAGCGCCTCGGCCGCGCCGGCCGCGGCCGGCTCGTTGATGGTGTAGACGACGTTGATGTCCTTGGACTTGGTCAGGCAGGTCTCCATGGCGGTACTTGCCCTGGTCCTGTGCACCCTGGGTCGGCTCGTTGCAGAAGATCTCGTAGTCCCCGCCCTTGCCGCCGGTGTACTTGCCGGTCTTGTCCTCGTCGCCGTTCTTGGTCTTGTCCTTGACGTCGATGCCCATGCCGGTCAGGAAGCCCTGGTCGCGGTTGTAGTCGACGGAGGCGATCTTGTCGTTGAACAGGTCGAGCAGGGCGATGTTGGCCTTCTTGCCGTCCAGCGTGGCCGCCGCCCACTTGCCGATCAGCTCGCCGGCCTTGAAGTTGTCGGTGGCGAAGGTGATGTCGACGGTGTCCGGCGGGTTCGGCGGGGTGTCCAGCGCGATCACGTAGAGGCCGGCCGCGCGGGCGTCCTCGATGGCCGGGTTGACACCGTCGGTGGCCGGGGTGATCAGGATGCCGTCGTCGCCGCGGGCCACGGCGGCCTCGATGGCCTGGATCTGGGTGGCCTCGTCGCCGTCGGCCTTGCCCGCCGCGGTGGTGATCGTGACGTTGTTGGCCTTGCCCGCCTCCTTCGCGCCCTTCTGCATGGCGATGAAGAACGGGTTGGTGCTGGTCTTGGTGATCAGCGTGACGGCGAGCTGCTCGTTGCCGCCGCCGCCGCTCGACGGTGCCTCCCGGCTCGGCGCTCCCGCCGCACGCGGCCAGGGTCAACGCGGCCGCACTGGTCAGGGCCAGGCCGGCCAACAGACGCGAGCCGTCGCCGGGTGGGTCGTAGGTACTTCATACGCATTCCTCTCTTCGGACGCACCGCCGAAGGTGACAACGGTGTCATGGGTCTATTCTAAGGCTTTCTCAGGGTTTCTGTCAAGCCCTGCGGCACGAATCGACTCGAGACGACCGGATACGCTGTCAGCACGAAAGGAGACATCGATGTCACCCACGCCTCCTGTCTCGAGCGCAGAGCCCCCCCAGCCAAGGTCCGGGAGGGCTCCGGCGCCGGCCTCTCGGCCACGTGCCACGATCCGCGACGTGGCAGCCCTGGCCGGAGTGGGGATCAAGACCGTCTCGCGCGTGATCAACAACGAGGCCAACGTATCGCCCCAGATGCGCGAGCGGGTACAACGCGCCGTCGTGGCGTTGAACTTCAAGCCGAACCAGGGAGCCGGGGCGCTCCGTCGCGGCGACCGCAAGACGCTCACCCTCGGCCTGCTGCTCGACGCGGTGGACAACCCGTTCTCAGCCGCGATCAACCGTGCTGTCGAGATCGTGGCCTCCTCGCGGGACACCGCGGTGTTCGCGGCCAGCTCCGACGACGACCCCGACCGCGAGCGCGACCTGGTGGACGCCTTCACCCGGCGCCGGGTCGACGGCCTGATCCTGACGACCATCACCGCCGACCAGGGCTACCTGCAGTCCGAGCGGGAGCAGGGCATGCCGCTGGTCTTCGTCGACCGTCCTCCCGTCGGCATCCTGGCCGACTCCGTACTCACCGACAACTACGAGGCGGCCCGGGCCGCGACCCAGCACCTGATCGACCAGGGGCACCGCCGGATCGCCCACCTGGGCGACGAACTGATCATCTCCACGGCCCGCGAGCGCCGGCGCGGCTACGTCGACGCGATGGTCGCAGCCGGCCTGGGCGACGAGAGCTGGCTGCACAGCGACAACCTGCGCTCGGAGCGCGAGGCCACGGCGGCGGTGCTCGCGCTGATGCAACGGTCCGACCCCCCGACCGCGCTCTTCACCTCCCAGAACCTCGTCACGGTGGGCGCCATCCGGGCGTTGCACCACCTGGTGCTGCGAACAACAGATCGCGCTGGTCGGCTTCGACGACATCCCGATGAGTGACCTGGTGCGCCCGGGGATCACGGTGATGGCCCAGGACCCCGCGCAACTCGGCACCATCGCCGCTCAGCGGATGTTCGCCCGCCTCGACGGCGACACGTCCCCGGAACGCAGCTTCGTCGTCCCTGCTCATCTGGTCCTCCGCGGTTCGGGCGAGATCCCACCGCCCGCACCTGCGTGAAGCGCCTCGGCCACACGTCGGTCGCCCTGTCAGCAAGCGTCGGCGCCGGTTAGCGTGAGGGCATGAAGCGCTCGCCGTGGACGAACTCCTCCCCCGCGCCCAGGCTGCGGTCGCGGCCCAGCTCGCTGGTGTCGATCGGCTCGGCGTGGCCTTCTCCGGCGGCGTCGACTCCTCGGTGCTGCTCGCCCTGGCGGCGCGCGTGCCTCGGCCCCGGCCGGGTGGTCGGCCTGCTGGGAGTCTCGCCCAGTCTGGCCGTGGACGAGCGAGGTCTCGCCCACGACGTCGCCCGCCAGATCGGGGTGCCGGTGGTCGAGGTCAGCACCGCCGAAGGCGAGCGACCGGCGTACGTGGCGAACGGGCCGGACCGCTGCTTCCACTGCAAGGACGAATTGTTCACCCGCATCGACGACGCGGTCCGGGACCAGCACGGCCTGGACGCCGTCGCGTACGGGGAGAACGCGGACGATGCCGTGCGCCCCGACCGGCCGGGCGCCAGGGCGGCCACCGAGCACGGCGTGCTCCGCCCGCTGGCCGCCGCCGGGTTGGGCAAGGCGGACGTACGCGCGCTCGCGCCGCTCCCTCGGACTGTCGGTGGCCGACAAGCCCGCGGCACCCTGCCTGGCTTCGCGGATCCCGCACTTCCGCCCGGTGACCCCGGAGAAGCTGCGCCAGATCGACCTGGCGGAGGCATCGCTGCGCGGACTGGGCTTCGGCGATGTACGGGTCCGGCACCACGACGAAGTTGCGCGGCTGGAGCTCCCGATCGAGGACCTGGCCCGTGCGGCCGCGTACCCGCTGCGCCTCCAGGTGTTGGAGGCCGTACGGGCCGCCGGTTTCCGCTTCGTGGCGCTGGACCTGGCCGGAATCCAGTCCGGCGCCTTCACCCTGCCGCTGGTCGCGGTCGCCCGTGCCTGAAATCCCCGTACCTGAGCTCCCCGATGCCTGAAGTCCCCGCCTGACTCCCCGTCAACGAGTCGACCGCGGACGCGGCCCTCGCGGCCTTCGCCGAACTGGACCACGACCGGGCTGCGCGCCGCGGCTTTCCCGAGGCCGTCTACTGCGCCGGCAAGACCCCCGAACAGGTCGCGCTGATCGCGGCGGCCCTGCGGCGACGCGGCACCCGCACCCTGTTCACCCGCGCCGGCCTCGAGCACGCCGCCGCGATCGTGGCCGAGCTCCCCGACGCGCTGCACGACCGCGAGGCGGGCCTGCTCGCCTGGCCCGGCGAGCCCCCGCCGGCGACGGGTGGCCTGGTCGCGATCCTCGCCGCAGGCACGTCGGACCTGCCTGTGGCGAAGGAGGCGCAGCTCACCGCCCGCCACCTCGGCCGGCCCACCGAACTGGTGGTCGACGTCGGCGTCGCGGGCTTGCACCGGGTGCTGGGGCGCCTCGACCTGCTCCGCAGCGCCCGGGTGGTGGTCGTGGCGGCCGGGATGGACGGCGCCCTGCCCAGCGTGGTCGCCGGGCTGATCAGCGCTCCGGTGATCGCGCTGCCCACCTCGGTCGGCTACGGCGCCGCCTTCGGGGGACTCGCCGCGCTGCTGGCCATGCTCAACTCGTGCGCGCCCGGCGTCGCGGTGGTCAACATCGACAACGGGTACGGAGCGGGCCACCTCGCCGCCCAGATCGGCGCCCCGTGACCGGCGGCAGCCACGCCTGGGTCGACGCGTCCGCTGGCGTCGCCGGGGACATGCTGCTGGGTGCGCTGATCGACGCCGGCGCCGACCTCGCCACCGTTCAGGCAGCGGTGGACGCTGTCCTCCCGGGCGCGGTCGAGCTGCGGACGGCCGAGGTCACCCGGGCCGGCCAGCGAGCACTGAAGCTGAGCGTCGAGGTGATCGCGACCGACCTGCCGGAGCGCACCTGGTCGGCGATCCGGAAGCTGCTCGCGGACGCTGCGCTGGCCGACGGCGTACGGGCCCGCAGCTCGGCCACCTTCGCCGCGCTGGCGGCCGCCGAGGCGTACGTGCACGGGGTGCCCGTCGACGAGGTCCACTTCCACGAGGTGGGAGCGCTCGACTCGATCGCCGACATCGTCGGGGTGGCCGCCGCCCTGGAGGACCTGGGGGTCGACGTCCCTCGGCGCGGGCGTCGTCGCCGTGGGTTCGGGCCGCATCGCCACGGCACACGGCGAACTCCCCGTACCGGTGCCCGCGGTGGTCCGGCTGGCCGTCGGCTGGACCATCACCGCCGGAGGCGGCGGCGAGTTGACCACACCCACCGGAATGGCCCTGCTCGCAGCCCTGGGCGCCGGCGAAGCAGAACTCCCCGAACTCACGCTGACGTCCTCCGGCGCCGGTGCCGGCAGCCGGGACACCCCCGGCCGGCCCAATGTGACCCGGGTCCTGATCGGTGCTGCGGGCGAGCCGACCGCACTGCGCGGCGAGGATGCCGTACTGATCGAGGCCAACGTGGACGACCTCGATCCCCGGCTGTGGCCTGGTGTGCTCGACGCCCTGCTGCGCGCCGGCGCCGCGGACGCCTGGCTGGTTCCGATCACCATGAAGAAGGGGCGGCCCGCTCACGTGCTCAGCGTGCTCGGCCGGCCCGAACTGACCGGCGTACTCCGCGACCTGATGCTGACCCGGACCAGCACCATCGGCGTCCGGGAGCGGCTGCTGACCAAGATCGCGCTGCCCCGCGGCTACGCCGAGGTGCGGGTCGCGGGATTTCCGGTCTCGGTCAAGATCAGCCACCGCGAGGACCGGATCTGGCAGGTGACTCCGGAGTTCGACGAGGTGCAGGCCCTGGCCGAACGGCTCGGGCGGTCTCCGACCGAGTTGCTCGCCGAGGCTGCGGTCTCAGCGCAGGCCCTCGGTCTCACCGTCGGCGCCACCCCACCGGACGGACTGCGTGCGCACCGGACGCGCGCTCCCCAGGTCGAGTAGATTTGCTCGGGTCCCCAGCCGGACCTCCGCACTCCTCGCCGCAGCGGGGTGCCGGACGAGGTCTCGACCCAGCCAGCGGAACCGCAAGCCCACGCGAGCAAGCACCAGCCCCGCCGGGCCGGAGAGGAAGACGATGACCGAGCCGATGGGTGCGGGCGCAGCACTGACCCCGCCCGATGCCAACCCGCTCACCCTGACCGCCCCGCCGGCACCGGCCCCGGTGATCGCCACCCAGGCGCCCGCGATGGCGCCGCAGGTGGATCCGGCCACGCGTCCCGCCCTGGACGGCAAGGTCGACGGCTTCCTGAACGCGCTGATGGCTGCGCAAACCCGTTCGCCGGAGTTCGCCCAGCAGGCCGCGGACGTGCAGAGCATGGGCGACGCCGACATCAGGCGTGCCGCCGAGACCTCCAACCGGCTGCTGCAGACGCCCGTACGCGCGATCAAGGAGGGCGGCCTGGCGTCCGGGTCCCGGATCGGCAACACTTTGCTGGACCTGCGGCGCACCGTGGAGGACCTCGATCCGAGTCAGGCCACGGGGGCTCGCAAGTTCCTCGGCATGATCCCCTTCGGCGACAAGGTCGTCGACTACTTCCGCCGGTACGAATCGGCGCAGGGACAGCTGAACGGCATCCTGCACAGCCTGCGCAACGGCCAGGACGAACTGGCCAAGGACAACGTGGCGCTGACCATGGAGAAGCAGAATCTGTGGGCGACCATGGGCCGGCTGAACTCCTACATCTACATCGCCGAGCAGTTGGACACCCGCCTGGCGGCGATGATCTCCCAGCTGGAGTTCTCCGATCCGGAGAAGGCGAAGGCGCTGAGTCAGGACGTGTTGTTCTACGTCCGGCAGAAGCACCAGGACCTGCTCACCCAGCTGGCGGTCTCGATCCAGAGCTACCTGGCCATCGACATCATCATCAAGAACAACCTCGAGTTGATCAAGGGGGTCGACCGCGCCTCCACCACGACCATGTCCGCCCTGCGGACGGCGGTCATCGTGGCCCAGGCGCTCGGCAACCAGAAGCTGGTTCTGGACCAGATCACCGCCCTGAACACCACCACGTCCGACCTGATCCAGCGGACCTCGGAGATGCTGCGGGACAATTCGGCGGCGATCCAGCAACAGGCCGCATCGGCGACGATCGGCTTACCCCAGCTGCAGGCGGCGTTCGCGAACATCTACCAGACGATGGATTCCATCGACACGTTCAAGATGGCCGCGCTGGACACCATGGCGGCGACGATCGGCACGCTGGAGGGCGAGGTCACCAAGTCGCGCGAATACCTGGAGCGGGTGCAGCGGCAGGACCACCAGCTCGCCTCCGGAGCGCTCGACCTGGCGGCCGGACCCGCGCAGCCGGGCACGTCCCGCGGACTGCGCTGAGCCCTGACCATCACACGACCGGGAACGCCGATGGGTCTACGGGATTGGATCGTCCGGATCACCGGCGGTGCTCCCGCGCCCCCTCCGCCCGAGACGGCGCCCGCCACCCCCGCCGCGCCCACCGAAGACGACATCACCGCCGCCTTGGCCCGGGTGGAGGCCATGGTCTCCGGCGGTGCGGTGCCGGCGGTCGTCCAATCCCGCGTACGCCGCGTCGCCCGCACCGTCGGCGACACGATGCCGCGACTGCGCAACCTCGGCGCGGGCAGTCGCGATGCGTACTCGGTGATGGCCACCGCCACCGACTATCTGCCCGAGGCGATCACCGCGTACACCCGGCTTCCCCGTCAGTGGGCTGACTCGCGGCCGGTCGAGAACGGCAAGACCTCGCTGATGCTGCTGATCGACCAGCTCGACCTGCTCGCCGCGACCATGGACAAGATCTTCGACGCGGTCGTGCGGGTGGACGCCGATGCCCTGATCGCGCACGGCCGCTTCCTCACCGAGAAGTTCGGGCCCGCCGGCTCGGGCGGCGCCCTCGACCTCGGCGGCCAGCCGTCACCGCGACGCCCACCCAGCAGTCTGGACCTGCCGTGACCGACCCCGACCCGACCGGCCCCGACCTGCCCCGGGTCCTGCGCGACGCGCTCGCCCGGCTGGCCGCGCTCCGTGCTCAGCACCCTGAGATTGCGGTGCCCGCCGCCAGCTCTCTCGACCTGACACCCCTCGAACGCAGCGCCGCGGCCGCCTTCCCCTGGCTCGGTGCGCCGACGGATCGAACACACCCACACCTGGGTCCGCACTGGGCGCACGCTGGGCTCACATCCGGGCCGCACCGCTGCTGGTCCGGAGCAGGCGCCGTCCTCGCTGCCCGGTCCCGCGACCGCGGCCGCTGCGGTCCCGCCCGACGCTGAGACCGACGCGGCCGCCGAGCCGCCGGAGAAGACCGTCGAGGAACTGCTCGCGGAGCTGGACGAACTCATCGGGCTGACCGAGGTCAAAGCCGAGATCCACCGCCAGGTGGCGCTGCTCCGCATCGACAGCCTGCGCACCCGGGCCGGGCTCCGCTCCCCCACCATCACCCGGCACCTCGTCTTCGTGGGCAACCCGGGCACCGGCAAGACCACGGTCGCCCGACTGGTCGGCGGGATCTACCGCGCTCTGGGGCTGCTGTCGAAGGGTCAGCTGGTCGAGGTCGACCGGTCCGAGCTGGTCGCCGGCTACCTGGGCCAGACCGCCATGAAGACCGCTGAAGTGGTCGATTCGGCCGCGGGTGGCGTGCTGTTCATCGACGAGGCGTACAGCCTCGCGGGCGACCAGTACGGCCGGGAGGCGGTCGACACCCTGGTCAAGGAGATGGAGGACCGGCGCGAGGACCTGGTCCTGATCGTGGCCGGCTACCCGGACCCGATGGTGGAGTTCATCGTCGGCAATCCCGGGCTGGCCAGCCGGTTCCGGACCACGATCGAATTCGCCGACTACACCGACGACGAACTCGAACAGATCTTCCTCCGGCTGGCGGTCGGCGCCGACTACGACGTCGGCGAGGACGTCCTGCACGCCTTCCGCGCCATCTTGGCCATGACCCCGCGCGGCCGCTCGTTCGGCAACGGCCGGTTCGCCCGCAACCTGCTGGAGGCGGCGATCGGCCGCCATGCCTGGCGGCTGCGCGACGTCGCCGCACCGACTCTGGCCCAGTTGCGGGCGCTGGAAGCCGCAGACGTCACGGGAATTGCGCCGCCGGACGCTCTCGCCGACCTGACCGACCCCGACCTGACCGACCCCGACCTGACCGACCCGGACCTGACCGACCCGGACCAGACCGACCCGGACCTGACCGACCCGGATTCCCCGGCCGAGGAGCAGCCCGATGAGCACAGCTAGCCCGCCCGTACGGTCCGCACCGGAGGGTGCGTCGGCGGCTCCGGCCACCGCCGCGCTGCCGGCCGCCGCGGCCGCGGGTCAGGTCTCGGTGGTCCGCCTCGACGAAGCGCCCGCGCCGGCCAGTGCGGACACACCCCGTCGGCTGCGGCTGCTCAGCCTCGGCGTCGTCACCGTGAGCCTGTTGGTCGGGATCGTCGGCGTGTTCGTTTTCGGCTACCTCGCCTACGCGCTGAGCCGCGCCGAGGCCGACGCCGACCAACTCATCCGAGTGCAGCGGATCCAGACGAGCCTGCTCAGCGCCGACGCCACGGCGACCAACGCCTTCCTGGTCGGCGGCCTGGAGCCGGCCGACCAGCGCACCGCCTACGACGAGGCCATCGCCGCCACCGCGGCGCTGATCGCCGACGCGGCCCGCCACCAGCCTGCGGACAGCGAGGCGCTGTCCGCCCTCAACCGGCAGGTGGTCGACTACGCGGCGGCCGTGGAGCAGGCGCGGGCCAACAACCGGCAGGGATTCCCGGTCGGCGCACAGTACCTGCGCAACGCCAGCGCCCAGTTACGCGGCAGCGCCCAACCCCTGCTGGACAACCTGGTCTCGGCGAACGCGCAGCGGGCCGAGGACGCGATGGGCGTGCGTTTCGGGTACGTGTTCGCGGGGGTCGCCCTGCTCGGACTCGGCGCGGTGGTCCTCGCCCAGGTGTGGGTGGCCCGCCGGTTCCGGCGGACCCTCAACGTCGGGCTGGTCGGCTGCGCCGCGCTCCTGCTGGTGGCCCTGCTCGGCGGGCTGATCGGGGTACAGCGCCTGGACGCGCAGGTGACCGCGATCCGCGACGGGAGCTTCGCCGCCCTCAACGCGGCAGCGGGTGCCCGGATCGACGCCAACAGCGCCAAGTCCAGCGAGAGCCTCACCCTGATCGCCCGCGGCTCGGGCCAGTCCTTCGAGGCTGCCTGGGCGACAGCGGCGGAGCGGGTCGCCGGCCAACTCGACCGGCTGCCCGGCGCCCCGTCGGCAGCGCCGCAGTGGCAGGCCTACACCGCGGGCCACGTCGCCATCCGCGCTCTCGACGACGGGGGCAGCTGGGACAAGGCGGTGGCGCAGGCGACAGGAACGGGGCCGGGATCGTCCAATACCCTCTTCAACGCCTTCGACGCCGGCCTCGCCGACTACCTCGACCAGGTGAGCGGGTCGACCTCGGCGGCGCTGTCGGGCCGGCAGCCGCCCCTGGTCGCAGGGGCCATCGCCCTGCTCGCAGCCGGCATCGGCGCCGCGCTGCTCGGCCGGCGCGGGGTCGCCGCGAGACTGCGGGAGTACCGGTGAAGCGCCGCGCCCGGGCGTTCGCGCTCGCCGTGCTCACCGCGTCCGTCGTCTCGGCCTGCTCGCTGCTCAGCTACACCCCGACCCCGCTTCCCACGGCGACGCCCGGTGCCTCGTCAACGACCGTTCCGAACCGACCGCAAGTACCCAGCCGAGTGGGCAGCCGACCCCGTCGGCCACCCCGTCCCCGAACCCGTGCACCAACGCACTGGCCTCGTACAAGCCCGAGGGCGACCTCCCCGGCCCGGGGGACCTGCCGAGCGGGTCCACCATGGCTCGGATCCGGGAGCGTGGCCGACTGGTCGCGGGCGTATCCGCCGACACCTATCTGCTCGGCTCGCGCAACCCGTTCAGCGGCCGGATCGAAGGCTTCGACATCGACCTGGTCAAGGCGGTGACCAAGGCGATCTTCGGCGACGAGAACGCCTACCAGCTCAAGGTGATCACTGCCGCGCAGCGCATCCCCGCCCTGCAGCAAGGGTGAGGTCGACATCGTCGCCCGCAACATGACCATCACCTGCGACCGCTGGACCCAGATCGCGTTCTCCACCGAGTACTACCGCTCGGGGCAGAAGATCCTGGTCCGACGGGGCACCAAGGCCACTTCGCTGGCCCAGCTCGACGGGCAGCGGGTCTGCGCCCCCAAGGCCACCTCGAGCATGGACAACCTGGTCAAGATCGCGCCGAAGGCGATCCCGGTCGGTGCCGACAACCACACCGGCTGCCTGGCGCTCTTCCAGCAGGGCGAGGTGGCCGCGATCACCGGCGACGACACCGTGCTGGCCGGCCTGGCCGCGCAGGACCCGTACGCAGTGGTCCCGGAGCAGCAGGCGTTCACCGCCGAACCGTACGGCCTCGGAATCGCCGCCGACGACGTCGACTTCGTCCGCTTCGTGAACGCGCGCCTCGCGCAGATGCGGGCCAACGGCGAGTGGACCAGCATCTACAACCGCTGGCTGCGCGACGTCCTCGGCCCGGCGCCGCAGCCGCCCAAAGCGGTCTACGGCAGGAACCAGTGACCGTGACGATGACCACCCCGGCCGGCCCGGTCGCAGCGCCGTCGGCTCCGGGACGGATGGGGGAACCGGTCGACCCGCCGGCGGCGCGGGCCTACGTGGACGCGCTCGGTCGCTGGCGCGACGGCCGCCGAAGTGAGCTCGAGCAACTGGACCGGGTGGCGTTGGATGCCGCCGCGTCCAGGCTGGGCCGGGCGGCGGGGCGGGCCGGCCCCGGGCCGTAGCGTGACCGGCGACATCATGCTCTCGCTCGCGCTGTGGAAGTCGGCCTCGGATCGCTACGAACAGCTGCTCGCCACCTGGGACGGCGGACGGGTCGGGGTGACCGAACGGCTGCGACTCGCGTCGCTGATCTGGGGCCGGCTCGACACCGGCGCCGACTCCGGGCTCGCGGTGTCCCTGCCCGAGGCTTGCCGGCTCTCCGACGCGCTGCTGGCGCAGTTGCGGGTGCGGCTCGGCTTCGATCCTTCCGGAGCCGAGGTGAGCGCACGGGTCCGCCAACTCCGGGCCCAGCTGGAGCGGATCCGCGATCAGGTCGACCTGGAACCGGCCGGCCCCGCCCACCAGCAGGCCGCCGCCACCCAGGCGCGGTTGGCGCGGCGGCTGCAGGAGCTCGGCGACAAGCTGCAGCGCGGCGGTGACGTCCTCGGCCTGGTCGGGCCCCTGGAGATCGAGGCGGCCACGTTCGAACGCGACCTGATCGTCGGTGGGGTTCGTCGCCGCGAGTCCGGCGCCCTCCTCGGCCGGGCACGCGAGCGCCGGGCCCAGCTGGAGGCCCGCGAGTCCGACCTGACCACGCTGGTGGCGGAGTGCCTACGGCGGGTGGCACCCGCTCCCCGGTACGCCGTACCCGATGTCGAGGCCTTGGGCCCGGTGCCTGAGGCCGGCGAGGCGTTGACCAGCTACCTGCAGCGGCTCGACCAGGTGGCGCGGGCGATGGAGGTGGTCCAGACGGCGTACACGCAGGCGTTGGCCGAGCGCGCCGACCTGGACAGCCTGCTCGAGGCGTACCGGGCGAAGGCGGCCGCCACCGGCGCCGCGGACGTGCCGGAGGTCGCGCAAGCGTACGCGCTGGCTCGGGCCTCGCTGGACGAGCAGCCCACCCGGATGCCCATCGCCCGGCAACTCCTCGCGTTGTACCAGACCTACCTCGAGAGCGGGAGGCGGCCGTGAACGGCTGTGCGCAGCCCGGGTGCACCGGCACCATCGTCGACGGCTACTGCGATGTCTGCGGCAGCCCCGGCCTTCCCACGGTCGGGTCGGCCGAACCCTGCGGCCAGCCGGGCTGCACGGGCAGCATCGTGGACGGCTACTGCGATGTGTGCGGCAGCCCGGGCACAGCCCCGGCCTCCGTTCCCGAGCCATCGCCGGTAGCCGCTTCGGGGCGGACCTCGAACCTGGGTGCGGCCTCCCCGGTTGCCGCCGAGGCGGGGGGCGCCGAGGCGGGGGGCGCGGGCTCCAGCCAGACCCGGGGCTCCAGCCGGCTCGACTCGGCCGCGCTCGGCTCGCGTCGGGCCGGCACCACCGGCTCCAAGATCACCACCCGGGTGCATTCGGGATCCCAGCGCCTGCGCAGCGCCCGGCTCGGAGCCGGGCTCACCCGGGTCCCGCCTGCACCCGAGACCGACGCCGCGCAGGCGATCATGGTCGATCCCCAGGTGCCGGAGAGCAAGCGCACCTGCCCCAACTGCGGCGCGCAGGTCGGTCGCGGGCGCGACGGCCAGCCAGGCCGGAGCGAAGGCTTCTGTGCCCAGTGCGGCAACGCGTTCTCCTTCACCCCCAAGCTGAGGGCGGGCGACCTGGTCGCCCACCAGTACGAGGTGGCGGGCTGCCTCGCCCACGGCGGCCTCGGCTGGATCTACCTCGCCCGTGACCGGAACGTCTCCGACCGCTGGGTGGTCCTCAAGGGCCTGCTGAACACCGGCGACAAGGACGCGCTCGCCGTCGCCATCGCCGAGCGGCAGTTCCTCGCGCAGGTGGAGCACCCGCTGATCGTGGAGATCTACAACTTCGTCACCCATGACGGCTCGGGCTACATCGTCATGGAGTACGTCGGCGGTGTCTCGCTCAAGCAGATCCTGAAGAGCCGGATGCGGGCCAACCACGGGACGTTCGACCCGCTGCCGGTCGACCAGGCGCTGGCCTACATCCTCGAGGTCCTCCCCGCCTTCACCTACCTGCACGACCTCGGAGTGGTCTACTGCGACTTCAAGCCGGACAACCTGATCCAGGTCGGCGACGCGGTCAAGCTGATCGACCTGGGCGGCGTCCGCCGGATCGACGACCAGGAGTCGGCGATCTACGGCACCGTCGGCTACCAGGCGCCTGAGGTGGCCCAGGTGGGACCCTCGGTCGCCTCCGACATCTACACCATCGGTCGCACCCTGGTGGTGCTGATGACGGAGTTCCGCGGCTACCAGACGCGTTACGTCGCCAGCCTGCCTCCGGTCGAGGAGACCCCGCTCTTCGCCACCCACGACTCGCTCTACCGGCTGATCACCAAGGCCTGCGCCCCCGATCCGGCGGACCGCTTCGCCTCGGTGGACGAACTGCGGGTCCAGTTGCTCGGCGTGCTCCGCGAGGTGGTGGCCGAGCACACCGCGGGGAACGCCCGCACGTCGGCCGCGTCGGTGCTCTTCGAGGCCCCCGCGATCACCAGCGACGTGCTGGAGTGGAGCGAGTTGCCGGCGCTGCGGCTCGACACCAGCGATCCGCAGTACGCCTGGCTGAGCAACGTCTCGCTGGAGGACCCGCAGGAACGACTGGACGAGCTGCTCCAGGCCCCGGCGCCCTCGGCGGAGGTGCGGCTCGCCCAGGCCCGGGCCGCCCTGCAGATGGGTCGGCGGGACGAGGTGGAGCAGATCGTCAATCAGATGCTCGGAGAGGACCCGTGGGAGTGGCGGGCGGTTTGGGTCAGCGGTCTGGCCGCCCTCGACGCGGGAGACCTGCCTGCCGCCCAAGCGGCCTTCAACGCGGTCTACGGCCAGGTGCCCGGCGAGTTGGCGCCGAAGCTGGCGCTGGCGCTGGCCTGCGAGCGGGGAGGCGAGGTCGGCATCGCCGAGAACCTCTACCGCACCTGCGCCGGAACCGACGCGAATTACGTGTCCGCGGCCGCTTTCGGGCTGGCCCGGATCCGTACGGGCCGCCGCGATACGGCCGGCGCGGTCGCCGCGCTCGATCTGGTCCCCTCGACCAGCCGAAGCTTCCCCGAGGCCCGACGACTGCGCGCCGAGCAGCTGTACGAGGCCGGGCAGGGCTTGCCGGGGCTCGCTCAGGCGATGGACAGCATCAGCGGCGTACGCCTCGACCCGCGGGAGCGGGCCGAGCTGACGGTACGGATCCTGGAACGCGCGCTGGTCGAGGTGGCCGCCTCCGGACCGCAGGGCACGGTCCTGATCGGCCCGTACGCCGCCCGCGAGGAAACCCTGCGGGACGGACTCGAGAGCCACTACCGGCAGCTCGCCGGCACCGAGAGCGACGACCAGCGCCGCTTCGCGCTGGTCGATCAGGCCAACCGAGTGCGAAGGTGGACCCTGCGATGACCCAATTCCCCGCCCCCGGTGCCGTCACCACCCCACCCTCCGCCGACGGTTCGGTCGACGATGGTGCGACGACGCCCGTCCGCTGTCCACGCTGTGGGTCCGAGGCGACCGCCGCTGCGGCGTTCTGCGAGGCGTGCGGGGCCGCTCTCAGCCCGATCGCCCCGGCCGCCGGACCATCCCCGGAGGAACAGGAGACTCCGATCGAGCTGACCCAGCCGACACGGCCGCAGGGCTCGCCACCAGCAAAACCGGCCGCCCGATCGTGCGGCAGCTGTGGTGGAACGGTCGGGGCTGACGGCTACTGCGAGAACTGCGGTCTCAAGGCCCCCGACCCCCGTGACCACTACACCGAGCAGCCGGCCGGGTGGGTAGCCGGCTGCTGCGACCGCGGCGTGAAGCACCACCGCAACGAGGACGCCATCGCGGTGGCTGCGGAACAGGCGCCGGGGACCCGGGCCGTGCTCGTGGTCTGCGACGGGGTCTCCACCTCCATCGACTCCGACGTCGCCAGCCTGGCCGGTGCCCGGCGAGCCCGCGACGTGCTCGCGGCCGGGCTCCCGGAGGGCCTGGGCACCCCGGCGAGCCGGGTGGCGGCGATCACGGCTGCCGTCCAACGCGCCGCCACCGAGGCCAACGCGGCGGTGATCGCCCACACCGCCACCGGGAGTGAGAATCCGGCGTCCTGCACCCTCAGCGCGGCGGTGCTCGACGGCGACCTGGTCGTGTTCGGCAACGTGGGCGACAGCCGCAGCTACTGGATTCCCGACTCGGGCGCGGCCGTCCAGCTCAGCCTGGACGACTCGATGGCCCAGGCACGGATCGAGATGGGGGTGTCCCGCGAGGAGGCCGAGACCGGACCGCACGCCCACGCGATCACCAAGTGGCTCGGTCGGGACAGCCCCGACATCGACCCGCGGACGGGATCGATGACCCTCGTCGGGCCGGGCTGGCTGCTGGTCTGCTCCGACGGGCTGTGGAACTACGCGTCCGAGGCTGACGAACTCCAGGGCGTGGTGGCCGGCCTGGACACGGGGGGCAGCGATCCGCTGGCTCTGGCCGAGTCGCTGGTGCGGTGGGCCTGCGAGCGGGGGGGCAAGGACAACATCTCAGTAGCCCTGGCCCGGCACTGACCGAGATCGGCTCGCCGCCCGGGTTGCCCGCTCGTCGCCTTGTCACCCGCGCACTTCCACCCCAGCTGACCTGCCTCGGGATAGTGTGGCGGAACCGAATTTCCTGCACTGAGGCGTACGGAGACCTGATTCATGGCTGAGTTCACCGCGACGGTGTACCAGAACGAGTTCCTGCCCGACGGGGGCACCGATGTGAACGCGATCGTCACCGTCGAGTGCCGCGGAGCGGGGTCGGCCGGTCGCAGCGGCTCCGGCGACGCCGCGGAGATCATCATCGTCGACACCTCCGGATCGATGGGGCGGACCAAGCTGGAGGCGGCCAAGCTCGCGGCCGCGGCTGCCGTCGACCAGATCCTCGACGGGACCTGGTTCGCGATTGTCGCCGGCACCCATCAGGCGTACCTGGCCTTCCCCCCCGTACGCGCCGGTACCGGCCTGGTCCGCATGGACGCGAACGCGCGGTTCGCCGCCCATCAGGCGATCGCCCAGTTCCGATCCGACGGGGGCACGGCGATGGGGACCTGGCTCACCCTGGCCGGCCGATTGTTCGACTCCGGGCCGATGCTCGCCCAGCGGCACGCCATCTTGCTGACCGACGGGGAGAACCACAACGAAACCCCGGAGCAGCTGACCCACGCGATCCACGCGGTCACGGGCCGCTTCCAGTGCGACTGCCGCGGGGTCGGCGTCGACTGGCAGGTGGCCGAGGTGCGCCGCATCGCCCAGGCCCTGCTCGGCACGGTCGACATCATTCCCGATCCTGGCCGGATGAGTGAGGTGTTCGCCGGCCTGATGCAGCAGTCGATGAGCCGGGGCGTGGCGGATGCGCAACTCCGGGTCTGGGCGCCGCAGGGAGCACAGGTCAGCTTCGTCAGGCAGGTGTCCCCCACCGTCGAAGACCTGTCCGCCCGGCGGGTCGAAGTGAACCCGCTGACCGGCGGCTATCCGACCGGCTCGTGGGGGGACGAGTCCCGGGACTACCACGTCAGTGTCCGGCTCGCGTCGAAGGCCGTCGGGCAGGAGCAGCTTGCCGCCCGGGTCCAGCTGGCGGTCGGGGGCGAAGTCGTCGCCCAGGGACTGGTCAAGGCCAAGTGGTCCGACGACGAGGGGCTGACCACCCGGATCAACGCCGAGGTCGCCCACTACACCGGGCAGACCGAGTTGGCGGAGGCGATCCAGGACGGCCTCGCGGCCAAGGCCGCCGGAGACGTCGATGTCGCGACGAGCAAGCTCGGGCGGGCGGTGCAACTCGCGCCAGGCCACCGGCAATGCCGAGGCCACCACCCGCCTGCGCAAGGTCGTCGACATAGAAAACCCGGAAACGGGTACCGTGCGTCTGAAGCGTGCGGTGGACAAGGCCGACGAGATGGCTCTGGACACCGCTTCGACGAAGACGACGCGGATCCGGGGATGACTCCGACCGTGAGGCGGACCCCGACCGCAGGACGACCCCGAACAGAAGGATGATCTTGTCCCCCATCCCCCCGGTGGGCAGCCACCGATGAGCGCGGTATGCCCCGCGGGTCACACCTCGACCGCCGACGACTACTGCGATGTCTGCGGCATGCCGGTCGATCCGGCCGCAGTGACGCCCGAAGCTCCCACGCAATCCGGCCCCGAGACGACCGCGAGCCCCGCAGCCGAGGTTCACGCCTGCCCGAACTGCGCCACCGACAACGCCCGTGGCGCGCTGTTCTGCGAGAACTGCGGCTACGACTTCACCACCGGCGCCATGCCCCGGCCGATGCCCGATTCGGCGCTCGGCTCCGCGAAGGCCATCGAGGCAGCCGACGAGACTGGATCAGCCGAGTCGGGCGCAGCGCCGGCGACGGCGTGGGTGGCCGAGGTCTGGATCGACCCCGCGTGGTACGAGGCCCAGCAGAGCCCGGACCCGATGCCCTCGCCCGGACCGCCCGAGGTCATCGCCCTGCGTTCGACGTCGCTGCTCCTCGGACGCACCTCCCAGAGCCGCAACATCCATCCCGAGATCGACTGTGACGCCGACTCCGGCGTCAGTCGGAGGCAGACCCAGCTCACCACCGACGGTGTCCGCTGGTTCGCCGAAGATCTCGACTCGGCGAACGGCACCTTCGTCGCTCCGGCGACCGGCCCGCTGCCGAGCGACCCCATCCCGGTGGGGACCAAACGGGAACTGGCCGCCGACGATCGCGTGTACGTCGGCGCCTGGACCCGGCTCGTCATCCGCGCGGCCTCGCCGGAGGAGATCGCCGATCTCGGCTGAGACCGGTCCGGCGTACGCCGCGCGAACGCGCACACGCCCTGCGCGAACGCGCGCCGTCACGCTCTGCGCGAACGCGCGCGGGGATCCGAGGCGCGGTATGGCACGGTTGCTGCAGGCGAGCAGACTCTCGCCCCCAACAGGAGGAACACGTGGAGATCAAGGTCGGCATCCAGCACGTCAGTCGCGAGATCGTGGTGGAGACGCACAATACGACCGCCGATATCGAGAAGGCCCTGGCGGAGGCCCTGAGCGAGGACAGCTTCTTCCGCCTGTCAGATCACCGAGGCCGCCGGGTGCTGATCCCCGCCAGCAAGATCGCCTACATCGACCTCGGCGAGGAGAACGCCCGCCACGTCGGATTCGGCTCGGTCTAGGAGGGGGGTCGGCCCGGCGCGGCCTAAGCCCTGCCTAGGCCTGCAGGCCGAGCGTTGCCATCCGCCGGGTGTGGTTCTCCACCAGTCGGGAGAACATCCGGCTGATGGCGGCCAGGTCCATCCCCGGCCGGTCGACGGTGCCCGTCAGCAGACTGGTCAGGGAGTCCCGGTCCGCGGCGACACGCTGAGCCTGGGTCAGTGCCTCACCCACCAAGCGGCGGCCCCACAGGGCGAGCCGGCCGGCGACCTTGCGGTCGGCGGCGATCGCGCTGCGGACGTTGTCGATCACGAAGTCGCGATGTCCGGCGTCAGCGAGCACCTCGTGCACCAGAGCGCGGGTGTCGGCGTCCACGAACGCTGCCACCTCCCGGTAGAAGTCGGCAGCGAAGCCTTCCCCGACGTAGGCCCAGACCAGACCTTCGAGCCAGTCCTTGGGCTTGGTGTGGTCGTGGAAGGCGTTGAACGCGGACTGGAATGGCTTCATCGCCACCACGACGTCGACGTCCAGATCGGCCAGCCTCGCGCGCACCCGCTCGTAGTGCGCGATCTGCAGTGCGGCCATCGACGCCACGTGCACCTTGTCCGCCAGGGAAGGCGCCTTGCGGGCGTCCTCGGCCAGCCGGTCGAAGGCAGCCAGCGCGCCGTACGCCAGCACCCCCAGCAGGTCGACGGCACCCTGCTGGTAGCTGGGGTCGGGCGGAAGCGGCTCGTTCGTTGGGGCGGGTACGCCGTCCGGCGCCTCTTCGACCATGGCCGCAGGATAGTGCGCGCGCGGGGCCGGCTCCGCTCGGCCACGTCCGCCGGTACCGCCGGACGACCGCCTCAGCGCCGGTTCAACCCCATCCCGACGTACGGGTAGACTGCTTGAGATTTCGATCACCTGCCTTTGCGGCAGCCTGGCACCGTGCAGGTCACGACGTGCCGGCGACCGCCGCATCTCCTCGAACCCGAAGGCCGACATTCTGACCAGCGAGCAACTCCACGTCGAGCCGGGAACCGCCGACACCGAAGCCGGTGCCGACGGATCCGCCGACACCGCAGCCGACGACGCCGACCCCGAGACTGCCGAGACCGAGGCTGCCGAGACTGAGGCCGACGCTGACCGGGGACGACGACAGGCCGACGCCGACTCGGCAGACGAGCCGGTCCCTATCGCGACCTTCCACGAGCTCGGCGTGCTGACCCCCATCGTGGAGGCGCTGCGCCAGGTCGGCATCACCTCACCGTTCCCGATCCAGTCGATGGCGATCCCGATCGCGCTCACCGGTACCGACATGATCGGCCAGGCCCGCACCGGGACCGGCAAGACCCTCGCCTTCGGCATCTCCATGTTGCAGCGCATCGTGCTCCCGGGCGAACGGGACTACGCCCAGCTCGCGAAGCCGGGCGCACCGCAAGGCCTGGTCGTCACGCCGACCCGCGAGCTGGCGAGCCAGGTCAGCGCGGACCTGACGACCGCCTCGGCCCTGCGCCATTCCCGCGTGCTCACCGTCTACGGCGGGGTGGGCTACGACCAGCAGCTGAACAGCCTGCGCCGCGGCGTGGATGTCGTGGTCGGCACCCCGGGCCGGCTGCTGGACCTGATGGACCGCGGCGTGCTGGACCTGTCGCACATCAAGGTGCTCGTGCTCGACGAGGCCGACGAGATGCTGGACCTCGGCTTCCTCCCCGACGTCGAGCGCATGCTGGCCAGTACCCCTGAGCTTCGGCAGACGATGCTCTTCTCCGCGACGATGCCCGCCGCGATCGTGACGCTCGCCCGGCGGCATCTGCGGCACCCGGTCAACATCCGGGCGGAGTCGGCAGCGGCCACGACCACAGTGCCGACCACCGCGCAATTCGTCTACCAGGCGCACGACCTGGACAAGCCCGAGATCGTCGCGCGTGTGCTGCAGGCGGAGAACCGCAACCGGGTGATGATCTTCTGCCGCACGAAGCGGTCGGCGCAGCGACTGTCCGACGACCTCGCCGAGCGCGGTTTCGCCGCAGCGTCGATCCACGGGGATCTCAACCAGATCAGCCGTGAGAAGGCGCTGAAGAGGTTCCGCGAGGGCAAGGTGGACGTGCTCGTGGCCACCGACGTCGCAGCCCGCGGGATCGACGTCGAGGGCGTCACCCACGTGATCAACTATCAGTGCCCCGAGGACGACAAGAACTACGTGCACCGGATCGGGCGAACCGGCCGGGCCGGCGCCTCCGGCATCGCGATCACCTTCGTCGACTGGGCCGACCAGACCCGTTGGAAGGTGATCAACAACACCTTGGGTCTGCCGTTCGAGCAGCCGGAGGAGACGTACTCCACCTCCGCCCACCTCTACCACGACCAGGGCATCGATCCCTCTGCTCGCGGCCGCATCAACACCGCGCCCGAGCCGGTCGACACCGGGCGCCGTGGCAAGCACGGTGACACCGACCGAGGGTCGGGCGCAGCCGCCCGCCCTGAGCGGAAGGGTCGTGACCGGACCCGGCGCCGGCTGCGGAACGGCGTACAGGTCGAGCCGGAGCCGCAGACCTCCGGGGTGGCAGAGCCAGTGCAGCCCGTGGCTGCCTCGGCGCGGGCCGAGGACCACCCCGCGGCGTCAGAGGGGTCGACGTCGGAACGACAGGCCGAGGACCGTCCACGGCGCCGGCGACGCAAGACCGGCGGGTCGAAGCACCAGGCCGATCCGCAGCCGGCGAGCACCGCCGGCGGCTGATCGGCACCGCCGGCGGCTGAACGGCACCGCTGGCGCGATGATCAGCGCGCCAGCCCGATCGGTTTGGCGATCACCACCAGGTTGTTGTCGTAGCCACCGCGGTCGCGCCGGAAGGTTCCGGTGCAGGTGATCAACACCAGGCGGTGGTTGCCGCGCTGGTCGAACGCCTGGCTGTCGGAGGCCAGGGCCCGTTTCGCCACCGTCTGCACCGAGGTCACCCGGTAGCTCTGCCGGTGCTCCCCGTCCCTGACGGTGACCACGTCTCCGATCTTGATCTTCAGTAGCCGGGCGAAGAAGCCGACTCCCTCACTGGCCGAGTCGACGTGCCCGGCGATCACCGTCGACCCGAACGGATCGCCGGCGAACGCGCTGCCGTCCCACCAGCCCACATGGCGAACATTCTCGGGCACTTTCAGCACCCCGTCGACAGTCTCCGCCGGCTGTACGACAGCGCGGGCGGAGCCCGGAAGGACGACCTCGGTGGGTACGAAATGCACCCGCTCGCTCGCGGCCGGCTTGCCCTCGCGGGCTGCGGCAGGCGGTGTCGGCGAGGCGCTGGACTCGGACCGGGCGACGGGCGCGATGCCCACCGCCACCGGCCCTGCGCAGCCGGCGAGCCCGGCGACCACGGTGACGGCGAGGACCGCCGACACCACCCGCGCCGAGCACCGCCGGAGCGCGGAGATCAACGGGTCAGGCTGCTCAGGAGCGACGGCTCGTGGCCGACCGCCTGACCACCGGTCCCGGTGTTCACCTCCGACGGCCGCGCCGAGCCGCTCGCGCCCGTGGCGATCACGTGCACGGCGACATTCATGGTCTTCTTCTCAGGGTCGCCCACCGCGTAGACCCGGTTGAGCGAACCGCCCTTGACGGTCAGGCTGAGCGGGCCGAGAATGACCGGCTTGGTCTCCCCGGTCGGCACGATGGCCACCTTGTAGGTCGCCACCGGCACGGTCAGCTTGAGCGACTCGCCGTTGGCGATGTTCTCGAACAGCACCTGGCCGTTCACCCGGATGTCGGCCGGCGGTACGGCGGCGGTATGCGCCACCACCAGATTGGCCTTGTCCTTGGGCACCGAGCTGAGGTCGTTCTTGAACACCGTCACCACCGGGTCGCCCGACGACGAGGCCGGCAGGTGCACCACGACGTCCCAACTGGACTTGGCCTTGACCGAGAACGTCCGCTCCAGCACGACCGAACCGCCGTCGGAGAAGGTGACTTTCCGGCTCCCCGCCTTGACGGTGAACGGTCCCGCCACGGCCGCTGTCTTGACGTTGTCGGCGACCTTCTTGCCGTCCACGGCCACGTCAAGCGCCTTGCCCGGCAGGCCCTGGATCACAAACACTTCAGCGTCTGCGGCGGCGAAGCTCGGCACGACGCCGAGACCGGCCAGGGACAGCGCACCGGCGCACAGGAGCACTACCCGCGCACACTCGCACAGCGAACTTCGTTGTCATGTCAATCCCCCGAGTGACTGGTTCGTTCCCACTGAGAAGGTGGGTTCAGGCGTAATATAGTTCCCTACAGCTCGGTGCTGTCGGCGTTCGGCGAATTACCTGGCGGTCGGATTACCTCGGGACCGATCGTCGCGGGGTCGAGCGGACTTGGGGGAGTCGGCGTTGGCAGCTGCGCATTCGGTACGCGTCGTCCTGCGACGCGCGGTCGGCCTGTCGTTGGTCTGCGGCCTGCTCCTCGCCGCGGCGGCCTTCTACACCATGGCGTCCAGCTTGCCCCGCTCCGCTCCCCCGACTCAGGCGCCTTCGCCGGCGGCGACCGGCTCGTCGACAGGTCCCGGCACCGTGGCGCCGACTGACGCGCCCCCATCGACCGTGCCGCCTCCTGTGCCGCCCACTTCTGCTCCCCCCGAGGGCCAGCCGTCCCTACCCCCCGGGCCCGGCACGACCGAGACGGGCATCCTGCTGGTCGCCACACCGGCGTCGGACGGCACCTTCGACGTCTCCGAACTGGTCCTGCTACCCGCCGGAACGTCCTCGCTGGCCATCGCTCCAGCCGACGCGGCGCGAGCCGGACGGACCTTCCGGGTCGTGGAGCCCATGGTCACCGCGCTCCAGATCAGCGCCGCCGGACAGCCGGTGCTGGTGCCGAAGGCGCGGATCGACGCGCCGCTGCGAGTCGGTCTCGGCGGGTCGGCAACCCGGATCGAGATGCGCTACCAGCTCGGCGGTGTCGCCGTGCGCAGCACGCCGTCGCAGGCCGGGCGGGCGCTCGCCGCCCTCGGTCCGCTCACCGAGGCGAGCGCGGGCGACCTCCCGGTGGCGATCCGGGTGAACGGCCCAGCGGTCCTCAACATCGAATGCCCGCAGCTCCGGCTGTCCCAGCGGGCATGCGCCGCCGGGAAGGCCCCGACGATGCGGGTCAACCGGATGCTGCCTCTCAGCGACGCGGTCGTGGTCGTCCAGCTCGATCTGCCCCGGCCGCAGTGATCCGCGGAGTTCTGCCGGTGAACCAGGAGCTGGTCGCACTCGCCCTCGGGGCGAACCGGGTGCTGACGTACGCCGGCTACGTCCTGCTCAGCGGCACCCTGGTGTTCTGGTCGCTCGTCTGGCCGGGAGGGCGCGAGGATCGTCGGCTGGTCGCGCTGTCGGCGACGGGAATCGCCCTGCTGCTGGTCGCCACCCTGGCCGGGCCGGGGATCCAGACTGCTGCTGGGCGGTCTGCTGCCCGGCGACGTACTGGGGCCCCTGACCGGCGCCGGCCTGCTGGTACGGCTCGCCGCCCTGGCCGCGGCCGCGTTCTTCCTGGCCGATCTGGTCAGTGCGCCCGTGGTCGGCTGGCGGCGGGTGTCTGCGCTGGCCCTGGTCGTCGTCCTGGCGCTCACCCTGGTGGTCCAGTCCGATGCCATCGGCGGCCGCTGGATGGCGCTCAAGATCGGCGCCACCTCGGGGCACCTGCTCGCTACCTCGGCCTGGCTGGGCGGTCTGGTCGCCCTGGCCGCGGTACTGCTGCCGCGCGCGAAACTGAGCGAGCTGGACCGGCTGATCCCGCGGTTCTCCGTGGTGGCCACCGTCAGTGTGGCCACTCTGTTCGTCACCGGGGCGATGCACGCGCTCGCTGTCGCGGGCGGCATGGCAGAACTCGTCGCTTCGCGCTACGGGCTCGTGCTCCTGGTCAAGCTCGTGGTGTTCAGCCGTGATGCTGGCCCTGGGCAGCTACGGTCGGCGCTACGCCGCCCGGGTGGTGTTCCGGCGCATGCACCATCCCGGGGTGGACCGCAACAGCGACTACGGTGCGCACGGCCTCGCCGTGGTGATGGGGGCCGAGCTCGCCATCGCCTTCGCGATCTTGTCCACCACGTCGCTGTTGGTGATGGTGGCCCCGCAGTGACCGCCGCGCGCCAGCGCGGCGCTGATCGGAGTGGCGGGGCGGAGCTAGGGTGGTGCATGCGCGATCTCCTGCGCCGGTGGTGCCGGCCCGAGCGGCCGGCTGAACGCTTCCTGCTGATCGACGAATCGCCGCGCGTCCTGCCTGAGGCCGCGACCGAGCGACCGGTGATGCGGCGCGTCGTCGCCGAGGCCCTCATCCTGCAGGACGAGGCGGAGGACGTGATCCGCGGCGTACGCGCCCGCGAAGGGCTCGGCCACCTGGCGCCGCGGGGCGGCCCGCTGGTCCGACGCTTCTTCCGGCTGCGCGACAGCCTGCCGCTGCGGTGCGCGCTGCACGATGAGGAGCGGCTCCGGGTCGAACTCGATGCGATCCTGCACCATCACGCGCTCGCACTGACGGTGGCGATGGACCTGCTCGCGTGCGAGTGGCGCTCGCCGAGGCTGACCCGGCAGATCGATGCGCTTCACGGGCTCGGTGAGCCGGCCCGCCGTCTGGAGGAGATCTACGCGGAACTGGCCAGTCCGAGCCGCTGAAGCAGGTGCGCGGCGACCTCGCGGTAGGCCGTCGCCCCTTTGCTGGTCCGGGAGGTCAGCAGCACCGTTCTGCCGCTCGCGGGAGCCTCGGCGAAACGCACCGACTTCGGGATCGCGGGCTCGATCACCGCGATTCCGTAGTCCGTCCCGATCCTCTCCAGCACCAGCCTGCCGTGGTTGGTGCGGCTGTCGTACAGGGTCGGGAGCACCCCGAGCACTTCCAGCTTCCGGTTGGTGACCCGTTTGACGTCGTGGATCGTGTCCAGCAGTTGGCCCACCCCACGGTGGCTCAGGGTCTCGCACTGCAGCGGGATCAGGACGCCGTGGGCCGCGGTCAGCGCCATCGTGGTCAAGATCCCGAGCGTCGGCGGGCAGTCGAGCAGCACCAGGTCGTAGGAGCGGGCAAGTCGGGGCGAGAGCGGCCTTCAACAGTTGCTCGCGGCCGGTGCGCATGAGCAGCAGTTGCTCGGCCCGCGCCAGCTCGATGGTGGCCGGCAGCAGCTCGGGCCCGTCGTCGGTGGGCCGGACGACCTCCGCGGCGGTTGCTTCACCCAGCAGCACCTGATGTATCGAGGTCTCGATCGACTCCGGATCGTGCCCGAGGGAGAAGGTCAGGCAGGCTTGCGGATCGAGGTCGACCAGGAGTACCCGACGCCCCTGCTCGGCCCACGCTGCGCCCAAGGAGGCAGTCGTCGTCGTCTTGGCGACGCCGCCCTTCTGGTTCGCGACAGCGATCACCGTCGCCTTCGGGGAGCGCACCCGGGCGGCTGCTTCCCGGCGACCCCGTGCGGCGTCACGCTGCCCAGAGCTCGTCGTACGGCGCCGGATTCGTCGTAGGCGCAGGGGCAGGTCGCACATCACTGCCATCTCCATGTCTCAGGAAACGCCGAGAAACGACCCGACTGTGGCGCCGATTCCTGTCGTCTCTCAGCGTTTCCTCGCGACACAGCCCTGGAACCTCCGCAGACCACGTCAGCACGGTCCGACGGACTGGCTACCGGCAGGTGTAGCCACCGTCCACGGGCAGCGTGACGCCGCTGATCATGGAGGCGTCATCGCTGAGCAGGAAGACGATGGGGGCGGCGATCTCGTCCTCGGTGGCCCAGCGGCCGAGCGGCATCATGGCCAGAAACCGATCTCGGATGTGCGGTTGTCCCCAGTACGGAGCCGACATCGGCGTCATGACCACGGTGGGGTTCACCGAGTTCACCCGGATCTGGTGCCGGCCCAGCTCGAGGGCGGACACCCGGGTGATGTTGTCCAGGGCGGCCTTCGAGGCGCCGTAGGAGATGTGGCCGCCGAGAGCGACCAGGGCGGCCTGGCTGGACACATTGACGATGGCCCCGCCGAGCCCGGCTCTGATCATGGAGACGGCGGCGTACTTGATCACCAGCAGGGCGCCCCGGGCGTTGATGGCCATCACCTGGTCGAAGACCTCGATGTCTGCTTCGGTCGGGGGGGCGACAACGCCGCCCCACCCGGCGCAGTTGACGACGCCCCAGACGTCGAGACCAGCCAACGCGCCGCGGACGCTGACTTCGTCGGTGAGCTCCATGGGCAGGGTTCGGACGTCGCCGCGGGCCTCCAACTCGGCCAGTGATTCCGCCGTGCGATCGCTGGCGATCACGTCCGCCCCCGCAAGCACAAGCTGGCGTACGGTGGCGCCGCCGATGCCGCCTGCGGCACCGGTGACCAGCACCGGCCGGCCATTGAAGTCAGTCATGCACCATCCCTCGGCGTCGAATGTGGTCAGGACGCCAGAACGGCGTGGGGTGAGAACGTCGACAGGAACTGCTCGAGCTGCACTCCTGGGGTACCCAAGCCGTCGACCCGGATGTGCTCGACGGCCGGCGGGCGGGTCACGTCAGAGGTGAGGAACCGGTGCGCGTCCTTCGCCTTCTCGATATCGCGGGCTGCGCCGCGATGCTGCATGCGTTGCACCACCACGGACGGCGGCGTGTCGAGCCAGGTGAGGTGCACGTGACGCTCGGGAACCCCGAGCCGGTGTACGAGCCGGGCCCACGCCGCCGGGAAGGTTCGTTCGGAGGTGAACGGAGCCACCATGATCACATTGATCCCGAGGGCCAGGTTCTCTGTGGCCGTGTCGAACAGGCAGGTGTAGCGGACGTCGTTGACGCTGGCCCGCTCCGTCGGGTGCGCACTGGGTACGTCGACGAGGAATTCGCCACCTGCGTACTCGAAGAGCGGATTGGTCAATGTGTCCAGGTCGAGCAGCGGCCACCGCAGTTGCCGGGCCAGGTCCCGGGCAAAGGTCGTCTTGCCGCTGGCCGGCACCCCACAGACGACGATCGCCTCGCCCCTGTCCGGAGCCATCGCAGCTTCTCCCATCGCTGTGCGAGCCTCTCCCGCTCTACCGGGTTCGACCGAGCTCAGCGAGCCGCGGCTGTGGTCCACGGGGTGGCCCGCTCGGAGGCGAAGCTCACCAGGCGATCCAGCCGGGGCCGCGCCACATCGGTGAGGAACTTCTCGCGGTCGTCACCGGTCAGCCCGATCGACTCCTTCCAGACCGAGCGGCCGGCGATGAAGCCGGACGCGCCGCCCTCGTCGAACGCGACCTTCAGCACCTCGGTGAACTGGTCGAACGGCACACCGGCGGACAGGACTGCCCAGGGCTTGGTCAGAACCGACGCAAGTCGACGCGTGCCCTCGACCGAACCCGGGTACTCCAGCTTCAGCAGGTCGACGCCGTCCACGTCGTTCAGCGCGCGGGCGGCCTCGATGATGGCGTCCTCTCGCCGCTGTGCGGTCAGATCCTCACCCGGGAGGGTGTAGATCAGGTTCTCGATGACCGCCGGGACGCTGCTGCGTTGGCAGTCCGCGACCACCTCGCGCGTGACCTGCAGGACGTCGGCGGCCAGGTCGGGTTCACCGGCCTTGGGGGCCGGTCGGTCAGCGCGCAGCTGCACGAAGAACTTGACCGCGTCCCCGCCCTGGTCGAGCACCCATTGCGCGTTCAACTGCGGGTCGCGGTGGGTGCGTGGCTCACCGTTGAAGGTGCCGCGCTCGGCCGGCTCGGCAGCAACCAGCAGTCCACACGTCGAGGCCAGCGCGCCGGCCTCGGTGGTGGCGGGGACGCCATAGGTCGGGTCGAAGAGGATGCCGCTGGCGTACGGGCTGAGCGCGCGAGCGACCGCGACCTTGGAGTCCCGGAGCTGCTCGTCGGTGCCTTCCAGGCCGACCGCGGTGAACATCCGGCGCAAGGTGTTGCGTTGGTCCATCGCGATGATCGAGAAGACCCCGTCCGGGTTGGCGATGTCGGCGAGGGTTTTCACAGCGGACCTTTGGGTCGTGGCAGTCATCTGGCGGGCACTCCTCGGTGCTGGATGGGTGGTGGGCGTAGCGTATGTCATCGATGACATACGGCGCAAGGCGTGCTGTGATCCGGGCCTGCGCCCGGCTCTACAGTGTTCTTGCGTGGAGGGTCCTGTGGCGTGGAGGGCTTCTGCGTGGAGGGTCCTTTGGCGTGGAGAGTCCTTGGCGTGGAGGGTTCTGGCTGGAGGTTCAGCGGGTGAAGGCGCGGCCCAGACGAGACTCGACAGGGAGGGGTTGGCATGGTGACGATGCGCGACGTCGCCGATCGGGCCGGGGTCAGCTCGAAGACGGTCTCACGCGTGTTCCGCAACGAGCAGTACGTGTCCGAGGCGGTGCGTCAGCGGGTGACCGCGGCGATGCGCGAGCTGAACTTCGTGCCCAACATGCTGGCCAGAACCTTCCGGGAGGGCAGGGCATCCATTCTCGGGATCGCCGTCCCGAGCATCGCCGACCCCTTCTTCGCCGCCATCATCGAGGCGGCCGATGCATTCGCCGCAACTCGCGACCACGCCATCGCGGTGACGAGTCTGGGCAGCGAACCCGGACGTGAACGCCCCGTCGTGGAGGCGCTCCTGCGCCGCCAGATCAGCGGGCTGCTGATTGCTCCGATCGCGCCGGACCAGTCATATCTGAAGCCGTGGCTGGAGCAGGCACCGATCGTGTTCATCGACCGTGAGCCGACTGGGATCGACGGCGATGTGTTCCTGGAGGACGACTGCGGCGGCGCCGCGCTGGCGGTACAGCACCTGATCGAACTCGGTCACCGCAGGATCGCGTTCCTCGGAGCGAACGACGCGGTGGTGACGACGGAGCGCCGGCTGGAGGGCTACCGGAAGGCACACCGGGCCGCCGGTATCCCCGTCGATGACGAACTCGTCCTGTTCGCCGGCCCGCAGCAGGTGGGGAAACTTCTCGCTCGGGCCGTCACGACGTCGGACCCACCCACAGCGGTCTTCTCGTCCAACTCACGGACCTCCCTGGAGATCATCCCGACGCTGCAGGAACTCGGGCGCAGGGATCTGGCCTTGGTGAGCTTCGGGGACTTCCCGATGGCCGGTTCGCTCGACCCCTCGGTCACCGTCATCGACCAGAATCCACTCCGGCTGGGCCGGGCCGCCGCCGAACGCGCTTTCCAGCGACTCGACCAGACTCAGAGCACGCTTGCACGGCGTACGGTCTTCGATGTGACGCCTCATCCCGCGGGCCTCGTCCAGCCCTGGGCCTTGACCTCAGCCGGCCTTGCGCTCGTGGACCGGGGGCGGGAGCGAGGGCTGGGTGTCGGGATCGGCGACCCGGCAGGACTGACGTTCGATCAAGCTGACGGGAAGCACGTTGCGGCGGCGGTAGCGCCGGCCCGGGTGGGTGGCGCGGTCGATGATCCGTTGCCCGGCGAGCTGTCCGACGAGGATCGGGTCCTGGTCGATCACCGTGATGGCGGGACTGAGCATGTCCGCCATCGGGAAGTCCCCGAAGGCGGTGACGGCCAGGGTCGCTACGGGCCAGCGCCGGAACCAGCGCCATGGTGCAGCGCGCGTTCGAGGAGAACAACGCCGTCGGCGGCCGGCCCTGCACGGCCTTGAGCCGAGCCACCGCGTCGGCCGCGCCGACGCGGTCCTTCGCACCGAGCGCCACCAGCGCGGGATCGAAGTCGATGTGGTGGGCGGCGAGGGCGGCACGGTAACCGGCGTACCGGTTGCTGGTGGTCGGGATGTCGACGGTGTCGCCCAGGAACGCGATGCGCTCATGCCCGTGCCCGATGAGATGCTCGGTCGCGAGGTAGGCGCCGGCGTGGTCGTCCTCGACGAAGGAGTCGGCCGGCACCCGGTTGGGGGCTCGGTCGACGAAGACGACCGGCGTACGGCTGGTCCAGGCCGCGAGGTAGGACTGGTCGTGGCTGATGGGGGCGATGATGAGGCCGGTGAGGGACTGGCTGAGCAGCGACTCCACGATGACCTGCTCCCGGGCCTGATCGTCGCCGAGGTCGGTGACGACGATCGACATCCCCTCCTCCGTGGCCAGCCGGCCGACGGCTTTCGCAATCGAGCCGAAGAACGGGTCCACCAGATCGGGAACGGCGATACCGATGACCGGCGATCGGCCCGCGCGGAACGTCGTGGCCAACGAGTTGGGCACGTAGTTGAGTTCCCGCAGAGCGGCCTCCACCCGTTCCCGGGTCTGCGGTGCGACGTGGGAGTCGCCGTTGAACACGCGGGACACGGTCTTGGCGCTGACCTTGGCCAACGCGGCGACGTCACGCATGCCGGTCATGGGGTTCCTCGGGTGCTGGTCGGGATGCCATCCTCACATCAAGCGGCTCGCCCATCCGACGTGAAGCGTCGCCACCCACTATGGGTCATGTCTTTGGCCGCCGTGGGATCAGCGGATCGAATAGCCGCCGTCGATGGCCAACGAAACCCCCGAGATCATCGAGGCACCGTCACTGAGCAGGAACACGATCGGTGCGGCGATCTCGGCTTCGGTGGCCCAGCGACCCAGGGGCATCTGGTCCAGAAACGGTCCCTGGATGTCGTCACGGCCCCAGTACCACGCTGACATCGGGGTCATCACCACCGTGGGGTTCACCCCATTGACCCGGATGTTGTGCCGACCCAGCTCGAGAGCGGACACGCGGGTGATGTTGTCCAAAGCAGCCTTCGATGAACCGTACGAGATGTGTCCGCTGAGCGCGACGAGGCTGGCCTGACTGGAGACGTTCACGATGGCGCCGCCGCGGCCGAGCCGGATCATCGAGCGGGCGGTGTACTTGGTCACCAGGAGTGCACCGCGGGTGTTGATCCTGATGACCTTGTCGAAGACCTCGATGTCGGTATCCATCGGGGTGGCGATCTCGCCGCCGAAGCCGCCGGAGTTGACCACCCCGTAGACGTCCAGCCCGTCGAGGGCGTCGCGGACGCTCTCCTCCGAGGTCAGGTCGAAGGGCAGCACCTTGGCGCCGGTCTCGGCCGCGAGCGCCTCGAGCGCTTCCAGCGACCGGCCGCTGGCGATGACGTCTGCGCCGGCCGAAACGAGTTGGCGGACGGTCTCGCCACCAATCCCGCCGCTCGCACCGGTGACCAGGATGGTGCGCCCGTTGAGGTCCGTCATGACGATGATCACTCGCTTCCACGTTGAAGGGTTTCGGCCCCCGAAAGGCCGCCTGCGGTCCCCGGATGGCCCGATCCTAGGGCACAGACGCGCCGTTGTCACCGGTGACATGTTGGACCCGACAAATCCTTGACACCGGTGACACGAAGCCTCTAGATTCCTCGTAGGTCACCGATTGCCCCGTCGCTTGCGGGATTCAGGTGGCCTGATCCCCGATCAGTGCTTCGTTGACGCAGCGGCTGTTGTCCCCGCCTCGGTGAAGCTGAACCGAGAGAACAGCCGTGACCGAGAAGACCGTGCTACGGGTCGAGAAGCCGGGTGAATCCCTTCAGACAGCCGTGCTGGATGCGGCCGACGCCGTCGAGGGCTGCACCGCGCTGCTCTCGCGTCGTCGACGCAACCTGTGACCGCGCCGATCTGCTCCTCACGGCAGCAGGCGACTCTCCGTGCCGGAGTCGACACCTTCATGACTCATAACCCGAAGGAGCTTTGACGATGATGTCTGTCAGCACGTCCACCCCCATCTTGGAAGCGCGAGGGCTCACCCGGAGCTTCGGCGCTGTCCGAGCTCTGGATGACGCCGACTTCGACGTCCGGGCCGGCGAGGTGGTCGCTCTCATCGGCGACAACGGCGCCGGCAAGTCCACCATGGTGAAGGCGCTGTCAGGCAATCTCGCCCTGGACTCGGGCTCCATCTTGTTCAACGGCACCCAGGTCGACCTGACCTCGCCGAGCGTAGCCAGCGAAATGGGGATCGAGACGGTCTTTCAGGACCTGGCCCTGGCCCCGCACCTGACCCCGCCGCAGAACATGTTCCTCGGTCGTGAACTGCCGGCCGAGGGCATCCTGGGCAGGTTCGGGTTCCTGGACAACAAGACCATGCGCGCCCGATCGAAGGTTGCCTTCGACGACCTCGGCGCGACCGTGCGAAGTTACACCGATCCCGTCGGCAGCATGTCCGGTGGGCAACGCCAGGCGATCGCGATCGCTCGTGCGGTGGCGTGGGCCAAGGGTGTGGTCTTCCTCGACGAGCCGACCGCGGCCTTGGGCGTCGTACAGACCAAGGCGGTCCTGGAAACCATTCGTCGGGTCGCCGACAAGGGCATCGGTGTGGTGTTCATCAGTCACTCGATGCCGCACGTCATCGAGGTCTCCGACCGGGTCCAGGTACTGCGCCTGGGCCACCGCGTCGCCACATTCAACGCCAAGGAAACCACCGTCGAGGAACTCGTCGGGGCGATGACCGGAGCACTGGACAAGGACAACTGATGAGTACTCAGCCACCGCCCACGAAGAACCCGACCGCCGACGCCACCGGCAGCGCGGCCGACGCACCCCATTCGTCGGAAATGCGTAGCGAGGCGACCGTCAACCCCAACGCGGCCGCCATCACGACCGCCACCCAAGGTGGGGTCGGCGGCATGGCGAAGCGGCTGCTGAAACTCCAGTCGTTCCAGATTCTGCTGGTCCTGGTGTTGATCTACCTGATCTTCACCGCGCTCGCCCCCGACACCTTCCCGGGGTGGACCAACATGCGCCAAGTCATCCAGAACGTGTCCATCCTGGCCATCCTGGGCATCGCCATGACGTACATCATCATCACCAGCGGGATTGACCTCTCCGTCGGCTCAGTGCTGGTGTTCTCCGGCGTGGTCGCCGCCAAGGCCATGGTGGCGATCGGCGGTGACGGGTGGGGCACCGCCGTTGTCGGCATCCTGTTGTCGATCCTGAGCGGCATCGTCTGGGGTGTCCTCAACGGAGTCCTCATCGCCAAGGCCAAGGTCCCTCCGCTGATCGTGACGCTGGGCTCCCTCGGCGCCGCGCTCGGCCTCGCGCAGGTCATCACCGGGGGCATCGACATCCGCCAGGTCCCGGCCGTGCTGGCCGACACCATCGGCTATGGCAACGTGCCACTGACCACGATCCCCATCATCTCCGTCATCGCGCTGGTGTTCCTGGTCGTCTTCGGCGTCATCCTGCACAAGACCCGCTTCGGTCTGTACACCTACGCCATCGGTTCCAACGAGGAGTCCGCTCGCCGGGTAGGGGTCAAGGTCGACCGACACCTGATCATGATCTACGGCCTGTCCGGGGCGCTGGCCGGCGTCGCCGGCATCCTGTCGCTCGCGCAGTACTCCACCACTGCCATCGCCGGACAGTCGAACACCAACCTGAACGTGATCGCCGCTGTCGTCATCGGCGGCACCAGCCTCTTCGGCGGCCTGGGCACGATCTTCGGCACCGTCGTGGGCCTCTTCATCCCGGCAATCCTGCAGAACGGCTTCGTCATCACCGGGGTCCAGCCGTTCTGGCAGCAGGTCGCCGTCGGCGCCGTCCTCGTCGCCGCCGTCTACATCGACCAGCGTCGCCGGGCCGCCGCCACCCGAGCCACCGGCGGCAAGCCCACCGGCTTGGCCGCCCTGTTCCGCCGCCGCGCGTAGCACCACTCCCAGACCTCGATCCGCAGCACCACCCACCCACCACAAGGAGCATCTCCACCATGAAGTCACGACTGATCCCCGGGCTCGCTCTCGTCGCGGCCGCCGCACTCTCCCTCACTGCGTGTGGCGGCGGTTCCGCCAGCCCCAGCGCCAGCAGCAGTGCAGGCGGCTACAAGCTCAGCTTCGTCCAGGGCGTAGCCGGCGACGAGTTCTACATCACCATGCAGTGCGGCATCGAGGCTCAGGCCGAGAAGGTCGGCGCCACCGTCAATACCCAGGGACCGCAGAAATTCGACCCCACCCTGCAGAAGCCGATCGTCGACTCCGTCGTCGCCAGCAAGCCCGACGCCTTGTTGATCGCCCCGACCGACGTCGCTGCCATGCAGTCCCCGTTGAAGGCGGCCGCCGCAGCCAACATCAAGGTGGTCCTCGTCGACACCACCGTCAATGACCCCTCCTTCGCCGTCTCCCAGATCTCCTCCGACAACACCGGCGGCGGCGCAGAGGCGTTCAAGGCGATCAAGGAGTTCAACCCCAACGGCGGCAAGGTGCTGGTCATGTCGACCGACCCCGGCATCTCCACCGTCGACGCCCGCATCGCGGGATTCGAGAGCGGGGTCAAGGCCGACCCGGCGTTCAACTACCTCGGGGTGCAGTACAGCCACAACGACACGGCTACCGCCGCCCGCCTGATGACCGCCGCCCTGGCCAAGGACCCTGACATCGTCGGGGTGTTCTCGACCAACACCTTCGCCGCGGCCGGCACCGGCACCGGCGTCCGGCAGGCGAACAAGCAGGATCAGGTGAAGATCGTCGGCTTCGACGCCGGCCCGGACCAGGTCAAGCAACTCAAGGACGGCACCGTTCAGGGCCTGATTGCCCAGGACCCGTACCAGATCGGCGTCGATGGTGTCGATCAGGCAGTGGCATCGCTGAAGGGCGAAGCGGTCAAGGCCACGATCCAGACCGGATTCCACCTGCTCACCAAGGACAACATCGAGGGCGACGGGGCGCAGTACGTCTACAAGTCCAGCTGCTGACGGTTCGACCGCTGAAGCTCGCCGCAGCGTCTCCCTTGGCGCCTCACCGAGGAGACGCTGCGGCGTTCCACTCCCCCACCCAGATGTCTGCGGGCCCACCAGGCTGTATCTCGAGTGGGCGGTGACCCAGACGCAACGGAAGGCACCATCCATGACGAACGCCCCGACCCTCGCCTCCGCCGAGCCGGGCATGAGGATCCTCGTCGGCTACACCCCCGCCCCCGAAGGCGTCGCCGCCCTGCACTACGCCATCGACGCGGCCACCCGGCAGCACGCCAGCGTCACGATCCTGAACACCGGAAAGACCGGCAACTATGCCGACCCCGTCTTTGCCACCGAGCAGGACATCGACGCGGTCGGCGCCACCCTCACCTCGGCCGGCATCACGCACGACATCCGACGCCCCAACGACAGCGTCACCGCCGCCGACAGCCTGCTTGCCACCGCCCAGGAGATCGATGCCGACCTCATCGTCATCGGCATCCGGCGCCGCTCACCGGTCGGCAAGCTCATCACCGGCAGCACCGCACAAGCCGTCCTCCTCGGCGCCGACTGCCCCGTCGTCGCGGTCAAGCCCGGCCGGGCCCGCGCCGGGAGGTGACCGGACCAGTCGAAGACCCGACGGATTGAGGTCCGAGCCGCACCGCTTGAACCCGACGCATTGGACCCCGAGCTGCACCGCCTCCTCCAGCGAGCGCGACCCCACCGACGTACCTCCGCACGGGAACCTGCGGACCTATCTCCGCACGGGAACTCACGTACCTACCTCCGCACCGGACCCCACGTACGTACCTCCGTACGGGACCCCACGTACCTATCTCCGCCCGGGAACCTACGTATACGTGGGTTCCTGGCGGATTACACAGTTTGCAAGCCGTGCAATCCAGCAGGAAACCACGTATACGTAGGTTCCTGTACGGGGGGTGGGGGTACGACGGTTGCGGATCGTCCCGGAAGGCCGGGGCCGGGGGTGCCAGCGCGGGAAGCCACCTACAGTCGGGGCCGTGACGACAATGACCTACCCGCTGGGCAGCTACGAGGTATGCCGCGTCGGATTCGGGGCGATGCAGCTCCCCGGGCCCGGCGTGATGGGGCCGCCGAAGGATCGCGCCGAGGCGCTGGCCGTGCTCCGCCGCGCGGTGGAGCGGGGGGTCAATCACATCGACACGGCGCAGTACTACGGGCCAGACGTGGCCAACGAGCTGATCCGGGAGGCGCTGCACCCGTACGCCGACGATCTCGCGCTCGTGACCAAGCTCGGAGCCCGGCGCGACGCGAACGGCGGCTGGCTGCCTGCCCAATCGCCGCGCGAGCTACGCGCCGGACTGGAGAACAACCTTCGCACGCTGGCGGTGGAGCGGATCGCGGCGGTCAACCTGCGCCGACTGGACGCGCAGCACGCTCCGGACGCGCCAGCGATCGGCGATCAGCTGGCCGAACTGGCCGCGCTGCGTACCGAGGGCAAGCTTGGCGGCATCGGGGTGTCGAACGTGACGCTCGACCAGGCGCGCGCGGCGCACGAGCAGGTCGGCCTCGTCTGCGTGCAGAACGAGTACAGCCTGGTGGCCCGAGACGACGACGACCTGATCGACTACTGCCAGGCCCACGACATCGCGTACGTCCCGTTCTTCCCGCTGGGCTCGGCCTTCGCCGGCAAGCGGAAGGTCACCGAGCAGGCGGCGGTCCGGCGCGTGGGCGAACGGGTCGGCGCCTCGGCCGCGCAGGTGGGGCTGGCCTGGCTGTTGGCGCGGTCGCCGAACATCCTGCTGATCCCCGGCACGTCCTCAGCTGCCCATCTCGAGGAGAATCTGGACTGCGCAGCCGTTGAGCTGTCGGCAGCGGACGTGACCGCCCTGGCCGGGGTCTGAGCCCACCTCCCCGCTGCCCACGCAAGACACCCCCACCGCCCCACAGACCCCTCCCACCGCCCCCCCAGACCCCTCCCACCGCCCCTAGGAAACCTACGTATACGTAGGTTCCCGCTGCATTGCACGGGTTGCAAGCTGTGCAATCCACCAGAAAACTACGTATACGTAGGTTCCCTCGAGGCCAGGCGTCGGTTGAGTTCGGCGTACACCTGTGGGGAGGTGGTGTTGCAGCCGAGGTCGTGGTCGACCTTGCCGGTGCCGTGGTAGTCGCTGGATCCGGTGACCAGGAGTCCGTACGCGGACGCGAGGGCACGCAGCCGCGTACGCGTGTCGGGGTCGTGGTCCTGATGGTCCACCTCGATCCCGTCCAGTCGGTGCATCCTCGGCCAGCTCGGCCAGCACCGGCTCCGGCAGGACGTGCTCACGACCGCGACCCCACGGATGCGCGATCACCGCCAGGCCGCCGGCTCCGTGGACCAGATCCACGCCACGCCCGATCTCGATGGCGTAGCGCGGCACGTGGGCCGGGCCCCCGTCGGCGAGGAAGCGGTCGAAGGCCTCCGTGCGGTCGCGTACGTGACCGGCCACGATCATGGCGTCGGCGATGTGCGGCCGACCGACCGACGGGCTGCTGCCGACCTGGGCCAGCACCTCGGCCTCGGTGACCGGCACCCCCAGCTCGGCCAGCCGCTGCAGGACGCCGCCGAGCCGTCCCATCCGACCGCCTCGGACCCGCGCCATCTCGGCCGCCAACGCCGGCTCGGTCGCGTCGGCCCCGTAGCTGAGCAGGTGCACGCTGTGGCCGCGCCGCGCGCAGGACAGCTCCATCCCCCGCACGACCTCGACCCCGACCCGCACGCCTTCGGCCACGGCGCGGTCGAGCCCGTCGAAGGTGTCGTGGTCGGTCAGCGCCACCACGTCGAGGCCCGCGCCGGCCGCGTTGCGCACCAGCTCCTCGGGGGTGTCCGTACCGTCGGAGACCTCGGAGTGGGTGTGCAGGTCGATGCGCATGCTCAAAGACCTATCACGCCTGCCGAAGCCGCGACGGCCGTTGCCTGCATCGAAAGCCACCGCTCACACCGGGTGACCGGGCCGGCTCAGGCGATGGTCGGCAGCAGGCCGCGTACCAGGCGCAGCCCGACCGACGCCCTGGCCAGGTCGGCCCGGTTCGCGGTGATCGAGCGGAGCACCTTGACCGACTCCGCGACGGCCGGGTTGGCCTTCTCCCAGGCCACCACCACCTCCCGGGCGCTGCCGGCCGAGGCCGCCTGCCGACCCAGCAGTTCGGCCGTGAGCAGCGCGTGCACCGAATGCAGGTCGTCCCGCAGCGCTGCCCGGGCCATCGTCTGCCAGCGGTCGTCGCGCGGCAGTTCGATGATCCGGCCCAGCAGCCGGTCCAGCCCGAGCCGCTGGCCGAGAGCGAAGTGCACGTCGGCGACCTTGAGCGCGTCCACCTGCCGGTGGGCGGCGGTCTGCACGATGGTGAGGGCCGCGTACGCCGCGGGCAGCGCGGCGATCGCGGTAGCCAGGTCCTGCGGCACACCGGCGGTCCGGTAGTCCTTGGCCCTGCGCTCCAGCCCCTCGGCGTCCCGGCCGCTGAGCACGGTCGGCAGGGCCTCCCGCACCTGGCGAACCCCGACGCCCAGCTGCTCCACCGCCGCCGCGATGTCGATCGGCCGCCGGCGGTTGTTGATCAGCCACCGGGTCGCCCGCTCCACCAGCGTGCGCACCTCCATCCGCAGGGTCGTCTGGACGCCGGCGTCGATCTTGTGGTCGAGGGCACGCACCGCGTCGTCCAGGTCGCCGGCCCCGAAGATCTCCCGCGCGGCGATCTGGGCGCGGATGACGTCGGGCGCGCCGGCCCCGGTCTCGCTGGACAGCCGGTGGAAGCAGGTGATGCCCGACGCGTTGACGAACCGGTTCACCACCACGGTGGCCACGATCTCCCGGTGCAGCCGGTGCTCCGGCATCTGCGCCGCGTAGCGCTCGCGCATGGCCGTGGGGAAGTAGGTCACCAGCCGGTCGGCCAGGAAGGCGTCGTCCGGCAGATCGGAGGCGAGGACCTCGTCCTCGAGCACGATCTTGGTGTACGCCAGCAGCGTGCACAGCTCGGGCGCGGTCAGTCCCTTGTGGCTGCTGCGCCGAGCCTCCATCGCGTCGGTGGGCGGCAGGAACTCCAGCTCGCGGTCCAGCAGGTGCTGGTCCTCCAGCCGCTGCATCCAGTCCTCGTGCACCCCGGCCATGGACGAGGCGTGATGCACGCTGTTGGCCAGCGCGAGATTCTGGTCGTAGTTGTGCGCCAGCACCAGCCGGCCCACCTCGTCGGTCATCGAGGCCAGGAACGCGTCCCGCTCAGCCAGGCTGAGCCGACCGGCCGCCATCTCCCCGGTGAGCAGGATCTTGATGTTCACCTCGTGGTCGGAGGTGTCCACGCCCGCGGAGTTGTCGATGAAGTCGGTATTGATCCGCCCGCCCTTGACGGCGTACTCGATGCGACCCAGCTGGGTCAGGCCCAGATTGCCGCCCTCACCGACGCACTTCGCGCGCAGTTCGGCGCCGTTGACCCGCAGCCCGTCGTTGGCCTTGTCCCCGACCTGCGGCGTTGGTCTCGCCGGCGCACTTGACGTAGGTCCCGATGCCACCGTTCCACAGCAGGTCCACCGGCGCCTTGAGGCAGGCGTTGATCAGATCGGCGGGGGCGAGCGCATTGACCGAGGGGTCCACCCCCAGCACCCTGCGCATCGGCTCGGTGATCTCGATCGACTTCAGGCTGCGCGGGAACACCCCGCCACCCTCGGAGATCAGCGCGGTGTCGTAGTCGGCCCAACTCGACCGCGGCAGGGCGAAGATGCGCTCCCGCTCCTGCCAGGACACAGCCGGATCGGGGTCGGGGTCGATGAACACGTGGCGGTGGTCGAAGGCGGCCACCAGCTTGGTGTGCCGGCTGAGCAGCATCCCGTTGCCGAACACGTCGCCGCTCATGTCGCCGATCCCGACGCAGGTGAAATCCTCGCTCTGGCAGTCCACGCCCAGCTCGCGGAAGTGCCGCTGCACCGAGACCCAGGCCCCGCGGGCCGTGATCCCCATGCCCTTGTGGTCGTAGCCGGCCGAACCACCGGAGGCGAAGGCGTCACCGAGCCAGAAACCGGCATCGACGGAGATCTTGTTGGCGATGTCGGAGAAGGTGGCCGTGCCCTTGTCGGCGGCCACCACCAGATACGGGTCGTCCTCGTCGTAGCGCACGACGTCGACCGGTGGCAGCACCGCACCGTCGACGATGTTGTCGGTCACATCCAGCAGGCTGGTGATGAACAGCTTGTAGCAGGCCACGCCCTCCGCGAGCCAGGCATCGCGGTCCACGCTCGGGTCGGGGAGCCGCTTGCAGTAGAAGCCGCCTTTGGCGCCCACCGGCACGATCACGGTGTTCTTCACCATCTGCGCCTTGACCAGCCCGAGGATCTCGGTACGGAAGTCCTCGGCCCGGTCGGACCAGCGCAGCCCGCCGCGCGCCACGGTGCCGAAGCGCAGGTGGACGCCCTCGATCCGCGGTGAGTAGACGAAGATCTCGAACTCCGGCCGCGGCTCCGGCAGGTCCGGGATCTGCTTCGGCGTCATCTTCAGCGCGATCGCCTGCCGGTCGGCCGCGTAGAAGTTGGTGCGGATGACCGCGGACAGCACCGCGAGGAAGGACCGGATGATCCGGTCGTGGTCGAGGCTGGCGACGTCGTCCAGACCGAGGGTGATCCGGTCCGCGAGTTCGGCCGTCCGTGCCTCCCGGGCCGGTCGGTCGTCGCCGGTCGAGGGGTCGAACCGGGTCCGGAACAGCTGCACCAGCTGCCGCGCGAGATCGACGTTGGCGCTCAACGCCTGGGCGATGTAGGTCTGGCTGTACGTGCCGCCCGCCTGCCGCAGGTAGCGGCCGATCGCCCGCAGGACGCTCACGTCCCGCCAGCTCAGATCCGCGCCCATCACCAGGGCGTTGTAGCCGTCCGGCTCGCTGTTGCCCGCGTACGAGGCGGCGAACGCCTCCATGAACTGCTCCCGCGCCGGTGGCGTCCACCCGGTCCGGACCGCCTCGGCCCCGCCGGGCACCGTGAGCCCGAAGTCGTAGATGAAGGCCCGCTCCTCACCTCGCGCCGCGCCGCAGATTCAGCTCGTACGGACGCTCGTCGATGACGTCGACCCCGAGCAGCGACAGGTGCGGCAGCACCTTCGACAGCGACATGGACGCGTCCCGGCGGAAGATCTTCAGCCTCAGGTCGGCCTCGTCCACGGTCCGGTCGGGCACGTACAGCGCCATCGACATGTCGTGGTCACCCTGCAGCGCGATCAGGGCCAGCAGATCCTGCATCCCCTGCTTGGCGCGGTAGTCCTCCTTGTAGCCCTCGGGCAGCGCACCGACCACCCCCGAGAGCACCTCGGCACTGTCGCTGCCGGCGATCAGGTCGGCGAACTCATCGTTCCAGGAGCGCGTGGCCACCGTCAGTTCCCGCTCGAGCCCGCGTACGTCGACCTCGCCCATCGCCTCGCCGACCGGCATCCGCACGACGAAGTGCAGCCGGGCGAGCACCGACTCGGTCACCCGGGCGGTGTAGTCGATCGACGCGCCGCCGAGGCGGCTCACCAGGATGTCCTCCATCCGCTTGCGCACCGCGGTGGTGTAGCGGTCGCGCGGCAGGTAGACCAGGCAGGACAGATAGCGGTCGTACGGGTCGCGCCGGACGAACATCCGGACCTGGCGCCGTTCCTTCAGATGGGCGACCTTCTCCACGATGACGCCCAGTTCGGCGACCGGGGTCTGGAACAACTCGTCGCGCGGGTAGGTCTCCAGCACGTCCATGATGGCCTTGCCGCCATGGCTGTGCTCGGCGTAGCCGGAGTGCTCGATCACGGTGGCGGCCTTGCGGCGCAGCACCGGCACCCGGGCGACACTCTCGGAGTAGGCGGAGGAGGAGAACAGGCCGAGGAAGCGACGCTCGCCGCTGACCTCGCCGTTCGCGTCGAAGGTGCGGAAGCCGAGGTAGTCCAGGTAGGCGGGCCGGTGCACCCGCGACTTGTAGTTGTCCTTGGTGATCACCATCAGCTCCGCCTGTTCGCCGGGCAGCGGCAAGGCGTGAAAGGCGCCGGGGACGTCCTGGTCGGCCCGGAGGATGCCGAGCCCGGTGCCGGGACGCGCCTCGAACCGCGGACCGTCCGGGCCGGGGACGAGGTCGTACTCGCGGTAGCCGAGAAAGGTGAAGTGGTTGCCGTTGAGCCAGCTGAGCAGTTCACGGGCACGCTCGGCCTCTTCGGCCCGGCCGCCGATCCAGGCCGGGTCCGACAGGGCGGCCACGGTCTCCTCGGAGCGGGTCAGCATCTTCTGCCAGTCCTCGACCGCCTCCTCGGCCAGCCGCAGGACCTCCAGCAGACCGTTCTCGAGGTCGCCGATCAGCGAGTCGGGGTCTTCGGGGCGCGGCGGCGGCAGGATCTCCAGATGCATCCACGACTCGGGCATGACGGTCGGATCGCCACTGGCGTCGGCGCCGCGCACGATGCCGTGCAGCGTCCCGCCGAGGTCGCGCTGGACCAGGAACTGCGGGTGGAAGACCTCCCGGATGCTCCAGCCCTGACGCAGCACCTCCATGGTGACCGAGTCGACCAGGAACGGCCGGTCGTCGGTGATGATCTGGACGACGGTGGCCCCGCCGGCCGTCCAGCCGTCGTCACCCTGATGCGGGGTGCGGACGGCGATGACAGCGCGCGCGGCGGGACGGTGCAGCGCCGCCCGGTAGTGGCTCTCGACCAGACCGAGCAGATCGTCGACGCTGCGCTCTTCGACGTCACCGGCGTCGACGTGACGGAAGTAGTGCCGCAGAAAGGTCTGGACGCGCTCAGGATCCTGGCCGAGTTCGCCGGCGAGGGCGGCGCCCCGAGCGGCCACCTTCGCGATCTTGTCGGCCTTCTCCTGTTCGAGCTCAACCTCGAATGTCGTCACGGTTCCGTCCTCTGGCCAGCCGGCCCGCACCCCAGCCGTGTGGGCGGTCGTCCGGGCGGCCGCACGGCACTGTGCGGCCTGTACCCGACACTAGCCCTCACACCCGGCCCGACAGCGGAGCCGGTGACATCATGTCCGGCATGGACATTTCGACCCGCCTCGACTTCGCCGGGGATCCGGCCACCGTCTACGCCATGATGACCGACCAGTCCTACCTGGAGGAGGTGTGCCGGGCCAGCCAGTCCGCCGGCTACGACGCCTCCGTCGCGGGCACGACGACGCGGACCTCACGGACGTTGGCGGCTCCGGAATCGGCGGCCCGGTTCACCGGCGCCACGCTGACGGTGAACGAGGAGATCACCTGGGCGCCCGCCGCGGCCGACGGGACGCGGACCGCGGTGTTGACCATGACCGTGCTCGGCCAGCCGGTGAACCTCAAGGGCACGCTTCGACTTGCGCCCGGGGGCAAGGGCACCACGGTCGACCTGGAGGGCGAACTGAAGGTGGCGATCCCGCTGCTGGGTCGCAAGCTGGAAGCCTCAGCCGCACCCGCGGTGATGGCCGGCTTCCGTACGCAGCAGAAGGTCGGCGACCGGTGGCTGGCGCCGAAGTCGGCCTAGTGCCAGGGGTCAGCCCATGTGGGGATAGTCGTACGCGGTGGCCGGCACCAGCGTCTCCTTGATGGAGCGGGGGCTGGTCCACCGGATCAGGTTCCACATCGAGCCGGCCTTGTCGTTGGTGCCGGAGGCGCGGGAGCCGCCGAACGGCTGCTGGCCGACCACGGCGCCGGTCGGCTTGTCGTTGAGGTAGAAGTTGCCGGCCGCGTACCGGAGCCGACGGCTGGCCTGCACCAGGGCGGTCCGGTCGTCGGCGATCACCGCGCCGGTCAGGCCGTACGCCGCTGCGGAGTCCACCTCGTCCAGGGTCGCCTCGAAGGCGGCGTCGTCGTAGACGTGCACGCCCAGGATCGGGCCGAAGTACTCGGTCGTGAAGACCTCGTGCCGCGGGTTGTCGGAGCGGATCAGGGTGGGCCGGACGTACCACCCGGTGCTGTCGTCGCTCCGCCCGCCGGCGATGACGTCGGCGTCGGAGCCGGCCCGCGCCCGCGCGATCGCCTCGGCATGCTTGGTGAAGGCACGCTGGTCGATGACCGCCGAGGTGAAGTTCGACAGGTCCCGGACGTCGCCGACGGACAGGGACTCGGTCAACTCGACCAGGTCCTCGCCCATCCGGTCCCAGACGCTGCGGGCGATGTAGGCGCGCGAGGCCGCCGAGCACTTCTGGCCGGAGTACTCGAAGGCACCCCGGATCAGCGCCGTACGCACCACGTCCGGATCCGCGCTCGGGTGGGCGACCACGAAGTCCTTGCCGCCGGTCTCCCCCACGATCCGCGGGTAGGTCTGATAGCGCGCGAGGTGGGATCCGACCGTCTGCCACAGCCGCTGGAACGTCGGGGTGGACCCGGTGAAGTGGATCCCCGCCAGCCGGGGGTGCGCCAGCGCGACCTCCGACACCGCCAGCCCGTCGCCCGGCAGCAGGTTGATCACGCCCGGCGGAAGCCCGGCGGCCTCGAGCAGCCGCATGGTCAGGTGCGCGGCGAGTTGCTGGGTAGGGCTGGGCTTCCAGATCACCGTGTTGCCCATCAGCGCCGCCGAGGTCGGCAGGTTGCCCGCGATGGCGGTGAAGTTGAAGGGGGTGATCGCGTAGACGAACCCGTCCAGCGGCCGGTAGTCGGTGCGGTTCCACACCCCGGGTGAGGAGATCGGCTGCTCGGCCAGGATGCGCCGGGCGAAGGCCACGTTGAAGCGCCAGAAGTCGATCAGCTCGCAGGCGGCGTCGATCTCGGCCTGCTGGACCGTCTTGCCCTGGCCGAGCATGGTCGCCGCGTTGAGCCTGTCCCGCCAGGGGCCCGCCAGCAGGTCGGCCGCCCGCAGGAAGATTGCGGCCCGGTCGTCGAAGGACAACTCCGCCCAGCCCGGGGCGGCGGCCAGAGCGGCGTCGACGGCGGCCGACGCCTCGGCTGCGGTGGCGTGGGCACTGTGGCCGAGGACGTGGGCATGGTCGGACGGCATCGTCACGTCGAAGCGCTCCCCCGCGGCCATCGTCGAGGACCCACCGATCGTGGCGGGAAGCTCCAGCGGCGCGGAGTCGGCCATCTCTTTCAGGGCCGCCTCCAGGCGGGCCCGCTCGTCCGAGCCCGGCGCGTACGAGCGCACCGGTTCGTTGAGTGGGACCGGAACCTGGGTGATCGCGTCCATGGCCGCGAGGCTACCCGGGTCGGCCCTACATCGCCTTGGCGCGCTCCGCCTCCTCGCGGCGCTTCTTGGCCGCCTCGACCGACGCGCGCAGCGCCGCCACCAGGTCGACCACCTCGGCCTCCTTGGGGGCCTCCGCCTCCTCAGCCATCGGCACCCCCTCCGCCTTGCTCTGCACCAGCGTCTCCAGGGCCTCGCGGTAGGCGTCGGTGAAGTCCTCGGGCTGGAAGTCGCCGGCGAGCGCGTCGATGAAGGCCTGGGCCATCGTCACCTCGGCGTCGGACACCTTCACGTCGGCGGGCGGTGCGGCGAAGGAGCCGTCACGCAACTCGTCCGGCCACAGCATCGTGTGCATCCGCAGCACCCCGTCGACCGGACGGATCAGCGCCAACGCCTCCCGCGAGCGGAGGGCGACCTTGACCACGGCGCTCTGGCCGGTCTTGATGAGCGCGTCGCGGAGCAGCACGTACGGCTTCACCCCCGGTCCGTCCGGCTGGAGGAAGTAGGTCTTGTTGAAGTAGGTCGGGTCGACATCGGCCTCCGCGACGAACTGCACCACCTCGACCGCCTTGGTGGTGGCCAGGGGCAGGGCGTCGAAGTCCTCCTTCTCCAAGATGACCGTCCGGCCGTCGGCCAACTCGTAGCCCTTGGCGATCTCGGTGAACGGGATCTCCTTGCCGCACTTCTCGCAGACGCGCTTGTACTTGATCCGTCCGCCGTCCTCGGGATGCACCTGACGAAAGCTGATGTCCTTCTCCTCGGTGGCCGAGAAGAGCTTCACCGGAATGGTCACCAGGCCGAAGGAGATCGCGCCCTTCCAGATTGAGCGAGGCATGCCACCTAGTGTGCCCGATGCCGCTGACGTCCGCCCTGGTCAGATCGCATCGAGTTCCTCCGGTGCGTACCAGAGCAGGTCGAACTCCGCCTGCAGGGCGACGACCTCGGCCACTTCAGCTGCTGCCAGCGACGGGGCTGCCGAGACCGCCGCACGCGCGGCGGCAAGCTCTCGCCTCGGCTGCCCGTTCGTCGGCGAAGAGGGCGCGGACCTGGGACCAGCGCAGGTCGGTGACGGTGACTTCGCCGTCGCTGCCGGGCATCTCGACCACCTGCTCAGGCTCGACCTCGACGGCCAGCACCAGCCGGAGCGCATCGGAGCCCACGGCCAGGGCCAGCACGCCCGCGGCGTTCAGGGTGGCGTAGTCCACCTCCTCCGGCAGCGTTCCCGGACCGAGCGAGGCGGCCAGGCCGGACGTCGCCGCGCAGCCGCGACGCGGACCGAGGTCGGCGCCGTCGCGGAGCAGCCGAGAATCGTGGAACGTGACGGGCACGAAGGCGCTGACCATCAGCTCGTCCCCAGGCTCAGCGGTTTCCCCCGGTGCTCAGCAGTTACCCCCGGCTCGGTGGTGGCTTTGACGGGATCCGCCGCATCCTTCGTGCGGTGGTCGCGGCAGCGGCCGCCTTCTTGGCCGGCGCCTTCTTTGCCGGTGCCTTCTTGGCCGGCGCCTTCTTCGCGGGCGCTTCGCGGCCGCCGACGAGTCCAGAGTCGTGCCCTGTTCGGCGGCCGCCTTCTTGGCGGCCTGGTTGGTGCTGGCCAGCCGACGGGACGCGCTCGACCCGGCCGACGTCGGGCGGGGCAGGGGCGCGGCCGAGCCCAGCTCGGTGGCCCGGGAGACCAGCGTGCGTACGGCGGCGCGCTTCTGCCCGGTGGCCTTGCGGGCGGCTTCCTGCCGGGCGGCGGCCTTGGAGGCCGCCGCGCGGCGCGCCGCCGCGGATGCCTTCCGGGTCGGCTGCCGAGCGCTGCTGGCCCGCACCGTGGTGTCCAGCAACTCCTCCAGCGCATCGATCAGGCACTGGGACAGCACGTCGAGGTCGCTGAGCGCGTCGCGGTCGGCGTTCAGGCCGATGAAGACCTCACCGTCGTAGGAGGTGACGCCGATGGTCAACAGGTGTCCAGCCGCCAGCGGCAACACGGGATAGCTGGCCACCAGGCGGGCGCCGGCCGCGTACATCGGCACCTGTGGCCCCGGCACGTTGGTGATGACCAGATCGTGTTGCTTGCGCAGCACCTCCGCGGACACCCGCACCCCGAGTGCATGCAGGGTGGCCGGCGCGAACCCGGCGATGTCGGCCAGCGAGCGGGCCCCGACTGCCCGCCCGGTGTCCTTGTGCGCCTGGGTGGTGTAGGCAACCTGGTGCAGCCGCATCAGCGCGTTCGGCTCACCGATCGGCAGGCTCTGCAGGTGGGGGGCGACCTGACTGCCCAGGGAGGTCGGTTCGCCGTCGTCGTCGGTGACGCTCATCGGCACCAGTGCGGTCACCGAACTGCCCGAGCTGACGCTCTCGCCCCGGGTCAGCAGCCAGGACCGCAGGCCACCGCAGATCACCGCCAGCACGACGTCGTTGACGGTGTGGTTGTGTTCGGCGCGCACGGCCTTCAGATCGGCCAGCGGCACCTGCACGGTGGCGAACCGGCGCTGCTGCGACACCAGACCCGTCAACGGCGACCCCGCAGCCGGCCGGCGGCCGCGCAGTGCGTCGCCCGCCAACTCGCCGAGCGCCCCGCCGACGCCGCCGACCACCTCGCCCACCGCCACCACCACCCCCAGCGCGCCGGTCAGCGCACCGCGCAGGTTCTCCACGGCCAGGGCGGGATCGTTCGCGCTCTCCACCAGTGCGCTGGCCACCAGTTCCACGGCGGACGGCTCCGGCAGCGGCTCCCACGGGTGGTCGTTGCGGTGCAGCAGGTCAGCCTGCTCGTTCGCGTCGAGCAGCACCTGGCCGATGTCCACGCCCTCGATCCCGTCGACCAGGCTGAGATGGGTCTTGGCCACCAGCGCGAACTGGTTGTCCACCAGCCCCTCGACCAGATAGATCTCCCACAGCGGCCGGGAACGGTCGAGTCGACGGGCCAGCACGCGTCCGACGAAGTCGCGCAGCTGCTCCACGCTGCCAGGCCGCGGCAGCGCGGACCGGCGTACGTGGAAGGTCAGGTCGAAGTTCTCGTCGTCGACCCAGACCGGACCGGCGAGCCGCGCCGGGATGCCGCGAACCCGCTGGCGGTAGCGGGGCACGAAGGCGATCCGGTCCCGGATGAGTGCGATCAACCGTTCGTAGTCGAAGCTCTCCGGACCGGGGTCGAAGATGTCGACGGTCCCGACCTGGCCCGGGGTGTGGGCGGTGTCGAGGGCCAGCAGCGACACCTCGAGCGGGGTGAGCCGCTGGGGCATGAGTCCTCCGAGCACCGCGAGACGATCGTGGCCCTTACCGTACTACCGCGCAGGTCAGGGTCCGCGGAGCGGGAACCTGGCCGCCCGAGCGTTCGTGCACCTACGTTGGACCCCGTTGTGGCTGACGCATCACCCCGGCAGGAGAGGATCGTCCACCAGTGAGCATCGACCGGACACCGTGCGCGCCGACGAGCGTGCTGCGCTCGCCGCCGTCGCCTTGGCGTTCCTCGGCGCGGCCGGGCTGCACCAGCGCGGAGCCCGGCGCCGGCGGGCCCACTCCCACGCCCCTCCCCGCCACTTCGGCCCCACCCGGCGCGGCCGGTCCGGCCTCGACTGCCTCGGTCAGCTCCGCGAGCGCGCCGCCGGCCACGTCGGCCGCGCCGAGCGAGGCCGCCGACGTCCTGACCATCGACATCACGATCGCCGGCGGCAAGGTCACCCCCAACGGGCGCAAGGTCGACGCCGAGGTGGGCCAGAAGGTGGTCCTCAACGTGACCAGCGACGCCGACGACGAGATCCACGCGCACGCCGACGACGACGGGTACGAGCTCGAAGGTGCAGGCCGGCCGGAAGGTCACCGGATCCTTCACCCTCACCAGCCCGGGTAGCTTCGAGGTGGAGTCGCACCACCTCGAGAAGATCATCGTGATCCTGAACGCCCGCTAGCCTGCCTTGATGCTCGTCCCCCTGCACGGCATCGCCTCACGCCACGACCTCCCGCTGCCCTTCGCCTTCGTCGTGGCCGGTGCCGCGCTGGCGTTGCTCGTCTCGTTCGTGGTGTTGCTGTTCGCCTGGCGCCGGCCACGCTGGCGAACTCTGGGCGGTCGCCCACTGCCGGGCCTGACCCGGGTGCTCGACCGGCCCCTGGTTCGGCTGGTCGCGCAGCTGTTGATGCTTCTGGTGTACGCGTGGGCTGCGCTGGCGCTGATGGCGGGACGGGACCTGTTGACCAATCCCGTGTTCGGTTTCGTCTACGTCTGGATGTGGGTCGGGCTGGTTCCGTTGTCGCTGCTCCTCGGCCAGTTCTGGCGGGCGACGAATCCGCTGCGCACGGTGCACAGCGGACTGTCGGCGCTCGCGCGTACCGATCCCGAGACGGGCCTGGCTCAGCTGCCCCGCGCGCTCGGCGTGTGGCCGGCCGCGGCGGCCCTGTTCGGCTTCGGCTGGCTGGAGCTGGTCCAGCCCGAGCGGACGACGTTGCCGGTGCTGCGCGTGTGGGCGCTGGCCTGGTTGGTGCTCGCCATCCTCGGCGCCATCGTGTTCGGCCGACGGTGGATCGCCGCCGCCGACCCGTTCGAGGCTTACGCCCAGACCGTCGCCCAGCTCTCCCCGCTGCGCCGCGCCGGAACGGACTTCCGGCTGGTGAACCCGCTGGCCGGCCTCACCGCCTGGCGGCCGCCGGCGGGTGCGGTGGCGGTGGTGTCGGTACTGCTGGGCAGCACAGCCTTCGACAGCTTCACGAGTACGACCTGGTGGATCCAGACCGTGCAGGATTCGAGCGTGTCGACCGTGGTCTGGGCGACAACGGGTCTGCTGGCGCTGATCGCGCTCGTGGGGGTCAGCTTCTCCGCCGCCGCGGCCTGGATGGGTCGCTACGGCGACCGGCCCGCCTCGGCGTACCCACGCCTGATGGTCGGTGCCGTGGTGCCGATCGTGGTCGGCTACGCCGTCGCCCACTACGCGACCCTGCTGATCGTGGAAGGGCAGCGCACGGCCATCAACTGGTCCGACCCGCTCGGCCGCGGCTGGAACGTCTTCGGCTCGGCGGAGATGGGGGTCAACTCGGGCCTGTTCAACTACCCCACAGCGATCGCCCTGGTCCAGCTCGGCGCGATCGTCGGCGGGCACCTTCTCGGCATCGTCGTCGCGCACGAGAAGGCGGTCAGCCTGCTCCCACCCGAGCGGGCGTTGCGCGGGCAGTGGCCGATGCTGCTGGTGATGATCGGCTACACCTGCGCGGGACTGGTGTTGCTCTTCTCGCCGTGATGACTGTCCGCTCGGGCGCGGGATCAACGGCCGATCGGCCGAACTGTATGGCCACATTCGTCAGCACGATTCGGGCCACTGCCTAATTGTCTGGACAAAATAGGGAGGCGCAGGCTCATTTTAGCGAGCCCGGCATCTATGCTTCTCCCATGAGTGAGGCGCCGGCCGTGCGGGAGCTCGACATCACGCTCGAGCGCAACTCGCCCGTGCCGCTGTACTACCAGCTGGCGCAGTCGCTCGAACACGCCATCAACACCGGCGCGCTCGCGCCCGGCGATCGGCTGGAGAACGAGCTCTCGCTGACCAGCCGGCTCGGGCTCTCCCGCCCGACGGCCCGCCAGGCCATCCAGGAGCTGGTGAAGAAGGGGCTGCTGGTTCGCAAGCGTGGTGTGGGGACCCAGGTCGTCCGTTCCCAGTTCCGGCGCGACGAGCGACTCAGCAGTCTCAACGAAGACCTGGCCAAGGCCGGCAAGAGGCCGACGACCACGCTCCTGACGTTTCACCGTCGGACCACTGGAGACGGGCATCAGAGATGCCATCGAGGCGGTCACCGGAGCCGACGGGGACTTCGTCCAGATCAGGCGTCTGCGTCTGGCCGATGACGTCCCGCTCGCCGTGCTCACCAACTATTTGCCGGTCCGCTTCGCCGTCACCGAGAACGATCTCCAACACAAGGGCCTCTACGCCTGCCTGCGCGCGCTCGGGGTCAACCTCAAGATCGCCCACCAGCAGATCTCTGCCCGCCTGATGACCGAGGAGGAGGCGGAACTGCTCGACGAGGAGACTCCCGCAGCCTGCCTGACCGTTGACCGGCTCGCCTATGACGACGTCGGCCAGTTCGTCGAGTTCGGCCGGCACATGTACCACGCTGCGCACTACTCGATCCAGTCCTCCCTCGTGGTCTAGGAGGAGGTGGCCGGGTGTCCAGGCCCGGCAGGCCCAGGTTGGGCAGGCCGAGCTCGAGCGCGGTGCACAACCATCGATCCGTCTGCCCGACGAGCCGGAAGGCGAGGGCCGCCGCCGCCGAGCCGAGCACGAGGTGACTCGCCACCTCGGCCACCCGCGGTCGCGGATGCTGGATATGGAGTGAGCGGACACCCCCGCGCACCGGCGCCTGCCCGGGCCGGGCTCGACAACGACGCTGGTAGACAGCTCAGCGCCACCAGCGCGTCCTCACTCATCCAACGGCTCAGCTGCCCGAGCGGACGGCGGCCCAGCAGGGTGTGCACGATGGCGAGCGCGAGCTGTCCGCTCCACTCCCGCGTGTCCGGCAGCCCCGGGTCCGGACGGGCCAGCCAGTCAGCGTCGACGAGGACGACCGCCGGCGCTGGGCGGAGCTCGTCCCGGATCGGGGACGGCCGGGACCGCGACGGCAGGCACAGGTCCAGCGCGGGTTGATTCCCCGCTGGGATCGTGGACACCGCTCGCGGCCAACCCATCGACGGCGGGCGGGTCTCGGGGACCGGTCGTACGCGGCCGCGGGCGTTGACCCCGCGCGCGGCAGGGACAGCGGCTGAAGGGACAGGAACAGCGGCGAAGGGACAGCGACAAAGGAACAGCGGTCACGAGCGTCTCCTCGAGGTGGATGCACGGCGTGCGTGCCGACCAGTCAAGTCCCCGGACGGACGGTACGGGGCGCGTGTGTGTTGTCGCTTCGACCCAGGTGTTGTCGCTTCGACCCAGGTGTCGCCCACTCGTCCCAGGTGTCTCCCACGCGCTCCAGGTGTCTCCCACGTGGCCACGGTGTTGCCCACCCGGCAGCGGCTCACCGGCGGTGCGCTCACCTGCCGTCGATTGCCCGGTCGTAGGCCTCCCTGAGGGCGGCGAACGAGGCCACGAGCGCCAGGCGTACGGCGCTGCAGAAGCGGGTCGTCCAGCCGGCAGCCGTGGTCCACCCACCGGTCGGACAGCTCCATCGCGTCGACCCGCAACTCGGCAGCACGGTGCACGTCGGCCGGCCTCGGCTGCGTAGACGTAGGCGTAGAGCAGCACCAGGCTGCTGACCAGCAGGTCGCGATCCACCGTCAGGTCGTGCTGATGGGCGCGGTGGGCCTGCCACCAGCCGACCTCGAGCCGGGCGGCGGTGTCCGGGTCCACGCTGATCCGGCCGGCCCGGTCGGCCATGGCGTAGAAGCGCGCCATGTGCCGGCGCGCTTTGACGGCGTCGTTGACGGGAAAGGGCGCCCAGGCGCGGTTCGCCAGCATCACCCGCCAGGCGGCCATCACGTTCTGGACGGGGCCGAGCCGGAACCCGTGGCGGACCATGCCCACGCCGGCCAGGAACATCCGCGGCCAGTCCCGGCGGTAGTAGGCGGCCCAGGCGTCGCACTCGGCACGGCCGACAGCGACCGGGTCGAAGGCGAGCTGCCCGCGGCGCACCATGCTCGCGATCCTTCCCTATCCCGGTGTCGCCGGTGAAGACTGTGCCCCATGCCGCACCACCCGCAGTCGGCGATCGAGGAGGTGGTCAGCCAGCTCAGGCTCCGAGCGGACGCCCTGCCCGACGAGCTCAGTCACCGCCGCGCCTTCGTCGACACCTACCGACGGACCACCCAAGCCGTCGGTGATGCCGTCCAGGAGGCCCGCTTCGAGGATCCGGACTGGGTCGTCCGCTGGGACGTGGCCTTTGCCGACCTGTTCCTGCTGGCCCACGACGCGGAGCGCAGCGGTCAACCTCCCCCGCGGCCCTGGCGCCAGGCGTTTCAGGCCGATCCGGACCTGCCCGTGTTCGTGCACGTCCTGCTCGGCATGAACGCCCACATCAACTACGACCTGCCCCAGGCCATGCTGGAGGTCATCGCCGACGGCGACTTCGACGATCCGGTGCTGATCGAGCGTCGCCGACGCGACCACGAGCGGATCGACGCCATCCTGGCTGCGCGGGTCGCCGCTGAGGACGTCGCGATCGGCGGAGCCCGGACGATGACCGACCGCCTGCTGCGCCCACTGAATCGCCTCAGCTCGCGTCGCTTCCTGCGCGAGGCCCGCCAGAAGGTGTGGCGCAACGTCTTCGCGCTGCACGCGGCGCGCCGGGAGGGGCCGGCCCCGTACGCCGCTCGACTGGCCGAGCTGGAGGTGCTGACGGCTGCACGGATCACCGACCTCCTGGCCCCAGGACCCGTCCTGCTCCGGCTCGCCGCCGCCGGCTTCGGCGTGACCCTGCCCCCGCCCTGACCTGCGGGCCGGGCGCTAACCGCGCAGCACGACCCAGGTCTGGCCCGGTTTCAACGCGATGTCCCCGCCGCCGGGCCGAGGAAGCGGAGCGGGCTCGAGGGCGTGGCTCGGCGCCAGGTGCCGGACACCTCCCGGCCATCGCGGTAGATCGTCACCTTCCCCGTCCCCACGGTGTCGGACTGCACCGAGGCCGCCCCCAGCACGTCGCGGTTGCCGTCGGGATAGGTGCGGACGCGCATCACCACGACATTGTCGGCCCGCGCCAGCGCGCCCGAGTCGCCGTCGGCGTAGGTCCGGCCGTTCCACCGGACGACGTATCGGCTCTGGCGGTAGTCGAACCTGAACCGGTCGTTGCCCACCCGCACGCTGGGCGAACCGGCGGCGGACCCGCGGAGCACAGCGTCACTGAACCTCCAGCCGATCGGTTGGGCAGCGCCCGCCTTCGTCGAGGCGGCGACACTGCGCAGATTCACGAACACATTGTGCGGCGCCACGCGGCGGTGATCTCGGGTGGAGCGCTGGATCGGCAGGATCGACGCGCCATCGATCTTGCGCTGGACGCGGCCGTTCGCTCCGGAGTACACCAGGCCGGGCCGGCCGAACAGCGGGAGGAGTTGCACGTCGGTGCTCCGGGCGCTGCGCACAGGTCCGAGGCGGCGCGGGAAGCGGCTGTGGTAGACCGCGACGAGGCGGGTCTGGGCCCCCTCCACCTCCTCGACGAAGACGATGTCCGCTTCATGGAGGCCGACCTGTGGTCGGGCCGCGGCGATGTTCTCCACCTTGACCGCCAGCACCTCGTTGCGGCTGGGCTTGCCGCCGGTGAGCGGGTCGGTCGGTGAGGGCGGTCGGATCGCGGACGGTCGGAGCGGCCGAGGGTACGGGGGTGGGCGAGGTCGCGGGCCCGGCCGGGATGGTGCCGGCCGCCGGCGCCACCGGTGCGTTGCCGACAGTGTCGTGCCGCGCCGCTGCTACACCGACCCCGCCGCCGATCACGACCAGGCCGACGATCGACGCGGCCAGGGCGCGGGAACGCCGGGTGGCGAACAGACTCATCACGCAACAGACCTCACGGAATCGGGCCCCGCCGGTTCAGGTCAGGACAAGGGTCAAGTCACGATGTCCACACGTCAGGGAGCGGACGGGCCGTCACTACCGCCCGTTGGACCGCCCGTGGCACATCTTGAACTTCTTGCCCGAGCCGCACGGGCACGGCGCATTGCGGCCGACCCCGGCGTAGGGGTCGTCGGTCGCTCCGGCAACCGCGCCGGCGGTCCTGACCGAGCCGTCCTCGGCCGGCGCGGAGTAGCTCAAGCGGCTGCGCGAACCCGACTCGCCGGCCAACCCCTTGGCCCGCACCTTGGGGCGGGTCAGTTCCGGTTGCTCGGTCGACGGCGCGTCGTCGACAGCCAACAACTCCTCGTCGAGTGCGTCGAGTTCGTCGAGTTCGTCGAACTCGTCCACCTCGTGCACCGCGACCCCGGGTCCGTCCGGGTCGGGTCCGGACTCGATCAGGTGCCGGGCCGGCCTTTCGAGCCCGTTGCGCCCGCCGATCTGCACGGCGCGGCCGTCCGCGCCGGCGACGACACCAACCTGCGGGGCGGCCTGCACCTCGACCTCGAGGTGGAAGACGTATCCCACGACCTCCTCCATGAAGGCCTCCATCATGGCGTTGAACATCTCCCCGCCCTCCCGCTGGTACTCCACCAGCGGGTCGCGCTGCGCCATGGCGCGCAGCCCGATGCCCTCGCGGAGGTAGTCCATCTCGTAGAGGTGCTCACGCCACTTCCGGTCCAGCACGGTGAGCAGAACCCGCCGTTCCAGCTCCCGCATGACCTCCGCGCCCAGGATCTCCTCGCGGCGGTCGTACGCCGCCTGAGCGTCGGCCTTGAAGTCCTCGATCAGGGTCTGGCGTTCCAGGTCGTCCTTCTCGTCGTAGTCGGACCGGTCGAGCGAGACCGGATAGAGCGTGTTCATGTTCGTCCACAGCTGCTCGAGGTCCCAGTCCTCGACGAAGCCTTCGGTCTCCCCGGTCACGTACTGCTCGATCACCGTGTCCACGGTCGCGCGCAGGCGCGGCTCGACGTCCGCGCCCTCCAGCACCTTGCGCCGGTCGCCGTAGACGGCGTGCCGCTGCCGGTTCATCACGTCGTCGTACTTGAGGATGTTCTTCCGGATCTCGAAGTTCTGCGCCTCGACCTGGCTCTGCGCGCTGGCGATCGAGGCGGAGACACGCTTGTTCTCGATCGGTACGTCATCAGGCATCTTGAGGGCCTGCAGCACCCACTCGACGATGTCGGACTTGAACAACCGCATCAGGTCGTCGCCGAGGGACAGGTAGAAGCGACTCTCCCCCGGGTCGCCCTGGCGACCGGACCGGCCGCGGAGCTGGTTGTCGATCCGCCGCGACTCGTGCCGCTCGGATCCGACCACGTAGAGCCCGCCGGCCGACACGACCTCGTTGTGCTCACCGGCCGTCTGCTCGACGAGGGCCGCGAGAATGTCGGGATAGCGCTCCTCGTACTGCTCGGAGTGCTCGACCGGGTCGATCCCCTCCTCGCGGAGCTTGTGGTCGGCCATGAACTCCGGGTTGCCGCCGAGGATGATGTCGGTGCCGCGGCCGGCCATGTTCGTGGACACGGTGACGGCGGCCTTGCGACCGGCCAGCGCGACGATCGACGCCTCGCGCTCGTGCTGCTTGGCGTTCAGCACCTCATGCCTGACCCCTGCCCGTTTGAGCAGGGTGGAGAGGATCTCGGACTTGGCCACCGATGCGGTGCCGATCAGCACCGGCTGGCCGTTCTCGTGCCGCTCGGCCACGTCCTCGACGATGGCGGCGAACTTGGCCTCCTCCGTGCGGTAGATCAGGTCGCGCTGGTCAGCGCGCACCATCGGCTCGTTGGTCGGGATGGGCACCACGCCGAGTCCGTAGATCTTCTGGAACTCACTGGCCTCGGTCAGCGCCGTGCCGGTCATGCCGGAGAGCTTCTCGTACATCCGGAAGTAGTTCTGCAGCGTGATGGTGGCCAGCGTCTGGTACTCGTCGCGGATCTCCACCCGCTCCTTGGCCTCGATCGCCTGGTGCAGACCCTCGTTGTAGCGGCGGCCGACCAGGGTGCGTCCGGTGTGCTCGTCGACGATGAGCACCTCGCCCTCGATCACCACGTAGTCGCGATCGAGCTTGAACAGCTCCTTGGCCTTGATCGCGTTGTTCAGGTAGGAGATGAGCGGGGTGTTGGCCGACTCGTAGAGGTTGTGGATGCCGAGCCGATCCTCGACCACGTCGATGCCGTCCTCGAGGATCGAGACGGTCCGCTTCTTCTCGTCGACCTCGTAGTGGGCGTCCCGGCGCAGCCGGTCCACCAGCTTGGCGAACTCCGGGTACCACTTGTGGGAGTCCTCCGCCGGCCCGGAGATGATCAGCGGCGTACGCGCCTCGTCGATCAGGATGGAGTCGACCTCGTCCACGATGGCGAAGTGGTGTTCCCGCTGCACGCAGTCGTCCAGGGTCAGCGCCATGTTGTCGCGCAGGTAGTCGAACCCGAACTCGTTGTTGGTTCCGTAGGTGATGTCGGCCGCGTAGGCCTTGCGTCGCTCGACCGGGGTCATCTGGGTCAGGATGGAGCCGACCTCGAGTCCGAGGAAGTGGTGGATGCGGCCCATCTGCTCGGACTGGAACTTGGCCAGGTAGTCGTTCACCGTGATCACGTGCACGCCCCGGCCGGTGAGCGCGTTCAGGTAGCTCGGCAGGGTGGCGACCAGGGTCTTGCCCTCACCGGTCTTCATCTCGGCGATGTTGCCCAGGTGGAGCGCCGCACCGCCCATCAGCTGCACGTCGAAGTGCCGCTTGTCCAGGACCCGGCGGCTGGCCTCGCGCACCGTCGCGAACGCCTCCGGCAGCAGCGCCTCGAGGGTCTCGCCGTTGCCGAGGCGCGACTTGAAGTCGTCGGTCTGCCCGCGCAACTCCTCGTCGCTCATCGCGACGAAGTCCTCCTCGATCGAGTTCACCTGCTTGGCGATGCCGGCCAGCTGCTTGAGCAGCTTGCCCTCGCCGACCCGGAGCAGTCTGTCCATCAAAGCCACGGAACTGGCTCCCTCACGTGTTGTCGTTCCCTCTGGTGCACGGTTCTGGGCGCCACGTCGTTCCCCGCGCAGCGCGCGCCCTATCGTAGGTTAGCCCCGCCAGCCCACCGAGCGGCCGCACGCTCGTGCGGTGATCGGCGAGCCCAGGGCCACGCGAAGTCAGTCGGGCCGCTCAGCCGGTCAGGCCGCGGCCGCCAGCGCCGCCGCCAGATCGCCGCGCGGCAGGATCTGCACGGCGGACAGGCCCTGCCACGCGGCGAGAGTGACCAGCTCGGCCGACAGCGCGGCCGCGACGTAGCCAGGATCGTGACCGGGCTCCAGCCACGCCGAGTTCACCCGGAGTACGCCCCGGGCACGGTCGGCCTTGAGGTCGACCCGGGCGACGAAGTGCTCGTCGAGGAGGAACGGGTACACGTAGTAGCCGTGCACCCGCTTCGGCTCGGGCACGTAGATCTCGATCCGGTAGAAGAAGTCGAACAGCCGCTGCAGCCGCGACCGCTCGAAGACCATCGAGTCGAACGGGCTGAGCAACGCCCGGGCACGCACCGCGCGCGGGTGCCGCGCCTGATGCCACAGGTACGCCGGCCGACCCTGCCCGCCCTCGATCGCCACCGGCACCAGCTCACCGGCCTCGACCAGCGTGGCGATCGCCACCCGGGTCATTCCCGGCCGGGTACGGAAGTAGTCGCGCAGGCTGGCCTCGCCCGCCACGCCGAGGGCCTGAGCCGCCCGGCGGACCAGCCCGACCACCGCTTCCTCCGGCGTCGGCGTCGGGGTGGCGAGCACCGAGGCCGGCAGGACCCGTTCCGGCAGGTCGTAGACCCGCTCGAACGCGGAGTTGCGGTACGCCGAGGTCACCTCGCCGACGTAGAACAGCCACTCCAGCACCGTCTTGACGCTGGACCAGTTCCAGCCCCAGTTGCTCCGGTCCCGCTCCTCCTCGATCTCCAGGTCGCGGGCGCTGATCGGTCCGCGGGCGGCAACCTCGTCGCGTACCAACGCCGACCAGGCCGGGATTCTCCCGAGCCACGCGCTCGACTCCGGTCCACACGTCCCGGTGGCCGACCTGCATCCGGAACCGCAGCAGCGGTTGCAGGTCGACGTCGATCAAGCTGGCCGCGTGACCCCAGTACTCGAACAGCCGGCGGGGCGGTGCATGCGCGGCACGTTCCAGCAGCCCCTGATCGTAGGGTCCCAGCCGGGAGAACAGGGGCATGTACTGGGCCCGGGTGACCACGTTGACGGAGTCGATCTGGAACTGGCCGAGCCGCCTGGCCACGGCGGTGACGTCGCGCGACGCCACCGCCCGCTCGGGCCGTCGTACGCCGAACCCCTGGGCGGCCAGGGCAACCCGCCGCGCCGCCGCCCGACTCATTCCGAAACTGTCGGCAGACGACACTCTCACGACACTGACACTGCCGCCTGTCGACAGTTTCGTGCCTCAGGACACCAGCAACCCGGCGCTGTCGAGCCGGATGACCCCGTAGTCGTACGCCTTCCGCCGGTAGACCACGCTGGGCAGCAACTGCTCGGAATCGATGTAGAGGTAGAAGTCGTGACCGACCAGTTCCATCTCCATCAGCGCCTGGTCCAGGCTCATCGGCACCGCGGCATGCACCTTCTCCCGGACGACCATCGGGCCGTCGCCGTCCACCTCGATGCCGGCGATGGTGTGGATCCCGGTGCCGTTGGTCTCCGGGGCGCCGGGCTCGTTGATCGGCAGTTCGGCGGCCGCATCGTGCAGGGACCGAGGCGCGTGCTGCCCGCGGTGCACCCGCTTGCGGTCCGCCGCCTTGCGCAACTGCGCCATCAGCTTGTCCAGGGCGAGGTCGAAGGCTGCCGACTTGTCCTCGGCCGCCGCCTCCGCGCGCACCACCGGACCTTTGGTGCGCAAGGTGATCTCGACCCGACTGGCCTGGTCGTGCTGTCGCCGGTTGCGTTCCGCGGAGACCTCCACCTCGACCCGCATCACGCGGTCGTTCAGCTTTTCGAGCCGGGTGATCTTCTCGTCGACGTAGGAGCGGAACTGATCCGACACGTTGCAATGCCGGGCCTTGACGACAACATCCATGACGACCTCCATCGGGTGGGGTGAGGCGCGGACCCGTCGGATCTCAGCGGACGTCTCCGGCGGCGGGCCCCCGTGAACCGCACGCGACGACGCCTCCGATGAGCACCGGTCCGCGCATGAGAAAGGCGCTCCCGGCAGCGGGGTTCCGGCTGAGCCGGCGACCCGTTCGCTGCGGTAGCGCCATAACCAGACGTTAGTCGCTCACCCCTGGGATATCTACAGCCGGGGTCGATCCTCACTGACTTCTCAGTCCTCACTGACTTCTCAGGCCTCACCGACTTTCAGGCCTCACCGACTGCTCAGTCCGGTACGCCGTACCGTCGCGGCCACGGTGGCCGCCCCGAGGACGTGGTAGCCGGCGGCACCGAGGACCCGCGCGGCCTCGGTGAGGCTGTTGCCGGTGGTGACCAGGTCGTCCACCACCACGACCGCCGCACCGGCGCCCCCCGCACGGGTGCCGGCCGCGCGGGCGCCGGCGCTCAGCCGGAAGGCTCCGACGACGTTGGCCCGGCGGGCGTCGGCGCTCAGGCCCGACTGGTCCGCGGTGCCGGCGCGCTGCGCGAGCAGGGTCCGGCTGACCGCCGGGATTCCGGGTCGGAGCACCTGCGCCGCCCGGCGGGCCAGGGCCGCCGTGGCGTCGAACCCGCGCGCTCGTACAGCCCGGCCCGCCGAGGGGACCGGGACGAGCAGCAGCCGATCGTCAGGTCGCCGCCGGCGGCCGCGACCGCATCAACTCGGCCACGCTCAGCGCCAGCCGTCCGCCCAGCAGGCCGGTGAGTCCGAGGGCCTGACGTTCCTTGTGCGCATTGATCAGCTCCCGCAGCAGCGGGCCGTACGCCGAGGAGGTGGCGGTCAGCGGGAACCGGGGAGGGCATGGGTCGGGCATGGCGAGGTACGGCCGGTGGCGGTCCAGTTCGTCCCGACAGGGCGGGCAGACGCCCCACCACGGCCGGCCGCAGCCGTGGCAGGCCGCACCCAACAGCAGGTCACCGGCCGCGGCCGCCCAGCGCTGCCATTCCACGGCCTGAGTGTGCGTCGCCGCAGGCCGATCGTGCGCGCTCCGGCTCCAAGCTGTGGACAACGCCACCGGACCGCGCATCGAGGGCGTTAACCACAGCTGGCAGCCGGCAGGCGCCACTAACCCGGGAAGGCGAGGGTGGTCACCTTGTCCAGGAACGGCTGCCACTGGCTGCCGTCATCGCGCCAGGTCTGACCGCTCACGCCCGACGACCACGCCGGTCTGGGTCGACAGGAGCACGGCCACCTGGACGGGGTCCCAGTTGACCGCCTCACCCGCGACGGTGATCTCCGAGGCGTCGCCGGCCACCCGGAACGGTTGGGCCGCGGCCTCCTCGCTGGCGGCGCCCAGCACCAGCAACTCGGTCGCGTCGAGCCAGGCGACGTCGACGACCCGGCTGATCGGGGGCCGGTCCTGCTGATTCAGGTCCAGCGGCCGCCACCCGTCCACCGTCACCGGATCCATCCGGTTGATCCGCGCCAGGCCCAGCTCGGTGCCTCGCGCGGTGCGCCGCACTACGGCCATCCGGACGCCGTCCGGAGAGATCCTGAAGGCGGTCACCTCACCCTTGGGCGAAGATGCTGGTCTTGACCTCGGTGCGGCCGTTGGCGTCGAAGCGCCACAGGCGCTGTCGACCGCCCTCCCGCCCGATGGCCCACAGCTCCCCGAACCGGCTGAACTGCGGCCGCAGCAGGTGGATGACGCCCGAGAGCACCGTGGTCAACTCCCCCGATGCGATGGGGCCGCGCCGCAGCGTGCTGTGTCCGTCGGTCACCGCGGCGAAGTCGGTGTTGGCGACCGAGACGTCCAGTTCCTCGGCCTCGACCTGCCCGTCGCCCAGCGGTCCGGGAACGGGGGAAGGCTCGAGCGGGCCGGCGTCGCTCTCGACCACTCCGGTGATGCCGTTCCGCACGGCGTAGACGGTTTCGCCGGCGATCGGCGGGACCGGCGCGAAATCCTCGGGGATGGCATCGACCGCGATCACCATGCTGTTCGGGTCGCCTTCGGGAACGCGGAACTTCTGCTGGTTCACCGTGATCAGGACGCCCGTGACGCCGACCGCCTGCTTGAGCGTGTAGACGATCTGAGCCGCCAGCTGGGAGCGCAGCGGTTCGGCGAGCGCGAGCACCTTGTCGTTCAGCGCCACCTCCGCGACGCCCGTCGGTGATGATGACCGAATCGACGCTGAGCGTGGTGCCGGGTGGGATGGCGGTGCCCACGGCGGGCTTGAGCCACGCCGATGGCCCGTTGAGCAGCGCCTTCATCAGCGCTGACGCCACGGTCGCCTGGCTGCGGAGCAGGGGAAGGTAGATCCGGTCCGGCACCAGCGATCTGCCGTTGGCGACGAAGTAGAGCTCGTAGGGACGGTAGAACGAGGTGAAGATGAACTCCGCCACCAGCAGGCCCGGCGGTGGGTTGGAGATCCGCCACTCCCCGCCCTCCCGGACCAGCTGGAAGTCCCAGTTGAACGCCGTGTCCCGGGCGATGTAGGTGCGATCCTTGGCCAGTTCCCCGACCAGGCGGCCCTCCAGCTTGACCAGGTCGCCGGATCCCTCGGGCGAGCCGGTGTAGATCACGACACCGCTGTCGGGGCTCCACTTGTCCGCGGCGGAGCGGGTCAGGAACTGCTTGGCCACGGAGTAGCTGGGCTGGTAGGTCGAGGTGGCCCGCAGATAGCCGGTGACGACCTGGCGCGGCTCGTCCCCCGGGACCGGCGGTGCGACCTCGACGTTGACGCAGTTCTGGCAGGCCGGCTGCTGTCCCTCCACCTTCTCCACCGGGCCCGACGTCGGCACGCTGACGCAGCCCGCCAGCACCATCAGCAGGACACCAATCAGCACCGCGGTGAGCCGTACCCGGGTCGTGGGAATCGTGGGAGTGCGGGTCGTGGGAGTCCGGGTCGTGGGAGTCCGGGGCGTGGGAGTCCGGGGCGTGGTCATGCGGACCCGACCGTACTGCTCGCCTGAACGGATCGCGCCGTCCGACGCCGGGGAGTCGGACGCGGCCGGGGCTTCCAGCCCGTCGAGCCGGCTGCCGTCCGGGCCGACCAGGTCGCGCGGGACCAGCGGGAGCGGCGAGGTCTCCAGGATCGCGCCGGCCTTGCCGGGGCAGCGTCAACCGGAACTGGGCGCCGAGGCCCGGCCGACCCCACGCGGTGAGCCAGCCGGCGTGCAGATTCGCGTCCTCCATCGAGATGGCGAGGCCCAACCCCGTGCCACCCACGGTGCGGGCCCGGGCCGGGTCGGCCCGCCAGAAGCGGTGGAACACCTGTCTGGCCTGGCTGGCCTCGAAACCGACGCCGTGGTCACGTACGGCAACCGCCACCGCCGACTCATCCGCCTCGATCAAGATGTCGATCGGCTGGCCCTCGCTGTGTTCGATCGCGTTCACCAGCAGGTTGCGCATGATCCGCTCGATCCGGCGGAAGTCGACCTCCGCCTTGGCCTCTCCCGAGGCGTGGATGGTGATCTCGGTCTGGTACGCCTGCGCCAGCCGCGAGTTCGCCTCCACCACCCGGGCGACGAGGTCGCGGAGGTCGACCACATCCAGGCTGAGCACCGCGGCGCCCGCGTCGAAGCGGGAGATCTCGAGCAGGTCGGTGAGCAGGGCCTCGAAGCGGTCCAGTTCGGTCTGCAGCAGTTCCGCCGTGCGCGCGGCAATCGGGTCGAAGTCCCCGCGCGCATCGTGCAGCACCTCGGCCGCCATCCGGACGGTGGTCAGCGGCGTACGCAACTCGTGGGAGACATCGGAGACAAAACGGTGCTGCATCGCCGACAGTTCCTCCAGCGTCTTGATCTGCTTCTCCAGCTCGGAGGCCATGTAGTTCATCGACGTGGCCAGGCGGGCGAGGTCGTCCTGGCCGCGGACCTTCATCCGGTCGTGCAGGTTGCCGGAGGCCAGGCTCTCGGCGGCCCGGCGGGCCGCGCGTACGGGGGTCACGACCTGGCGGCTGACGAGGGCGGCGATGAAGGTGAGCAGGATGACCAGGACGACGCCGGTGCTCACCACCGCGTAGCGGAGCACGGCTAGCGTCGAGACCTCCTGGGTCAGCGGGAAGACCAGGTAGATCTGGTAGCGGCCGGTGCCCGGCACGGTGAGAGTCGCGCCGGTCGCGTAGCCGGGTACCGGCGCGGCGTTGTTGCGGTAGGTGATGGTGGTCGGGGTCAGCAGCAGGTCGTTGCTGCGCTCCACCTGGCTGCGCAACTGGGCGGGGATGCTGGAGGGCGATGCGTTGCCGGCGGTGATCGTCTGGCCGCGGGAGACGATGATCACGTCGAACTGTGAGGTGCCGCCGGCGCGGTTGGCGAAGCCGGTGGCCAGGTCGAGCAGCAGCATGTCCACGTCGGTCCCGCCGGTCAGGTCAGCACCGTTCAGTTGCTGCTGGGCCACGTTCACGGCCTGGCGGGCGTCAGTGCTGACCGCCGCCTTCTTGCCGTCGAGGACGCCGATGGTGGCCTGCTGCATCAACAGGAAGCCACCGAGTACCAGCACGAGCACCGAGGCCAGGAAGACCGACAGCACCACCCGGAGCGGGAGCGAGCGCCACCACAACGTGGCCGGGAACGTCCACCATCGTGAGCGCAGAATCCGCTGGGGCAGCAGTCGCAGCGGCAGCAGTCGCAGGGGCTGGGTTCCCGGTCGCGGAGCGGTCTGCGGCAGGGTCGGTGGCGGGGTCCTCAGCGGGGCGGACATCCGGGCAGCCTCACGTCGACGGCGCTCCGGTCAGCCGCCTACTGCTCAGCGGCGGCTTCACCGGCCTTGTACCCGATCCCTCGCACGGTCACCACGATCTCCGGGTGCTCCGGATCCCGCTCGATCTTGGACCGCAACCGCTGTACGTGCACGTTGACCAGCCGCGTGTCGGCCGCGTGCCGGTAGCCCCACACCTGCTCCAGCAACACCTCGCGGCTGAACACCTGCCACGGCCGCCGGGCCAGGGCGAGCAGCAGGTCGAACTCCAGCGGCGTCAATTGGATCGACGTGCCGTTGCGCTTCACCGAATGACCGTCGACGCTGATGGCGAGGTCCCCGATCCGCAGCGTCTCGAGATCGGTCTCCTCCCCGCCCGGCGGGCGGCGCAGCCGGGTCTTGATCCGAGCGACCAGTTCCTTGGCCTTGAACGGCTTGGCGACGTAGTCGTCGGCCCCGGCCTCCAGGCCGTCGACGACGTCGATCGTGTCGGTCTTGGCGGTGAGCATCACGATCGGCACCCCTGACTCGGACCGGATATCACGGCACACGTCCACGCCGTCGCGTCCGGGGAGCATCAGGTCGAGCAGCACCAGGTCGGGCTTGGACTCCTTGAACGCCGCGAAGGCCTTGTCGCCGTGCGCGCACCAGATCGGCTCGAAGCCCTCGTTCCGCAGCACGATGGACAACATCTCCGCCAGCGCGGCGTCGTCGTCCACCACCAGAACCTTGCTGCGCGGTCCTGAGCTCCTGGCCGTTTCAGACACGTCGAATCCCTTCAGTCGAGGGCGTTCGGCGTCCGCCGCCGAACAGTGCGCGTGATCGTGGGTCATCGATTCTGACGCAGCCACTCCGGGGTCACCGAAGGCACGCCAAAATCGCCGGCCCCCCGGTCCTGTGCGTCATCCTATGCAGGTCGCCAAGCTCGGGCCACACGCCGGGGGCGGCTGACGCCGGGTCGCGCAGGTGCGGCCTTCCGGCAGCCGCCGTCATGGCACACTGACCCGATGCCGGCACGAGGGCCTCGACCCGGGTTCGCCCTGGGCCGTCCGCGACGGCCCGCGGTCCTCGACGCCTCCCGCACCGCCCTGATCCCGCTGCGGCCGCTGACTCCCGGGGAGATCCTGGACGGCGGCTTCCTGATCGTGCGACGGAACGTGTCGATGATGCTGGGCCTGCCGCTGATCCTGGCCGGCGGCACCGCCGCGTACGTGCTGGCCGGGGTCGGACTGTGGGTGCTGCTCGGCAACACCACGTCGCGGAGCGCGCAGATCGTGCTCGTCGTGGTCATGGCGTTGCTCGGCCTGCTGCTGCTGCAGCAGTTCCTGGTCTGGATGACCGCCATCCTGTCGCGGGTCAGCCTGCAGACCGTACTCGGCGAGGGCTTCGCCCCAGCCAGCACCCAGGCCACGCTCAAGGCCTCCCTGCCGCTGTTCTGGCCGGTGCTCGGCTTGTCGGTGCTGCAGTACGTGGCGGTCAGCGTGGTGCAGACCGTGCTCTCGGTCGCCTTCTACGCGGTGATCTTCGGTCTCCTGCTCACCGGTGTGGAGGACGAGCGCCTGGCCTTCGCCGGAACCGTGCTGATGAGCGTGGTCACCTACGTCGTGGCCGTCACCGTGTACGGATACCTGTCGCTCACCGTCCCGGCGCTGGCCACCGAGAGTGCGCGGGCGCCCGGCTGGATCGGCAAGCCCGCGAAGGCGACCACCGTCATCTCGGCTTTCGAGCGGGCGATCCGGCTGGTCGGCAAGAAGAACCTGGTCCGGGTGATGCTGCTCTACGGCGGCCTGGTGCTGATCTGTGTCGGCCTGATCGTGCTGGTGGCGGCCGGCGCGGCGGCGATCCTGCTGCTGTTCGCCAGCGCGATCAACCTCGACGTGTCCACGGTGCTGACCAACCCGTGGACCGTGTTCGGTCTGATCACCTTCGCGGTGCTGATCGCGATGTCAGGGCTGTTGGCCTTCGTGGCCGCGGTGCAGACGCTGCTCTACCTCGACCTGCGCATGCGGCGGGAGGGTTTGGACCTGGCCATGCGCTTCGACTGCGTACCCGTCCCGCAGCCCACGGCGCCACCGCAGTGGCAGCCCCCGGCTCTGGGACAGCCTCGATGAGCGGCTGGCTGGTCGCGTTCGACGTGCCGATCCGGATCGGCCGCGACGACGCACAGCGACGGGCCGCCGAGGAGTTGGCCAAAGCCAAGTACGGAGGCACGCCCGAATGGCTGCAGGACGCGGCCGACCGGTTCAGCCGGCTGGTCCAGCGCCTGGTGGACCTGATGACCCAGGTCCTGCTCGGCCGTTCCTCCGGAGACGGGATCAACTGGGGCTTCGTGGTCGCCGTGCTGGTGCTGCTCAGCGCGATCGCGCTGGTGGCCTGGAAGGTCGGCCTGCCGCGCTGGCAGCGGCGTCACCGTGAGGGCTCGCTGGAGCTCGATTCCACCCGGGCCGCCGACGGACTATCGCGCGGCCTCCGACCAGCACGCGCGCGAGGGCCGCTGGGCCGAGGCGGTCCGGGACCGGTTCCGAGCCGTCGTCCGCGAACTCGAAGTGCGCACGGTGCTCGACGTGCGCCCGGCACGGACCGCCACCGAGGCCGCGTACGCCGCCTCCCGGGTGCTGCCCGACTGCCGAGCCGAGCTCGGGCAGGGAGCCGACACCTTCAATGCCGTGGTGTACGGGGACCGGGCGGCGGACGCGGCGGCCTTCGACCAGCTGGTCGCCCTCGACGAGCAGGTGGTTGCGGCCGCGGACGCGTCCGATCTGGGTCCCGGGTCCGATCTGGGTTCTGGGTCCGATCTGGGTCCTGGCTCCGGTCTGACGGCAGGCGTCGGTCCCCACTCAGGCGCAGGGGCGAGCCCGACCCCGGCGGCGCGGTGAAGCGGCTGCTCGGCAGCCGCCGGTTCCGCTGGCTCGCCGCCCTGCTCCTGGTCGCCGCGCTGGTGACCTGCACGGTCCTGGTGGTGGTCGGCGCCGCCGGCCGCCGCCAGGCCGACGACCCCCGGTCCACGATCGCGTCCGGTTCCGGAGCGCTCGGCCAGCTGTTGGCCGGGCAGGGTGTCACCGTGACCACCACCGACGACGTCGAGCGAAGCGGTACGCGCCGGAGCCGGCAGCACCTTGGTGGTCGCGAACGCCGACGCTCTCCAGCCCGACCAGGCCGCCCGACTCACCGGCTCAGGAGCTGCCCGGATCGTGCTGCTGCGACCCAACACGCTGGCGCTGACCGCCTTCGACGTCGCCGCCTCCGCGCAGCCACCGGCCACGGGATCGTTCGAGCCGTCCTGCCCGGCGGAGCCGGCGCTCCAGGCCGGACGGATCAGCGTGCAGGACATGCGGGCCAGCTATCGCGCGACGGGACCGGCCGACGTCAACTGCTACCCGACCGGATCCGGTTTCGCCTACCTGCGGGCCGCGACGGGACACGGCGTGCCGGTCGACCTGGTGGCCGGAGGCATCGCCAACGCCGCGCTGGCCGACGACGGGCAACGCGGCCTTCGCCCTGAACCTGCTCGGCGGGCAACCGCAGGCGGTGTGGTTGATGGCCACCCGCGACGCGGCCACCGCCACCAAGGCGCCGACCCTGTTGCCGCCGTGGTGGCAGATCGCGGTGGTGCAGGCGTTCCTCGGGCTGGTCGTGGTGGGAATCTGGCGCGGCCGCCGGCTCGGACCGATCCTCGTCGAGCCTCTGCCGGTCGCCGTCCGCGCGGCGGAGACGGTCGAGGGACACGGCCGGCTCTACCATCGGCTGGGCGCTCGGGACCGGGCCGCGGAGGCGCTGAGATCGGGAACGCGCGCTCGGCTGGGCCGTGCCTACGGTTCGGCGGCTGGGGCCGGTGGGACCGCTCGGGTGCCGCCGACCCGTTGGCCGTCAGCGCCGCCGTCGCCGCCCGGACCGGGCGCGACGCCGCCCAGGTGAGAATGCTGTTGTACGGGCCCGCGCCGCCCACCGACGACGACCTGGTCGATCTGGCCAGCAACCTCGACCGACTCGAGCAGGAGACCCGCCGGCTGTGACCACCACCTTCCTCCCCCAGTCCCCCGCCCGTACGGCGCTGGGCGCCCTACGCGCCGAGGTCGCCAAGGCCGTCGTCGGCCAGGACGCGGCAGTGACCTCCCTGGTGATCGCGCTGATCTGTCGCGGGCACGTCCTTTTGGAGGGGGTGCCGGGCACCGCCAAGACGCTGCTCGTACGCGCCTTCGCCCAGGCTCTGCAGATCGAGACCAAGCGCGTGCAGTTCACCCCGGACCTGATGCCCGGCGACATCACCGGATCGCTGATCTACGACGCGCGGACCGCCCAGTTCACCTTCCGCGAAGGCCCGGTGTTCACCAACCTGATGCTGGCCGACGAGATCAACCGCACGCCGCCGAAGGCCCAGGCCGCCCTGTTGGAGGCGATGGAGGAACGCCAGGTGACCGTCGACGGGAGGCCGCGTCCGCTGCCCGAACCCTTCATCGTGGCCGCCACCCAGAACCCGGTGGAGTACGAGGGCACCTACCCGCTGCCGGAAGCTCAGCTGGACCGGTTCTTGATGAAGGTGCGCATCGACCTGCCGGAGCGCGACGCCGAGATCGAAGTGCTCAACCGGCACGCCCGAGGTTTCGACCCGCGCGACCTCGCCGGGGCGGGGCTGACCGCCGTGGCCGGGCCCGCCGACCTCGACCAGGCCCGGCGCGAGATGGGCGCGGTCGTCGTGCACCCCCAGGTGCAGGCCTACATCGTCGACGTGGTCCGCGCCACCCGGTCCTCCCCCTCGCTCGCCCTGGGCGTCTCGCCGCGCGGAGCGACCGCCATCATGCGCACCGCCCGGGCCTGGGCATGGCTCTCCGGACGCGACTACGTCTCTCCCGACGACGTCAAGGCACTCGCCTTCCCGACGCTGCGGCACCGGGTCAGCCTGCGGACCGAGGCGGAGCAGGAAGGCGTGACTGCGGACTCGGTGATCGAGTCCATCCTGGCCACGGTTCCGGTGCCGAGGTGACCCCGGGCGCACGCTCGTGGTCCTGACCTGGCGTGCCGGTGTGCTGGCCGGCCTCGCGGTGGTGGCCGTCGCCATCGCCGGCTCCTGGTGGGCCGTGCTCGTGGCCACCGCCCTGCTGGTCGCGGTGATCGCCGTCGACCTGGCGCTCACGGCCTCACCCCGGCTCGTACTGCCGCAGCGCGGAGGCGACACCTCCGTACGGCTCGGTGAGCCGGCCCACAGCGACCTGCTGCTGACCAACACCGGCAACCGGACCTCGGTCAGCACCGTTCGCAACGCGTGGACCCCGTCGGCCGGTGCGCGCGACGGCGTCCAGCAGGTGCGGATCCCGCCGCGTCAGCGGCGGCGCCTGAGCCTGACCCTGGTGCCGACCCGGCGCGGCGACCGGCGGGCCGGCCCGGTGGTGGTGCGGACCCTCGGCCCGCTGCGCGTCGCGGGCCGGCAGGTGCAGCACCAGGCGCCCTGGACCGTACGCGCCCTGCCGCCGTTCCCCGCGCGCAAGCACCTGCCGAGCCGCGTGGCCCGGCTGCGCGAGCTCGACGGGCGCTCCACCATCCTGCAGCGCGGGCAGGGCACCGAGTTCGACAGCCTGCGGGAGTACGTCGCGGGCGACGACGTGCGCTCGATCGACTGGCGCGGCACTGCCCGCTCGACCACGGTGGTGGTGCGCACCTGGCGCCCTGAACGGGACCGGCATGTGTTGATCGTGCTGGACTCCGGCCGCACCTGCGCCGGACGGGTCGGGGATCAGCCGAAGCTCGACCACTCGATGGACGCCGCCCTGCTGCTGGCCGCCCTGGCCGCGCGCGCCGGGGACCGGGTGGACCTGCTGGTCGTCGACCGCGAGGTGCGGGCGAGTGTGCTGCGCCGGTCGGGGTCGCAGGTGCTGGCCGCGTTCAGCAATGCGCTGGCGCCGGTGGAGCCGCTGCTCGCCGAGACCGACCACCGCGCGATGGTGACCGAGATCTTGGCCAGGGTGTCCCAGCGCTCGCTGGTCGTGATCTTGACCGGGCTGGACGCCGCGGCGATCACCGAAGGGTTGGTCCCCGTCCTCGGGCCGCTGCTTCGCAGGCACAAGGTCGTGCTCGCCGCCGTCTCCGATCCCCGGCTGGACGAGCTCGCCTCCGGACGCGGAACCGCCGGCGAGGTCTACGCCGCCGCCGCCGCCGAAGCTGATCGCGCCCGCCGCGCCGGAACCGCGCGCACCCTGCGTGACCTGGGCGTCTCCGTGGTCCAGGCCCCACCCGACCGCTTCGCCCCGGCCCTGGCCGACCACTACCTCGCCCTGAAGAAGGCCGGCCAGCTCTAGCCGTCCGCAGCGAACCTAGCGTCATACGTAGGTTCCCGCAGGAGAGTCGAAGCCGAGTCGGAAGTTCCCGCCGCAGAGAACCGGAAGGTCGCTGCTGCAGCAACCTACGTATACGTGGATTCCCTATGGATTGCACAGGTTGCAACCCGTGCAATGCGACAGGAACCTGCGTATACGTAGGTTCCCGCAGGAGGGAGCCGGCGCGTATACGTAGGTTCCCGCGGGGGAGCCGGCATGGGAGGTTCCCGGCAGGACGAGCCGGCGTCGAGGTTTCCTGCAGGGGGGAGTCGGCGCGGGAGGTTTCGGAGGGGGAGCCGAGTCGCCATGCTCCGCTGGAGAAGCGGAGGCGGGTGGGCGGAGCCGGCAGCATTCAGTTCAGGTCGGGATCCTCGAGCCAGGTCGAGAACAGAGCCAGGTGGCTGCGCTGCCGGCGGAGGACGGAGCGCCACAGGTCGAGCGGACGGCGCCCGAAGACGTCGGCGTACTCCGCGCTGACCACGTGCCACATCCCCTCGGCGATCTCGGCCTGCAGTTGGCCGGCACCCCAGCCGGCGTACCCGGCAAAGATCCGCAGATCCTGGTACGCGCCGGCGACGATCTCGATCGGGGTGTCGAGGTGCAGCAGGCCGACGGTGTCGAACAGAGGACGCCAGCCCGGCGGCTCCTCTCCGACCGAGGCGACGCTGGCCAGGCAGATGGCACCGTTCGGCGAGACCGGCCCCCCGTGGAAGAGCAGGTGCGGTTCGGAGACCGCACTCACCCAGTCCGGCAGGACCGCGTCCAGCGGGGTCTGGGCGATCTCGTTCAGGATCACCCCGAGCGCGCCGTCCTCGTCGGAGTCCAGCACCAGCACCACCGTGCGGTTGAAGACCCCGTCGGCCAGCAGGATGCTCGCGACCAGGACATCGCCGGGCGCCGGGTTGCGCTCGGTCATCGGACGCCGTCGGCGGTCACGGGATCCTGCACCAGCGCGCGTGCTCCGAGAAGCCCCAGCACGACCCCGACCAGGTCGGCGAGCACGTCGTACGGGTCGCCGGTGCGCTCGGCGTAGAACCGGGCCTGGATCAGCTCACTGACCACGGCGTGCACGGCGAAGGCTGCGCCGACGACCAACGACGTCCGCGGCGCGGCCGGCCGGCCGGTCGCCCGGCCGCGCCAGGCCAGACAGACCGCCAGCAGCAGCACCGGTACGCCGAAGCCGACCGCATGCTCCAGCTTGTCCATGCCGGGGAGCCAGGACGGTGTCGGCGGTCCGGTCACCCGGTAGAGGCCCCAGAAGTGCGACGGTGAGGCTGCCCACGAACAACAACCCGGCGAGGGGCCACCACGACGCTGCGCTCGCCCGGTGCGGTGTCGATGAAGCCGCCATCTCCCTACAGGGCGACTTCGGTGTCGGTCGGGAGCTCGGCAGGACCACCGGCCGCCCGGCGCACCGCAGCGGCAACGGTGTGGTGGACGTCGGCATGAAAGACGCTCGGCATGATGTACGCCGCGTTGAGTTCGTCGTCGGTGACCACCCCGGCCAGCGCCTTCGCCGCGGCCAGCAGCATCGTCGGCGTGATCTCGGCCGACCGCGCGTCCAGCAGGCCGCGGAACACACCGGGGAAGGCGAGCACGTTGTTGATCTGGTTCGGGAAGTCCGAGCGACCGGTCGCGACCACGGCCGCGTACTTGGTCGCCTCGGCCGGATCCACCTCCGGGTCGGGGTTGGCCAAGGCGAAGACGATCGAGCGGTCGGCCATCGCGGCCACGTCGTCCCCGTTCAGCACCCCGGGCGCCGACACCCCGATGAACACGTCGGCGCCCACCACCGCCTGTTTCAGAGCGCCGGTGACGCCGAGTTGGTTGGTGTGCTCGGCCAGCCAGGCCAACTCCCCGACCAGCCCGTCACGGCCGCGGTGGACGACCCCGTCGATGTCGGCCACCACCACGTCGCCCGCACCGGCGGCGAGGAGCAGCTTGATGATCGCCGTACCCGCGGCACCCGCGCCGGACATCACGATCCGGACCTCGCCGATGCGCTTGTCCACCACCCGAAGCGCGTTGTAGAGGGCGGCCAGGACCACGATCGCGGTGCCGTGCTGATCGTCGTGGAACACCGGGATGTCGAGCAGTTCGCGCAGCCGCCGTTCGACCTCGAAGCAGCGCGGCGCCGAGATGTCCTCCAGGTTGATCCCGGCGAAGCCCGGCGCCACCGCCCGCACCACGGCGATGATCTCCTCGGTGTCCTGGGTGTCCAGGCACAGCGGCCAGGCGTCGATGTCGCCGAACCGCTTGAACAGGGCTGCCTTGCCCTCCATCACCGGCAGCGCCGCCGCCGGTCCGAGGTTGCCCAGACCGAGCACCGCCGAACCGTCGGTGATCACCGCGATGCTGTTGCGCTTGATGGTCAGCCGGCGCGCGTCCTCGGGGTTCTTGGCGATGGCCAGGCAGACCCGGGCCACCCCGGGGGTGTAGATCATCGACAGGTCGTCGCGGTTGCGGATCGGGTGCTTGGACGACATCTCGATCTTGCCGCCGAGGTGCATCAAGAAGGTGCGGTCGCTGACCTTGCCGATGACCACGCCAGGCACGGTGCGCATCTTCTCGACCAGCTGGTCGGCGTGGTCGGTGTCGCGCGCGGCGCAGGTCACGTCGATCTGCAGCCGTTCGTGACCGGACGCGGTGACGTCCAGCGCGGTGATCGCACCGCCGGCCTGTTCCACGGCGGTGGTCAGCTGGCTGACCGATCCGCCGCCGGCCGGCACCTCGAGCCGCACGGTGATCGAGTACGAGACAGAGGGCACGGCGGTCACAGCTGCGATCTTCTCACGCTGGCGCGCCCCGCTGCCTCGGCGCTCCCGCGCTCCGCGCGCTGAACTCAGCCGGGCGCATTCTCCGCCACACCGTCCTCGGCGGCTCTGGTCGCCGCCCACTGGGCGATGTCGCCACCGCTGAGGGCAAGGGCGAGCAACTCCGGGAACCGGTCCGGGGTGCACGCGAAGGCCGGCACCCCCAACGCGGCGAACGCTGCCGCATGGTCGTGGTCGTACGCCGGTGCCCCGGCATCCGACAGGGCGAGCAGGGCGATCACGGTGACGCCGGAGCGGACCAGCGCAGCCACCCGGCGCACCATCTGGTGGGCGAGACCGCCCTCGTACAGGTCGGAGATCAGCACCAGGATGGTCTCGGCCGGACGGGTGATCAGGCCCGCGCAGTAGGCCAACGCCCGGTTGATGTCGGTCCCGCCGCCGAGCTGACAGCCGAACAGGACCTCCACCGGATCGTGCAGCCGGTCGGTCAGATCGACCACCGCGGTGTCGAAGGCCACCAACGAGGTCCGGACCGAGCGCAGCGAGGCCAGGGTCGCGCCGAAGACGGCCGCATAGACCAGCGACTCCGCCATCGATCCCGACTGGTCCACCGCCACCACGACGTCTCGGGACACGCTGCTCGACCGCCGCGCGTAGCCGACCAGGCGTTCGGGCACGATCGTGCGCTGGTCGGGCAGGTAGTGCCTGAGGTTGCGGCCGATGGTGGCGTTCCAGTCGATGTCGGACGGTCGTGGCCGGCGGCTCCGATCGGCCCGGCTGACGGCACCGGCGACCGCCGCGCGGGTCCGTTCGGCGATGCGCCGCTCGACGTCGGCGACCACCTTGGCGATGACCAGCCGCGCGGTTCGCCGGGTGGACTCCGTCATCACCTTGTTCAGTCCCACCAGGGTGCTGACCAGGTGCACGTCGGCCTCGACGCTGTCCAGCAACTCGGGTTCGAGCAGCATCGTGGTCAGGTCGAGGCGCTCGATCGCGTCCCGCTGCATCACCTGGACCACGCTGGTCGGGAAGTAGGTGCGGATGTCGGCCAGCCAGCGGGCCACCTGCGGTGCCGACGACCCGAGCCCGCCCGTACGCGGTGTCGCTCCCGCGGGGTCCTGCGGCGCAGCGTCGTACAGCGAACCCAGAGCGGCGTCCATCTCCTGTTCGGATGCGCTGAGCAGGCCGGCGGCGTCCAGCGGCTCCTCGGCCGGCTCCCCGAGCAGGAGTCGCCAACGCCGGCTCCGCTGCTCCTGCTGGCCGGTGGCGCCGCCCGGGTCGGCACCGTCCGGGCTGTCCGTGCCGTCGGTACTGTCAACCATCCGACCTCAACTCTCCCGAGCCCGGGTGCCGAGCAGGAGGGCGACCGTGGCCAGCGCGGGCGCGGCGCGTTCCACGTCGTACGGCTCGGCCACGTCCGCCCGCTCGCCGGTGACCAGGCGGGTGGCGATCGTCCGTCGTTCCGCCGGTGAGAACGTGCCGAAGGTGCGGCGGACCAGCGGCAACAGATCGGTGAACTCGGCCGGGCTGAGCCCTACCACCCAGGCGTCGAGCAGCGCGCGCAGCGCTCCGTCGTGGATCAGCAGGAGGGCGCCGTCGGCGAAGAACCCCTCGACCCAGGCGGCCTTCTGCCCGGTCGGAGCTCCGCTCGACAGTGCGCGCTGCATCCGGGCTGCGGCGTCGTCCAGCCGCTCGGCGTCGAGCAGCAGCCGCACCAGCCGCCCGCGCAGCAGCCCGTGCAGGTCGGCCCGATCGACGACCTGCCCCAGCGTGGCGAGCCAGAGCTGCCGCAGCTCCCGGGCACCGGATGCGGGTCCGTCGTGGTCGAGCAGACCCAGCCCGCCGTTCACCGCATCAAGACGGGTCCGCAGGTTGCCGGCGCTGTCGTCGTCGAGCGCGGCCACAGCCTGCGGGAGTCCGGCGCAGATCCGACGCACCAGGACTGCCGTGACCTGCCGGAGCCGGCGGGTGTCGGTGGCGCGTACGTCGCCGTAGCGCTGCGCGTTGGCGAGCGGGGGCAGGGCGTCCATCAGATGGGCGACGTCGGTGTCCAGTGCGGCCTGGTCCGCCAACACCCCCAGGAGTCGGTCCAGCGCGTCCGGCAGATCGGCGAGCAGACACCGCTCGACCGTGGACGTCAGCTCGACCAGCGAGCGGCCCTCGGCGACCTCCTGGACCCGGGAGGTGGCGGCCGCCTCAACCGTGGTGCCCCACACCGACGCCTCGACCAGCTGCACCGACCACTCGGGAAGCCACCGCGAGGTCCAGGTCTCCCGGAACGTGCCCTGGCTGGCCACCTCACTCCGGGCCGGGGTGATCCAGCCGAGCCCCAGCAGGCGGAGCCGGTGGAACAGCTGCGAGCGGGCCCGGTCCAACGGCCGGCGCAGATCCAGATCCCAACCGCGGACCTTCGACTCGCGACGGACGCGCAGGGTGCGGCACGTGCGGATGAGATCGGCCTCGAGCGGCACCGTCGGAACCGCGTCGCTGACCGACCCGAGTGCGTGGCCGACGACCAGATGTTCGGTGACGAAGCGGACCGAGCCTTCGTCGCCGTCGCAGAGCACCGCCCGGGTCGCGTCGGTGACCTCGGTCAGACCGGCCAGCGGCCGCAGACGGACGCTGGCCAGCGTCTCGGCCAGCCGGACGGCCTCGATCACGTGCGCGCTGGAGACGGGCAGGTCTCGGCTGCGCAGGGATCGGGCCACCGCGGTGAGCCAGCGGCTGATCGGATGGTCCGGGGCGCTCCACAGGTGGTGGTACCAGCCGGGTGAGGTGATGCCCGCGCCGTATCCGCTGGCCCGGGCGAGCCGCTCGTGCGTCCACGGCACCCAGGTGCAGACAACCTTCCGCTTCGCCGTGCCGCGCAGGATGGCCGCATCCCGCACGGCCGGCGGGAGCGGCCAGGTCAGCACCGGGGCGTGCCAGGCCCCGCAGACCACAGCGATCCGGGTACGTCCCTGGCGCAACCGACCACGGATCGCCTGCCGCATCGCGGCTTCGCGCCGTTCCTCGTACGGGCCGGGCGGCCGGGCGAGCCGCCGCAGTTCGGCCATGGCCTCGATGAGCAGCGGGAAGGGCGACGACCCGTCCAGGCGGGATTCGACCAGGTCCTCCCACCAGCGCTCGGGGTCGTCGTAGCCGGCGGCCGAAGCCAGCGTGGCCAAGGGATCGCGGGTCGGGTCGGGCAGGCCGGACTCGGGCGGGCCCGACTCGGGCGGGCCGGACTCGGGTCCGGCGTAGGACGGTTGGCCGGGCCGCGGCGGGAGCGAGGGTCGCGGCGGCCGGAAGGTCGCAGAATCCGACGTCGACACCGCGGCTGCGCGCCCAGAGCAGGGCCTGCCACTCGGGCGAGAAGACGGCGAACGGCCAGAAGGCCGACACCTTGGGGTCGTCCGGGGCGTAGGCCAGCAGAGCCAGCGGGGGCTTCATCGCGGGGTCCGGCAGGAACTCCAGCAGCGGATCCGCGTCAGCCGGGCCCTCCACCAGCACCGCGTCCGGCGCGAACGCCTCCAAGGCCGCCAGCAGCGAGCGGGCGGATCCGGGCCCGTGGTGCCGGATGCCGAAGACCTGGACGGGCGTGCCGTCCGGAGATCCGGCGGGGCCCGCGTCGCGGCCCGCCGCCGCCAGGTGGGACCGGTCGGCGACGGCATGACTCACGGCGGTGCCACTTTCGCGACGTCCATCTCAGGACACCTCGCGGCACGCGCGTGTAGAACTCCGACCAGCCCTCGCGTTCGCGGGCCACCACCTCCAGGTACTCCGTCCACACCACCCGGTCGGCCACCGGGTCCTTGATCACGGCGCCGACCAGACCGGCGGCGACGTCGGCCGGGCGCAGTCGGCCGTCGCCGAAGTGGGCGGAGATGGCGATACCACTGGTCACGACCGAGATCGCCTCCGCCGTGGACAGCGTGCCGGACGGCGACTTGAGCTTGGTCCGGCCGTCGGCGGTCAGTCCGCTACGCAGCTCACGGAACACCGTCACCACGCGGCGGATCTCCTCCATCGCGGCCGGCACCTGCGGCAGCTCCAGCGCCGAGGACAGGTCCGCCACCCTGCTGGTCACGATGGCCAACTCGTCCTCCTCGCTGTCGGGCAGCGGCAGCACGACGGTGTTGAAGCGCCGCCGCAGCGCCGAGGAGAGCTCGTTGACCCCGCGGTCGCGGTCGTTCGCGGTGGCGATGACGTTGAAGCCCTGGACCGCCTGGGCCTGGTCGCCGAGCTCGGGGATGGGCAGCGTCTTCTCCGACAGGATGGTGATCAGCGCGTCCTGCACGTCGGCAGGAATCCGGGTCAGCTCCTCGATCCGGACGAGGGCTCCGCGCCGCATCCCGGTCATCACCGGGGAGGGCACCAGCGCGGCGGGCGTCGGTCCCTCGGTCAACAGCCGCGCGTAGTTCCAGCCGTAGCGGATGGCCTCCTCCGCGGTCCCGGCTGTGCCCTGGACGAGCAGGGTCGAGTCGCCGGAGATCGCCGCGGCCAGGTGCTCCGACACCCAGGACTTGGCCGTACCGGGTACGCCGAGCAGGAGCAGCGCGCGGTCGGTGGCCAGGGTCGCCACCGCGACCTCCATCAGCCGCCGCGATCCCACGTACTTCGGGATCACCGGCGTCCCGTCGCCGGCCCGGCCGCCCATGAGGTAGGTCACCACCGCCCAGGGCGACATCCTCCACTGCGGCGGACGGGGTCGATCGTCGCCCAGAGAAAGAGCGTGCAGTTCGGCGGCGAAGGACTGCTCGGCGTGCGGGCGGAGGATGCGGGCTGCCGGAGTCATGACGCGCTGCTGGTGGCGGCGATCCGGAGGTCACCGGCCAGTCGTGCCCACCGTGGATTCCGGGCGACGAACCCGATGCCCGGCGCGCCGAGCGCCCGGGCGAGGGTGCTGCGGTCGATCCGCCGGCTCCGGGCGGCGAGCGCGGCGAGACCGGTCCAGTGTTCGGCCCCCGGGCGAAGGCCGCGGCTCACCGCATCCTCCAGCCAGCCGGCGACCTCGTCGACCGCGCCCGCCTCCAGGTGTTCGCTGAGGGCCTGGCGCGCGGCCGCATCGGCCGGCGGCCGAGGGTCGGGCGAGGGTTCGGCGCCGTGGCCGGAAGCGTGTTCGGAAGCGAGCTCGGCGACATCGGCCACCCGGCCCGCGCGCACGGCGGCTCGGTGTGCGGCGGCATGGGCGAGCACCCGCCGCGCCGGATCGCTCTCGGGGTCGGCGAGGGCTCCCCAACTCTCCGCCACCGCGTCGGGCACCGGCCGCCGATCGGTGCCCAGCAGCGCCGTGGTCACCAGTTCCTCCCAGCTCCCCACCAGTTACCCCTCCTCCGTCGCGACCGTCGCGCAGAACGGTGCGCCCTGTCCGTCCGGGAGCAGGCTGACCGGCCGGAGACCGCGCGCCGTCCATTCGCCGAACACCGGAACCGGTCCGCTCGTCGACCGGGCGAGCAGCGGCCACGGCGCCCCGGGCAGTTCCACCAGCGGGCAGGTGTCGCGCGACGCATCCTGCCAGGACCAGGCCTGGCCCGGTCCGGTCGGCGGTACCGCCTGGCCGGAGAGCACCGCCGGCATCCGGGTGGCCCACGGATCGGCGGCCAGCAGGTCGGCGAATCGTTGCGCCACCGAGCTCGCCGGCTCGGGAGCCGGCGGAGGCACCCGCTCGAGCACGTCCCACCGTTCGCCCACCACGGCCCGGAACTGTCCCGACCCGGGATAGAAGTGCAGGCAGGCGTGGAGGGGCCGGCCGGCCGTCACGGTGCGGTCCAGCGATCCCCCGGGCGGCGCGAAGCTGAGCAGCAGCGCCCAACGGCGCGATCCGCTACCCCAGAGCCACACCCGCCGGGTGTCCAGCCGGTACTCGACGTTGTCCAGCGACCCCGCCGCATACCAGTGGTCCACGACGCCGGGCCCGGCGAGCACCTCGGTGCGACTGACCGGATACCCCACCCGGGAGCGCACCGTGGCCGCGAGGTCGGGGGGCAGGTCGTCCAGCCGCCGGTGGGCCTGGACGAGCAGGTAGAGCGCGCCCAGCTGTTCCAGGACGCGACCAGGCCAGTCCTGGTGCGCCAGCTCGCCGGGCAGCGCCCGCACCAGGCTCGCCACCCCGGGTGCCTGGGCGTCGACCAGCCGGGCCGCGACCCGGTCGAAGGGCGCGTACCCGCCGCGCTCCAGCCCGGACAGACCGCCGCTGATCTGGTCGAGCAGCCACTGCTCCAACTCCTCGAGGCCGGCCGTGACCCGGTCCCGACGCGCAGCCGCCCGGTCGGCCGCCGCCTCGGGGTGCCGCAGGGTGGAGGAGGCCGAGGTCATGGCGAAACCCTAGGCCGCGCCACTGACAGTGCGGTGATCCCGGCGCTATTCCAGGTGATCCAGGCGCTAGTCCAGGTTGTGCCGCAGGTACGCCGGTTCCCGCAGGCCCAGCAGCACCTCGGTCATCCGGGCGGCCGCCACGGCAGCCGCGACGTCGTGCATCCGCCAGATCCGAGCCCCCGCCACTGCGCACAGCGTCGCCACCGCGACGGACGCGGGCGTACGGTCCGGCTTGGCCAGCCCGGTCGACTCCCCGACGAAATCCTTGTTCGACACCGCCGCCAGCAGGGGCAGCCCCAGATCGGCGATCTCGGCCAGCCGGCGGGTGAGTTCCAGGCTGTGCCGAGTGTTCTTGTTCAGGTCGTGGCCCGGGTCGATGACGATCCGGTTCTCCGGCACCCCGTGGTCGATCGCCCGCTGTACGGCGGTGGCGAGGAAGGCCTTGACCTCACTGACCACGTCCTCGTACGTCGGGCGCCGGTGGTGCCGGCGCGGTTCGGCGAGGCTGTGGGTGATCACCACGGTCGCACCGGTCTCGGCCGCCACCGCCGCCAGCTCGGCATCCCGCAGTCCGGTGGTGTCGTTGATGACGGCGGCCCCGGCCGCGAGACTGCGCCGCGCCACCTCGGGTCGGAAGGTGTCGACGGAGATGACGATGTCGCTGACCGCCGAGACCGCTGCCACCACTGGCACCACGCGCTCGAGCTCGTCGGCCTCGCCGACCTCGGGGGTGTCAGGGGAGAACGGCACGCCGCCGATATCGATCCAGCCGGCACCCGCCGCGGCGGCCGCCAGGGCCGCGCCGACCGCATGCTCGAGGGCGAAGGTCCGACCCTGGTCGAAGAAGGAGTCCGGCGTCCGGTTGACGATCCCCATCACCACGATCTCGTGGTCGAAGTCGAACCGACGCCGTCCGATGGCAGCGGACCGGCTCGCGCAGCGGCGGCAGGTAGGTCACGCGGCCCATCCTCCCCTGCTTGGATAGCGCTCGTGGGCACGCGCAGCGACGACTTCCTCGACCTGGTGCACCAGTTGGAGGAGGTGCAGCAGTTCGACCATGCCCGCTACTCGGCGTTCAAGGTGCACGGAGAGGGATTCGGCTACCTGTGGGACCGGACCCAGACGGTCGGTCTGAAGCAGCCGATCGCCGAGCAGCTGGCCCTGGTCGCCGAGCGACCCGAGGTCTTCGAGGTCCAGTTCAGCGCAGGACAGTTCGGCTGGGTCGTCGTGCAGCTGGGCGGGGTGGACCGAGCCGAACTGGCCGAGCTCACCTACGAGGCGTGGCGGGTGAGCGCGCCGATCCGCCTGGTCAAGGCCAGAGGCGACCGACTGCCCGGATGACGCCGAAATCGCCGTGCCCAGACCGAGAAGGATGCAGGCCCGAAAGGCACCGGAAACCATGCGGACCCGACGCACAGGCGCCGGGTCCGGTCGGAAGGGGTGGAGGTGGCGGGAATCGAACCCGCGTCCTCGAGCGACGAACCAGGTCTTCTCCGGGCGCAGCTGGCTCAGCGTTTTCTCGGCTCCTGCACTCGCGCCAGCACGTCGCAGACAAGCCCAGTCTCAGTTGATGTCCCTGCTAAGTCCTGAGACCACTCTCAGCAGGTAAGCCTCCTTGATGAGGCCAGGATCCGGGACGGAGGCTCGCCCGGTCTGACCGTTCGGTCACTGCTCAGGCAGCGAGAGCGAACTGAGTGCGCTTAGAGTCGGCACTTATTGGTTTCCAAGGAACATTAACGAGTTGACCCTGGATTCTCGGCCCGCTTCACCTGGGACTATCGACCCAAGTCGAAACCGATCACCCCCTGTTGAGTTGTCGTACGTCCGGACGGTCCGTGAGGACTGCCGAGGCGCACGTACGGCGAACCGTAAGGCTCCATCCTACCTCTCGCGCAGACCCTTGCGCCGACTGCTTTGTTCCACGTGCCGCCCGCCCGCGGCGTCGTAGCGACCGGCGTCTCCTCGCGCCCGGGGACCCCGGAAAGCGGTAGGACCTGCGGATCCGCGCACCACACGCTGGATCCACAGGTCCTTGCCATTCCTCGCGGAGCCTTGCGAGGTGGATTGAAGGGGCGCTACTTCTCCGACAGCGCCTGCAGCCTGACGACCTTGGTCACCGGATTCCGCCAGTTGTCCCCCTGCAGCGCCTTGGCGCCGCCGAGGACGGTGAGCACCAGCCAGCTGACGAAGCCCACGCCCATCAGCCATTCCTGGTCGCTGATACCGGACACCATCGCGGTTCCGATGAAGGCGATCAGCGCGATCAGTTGGAAGTTGAAGGCCTTGGCGGCCTCCCGGCGGGCGTAGGTGCCCGGCGTCGAAAGGGCGTAGACCAGACCCGGACCGATCAGCCAGGTGAAGATCGCCGAGAAGTGGGCGAAGCCGGCGGCCCCGCGACCGACCTGCTGCCGGGTCTCCGGCCGGACCAGAGGCTGGTACGCCGGGTGGACACCGAGCGCGCGTGAGGGGGTGGGCACCTGGACCAGGCCGTAGAAGGCCTCGTTGAGGTCCTTGCGGGTGACCGCGGACAGCACCTGGCCGATCCGACGGTCGAACTCCAGCTCAGTGACCCGACCGTCGGCGTACGCCTCCTTGAGCCAGGCTTCGGCCCGGTCGCGCTGCGCCTCGTTCACATACATCCGAAGGCTGGGGTGCTCGTACGTCGCGGTCATGTGAGCAAGCATGCTCACCCGGAGCCGTTCGCACCATCAGGCACGTCCCCGGCCTGACCCCGAGCGTCCCCCGTTAGGTTGGTGGGGTGACCGAGAAGCCAGAGATCGACTTTCCCGAAGGCGAGCCGCCCCAGGACCTGGAGGTGACCGACCTCTCCGTGGGTACCGGACCGGAGGCAGCTGCCGGCCAGCAGGTGCGCGTTCACTACGTCGGGGTGGCGTTCAGCTCCGGTGAGGAGTTCGACGCGTCGTACAACCGCGGTGCACCGTTGGACTTTCCCCTGGGGGCCGGCCGGGTCATCGCCGGCTGGGACCAGGGGGTCGTCGGGATGAAGGTCGGCGGCCGGCGCAAGCTGGTCATCCCTCCCCATCTGGCCTACGGTGACCGCGGTGCGGGCGGCGTGATCAAGCCCGGCGAGACGCTGATCTTCGTGGTCGACCTGGTCGAGGTCCGCTAGCGCGCGTCACACGGGCGACGACCGGAGGCGAGGAGCCGCGAACGCCGCACCGCTACCAGCTCCCCCGCCGCCCCCGCCACCACCGCCGCAGAATCCGCCCCCGCTGAAGGAACTGCCGCCGCCGAAGCCGGTGCCGCCGCTGCCGGAGGAAGGCGGTGGCGTTGCCGCAGAGGTCAGGTTGCTGGTCAGGAACGAGGTGTTGAAGGCGGCCAGGTGGTAGTTGCCGACGTACCAGTAGGGCGTCGCGTCCGGCAGCCGGCCCATGGCGACCAGGTCGCCGCAGATCTTGGCCCAACGGTCGGCGAGTTCGAACACGATGGCCCAGGGCAGGTACTTGGAGAAGATGTCCTCGCCCTCCTCGAACCGGATCTGGTCGGCCTCGGCGGTGGCCAGGTAGGTCCGGAAGCCCTCGACCTGGTCGCAGACCGCGCGGCCCTCGGCGGTGCGCTGGCCGCGCCGCAGCTTGAACCGGATCACCGCCACCGTGACGACGATCGGCAGCAGCGGGATCAGCACGAGCAGCAGCCAGGGTCCGATGACGAACGCGCCGAAGATGACGCCGATGACCGCACCGAAGCCGAGGCTGCCGCTCGAGGCCGCCGACGGCACCTTGCGGAACCAGCCGCGCTCGGTGACCTGATTCCGTACCGAGGTCTGCAGGGCCTGGTGGGGGCCGGTCAGGCTGCCCTGGGTGGACAGGTCCTTGACCGCGCCCGGCGGTTGGCCACCGAACAGGCTGGTGAGCAGCACCATCTCGTGCGGCGCAACAGCCCGGTCGGGATCGACCAGGGTGACCTGGAACTCGTCGTCGCCGGAGCTCTGCACGGTCAGCGCACCGCGTACGGCCAGGTCGATGATGGTGGCCGCGGTCTCGCGCGCGTCCACCTGCCCGTCGATCAGCAGGCCCGCCTCGGCGACCGGTATCCGCGGCGGCGAGAAGGCGACCGGGATGGGGATGTCGGGGTCGTTCGGGACGACGTGGGCGTCCTGGCCGGCCAGTGGCGTGGTGCCCGGGGCCAGGCCGGCGTAGCGCTGGTCGCGGCCGTTCCTCCGCCACCAGAGCAGGCCGACGATCGGCGACCCGACCAACGCCGCGGCGCCCGCACCGACGGCGCCGATGGCCGCGGCCCGCTCCCCCGGCGACATCTTCGACCCGTCCGGCTCCAGGTGCGGCCGGTTGTCCGCGATCAGGCCGGGGGTGATCTTGGCGGAGATGGTGATGCCCTCGCCGGCCCCGAGGTCGGTCTGGGTGTAGGTCGACACTCCGTCGACGACCGTGGCCTTGCACTGCTCGGTGCTGCCCACCGGACCGTACGTGCAGGTGGTGTCCTGCACCCCGCCCGGCACGCTGACCGTGACGCTGACCTTCTTGATCGGGGCTGACCAGTCCACGCCGGTGGCGTCCCAGTAGAACTCGTCGTAGGTCCCGGAGGTGCGCATGGCGCCGGCGAGGTCGTAGGCGATGACGTACGTCGCGGTCGGCGCGGAGATGGTGCGGTTGGGGTCCCCGATGCGGAGCCGGTCCTGTTCCTCGCGGCCGCCCTTGGCCTCGTAGGGGGTGTTGGTGAACCCGGTCGGCACCCCGTCGGGACTGCTGATGTCGATGTTGGTGATGTCGTAGACCGCGTCCTGGTTGTCGTCGTACGGCTCCCGAGACACCAGGTACCGCTCGATGCCGTGCCGGCCGGAGCTGTCGCCGAAGCGGAACACGATCGTCTCGGTGACCCGCACGATGCCGCTGGGCCGGACCTGGTAGTCGGCGCTGAAGGAGTCGACCTGGTCACCGGCCGCGTACGCGGGGCGCGGGCTGGCCGCCAGCCAGGCCAACCCGCCCAGGCAGGACAGCAGCAGGGCGACAGCGAGCCGCACGGGCCGGGCCACCGGACCTACGGCGTACGCGCGGGACACGCTCACTCGCCCCGGTTCCGGGCGGCGAGCGCCCGCTCGGCTTCCCGCTTCGACTCTCGTTCGGCCAGGCTCTGGCGCTTGTCGTACTCCCGCTTGCCCGTGGCCACCGCAATCTCGACCTTGGCGTACCCGTCGGAGAAGTAGAGCGCCAGCGGGATCAGCGTGGCGCCGCCGGTGCCGAGGTCCCGTTCGATCCGGTTGATCTCCTTGCGGTTGAGCAGCAGCTTCCTGGTGCGGCGTGCGGTGTGGTTGGTCCAGGTGCCGTGGCTGTACTCGGGGATGTGCGCCGACCGCAGCCAGACCTCCCCGTCGTCCACGCTCGCGAACGCGTCACTCAGATTCGCCCGGCCCTCGCGCAGCGACTTGACCTCGGTGCCGCTGAGCACGATGCCGGCCTCGTAGGTGTCGTGGATGTGATAGTCGTGCCGAGCCTTGCGGTTCTGCGCGACCACCTTGCGGCCCTTCTCCTTCGCCATGGACCTATCCTCCCCCGCGACAGGTCCGCCCGCGCGAGGTCCCCGCGAAGCCCAGCGCCACTCCGTAGGATTTCGAGCATGACGACGCCCTCGCGGCAGCAGCTCCGGGAGTGGACGAAGAACCTCACCCTGGACGAGATCGACCCGTGGGAGCCTACGGAGGAACAACTCGACTTCCTCGTCCGGGTCAACGACGGCGACGGGAGTGTCGTCCCGAGCGCGAGTGAGGTCGGCATGATGGCGAGACTGCTGCAGGGTCACATGCTGCTCAGCCACCTCAACGGCGCGGACTGGTACGAGGTGCATCCGCTCGCGAGGCGGGCACTTCGGCTGAGGTGACTGCGGGCAGCCGCGCCGCTTCAGCCGCGGGTTCGAGAGGGCCTGGGAACGGCTGTGGGCGAGTTCTCGTTGCGCGACGGCTTCTGCGCGGGAAGGCGATCTCGTCCCTGGAGAAGCTGGCGACCTACGGACCCGACTGGGCCGAGCCGGCTCAGCTGGCGAGCATCAAGGAGACGCTCACGAGCCTGGAGGAATCGGCCCGGCAACCGAGACCGCGGTCGTGACAGCGCGCCCCCCGGCCAGAGCGAAATCCTCAGAACCAGGTCATCGGGTTGGCGACGCGACCGTTGAGCCAGACCATCAGGTGCAGGTGGCAGCCGGTGGAGTAGCCGGTGGTCCCCACGTAGCCGATGACCTGGCCGCGGCTGACGCGCTGGCCGACCGAGACGGTGTAGCGGATCGCATGGTTGTAGCCCGTCGTGACGTAGCGGCCGTCGATGTAGCCGTGGTCGATCATCAGCCGGTTGCCGTAGCCCGCGTTGAAGTAGCGCTCGGCCACCCGGCCCGAGTACGGCGCGCGGATCGCAGCCCCACAGCCGGCGCCGAAGTCGGTGCCGTCGTGCAGCTTCCAGTACTTCAGCACCGGGTGGAACCGCATGCCGTACGGGGAGGTGATCGGCGCGGACACCGGGTAGGAGAAGTTGTGCGCGGCGTTCCCGCCGGAGGAGGCCTTGCGGCGGGGCGTGCTGGCTTTGGCCGCCGAGCGCTTCACCACTCTCTTGACCGCCTTGCCGGCCTTGCCGGCCTTCGCAGCGTTGGCTGCCTTGGCGGCCTTCCGGGCTGCGGCGGCTGCCCGCTCGGCGGCGCGCCTGGCCGCCGCCTTGCGCGCCGCTTCCGCTTTGGCCTTGGCGATCCGGGCGGCGATCCGCTGCTCGACCGACGCGCGCTCGCGGGTCAGCGAGGCGTAGCGCGCCTTGTCCTGGGCCACGTCCTTGGCTGCGGCACTCTCCACCGCGCGCCGCTGCCGGAGCAGCTGGGCAACCTGGCGTTCCTCCGTTGCGGCCCGCAGCTCGAGGGCCTTCTTCACCTTCAGGTTGGCGGCGGCGGCCCGCCGGTCCGCCGCGATCTGGGCCTCCAGCGCGGCCTGCTTGGCGCGGTCGGCGTTCAGCTGGAGCTGCATCGCGGTCAGCCGGTCGATCTCGGCCTGCGCCGTGTCGAACATGGTCGTCGACCACTGCAAGCGGGTCTGCAGGTCCTCCATCGACGTCGGATTCACCAGCACCGCGATCGGCATCAGGTTGCTCTGCTGCTGGTACTGGTCGCGCACGACCTCCCCGGCCTGGGCGTGCTCGGCGTCCAGCTTCGCCTGGCCCGCCAGCACCGCGGCGATGGCCTTGGCCAGCTCGGCCTGGGCCCGCTTCAGCTTCGCGGCGAGCGCCCGATCCTTGGCTCGGGCGACGGCCAGTTCCTGCTGGGTCCGCGCCAGCCGACCGCGCGCACCCTCGAGCTTGACTTGAGCTTTGTCGACGGCCACTCCGGCGGCGCTGAGCACCTTGCTGGACTCGTTGAGGTTGGCGCGGGTCTTGGCCAACTGCTGGCGCACCCGGGTGCGCTGAGCATTGAGGTCGTCGGCCGACGCCACCGGAGCCAGCAGGGTCAGCGTCAGGGCGGAGGCCACGGAGACGGCCAGCACGGCCCACCACGTCCTGCGCGTACGCGGCCACGGCGCCAGTGGCCCTCGGCGCGCCGTTGCCGACGCAGTGAAGATCCGGTGCCACAGCGCTCCCCATCCCGTGCCTGGTGGTGTCGGCCACAAAGTCTCGAGCTGAACTCGAACTTTGCTTTTTCCGCGTGTCGTACGCATCTGGCCAGCGTCGGAATGGTAACCAGACTGCGCGGCGGCCTGGCAAGACCTATCGGGGGTGCGCGTGCGGATTTGCGCCTGAGCTGACATTAAGTCTCAGGTAATACTTGAGTGACAGCGGAGAACTCTAGTGATCCGGTGGGACGCGTGTGACGGATGTGACTCGCGCGCTCAACGCGCCGGGCAACACGGGCAGGGCAACACGGCGGACCGGGCGGAGCGCCGAACACGAGGTCAGCCGATCGGGCAGGCCGGGCAGATCGGACGGCCAGGTCCGGGCGGACGAGGTCGAGCCGGACCGCTCCTACGCACAGATCAGACGCGCAGATAGCGCCGGGTGGTGACCAGAGTGGGGATGACGGCAAGCACCAGACCGACCGCGACGATCGCGAGCATGGCCAGACCGGTCTGCCGCCAGCCGATCCAGGCGATGAAGCGCACCGTCTCCCGGACACCGCGGATCACCCAGAAGTAGACCCCGAGGGCCAGCGTCGCGGAGGCCAGGGCGACCCCGATCAGGGCAGAGATCACCGCCTCCAACAGGAACGGCACGGTGATGTAGAGGTTGCTCGCACCGACCAGGCGCATGATGCCGATCTCGCGGCGGCGGGCGAAGGTGGCCAGCCGGATGGTGTTGCCGATCTGCAGGGCCGAAGCCAGCAGCAGCAGCGCCGAGGCGCCCGCCGTGGACCACTGCAGGACGTTCAGCGCGCGGAAGAAGGGGTCGAGCAGTTGGTGCAGATCCTGGACCTTCTGGACGCCCTTCAGCCCGACCACCGAACTGACCACGCCCTGGTACTCCTCGGGGTTCTTCAGCTTGACCCGGTACGACTCCTGCATCTGGTCGACCGTGAGCGAGTCCTGGATCGGGCTGCCCTCGTAGGCGCGCTGGAACTCCGCGTACGCCTCCTGCTTGGTCTCGAAGTAGACGCCGTCGGCGGCGACCTCGGAGTTGGCTTCCAGGGTGGTCCGGATCGTGTCCTTCTGCGCCGCGGTCACATCCTGCCCCGGCTCGCACTGGTCGCCGCGGGTGTCCTTGGTGCACAGGAAGATCGAGATCTCGATCTTGTCGTACCAGCGCCCCTTCATCAGGTCCACCTGCTGACTGGCCAGCAGACCGGCCCCGAACAGCGACAGCGACACCCACATCGTCATGACGACGGCGAGGGTCATGGTGAGGTTCTGGCGCAGACCCGCTCGGGTCTCGGACATGACGTGACGGAAACGCATCAGCAGCTCTCCAGCGCGGCGTGCCGCGTAGTCGTACGGTCGGTTCGGGTCTCGGAGTTCCACCCCGCCCATCCCGCATCAGCGGGCGGCGGGCGGTCCGAGGGGGCTGACCTGCGTGAGTCGGACCCCCTCGCTCCTATTGGTAGCCGTAGACGCCCCGGCTCTGGTCGCGGACCACGCCGCCGTCGTCGAGTTCGATGACCCGCTTGCGCATCTGGTCGACGATGGTCGAGTCGTGGGTGGCCATCAGCACGGTGGTGTCCGCCCGGTTGATCCGGTCGAGCAGCTTCATGATGCCCACGCTGGTGGCCGGGTCGAGGTTCCCGGTCGGCTCGTCGGCGATCAGGATCATCGGGCGGTTGACGAAGGCGCGGGCGATGGCCACCCGCTGCTGTTCGCCGCCGGACAGCTCTTCCGGCAGCCGGCCGCCCTTACCGTCGAGGCCGACCAGCTCCAGTACCTCGGGCACCACCCGCTTGATGACCGAGGACGGCTTGCCGATGACCTGCAGCGCGAAGGCGACGTTCTCGGTCACGTTCTTGTTCGGCAGCAGCCGGAAGTCCTGGAACACGGTGCCGATCTGGCGGCGCATGGCGGGGATCTTCCAGCTGTGCAGCTTGTTCAGCTCCCGGCCGGCGACGAAGACGCGCCCCTTGGTCGGGCGCTGCTCGCGCAGGATCAGCCGCAGGAAGGTCGACTTCCCCGAGCCTGAGGCACCGACCAGGAAGACGAACTCGCCCTTGTCGATGTCGACGCTGACGTTGTCCAGCGCCGAGCGGCGCTGTCCGTCGTAGGTCTTGGATACGCCTTCGAAGCGGATCACGAGGCCCCCTGAAGGGCGGTCCCTGAGCGGTTTGGTCGACTGGTTGGTCGGACTGGTGATGATCGGACACGGTTGCCTCGGCCGGGTAGACGGTTCCGGCGCGCGGGATGCCCGCGACCGGACGGCCACGGGTGAGTCTAGGTGAGCCGAATGTGACTGCCCGTCATTGCGACCCCTCGCGAGAGTCGGGTCGCTCAGCCGGTGCTGGAGCCCTGCATGCGCCAGCGGATGCCGGACTCGATGAACCCGTCGATATCGCCGTCGAACACCGCGTCGGGGGAGGACACCTCGTACTCGGTGCGCAGATCCTTGACCATCTGGTACGGGTGCAGCACGTAGGAGCGCATCTGGGAGCCCCAGCTGTTGCCGCCGTCGCCCTTCAGCAGGTTCATCTCCGCTTCGCGGTCCTGCCGGGCCTTCTCCAGCAGCCGCGACTGCAGCACGCGCAGAGCGGCCGCCTTGTTCTGCAGCTGGGACTTCTCGTTCTGGCAGGAGACGACGATGCCGGTGGGCAGATGGGTGATCCGTACGGCGGAGTCGGTGGTGTTCACGCTCTGACCGCCCGGACCCGAGGAGCGGAACACGTCGATCCGCAGGTCGCCCTCGGGCAGGTCGATGTGGTCGGCCTCCTCGGTGACCGGCAACACCTCGACCCCGGCGAAGGAGGTCTGCCGTCGCCCCTGGTTGTCGAAGGGGGAGATCCGGACGAGCCGGTGGGTGCCCTGCTCGACCGAGAGGGTGCCGTACGCGTACGGCACCTTCACCTGGAAGGTGGCGGACTTGATCCCGGCCTCCTCGGCGTAGGAGGTGTCGTAGACCTCGGCGGAGTAGTGGTGCCGCTCGGCCCACCGCAGGTACATCCGCAGCAGCATCGCGGCGAAGTCCGCGGCGTCGACGCCACCCGCCTCGGACCGGATGGTGACCAGGGCTTCGCGCTTGTCGTACTCCCCGGAGAGCAGCGTGCGCACCTCGAGCGCCTCGACCGAGCCCTGGAGCGCGGTGAGTTCGGCCTCGGCCTCGGCCATGCTCGCCGCGTCGTCCTCCTCCTGGCCCAACTCGACCAGCACGCCCAGATCGTCCAGCCGGCTCCGCAGACTGACCAGCCGGTCGATCTCGGACTGCAGCACCGACAGCCGTGAGGTCACGCGCTGGGCGTTGTCCGGGTCGTCCCACAGATCAGGTGCGGCGACCTGCTGCTCGAGGTCCGCGAGCTCGGCCCGCTTGCCTGCCGGGTCGACGACGGCCTCGATCGAGGTGAGCGCCTTGTCGAGGTCTGAGAGAGCGGGGGTGAAGTCGGGTCCAGCCACAACTGGCCATCGTACCTGTGTCGCTGCCGTCCCCCCGGCGCGCTCGCCCTGGTCGGTCCGGTCCCGCGGCTGCTCCTACGGTTCGGGGTCGTCCTGGCGCAGTTCCTCGATCCGCACGAACCGGTCCTCACCGCGCGGACGGCGAGCCGGCCAGTCGCTGACCCAGATCACGGCGAACGCGGCGAGGGAGAACGCCAGAGCCAGCACCGGGCCGATGGTGAACCACCCCACCGCCCCCACCCCGGCCAGATCGAGCGCGAGCACGCCGATCGCCGCACGCGGTCCGAGCTGCCCGCGCCGGGCGCGCCAGCCCGCGTACGCCACCCAGGGCAGCATGGCCACCAGGATCACCGACCACGCCAGGACCGAGGTGTGCGCCCCGAACGCGCCGAGCACCAGCCGGACCATGCCGACCAGGCTGACGGCGCCGGTGAGCAGCCCGAGGAGGGTGTTGCGCAGGGGCGTGGACATGACGGTGGGCATCCGGCGCCGGCTCAGACGTAGCCGAGGTAGGCGCGCAGCTTGTCCAGCTCGGCCAGGTCGTCGACGAAGCCGTCGGGGCTGGTCAGGTCGTTGATGTCGTCGTCGGTGTTGACCAGGTATTCCACGGTACGGACGATCTCGCGCTGCTCCCGGGCCGTGAACTCCTCCCAGCGGGTGAGGATCCGCGAGATGCCCGCGTGCACCTGGAACGCCCGCTCGATGTCGAGCTGCTCATTGCAGTGCAGTGCGCCCATCAGCACCGACCGGTGGGTCGACAGCGCGTAGCGCAACATCGAGACCTCGTCATCCGGCATTGGGCCAGAGTAGCCGGGGCCGAGGGGGGCATCGAGGAGTTGGTGCGGGCAGAGCCGGACGCTAATGTGGGCGTCCGCAGCGCCCGGGAGCATAGCTCAGCTGGTTAGAGCACTTGCCTTACAAGCAAGGAGTCGGGGGTTCGAGTCCCTCTGCTCCCACGCAGGATCCCTACGGCTCCCGCTCAGCAGACCCGGGTGTCCCGGTCCGCCGGGGTCAGGAACCGTTCCCGCTCGGCCAGGGTCAGGTCGCGCTCGGCCGTGTCGCAGGCCCGTTCCCGCCACTGCGTCATCGCGGGCCAGAGCAGCACCTCCCGGTCGGCCCCGCCGCTGGCCAGCCACCGGCCGTCGGCGGAGAAGTCCAGGGCCTCGACCTGACTGTCGTGGTAGGCGCGGTTGCCGATCAGTTGGCCGGTCGCGACGTCCCACAGCCGCAGTCCCCCGTCGAACCCGTCGGAGCTCACGCCGCCACCGTTGAACCCGCCCGTGGCCAGCAGCAGCCCGTCCGGGCTGTAGGCCACCGCGTACACCTTGTTCTGGTGGGCCACGAACGAGCGGGTCACCGCCCCGGTGGCGGGATCGACGATGTCGACCTGGCCGTCGGAGCGGCCGATGACCAGGTCTCGACCGTCGGGGCTGAAGGTGAGCGAGCCCGCGTTGACGTCCCCGCCGGGCTGCCAGCGGGCGCGATACTTTCCGGTGCGGGCGTCGACCAGGATCACCTGACCGGCCTGCGGACCGCCGATCGCCAAGGTGGCGCCGTCCGGGCTGAAGCGCAGCGCGAACCCCGCCCCCGCCCAGCGCGAACTCCACCGCAACTCCCCGTCGGCGCCGAGCGCGCTGACCAACCCGTCGGCGTCCACGGTCGCCACGGCGCCGCTCGGCGCCACCGCCACCGCGGTCAGGAACCGGCCGGTAACCGTGCCGAGGGTGCCCAACCGCTGCCCCGTCAGGGCGTCGTAGCGCAGCAGTCGCGGCTGCACGCCGTCGATTCCGTCGACGCCGGCGATGATCAACTCCCGCCCGTCGGGGGTGAAGGCGGCGTCCAAGGTGGCGGCCTGAATCGTGGCGTAGGCGTCGTCGGTGTTCTCCACCCGCCAGAGCCGGATCTGGTCGGTGCTCTGGGTCGCCAGCAGCCGTCCGTCCGGGGAGAACCGCGACGTCGTCACGACCCCGCCGTGCCCGGTCAGGATCCAGCGGGGCAGTCCGCTGCCGAGTCCCCAGCGGAAGACGCCGCCGGGTGCGGAGGAGTAGAGGGTGAGCCGGTCCGGCGAGTAGGCCAGGCCCGTCCCTCCCCAGGCCGGCCCGGCGAGCTCGCCGACCAGCTTGCCGCTGCCCAGGTCGTGGATCCGGACCCGGGCGTCCAAGCCGGCCGAAGCGATGGTGCGCTGTTGGGCGCCCCAGGCGACGCGACGCACGCCTGCGGTGTTGCTCGCGTACGACGCCAGCACCGAACCTTTCGCGACGTCGAAGATCCGCACCAGCCCGTCGTCCCCGCCCGCCGCGAGCCGCGTGGACGACGAGCTGAAAGCGAGGTCGTTGGCGTCGCTGCCACCGGTACTCCACGAGCGGACCGCCTTGCCGGTGGCGGCGCTCAGCAGGGACAGCCGGCCATCGTTGGTGGCCAGCGCGATCAGCGACCCGTCGGGGCTGACCGCGACCGCCGGCCGGTCGTGCACCTGGGTGGAGCGGGGCGACACGCCCGTACGGATCCAGCGCGGCGTCGCGCTCCCGACGTCGCCAAGCGGCGACCGAGCCGTCGACGCCGGCCACGACGAGGCGCCGCCCCGACGGCAGGAAGGTGGCGTCGGCGACTCCGGTCCGACGGTCGACCACCTGCCCGGACGCCAGGTCGTGCACCAACAGCGCGCCGTCGACGGCGACCGAGGCGAGCACCGTCTCCTCGGAGTCGAACGCGAGTTCGATCGGCGTCTGCGCATGGCCCTTCAGCACGCGCGGCTCGAACGGGCCCTCCCGGGCGGTGACGGCGATGTCGCCCGAGGACGAAGCGGCCGCCATCCGCGTGCGTGGTCCGCTGACCAGAGCGGACCCGTACGCCTGCGAGCCGGGAACGACGCCGTAGCTCGTGGCCGGACGAGACATCGCACCGGCGAGCGCCAACTGCCCGGTCCGCGTCTCGGCGGTCCGCAGGCTGTGCAGGCTCAGCAACACGGCCAGGTCGGTGTGCTCGGCGGCGTACCCGCTGGACAGTGCCGCGAGCCGTCCCGCATCGGAGATCCGGCCCTCGCGGGTGGCCTGCTCGGCGTTGCGCGCGGCCGCGGCCTGCTGGGTCCGCGCCTCGCCGGCGTTGACCACGGCGGCACCCGCCGCCACGGTGGCGAGCGCAGTCAGGCCGGCGAGGGAGGCGGTGGCCAGCCGCCGCGCCCGCTGGGCACGCCGGTGCTCGGTCAGGTCCCGGGCGTCGATCTCGTCGGGAGGCACGCCGTGCAGCGGTGCGGCCAGATCGGCGACGGCCCGGCGGAAGCCGGGATGGCGCAGGTCGAGCTGCTCCGGCGTACGCGCCCAGCGGAGGTCGACGTAGAGCGGCTCCTCGGCGTAGGCGCCGCGCAGCGTCGCGGGCACTGCCGTCGAGACGGACCAGTCGAAGTCGCGGCGGGACGGGTCCCACCGGCAGTCTCCGCCGGTGATCGCCAGCAGCACGTCGGAGGAGCGGCGTCGCGCGCAGAAGTAGCGGATCTCCTCACCCACCCAGGCGCTGGCCGCGGCGGCCGGTGAGGCGAGCACGATCAGGTAGCGGGACCGGTCCAGGGCAGAGGCGATGGTCGACCACAGCGTGGGGGTGGCGCCCAGGCCGCTGGCGTCCTGGAAGATGTGCAGCGCCCGCCGCTGCCGCCAGGGCTTGGCGAGTCGCTCCAGTCCGGTCCGCAGCGCGGGGGCGAGCTGGCCGTCGAGGGCGTGGCTGTAGGAGATGAACGCGTCGTATCCCGCACTGCTGACGACCATGACCCTCTCCACGACCCTGCTGCCACAACCCCGCTGCCACGACCCTGCTGCCACGACCCCGCTGCCACGACCCCGCTGCCACGACCCCGCCGGCTGCGACCGGCACACGCTAACCCGTCGGCAGGCCGTGCGGGGCCGGTTGGTGCCGATCGAGCGCGTCGGTCGGGATCGGATCCGGCGGCCGATCAGGTGAACAGGGGTTCCAACCCGAACGCCGCCTCCAGCGCGCGCATCTGCTCGTCGTCCGGCCGGTCCCGGAAGCGCTCGGCCGCGTCGAGCATCTTGGGCAGGATGGAGATGTCGCCGACGGAGTTGAGGAACGTGTCCTCGCGCCCGAGCACCCAGGCCACGGCGGTGTCGATGGCCGACTGGTCGGTGAGCGGCTCGTACCAGGTGGCGGCGGTCTGTTCCCGATCCCCCCACGGTGCCCGGGTGATCGCCTTGATGGTCTGCAGGGCGACTCCGCGCTCGCGGCAGAGCGCTGCCAGTTCCTCGAAGTCAGCCATGTACTGAGCGTTCAACGACATCGGGAAGTTGTAGGGCAGCAGCACCGCGTCGAAGGGGTACTGCTCCAGTGCGCGCAGGTGCTGTCGGGCCACCGTGACCCCGTGACCGGTGACGCCGATGTAGCGGACGAGCCCCTGCGCCTGCGCCTCCACCACCGCCTCGATCGCCCCGCCACGGGCGAACGCGATCTCCCACTCGTGCGGGTCGACCAGGTTGTGCAACTGGATCAGGTCGACGTGGTCGGTGCGCAGCCGCTCCAGCGACCGTTCGATCTCCTCGAAGGCCAACGCGCCGGTGCGCTCGCCGGTCTTGGTGGCCAGGAAGTAGTCGGCGCGGTGCTGCTCCATCCACGGCCCGAGCCGGAGTTCGGCGTCGCCGTAGCTCGCCGCGGTGTCGATGTGGTTGATGCCGTGCGCGCGGATCAGTTCCATCGTCTGGTCGGCCTCGGCCTGACTCACGGTGCTGAGCGCGGCTGCGCCGAAGATGACGCGGGTGCTCTCGTGGCCGGTCGGCCCGAAGGTCTGGGTAGCGATCATGTCGCCATTCTGCGCGCACGAGCCGAGTCCACGTCGGTCAGCCCTGCCGTTCACACCCCCTGAGACCAGCGCCAGGGGCGCAGGCCACGCTAAGCAGCTGGGACCTGGTCCAGTGCGGTGAGGAGCAGGCTCGTGTCGCGCGGTTCGCCGATGCCGCTCACGGCGGCGTAGCGAACCGTCCCCGACTGGTCGACCACGTAGGATCCGCGCAGCGCGCAACCGGCCTGGTCGTCGAAAACCCCGTACGCCCGGGCGATCGCGCCGTGCGGCCAGTGGTCGCTGAGCAGGTCGAACGCGATGCCCTCAGCGTCGGCGTAGGCACGCAGGCTGAACATGGCGTCGCAGGAGACCGCGATCAGCCGCGCCCCCCGCTCGGTGAACCGCGCGTGGTCCTCCCGGAGCGCCGTCAGTTCGCCCCGGCAGATCCCGGAGAAGGCCCAGGGATAGAAGAACAGCACTCCGCGGGCGCCGCGGAGGGCGGCGAGGCTGACCTGCTCGCCGTACTGGTTGCGGGTGGTGAAGTCCGGTGCCGTGTCGCCGACGGCCAAGGTCATCGGCGCGTGCTCTTGGGGCGCACCAGGCGGTTGGCAGCCCAGTCGGCCGAGACGGCCACGCTGTTGGTGAGGGACAGACCGGCCGTGACCGCCGCCTCGGCGAGATCGGCCGCGTCGACGTAACCGTCGCGCCCCACCTTCGGTGTCATCAGCCAGATGTAGCCCGTGGCGGTCAGATCGGTCAGCGCGTCCACCAGGCCGTCGACGAGGTCGCCGTCCTCGTCACGCCACCAGAACAGCACGACATCCACGGCTTCCATCGCGTCCTCGACCAACTCGCCGTCGATCGCCTCCTCGACCATCACCCGTACGTCGTCGTCGACGTCGTTGTCCCAGCCGAGTTCCTGAACCACCATGCCCTGGTTGAGACCCATCGTGCCGGACACGCTCCTGGGCTCACGCTGCCCCGCCGTGGACGTCACCTGGGTCTCCTGGTGGCCGCCCGTGCGACCGCGCCTGCGAGGCGCCGGACCGCACTCCCCTGCCTGCGAGAAGAGGTCTCGCTCATTCCCGGGTGCCGCCTCCTTCCGTACCGCTCCGCAGAGGCCGGCACTGGTGTCGTGATCCCCGTCGCGCAGCTCATTCGTGCCGCGCGCGGGCGCAACTGTTGAGGCCAAGCCTGCCAGAGCCACGCGTCGCAGCGGAACCCCACCGGGGTGACAAGCCCGGATCGACTCCTCCACGGCGGGCTGCCGCACCTCGAATCGCAGTGACAGGATGGAAGGGTGGCGTGCCGACACCGGTCCCCACGGACCGAGTCAGTGGGATTCCGCGCGCGGATCCGGCGGGTGGATCCGGCGCATGGATCCCGCGGGTGGAACCGGTAGAGGCGAGGGCCGACCCGGCGAAGGAGCTCCGATGGCCAGTGTGAACCGATCCGGCTACCCCGGTGGGCCGAGACCTCGCCCAGCCGTCACCGCCGAGGGCCGGCCCAGCCAGCTCCCCGACATCGACGCCGACGAGACCGCGGACTGGTTGGAGTCGCTCGACGGGCTGCTCGACGACAAGGGCCGCCAGCGCGCCCGCTTCATCATGCTGAAGCTGCTGGAGCGCGCCCGCGAGCGACAGGTCGGGCTGCCCGCCCTGCGCAGCAGCGACTACATCAACACCATCCCACCGGATGCGGAGCCCTGGTTCCCCGGCGATGAGCACGTCGAACGCCGGATCCGCGCGTTCATCCGGTGGAACGCGGCGATCATGGTCAGCAAGGCCAACCGCAAGGGGCTGGAGGTCGGCGGGCACATCGCGACCTACCAGAGCGCCGCGAGTCTGTACGAGGTGGGCTTCAACCACTTCTTCCGCGGCAAGGACCACCCCGGCGGCGGCGACCACGTCTTCATCCAGGGCCACGCCTCGCCCGGCATCTACGCCCGCGCCTACCTCGAGGGCCGGCTGACCAGCGACCAGCTCGACGGCTTCCGCCAGGAGGTGTCGCGCGGCCGCGGGAACGGGCTGTCCTCCTACCCGCACCCCCGCCTGATGCCCGGCTTCTGGGAGTTTCCCACGGTGTCCATGGGTCTGACCGGCATCCATTCCATCTACCAGGCCCGGTTCAACCGCTACCTGGCCAATCGGGGCATCACCGACACCTCCGATCAGCGGATCTGGGCCTTTCTGGGCGACGGCGAGATGGGTGAGCCGGAGTCGCTCGGCGCGATCCGGGTCGCCTCCCGCGAGGGTCTGGACAACCTCACCTACGTGATCAACTGCAACCTCCAGCAACTCGACGGGCCGGTGGTCGGCAACGGCAAGATCGTCCAGGAACTGGAGTCGTTCTTCCTCGGCGCCGGGTGGCACGTGATCAAGGTCCTCTGGGGACGCGACTGGGACCCGCTGCTCGCCGCGGACAGCTCCGGGGCCCTGGTGAACGCGATGAACACCACGCCCGACGGCCAGATGCAGACCTACCTGGTGGAGGACGGGGCCTACATCCGGAACAACTTCTTCGCCGACCCGCGGCTGCAGGAGATGGTGGCCCACCTGAGCGACGAGAAGATCAAGGTCCTGTCCCGGGGCGGGCACGACTACCGCAAGGTGTACGCGGCGTTCAAGGCTGCCGCCGAGCACGTCGGCCAGCCGACGGTCATCCTGGCCCAGACGGTCAAGGGCTGGACCATCGACGCGCTCGAGGGCAGGAACGCGACGCACCAGATGAAGAAGCTGACCACCAAGGACCTGAAGGCGTTCCGCGACCGGCTCTACCTGGAGATCTCCGACGACCAGCTGGAGGACCCGTACGACCCGCCGTACTACCACCCCGGCCGCGACTCCGAGGAAATCGCCTACCTGCAGGAGCGGCGCCGGGTGCTCGGTGGCTACCTCCCGCAGCGCCGGGTCAGGCCGAGGATCCTCGAGCTGCCCGGAGACGAGGCGTATGCGCCGCTGATGGAGCCGGCCGGGGACAAGACCAAGGTGGCGACCACGCAGGCCTTCGTCCGCCTGCTCCGGGAGCTGATGCGGGATCGGGAGATCGGCCACCGGATCGTGCCGATCGCACCGGACGAGTTCCGCACCTTCGGCATGGACTCGATGTTCCCGACAGCCAAGATCTACAACCCGCACGGACAGACCTACGAGGCGGTGGACCGCAAGCTGCTGCTGTCGTACAAGGAATCCGAGCAGGGCCAACTGCTGCACGAAGGCATCTCCGAGGCCGGTGCGATGGGCTCCACGATCGCGGCCGGTGCGTCGTACGCCATGCACGGCGAGCCGATGATCCCCTTCTACATCTTCTATTCGATGTTCGGCTTCCAGCGGACCGGCGACTCCATCTGGGCCATGGCCGACCAGCTGGCCCGTGGCTTCCTGATCGGGGCGACGGCGGGGCGTACGACGCTGACCGGAGAGGGTCTGCAGCACGCGGACGGGCATTCGCCGCTGCTGGCCAGCACGAACCCGGCGGTGGTGCACTACGACCCGGCGTTCGCCTACGAGGTGGGGCACATCGTGCGGGACGGGCTGCGGCGGATGTACGGGCACGACGACCCCGACCATCCCGACGGTGAAGACCTGATCTACTACCTCACCGTCTACAACGAGCCGGTGCACCAGCCCGGGGCACCGGCCCAGCTCGACGTCGAGGCGTTGTTGCGCGGCATCTACCACTACGCGTCACCCTCGCTGGCCGCAGACGACCCGCCGCGGGCGCAACTGCTCGCCTCCGGGGTGGCGATGACCGCCGCGCTGAGGGCCCAGCAGCTGCTCGCCGACGACTGGGGGGTGGCCGCCGACGTCTGGTCGGTGACGTCATGGAACGAGCTGCGCCGCGAGGCCGTCCGGGTCGAGGAGCTGAACCTGAGCCGCGCCGGCCGCGACTGGCGGGTGCCCTTCGTCACCGAGGCGCTGAGCGGGACGCCGGGACCGGTGGTCGCGGTCAGCGACTACATGCGCGCGGTCCAGGACCAGATCGCCCGCTGGGTGCCCAACGCCTGGTGCTCGCTCGGCACCGACGGTTTCGGTCTGGCGGACACCCGGGCCGCCGCGCGGCGCTACTTCAAGGTCGACGCGGAGTCCATCGTGGTCGCCGCCCTGGGCATGCTCGCCCGCGAGGGCCGCTACGACCCGGACGCCGCCGCCCAGGCGTACGACCGCTACCAGGTGGGCGATCCCACCGCCGTGGCCGGTCGAACCCAGGAGGGTGCCGGCGCCTGACCCCGCCTCCCCCGACCACCCGGAAACTGTCGGCAGACGGCAGGCTTTCGACAGTTACTCCGTCGTTCGTCGACAGTTTTCGGCGGATGAGCCGGCGCTGTCGGCGGATGAGCCGGCGCTGGCCGCGGATGAGCCGGCGCTGGCCGCGGATCAGCCGGCGCTGGCCGCGGTGAGGGCGGCGCTGAGGTCGGCGACGGTGCGGGCGTTGCCGGCGATCTGCCAGTTGTTGCCCTCCAGCAGGAGTTCGGTGGCCACGCCGCCGGCGCCGATCACCAGGGCGGCCCCGGGATGCCAGTCCCAGGGGTGCAGGTTGGCCTGGAGGAACGCCCCGAGGCGGCCCGTAGCCACCCCGGCCAGGTCGATCGAGGCCGAGCCGAGCATCCGCACCGTGGCGGCGGCGGCCGTGGCGGCCTGCCAGGTCGCCACCCGCGGGGTGTCACGCAGATGGCGCGGGTGGAAGTAGGTCGCGACCGAGACCTGGGCCAGTTCCTGGTCCACCAGCGGCCGCCACAGGCTCGCCGTTCAGGGTGGTCGCCACCTCGCGCCCACCTACCCAGAGTTGGTCCACGGCCGGGTAGTAGACGGCGCCGAGCAGCGGACCGTCGTCATCGACCAGCCCGACGGCGGAGCACCAGTACGGGAGGCCGGACAAGAAGTTGTACGTCCCGTCGACCGGATCGACGTACCAGGTGCGCCCGTTGCCGGCGCGGCGCGCACCCTCCTCCCCCACCAGGCCGTCGTCGGGACGCTGCTCGATCAGCCTGCCCGTCACCAACTCCTCCGCCGCGTGGTCCGCAGCCGAGACCACGTCGGAGACCGAGGTCTTGTAGTGCGTCTTCAGCCCCTTGCGCAGCATCGCATCGGCCAGGCTGCCGGCCTCGCGCACCAGCTCCGCGGCCAGGGTTACGTCATCCACCGCTCGACCCTAACGCGGGCCGCCCGCCAAGCCGCAGCTCACCACCCGGCGAGCCGGGACGCGGCGCCGCTACCGCCCGCTGGCCACCCCGGCAAACTCATCCGGCCGTGGCGGCCCGCCGGGCGAGGTGCAGCCAGGTTTCGACCACCGTGTCCGGGTTCAGCGACATCGACTCGATGCCCTGGTCGACCAGCCATTCGGCGAGATCGGGGTGATCACTCGGCCCCTGGCCGCAGATCCCGACGTATCGCCCCCGCGCCTTGCAGGCCGAGATCGCCGCACTGATCATGAACTTCACGGCCGGGTCGCGCTCGTCGAAGCCGGCTGCGACCAGCGCCGAGTCGCGGTCGAGCCCGAGCGTCATCTGGGTCATGTCGTTGGAGCCGATCGAGAAGCCGTCGAAGTGGTCCAGGAAGCGGTCGGCCAGCACCGCATTCGAGGGCAGTTCGCACATCATGATCAACTCCAGCCCGTGCTCGCCGCGGCGCAGTCCGTGCTCGGCCAGCAGCGCGACCACCCCCTCCGCCTCGGCCAGCGTGCGGACGAACGGGATCATGATCTTGACGTTGGTCAATCCCATCTGGTCGCGGACGAAGCGCAGCGCCTCGCACTCCATCGCGAAGCAGTCGGCGAAGTCGGGCGACAGGTAGCGCGAGGCTCCGCGGTAGCCGATCATCGGATTCTCCTCGCGCGGCTCGTAGTGCTCGCCACCCAGCAGATGGGCGTACTCGTTGGACTTGAAGTCGCTCATCCGCACGATCACCGGGTGCGGAGCGAAGGCCGCCGCCAGCATCGAGACCCCCTCGACGAGCCGGGACACGAAGAACTCCCGCGGACCCGGGTACGCCGCGATCGCGTCCGCGACCTGGTCGCGGAGCGGGCCGACGAGGGAGTCGAAGTTCAGCAACGCCTTCGGGTGGATGCCGATCTGGTTGTTGATCACGAACTCCAGCCGGGCCAGCCCGACACCGTGGTTGGGCAGTCGGGAGAAGGCGAAGGCCTGGTCCGGGGTGCCGACGTTCATCATGATCTTGACCGGCGGAACCGGCATGGTGTCCAGTTCGGTGGACTCGACGGCGTAGTCCGCGATCCCGTCGTAGACGTAGCCGGTGTCGCCCTCGGCGCAGGAGACCGTCACCGGCGAGCCTTCGGCCAGCAGCATCGTGGCCCGTCCCGTGCCGACCACCGCCGGGATGCCGAGTTCGCGGGCGATGATGGCCGCGTGGCACGTCCGGCCGCCCCGATTGGTGACGATCGCGGCCGCGCGCTTCATGATCGGCTCCCAGTCGGGGTCGGTCATGTCCGCGACCAGCACGTCGCCCGCCGCGAAGCTGTGCATCTGGTCGAGGTCGCTCAGCACCCGGACCGTGCCGGCCCCGATCTTCTGGCCGATCGCGCGACCCTCGACCAGCAGCGGCCCCCGCTCGCCCAGGCTGTAGCGCTCGACCCGGCCGGCGGCGCGCCGCGACTGCACCGTCTCCGGGCGCGCCTGCAGGACGTAGAGCAGCCCGTCGGTGCCGTCCTTGCCCCATTCGATGTCCATCGGCCGGCCGTAGTGCTGCTCGATGGTGAGCGCGTGCGCGGCCAGTTCGATGACCTCGGCGTCGGTCAGGGACAGCCGGCGCCGCTCCGCCGGCGTCACGTCCACGTAGCCCGTGGTGAACCCGACCGCCGATTCAGGCGTGTAGACCATCTTGGTGGCCTTGCTGCCGACGGATCGCTTCAGGATCGCCGGCCGGCCCGCCCGCAACGCCGGCTTGTAGACGTAGAACTCGTCCGGGTTCACCGCGCCCTGGACCACCGCCTCACCGAGCCCGTAGGAGGAGGTGAGGAAGACCGCATCGTCGAAGCCGGATTCGGTGTCCACGGTGAACACCACCCCCGAGGACGCGAGGTCGGAGCGGACCATCCGCTGCACCCCCGCGGACAGGGCCACGTCCCGGTGGGCATAGCCGTGGTGCACCCGGTAGGAGATCGCCCGGTCGTTGTACAGCGAGGCGAACACCTCCCGGATCGCGGTCAGCACGTCCTCGATACCGCGAATGTTGAGGAAGGTCTCCTGCTGCCCGGCGAACGAGGCGTCCGGCAGATCCTCGGCGGTGGCGCTGGACCTGACCGCGAACGACGCCTCCGGCGCCGACTTCTCCAGCGCCGCGTACGCCGTGCGGATGTCGGCCTCCAGATCGGGCGGGAAGGGCTGGCGGACCACCGCGCTGCGGATGCAGCGGCCGACCTCGGCCAGTCGCTGGGTGTCGTCGGTGTCGAGTTCCTCCAGGCCCGCGGCGATCATGTCGGCCAGGCCGGTCTCGGCGAGGAAGCGGTGGTACGCGTCCGCGGTGGTGGCGAAGCCGTCCGGAACCCGAACGCCTGCCGCGCTGAGGTTGCGCACCATCTCCCCCAGCGAGGCGTTCTTGCCGCCGACCACGGCCACGTCAGCCAGCCCGAGGTCGGCGAACCAGACGACATTCGCCGAACTGTCGACCGGAGAGACTGCCTCCGCACCCGCGCTTCTGGTCGGGTCGGGTTCTGGTCGGGCTCGGGGCTGGTCGGCTCGGGGCTGGTCGGGTCGGGGCTGGTCACTCTCGCCGTGCTGGACATGCTCACTCTCCGTCGTCTGGGTCAGGGTCTGGATTCACGTCGGGCGGTTTCAGGTCAGGCGGTTCAGGTCAGGCGGTTCAGGGTCAGGCGGTTCAGGTCAGGGACGTGGGTCCGGATCTTCGCTTGAGGGATTGGAGGATCACCGTCGCCATCTCCTCCACCGATTTGGCGGAGGAGTCGATGACCGGCAGCCGGTGCTGGCGGTAGATCGCCTCAGCCCGACGCAACTCGTAGCCGCACTGCTCCAGCGAGGCGTACCGGGAGTTCGGCCGGCGCTCGTGCCGGACCTGGCTGAGGCGTCCGGGCGTGGTCGTGAGGCCGAAGCAGCGCGCCCCCAGGCCGCGTACGGGGCGGGGCAGGTCGGCCGAGGTCAGGTCCTCCTCGACCAGCGGGTAGTTCGCGACGAAGATCCCGTGTTGCAGGGCCAGGTACATCGTGGTCGGGGTCTTCCCGCAGCGCGACGGCGCGAGCAGGATCACGTCCGCCTTGTCCAGGGCCCGCATGCTCTGACCGTCGTCGTGCTCGATGGCGTACTCCACCGCAGCCATCCTGGCGTTGTAGCGCTGCACGTCACCCATTCCGTGCAGGCGGGCCGCCACCCGGATGCCGGTGGCGCCGAGGATCGACTCCACCCGGGCCATGTGCAGGTCGAAGAAGTCGATCAACGGGCAGCGGGACGTGCGCAGCGCGAGGCGGACGTCCTCGACGGCGGTGGTGGAGAACGCGATCGGCGCCACCGGACCGTCGGCCGCGGCGTCCAGGATCCGGACCACCTTATGGGCCTCCTCCACCGAGGTGATGAAGGGGATCAGCCGCCGCTCGAAGCGGAGGTCGGGGAACTGGATGAGCAGAGCATTGCCCATCGTCTCGGCGCTGATGCCGGTGCTGTCGGAGAGGAAGAAGACGGGAACGACGGCCTGCTCCCCCGAAGCCATTGCCACCGCACCAGGTTAAACCAGTGGCACTACTGGTATGACCAGGGCGACCAGCAACCACCCGTGATCGTGGTCACATCCCTCACCGCTTCCCGCACCAGGCGAGGAGCCGCTCGACGGGCCAGGTGTTGACCACCCGCTCAGGGTCGAGCCCGAGATCCTCGGCCCGCTCGCAGCCGTACTGCTGGAACTCCAGCTGTCCGGGGGCGTGCGCGTCGGTGTCGATGGAGAACACGCAGCCCATGTCGATCGCCAGCGTCAGCAGGTCGGTCGGCGGGTCGCGGCGCTCGGGCCGGGAGTTGATCTCCACCGCCACGTCGAAGGACCGGCACGCCTCGAACACCACCTCCGCGTCGAAGACCGACGGCGGCCGGGTGCCCCGCTCACCCTCGATCAGACGACCGGTGCAGTGTCCGAGCACGTTGGTCCGCGGGTTGGCGATCGCCCCGACCATCCGGTGGGTCATGGTTTCGGAGTCCGAGCGCAGCTTGGAGTGCACGCTCGCGACCACCACGTCCAGTTCGCCCAGCAGAGCGTCCTCCTGGTCGAGCCCGCCGTCGTCGAGGATGTCCACCTCGATCCCCCGCAGGCAGCGGAAGGGCGCCATCGCCTCGTTGAGTCCGTCGATGACGAGGAGTTGCTCCCGGAGCCGGGCCGCGGTCAGCCCGCGGGCCACCGTCAGCCGGGGCGAATGGTCGGTGATCGCGCAGTACTCGTGGCCGAGTGCGCGCGCGGTCAACATCATCTCCTCCAGCGAGCTCCCCCCGTCCGACCAGGTCGAATGGCAGTGCAGGTCGCCCTTCATCGCCGCGCGCAGCCGATCGCCGCCCGCAGTCAGCGGGCGCCGCTGCTCGCGCAGCTGCTCCAGGTAGTCGGGCACGCCTCCGGCCAGCGCCTGGGTGATCACCGCCGCCGTCTTGGGGCCGACCCCGGGCACCTTGTGCCAGTCCCGGCGCTCCTGGTGCCCCTCGCGCTCGTCGGCGGCCATCGCCGCGACGGTGTCCGCCGCCGCCCGGTAGGCCCGTACGCGGAAGGTGTCGGACCGGGAGCGCTCGAGCAGGAAGCCGATCTCGCGCAGAGCCTCGACGGGGTTCACCGGGCTGAGCCCGGAGGTCGGGATCGGGCCGGGTCGTCGTCGGTACCCGGCATCCGCCGCGGGCGGGGCTTGAGGGAGACGCTGGGCATCGGCGGGGCCTCCATCACCCGCTCACCCGGGTCGACCACGGGCGGGAACCGGGCGTCACGCTGCTCCCACGCCTCCCGGTACGCCACGATCTCGGCGTGGCTGCGGCCGACGAAGTTCCACCACATCACGATCTCCTCGGTGAACGGCTCGCCGCCGAGCAGCAGCAGCCGCGCCCCGGCCCCGCTCCGCAGCGAGATCTCGCTGCGGTCACTGCCGAGGTAGAGCAACTGGTCGACCCCGACCGTGCTCGACCCCACGCTGCGTCTGGCCGGAGATCGCGAACACGCCGTACTCGAAGTCCGGTCGGAGCGGGATCGTCACCGCGGCCCCAGGGTCGAGGGTGAGATCGGCGCCGCACAGGGGCGTGTGGCTGGGTGCCGGCGACCGCGCACCGGCCACTTCGCCGATCAGCACGGTGCCCCGCAGACCCGGTCGGCGCAGGACCGGGAGCTGCGCGTACGCCTCGAAGCGCGGGCCGGTGTCCCGGTCGGCGGAGGGCAGCGCCACCCACAGCTGGACGCCGTGCAGCGTCGGCGGCCGGTCGGGCGGGGAGATCTCACTGTGCACGATGCCGCGGCCGGCGGTCATGATGTTGAGCTCGCCGGGCCGCACCCTCGCCTGCGAGCCGAGGCTGTCGCGATGCTCCACCTCGCCCTCGATCAGCCAGCTGACCGTCTGCAGACCGGTGTGCGGGTGTGCCCACACCTGCATCCCGGCGCCGCCCCCGAGGTCTTCGGGGCCGTAGTGGTCCAGGAAGCACCATGCCCCGATCATGCGGATCTGCCGGTCCGGCAGGGCTCGGGCGACCTCGGTGGTGCGGCCCAGGAAGACCCGGCGGGCGCTCAGCAGCAGTTCCTCGGGGCGGCCGCTCGCTGCGGCCGAGCAGGCGTACTCCTGCGGCCTGGTGTCCAGGTCACTCACGGCCGATCACCGTCGCCATGCCTCCGCTCCCCCAGCTCGGGTTCCGGCCCTGCACGGGTCAGCGCTGCCACCCTCGCCACTACAGTCAGCCTATGGCCGGGAGCACACGGGGCATCAACAAGTCCCTCCTCCCCTCGGCGAAGACCCGGGCCACCATCGCCAAGCGGCTGTCCTCGGTCACCGGCGCGGTCACCACGGCCACCGTGGCGGAGATGGAACGCCGGCACCACTGGTTCCGCCGCCTCGACGCCGAGCACCGCTCCTGGATCACCCTGGTCGCCGAGGCCGGCATCGACGGCTTCGTCCGCTGGTTCGCCGAACCGGACCCGCAGGCGCCCAGCACCTCCGACGTCTTCGGGTCCGCGCCGCGTGAGCTGGCCCGCAAGATCTCGCTCTACCAGACCGTGGAACTGGTCCGGACCACGATCGACGTGGTCGAGACCCAGATCGACGAGGTGATGCCGAAGGCCGACCGGACCATCCTGCACGCCGCCATCGTCCAGTACAGCCGTGAGGTCGCGTTCACCGCGGCGGAGATCTACGCCCGCGCCGCCGAGGTGCGCGGCGCATGGGACGAGCGGCTGGAGGCGCTGGTCGTGGACTCGGTCCTCCGCGGCGAGACCGACGAGACGGTGCTGTCGCGGGCCTCCACGCTCGGCTGGCACTCCACCGGGGCGGTCGTGGTGGTGATCGGCCCCGCGCCGCAGTTCGAGCCGGCCCAGGCACTGGAGTCGATCCGGCACACCGCGGCCATCGCCGGCGCGGACATGCTGGGTGCGGTCCAGGCGGATCGGATGATCGTGGTGCTGGGATCGGCCTCGCTGACGACCTCGGAACAGGCGCGCGATCTGGTGGCCCGGTTCGTGACGGTGTTCGGGCCGGGTCCGGTGGTGATCGGACCGCCGGTCGAGCACCTGATGGACGCCGCGACCAGCACCCGCGAGGCCCTGTCGGCCTACCGCGCCGCCGCGGGGTGGCCGGAGGCCCCGCGACCGGTCGCGGCCCACGACCTGCTGCCCGAGCGCGCTCTGTCCGGTGACGGCCACGCCCGGCGCGAACTCGCCCGGGACATCTACGACCCTCTGCTCGCCGCGGGCGGCGGGCTGCTGGAGACGCTGGTCACCTTCCTCGACCAGGGGCTGTCGGTGGAGGCGGCCGCCCGCGCCCTGTTCGTGCACGCGAACACCGTCCGCTACCGGCTCCGCCGGATCCACGAGGTGACCGGCTACAGCCCCACCGACCCGCGCGACGCGTACGCACTGCGGCTGGCCCTGACCCTCGGCCGGCTGCTCAAGCGCACCCGCCCGGGCGAGCCGCCCGAATAGTCCGGGTATGCGCGGCGAGCGCGGTGGGCACGGCCCAGAACGTGGCCGGCGCCACACTCTTGTAGGAACCCGACAATAGGACGTCGGAAGATTCGTGGTGTCCCTGCACGGTATTCACCCGAAGGTCACGAAATAGTGAACGTGTGCTCGCCATCGTGGCACCCGGACAGGGTGCGCAGACGCCAGGATTCCTCACCCCCTGGCTGAGTGAACCGACCTTCGCCGACCGGCTCGCCTGGCTGTCGGCGGTGAGCGGTCTCGACCTGGCGCACTACGGCACGCGAGGCGGACGCGGACACCATCCGCGACACCGCCGTCGCCCAGCCGCTGCTGGTGGCCGCCGGTCTGCTCGCCGCCCTCGAACTCTTCCCGCATCCCGCCGACGCGTTCCCCTTCATCGGGGTCGCGGCCGGCCACTCGGTCGGGGAGATCACCGCTGCTGCAGGGGTCGGGGTGCTGTCCGCGGAGCAGGCGATGGTCTTCGTCCGGGAACGCGGCCGGGCCATGGCGCGAGGCCAGCGCCGCGACGCCGACCTCGATGACCGCGATCGTCGGCGGCAACCCCGAGGAGATCACGGCTGCGCTCCAGGCCCAGGGCCTGACCGCAGCCAACAACAACGGCTCGGGCCAGATCGTGGCCGCCGGCACCGTGGACCAGCTGGCCGGCCTCGCCGCCCATCCCCCGGCCCGGGCCCGGCTGATTCCGCTCAGCGTGGCGGGGGCCTTCCACACCGTCCACATGCGACCCGCGGTGGCCCACCTCGCCGCGCTCGCGCGAGCGATCTCCACCCACGACCCGCGCTCGCGACTGCTGTCCAACGCCGACGGCCAGGTCGTCCACGACGGCCACGACGTGCTGCGGCGGATCGTCTCCCAGGTCGCCTCGCCGGTCCGCTGGGACCTCTGCATGGCGGCGATGGCCGACCTCGGGGTGACCGGGCTGCTGGAGATGCCGCCCGCGGGCACCCTCACCGGGATCGCCAAGCGCAACCTGAAGGGGGTCGAACTGTTCGCCCTCAACACCCCCGACCAGCTCGAGGAGGCGATGGAATTCGTGCTCCGCCACGGCGGGGCGACCTCCGCGTCGCCGATCTCGGGCAACCCGACCTGGCGGCTGGTCGTCTCACCGGGCAAGGGCCAGTTCACCCGCACCGAGGACATCGAGCCCGACACGGTGCTGCCCAGCCACAGCACGGTCGGCGTGGTGACGAACCTGCGCGACGAGATCCCGGTCAGCGCCCCGCACGGCGGCATCGTCGTCGAGTGGCTGGTGGAGGACGGTGACCCCGTCGCTCCGGGGCAGCCGCTGCTCCGGCTGCATCCCACCGCCGAATCCGCCGACGCTACGGAGGTCACCCGATGAAACTCACCCTCGCCCGCGGTGCGAACGCCTCCGCGATTCTCGGCATCGGCGGCTACCGTCCCCGCCGCGTCGTGGACAACGCCGAGATCTGCACCATGATCGACTCCTCCGACGAGTGGATCCGGACCCGTTCCGGGATCGTCGAGCGCCGCTGGGCCTCACCGGACGAGACCGTCCAGATGATGTCGATCGAGGCCGCGAAGAAGGCGCTCGACCGGGCCGGGGTGGAGGCGGGGCAGATCGACACGGTGATCGTGTCCACGGTGACCCACCTCTACCAGACCCCCGCGGTGGCGACCACCATCGCCAGCGAGCTCGGAGCCAAGGGGGCCGCGGCCTTCGACATCTCGGCCGCCTGCGCGGGCTTCTGCTACGCCACCGCCATGGCCGACTCGTTCATCCGCAGCGGCGCGTCCAGGTACGTGCTGATCATCGGCGTCGAGCGGCTGAGCGACATGACCAACACCTCCGACCGGACGACGGCCTTCATCTTCGCCGACGGCGCGGGCGCGGCCGTGATCGGCCCCAGCGACGAGCCGGGCATCGGCCCGGTGGTGTGGGGCTCCGACGGCGACCAGGCCCCGCTCATCCAGCAGACCGAACCGTGGGACGCCGCCATGGGCCGGCCGGGCACCGAGGCAGAGGACGGCCGTACGGGGTGGCCGACCCTGCGGATGGAGGGCAACCCGGTCTTCAAGTGGGCCTCGTACACGATGGCCAAGACCGCCGCTGAGGCGCTCGACGCCGCCGGCGTACGCCCCGAGGACCTGGACGTCTTCGCGCCGCACCAGGCCAACATGCGGATCACCGACGCCATGTTCCGCGCGCTCAAACTGCCCGGCGACGTGGTGGTCGCCCGCGACATCGCCCGCCAGGGCAACACCTCCGCGGCCTCCATCCCGCTGGCCATCGAGGCCCTGCTCGAGTCCGGCGAGGCCGAGAGCGGGCAGACCTGCCTGATCATCGGCTTCGGCGCCGGGCTCGTCTACGCCGGCCAAGTCATCGTCCTGCCCTGATTTTCCAGCCCACCAAGCCACACCCACCCAGAAGAAGGAGCCTCATGCCCACCACCGAAGAAGTCCGCGCCGGCCTCGCCGAGATCGTCAACGAGGTCGCCGGAGTCCCGGCCGACGACGTCCAACTGGACAAGTCGTTCACCGACGACCTGGACGTGGATTCGCTCTCGATGGTCGAGATCATCTACGCCGCCGAGGAGAAGTTCGGCGTCAGCATCCCCGACGAGGAGGCCAAGAACCTCAAGACCGTGGGCGACGCAGTCGCCTACATCGAGCGCGCCGCGGCCTGACCGCACCGGGAGGCGGGGCCGCCCACCGGCCCGAGCGCCGGTTCGGCGGGCGACCCCGCCTCCCTCTTCGCACCCCCACCAGCACCCTCGGAGGAGACACCTCGATGTCCCGCACCCGTGTCGTCGTCACCGGCCTCGGAGCCACCACCCCGCTCGGCGGTGACGCGCCGAGCACCTGGGAGGCGCTGCTCGCCGGCACCTCCGGCGTACGGCGGATCGAGGCCGACTGGGCCGACGACCTGCCGGTGAAGATCGCCGCCCTCGCCGCCGTGGATCCCGGCCAGGTCCTGGACCGGGTCGAGGCGCGCAAGCTCGACCGGACGGCCCAGCTCGGCCTGGTCGCCGCGCTCGAGGCGTGGAAGGACGCCGGCTTCGGGCTCGGCGAGGACAACCCCGTCGACCGCGACCGCCTCGGCGTCGCCATCGCCACCGGCATCGGCGGGCTGCAGACCCTGCTCGGCAACTGGGACGTCCAGCAGGAGAAGGGCGCCCGCGGGGTCAGCCCGTTCGCGATCCCGATGCTGATGGCCAACGCCGCCGCGGCCAACGTCGGGCTGCGCCTCGGCGCCCGGGCTGGCGTGCACACCCCGGTGTCGGCGTGCGCCTCCAGCAACGAGTCCATCTCCCTCGGCCTCGACATGATCCGGCTCGGCCGCGCCGACGTCGTGGTGGTCGGCGGCGCCGAGGCGTGCGTGCACCCGATGCCGATCGCCTGCTTCGCCCGGATGCGGGCGATGAGCCAGCGCAACGACGAGCCCGAGCGGGCCTCCCGCCCGTGGGACGTCGACCGCGACGGCTTCGTGCTCGGCGAGGGCGCGGCCGTCTTCGTGATCGAGTCGCTGGAGCACGCACAGGCGCGCGGCGCCCAGATCTACGGCGAACTGGCCGGCGCGGGCATCACCTCCGACGCCCACGACATGGTCCAGCCCAACCCTGCCGGGGACACCCAGGCCAGGGCCATGACCCGGGCGCTGCGCGAGGCCGAGCTCTCACCCGGCGATGTCGTGCACGTGAACGCCCACGCCACCTCCACGCCCCAGGGCGACATGACCGAGACCAGTTCCATCCGGCAGGCGCTCGGGGAGCACACCGACGTGATCGTGACCGGGACGAAGTCGATGACCGGTCACCTGCTCGGCGGGGCCGGCGCGCTGGAGTCGATGGCCACCCTGCTCGCGCTCCGCGACCGCCGGGTGCCGCCGACGATCAACCTCGACAACCCGGAGTCCGACCTGGGGGTCGACATCGCCACCAAGGTGCGAGATCTCCCCTCGGGCGATCTGGCCGCCATCAACAATTCGTTCGGTTTCGGCGGGCACAACGTGGCGGTCGCCTTCACCAACGCGTACGCGACAGGAGGCACGCGATGACCACGACGGCACCGGTCCCCACGGTCCCGGCGGCGGCGGACACGCCGGCCGCACCGAAGAAGGTGAAGGTCCCCCGCGAGGAGGATCCCCGCAACCCGAACTTCCGGCTCGCAGGCGCTGCTCGATCCCGGATCCGTCGAGCTGATCACCCCCGACGACGACTCGGGGATGCTGGCTGCCGTCGGCACCGTCAACGGCTGCCGGGTCGTCGCCTTCTGCTCCGACGCCACCGTGATGGGCGGCGCGATGGGCGTGGACGGCTGCGACGTCGTCGTCCGCGCGTACGAGCGGGCCATGCACGACCGGGTGCCCATCCTCGGCATCTGGCACTCCGGCGGAGCGCGGCTCGCCGAGGGCGTGCTCTCCCTGCACGCGGTGGGCCGGATCTTCCACGCGATGACCCAGGCCTCGGGCAAGATCCCGCAGATCTCCATCGTGCTCGGCTTCGCCGCCGGCGGCGCCGCGTACGGGCCGGCCCTGACCGACCTGGTCATCCTGGCCCCCGAGGGCCGGATCTTCGTCACCGGTCCCGACGTGGTGCGCTCGGTCACCGGCGAGGACGTGGACATGCTCCGCCTCGGCGGGCCGGACACCCACGGCCGACGCTCCGGCGTGGTGCACGTGGTCGCCGACGACGAGGCCAACGCCATCGACCAGGGCCGCGCGCTCGCCACCCTGCTGGCCAGCCAGGGGATGACCGCCGACGAGGTGGCCGACGTCGACCTGGCCGCGCTGCTGCCCGAGTCGCCCCGGCGGGCCTACGACGTCCACCCGCTGATCAACGGCGTGCTGGACCCCGGCTCCACGGTGGAACTGCACGCCCGCTGGGCCCCCAACGTCACCATCGCCCTCGGGCGGCTCGGCGGCCGTACCGTCGGGGTGGTCGCGAACAACCCGCTCCGGCTCGGCGGCTGCCTGGACTCCCTCAGCGCGGAGAAGGCCGCCCGGTTCGTCCGGATGTGCGACACCTTCGGCGTGCCGCTGGTGGTCCTGGTGGACGTGCCCGGCTACCTGCCCGGCGTCGGCCAGGAGTGGGACGGTGTCGTCCGCCGCGGCGCCAAACTGCTGCACGCCTTCGGCGAGGCCGTCGTGCCGCGGGTGACCCTGGTGACCCGCAAGGCCTACGGCGGCGCCTACATCGCCATGAACGCCCGCTCGCTCGGCGCGACCCGGGTGTTCGCCTGGCCCGGCGCCGAGGTGGCCGTCATGGGCCCCGTGGCCGCCGTCCGCATCCTGCACCGGCGCAAACTCGCCGCCGTGGCCGACGACGTACGCCCCCAGGTGGAGGCCGAACTCGCCGCCGAGCACGAGCGGATCGCCGGCGGGGTCGAGAAGGCCGTGGAGATCGGCGTGGTCGACGAGATCGTCACCCCGGCCACCAGCCGGTCCGCGCTGGCCAAGGCCATCCGTGACGCCGACACCGGCGCCCGTGGAGGGCACACCAACATTCCGCTCTGAGTTTGTTCGGCCCCGGGTAGGACTCAGCGCGGGTCCGGCGGCAGCCGCGGATTGATCAGGTGCGCGACCAGTGCGGTCCACCCGGTCTGGTGGGTCGCGCCGAGGCCCTCGCCGGTGTCGCCGTCGAAGAACTCGCAGAAGGTGGGGTGGGCCTGCCACAGCGGGTCGGGCGAGGCCTCGATCCGCTGACCGTCGGCGGGCCGGCGTCCCTCCACCGGACGGAACAGCGCGGTGAGCCCGTCGTCGATCACGTCGGCGGCGTCGACCAGGGTCTTCCAGTTGCCCGAGCCGGTCGGGATCTCGATCAGGAACTCCTCGCCGAAGTGGCGACCGTAGGTGCGCAGCTTGTCGGCCAGCAGCACGTTGACCGGGAACCAGACCGGTCCGCGCCAGTTGGAGTTGCCGCCGAACATGCCGGTGCGGGACTCGCCCGGCTCGTACTCGATCGAGGTCACCTGCCCGTTCACCTCCAAGTGCACCGGGTCCCGGTAGACCTTGGACAGCGAGCGGATCCCGTACGGGGACAGGAACTCCTGCGGATCGAACATCCGTTCCAGGATCCGCCGCAGCCGGGTGGTGTCGACCATCGACAGCAGCATCCGCTGGCCGCGCTCCCCCGAGGTGATCAGCAGCGGTTCCACCAGCCCGGGGCGGCGGTGCCGCAGCCAGTCGAGCCGGCGCACCACGCCCGGGCACTCCTCGGCCATCCAGCTCGGGACCTCCGTGGCGGCGAGCAGCGGCAGCAGCCCCACCATGGAGCGCACCCGCATGTGATGCGCCCGGCCGTCGGGCTCGACCAGCACGTCGTAGTAGAAGCCGTCCTCTTCGTGCCAGAGCGAGATGTTGCGGGTGCCGAACGACCCCATCGCCCGGGCGATGGCCAGGAAGTGCTCCAGGAACTTGGTCGCCGTGTCGTCCCAGGCGGAGTCGAAGCGGGACAGCTCCAACGCGATCTTGAACATCTGCTGGCAGTAGAAGGCCATCCAGCTCGTCGCGTCGGACTGCTCCAGCCGGAAGCCCGGCGGCAGCGGCGCGGACCGGTTGAACAGCCCGATGTTGTCCATGCCGAGGAAGCCGCCCTCGAAGACGTTCGAGCCGGCCGCGTCCTGCCGGTTCACCCACCAGGAGAAGTTGAGCAGCAGCTTGGTGAAGATCCGGACCAGGAACTCGCGGTCGCGGAAGCCGTCGATGCGGTAGACGTGCCAGGCCGCCCAGGCGTGCACCGGCGGGTTGACGTCGCCGAAGTCCCATTCGTACGCGGGCAGCTGGCCGTTGGGGTGCATCGCCCACTCCCGACACATCAGCACCAGTTGCTCCTTGGCGAACGCCGGGTCGACGTGGGCCAGCGGGATGGCGTGGAAGGCCAGGTCCCACGCCGCGAACCACGGGTACTCCCACTCGTCGGGCATGGAGATCACGTCCGCGACCGAGAAGTGCTGCCAGCTCACGTTGCGGCCGTGCGGCCAGGTCCGGCTGGACGGCGGCGGCGCCTCCGCCGGGTCGCCCTCCTGCCACTGCTCGATGTCGTAGCGGTACAGCTGCTTGCCCCACAGCAGGCCGGCGTACGCGCGCCGGGCGACGTGCCGCGACTCCTCGTCCACCCGCGGGTCGATCACGCCCGCGTAGAAGGCGTCCGCCTCGGCCCGACGGCTGCGCAGGGTCCGGGCGAAGCCGGGACCGAAGGTCGTCCCGCCCGGCGGAGTCTGGCTGAGCCGAAGCCGTACGGTCACGCTCTGCCCGGGGCGCACGCTGGCGAACCGGTAGCGGAACCCGGCCTTGGTGCCCCCGTGCCGGGTGTCCACGGCATCGCGGTCCCCGTGCACCACGTAGTCGTTGATGCCGTCCTTGGTGTACCGGGTGGCGTTCATGCCGTGCCCGAACAGCTTGAGCCGGTTGGTCTCGTTGTCGCAGAAGACCAGCTCGGGCCGGCCGGCGCCGCTCAGGTAGAGGTCGCCGAGCTGGCCGTGGCGCAGGTGCAGGGCCACCGGTCCGCCTGCCGACGTCGGTACCGGCTGCATCGGCGCACGGCGGTCGTCGCGACCCCAGGCCCAGGTGTTGCGCAGCCACAGCTGCGGGATGATCTCCAGCGGCGCCGCGTCGGGTCCGGCGTTGGTGGCCGTCACCGTCATGCAGATGTCGTCCGGGCCGGCCTTGGCGTAGGTCACCACGACGTCGAAGAACCGGTTCTCCGCCAGGACTCCGGTGTCGGCCAGCTCGTACTCCCGCTCGTCGCGGCTGCGGCGCGCGTTCTGCTCACGCAGTTGCGCGTAGGGGAACTCGGCCTGCGGGTAGCGGTAGAGGACCTGCATCCAGCTGTGGGTCGGCGTGCCGTCCAGGGCCCACCAGTGTTCCTTGACGTCCTCGCCGTGGTTGCCTTCGGCGTTGGTGAGCCCGAAGAGCCGTTCCTTCAGGATCGGGTCGCGGGTGTTCCACAGCGCCAGGCCGAGGTTGACGAAGCCGAAGCGGTCGCAGATGGCCGCCAGCCCGTCCTCGCCCCAGCGGTAGGCCCGCGACACCGCGTGCTCGAAGGGGAACGACGACCAGGCGTCGCCGTGCGGGGAGTAGTCCTCGCGGACGGTTCCCCACTGCCGGCCCGACACGTACGGCCCCCAGCGGCGCCACGGGTCGGCGGCGCTCGGCGAACCCGCGAGGCGGCGATGCTCGGGAGTCTCCGGTCGCGCCCGCGCTGTCACGTCACGCAGTCTGCTGTGCCCGGATTTCCGCCGCGTAACAGCCCTGCGGCGGGCGCCGGGGGCGTGTCTCAGCCGGGTTCCGGTCTCAGACGACCTCGTGCAGCCACCGGACCGGCGCGCCGTCGCCGGCGTAGCGGAAGGGTTCGAGTTCGTCGTCCCAGGCCTTGCCCAGCAGATCGTCCAGGGCGTCGCAGAGTTCGGCGCCGCCGAGCCGGGCGAGCGACATGGCGTGCCGGATGCGGTCCTCGGGCACCAGGATGTCGCCGTGCAGCCCGGTCAGCGCGTGGAAGACGCCCAGGGTGGGCGTGTAGGAGTAGCGCTCGCCCTCGGTGGTCGAGGTGGCTTCCTCGGTGACCTCGAAGCGGACCCGCTGCCAGCCCTTCAGCACGCTCGCCAGCCGGGCGGCGGTGCCGACCGGCCCGGACCAGGAGTACTCCGTACGGTAGGACGCCCGTTCGATCGGCTGGGGGATCCACTCGACGGGCACGGGCGCGCCGAAGACGCCGCCGACGGCCCACTCGATGTGCGGGCACAGCGCAGACGGCGCGGAGTGGACGTACAACACGCCACGGGTGGAACTCATCGTGTTCGATCCTCCATACGCATCGACCGGCCAACCTGAGGGCTGCCTTCCCCGACATCCTCAGTGGGGCCGCACGTACGGCGGACTTCTACGGGACCATTCTGCACCAGGCGAGCCCTTCCGCACGACCTCGCCGTGCCGACGCTGCCGTTCGGTGTCGGCCAGGGCGGCTACGGTGTCGTCATGCCGGTGTCCTCCATGCTGACCGCCCCGTACGGGTCCTGGGCTTCGCCGGTGGCGGTGGAGGACCTGATGTCGTCCTCCATCGGGTTGGGCTCGGTTCGTCTCGACGGCGACGATCTCTACTGGTTGGAGGCGCACGCCGAGGAGGGCGGACGGGTCTCGCTGTGGCGGGCGCCGCTCGCCGGGGCGAGCGGGCGAGGGGGTCGAGGTGACCGCGGCGCCGGCGAACGTGCGGAACCGGACGCACGAGTACGGCGGCGGCGAATACGACGCCTGCGACGGCGTGGTCGTCTACACCGAGCTCGCCGACGGCCGCGTCTACGCGCTGCGAAGCGGTGAAGCGCCGCGTCCGCTCACCCCCGCAGGGGAGTTCCGCTACGCCGACCTGCGGCTGCATCCCGACCGCGGACTCGTGCTGGCGGTGCGGGAGGACCACCACGCGCCCGGCGAGCCGGTGAACACCATCGTGGCGCTCGATCTCGACGGAGGCAACGCCGACGGCGGCACCGTGCTGTGCGGCGGGGCCGACTTCTACGCCACGCCGGAGCTGTCCGCCGACGGGCAGCTCGCGTGGACCGAGTGGGATCACCCGAACATGCCGTGGGACTCGACCCGGATCAGGGTGGCCGCGTTCGACCGCGAACGCTTGGGTGCGCCGACCCTGGCCGGCGGCGGCGACGGAGAGTCGGCCCTGCAACCCCGGTGGCAGGGCCCGGATCTGATCTTCGCCTCCGACAAGTCCGACTGGTGGAATCTCTACCGCTGGCGGGACGGCACCGCGGAGCCACTGCATCCCGCCGACGCGGAGTTCTGCCCGCCGCAATGGGTGTTCGGGCAGAACCCGTACGCCGTCATCGACGCCGACCGGCTGCTGTGCACCCTCACCCGCGGTGGCGCCCAGCAGATCGGTGTGCTCACCTGCTCGACCGGTGACCTCCAGCTGCTTCCGGGCGACAGCGTGGTGGCGTCCTCGGTGGCGGCAGCACGCGGCTCGGCCGACGGTGGTGCGCACCTGGCCGCCGTCCTCGGCTACTCCGACCGGCCGCTCGAGGTGGCCGCGCTGGACCTGGCCGGGGCTGGCTGGCGCACGGTCAAGTCCTCGAGCGCGGTGCGGCTGGAGCGGGCCGGGGTGTCGGCGGCCGAGGCCGTCAGCTGGCCGAGCTCGCGCGGTGCGGTGCACGGCTGGTACTACCCGCCGGCGAGTGCCGCGTACACCGCCCCGGCCGGGAGCCTGCCCCCGCTGATCGTGCTCTCCCACGGCGGCCCGACCTCGTGCGCCGGACCGGGCTATCTGCTGGCGTACCAGTTCTGGACCTCGCGCGGGTTCGCGGTGCTCGACGTCAACTACGGCGGCAGCACCGGCTACGGCCGGGCCTACCGCAACCGGCTGTGCGGCGGCTGGGGCATCGTCGACGTGGAGGACTGTGCCGCCGGAGCGGCCGCGATGGGCGAGCGCGGACTCGCCGATCCGCGCCGGCTGGCGATCAAGGGCGGCAGCGCGGGCGGCTTCACGACGCTGGCGGCCCTGACCCGGACGAAGGCGTTCGCGGCGGGCATCAGCCAGTTCGGCGTGGCGAGCCTGGAGGCGCTGGCCACCGACACGCACAAGTTCGAATCGCGCTACCTCGACGGGCTGGTCGGTCCCTATCCGCAGGATCGCGAGGTGTACCTCGATCGGTCGCCCCTCAGTCACGTCGACGACCTGAGCGCCCCGATCCTGCTGCTGCAGGGCCGCGAGGACAAGGTCGTCCCGCCGAACCAGGCGGAGATGATGGCCGAGGCGGCCCGGCGCAACGGGCTGCCGGTCGCCCTGATCATGTTCGACGGCGAGGGCCACGGCTTCCGCCGGGCCGAGACGATCAAGGCTTCCACCCAGGCGCAGGTCTACTTCCTGGGCAGGATCTTCGGCTTCGAGCCGGCCGACCCGGTGCCGCCGATCCCGATCGACAATCTGGCGACCTGATCCGTACGCGGCCCGCCCGGCAGGTCAGCCGGTCTGGCGTGTCCCGAAGATCGCCTGGCCGACCCGTACGGTCGTGGCCCCGTACGCGACCGCGAGTTCGAAGTCCCCCGACATGCCCATGGACAGCTCGTCGAAGCTGCCCGGCGCTCCGGACTCCCGCAACTGCCGCTGCAGGGCGCGCATCCGATCGAAGCACGCGCCGACCGGCCGCGGGTCGTCGGAGTACACCGCGAGGGTCATCAGTCCCCGTACGCGCAGCGCACCCATCGGCTGCAGGTCGCGGGCGAACCGTTCCACCTCAGCCGGGGCGAGACCGAACTTCTGCGGCTCGGCGGAGGAGTTGACCTGGATGAAGACGTCCAGCGTGCGGTCGAGCTCGCCCAGCCGGCGATCCAGCGCCGCCGCCAACTTCAGCGAGTCGAGAGCGTGGAACTCGGCCGCGAACTCCGCCACCTGACGCGCCTTGTTGGTTTGCAGGTGTCCGATCATCGCCCACCCCAGATCGGGCAGATCGGCCAGTTGCTGCGCCTTCTCGTACGCCTCCTGGACCCGGTTCTCCCCCAGCAGCCGGGCTCCGGCCGCGTACGCCTCGCGCAACAGGGCCGGTGGATGGGTCTTGCTGACCGGCATCAACCGCACCTTCGCCGGGTCCCGCCCCGCCCGGTCGCAGGCGAGGTCGATCCGGTCGCGCACGGCTGTCAGGTGATCCGCGATCCGGCCCGCGGTCACGGCCAACGGGCACCGAGGGAGATCATCCCGAGCGCGGCCGCGATGGCGAAGCCGAGGCCGAAGCCGGCGTAGCGGGAGGTGACCTCCTGATCCACCTTCTCCTTGCCGACCGAACTGCCGATGTCCTTGTAGACGTCTTTGAGTTCCCCCGCCGTGGTGGCGGTGTAGGCCTCGCCGCCGGAGATCCTCGACACCCGGGCCAGTTCCGCCCGGTCGACGGGCACCGGCTCGCGCCGGCCACCGATCTCGATGTAGCCGTCGGTGGTCCCGTAGGCGATGGTGTAGATGGGCACCGACTGGGCCTTGGCCGCCTGGGCCGCCAGGTCGGAGGGCCGACCGACCTGGGTCTTGCCGTCGCTCAGCAGCACGATCCGGGCCGGCACCACCGCGTTCGGGTCCGACGGATCCGGGGGGACCTGGGCGAGTGCGGCCAGCGAGGTGTAGATGCCCTCACCGATCGCGGTCGACGCCTGCGGGCGCAGCGCCTGGATCGCCGCGGTGACCGCACCATGGTCGGTGGTGGGCGGCACGAGGGTGGCGGCCGTTCCGGCGAAGGACACCAGCGACACGTTGAACTTCGGCGGCAGTGAGTTGACGAACTGCTCGGCCGCGGCCTTGGCGGCGTCGAGACGGTTCGGCTCCACGTCGCGCGCCTCCATCGACAAGGAGACGTCGATGGTGACCACGATGGTGGCCCGTTCGCGCGGTACCAGCACCTCGTCCTTCGGCTTGGCGAAGGCCATGGTGAGGGTGAGCAGGCTCAGGATCGACAGTCCGACGGCCAGGTGGCGCAGCCACGTCCGGTCCCGCGGGATGACCAGGTCGAACATGGTCCGGCCCAGTTGCTGGTTGCGGCTCCGCTTGCGCATCACCAGCCACAGGTAAAGCCCGACCAGGACCGGGATGAGCAGGAGAAGCCACAGTCGGGTAGGGGCCAGAAAGGACAGCATGGGCGCCTGAATCACCTGTAACACCGACATCACACCTCCCACGCGCCCCACGCGCCCCATGCGCCCCATGCGCCACCCGCGCCTCCCCCACCCCACGCGACCCCCGCGCCCCCCGCGCCTCCCCGCTCTTTACGAAACTGTCGACAGACGGCAAGGAAACTGCCGAAAACCCGTCGTTCGCCGACAGTTTCACCAACGGGGAGGTGGGCGGCCAGGCAGGGGGTCACGGCCATCTCGCCCCCAGGGAGATGGCGCCGAGGGCGGCGAGTACGGCGAGCGCCAGTCCGTAACCGGCGAACCGCGCCGTCACCTCGCGGTCAGCCTTCTCGTAGCCGACGTCGGAGCCGATGTTGGAGTACACCCGCTTCAACTGGTCGGCGGTGGCTGCGGCGAAGTACTCCCCACCGGTGGCCTGCGCGATCCGCTTCATCTCCTCATGGTCCACCGGCACCGGCTCACGCTTCCCGTCGAGATCGACGTAACCGTTCTCGGTCCCGTAAGCGATGGTGTAGACGGGCACCTTGGCCGCCTTGGCCTCGGCAGCGGCCTGTTGCGGCGACCGCCCGGCCGTGTTCTTCCCGTCGGTGAGCAGCACGATCGCCCCCGGTGCTATCGCGTCGGGCCGGTCCGGATCCTTCGGCGCCTGCTGCAGTGCGCGCAGCGCCGTGGCGATGCCCTCGCCGATCGCGGTGGACTCCTGCAACTGGATGCTACGGATCGCGTTCTCGACGGTGTTGTGAGCCGTCGTCGGCGGGACGAGGATGGCCGAGGAGCCCGCCATCGAGACCACCGAGACGTTGTACTTCTCGGGCAGGCTCTGCACGAACTCCACCGCGGCCTGCTTGGCCGCGTCGAGCCGGGTGGGTTGGACGTCGGTGGCCTGCATGGACAGCGAGGCGTCGAGGACCAGCACCACGGTCGCCCGCTCGCGCGGTACGTCCACCTGGGTCTTCGGCCGGGCGAAAGCCGCGGTCAGCGTGATCAGGCTCAGCAGCGACAGGGCCACCGCCACGTGCCGGCGCCACTGCGACTGCTTGGGCACCACCACTTCCAGCATCGAGGTGTTGGTGAAGCGCATGCCGCGACGGTTCTTGCGTCGGCTCGCGAACACGTAGGCCAGCACCAGCAGCGGGATGACCAGCAGGATCATCAGCCGCTCGGGTGAGAGGAAGGCGAGCATCGGCACCAGCCGGACCGCTCCCACGGCCAGCTCCGCGGTCATTTCGTCACTCCCTGAGGCGGTGCGTGCAGCATGCTCGCGACTCGGCGGTACGCCATCACGAACTTGGCGATGTCCTGGACCCAGTCGCGATCGGTCCGCAGCTGGATGTGTCCGACACCAGCACGACGAAGCGCGATGCGGATTCGTTCCCGTTGGGCGGCGCTCGCCGCGTCCATCCGAGCGCGCGCGTCGGGGTCGCCGGTGTTCACGTAGCGCTCGAAGTCGGTCTCCGGGTCGCGGATCAGCATGTCGCCGACGTTGGGGAACTCGATCTCGCGACGGTCCACCACCTCGATCGCCAGCACCTGGTTACGCACCCCGAGCCGGCGCATCGACCGCTCCCACTCGGGCTCGACGTTCGGGTCCAGTTCGTGGTCGCCGGGAGTGAGGAAGTCCGACACGACCACCCGCAGACCGCGCCGGCGCTGGGTCCGGGACAGCTGCTCCACCCCGGCGGCCAGGGTCATCGGGCCGCTGGCGTGGTCGGGCACGAACGGCTCGTTGAGCATCGTACGGAGCAGTCCGTACAGGGCACTGCGACCCGATCGCGCCGGCAGCCGGCCGAGGCTGTTCGGTCGCATGATGTAGCCGCCGAACCGGTCGCCCATCTTCTGGCTGAGGAAGCCGATCGTGGCCACCGCGGCGATGCCGAGGTCACGCTTGGTGACCCCCTCGGTCCCCCAGTTCATCGACGGCGTGACGTCCAGCAGCGCCCAGACCTCGAGCTCGCGGTCGGAGATGGTGTCGCGCACGTGCGGGGTGGTGGTGCGGGCCGTGACCGCCCAGTCGATCCGGCGTACGTCGTCCTCACCGGGCACGTAAACCCGGGCGTCGGCGGTGTCCGACCCGGGGCCCGGCAGGAGCCCGAGGTGATCTCCGTGCAGGTAACCCTCCAGCCGCCGGACGATGGTCAGCTCGAGCCGCCGCAGCGCGGCCTCCGGCGCGAGCTTGTTGAGCGGGATGGTCGCCCGGGTCGGCGGACCGATCACCGACGCGACCGCACCCGTACCTTCCGAGGCTGGGAAGCTCACCGGGGCGCCGCTCGGCGGAGGGAAGGACACCGGCGGGCCGCTGGGCGGCGGGTACGACACAGGCAGTCGTCCCTAGCTGAAATCCGGCTGGTTGGGCATGCTCGGCGCCGGCTGGGTGTACGGGGCGGGGGGCGGGTAAGGGGCCGAACCGGGCGGCGGGTACGGCTGCCCCGCGGGCTGCTGCTGCTGGTGGTTGCCGGACGGCTGGTTCCACACCGGTGTCGGCGGCGGCACCATGGCGACGATCCGCTCGATCACCTGGGCCGGGGCGATGTTGTCGGCCACCGCGTCGAAGCCGAGCACGATGCGGTGCGCCATCACGTCGCGGGCGACGGCCTGAACGTCGGTGGGCAGCACGTAGTCGCGGCCGTGGATCAGCGCGAGGGCGCGCGAGGCGGCGACCAGGCCGAGGGTGGCGCGCGGGCTGCAGCCGATCTGGATCACCGACAGCAGATCCGGCAGGTTGAACTCGGCCGGGGTCCGGGTCGCGAGGACGAGCCGGACGATGTACTCCGCCACCAGGTTGTGCACGAACACGTCCTGCGCCTGGCGCTGCAGCTGCAGGATCATCTGCGGGTTGAGCACCGGGTTCGCGGTCGGCGGATCCACGCTCATCCGGCGCAGGATCTCGAACTCCTCGTTGCCGGCCGGGTAGGGCACGTCCACCTTGAGCAGGAACCGGTCCCGCTGAGCCTCCGGCAGGGGGTAGACCCCTTCGGACTCCACCGGGTTCTGGGTGGCGATGACGATGAAGGGCTGGGGCACGGGGTAGGTGGTGCCCCCGATGGACACCTGCTTCTCCGCCATCAGCTCCAGCATCGCCGCCTGCACCTTGGCCGGGGCGCGGTTGATCTCGTCGGCCAGGACGAAGTTGACGAAGACCGGACCGAGCTCGACGTCGAAGCTCTCCTGGCTCGCCTTGTAGATGCGGGTGCCGACGATGTCGGAGGGCACCAGGTCGGGGGTGAACTGGAGGCGCGCGAACTCACCGCCCACCACGGTGGCGAAGCTGCGCACCGCCAGGGTCTTGGCCACGCCGGGGACGCCCTCGAGCAGGATGTGGCCCTTGGCCAACAGTCCGACCATGAGCTGCTCGACCATGTGCTCCTGGCCCACGATGACCCGCTGGACCTGGGCGATCGCGTCCCCGAGCAGCTTGGCCGCCGCCTGGTTGCCGAGCGCGACATCCTGCGCGGCCGGACGGTCGCCGGCGCGCGGGGTGTAGGACGGACTGCTCACGCATGCTCCTCGTGCTCGTCAGGCGGCGTGCGCCGACCCGAGTCGGGCAGACTCCGGGCCATTCTAGGAGAGACAGGGCTCCAGCGTAGAAGGGCGCTCAAGCCGGTGCGACCGGACGGCGTGCCGAGGAGCTCCGAATAGACTCGCCGTGGCCTGCACCCCGCAGGGTCACGGCTCCGGCTTCCAGGGCCGCGAGATGGAGAGTGATGTCGGAGCCTCAGCCGCCCCCTTACCCGGAGTACGTGCCGGTGAGCCCGCTGCTGCCGGAGGACCCGCCCCGGGTGAACCAGTTCTGGTTGGACGCCCGGATCGGGGCGACTCCGGCCGGTGTCGCGTTCACCGCCCACGACGCCGCGGGCACCCCGGCGATGCTGCTGCTGCTGTCGGAGGGAGCCGCAGCCGACGCGGCGGCCCGGGCGCGCTTCGCGGGAGAGATCAACGCGATGCACATCGACACCGTGCTGGCCCGCGGCGGGCACGGTCAGGACACGGGTCGGCTGCGGCGCAAGTACCGCGGCGAGTCGGACGCCCCCGTGGCCCCCGACAGCCGCCTGGTGGCGCCGTGGGCCGCTCTGGCCTACGACGGCTCCCCCGCCGCCGCCCTCGAGGCCGAGCGCATCCTCGACGCCGTCCAACTGGCTACCCTGCCCGCTCAGGGCGCACCAACGGGGCCGGACTACCAGCAGTACTGGATCGACAAGGTGCGCCCCGGGCTCGCCCGGCTCTGGCCGCTGCCCTGGCCGGGACGCTTCGACCGGGCCGGCTGGCGCACCATCTTGGTGTCCTGGCTGCTGATGCTGCTGCTGGCCGCCCTCGCCGTCCTGATCGCGATCCTGATCTTCCGCAACCAGCCGCCGCAGTCCCCGCCGCCACCGACGGGGAACTCGGGCAGCCCTCCGCCGCAGTCGAGTTCGCCGTCGCCGCAGTCCGGCTCACCGTCACCGCAGTCCGGCTCGCCCTCTCCGCAGTCCGGCTCGCCCTCTCCGCAGTCCGGCTCGCCCTCTCCGCAATCCGGCTCACCGTCGGGTTCGCCGTCGCAGTCCGGATCAGGCTCCCCGTCGCCGTCGGGTTCCGAATCGGGCGGCGGCGAGCCGAGCCCCTCGGCCTCCGGCTCGCCGAACCAGAGCAGCACGCCCGGCTCGAAGCTGTGACGGGCGCGGCGCGGCCGGAACCGGTGCGGCTGGTCGCCACCGACCTCGACGGCACGTTCCTCTCCCCCGACGGCAGCGTCAGCGCGGAGAACTCCGCCGCCGTGCTCGCCGCACAGCAGGCGGGTCTCACGGTGGTCTTCGCGACCGGGCGTCCGGTGCGCTGGCTGGACGTGATCCGGGACCTGCCGGGTGCGCACCCGACGGTGATCGCCAGCAACGGGGCCGCACTCTACGACCTCGGCAGCGGCGAGCTGATCGACCGGATCTGCATCGATCCGGAGTCCGCCCTGGCCGCGGTGCGGCACATCCGCGAAGCGGTGCCGGATGCGGGATTCGCCTTCGAATCGGGCACCCGGTTCGGCTACGAACCGCCGTACAGTCCCTGGCCCGCCGACGACGGCAGCGACCCGGCGGTCTTCACCGGCCCGGCCGAACAGATCGCGTACGAGCACGAGTTCGTCAAGATGTTGGTGCAGAGCCACTCGGTGCACCCCGACGACCTGTTGCACCTGGTCCGCGACCTCGTCGGCGACACCCTGACCGGCACCCACTCCCAGGTCCGCGACTACGGCCTGGTCGAGATCAGCGCACCGGGGGTGACCAAGGCCAGCATGCTGCGCCGCTTCTGCGACCGGCTCGGAGTGCAGGCGCGGCACGTTGCCGCCTTCGGGGACATGCCGAATGATGTGGACATGCTCACCTGGGCGGGTCGGCCGCACGTGGTGGCCAACGCGCACCCGGCGCTGCTCGGCCTGGATTTCCCGGTCGTGGCCAGCAACGCCGAGTCCGGGGTCGGTCGGACGATCATGAGTTGGCTGGCTGGGGAGGGGGGACACATCCCCTCGAACCCTGCGCCACGCGCCCGCCGGTCGTGAGGCGCGTCGCAGCCGGGATCGTGGTCTGCGTCCTGCCGGTCCTGGTCGCGCTGTACGTGGGGGCGACCACCTTCGACGGGACCGTGGTCCCGTGGCGGCCGGTCATGGTCGACCTCGACGTCTACCGTCTCGCCGGGTCGGAACTGCTCGCGGGCCGCGACTTCTACGACCTGCCCGGGCCGCTGCAGTTCCTCTATCCGCCGTTCGCCGCCGTGCTGGCGGTGCCGCTCGCTCTGCTGCCGGCCTCGACGGTGCAGATCGGCTGGACCACCGCCGGCGCGCTGGCTCTGGTGGCCGTGCTGCATCGCTTCGGACTTCAGGGCTGGCGGCTGAGCCTGGCGGCGACGGCCTCGGTGGCCCTGTTGCAGCCGGTGGTGCAGACCCTCGCGTTCGGCCAGCTCGGCATCCTGCTCGTCGCGCTGGTCGTGCTCGACCTGGTCCCCGGACCGCGCCTGCTGCGTCGGCGACTGCTTCCCCAGGGCACCTGGGTCGCGGTGGCCACGGCGATCAAGCTCACCCCGGCGATCTTCGCGGCCTACCTGCTCCTGTCCGGCCGGATCCGGGCGTTCCTGGTCACGGTCGGCGCGTTCGGCATCGTCACCCTGGCCAGCGCGGCGATCGCGCCGGCGGCGTCGGCGCAGTTCTGGAGCCGGCTGGCCCACGGCGACACCGGACTCGGCCAGAGCATCATCTACTACACCAACCAGTCGGTGATGGCCGATGTGGTGCGGGTCTTCGGACTGGGCCGCGGTCCCCTGCTGGCCGGCCTCGCCGCCAGCGCCGTCGTCGCGCTGGTGGGCGTGGCCGCCGCCGTGCTCTGGCACCGGCGCGGAGACGTACGGATGGCCGTCTGCCTGTGCGGCGTGGCCGGACTGCTGGCCTCCCCCGTCTCCTGGCTGCACCACTTCGTCTGGATCGTCCCGCTCGCGGTGTGCCTGGCCGAGCGTCGGCCCCGGGCCGCCCGGCTGCCGCGGTGGTTCCTCGCGACGGGTTGGGCGTTCGCGGCCTGGGTGGCGATCGCCCCGTTCCGCCGACTGCCCAACGGTGCCGACGTCGAGCTGCTCTGGACCGGTCCGCAACACCTGCTGGCCTCGGTGACGGCGTTGCTCGGGCTGGGACTGCTCGCCGGGTCGATCGTGGTCGCGAGGGCGGACGGTCAGGTCTGGCGTTGCAGATGGGTGACGAAGCCGATCAGCACGGCGGCCCACCACAACGCCTGGGAGGCGGCGGCGATCACCATCCCGCGGAGCAGCAGCCCACGCGGCAACACCGGCAGTCGTCGCACCATCTGACGTTTGGTCGCCTGGGCGAGCACGCCGACGACCGCCGTGCCGACGACGCAGGCCATCTTGACCAGCGTCAGCGCGGAGCCGAGGTCGGGTTCCAGCAGCGCGCCGGTGACCGTGAGGCCCATCAGGCCGAGCCAGATCAGCGGTGAGAGGCGGTGCGCGACCGTCAGCACGTCGCCCATCGAGAGCAGTCCCCGCAAGAAGAGGAGCCCGTACCAGTCCACCGCCAGCACCGCCCCGAAGCCGACCGCCAGAGCGATCAGGTGAGCGAACAGCGCGGCGGTCTGCAGCCAGGGTGGGGGGCTCAACTGGGTCGAGAGCGCGATCATCGCCACGATCCCGAACAGGGCCAGACCGAGCAGGCGCAGTTCCCCGAGCCGACAGCGGCCGACGGCGCAGACGACGCCGCGCGGGCGGACGCAACACTGGCATTTCCCCCCGGAATCGCAGCACACCTGACAGCAGGTCAGGGCGACTCTAACCACGCTGGTGCGCGAGGACCAAACCGTTGGGCCGAGGGCTCCGAAGTCACTAATGGGCCACGCATATTCCCTACTCAGGATGGATAGTGGGCCATCCGGAAGTTGACCCGCAGCGCGTACAGCGACGTCGTCGCGGTGAGGTAGAGATGGTTGCCCTGCGGTCCGCCGAAGCACAGGTTCGCGCAGATCTCCGGCAGCAACAACTTGCCGATCATGGTGCCGTCCGGGTCGTAGCAGTGCAGCCCGTCATGGGCTGCCCCCCACAGCCGGCCGAGGTGGTCGAAGCGGATCCCGTCGTAGCCGGCAGGATCGGCGCACCAGACCTCCCCGCCGGACAGCGTCGTCCCGGTCACGTCGAAGACCCTGATGTGGCCCAACTCGCTGTCCACCACGAAGAGTCGGCGCTCGTCGGCGGAGAAGGCCAACCCGTTGGGCTGGGCGAAGTCGGTGACGACCGCGGTCAGGCTGCCGTCCGCCGGGTCGAGTCGGTAGACGTTGCGCGAGCCGATCTCCGGGGTGGCCTGGTGGCCCTCGTAGTCGGACCTGATCCCGTACGTCGGGTCGGTGAACCAGATCGAGCCGTCGGCCCGCACCACCAGGTCGTTCGGGCTGTTGAGCGGGTGTCCCTCGAACGCGTCGGCCAGGACGCGGGTCGAGCCGTCGTGCTCCAACCGGGTCACCCGGCGCGCCCCGTGCTCGCAGGTCACGAACCGCCCCTGCCGGTCGACGGTCCGGCCGTTGGTGAAGCCGGCCGGCCGGGAGAAGTCGACCACCTGGCCGGTGATCTCGTCGTAGCGGAGCACCCGGTCGTTCGGGATGTCGCTGAACAGCAGGAAACGGCCGGCCGGGTGGTAGGCCGGACCCTCCAGCCAGCGGCCCTGGGAGTAGATCCGCTGGATCCACCGGTCACCGCCCGTGCCGGCGAACCGCTCGTCCAGCACCTCGAACTCCGCGCGGATGACCTCGACCATGACGCTCCCCTCGTTGCTGAACTGGCCCGCACTCTATCCACGGCGGCCGGCATCGCCGCGTAGGGCGACGTCACCGTGGAGGGCAGGGGCGCCTCGGCGCGGCTCCGCGACTATCATCGACGCGTCCGTGGGGCTGACGGTGGTACGCCCGGGACGAGGGGCGGTAGCTCAGCCGGTTAGAGCAGGGGACTCATAATCCCTGGGTCGCGGGTTCGAGCCCCGCCCGCCCTACTTGGTTTCACCTGGTCAGGCTGGCTTTGCCCGCTTGGCGCGGAGCGGCAGCACGGAAGCGTCGGCGGCCGGGGTCCGCATATGTCCGCGCCGGACCGCCAGGTCCCTGGATCACGGGCCGAATCCACCACATCGGCAGTACGGCGGCCATACCTTGACCCCGCCGGCCCCATCACCAGGGCTGTTCATTTGAGAAGAGGTACCTCGAGGTCATAGGCCAGGACCACGGCTCTAGCCAACTGCATTTCCTGTTCGGCGCTGAGGTACCCGACGGTGCGACCAAGTAGATCCACCGGAACGGTGACGACGTTGTCGAGAGCGACTGCGCAGTCGTGATCCAATCCGTTGTCCGGTCCCACCCGAACCTCGCTGGACAAGCCCTTGATGGTGGTGGTGATGGGAGCCACGGTCACCTTGGTCATCGCGGCCCGAGCAGCTTCGCGCGTGAGGACCAGGGCGGGCCGGGTCCTGTCGAGTCGAACCAAGCAGATCTCTCGCACTGATCAGTTCTCGACATCGATGCGGGTGCTGCTCCACTGCACGAGGTCGTCCAGGTCATCGGCGGCGCCTTGCTGGCGAAGCACCTCGGCATCCTGCTCCGCGGCTTGTCGACGCATCTCCCGCTCGACCGCCGATGCGACGAGCGCGGCCCGGCTGGGCGCCTTGCCGGTTGCCACAATGCGATCGAGAAAGGCCACCATCTCGTTCGGAAGGCGGACCGCGATCTGAGTAGTCATACGGCCAGCCTACGCCATCGCATCCCAAACTGGGATGCACGTCCGGTGCTCATGGCGTGCGCTGCGTCATGGGCCGAGTCCGCAACGAGTCCGCACGAGGACTGAGGACCACTCGACACCCGCGCATCCTAAACGTCAGGCCCACCGAGTCGGCGAGGCGCGCGGAGTACGGTCGTCCGCTAATTTCGTGGCCAGGACTGCTCCCGTCGAGCCGCGCTCGACCAGCACGGGGGTGGCGTCGCGCTCGCTGCTGGCGGAGCCTGCGGCCTGGATCTCGCGAAGCAGCAACTGTGCGGCGTGGGCGCCGTAGGAGTAGACGTCGTGACTCAGAGCCGACAGCGGGGGATGGCTGATTTCGCAGAGGATCGACCCGCCGTAGGCGATCAGGGACACGTCTTCGGGAACGGAAAGGCCCACCTCACGCACCGCGCCCAGCGCGGCGACGGTCATGACGTCGTTGTCGTACAGGATCGCGGTCGGTCGACGGGGGCGCCTGAGGAGTTCACGCGTGAGTTGGCCTCCACTGTCGCCCGAGGCGTCGGCCTCGACGATGTAGGGCGTGGGAAGTTCGGCGTCTGCGCACGCGTTGAGGAAGGCTTCATTGCGGATCCGGGCGTGGGCAAGGTCGGAGCGTTCGCCGACCCGGGCCAGGACGGTGTGCCCGAGCTCGGTCAGGCGGGAAACCGCTGAGCGGACGGCATCGGCGTCATCGGTCCAGACCGCCGGCAACCCCGCGGCGTACCGTGGATCACCGACGACCACCGTCGGCAGACCAAGATCTCTCGTCACCGAAGGCCGCGGGTCGTTGACCTGGAGGTCCATCAACACCAGACCGTCCACGCGCCGCTCTGATGCCCAGCGGCGATAGGTGGTGATCTCCTCGGCCAACATCTCCGCGAGGTGCATCATCAGGCTACTGCCCACCTTGCTGAACTGGGCCTCTAAGCCGGCGAGGAAGCTCATGAAGAGGGGATCCGCACCGAGGAATCGCGCTGGCCTCGTCAGAACGATGCCAATGGCCGCGACCGGCCGACCGGTGAGCGCCCGGGCCGCCACATTCGGGTACCAGCCGAGCTCTTCGGCGATCTTCGTGACGCGCTCCCGCGTGCTGGGGGAAACCCCGATCCGACCGTTCAGGGCAAGCGACACCGCACTTGTGGACACTCCGGCCAAGCGAGCGATGTCGGCCATGGTGGTCTGTGGACGCACGACGTCACTGTAACGCATGATCCGCGCGCTGACCTGGGATCGACACTACTCAGGTGTGCTTGTTGCTCAAACGCTTTAGTGCTAGCGTCTTGCCAGCTGAGCGACTCACCCACGCACTCTCATGGATCAACGAATGGGTGTCCCCTCCAACGAAGTGAGGCTGTCATGTCCACGCTTAATCCGCGCCGTCTTCTCGTCACGGCCGTGTCTGCGAGCGCCCTGCTTGTAGCCGCTGCCTGTGGCGGCGGGAGCGAAGAGCCAACGGGCGGTGCCAGTACGCAAACCGGCGCCGACCTGACCAAGCAGGGCGATATCGAGCTCTGGCGAGGCAAGGACGTCACCGGGAACCTCTCGAAGCTGATCGACCAGTTCAACGCTCAGCACCCGAACGGCAAGGTGAGCTTCCACGAGTTGCCCGACGAAGCTGACCAGCAGCGGCAGCAGATGATCCAGAACACCCAGATCAAGAACCCGGCCATGGCCGTGCTCAGCGTGGACGTGGTCTGGACCGCCGAATTCGCGGCCAAGGGCTACATCGACGAGCTCGCGCCCGACCAGTTCCCGACCGACAAGTTCCTGCCCGCGGCCCTCGACAGCGCCACCTACTTCGACAAGGTGTACGCCTACCCGATCGAATCCAACGGCGGGTTTGCTCTTCTACCGCAAGGACCTCCTCGACAAGTACGACCTGCGGCCGCCGACCACGTTCGACGAAATGAAGGCGGCCTGCGACAAGATCACGGAGGGTGAGAACAACGCCAAACTGAACTGCTTCGCCGGTCAGTACAACAAGTACGAGGGCCTGACGGTGAACTTCGACGAGGCCGTCCACGGCGCCGGCGGGGTCATCGTTGGCGACGACGGCAAGCCGAACGTCGCGACCCCGGAGGCGACCAAGGGCCTGCAGACGCTGACCGACTGGTTTAAGGACGGCTACATCCCCAGGGGTGCGATCACCTGGACCGAGGAGGAAGGCCGGCAGGCGTTCCAGAACGGGACGCTGATCTTCCACCGCAACTGGCCCTACGTGTATCCGCTGGCCAACAAGACCGACGGCTCCTCCAAGATTGCCGGCAAGTTCGACGTGGCGCCACTGCCGGGAATCACCGGTCCGGGGGTCTCCAGCCTGGGCGGCGGCAACTACGCGATCGCCAAGAACGCCGAGAACAAGGGCACGGCTGCCGACTTCCTGAAGTTCATGACCGAGATTGAGCAGCAGAAGGCAAACACCCTGGCCACCTCGTCGCCTCCGGGCATCGCCTCGTTGTACAGCCGATGCGGACATCGTGAAGAAGTACGCCTACTTCCCGGAGCTGCTCAAGTCGATCGAGACTGCCAAGCCGCGGCCGAAGGCGGTCGAGTACGGCGATGTCACCCTGGCCATTCAGGATGCGGCCTACTCGGCGCTTCCGGGTGGCGGTACGAGGTCCCCTGAGGCCGCGCTGCAGCAGCTGCAGACCAGGTTGCAGACCCTGATCAAATAGCTTCTGGTGCCTGCGACTTCCCGGCGCGGCCAGTGGCTGCGCCGGGAATTGCGCGCCGTCCAGACCGGACGCGGGCACCGGTTCACCCCAGTGCAGTGCCTCCAGACGGCCCCAGCACCCAAACAGGAATCACCATGCCCACAACTCGCAAGCAAGAACTGGTCTATGGCTGCATGGGCTTCGGCGGCAGCTGGGATCCCACGCCCTACACCCGCGAGGACCTCCGTACCGCCGAGCGGGCGGTGAGCACGGCCCTGGACCTGGGCGTGCGGGTCTTCGACCACGCCGACATCTACCGCTCCGGGAAGGCGGAGGCCGTCTTCGGAGAGATCCTCGCCCGCGACGAGACCCTGCGGTCCTCCATCCAGATCCAGACCAAGTGCGGGATCCGGGTCGGCGAAGGCGGGCTCGGCGTCCACTACAACCTGGACAAGCAGGCCATCAAGGACCGGGTCCGGGCAAGTCTCGAACGGCTGCAGGTCGAGTGGGTCGACACTCTGCTGCTGCACCGACCGGATCCCCTGATGGAGCCCGAGCTCGTGGCGGAGGCGCTGACCGAGCTCCACAGCGAGGGCCTCGTCCGTCAGGTGGGCGTCTCCAACATGGCGGGTGTCCAGATGGCCGCCCTACAACGGCACCTGGACCTGCCGATCGTCGTCAACCAGCTCGAGCTGAGCCTGCACAAGCGCGACTGGATCGAGGCCGGGATCGGTATCAACGGTGACCAGGGCATCGCCTATGACTTCCCGCTCGGCACCCTCGAATACAGTGCGGCCAACGGGGTGGCGCTGCAGGCCTGGGGCTCCCTCGCTCGCGGGATCTACACCGGCGTGAACACCGACAGCGCCGGCCTCGCCGATCGGGAAACTGCCGTGCAAGTCTCGAACCTCGCTGAGCAGTACGCCGTGGCCCCCGAGGCCATCGTGCTTGGCTGGCTGATGAGGCATCCGGCGGACATCAGCCCGGTGATCGGCACGACCAACCCGGAGCGCATCCGGGCCTGCGCCGACGCAACTGCGGTGGCAGCTCAGCTCACCCGGGTCGAGTGGTACTCCCTGTTCACCACCGCCCGCGGCCAGGACGTGCCCTAGCTCACTTGGCGAAGCGGTTCTTCGACCGGTCGCGTGCCGCCTTCCCGTGCGACTTGCCGGGCGAGCGCTCACCGTTCACCGTCGAGGTGTCGAAGGCGAAGGTGATCACGGCGGCGGCGACGGCGTCGGAGTTGACGTCGAGGGCGTAGGTGTTGAGATTGCCTCGGTCGTCGCAGGGCGCGTGGTAGCAGGAGTCGTACGCGACACCGGCCTGACCGCCGTAGAGCGCGGCCTCCCCGGCGGTCTTGACGCCCTCGGCGCCGGTGAACAGACCGCCGGCCGGGATGTCGACCGCGATGAACGGGCCGTAGTCGGAGCGACCGGAGAACTCGGTGTCCTGGTACGGGATACCGCGATCGGCGTAGAACTTCTCGAAGACATCCTCGACCGCCGCCGAACCGTCCGGGATCGGCGTCGTCGCGGTGCCGCTGGAATCGTCCCCGTCGTACACACCGAAGATGTAGTTGGGCGAGCCGACCATGTCGAAGTTCAGGTAGAGGGCGATGTTGGTCCGCTCCTGATCACTGAGGCTGGTCACGTAGTGTTCCGAGCCGAGCAGCCCTGATTCCTCCGCACCCCACCACGCGAATCTCACCTTGTTGTTGGGCTTGACCTTCTGCATCTGAATCGCCGTCTCCAGCAGCGCCGCACTGCCGGATCCGTTGTCGTTGATGCCCGCGCCGTCCTGCACGCTGTCCAGGTGCGCACCGGCCATCACGACGTTGTCCGTCCGGCCGGCTTTCGTCTCGGCGAACACGTTGTAGGTGGTCCGTGTCTCGGCGGTGAAATCGACCTTGACCCGGACTGTGCGCGGGCCGCCGACGGCCAGCGCCGCGCCGACGTCGAAGGTCGCGAAGACCACCGGAATCGTCAAACCCGTGGCGTCGCCGATCATGCCGACCAGACCGGTCCGGCCGGGCTGACCCTCGTTCATGACCACGGCGCCCGCAGCACCAGCGGCTTGGGCGTTGAGCGCCTTGACGGCGAATCCGCAGGTGCCGCGTTGCATCAGCGCGATGCCGCCGGCCGGGAACCCGGCGAAGTCCCCCGCCTCGCATCCGCTGCTCGAGGTGTTCGGCGGCAACGTCGGCGCGTCCGTGCGGAGGTCGACGTTCACGATGGGCCCGGTGGCCTGCCCCTCCGGCGTTCCGCTGTCGAACACGTTGCGCAGGAAGTCGCGTCCCTCGGCGTAGGTGGTCGCGTCAGGGGCGATCTGCTCCAGTTCGGAGTTCTCGTCGACGTACTCGAAGTCGAACGCCTGGACCGTCGGCGAATACCCCGCTCGACGTCAGTTGATCCACGACGTAGGCGACTGACGCCCCGTAGCCCGGCCGGCCGGCCGCGCGATCCCCACCGTTGGCGTCGGCAACGTTCTGCAACGCGTCCAGGTGGTCGAGGACACCCTCGACCGTGACGGCCTTGGTCAGCTTCTTCACCGAGTTGTTGTTCGGTGCGGCCTCGGCCGGGGCGACCAACGCCGCCGGGAGGGCCAGGCCGATCATGGCGGTCATGGCCGCCAACGATCGCTTCGAACGGAAGATCGACATGGAAAACCTCCGTGGCAGGGGCAGAGCACCCGGATGGGTCACCCTGGAAGGGGCGCACTGGAAACGGTCCGCGACGGGCCGATCGTAACCCTGCCGCTTCTGGCGGGTTCCACGGGATGATGCGCTCGATCGGTCAGGCTGGCCTGTGCGACTGGATCCCGCGGACGCGTCTCAGAGTCGGCTGAAGGGCCAGCCAGGCTGGAACTTCTGACAGTCACAGATTCGACAGGACTGGTCACGCCGCCACCTACCGCGCGGTACATCACGATGATCGGCGCGCTCGTGTCCGCACCAGCACGGCCGATCCTGGCGCTTCATGGGCGGCCGGTGCGACCTTGCTGCGGCGCGGGCGTACGGGGACCCGGCGTCAACGCCCCGTCGCGCACATCGCTGCTCACGCTGACCCTCCACGAACCGAATCGATGACCACTCCAGCGGGGACGTACGAATACCGGACCATCCGGTCGACTGAAGACGGGGTTTCGAGGACCTGAAGGGCGTCGGCCTCAGCGTAGTCTGCCCGGACTGGTGATCACTCGACAAGGCGCCCCGACCGAGAGCGCTGGCTACCCGGACGGCACCCCAGGCTGGTCAGCCGAGTTCGTCGGCCAGCGCGGTGAGCCAGACCGCGATCCCGTGGGGTCCGTCCACGACCACGTCGGACAGGTCGGCGAGGGCATCCTCCTCGTGAGAGGCCGAGCAGACCAGCAGGCCGGGTACGCCCTCGCCGCGCAACTGCTGCACGGCGCGGAAGGCGGGCAGGTCGCCGAGATCGTCGCCGGCGAAGATCACGCTGCGGGCCTGCCGCTCGGCCACCACGGCCCGCAGCGCCGCGCCCTTGTCGACACCGGGCGGGCGCAGTTCCCAGACGTTCTTGCCCTGCTCCAGATGAAGGTTGTGCCGATCGGCCAGGGTGCGCAACGGCTCCGCGAGAGACTGGAACGCCGCTGCCGGGTCGGTGAGGGTCCGGGTGTGCACTCCCAGTGCGCGGCCCTTGTGCTCCACCCGTGCCGCGGCCAGTCCCACCGAGGCCAGTAAGGGCGGCAGTTCCTGCTCCGCGGCGAGGATTTCCGGTGGATCGGGCGGCACGATGAACTCGTCCCCGGCGGCGTTCCACCGCTCCACGCCGTACTGCCCGATGACCGTCATGGCCTCCAACCCGGCGACCTCGCCGAATCGGCCCAGGCGTACGGCGGTGCGCACCGGGCGACCGGTGATCACCGCGACCGCGCCGACCCGCCGGCCGATGCGGCCGAGGGCGGCCACGGCGGCCGGGTCGGCGTACGCCTGCTCCGGATCGTCGATGATCGGCGCCAGGGTGCCGTCGAAATCGAGCGCGACCACGGTGTCACCGGGTGCGTGCAGAATCGCTCTCAGAGCCGATTCGCCCGCGTCGGTTCGCGGCGGCGGAAGCCTCATGGCAAGAGCCTGTCAGAAGTTCGCGCGGCTCGGTCGCTAGGGTCGACAGGGATTCGCGGAGGAGGTGGCAGTCGGTGAGCACGACAGGACGGGAGCGCGGCGAGACCGGCGAGGCAGTCCGGACGCGCGTCGTTCGTCGTCGTCGCCAACCGGCTCCCGGTGGACCGGATCGATCAACCGGACGGCAGCACCGACTGGCGGTCGGCGCCGGGGGGCCTGGTCACGGCCCTCGAGCCGGTGATGCGCAATCGCCACGGCGCCTGGGTCGGCTGGCACGGTGCCCCCGACGAGACGCTCGAGCCCTTCGACAACGACGGGCTGCACCTCGTTCCCGTCCCGCTGTCGTCTCGCGAGCTGGCCGACTACTACGAGGGTTTCTCCAACGCCACCCTGTGGCCGATCTACCACGACGTCATCGTGCCGCCGGAGTTCCACCGCGAATGGTGGGACGCGTACGTGACGGTCAATCAGCGCTTCGCCGACCGGGTCGCCGAGATCTCCGCGGAGGGTGCGGTCGTCTGGGTTCAGGACTACCAGTTGCAACTGGTGCCGCGGATGCTGCGCGAGCTCCGGCCCGACCTGCGGATCGGCTTCTTCCTGCACATCCCGTTCCCGCCGAGCGAGTTGTACGTCCAGCTGCCCTGGCGCAACGAGATCCTCGAGGGCCTGCTGGGCGCGGACCTGGTCGGTTTCCAACTTCTCGGCGGCGCACAGAACTTCCTCCGGCTGGTTCGTCAGCGGCTGCAACTGGAAACCCGGCGCGACCTGATCTCCACCCCGGACGGTCGCGACGTGCTCGCCCGGGCCTACCCCATCGCCATCGATGCGAAGAAGCTCAACGCGCTGGCGGGTACCGAGGAGGCCGCCGCCCGCGCGAAACAGATCCGGCGTGACCTGGGCGACCCACGGCTGATCTTCCTCGGCGTCGACCGGATGGACTACACCAAGGGACTGCCGGAGCGGATCCAGGCGTTCGGCGAGCTGGTGACCGAGGGCCGGGTCGACGCCGACGACGCCGTCTTCGTGCAGTTGGCCATCCCCTCGCGGGAGCGGGTGGAGAAGTACCGGGTGCTGCGCGACGACATCGACCGCCTGGTCGGGCGGATCAACGGCGACGCCGGCCGGCTCGGACGGCCGCCGATCATCTACCTGCACACCTCGTTCTCGCGCGAGGAGATGGCGGCGCTCTACCGGGCGGCCGACATCATGGTGGTCACGCCGCTCCGGGACGGGATGAATCTGGTCGCCAAGGAGTACGCGGCGTGCCGCCAGGCCGACGACGGCGCCTTGGTGTTGAGCGAGTTCGCCGGTGCGGCGCGCGAGCTCCGGCAGGCCTACCTGGTCAACCCGCACGACGTCAACGGGCTGAAGGAGCGCCTGGTGCAGGCGATGGAGGACACCACGCAGAACAAGGCCCGCCGGATGCGCTTCATGCGGCGTCAGGTGGTCGAGCACGACATCGACTGGTGGGCCAACCACTTCCTGACCGACCTGGAAGGTGTGCGACCGCGCCTGAATCGCGCGCACGGAGCCGCACCGAGTCGGCTGAGCCTCCCGATTGGACGTCGAGATCAACACCAGGCCGGCGACCCGCCTCTGACCCTGCTCGCACCGAACCAGCTAAGGACGTCTGCCGCCGCGTCCACCACCCGCGAAATCTCGGGCGGCGGCTTCCCTGGTCACGACTGGTCGGCGTCGTGGAGGAGGATGGCGATCTGCACGCGGTTGGCGACGGCCAGCTTCGTGAACAGCCGTGACACATGCGCTTTGACGGTGGCCTCGCTCATATACAACGAGGTGGCCACCTCCGCGTTTGATGCGCCCGACCCGACCGCGGCCGCAACTTCACGTTCGCGGTCAGTGAGAGTGCTGAGTCGTTGCGCGGCGGCGCGGCGGCGTTCGGAGGCCTCCGCGTCACCGAAGTGGGACAGCAGCGTGCGAGTGACGGAGGGCGAGACGACCGCGTCACCAGCGGCCACCAGACGTACGGCGTTGATGATCTCGGCAGGCGGGGTGTCCTTGACCAGGAACCCGCTCGCGCCGGCCCGGAGCGCGCTCATCACCTGCTCGTCCGCCTGGAACGTGGTCAGCACGATCACCTGGGGTGGGGCGGCGAGTCGACGCAAGGCCGTCGTCGCGGTGATGCCGTCCATCTCGGCCATCCGGATGTCCATCAGGACGACATCGGGCTGATATGCGCGCGTCGCCGCCACCGCACCCGCGCCGTCGGCGACCTCGCCCACCACCTCGAGGTCGTCGGCCGACGACAAGATGATGCGGAGTCCGGCACGAACGAGCGCGTCGTCGTCAACCAGCAACACTCGGATGGTCACCAGCTCAGCTCCGCGTCGACCACGAAGTCGCCTGAACCGTCCGGGCCGTGCACGAGGGTGCCGCCGGCCAGGTCTACTCGTTCCTGTAGCCCGAGCAGACCGGCACCGGACCCGGGCAGCGCCGGTCCAGCGTTGGCGTGCAGCGGTTTGCGGTTACAGACCTTGACGTGCAGACCGTCTCCTGGCCCACCACTGACGCGAACCCGGATCGCCGTGCCGCTGGCGTGCTTGCCGATGTTGGTCAGTGCCTCCTGAACGATGCGGTAGGCATCGCGTCCCAACGCGCTCGGCACGTCATCCGGGCGCTCCACGTCCATCTCGAAGTCGATGTTCGCCCCGGCCAGCTGGGTTTCCTCGACGAGGCGGCGGATGTCGGCCAGCCTCGGCAGCGGAGCCGGCGGCGACGGGTCCTCGCCTGAGTCATCCCGGAGCAGTCCGATCACGCCACGCAGCTCCTCGAGGGCCTGCCGGGCGGTGGAGCGCAGCAACTCGGCCGTCTCGCGGACCTTGTCCGGCGGCAGGTCGGGCCGGACCTCGAGCGCACCGGCGTGCAAGGCCAGCAGCGAGATGCGGTGGGCGAGGACGTCATGCATCTCCCGCGCGATCCGGGTGCGCTCCGCCTTCCGTGCCCCCTCTTCGTGCTGACGTTGATCAGCCTCGGCCCGAGCGGCACGCTCACGCAAGCTGAGCAGGAGTTGCCTCCGGGCCCGGAGAAACATCCCCCACGCGGTGACGGCGAGCACGAGCGGAATGACCCGCACGACCACCGACAGTGCGTCCGTCGTGGGACTGTAGACGGCAAAGAGCAGGATGGACGGAATCCACAGGGCAACGACGAGCAGCGCTTGGCGGACCTGGCGGTGAACTGCCAGGGAGAAGAGCGCGATCAGCCCCGCGGGGGTAGCTGAGATCGACAATGTCCCGAGCACAAGACACGCGGCCGCTACTCCGAACGCCCACCTCCGCCGCCACCACAACAGGACAGAAGCCAGCGTCCCGCTGGCCACGTCAACCACCACCCGCGTTGTCGACAAGGCCACGACGTCGCCGTGCAGCGCACGGGCTCAAGAAGAGCGCCCCCAGCGCGGCGGCGGTGAAGCAACCGACGGCGTCGACAGTCCGGTCGCGGCCCGTCCGAGGACCGGTCGAGCTCGGCGAGGTCAGATCGCTCGATGCCGGCAACGACGCCGGATTGACGAGCTCGACCCACAACCGGGATGACGGGGACATGGGCCCAGCGTAAAGGCCGGTGCTGTCGGCAGGACAGCGACGAACGTCGATGACTACCGAGACGAAAGTGGGCCCCGCAAGGTCTCCGACCCCTCCTTTCGGCGCGTAGATCGGGGCCGGCCGGCCGATGTGCGGGCGCGGTCCCGGCCGCCACCGTTGACCCATGACCACATCAGCCACTCCCAACCAGAGGAGATCGCCATGAGATCAACCTCGAGCGCCGTCACGCGCTCCCAGTCAGACAACACGCCACCACCGAACGGCCCGAGGAGCACCGCCAGGGCAGCAGAGGTGTCGGTGCCGCGCCTGTACTTCCTCCGGCTCGGCTATCTCGTGATCGCCGTCGGGCTCGCATTGGTGAAGTGGCCGTTGATCATCAACCACGACGGTCCCTGGCCGCTGTTCGAGGGGGTTGTGACGTGCATGCTGGTGGCGTTGTCGCTGCTGTGGTTTCTCGGGGTTCGCTACCCGTTGCAGCTGCTTCCCGCACTGCTGTTCGAACTGGCCTGGAAGCTCATCTGGACCATCGTCGTCGTTCTTCCGGCGTGGCGGAACGATCACCTGGATCCGGCCACCCTGTACGTGTTCTACACCTGCCTCCTGGTCGTGATACCGCTCGCCGTCATCCCGTGGCGCTACGTGTTCTCGCATTACGTGACCAAGCCGGGGGACCGGTGGCGCTGATGATCACCATCCAGTCAGTCACCAAGGCCTACGGTCGGTTCATCGCCGTGGACGACGTCAGCTTCACCGCGCAGCCGGGCCGCGTGACCGGCTTCCTCGGCCCCAACGGTGCCGGCAAGTCGACCACCATGCGGATCCTTGTCGGCCTGACCAGAGCCACATCGGGGACCGCGACCATCTCCGGTCGCAGGTACGTGGACCTTCCCAACCCGGGCTTGGAGGTCGGAGTCCTTCTTGATGCGTCCGCGCAGCACGCAGGACGCACCGGGCGCGAGACTTTGACCATCGCCCAACGGTTGATGGGGCTGCGCCGTGGGCGGGTCGAGGAGATGCTGGACCTGGTCAGCCTGACGTCGGAGGAGGCGTCGAGGCGCGTCCGCGACTACTCACTCGGCATGCGCCAGCGGCTCGGCATCGCGACCGCGCTCATCGGCGAGCCGGAGGTGCTGGTCCTCGACGAACCGGCCAATGGCCTCGACCCGGCCGGCATCCGCTGGATGCGCGGTCTGCTGCGAGATTTCGCCGACCGCGGCGGCACCGTCCTCCTCTCCTCCCACCTGCTCCACGAGATCGAGGTCATCGCCGACGACCTCGTGGTGATCGGCAGCGGCGGCATCGTGGCCCAGGGAGCCAAGAGCCACCTGTTGCGGTCCGCGGGGTCTGTCTTGCGGACGACCCAGCGGGAGGTCCTCGCTCGAGCCCTGATCGACGCCGGCATCAGGTCCTCACCCATCGGCCAAGACGGCCTGCTCGCCCAGACCGACACCGCGGAGGTCTGGAAGGTCGCCGTTGCCGCCGCCGTGCCCGTCATCGAGCTACGGCCGGCCGACGGCGTCGGCCTGGAGGACACGTTCCTTCAGCTCACCGCCGAAACTCAACGCGACGTACGCGGTCCAGGGACAGCCCAACCAGAAGGAGCAGTGGCATGACCACACTCGACACCGTGAGCGGGCCCCTGGCAAGGACCAGGGCGACACACCGCGGAATACCGCTGAGCCGAATCACCGCCACCGAGCTACGCAAGATGTTCGATACCCGATCCGGGTTCTGGCTGATCGTCAGCATCGGCATCCTGGCATTGCTCGCCACGGCAGCGGTCGTCCTGTTCGCGGCCGACGACGAGCTGACTTACCGCACGTTCACCTCTGCTATCAACATCCCGATGACAGTCGTGCTGCCTGTGATCGCGATCCTGTCGGTGACGGGCGAGTGGAGCCAGCGCAGTGGAATCACCACTTTCACCCTGGTCCAGCACCGCGGACGGGTCGTCGCGGCGAAGGCAATCGCGAGCGTCGGCCTCGCCACCCTCACCATTCCCCTCGCCTTCGGGATCGGCGCGGTCGGCAACCTCGTTGGAACGTCGATAGCCGGGATCGACCCCGTCTGGGACCTCACAGTCCTCAACCTGGCTACCAACGTCTTAGCCAACGTCCTCAGCGTGCTTTTCGGCTTCATGCTCGGCGTCATGATCCGGAACTCGGTCGGAGCACTCGTGGCCTATTTCGTCTACCAGTTCCTGCTACCAACGCTCTCCCTGATCCTCGCCGCCTCGCACGAGGGATTCCGCGAGCTTCAACCGTGGGTCGACTTCGACCACGCCCAAAGCGCACTGTTCAACGGAGCCGTCACCACCCAACAGTGGACCCAACTCGCGGTCACAGGAACGGTCTGGCTGGTGATCCCCATGATCATCGGGGTCGGCCTGGCGATTCGAGCTGAGGTCAAGTAGTCCGCCACCAACCCGTGCACAGTCGCCGCGCGGACCGCCCGTCGCCATCGGAGGACACCACGCAGAACAAGGCCCGCCGGATGGACTTCATGCGGCGTCAGGTCGTCGAGCACGACATCGACTGGTGGGCCAACCACTGCCGAGCGACCTGGAAGGTCTGCGACCGCGCTGAACAGCGGGTCCCTGTCCTGAGGGGACCCGGTAGTGGAGGTTGCTGCCCAGAGCTGGCTCCCCCGGTTGGACTCGAACCAACAACCTGCCGGTTAACAGCCGGCTGCTCTGCCAATTGAGCTACAGGGGACTGCGAGAAGCTGGGCAAACTTGCGCCCTCCAGGCTTGCGGTGAGGCTTGCGGTGAGGCGCGGCTACGTACCTTACCAGCCGCCTGAACTCGCGTCGTACTCGATTCGGAGCCGGGCGATCGCGTGCTCGGCGGTGTCGCGTACGCCCTCGGTGCGCCACGTCAGACCCCTGGTCAGCGTGGCGTGCCAGCTCACGCCGCCGCCCTCGCTGAGGTCACGCCGCGCGGTCACCGTGATCCCGCGGTCGCCGCTGATCGGAAAGAACTGCTGGACCGCGATGCTCGCCGCGACCCGTTCGCGGAACAGCTCGGGCAGCCGGCCAGGCCTGGTCAGGGCGATCGACCCGCGTCCGGAGCTCTCGCCCGGTTCGGCGTTCAGCACCCAGCTCAAGCTGGCCAGTTCGGCGTTCCAGCCGCCGTGCTCGATCTCGTGCCAACCGAGATGGGACCACCCCGAATTCCCAGTCTCGGTGGTCGGGTAGGAGAGGACGGCCGGGCTGCCGATGGCGAAGCCGTGATCGGTCCGAGCCCAGGCCAGGATCCGCACCGGACTTCCCGTCCGCGCGGTCAGCGACCGAGCCCAGTCGGTGTACGTCTCGCGCGGGAGTCCCCGGGCGCGCGTCCACCAGCCAGATCCGTCCCGCAGCCGCGTACGCACGCGCCCATCTTGCCTGCCGGGTCCGCGCCGAGCCCGAAGGCACGGGGTGGCCCAGGCTCAGCGCAGGTGGGCCAGGGCCTGCTGTGGGCACACCCGGCGCAGCTTCTCCATGGCGTTCTCCTCGAGCCGGCGGACCCGGCTGACCGGGATGTTCAGGGTGCGGGCGGTCTGCGCGATGGACACCGGATCGCCGTCGAAGCCCAGGCGCAACTCGATCACGCGGCGGTGCACGCGATCCAGCCGGTGCAGCAACTCCCGCACCAGCACCTGCCCGTCGAACGCGGCTTGCGGGTCTTCCGCGGTGACCTGCTCCAGCCGCGAGATCTCCAACTCCTCCAGCGACTGCGGCCGCCGGTGCGCCAGCAGGTCGCGGGTCCACGGGGTGGGCTTGCCCAGCGCGTCGGCCACCTCTCCGATCGACGGGGCGCGGCCGAAGCGCTGGGCCAGCACGCCCTCCACGCCCCGGGCCACCCGCAGTTGCTCGGCCCGGGTGGCCGGCAGGTTCAGCGCGCCCAGCTGACGTGCCGTCAGCGCGCTGATGTAGGCGCGAATCCAGAACAGCCCGTAGGTGGAGAAGCGCACCTCGCGGGCGTGGTCGAACCGCTCGACCGCCGTGACCAGCCCGACGCAACCCTCCTGGAAGAGCTCAGCCTTGGACAGCCGGCTGCGCGCCGCGTACTGTCCGGCCACCATCCGGACCAGCCCGACGTTGGCCAGGATGAACCGCTGCCGAGCCCGTTCACCGCGCTCGGCCAGCATCATCAGCTCGACGTAGGTCGCGTCGCCGAACCCCTGCCCCGACTCGCAGCACGCCCGCGCCAGCACGCCTGACTCGATGTCGCGCAGCAGCGCGACCTCCTCCTCCTGGCTCAGCGGCGGCTCGCTCTGGATCTCCCACGGCATCGTCACAACGGCCACTGTCGCCGAGCCCGGCGGCCTGGACCAGACCTGCTGGAGGAACGGACAACACCCGCACCACGACGGACAACAACCGCGCGCCCCACCGGCCCGCGCGAGCGTTTCGCGAGCGCGCGCAGGATCAACTCAGTCCTGGGCACCGATGCTTCGGGTGTGCAGTTCCTTGCGCCGGGCCTCGAGGACCACCAACTCGGAGAACATCTGGTTGTAGCTCCGCTGGGCTTCGACCGGGTTGGTGCGCTGCAGCTTCGACTTCAGCTCGGCGATCCTGCGCATCACGCTGAGCAGGCGAAGGCCCGAGGTGTTCGCCACCACGTACCGAGGGCTGACGTCGCCCTGCACCGGCAGCGGTTCGACGGCCAGGGCGGCGACCAGACCCCGCAGCGTTTCCCCCGGGCAGGCCTGCGACACCCGGTGCACCCATTCGGTGCTGCGCGCACCGGCCCCGGTCGGGATCCCGTCGGCGGCAGCCCTTTCGACGGCGGTGAAGACCGCGGCGTACGCGGGGTGGGTGAAGTCCGCCACGGTCACCCCGTCCCAGGCGGGCGGGAACAGCTCCGGACTCTGGATGGCCATCTTGCAGGTCTCCCGCTCGGTGGCGAGCAGTCGGTCCCGCGGGGCCGGCATCGGCGGACCGGCCGGCACCCCCGCCGCCTCGGCCCCGTCGGCAGCCTCGACCGGCGCTGCGGCTCCGCGGCGGTCGGCGCCGTTGGAGGCGGGCCGGCGGGAGCGGTTCGACGTCCGCATCACCTCAGCGCGCACCTCCTCCAGGTCCATTCCGAGCAGCCCGGCCAGCTCGCGGGCGTATCCGCCGACCAGAGCGGTGTCGCGGATGCTCGCCACCAGCGGCGCCGCCGCCCGCAGTGCGGCCACCCGCCCGTCGGCACGGTCGAGGTCGTGCTGGGACAGCAGGTTGCTCATCACGAACCGGTAGAGGGGCACGCGGCGGGCGACGAGTTCGCGTACGGCGGCGGCGCCGGACTTGAGCCGCAGATCGCAGGGATCCAGTCCGGTCGGCTCGATGGCGACGTAGGTCTGGGTGATGAAGTTCTGGTCGCCGGAGAAGACCTTCAGGGCGGCGGCCTGTCCGGCGGCGTCGCCGTCGAAGGTGAAGATCACCTCACCGCGGAAGGCGTCGTGATCGCCCATCAGCCGGCGCAGCATCCGGGCGTGGTCGTCCCCGAACGCCGTCCCGCAGGAGGCGACCGCGGTCTCGACGCCGGACAGGTGCGCGGCCATCACGTCGGTATAGCCCTCGACGATGACCGCCTGGCTCTTCTTGCTGATCGCGGTCCGGGCCAGGTCGAGCCCGTAGAGGACGTGGGACTTCTTGTAGAGCGGGGTTTCGGGCGTGTTGATGTACTTCGCCGGCATCCGGTCGTCGTCGAAGAGCCGGCGCGCGCCGAACCCCAGCACCTGGCGCCCCGAGTCGCGGATCGGCCACAGCGCTCGGGCCTGGAAGAAGTCGTAGCCCGACTCGCGGGCCAGCCCGGCGGCGACCAGTTCCCGGTCGGCGAACCCGCGGCCCCGCAGGTGGCGCAACAACGCTCGGCCGTCCCTGGGTGCGAAGCCGACGCCGAACTGCTCCGCCGCGTCGCGGTCGAAGCCGCGTTCGTTCAGGAACTGGCGGGCCGTCACCGCCTCCGGTGTGCCGAGTTGCTCGGCGTAGAACTCCGCGGCCAGGCGCGACGCCTCGGCCAGCCGCGTCCGTACGCCGGGCTCGGGCCTGGTGCCGCCGTCATCGGTGTAGCGGAGCTGGACCCCGACCCGGTCGGCCAGCCGCTCCACGGCCTCGGCGAAGGAGAGGTTGTCGATCTTGCGCATGAAGTCGAAGACGTCGCCGCCCTCGCCGCACGAGCCGAAGCAGTACCAGTAGCCGCGGGACGGCGTCACCTGGAAGCTCGGCGTCTTCTCGTCGTGGAACGGGCACAGCCCCTTCATGGTGCTGCCCGTGCGCCGCAACGTGACGTAGGCGCCGACGACCTCGTCGATCGCGGCCCGGTCGCGGACGGTGGCGATGTCCTCCTCGTTGATGAGCCCAGCCACGCACGGAGTGTATGTCCCCCGCCTCCGCTGAGCAGGAAACGCCGGGAGACGACTCGGATGGCGGTCCGATTCGGGTCGTTTCTCGGCGTTTCCCGAAGAAGTTGGGGAGTTGGGGGCTGGGCACGTTGGGGACTGGGTAGGTTGGGCCGGTGAGTACGCGCGAGGTGCCCTGGCTGGTCTACGACGGGGACTGCGCCTTCTGCACCAGCAGCGCGCGGTGGATCGCGGCGCGGCTGGAGCGAGGCCCGCGGCCGGCGGCCACGCTGGTGCCCTGGCAGTTCAGCGACCTCGAGATCGCTGGGCATCGAGCCGGAGCGCGCCCAGCGGGAGGCGCTGTGGGTCACCACCGGCGGCCGGGTCTACGGCGGCGCGCCGGCCTTCGCCCGCTGGCTGGTCCACGCCGGCGGTGCGTACGCGGTGCTCGGCAGGGCGATGAGCCTGCCGGGTGCGCGCGCCCTAGCCGTCGGCGGTCTACCGGCTGGTCGCCCGCAACCGGCACCGGATGCCGGGCGGCTCCCCCGCCTGCGCGCTCCCGCCGGCGGGCTTTGACCCGGCGCAGCCAGGGACCAAGGCGCTCTAGCGGCGCGAAAGCCAGCCAGCAGACGGCGGTCGGGGCGAAGTGGATGTAGAGCACGGCCACGGTGAAGACGTGGAAGCCCAGCCAGAACAGCGCCGCGCAGAGCAGGGCCCGACCGCGTAGCCAGAGCACCACCACCGAGCTCAACTCGGCCAGGAACGACATCCACTGCATCACGTGCAGCACCCCCGGATAGGGAATCAGGAACTGGCCGAGCCCGTGCGGGCGCCGGATGATCGCCCAGAGCAGGATCGAGCTCTCCGGCCAGCTGGTCAGGCTCCAGCCGCCACTGCGGATCTTGGTGAGGGCGGACAGGAAGTACGTCGCCACCACCGCGATCTGGATACAGCGCAACGCCCAGCCGGCCTGGACCGAGGCCTGCCGGCTCCGCCAGCGCCCGGGGACCGCCCCGGCGGTGGGCAGCACCCACAGGGCGACCACCAGGGCCAGATGGTCGTGGTCGACCTTGCCGTAGCTCATCCCGATGGCCGTCCACCAGGTGAACGCGGCGGCGACGACCCAGCCGGCCAGTCGGGGCAGCCGGTTGGCGGCAGCGACCAGGCAGCCGACCCACAGGACCGCGTACAGCGCGACGGTGAGCGGCACGCTCGGCGCGGGGAGGTGCAGGACCCGCTCGATCAGCAGTGGCCGGTAGAGCTCCGGGTGGCGGCTGAGCGGGATGGGGTCGCGGACGATGAAGTGGATGTCGACCAGGACGAACAGGTAGAGCGCCGTACGCAGGATCGCGACCCGGGCCTGCGGCAGCGTCGGCGCGAACCAGCCCACCATCCGTCCGGCCCGTCCGGCCCGTCCGGAAGACGTGCCGCTCACCGTGGCGCCACCCAGGTGGTGAGTTCGTTCATCCGGGTCGGTCCCTTGCGCCCGTCGACCAGACGGGTCACGTCCTGCACCAGCCACACCTGGACCAGCGCGGGCTCATCCGCGTGACGCGCGGTCCAGCCCTCGGCGACCGCGCGCAGCAGGGTGGGGTCGGCCAGGATCTCCGGGATCCGGGCCTCGATCTCGGCCCGGCTGATCCCCGCCTGACCGATCCGGAGCGGCAGGTCGATCCGCCTGCCGTCGGCCAGCCGGCCCTCGACCCGGGTGATGACGATGGTCGCGTCCGCCGCCGGGGAGAAGGCGTACTGGGACAGCGGGCCGAACGGCCAGACGTCGTCGCTCATCCGCAAGGAGCCGTTGAGCAGCAGCCCGATCCCGAGGACCGAGGCGGCGAGCCGCCAGCCCAGCGACCACCTGCTGATCCCGCGTACGCCCTGATCCACCGGGCGA
>CAVSDA010000017.1:0-106654 GCA_963726625.1 uncultured Actinomycetota bacterium
CCACCCGCTACTCCGCGCCGCGGACGGCCTGGCTCTCCTTGGCCACGGTGAGCACCGGATTCTGGCGACTGCTCGACGAGGCGGCCGAGGCCGGGTTGACCCTGCTCACGGCCGCACCGCTGTCCGGCCCGGTGCGCTCGCCGGTGTCGGCGACGGTGAGCCTGGACGCCCGCCGGGTCGACCAGGGCGGACTGGCGGTCGCCCCGCGCGTGAGCTGCGACGGGCGCGAGCTGTCGGTTTCCGGGGTCGGCCTGCTCGGCGACCCGGCTCACGGCCTGTTCGCGGTGGCTGCGGGTGACGACGGCACCGATGAGCTGACCCTGGCCCGGCTCGAGCAGCCACTCAGCCGCGAGCTGCGTCAACTGGTGATCGACGCGACGGTCCTGACCGTGCCGCCGGCGGACGAGGCCCGCTTCCTGGCCGACTACGCGCCCCAGTTGCGGCAGCGGGTCGGCCTCGAATCCGACGACGGGTCGGTGCTGATGCCGGACACCGTCGTACCGGTGGTTGGCCTCACCCTCGCTCATCAGCCCCGGAGCCGGGTGCACCTGTCGTGGAGTGTGGAGTACGACGTCGGGGACCAGACCCGGAGCTACCCCCTGGGTCGGCCGCGCCAGCTGCGCGGCGTCCGCAACCCGGTCGCCGAGCACCAGGCCCTGGCAGCCGTGCCACTGCCTTACGACGCCCTGCCTCAGCTCGGTGCGCCGGGGGAGCCGAGATGCCCGGCGCCGTCGGCGTGGTTGGAGGGAATGGCCGCGGCCAGCTTCGTGCAGTACGTGGTCCCGGCTCTGGTGGGGGCCGGCGTTCGCGTGCGCCACCAGGGCGACGTCCCGGACTATCGGGAGAGCACTGCGCTGCCGCAGGTGTCGGCGGCCGTCCGGCAACGGCGCGACGACGACTGGTTCGACCTGCACCTCACCGTGACTCTGGACGGTGAGCCCGTGCCCTTCGACGAGCTGTTCGTCGCCCTGGCGGCGGGGGAGGACCACCTGGTCCTGGACAGTGGCGTCTACTTCGCCCTCGACCGGCCCGAGCTCGGACAGCTGCGCGGGCTGATCGAGGAGTCGCGGGCGCTGCGGGACCATCCGCGGTCCGATCTGGCCCTCAGTCGATTCCAGACGAGCTTGTGGGAGGACCTGGTCACTCTCGGCGTGCAGATCGACCAGACGGCGCGCTGGACCCAGACCGTGGCGGCACTGGGTGAGGAGTCGGCGGCGCACACCGAAGGGGTCGGGGCCGCGGACCTCGATCCGCCCGCCACCCTGCACGCGGAACTGCGCCCCTACCAGCGCGACGGCTTCCGGTGGCTCGCCTTCTTGTGGCGCCACCGGCTCGGCGGCATCCTGGCCGACGACATGGGTCTGGGCAAGACGGTGCAGACGCTGGCGCTGATCTGTCATGCCCGCCTGAGCCGAGCCCGATGCTCCGCCGTTCCTGGTCGTCGCGCCCACCAGCGTGGTGTCCAACTGGGGCAGTGAGGCCGGCCGCTTCGCCCCCGGGTTGCGGGTGGTCTGCCTCGACCAGTCCCAGGCCAAGCGCAAGGTCCCCACGGCCGAGGCGGTCGCGGGCGCCGATCTGGTCCTCACCTCGTACGCGCTGCTCCGGATCGACATCGACAGCCTGGCTCCGCTCGACTGGTCCGGGCTGATCCTGGACGAGGCCCAGTTCGTCAAGAACCACCGGGCGAAGACCTACCAGCACGCCCGTCGGGTGGCCGCGCCGTTCAAGCTGGCCGTCACCGGCACGCCGCTGGAGAACAGCCTGATGGACCTGTGGGCGCTGCTGTCCATCACCGCACCGGGGCTGTTCCCGCACGCCGACCGCTTCGCGGAGTACTACCGCCGCCCGATCGAACGCGACGGCGACACCACCCGGCTGGCCCAGCTCCGCCGCCGGATCCGGCCGCTGATGTTGCGCCGGACCAAGGATCACGTCGCCGCGGACCTACCGCCCAAGCAGGAGCAGGTGCTCGAGGTGGACCTGCACCCGCGGCACCGGCGGATCTACCAGACCCACCTGCAGCGGGAGCGGCAGAAGGTGCTGGGTCTGATCGAGGACCTCGACCGCAACCGCTTCACCGTGCTCCGCTCGCTGACCCTGCTGCGCCGGCTCAGCCTCGACGCCGGACTGGTGGACGCCGCGTACGACCAGGTGCCCGCGGCCAAGCTCGACCTGCTCCTGGACCATCTCCGCGAGCTGACCGCGGAAGGCCACCGCGCGCTCGTCTTCAGCCAGTTCACCACCCTGCTCGGCCGGATCAGGAGCCGTCTGGACGAGGCCGGCCTGGCGTACGCCTACCTCGACGGGCGGACCCGCGACCGCGATCGAGCTGTGCGCCGGTTCCGGGACGGAACCGCCCCGGTCTTTCTGATCAGTCTCAAAGCCGGGCGGTTTCGGCCTCAACCTCGCCGAAGCGGACTACTGCTTCGTGCTGGACCCGTGGTGGAACCCGGCGACCGAGGCCCAGGCCGTCGACCGGACGCACAGGATCGGGCAGACCAAGACCGTGCTGGTGTATCGACTGGTGGCCAAGGACACGATCGAGGAGAAGGTGATGGCCCTCAAGGCGCGCAAGACCGAACTGTTCGACTCCGTGATGGGCGACGAAGCGCTGGCCAGCGCTAAGCTCAGCGCAGCCGAGATCCGCGCGCTCCTCGAGGCGTAGCCGCCGTCAAAATTTCTGTTCATCGTATTTATGTCCACTTCTTGACATGACCAGAAGGAGACAATCCGGCTCTTTCCTCTCGACACAATGCCACGGCGGGGCTACCTTCTTGGCTTGTCAGGAGTTGTTCATTCAACAACTGACGGGCATCGCCCTTCGACAGCGTTCATCTTGAACGTTCCTCTATGGGGGAGGGAACGTCGGGGTGTGGTCGGGTGAGTGCTTCTCGTGTTGGCGACGATGGGACGGTGTGTGCCTCGTCATCAGTTCGTGGGGTACCCATCGTTGGACCCACGGCCGCTCACGCTCGGGGAACATACTCGTGCCCCTCACCGTCAGGTGGGGGGCACGAGTATTTCCGGGGTTCACTCTCGGGTGGCGACCACGGGCACCGGGAGCATCAGGCAGTCGTGGAGCACGCGGGCGATGCTCCCTGAACGGGCGCTCTCGTACGCGGCGAGGATCAGTCCCAGCACGGCGAGCCCCTCCTCTTCGGTGTGCAGCGGGCGTTGCCCGAGCGTCAGGCATTCCCCGAAATGGCCGATCTCCGCCTCGTAGTCGTCCACCGGCTCGAACACTTCGGTCCGCACCGGCTCACCGCGCCGGGCGACGGTCAGCGATCTGGCGTCACCCCGTAGCGAGCCCAACTCGGCGGTGACCGCGAACCGCTCGGTGTCCGCCGGCGGGTCGAAGGCCCAACTGGTGACGAGTTGACCCACCACGCCGTGATCGAACCGGACGAGCAACTGGGCGGAGTCCTCGCCCTCCATGAAATGCAGCCGGTGCCGGGACAGCATCGCCGCGACCTCGACCGGTTGCCCGCCGGCCAGGTGCAGCAGCAGGTAGCTCGGGTGGTAGCCCGTGTCGATGAGCTCGCCCCCGCCGCTGGTCTTCGCGTGGGCCCGCCAGCCCATGGTGGCCGGGTCGAAGTCGTTGACGAAGCAGTCGGTGGCCCGGACCTCGTAGACCTGCCCCAGCGCGCCCTCATCGAGCAGTTCCTTGGCCCGTACGACCGAGGGCAGGAACAGCTGGTTGTGCGCGCACATCAGCGTCACCCCGGACCCGCGGACCGCGTCCCGCACCTGTACCGCCTCTGGCGCGGTCAGGCAGAGCGGTTTCTCGCAGAGAATGTGCTTGCCGGCCTCGGCCGCGGCCACGATGGCGTCGGCGTGCAGGTGGTGCGGCAGGCAGATGTCCACCGCGTCGAGTTCGGTCTCGGCCAGCATCTGGAGGTAGTCGGTGTAGGCGACGACGCCCAGTTCCGCGGCTCGGCGGGCTGCGGTCTCGGGATCGGCGTCGGCCACCGCGGCCAGGGCGATCGTGTCCGCGTAGCGGCGGTAACCCCGGATGTGCGCGTCGGCGACGCCGCCGCCGCCGATCAGGCCGACCTGGATCGGTCCCGTGCGTGCGTTCATTCCAGCCCCGTTCGGCAAGGGTCTAGCTCGGATAGGAGATCGCCGACCCGGTGGCGGCCGAGCGGTTCGCCGCCTCCACCAGCCGGGTCAACTCGACTGCGCGAGCCAGGTTGTCCGCGGCGATGCTGTCGCGGAGGATGTGACCCACCCACTGGTCGAAGGGGCCGGGGCCGTCGGCGGGCACCGGCAGCTCCTCCACGCCGGCCGATCCGGTCGCGACGACGCGGATGGTCGGCTCCGAGCTCGCGGCCGCGCCCGGGCTGGCGTAGTACACAGCTCCCCAGACTGCCGTGCAGCTCCACCCGGAAGCCGTCGTCGCTGACGAAACCGGCCTCGACCACTCCGAGGGCGCCGTTCGGATAGCCCAGCGTGACCACCGCGTGGTCCTCGACGGCGCGGCCGGTGACGTGGGCGTACGTGGCGCTCACCGAGTCCGGGTGGGCGCCGAGGAACAGCTGGGTCAGGTAGACAGGATGGCAGCCGAGGTCGCTCAGAGCACCGCCGATCGCCGGTCCCGGCTCGTAGAAGCGCTCAGGCAGCCAGCCGGCGGTCGCGCCGTCGTGGGAGAGCCGCACCCGGGCGTAGCGCAGATCGCCGAGCCGACCGCTCGCGATCACCTCGAGGATGCCGCGGGTGTAGCCGTGGGACAGGCGCGGCAGCGAGACCACGATCCGGGACCCGCACTCGTCGGCGATGGAGATGATCTGTTCCGCCTCGGCCACCGTCGGCGCGAGGAGCTTCTCCGCGAACAGGTGCTTTCCGGCCTCCGCGGCCCGCCGCATCAGCTCGGGGTGAGTGCTCGTGGCGGTGGTCACCGTGAGCGCGTGCACGTCGTCGCGGGCGAGCAGGGTGCCCAGGTTCGCCTCGAACGGCACGCCCAGCCCGGCGGCGGCTGCGGCACCCCGCGCGGGGTCGTCGTCCCACACCGCGACCAGTTCGGTGTGCGGGTGCGCGAGCGCCATCGCCGCGTAGTCCCCGGCGTGCACGTGCCACCATCCGGCCACGGCGACGCGGATCGGCTCGGACACCTCGTCACTGTAGCCAGAGCCAATCCTGAGCAGATCTTGAGCCACGCCTGACCCGGTACGGATGCTCCGCAGAGGATGAGTGTCCAGGATCAGTGAGGTCGAGCCGGCGGGGAACCGGACCCGACAGGAATCTCGGGGAGATTCCGCGATGTGAGGACGACCGTCACCTCGGCGGCCCTTCAGCGAAGGAGTCGCGAGATGACGGTTGACGGAAGCCAGGACTGCTCGGTCAGGAGTGCACCGGCTTCCACAAGCCAGGCCAGCGCGGGGGTTGGCCTGGAACAAGGCGCGGAGGACGGAGGCAGTGCCGTCCACCGCGCCGCGTACCGGCTCGGCGCAGGGGACGATCCGGCTACGCACACCCGGACCGCAGCGCAGGATCGCGGTCCTACCCAGGGGGCAGGATCCGCCCTCGCGGGCGGGTCAGGGGGAGGATCGGTCTCGGCTCTGCACGACAGGCCGGGGCCGATCGCTCTTGGCCTCACTTCACCAGGCGAGGACGCTCACTTGACGGTCGTGGATCCCACCCCGCGCAGCCCGGTCGACGAGGCGTCGGCCGACGCGCTCATGATGGCCCGCTTCGTCGCCGACTACCGGAACCTGCTCGACGAGCGGGTGGAGCGGATCGGACGCCAACTCCTGGCGGGCACCGACGCCGAGGCCCGGGTCAGCCTGATGAGCCTGGAGTCGACCAGCTTCATGGCCGGGGCCGACGGACTCGGCATCCTCGTACGCGCGCTCCGCGGCGCTCTCGATCGTGGCGAAGCGCACGCTGCTTCCCGGCCTGACGGCGTCGATGACGCGGGAAGCGCGCCGCCTCGGTCAGGCCCTGGACGCACAACACAGCTGAACCCGGTGACCGTCACTTCGAGGTGACGCGTGATCAAGCCCCGGACGAGCCCGCTGACCTGCCGACCAACCCGAATCAACCCGCGAATCAACCCGCGAACGGAGCTCAGCGCTTCTTCGCGTCGGCCAGCCGGTAGCCGACCCCGCGCACGGTCTCGATGTAGCGAGGTGCATTGACGGGATCGCTGAGCTTGCGCCGCAGGTTGGCCATGTGCACCTCCACGGCGCGCCGGTCGGAGTCGCTGACGTAGCCGCTGGTCGCGTAGTCACCGCGCAGTTCCAGGGCCAGGGTGTCCTTGGAGATCACCCGGCGTGCGCCGTGGACGATGGCCAGCAGCAGGTCGAACTCGCTGCGGGTCAGCTCGACCGACCTGCCGTCGAGTTCGCAGAGCCACATCTCCTCGTTGATCCGCAGCCCGTTGTGACTCAACCAGCCCGCGTCGTCGTCGGTGGCGATCGGGGTCTTCACGGCGACCCCGGTCGGTGCAGCGGACGAGCGCGCGTCGGGTCGCTCGGAGCCCCGCCACCGCGGCGGCAGCCGGGACGCCCGCCTGGGGCCCGGCGACGTCGTAGCGGCGCAGCATGGATTCGACCCGCGCCCGCAGCTCCCGTGGCCGGAACGGCTTGGTGAGGTAGTCGTCGGCACCGGCGTCGAGACCCATCAAGGTGTCGATCTCCTCGTCGCGGGCCGACAGCATGATGATGTAGGTGGAGCTGAAGGACCGGATCTGGCGGGCGACCTCGAAGCCGTCGATGCCGGGGAGGCTCACGTCCAAGGTGGTGAGGATCGGCTGGTGCTCGCGGATCGCTGCGATGCCCTCGGCGCCTCCGCCCGCGGAGTAACAGGTGAATCCCGCCTGGGCGAGGATGGCCGCCAGCAGATTCCGGATGTCAGCATCATCTTCGATGATGACTGCGACTCTTGGCCCCGCCATGCCCCTACCGTACCTATCCTCAGCTATTTGTCCGAACGTAGGACGATCTTCCGTCGCGGTCAGCGGGGCCGTGCGGCCCATGAGCCGTCCACGTCCCATCCCTGCGCGCGGTAGGTCGCCATCGTCATCGCGCAGACGGGATGGTCCACGCACTCCGCGGAGCTCATCACCATCCCGGCGATCTCGTAGTGCTCCCGCCGCGACGCGATCATCGACTCCAACGTGGCGTACAGGTCGCCGGCGACGGTGGCTTCGGAGGATCCCTCGTGCTCCACGAACAGCCCTGATCCCGACCCGTCCGGACGGGTCGCCCAGGCGACTCCGGCCCAGGCCTGCTCGCCCGGAGTGCTGGCCCACGCGGCGGCGTAGACGCAGTAGAGCGCGTCGCCGTGTTCGCCCTTGATCTGCTGATCGCCGGGAACTTCGCAGACCACCGCGCCCGGCGGGATGACCGAGCTGAGCCGGATCAGGTTGTAGTCGGCGACACCCGCGGTGAGCAGTGCGGCGTCGAAGGCGGACAGCCGGGTCGGGCCGACGCCCACCCCGCGGCTGATCCGGATGATCAGGCCCGGACGTGCGGTGTCGGTATCGGGCGACGGGAAGGTCGGAGCCAGAAACGTGGGGGCGGGCAGCGGCATGCGATTTCCTCCAGGGTGCGCTGAATGCGTACGTCCCCGAGGAAATGAGAACAACGAGCCGGGGCAGTCTGCGTCACCGATGTGATCGCTCGGCCCAGCCCCTACATTACATCGTCGCCCAGCGCAATGACGTGGTACCGGTCACACGCGCAGCGAGCCGCGCGGTCCGCTCCAGGACGGATCGACCGACCGGCCTACCCGGCGATGCAGCAGCCAGGCCGCGATCACGCCACCGACCGCACCTCCGAGGTGGGCCTGCCAACTGACACCGGGTTGTCCCGGGAGGACGCCCCAGATGACCCCGCCGTAGACCAGCAGCACCAGCACGGCCACGACGACCTGGCCGGGTCGTCGCGACCACAGTCCGCGGGCGAGCAGATAGGTGAGCCAACCGAAGATCAGGCCGCTGGCGCCGAGGATGATCGTGTTCGGAGGGGTCAGCAGCCAGGCGGTGAGGCCGGACGCGCCGATCGTGATCAGCGAGGAGGCGATCCAGCGCGCCACGCCGCCGAGCAGCACCAGGAAGCCGAGCACGAAGAACGGGACCGAGTTGCTGATCAGGTGATCCCAGCCCGCGTGCAGGAAGGGGGCGGTGACGATCTCCGGCAGGCCGTCGACCTGGCGGGCGTGGATGCCGAGGTTGTCGAGTTGGTTGCCGCTCAGCTGGTCGAGCAGTTCCAGGACCCACAGCCCCGCCAGCAGCAGGGCCATCACCAGGGCGGCCACGCCGGGCCGAGTCGCGCCGGAGGCGGCGGGGCGAGAAGGCATGCCTCCAGGGTGCCTGCCCGGGCCAAACCGACCCGCCCACCACCCGGGGGAGCTCAGGCCCGTACGGCAGCGAAATCGGCGGAGTCGCGCACTTATGTGCACGGCGGCGCAGGCGCCGGGTATCACCGCTGATCACGGACGGCTCTGATCTGGTGACGACCCGATCAGCAGGGGTCGCCGGATCGAGCACCAGAAGCATCGAGAAGCAAGGGAAGGCGTGTCGTGATGTCCGAGATCGGGGTGAGCCTGACTCAACAACCAGCAGATCTGGCCACGCTGGCCGACCTCTGTCAGGTCGGGGGCGCCGCGTTGGCCGGATTCCACCTGACCTCGACCAGGCACGTCGGCCAGACGTACGCGGCCCGTCCGTGGTTGCTGCAGCGGCGGCACCTGGTCTCGTCGATGCGCTGGTCCGGCGCAGGTCAGGCCCGTGCCACGGTCATGGCCGGCTACGAGTCCAGCGCAGGCCTGCGCGCCGCCGTCGACGAGGTGGCGGAGCGCTGGAGCGAGCGGCACTGGATCCACGGCGATCTCGGGGTCGGCAGCGTGCTGGTCGAGCACCGGCCCGTGCTCCGGGTGCACCTGACCGGACTGGACGGCGCCGGGCTGGGCGACCCCGCCTGGGATCTGGCCTCGGCGATCGACACGATCACGCGGCTGGCTCCGGTCTGGCAGGCGCCGGCCGAGGTGCTGGTCGACTACCTGATGCAGGGGTACCGACGTGCCTCCGGGCCGGGCCGGCTCTATCCGGCGATGCAGGCCGTACGGGCGTTCGCGACCGCCTGGGAGCTGGCCGAGGTCACCGACGCCGCTGACGTCGGGGTCGGTGCCGGGGCAGCACGCGCCGGCCGGGGCTGGCGCGCCGACCGAGGTGCTGGACTGGCTCGAGCGGTCCCGGGCCCATGCGCGGCGAGCGGTGACCTCCGAGCTGGCGGTCGCCTGACGGTCTACCCGAGGGTGGTGCCGAACAGGCTCCCGATCAGGTACGTCGCGCCGAGCGCCAGCGAGCCGCCGACCAGGACCCGAATCGTCGGCCGGCCCGCTGGGCTGCCGCCCAGGCGGGCGCCGAGAGCGCCGGTGAGCGCGAGCGCGACCAGGACCGCGAGCACGGTCACCGGCACCCGGAGCGCGACCGGAGTCATGATCATCGCCAGCGTCGGCAGCAGGCCGCCGACGGTGAAGGCGAGCGCGGACGCGTACGCCGCTCGCCAGGGGCTCACCACATCGCCGGCGTCGATGTTGAGCTCGGCGGACAGGTGCGCGGCGAGCGGGTCCTTCTCGGTCAGCTCCCGCGCGACCTGGCGCGCTGTCTCGGGTCGCAGGCCCTTCGCCTCGTAGAGGCTGGCCAACTCGGCCAACTCCTCCTCGGGCATGCTGGCCAGCTCGGCCTGCTCCTTGGCGATCATGGCCCGCTCGCTGTCGCGCTGGCTGCTGACCGAGACGTACTCGCCGAGCGCCATCGAGATCGCCCCGCCGACCAGTCCGGCGAGGGTGGCCGTCATCAGGGGCGCGAAGTCCGTGGTCGCCCCGGCCACCCCCACCGCGATCGCGGCGACCGAGACGATGCCGTCGTTGGCGCCGAGCACGCCGGCCCGCAGGCCGTTGAGCCGGTTGGCCAGTCCGTTGCTGTGGGGCTCGTCAGGATGGGTCACGACGCTGGCGATGATATGCCCGAGAATGGCCTCATGTCGGCTGGGTACTCCGGAAAGCCGCTGCCGGACAAGCTCGGTCTGCGCAGCGGCATGGCGTTCACCGTCCTGACCGGTCCGCCGGACGTCGAGGACATCCTCGGTCCGTTGCCGGACCGCCTGAGCGTCACGACCCGCCTCGCCGGCCACCGCGATGCGGTGCTGTTCTTCGTCACCCGACGCCGCCGCCTGGAGGCCAGGATCCCCGCCCTGACCCGCGCGGTCGCGCCGGACGGGATGATCTGGGTGGCGTGGCCGAAGCGGGGCGCCGACATCGCCACCGACATCACCGAGAACGTGATCCGCGAGGTGGCGCTGCCCACCGGCCTGGTGGACGTGAAGGTCTGCGCACTCGACGAGCGGTGGTCCGGGCTGAAGCTGGTGATCCGCAAGGCGCTGCGCTGAGTGCGCAAGGGTCGCCGCACGGTCCTACCCCGGGATCACCTTCGCGGCTGCCCCGGACCGTTCACCTCAGCCGCAGGGTCAGGTGGGCGGTCCGCGCCGTGTCCGGCTCGATCGACAGGGTGCTGCCGGAGACCCGGCGGGCGTCGTAGAGGCCGTGCGCGGGCCAGCTGGTCGCCGGGGTGAGAGCGAGGAAGTAGCCGCGCCCGTACCAGGGGTGGGTACGCCGGCCTCCCGCCTCCATCCGGTACCAGACGTGGGGCCAGGTTTCGCCGTCCCACTCCAGTTCGAGGTCGAGCCCGACGCTCGGCCGCCGCACCCGCATGGTCGGTGTGGTGAAGTCGCCGAGATAGGCCAGCCGGGTCTCGGCGGCGTCGGCCGCGGGGAGGGTCGCCAGGTTGATCACCGTCTCCGCGCCGTACGCACGGGGCCACGGCATCAGGTCGTCGTAACTCGTGCTCGGGCTGGTCTGCGGGTCCGGCCGGACGACGGTGGCCGCCGCCTCGACCACGGTGTCCGGGCCGATCAGCGACCCGCCCAGCGTGACCTGGCTGCCCCACATGGTGTCCACGGCTTCCACCCCGACGTTGCGCACCGTCTCACCGATGGTGACCTCGGTACGGCGCAGGGACACGGTCTTGGAGAGCTCGAACGGTGAGCGGGCCAGCCGGCCGTTGAGGAGCAGCGACGATCCGGTGAAGGTCCAGTCCATCCAGGTCAGCCGCGCTTCACCGTCGTAGCCCCATTCGACGCCGTGCACCGCCGCCGAGTCCCCGCCGTTGGGGAAGAGGGTCTGCCAGCCACCGGCTGAGGTGTCGCTGGCCTGCGCCTCCGCGGTCCCCGGGAGGAGCTGGGCTCCACGGGCCCGCAGCCCCCAGGGGGTGGACCAGAGGAGCTCGGCGCCGTCAGCCCGCCGGACCAGCGAGATGACCGTCCCGCCGAGCGCGGGAACCAGGTCGAGGCTCAACTCCTCGGTGGAGAGCCGGAGGACCTCCCAGCCGCGCACGGTGTGCTGGGAGAGCTCGGCCATGGGCCGAAGCCTAGAGGCTCGGCGCGCCCGGATGGACCAGGCGCGCATCCTCGCCGGCGCCGGACCGGCGTCAGTCGGGCACCCGGAGTGCGGTCACGGTCTGGTCGGAGTCGTCGCTCATCAGCAGAGTGGCCTCGCCGCGGGGGAGGTCGAAGGCGACCGTGCCACGGACGCGCTCGCCGGAACGCAGCGTGCCGACGTCCAGGAGCGCCGAGCCGGCCCCGTCGACCGCCAGCTCGAACAGGTCCCCGCTCCGGTCGAAGACCTGGAAGTTGTACGGGTCGTAGTCCACCCGGCCGCTGCTGCAGACCAGCTCGACCTCGATCCGGAGATAGCTGCCCGAAGCGGGCGGCTCGGCACCATCGGAAATCCACTCCCGGGTGAGCATGATGAGCTCACCGGTGCCCTTGGTCGTGGTGAACTGGATCCGGTCGTCGGAGGCCGTGGCCGACGCCGACGGCGCTGACGTCACCGCGGGCGCCGCGACATGGGTGTCGGCGTAGCGCGCGACCAGGGAGGCGACCGCGACGACGAGCGCGACGACGCCGACCGCGACCACGGTCAGCACGGCCCCGAGCCGGCCCGGCGGCGGGCCGCCGGGTGGCCGCGACCGCCCGCCGGGTGATGGCCCCAGGGGTGGCACGGGCGCGGCGGACCGGGGGCCGGGGCCGGCGGCCGGATACCAGGGCAGGAACGACGGGCCGCTCGGCACCGGTCCCATGCCGTCGGCCTGCGTCCGCTCGCCCGGCTCGTCCATGTCCGAACAACGGTAGCGCAGCGAACCAGCGCCGCGGGGCCTTCGACGTGATGGGCGACCGGCACTGTCCACAGGGCGCGGCCTGCTCGAAGCGCTGTCCACAGATTGCGCCGGAGCCGGCACGGCACTGCCTCGCGTACGCATCCTCTGGGCATGACCCTGCTGCTTTCTGTGGCCGTCGCCCGGCCCGCTGCCTCGCCCTCCTGCCTCCACCGGCCCTGCGCCTGCCAGGAAGGGCCACGGTGAGCGGGAAGTCGCGGGGCGCCCGCCTGCGGTCCCCGGCCCGCCGGAGTCGGCCGCAGACCAGGCTCAGGATCAGCGGGCCGAGCGACCTGCTGGCCGTGGTCCCGTACCTGATCGGCTTTCACCCGCGGGAGTCGCTGGTCGTGATCCTGGTCCGCTCCGGCCAGGTGGTGGTGACGGCCCGGATGGATCTCCCGCCGCGGGAGGCCGGGGACCTCCTCGCCCGCCAGTGGATCGAGCTGGCGGATCAGCACGAGGCACCAGGGATGGTGCTCGTCGCCTACTCCTGCGACCGGGCCCGGGCCGAAGAGCTGCTCGGCATCCTGGTGGACCGGGTGCCCGGCGAACGCCTCGCCGAGGTGCTCTACGTCGCGCAGGACCGGTACTTCTCGCTGCTGTGCGACGGCCCGTGCTGCCCGGTCGAGGGCACCCTGTTCGACCACAGCACGCATCCCTTGGCGGCCGAGGCCGTGTACGCCGGGCTCGCAATCCAGCCCGACCGGGCGTCGCTGGCTGCGTTGGTGGCGGGGCCGCCCGAAGCCGAGCACGCCCGACTCGGCGCCCTGGCGGACGCCGAACTGGCCGAGCTCGACCTCATCGACGGACCTCCCGGTGCCGCGCGCACCTTGCGCGAGACGATCGACCAGGCACTCCACGACCCAGGGGGGCTGCGGGAGCGGGGCTGTCTGCGTCTGGCCCTGCTGGTCACCGACGTGCACCTGCGGGACCTGGCCTGGGCGCAGTTCAGCGCCGAGAACGCTGAGGACCAGGTCGCGGTCTGGCAGGAGGTGGTGATCCGGGTGCCGCCCACCCTGGCGGCAGCTCCGCTCTGCCTGCTCGGCATGGCGGCGTGGATCAGCGGCCAGGGGGCGTTGCTGAACGTCTGCTGCGAGCGCCTGGCCGTGGTGGCGCCCGCGTACTCGATGGCCCGACTGCTGGAGGCGATCAGCAGCCAGGCCCTGCCGCCCAGCGCGTGGACCAGGCTCGGGGGACGCCTCCAGGCGCAGTTGCAGGCGGAGCTGAACCTGCTGGCCGGGTGAGTGTGACGAGCGGCCGGGGGGCACCACTAAGTTGTCCTGCATGACGCGCTTCGTGGTGTGCGGTGAGACCCTGATCGACCTTGTGCCGGCGCCCGCGAGCGACGACAGCTCCCAACGCAGCACCTGGGTCGCCCTGTCCGCCGGCGGTCCGATGAACTCCGCCGTCGCCCTCGGCAAGCTCGGGGCCGATGCCCACTTCCTCGGCCGGCTGTCGACCGACGGCTTCGGCCGGCAGTTGCGTCACCACATCCTTGCGTCGAACGTGCAACTGGACCTGGCCACCGAGTCGTCCCAGTCCACCTCCATCGCGGTGGTCAGCCTGGATGAGGCGGGCGTGGCCAGCTACACCTTCCACTTCAACGGCACCGCCAACTTCGGCTGGCAGGCCGACGACCTGCCTCGGCTGGGGGCGGACGACTGGCTGCACATCGCCTCGCTGTCCTGCGTGGTGAGCCCCGGGGCCGAGGTGCTGCTGGACTGGATCCAGGGCATCACGACCGGGGTGTCCTACGACATCAACGTCCGGCCGACGGTGATCACCGACCCGGACGCCTACTGGGTCAAGGTGGAACCGTGGCTGCGCGCCCTCGGCCGGCTGCACGGTGTCGTGAAGGCCAGCGACGAGGACATCAACTTCCTCGCCCGGTCCGCAGCGGCGGTGGGCCGCGGCGTCGATCCGGCGGATCCGGTCGCAGTCGCGGCGAGCTGGATCGAGCGGTACGGGTTGGGTCTGGCGGTGATCACCCTCGGCCCCGACGGTGGGGCGGCGGTCGAGCCCGGCGGCCGGGTGACCCGGGCCGAAGGCTTCCCGACCACGGTGGTCGACACCGTCGGGGCCGGCGACACCTTCATGGCCGGTTTCCTCGACGGGCGGGTCAAGCTCGGTCTGGACCTCGAAGGCGCCCTGCGGCGCGGTGCCGCGGCCGCCTCGATCAACTGCTCCCGGCGGGGAGCGAATCCGCCCACCTCCGAGGAGGTGGACGCACTGATCGCGGCCCAGGGCTGACAGGCTCGGTCAGGACGCCAGCGCCGGCGCTTCGGCAGCCCGCAAAGGGAGCACCTGACGGAGCAGGATCATCGTGCTCAGCTCCGGCTGGACCCGCAGCTCGCGCAGGGCCGTCACCGCCCGCCGTGCGGCTGCGCGGGCAGCCGCGGAGATCGTCGGCGACCTGTTCCGCGCCGATGGCAAGGCGGTGCGCCCGCTCAAGAAGGGATCTCCGGCCAGAGCCCGCGCGGCATATCCGGCGGCGGCCTCAGGATCGCCGGCGGCCAGGTGCGCCTCGCCGACCTCGATCAGGGCCAGGAGCCACCGCTGCCGCAGCGAGGTGAGGTCGCCGGTCACCGCCTCGTTCGTCTCCAGGTCGGGCAGGGGAGCCCCGCGCCACAAGGCCACCGCCGCGGTCAGATGGAGTCGCGCCTGATCGGGGTCGCCGGCGCTGCGGGCCGTGCCGCGACCTGGAACTGGGTCTCGGCCTCCCACAGGTCCACCACCAGCTCGGGGGAGCGGTGCAACCAGACACGCTCGCCCTCGCTGCGCAGGTGGAAGCAGGCATGGTTGCCGGTCCGTTCCGGCTCCAGCACCCGCCGGGCGTAGGCCAGGGTCACCCGCAGGTTGCGGGTGCCGGCCACGGGATCCAGTTCCGGCCACAACAGCTCGCACAGCTGGTCGCGGGTGAGGGAGCGGCGCAGGGCGAGCAGGCTCAGCAGCTCGCGCACGCGGCCGCGGCGCAACTCCGGACAGCTGGCGTCCGACCCCGTCGAAGCGCACCGTGAGTGGCCCGAGGACACCGAGGTCGAGTCGGTGCCCGGTCGGGATGGGCAACTCCGACCAGCAGGGCCAGTGCCGCCGCCCGGGTCGCCGCGCTCTCGGCCAGCCGGCAGAGCTCCGCCCGCACCGGCGCGCCGACCCGCTCGACCAGCCACCTGGCCAGTCGCCGTCCCTCCCCGGGGGAGGGCGCCGGCCACGCCATCAGCCGGCACGCGAGCTCCAGCGACCAGGCCAGCGGGAGCCGGGTGAACAACTCCGCGGGCCCGGCGTCGTCCAGTCCGAGGTCGTGCGGGCCCCCGCCGCGACGGGTCGGCCCGCGCGGCAAGCAGCCGGCGGGCGGCACTGCGGGCGCGCTGCTCGTCGACGGTCAGGTCGTCGCCGTCCCAGCAGGCCCGCAGAGCCGGACTCAACACGTAGCCGAGCGTGAGCCGGCGGCGCAGATGACGTTCGGCCGCGCGGCAGGGCGCCGGCCCGACCAGATCGGCCGATCCTTCGGTCGGCCAGCGGTCCACGAAAGGTGGCCAGGGCCGCGGCGGCCGCATCCTCGTCGTGGGCGGCCACCGCCACGGCCGCGGCCGCGTTGGCGGCCAGCGCTCCGTCGCGCGGGTTGTCCCGGCTGGAGGCCCGCTCCACCAGCAGGCGAGTGGCGATCGTCGACACCTGTCCCCAGCTCGCCCCGATGGAGGCGTGCACGAAGGACCCGATGAGCGCGTTGCGGCTGCCCCCGTGCTGGAGGTGGCGCTCGTACTCCTCCAGCCGGTGGACGTCGGCGAACCCCTCCGGATCCCCGGCCAGCCACATGGCCAGCGCCGGCGTCTGACGTACGTGGGTGTCGTCCAGTCCGGCGAAGGCGCGCCGGGCCAGCACCGCCGCCGCGGCGGGCCGACCTGCCAGCAGCAGGCAGCGCAGCCTGGTCCGGTCGATCAGCCGGGCCAGCGCCAGCGGCTGGTCGCCACCCAGCGCGTCGAGCACCGTGAGCGCGCCCTCGGCGTCGCCGTCGCACTCCAGCACGGTCGCCCGAGCACAGCTGCGGGCTGCGTCGAGCGCCGGCGTCGAGGTCGCCGCCGCCGCACCGGAGGTGGCCAGAGCCTCCAGGCGGCCGACATCATGGCGTGCCTGGGCAGCGAGCACCCCGACGACGACCACGACCGCGGCCGCGTCGGTCCTGCGCAGGCCGGACGGCGGGCGCTCGGCGAGGGTGGCGGCTGCGCGGTCCAGGATCACGTCCACCTCCGAGTCGGTGAAGTCGCGGTGGAATCGTTCGGCCGCGGCCAGCAGACTCAGGCCCGGGCGGTCCGCGACCGCGTCCGCGGGCAGCCGGCCGAGCCAGGATCGGCCGGTGTCCACCGGGAAAGCCATCACCGTGGCGCCCACCAGGTCCACGGCGAGTTCGTCCAGGACGTCCAACGCGCCCACGCCCAGGGCCAGCCGCCCCGCACCGAGCAGGTCGCCGGCGTCGCGCAGGACCTCCATCGCTCGGGCGGCCACCGCAGGCGACCAAGGCGCTGTCGCGGTGATCCACGGCCGCCTCGCGCCACAGGTCGTGCGCCCGGAAGGTGCGCTCCCCGACCCGGGTGACCAGCGGCACCCGCTCGGCCAGGGTGGCCAGGTCGACGCCGCGCCCGCAGACCCGGTCCACCAGCTCCTGATCGGCGGGCCCGAGCATGGCCAGGGCGAGCAGGCTGCGCCGCCAGTCGTCCGGAAGGCCGGCCAGCACCTCTTCGCGGGCGAAGGCGAGCGCGGCGTCCGGACGGACGTGCAGCGCCAATCGGACCAGGGCAGGCCAGCCACCGAGGTCGGCGCTCGGGCGTGTCCCGCGCGAGGCTGCGCGCCAGCCGGGCGGTCTCCGAGGCGGTGAAGGCCAGGTCCCGCTCGTCGAGCTCGAGCAGCCGCCCCGCCCCGCGCAGCTGGGACAGGGGGAGCGGCGGCGTCGTCCGTGAGGACAGCACCAGATGCGCGTGCGTGGGCAGGCTGCGGATCAGGGAGGCGAGCAGGCGATGCGACGTGCAGCCGTCGGGCAGCTGGTGCAGATCGTCCAGGACCAGGCAGACCGGCAGGGGAGCGAGGGCCTGCAGGGCGCCGAGTACGTCGGCGAGCGGGTCGTCGCTGCGCGAGCGCTGATCGAGGGAGGCCACGACGGCAGCGGCGAGACCCTCGGCCGACTCGCACCCCGGAACCACGTTCACCCAGCCCTGCAGACCTGGCGGGCTCAGCCGGTCCCGGCGGTGACGCTGGGCGAGCGCGGTCGACTTGCCGAACCCGGCACCCGCCACGACGACGGTGACCGGGCGGCTCCAGCGCTGGCCGAGGATCTCCTGGAGGCGCGGGCGGCTGAGCTCACCCTCCAGCCGCAGCGGAACGTCCAGCGCCTGGGGCGGCACAGCCGGCTGGAGGTTCATGGTGGTCTAGAGAGCGGGGACGCAGGTCCGATACACCGACCGCCCTCACCCGGAAGAGTGCCGACGGCCGATCGCGGCCGCGTACGGCCGGCTAACGCTCCGCTAGCGCGGCTCCGGTTCCCTTGAGGTGGCTGCCCGACCGGGCTGCTGCCGCCGCCACGAAGCCCGCGAGCGGCGACGCCGAGACAACGAAGGACGATCATGACCCTGCTCACCGCGCAGCCGCTGAACAGCGCCGTCACCCGCAGCTACAGCATCGAGGTGCCCGCCAACCCGCCCCAGGCCGCCATCCCGGCCATCATCGTGTTCCACGGCGGCGGCCAGGACCCCGCCGTGCTGGCCGCCAGGTGGGGGGTGAACCCGCCGGCGCCGGTACCGGCTCTGGTGGAGAACTACCTGCTCGTCTTCCCCGAGAGCCACCCGCAGCTGATGCGGGAGTGGGTCCACTTCAAGGCGGGGGACAGCGGCTTCCCGACCCTGGACCTGGACTTCGTGGCTGACCTGCTCGCCGAGGTGACCACCCGGGCCTACCCGACCGGCTCGGTCGCGGTGCCGACCGTCACCGCCGATCCGTCCCTGATCTACGCGGCCGGCTTCTCCAACGGCGGCGGCATGGTCTGGCAGCTCCTCAACTCCGATCTCAGTGCCTCGTTCCGGGGCTTCGCCGCGGTCGGTAAGGCGCTCGACCCGGAGAAGGCGGACCACTACGAGAACGCGCTCGCGGCGGCCGGTCTGCCGGCGCCGGCCCCCGCGCCCGTGGCCTACATCCAGGGCACCGCCGACCGGGGCTTCCGGCCGCCGTTCACCCAGGCGGAGCAGCAGGTGGACGGGACGCTGCCTTCCTACACCCTGCAGAAGATGCTCGCCCGCAACGGAGCCGTCGGGCCGGCGACCACCCGGCTCATTCCCGGCAGCACGGGCGTCACCGAAGTGGTCCTCCAGCAGTTCAGCGGGACGGAGGCCTACCTGCACGGCACCGTGGTCAACGGCGGGCACAACTGGCCCACGTCGACCACGGTCGGCAACCCGCCGGTGGCTGAGCACTTCAACGCGACTCGGGCCATCGTGGAGTTCTGGAAGGCCAACGCTGCGCTGCCGTGAGGACGCGGGCTGCCCGCACCGCCTAGGCGTCGGCGGGCGTCGCGCCTCGCGCCGCCGTGCACAGGACCGCCACGGCCTCCGCGCTGCGGGCGTCGTCGGGGGTGGATCCGTCGGCCTCGGTGACGTAGAAGGTGTCGATGGCCTGGCCGGCGAGGGTGGAGATGTGCGCGGAGCGGATGGACAGGCTGACCTCGCTCAGCGCGCGGCCCAAGGAGTAGAGCAGCCCGGCCCGGTCGGTGGCCCGCAGCTCGACCACGGTCGCGCTCTCGCTCGCGTCCCGGATCTCCTCGACGAACGCCTGCTGCTCGGCCTCTGCCCGCCGGCCTCGCGCCTCGCGCCGTTGCACGGCGTGCAGCACCCCGCTCTCCCCGGCCTCGAGCCGCTCCAACTGCTTCACCAGGTACGCCGGGTCGGGCAGGTCGACGGGCAGTTGCTTGTCCACCCGCCAGGTGTTCACCGCGATGCCGGAGACGGTGTGCAGGACCGCCGACCGGACCTGGATCCCGTGGGAGGCCAGCAGGCCGGCGGTGTCGCTGAACAGCCCGAGCCGGTCGGTGGCCGCGATGGTCAACTGCAACCCGCCGGGCTGGGAAGCCACGCTGGATGCGCGGCCGGCCGTCGAGCCGTACGGAGCGGGCGAGCCCGAGGTCGACGAAGGAGGTCACGTCGACGCGGGACCCCTCGTCCACCAGCTGCCCCTCGGTCTGGTCGGCCAGGCTGTTGATCAGCTGGGCCCGCCACGGGGTCCAGGCGGCCGGGCCCGCCGCCCGCGCGTCGGCTTCGGTCAGGTAGCGCAGCAGGTCCAGCACCTCGGCCCGCCCCTGGACCGCCTCGACCAGAGTGGCCACCGTGGCCGGATCGCCGTGGTCGCGTTTGGTGGCGAGGGTGGCCAGCGTGAGGTGCTGGCGTACGAGCAGCTCCACCAGATCGGCGTCGGCGGCGTCGAGCCCGATCGCCAGCACGGCCTCCCGGGCGATCGGCGCGCCGACGTCGGCGTGGTGCACGCCGACCCCCGGCAGCTTGCCGATGTCGTGGAACAGGCAGCTGAGCAGCAAGATGTCGGGTCGGTCGACCTGGGTGAGGTGACGTTGCGCCTCCGCGACGGTCTGCACCGAGTGCCGGTCGACGGTGAAGGTGTGGATGGGGTTGTGTTGCGGTCGCGCCCGGATCGGTTCCCAGGACGGGATCCAGCGGCTGGTGCAGCCGGCGAGATCGAGCGCCTCCCACACCGGAATCAGGTGGGTTCCGCCCGACAGCATCTCCAACAGGGCGTCCCGCGCCGCGGCCGGCCACGGCGTCGCCAGAGCGGGGGCGTGGGCCCCCAGGTTGTCGGCGGTGACCGGCGACAGCATCAGGCCCCGCTGGGCGGCGAGAGCCCCCGCGCGCAGGCCGACCAGAGGATCGTCGGGCCGGGTCGCTCGGCCCAGGCCCACCTCCCCCTGGTGCACGATCAGTCCGTGGTCGGCCTCGACGTACTCGGGCCGGCGCTCCCTCCGGACGAAGCTCAGCACCCGGCGCTGGGGGATCGCCTGGCGGGCCGCACGGGCCGTCAGGTCGACCGCGTGCCCGATGCGTCGGGCCGCCAGGCTGACGTCGCGGTGCAGGTCGTCCGGGTCGGCATAGCCGAGTTGCCGCGCGACCTCGTCGATCTCGCCGGCCAGCAGCCGGTCCAGCGCCCGGCCGGAGGTCACGTGCAGTGCGTCGCGGACGTCGAGCAGCCGCTCGTACGGCCCGCTGAGGCCTTCGTGCGGCCGATCGGTCAGCCAGGTCGCCGCGAGCGCGCGGAGCATGGTCATGTCACGCAGCCCGCCCCGCGCCTCCTTGAGGTCGGGCTCGAGCAGGTAGGCGGCGTCCCCGAAGGTCTCGTGCCGCTCGTCGAGGGCGGAGAGCAGTTCCGGCAACCGGCGCCGCGCGTTGCCGCGCCACGCGTCGAGCAGCGACGTACGGGCTCCCCGGACCAGGTCGGCGTCCCCGGCGATGATGCGCAGGTCCAGCAGCCCGACGCCCGCGCTGAGCTCGCGGCCGGCGACCTCGGCGCATTCGGCCGGAGTGCGGACGGAGTGGTCGATCTTGATCTTGGAGTCCCACAGCGGGTACCAGAGGTCGTTGGCCAGCGCGCTGATCCGGTCCGCGCTCCTGCGCCCGTCGTGCAGCAGCACCAGGTCGACGTCGGAGCGTGGCCCCAGTTCGTGCCGGGCCAGGCTGCCCACGCAGGCCAGCGCTGTGCCCGGCCCGGGTCCCTGCGCGGCGCTGGCCTGGGTGAACAGGTCGAGCAGGGCCGACTCGACGCAGCGGGTGAGCAAACGCCGACGATCCGGCCCTGCCGTGGCGGACCACGCGGACCGGATCGCGACGTTGAGACGCTCGCTGGTTAAGTCACGCTTCAGAGCGCGTCCAGCCCGCGCTCTCCGGTTCGCACGCGGACGATGTCGTCCACCGGAACCGACCAGACCTTGCCGTCACCGATGCGGCCGGTCCGAGCGCTCTTCACCAGGACGTCGATGATGTCTTTGGCATCGTCGTCGTCCACGAGCACCTCAAGTCTCACCTTGGGGACCAGGTCGACGGTGTACTCCGCCCCCCGGTAAACCTCGGTGTGGCCTCGCTGACGCCCGAAGCCACTGGCTTCGCTCACGGTCATGCCTTCGACCCCGAAAGACTCGAGTGCGGTCTTCACTTCGTCCAACATGTGCGGCTTGATGATCGCGGTCACGAGCTTCATGCCGTCACCTCCTCATTCTTGGTGTCGACATCAGCATGGCGGGGGACGGCCGAACCGCCGAAGGAGACCCCACGGGCGCCGGAACCGAAGGTGCCGAGATCGTAGCTGTTCTCCGCGTGCTCGGAGCTGTCCACGCCGGCGACCTCGTCCTCGTCGGCGACCCGGAAGCCGATGGTCTTGTGCAGCAGGAGACCGATGAGCAGGGTGAGGATGCCGCTGTAGAGCAGGACCGCGAGGGCACCGACGGCCTGCCGCCAGAGCTGGTCGACGCCGCCGCCGTAGAACAGGCCGTTGACGGCGGCCGGAGCCGCGTCGGTGGCGAGCAGGCCGACCGAGATCGTTCCCCACAGGCCGCCGACCAGGTGCACGCCGACGACGTCGAGCGAGTCGTCGAAGTTGAACCGGTACTTCAGCCCGACCGCGAGCGCGCACAGCACGCCGGCGATCGCCCCGACCAGAATGGCGCCGACGGGGGAGACCGCGGAGCAGCTCGGGGTGATGGCGACCAGGCCGGCCACGACGCCTGATGCCCCGCCGAGGGAGGTGGCGTGCCCGTCCCGGAACCGCTCGGTGAGCAGCCAGGCGAGTGCCGCGGCGCCGGTGGCGACGAAGGTGTTGACCCAGACCACCGAGGCGGTGTTGTTGGCCGCGACGGCAGAGCCGGCATTGAAGCCGAACCAGCCGAACCACAGCAGGCCCGCGCCGATCATCACCAGCGGGAGGTTGTGCGGACGCATCGGGTCGCGCTTCCAGCCGACGCGGCGACCGAGCACCAGAGCCAGCACCAGGCCGGCGATGCCGGCGTTGATGTGCACCGCCGTACCTCCCGCGAAGTCGATCGCGGCCAGGTTGTTGGCGATCCAGCCGCCGACGTGGGTGATCGCGCCGGCGTCATCGGTCAAGGTGAAGTCGAAGACCCAGTGCGCGACCGGGAAGTAGACGATCGTGGCCCAGACGACGGTGAAGATCATCCAGGTGCTGAACTTGGCCCGGTCGGCGATGGCGCCGGAGATCAGGGCGACGGTGATGACGGCGAACACGGCCTGGAAGCCCACGAACGCCATGGCCGGCAGGCCCGCGTCGGTGTCCTCCATGAGGCCCTTGAGCCCGAAGAACTCGCTCGGGTCGCCGAGCAGGCCGTAGCCGAGGTCGCTGCCGAAGGCGATCGAATAGCCCCAGAGGACCCAGATGACGGAGACGGATGCGAGCGCCCCGAAGCTCATCATCATCATGTTGAGGACGCTCTTCGCGCGGACCATGCCGCCGTAGAAGAGCGCCAGGCCGGGTGTCATCAACAACACCAGTGCGGCCGAGGTCAAGATCCAGGCGGTGTCGCCCGAATCCAGTTCGAGTGGTGGCATGTTGCTTCTTTCGGTGAAGTAACTGGACGGTTGTGAGTGGCCGCGCGTGCCCTGGATCCGAGGGCGGCGAGGTTACGCAGAACTCTGCTCGACCCGTGTTGCGCTCGGGGCCCTGGTTGTTACAGCCAGATGACAGTTCCCTCACACGTGTGACAGGTTGATTTCGCGAATCCGGTAGGAAGTCGAGGCTCAGGCGGGCTGGCTCAGGCGGGCTTGCGGGACCGGGCCCAGTCGAAGGCCAGTTGACTGGAGCCTTCCCCGCGGCCGACGCTGACCCGGCGGGTGGTCCAGCGGACGTAGCTGCCGTCGGCGCGCCGGGTCAGGGACGGTTGGCGGCGGACGAGCACACCCTCCCGCGGGATCTCGGCGTCGGCGATGACGGCGACGTCCGGTCGGTTCAGCAGCCGGCCCGGCGGGGCCCGGGGCGTCGGGCATGGCACCCTGCACCAACTCGACGGCGCGGTAGCCCGACGAGCGCGGCAGGTAGGGGATCCAGCGGTCGGGGACCGTGGTCTGCAGCAGATAGTCCAGTTCGGCGGTGGCCACCGGTCCGGCACCGGGGGCCTGCACGGGTGTGCGCTCCCGGCTGCGGTCACGGGCGAACCCGCTCGGACCGGTCACGCTGCGCTCGACCGCCCAGGCCAGGTTGGCCATCTCGTCACGCAGGAACAAGACCTCCTCGTACGGCTCGCCGTCGGCCACGGCCACCGCGCCGGGCGGCACCAGCAGGCCGTCCGCCGGCCTTCCGTCCGGTGCGGTGACGGCGAACATCTGCCACCGCCCGTCCGGGCTCACCTGCGCCGTCGGGCGCACCACGAACCGCTCGCCGAAGGTCGTCACGTAGAGCACCGACTCCACCCTCACCCAGGAGCCGAACGGCACGTCCAGCGGGACGACCAGCCAGTCGTTGCCGTAGGTGAGGGCGAACTCCGCGACCAGCAACCGGGCCAGGTCCCACGGCTCCGCCTCGATCAGGCCGAGGTTGACCTGCGCGTCCTCCATCTCCCAGAGCCGGTCGGCCGGCATGCCGGGATAGCGCAGCGGACTGGCCAGCAGGGCATGCACCTGCCGCTCGACGGCGGCCGGCTCGGCCCGTCCGCCCTCGCCCGGGCCCGGTCGGGCCAGCGCCCCGTCCGGGTCGGCGTCCACGGTGGTCCAGCCGATCTCGCCGCCGCCGTGGGCGGGCGCGGCCAGCACGAGATCGCCGGCGCCCAACCGGAAGCGGTACTCCAGCCGGTCACCGACCCACGACTCCTCCGCGACCTGCAGCGGTGACACCTCGGCCCGGTACCAGGCCGCCCAGGCCGTCCACGCCGCCAGCAACCGCGCCGGCATCGTCGGCGGCCAGAGGCGGGAGGAACGCGGGCAGTCCGCCGGCGGTCTCCCACGCCTGGCACGCCAACTCACCGTCCACCAGAGCCCGGTCGCCCAGCAGGGCGAGCAGGCGGCTCCAGGCGGGGTCCAGGTCGGCTGCGGCGCCGCCGGGGTGGGCGGCCGGGTCGCGCTCCAGCGGCAGGCTCGCCAGCAGAGCGTCGCGGACCGCGACGGTGTCGGCCAGGCCGAGCTCGGTGATCGCCGCCAGCAGCGCAGCCCCCGCTTCGGCGCGCGGCCGCAGGCCCGGCCCGAGTCCGTCGCCGGACGGGTTCTCGGCCTCCACCAGCGGCTCGAGGAGGTCACCCGGCGCAAGCGGTCGCCCCACGTCGGCGGCGCGGTGCGCCCAGCGGTCCACCGCCACCGTGGTGGTCACCGCCCGCACCGTCAGCGGCGTTCCGGCGTCCTCGCCCTCGAACTCGCCCAACTGCCACTGCCGCGACAGCAGCCACAGCGGATCGTGGACCCGCGCCTCGATCCCGGGCCGGGGGTCACCGGTTGCGGTCTGGGGTTCCAGCCGGGTCCAACTCGGGGGGTTCAGCAGCGCGAACGGCGCGATCTCGGTGAACCGCTGCTTGCTGAGGAACGTCGAAGCTCACCGCTCACCCACCGATCTTGAGGTACTTCAGGGCCTGCGTCGAGTCGAAGCTGAGGCCGGCGACGAGCGACCAGTCGATCACCGGCTCGCCCTGCAGGGACCAGTCGCGGAAGTACAGCGCGGGCAGGAAGGCACCGGCGAACGGGATCTGGTCCAGAGTGACGGCGCGCAACCTGGCCAGCGCGAAGGTCTCATCCACCGCCGCCAGGAGCCGATCCGCGGTCCAGCGGCCGCCGTCCGGGGTCATGGCCAGCACGATGCTCTGCGGCGGCCGTGCGCCGGGGGCGTTCGCGTGCACGGCGAGCCCGGTGGTCGTCACATCGACCAGCCGCGGCGGCCGGTCGGGATCGGCCGGATCGCCGCGCAGCAGGCGGCGCGGAACGACCTCGGTCCACTCGTCGACGACCAGGCCACACACGATGCCGCCGAGGTCCGGCTCCGCTGCGCCCGGGGCCGACCCGACCACCTCGGCCACCGTCGCGGTGATCGGCTCCGTCGGCGGGCGGCCGTCGGGGAACGGCAGACCGACCCAGCGTCGGGTACGCCGCCGCGGGGGTCTGCGCGACCCGCAGGGCGACCGCCGTCCCGTACGCCTCGCGGACCAGCACGCTTTCCCCGTACGCGGCGGCGCCGGGCCGCAGCGCACCGGCTCGCTGCAACCACGGTCGGACGTCGGCACCGGGCCGGGCGCTGACGCCGGCCGGGCCGACCGCATCCGCCCAGGGGTCGGTCTCACCCGCGGCGGGAGGCAGGAGCAGCGGGGCGGCCACGAAGCCGGCGCCGAACAGCGTCGCCAGGGCCTGCCCGGCCAACTCGGCCCGCGGCCGCGGGGCCGGCGGGTCGAGCTCGGGGCTGGCCCGCTCCAGCAGCGCGCCGGCCTCGGCCACGCGCCGGCGGGCCTCGATGAGCATGGCCTCGACCGTGAGCGCCTCCTCCTCCGGGGTCGGCCCGGGTCCGGCCGCAGGGGGACGCCGTACGCCGAACGGCGCGAGCCTCGCGACCGCGGAGTCGGGCGCGCCCTCGGCGTCGGCGAGGGCCAGGAGCAGCGCATCCCGGGCCGCGACCGCCCGGGCGAGGATCTCCTCGGCGTCGGGCAGCCGGCCCGCCGCTGACTCCTCGACGGCGCGACCCAGATCCGAGCCGCGCAGCGGCCGCGCGGCCACCAGCAGCGCCCGCAGCATCCCGGCCAGCACCCACGTCGAGGCCAGCGCGGCCGGCTCGACGTCGGGTCTGACCGCGCGCACCCGGGTCAGCAGGGTGCTCGTCGCCACGGTGTCGCCGTCGGCGTCGTAGAGCACGTCCAACGCGGAAAGGCCGGCCGCCGTGACGACCTCGGGCGCCGCCGCGAGCGCATGCTCGGCCCAGGCCTCCAGGCGGGGCTCGGCGAGCGCGCGCGGCGTGCCGGTGTCCCAGCCGGCCGGCGCCGCCGCGACGGCGTCGGGCACCAGGATGGCCAGCCGGTGCTGCAGGGAGATGCCCGTCCGGGGCGTCGCGGTGACGTCGGGTTCGGGCGGCACCGCCTCGCCGGCGCCCAGCACGTCCATGGCCGCAGCCGCCCGGGCCGGGTTGCCGCTGACGAGTTGGTGCACCGATTCGGCGAGCAGCAGGTCGGCCACGGCGTCGTGGGTCTGGTCCAGTTCGGCGATGGCGGCCAGCACGGCGTCCGCTTCGTCGATGCCGTCCACGACCCGCGGGCCTATCCAGGCCCCGGCTGCCAGGTAGGTGAGGTCGCCGGGACCGTCGACCAGTGCGGCCCGGACGGCCTCCGCCGCCATCTCCATCAGCCTGAGTCCGTCCACCACGTTGGAGGCGGCCAGGCTCTCCTCGGCCGGCTGCCCGGGCTCGATCAGCTTGCCGGGCCGCAGGGGCGCCAGGGTGCGCAGGACGTAGATGAACCGGTCCAGTTCCAGTCCGCCGCCCGAACGCTCGTGCAGCCGGCGTTCGAGGCGGTAGCCCAGCAGCGCGCCGAGGGACTGGCCGCGCCGCATCCCCTCCAGCAACGACAGCGCGTCGCGCATCCGGGTGCTGGACAGGTCGAGGTCGAGCGGCTCGTCGCCCGGATCTCCAGCGCCCCGCCGCTGGGCGAGCCGCCCGCTGCGCAGCACCCCGGCGGTGGCGGCGTGGTTGAGGCCGGGGGCGTGCACGAAGCCGCCGTCGCGCGGGTCGTGCACCACGGCGCGGCCGTCGACCTCGGGTTCGGGGGTCGGGGTGGACAGCGTGACCTGCTGGATCATCCCGTACGCGCCGAGGAAGACCCCGCGCCCGGTGCGGGCCCTCAGGTCGGCCAGCCGGCGGGTGGCGGCTGAGGTGAGCCACGCGTCGAGCCGGTGCGAGCAGCAGTCCAGGGTTTCGCTGAGGAGCAGCCGCCGCTCGGCGAGCGAGCTCTGGGCGATGACCCGCAGCGCTTCGGCGAAGGCCGCCCGCCAGGCCGCCTGACCGAAGATGGCGCCGACCACCTTCATCCCGCTCGTCCCGGTGAGCCGGTCGACGCGCGGGTCCACCCCGGCCAGCTGCTGCACGGCCGTCGGCGGCGCCAGGGCCGCGATCGGGTGCCGGTCGGCGAGGGTCCGGGCGTCGAGCACGCCGACGCGCTCGTCGATGTGCCGGGCGGCCTCGACGACCAGGCCGTCGTCGTACGCGCCGGCCTGGACGGCCCGCAGGCCCTCGGCCACCAGGTCGCGGTCCACGTCGGTCCGGGTCTCGGCCACGGCCGCCCGCAACGTGCCGTCCAGCGCCTCGGGCGAGGCCAACCGGTCCAGGTCGTGCCGGTTGATCGCGTCGGCATGGGCCAGCAGAACCTGCAGCACGCTGCGGTGGGCCGCGGGAGACGGCGTGGGCTGGAGCAGGTTCTCGATGAACGCCGGGTCCGACTCGTGCGACCAGGGGAAGGGCGAGGGTGCGCGTCTTCTTGCCGGTCAGCAGGTTGTTCTCCAACTGGTCCTGGCCGACCCCGTCGAGCAGCGCGACCACGGCGGCGACCTGCTGTTGAGCCTGGCGTGAGGCGACCGCGAACCCGAACGCCGATGCGGCCTGGAAGGTCGGCTCCGGCGACAGCGCCGTGCGCACCCGGAGACCGCGCAACACCGCGTCGGTGCCGAGGATCTTCGGGAGATTCACGGGCAGCGGCCCGCTCATCACCGTGGGCACGGCCGCGACGGCGTCCTCCCAGAACCGTCGCTGGCTCCGCAGGAAGGGCACCAGGTGCGTCTCGGCCACCGCGTCGTTCAGGGGGCGGAAGCTGGGGTCGGTGACGACCATCGGGAGCACCCCGTACGGCTGCTTGCCGATGCGCAGGGCGGGCAACGGGCCGCGCCCGCGGACGTGGGCCACCCAGTGATCGCGCAGCGCCCTTCAGGGTCGGGGTGTCCAGCCGCTGGTCGCCGTTGGCCCGGCCCGCCGGGGTGAGCAGCTCGATCGCGTCGCCCCAGGTGGTGGTCCAGAGCGCAGTGTGGAAGGCGCGGGCCCGGAGCTGTTCGGCGTCCGCCGCGCCGTGCAGGCTGGCGACCAGGGCCGGATCGACACCGAGGGCCGTCGAGGTCACCCGGCCGTTGCTCAGCTCGCCCAGTCCGTCCGGCCCGGTGAGGCTCGGCGGACCCAGCGGCGTACGCCGGCTCCACTCCGACCGCACGGTGTCGGTGTTGTTGGTCGGGGTGCCCTGGGCCAGGAACTCCGCACCGCCGGTGAACCGGTGGCTGCGCAGCAGCGCTTCGAGCCGGGCCGCGCTCTCGGTCGCGTCCAGCCCGGCCCGCACCCCGAACACGACCACCCGGGTCACGGGCCGGCCGGGACGGGGGAGCGGGACGGTGACGGCCATGCCGAGGCGTACGGCCTCGTCGTAGTCCACCAGCCAACGCAGCGACGCGTCGATGGGCGGCAGGTCGTGCTCGTCGACGGCCAAGGTCTCCAGCTGGTCGACCTCGGGCACGCCGACCGGGAGCTCGTCGGGGATCGGGCGGGTGCGCCGTACTGCTGCCTCGGCGCCGTCCTGCTCGACCCGCACGACGAACCGGTCCGGCAGCGTACGGGCCACGCTCGGTCCGCTCCGGCGGGGCAGCGTCTCGGGGAAGGCGGGGTTCCCGGCGGGGCGGGCAGCCAGGTTCGAGGGGCGCACGGCCTCGGCCACCCATGGCGCCCTCCTGGTGCCGACCGCCTTCTGCAGCCCCGGCCACGGACCGGCCGGGTCACCGTCTGCCCACACGCGGGTCCAGTAGTCCACGCCGGCCTGCCGCTCGGAGTCGCTCAGCCCGACGTCCAGCGACTCGGCGTGCAGGGCGTCAGGGAAGACCCGGACCCGGAGCGCGGACTGGTCCGCGGTGGAGCGCACCTCGATCCGCACCGGCAGCAGGGCCAGTGGGACGTCGCCCTCCAGGTCGACCTCGGCGCCGAGGGCCTGCTCGATCAGCTCGGCCAGTCCGTCGTGCACCGAAGCCAGTTCGCCGCTCAGCTGCGCCCGCCGCCCGGCCAGCTGCGCCACGGCCGCCTCCGCCTCGGCCAGCCCCGGATCAGCGAGGGTGCGCAGCCGGTCGCGCTCGCGCGCGGGCGGCGGCCAGCTCCGATCCGGCCTGCGCGCGCTGGGCGGCCAGGTCGTCGCGCTGGGCGGAGGCGGTCGAGACGGCGCGGCGCAGGTCGGAGAGGTCGGCCCCGGTCACGGCTGTGCCCCGTCCAGCATTCTCGTGCCGAGGAAGGCCGCGCGGGCAGGCAGCTGGAAGAGCAGCGCCGCGACCTGCGCGCTCGACGTGCCCCAGGTCAGCCGGTCGCCGAGGTGGTCGTTGAAGGCCACCGCCGGCCGTGGGGTGTTCGCGTTCAGGAACTCCCCGTAGCCCACCGCGAAGTCCGACCAGACCAGGTCGTTCCGGCCGATGCCGCCCGGCCGTGACTCGTCCAGGCCGAAGCGCGGCTCGCTGGGGTTCTCCGAAAGCGTGAACCACCAGACGGCGCCCGGCGCCCGGATCTCCTCCTCGGTCAGCTGGAACCCGGCCAGGAGGAGGTTCGGCGGGAGATGGATGTGGAACAGGGTCTTGCGCGGCGAGGTGAGGCTGCCCGGCTCGAAGACGGGCACGCGGTCGACGAACAGCGGCCCGTCGATGTCCTGCGCCTGCCGTACGGCGTGGGCGACGACGCCGGGGTAGCGGCGGACCAGGTCGCCACGGGCCAGGAGCACGATCTGGCCGTCGAACTCGGGTTTGACGTGGCTGCGCAGTGCGCCGGCCCGCCAGGGCAGCTCGTGCAGGTCCGCCACCAGTTCGGTCTCGCCGGTCCAGAAGGAGGAGAAGTAGGTGCCGCGCTGGTCCGCCGGGTATTCCCGCCAGAGCAGTTCGCGGCCCATCTCGTGGTTCAGCCCGACGAGGTAGGCCTCGACGAACCTGCTGTTGGTTCTGAGCAGGGTGGTCATGTCGGGCCGCTTGATCAGTCCCAGGCCGGGCACCATCCAGTCGCGGTCGTAGCGGTCCAGCGGCTCGTACATCGGGTGGGCGAACCGCGGGTGGGCCATCACCGGCTCGATCCGCAGGTCGTCGAACCAGTCGGGGCGCAGCCAGCTCGGCAGGCGCCCGCTGCCCAGGGTGAGGCGCGCGCGTACCCGGGCCGGGATGGTGGTCCGGGGATCCAGCTTGCGCACCAGCTCCAGCGCCGGCGCATCCACCCGCGCCCGATCCGGTTCGGCGTACGGGTCATCGAAGATGATCTTGGACGCCACGCTGCGCAGACCCTCCACCAGACGGTCTCGACCGATCCGCAGGTGCCCGATCACCTGCTCCTCCAGCAGCGCGCCGGTGGTCTCCAGCTCGTCGCGGTCGACGACCCGCTCACCCACGCTCAGCGCCAGCTCCAGCAGCCGGTTGATCCAGTCCAGGGTGGCGTCCGGGTCCAGGACGCCCCGGCGCCCGTCCTCGGTGAGACCGACGACCGGCAGCTCCAGCCGCTCCGCGTCGCCGATGGGTACGTCGAGCCGGTCCTGGCCGAGCTGGCGGGACAGGGCCACCAGCCGGCGCAGCGGTACGGCGTGCGCCGCGGCCGCCGCAGCGGCGTCCTCGTCCTCACCGATCTCCTCGGCCCGCGGCAGGCCGGCCACCAGCCGGTCGATCAGGGAGCCGAGCAGTTCGGTGCCCAGATCCAGCGCGTCGGGGAACCGGGCCGGGTCGAGGGCGTCCGGCGCCAGCGGCTCCTCGGGCCCCGGACCGGCCAGCGCGTCGTCCCAGCCGGCCAGGATGGCGTCGCGATCGCCGCGGACGACGCGGGCCAGCACCTGCGCGTCCACCCGCGCCTTGGCGGACGCGCCGAGGCCCGCGACCCCGTCCGGCTGCACGTAGTCCCGGACCCAGTCGGTGGTCAGCCGGTCGGCGGCGACGGTCAGGCTGTCGACCGCGGCGGGATCGAGGGCGGCGCCGGCGACCTTGGCGACCGGACCGCGGACCCGCGCCAGCCGCCGGAACGCCCCGGTGGTCACCGCCGGCGGCAGGCTGCTGGCGTCGATGCTCGCCCAGACGCTGCGGTCGGGCGCGTCGAGCACCTTGGCGTGCACCCGCTCGGTGCTGGACACCACCGCCGCGTCGGACATCCGGGCGAGGTGGCGGCGGTGCAGCACGGCGCCGACGTGCTTGGCCAGCTGGGCCAGCCGGAGCGCCCGGTTGGCGGCTTCGACGCCGATCACCTGGTTCCAGGCCGAGACCATCAGCTGCTCCTGCTCAGCCTGCACCACGCGGGTGCCCAGGCCGCCGACGATCCGGTTGCGCGGATCCAGGTTCAGCTCGCGGAACCACTCCGGCTGGGCGGCGGCTTCCGGCCCCTCCGGCCTCGATCCGGGGCTGGCGGGCGTAGGTGCCGCCGTAGAGGGGCGGCCCGACCACCGGCGGTCCGGGCTCGGGCAGGTGGGCCTGTGCGTCGGGTCGGTTCAGCCGGTCGGTGAGTGCGGCGCTCACCGTCGGAGTCCCAGCGCTGGGCGTCCTCGTCGGGCCAGAGCTCCTCGGGGTAGTTCTCCGGCTCCTGGGTCGATACGACAGGTCCTTCGACGACGATCTCGGCGCCGGGGTCCGCCGGTCCGAGCATGACCGGAGGCCACGGACGACTGGCGTCGACGCGGCGGCGGCCCACGCCGGGCGGGGCGACGGCGGGCTTCAGTCTGCGGGCCAGGCTCTCGAAGTTCCCCTCCTGGCCCGTCCCGAACTCCCAGGAGTAGTACACGGGCAGGTCCACCATCGAGCCGGCCTCACCGTCGGTGAACCCCGGCGCCGTGCCCCAGGCCGGGTCGAGCGTGCCTGAGGCGGACAGGCCGAGTCCGGTGCGTACACCGGGCAGGAAGGTCGGCACCACGCAGGCGGTGTAGCCGGTGTGCGGAGCCAGCCGCCGCGGGCAGACCAGCCGGGACAGGTTGAACCGGGCGTTGCTGCCGCCGAGGCGGCGCTCCAGGGTCGGATCGCCGTTCTTGGCCCCCATCACCTGGGCATGCGCCCAGGCCCAGGCGTCACCCAGCGGCTGCAACTGGTCGCGACGGATCTGGGCCGCCCGGGTGGCGCCCCGCCACGCACCCCAGCGCAGGGTGCCGCGCTCGGCCACCACCAGGGTGAGCCACGGCACCAGCCGGCCGTCGGCGGGCCCGGCGGGGGTGAACAGCCACGGCAGTTCGGGCCGGTCGAACTCGACCTGGACCAGATCGTCGATCTCGGTGTTGTGCGCGTCGGCCTTGGGGTAGGTGCGGATGACCTGGCGGGCATCGACCTCGGTCACGTCGCCCGGCCCGTACACCCGAACCGTCATCTCGGCGTCCAGTTGGCCCCGGTCGTCGTGCACCGGGACCTTCATCGAGACGGCGGCGCGGGCGGGCATGCCCCAGCTGAAGGGCGTGTTCAGTGCGGCTGCGATGCCCGAGCGCGCGTGCGGAAGGAACACGTACCGGTCGAGTACGGCCTGCTCGGGCGCGATGGGGGTGTGGAAGTGGTTGATGACGTCGCGGGCGGAGTAGCTGTCTGCGGCCAGTCCCCGCAAGGTGCCGGCCATCAACCCACCCCCAGCCGGGTCACCTGGAGTCGCTCGTCGGCGACCTGCTCGTACGCGTGGGTCGAGCCCAGCACGTCGGCGCCGGCCGCGGCGAGGGTGGAGCGAACGCGCACGACGCTCTCGCCCGGGTCGGCCAGGACGATGGGGTCGGGCTCGGTGGCGTAGCGTGCAGCGCTGCGGAGCTCGCTCCGGGCGGCGGCCCCGGCGCCGAGGGTGGCGGCGGCGGAGAAGGCCGCGAAGGTGTCGATCCCCTCGCGGAGCCGGACCCGGAACAGGCTGTCGTCGTCGCAGACGAAGGTCTCGTACCTCAGTTCGACCTCGCGGGCGGCTGCCGGCTCGGCCTGCTCCCCGGGTGGGCGGACCCGCGCGCCGGCCGGCATGTCCTCGAAGCCCGGCCGGGACAACTGCTGGTCGTCGGTGAGGTCGAGGAAGCTGCCCGGTGCGAACTGATCGCGCACCTCGCTGATCGCGCCCGCCTTGACGTTGTTGGCCAGCGGCACGCCGAGGTGGACCCGGCGCCGGTCGGGCGGCACCGGGTTGGGGCCGACACGGACGACCACGGTCTCCAGCGGGACGGCATGCTGGCGTACGTCGAACAGGCCGAGCGGATGGACGGTGACGTCGGTCTGGCTGGGCGGGGCGGGCAGCAGCGTGGTCACCTGGTCGGCGTTCGGCGGGGTCAGCGCCTGCCAGGCACCGGGGTTGCGGTGCAGGGCGGCGAAGACCAGCTGACGCGGGTCGGCCGGCGGGGGCGGCGGGTTGTCGTCCTCGCCCCAGGTGAAGGGCCCGACATCGATGGCCACGGTCCAGAACAGGATCTCGATCTCGGCGCTGCCCTCGGCCCGCCAGGGGCTCGGGCCCTCGACGTGAAGCTGGATGTTGATGCCGCAGAGGGTGACGCCGAGCGCGCGTACGGTCAGACCGATCCCCAGATCGATCATGAACAAGAACTTGGGAGCGAAGACGATCAGTGCGTCGAACGCGAAGTAGCCCGAGATGGAGGCGACGTACAGGTCCGCGCTGAGTTCCACCCGCGCGCCGAGTTGGACGCTGTTGCTGGTCACGGCGAAGTAGGCCTGCGCCCGGAGCACCAGGATGGCGGGGGGTGACAGGTCGAGCTGCAGCCGCTGCATCCCGGCGAGCTGGCGGGGCGGGGTGTAGCGCGGGTGGAACCCACCGGCGCTGACCGCGAACTCGGCTCCGCCGCCCCACTTGATCAGCAGTCCGATGTCGCCGCCGACGGTGAAGCCGGCGATCCGCGAGCCGCGCAGGCTGACCAGGATCAGCAGGTAGTCGGGGGTGATCTCGCCGTACACGCTGGCCCGCAGGTCGATGATCGGCAGCTCGGGCGCCGGAAGCGCGATCCGGACCCGTCCGATGATCACGATCTTGGGGTCGGGCAGGCTGATCAGCACCCCGACCTGGGCGACCAGGAAGCTGATCGGCCGACCCCAGCCGATCTCGACCATGGGACCGATGACCACCGATCCCGGGTCCACGGGGAAGACCGCGGTGAGCGTGTCGAGAATGGCCGGTGCGGCAGCGACGGGGTCGTCGGGGAACATGATGTGGTCCAGCGCCCCGTCGGCGAGCCGGGCACGGAGCGCGTCGGTGTCCAGCCGGTGCTCGATCCCGATCACCCCGCCGACGGCGTTGAGCGTGAAGCCGAAGCTGAGGTCGATGGCGGGGGTGAACCGGATCGACAGCACCACGACCAGGGCGAAGTCAGGCTTCAGGGTGAGCAACCCGACGGCTTTGACGTCGACCGGGCCGAGTTTGAGCTGCAGTGCTCCGCCGTAGCCGCCGGGCCGGAGGCCGAGGAAGCCGCCGCCCCGGATGATCCCGGCGTCGAGGGACAGCCCGATCCCGGTGGGAGCCTTGACCGCGACGCTCAGCGGGTTCGCACCGGACCCGGCGCCGGCCGGGTCCACGTGCAGGCTCAGGCCGGCGCCGTCCACCGTGGCCTTGATGACGCCACCGAGGTCGGCGGTCAGCGTGGTGCCGAGGTCGATGTCGTCGGGGCGGCCGCCGGGCAGCTCGACGGCGATCTCGCGCAGGTCGATCGGCCCGACCTTGGTTCGGGCCGGCAGCACGATCCGCGGGGACGCGCTTCCCGACAGGGTGAGTCCGCGGACGGTGTCGACCCCGACGACCACGTCGGAGGTCGCCGACCCGCGGGCGTCGCCCAGCAGGGCGCCGATCTCGCCCGCGCCGATGCCGGTCTCGAGGTCGTCCAGGGTCACCGACAGGGAGAGGGCCGGCAGGCCTGCGTCCAGGCGGAGCTTGGCGGTGACGACGACCCCGGCGTAGCCGAGGGTGAGCGGGGGCGGGACCAGTTGCCGCCCAGGCGCCTTGAGGGTGTATTCCAGCAGCGCCGCCGACGAGCGCCAGCCCGGGTGGCGTGGACGGCAGGCCGAGTTGTCCGGCCAGGCCGGCCGGCTGCGCGGCGGCCCAGGCGATGGCGGTTTCCAGCAGCGGCTGGAGGGGTCGGCCGAGCAGGGTGGCAGCCTGGTCGAGATGACTCAGCGCTCGGCCGAAGTGGCCGGCCGAGCCCGGGAAGTCCCGATCGTCCAGCGCGGTGCCGGCGGCGTCGAGCGCGGTCCTGGCTGCGCTCAGCTGGGCGCCCACGGCGACCGCGTCCACCGGCCCCGCGACGCCGAGGGCGTCGGCGAAGGACTGGGCGTCGGCCAGCGCGGCGGCGCGGAGTTCCCCGAGCCGGTTGCGCGCGTAGCCGAGGGCAGCGGACAACAGCTCCTGGCCCAGACTCATCCAGCCCCCTTTGCCGCCCCCTGTCGCAATCTAGGGCTCGGCTGAGCCGCCGGTCAACGGGCCGGTTCCGGGCAGCTGCGGCCGCTGGGGACGCAGGGTGACTCAGGCTGCGTCTCGGTCGCCGAACTCGCCACTGGTCATCACGTGCACCGCGCTGGGCTCGTGCCAGGTGCGGGTGATGACCGCCATCGCGGCAAGGATGGACATCCAGACATCGGCCCCGAACACGGTGAGCTGGATCTCGGATCCGCCGGTGGGCCTGGTCAGGATGACCGGGCGATACGAGTCGAACTCGCTGCCCCAGTCGTCCAGCTCCCTGACGAGCTCATCCCGGGTGACGCCGTCGCCGTACTCGGCCAGGATGACGTACTCCCGGCCAGACTCTCCCGGGGTGGCGGCCGCCGATTCACGGGGTCGGATTCGCGGTGACGACGGCCGGCCGGGGCCAGGGCGCGCAGGCCACCGGCGAGCGCCGCCGCCGCCCCGGAGCATTCGAGGAGGACGTCGAACTCCTGATCGAGGTCGGCGCCGGCGGGTGCCGTGGACAGTCCCAGGGCACGCGCGCGGCCGAGCCGGAACTCGCTGACGTCGGTGACTGTGGGGGTAGCGGCACCGAACGCGCGGGCGACCTGGGCCGCGAGCCGCGTGCTCCGCCGAAAGGCCGGCGGGGGCGGCATGGGCGAAGGCCGCATCGACCGCGACGAAGCGGCTGATCGAGCCGTCGATCGGGGGGGTGGCGAAGAAGCGCACCTGCGGGCAGAGGTTGTAGCGCCCGCGCAGGCACTGCTCGCACCGACGGCAGGGCAGGCCGGGCTCGAGGGCGACCAGCTCGCCGATCCTGGCCTGGCCCGCGTCGTCGCCCGCATCGACCACCGTCCCGGCCGATTCATGCCCGATGACCATGGGCTCGCGGACCACGAAGTCCCCGATGCGGCCGTGCTCGTAGCAGTGCACGTCGAAGCCGCAGATGCCGGTAGCGCCTATCTCCACGAGCAACTGGCCGGGGCCTGGTCGCGGCACCGGACGATCTTCGATGCGGACGTCGTGCGGGCCGTACAGGACGGCGGTGGGGTTGGTCATGCGGGTCTCCTTCGACTCTGGAGTTGCGGCGATGATCTGCGCGCCGGGCGGCCGGAGCGGAACGTCTTGCCGGAAAATCTAGAGCGAACGATGCGGGACAGATCGTGTACCTAGCGGCCACGGCCGGGGTCCTGGCTCAGCGACTGCTTGGCCGAACCCCCGTACGAGAGCTGGTGCCGAGCACGCCCGGCGCGTCCGCCCGCTGGCACACGCACGACTATCCCGGGCCGTTCTGCCGGTGGAACTACCACCCGGAGTACGAGGTCCACCTGATCCAGCACGGCACCGGGCGGTTCATCGTCGGGGACCACATCGGCCGGTTCGGTCCCGGCCAGCTCGTTCTCGTCGGGTCCAACCTGCCCCACCACTGGATCAGCGACCTCGCTCCCGGTGAGCACATCGCCGAGCGGGATGTGGTGTTCCAGTTCCACCCGGACTGGGTGAGCTCCTGCCGTGAGCTCCTTCCCGAGCTGGCCACGATCGGACCGCTGCTGCGACGGTCGAGTCGGGGCATCGTGTTCAGCGGTGACACGGCCGTTGCCGCCGCGGGAGAGCTCGTGGAGATCGGCGCCAGCGCCGGCCTCAAACGGCTCCGCCACATCCTGGCGATGCTGGATCTGATGGCGGACCCGCCGGCCGACGAATGGCGCCTGATTGCGAATCCCTGGCTCACCCGGCCGCTGGACAATCGGACGGCCGACGTCATCGACGAGGTCCTGCGCTACGTCCTCGATCGAACCAGCGACAGCTCACTTGAGCAGGCGGCCGCCAACGTCGCCATGTCCCCTCGGCCTTCTCACGCTACTTCGCCCGGGCCGTGGGGCAGAGTTTCAGCGACACCGTTCGCAGACTGCGACTCGCTCAGGCGTGCCAACTGCCTGGAGCAGACTGACCTGCCGGTTGCGACCATCCATCACCGCGTCGGCTATCAGAATCTCTCGAACTTCAACCGGCAGTTCCTTCGGGAGTACAACATCACTCCCAGCCGATATCGCCGGAACCACCGTGCCGGCTGAACTCTTCGGCGGTGCGGGTGCTCGCTCGGCCGGATGTCACTCGAGCTGGGCTTTTCTTGATGGTGATGGACCGGATGGTGATGGACCGGACGGTGATGGACCCATGGTGCGGACTGATGGTGATGTCGATTTTGCGGGGGGTAGGTGATCTTTGGTGCTGATCGACTTTCGCGGGGTGGCCGCCCGGTGCTGAGCTCGAAGCCGATTGAGCGCGCAGGGAGCTGACCAGTGCCCCGCGACGGTGCGGGCCGGGACACCTCCGGAAGCGCGCCCTCGTCGACACGTCGGCGCAACGACCCGTGCGACGCTGTCACATCCCTGCACCACTCTCGTCCGGGGTCCTGGGCTCCGGCCTGCGAAGATCGGGACAAAGCCCACCGACTGTCAGCGATCGGCACGCTGCTCTTCTTGCTCTTGCTCGCGTCGCTCCGGGCCGGGGTGCTTCGGCACCGGCATTGCTCGATGGATCGGCGGTGTCTGCCGTGTCCGCTGTTCCTGATCGAACTGGTCGTGCGCACACGCAGCCGCCGTGCCTCCCTGAACCACCGGTCCTGCTGGGACCTCAACCCGCTCTTGTCCCGGGCTGCCCACTGGGCGGCGGCGTGCGCACTGGCCCCCGGTACTGGTGGCGCCCGCGCGCGAACCTTCCGCCGTGCTCACTGGCTTCCGTGGTGGTCACTGGCTTCCGCCGTCTTTGGTTCACCGCGATGTCCGATTCAGCCGTCAGCGAACGAGGGCCACCGCTCGATTGATTTCGAATCTCTGTTCTAATATGATAGGTGTATGGAGCTGTCCGGGGGTGAGGCGTCGACCCCGCTGGATCATGCCCTGGACGAGTGTGTGGTGGCGTTGGATCACCTGGTGAAGCTGGTCGAGGACGGGGCCTTGGACGCGGTGGAGGATCCGCGGCTGGTCGAGGTGATGCAGCAGTTCGAGGGGTGGCGGAACCGGTTGCCGTTGGTCGATCACCGGATGCTCGCGGCGGCGCAGGCGCGGGGGCTGGCGGAGTCGTTGTGTCAGGGCAGCCTGACCCGGATGCTGGTCGCGACGTTGCGGTTGTCGCCGGGGGAGGCGGTCCGGCGGGTTCGGGCGGCGGAGGCGTGCGGTGAGCGGGCCTCGGTCACCGGGGAGGTGTTGGCGCCGGCGCGGCCGGTGCTGGCCGGGGCGCAGCGGGTGGGGCGGGTTAGCCCGGAGCAGGTGGCGATCATCGAGCGGGCGTTGGCGGGGGTGGATCATCGCGGGTTCGACCCGGCCGATCTGGCTCGGGGTGAACAGATTCTGGTCGACCATGCCGCGGTGTTCGGGCCGAAAGACCTGCGGGTGTTGGCCGGGCGGGTGGTGGACCACATCGACCCTGACGGCACGGTGCCGGATGAGCAGGTGAACGCCGACCGGCGCCATTTCCATCTGCGGCAGACCCGGGACGGGGCGTGGTGTGGGGAGTTCCGGTTGACCGGCCCGGCGGGGGCGAAACTGTCGGCGTTGTTGGAACCGTTGGCCCGGCCGCGTATCGATACCGGCGGCCCTTCCGACCGCGCCACCGCTGACCCGGGTGCGGGCGGGACGGGGGGGTGGGCCTCGGGCTGGGCTGGGTGGGGGTGGGCGGCGGCCGGGTTGGGCGGTTGATCCGCGCAGCCGGGGTCAACGCCTGCACGACGCGGTGGAGGAGGTGTGCGACCGGCTCCTCGCCGGGGGGCAGGTGATGGGCACGGGTGGGGTGCCGGCCACGGTGATCATCCGGGTCGACGCCGACGACCTGGCCGACCCGGCCGGCCGCGGCCACGGGGTCACCTCCGACGGCACCCCGCTCAGCACGGCTACGATCCGCTGGCTCGCCGACCAGGCCGAGGTGTACCAGGCCCGCCAGAACGGCCACGGGGTGGTGTTGGACCTGCACCGGACCCGCCGGCTGGCCAGCCGCGGTCAGACCCTGGCCCTGTACGCCCGGGACGGCGGCTGCAGCTTCCCCGGGTGTGATCGGGCCCCTGAACACTGTCAACGCCACCACATCATCGACTGGGCCGACGGCGGACCCACCGATCTGGACAACCTCACCCTGCTCTGCCCCTACCACCATCACCATTTCGCCGCCCGGGGGTGGACCTGCACCCTGAACCCCGACCGGCTACCCGAATGGAAACCGCCCCGCTGGATCGACCCGCACCAGAAGCCCCTGATCAACACCCGGATCACCGCCTGGACCACTGGCCCGCTCCGCCGCTGAGTGAGAGCGTCTGTGCGGCCCGATCCGGCCCCGGAGACATCGACGGCTACTGCCTGGTCGTACGACCCATGAAGTGTCGATGTGTCTACCTGGCACTGCCGCGATAGTCGCACGTTGTCGCACGTGGGCTACCAGCCCACGGCCTCGTTCGCTGATGAGCTTGGGTCTCGCAGCTGCAGGAACTGCTCCGGTCGAGGACCGTCGCGGTGGGCCCTGCCGCTCGCGCGGCGACCGACGACGACCAAGGTCTCGGTTGGTTGAGGATGGCGATGAGGCTGAGGGGGACCATCGACGAGGCTCATGACGATGACGAGGCGAGGAGCGATCGACAAGACAGAGGACGATCGACAAGACAGAGGACGATCGACAAGACAGAGGACGATCGACAAGACAGAGGACGATCGACAAGGCAGAGGACGATCGACAAGACAGAGGTCATCGCCTCGCGGCTCGAACCACGCCGAGGACCTTGCGCCCCCGTCCTGGTCATCACGGCCGAGCATGTGATCGCTGCCCGCCGAACCTCGGCAAGGCCTGGCGCGCGCTCAGCTCTGGGCGGCCTGGCGTGCCGACCACGCCGAGGCGACCATCTGGTCGACGTCGTGCCGCATCCTCCAGTCGAGGTCGCGTGCGGCGAGCTCGCCGGTGGCGACGATCTGGGCAGGATCGCCAGGTCGCCGGGCACGGATCTCCGGAGTGAAGTCGATGCCCGTCACCCGGGCCACGGCGTCCATGATCTGTCGCACCGACAGGCCTGCGCCGCTGCCCAGGTTGTACACGCGTTCGACGGCGGTTCCCGCCTGGAGCGCTTTTGCGGCGGCCACGTGCGAGCGGGCCAGGTCGGCGACGTGCACGTAGTCGCGTACGCAGGTGCCGTCCGGGGTGGGGTAGTCGTCGCCGTTGATGTAGGGCACCTTGCCCGCGACCAGCTGTTCGAACATCAGCGGGAAGAGGTTGTGCGGGCTGGTGTCGCGGAGGTCGTCGTAGCCGGAGCCGACCACGTTGAAGTACCGCAGCGAGGTGTGCCGCAACTCCGGATGGCTTCCGCCGCCGGCCCGACCCTGGTCCCGGAGCAGCCACTCGCCGATCAGCTTGGACTCCCCGTACGGGGACTCGGGCTGGGTGGGGCTCTGCTCGTCGACCAGATCCGTGGTCGGCGTGCCGAACACGGCGGCGCTGGAGGAGAAGACGAACAGCGGCACCTGGGCGGCGGCCATCGCCTCGAGCAGGGTGACCATGCCGGTGACGTTCTGGGTGTAGGTGTGCAGCGGGCGGCTCACCGACACCCCGGCGTACTTGAAGCCGGCCAGGTGGACCACGCCCTGCACGTCCTGCTCGGCGAAGATGCGGTCCAGCACGGCCCGGTCGAGAATGCTGCCCTCGTAGAAGGCGACTCCGCCGTCGACGAACTCGCGGTGGCCGCTGGACAGGTCGTCCAGCACGACCGGCTCGATGCCCTCGGCGGCGAAGGCCCGCACCACGTGCGAGCCGATGTAGCCGGCCCCGCCGGTCACCAACCAGGTCATCGCTCCGTGCTCCCGTCTCCCGAGCGCTCTCGCCCGGACCGGTTGCTCACCCTAGTACGCGCACGTCGGTGAGGGGTCGGCCCAGCGCCTGGGCGGTCGCGGCCGCCGCCTCGTCGAACACCCCAGCCTCCAGCGCCGGGCACCCGGGGAGCATCACAACCTCCAGATCGGCCCGCTGGCCTCGGGTGATCGTCCTCCAGGTCGCCACGATCCGGCCTCCGGCGAGCACCACCGGGGAGAACAGGCCATTGGCCTTGGCCCAGACCCCCGCCAACTGGTCGGCGTCGAGGAAGCGGGTTCGACCTCGGGCCTGGTAGCCGAGCAGCAGCCCGTCGAACTCGCCCAACAGCCGGACCCCGGGATCGTCGCGGCCGCCGGTCGGCGGCTCCGCCAGGTCCATCAAGCTCGTCCCGTCCGGCCCGCGCAGCCGCACGATCTCCTCGCCCAGGCCCACGACCGCCGCGTCCACCTCACGCAGCCGGACACCACAGAAGAAAGCCAGGTCGTCGCGGGTCGCCGGCCCGTACGCGCCCAAATGCACCCGGACCAGGGCGGCCAATGCGTGCGGGAACGGGGTGGGGGCCAGCTGCGGCAGCACGGCTCGGGCGGTCCGGTGCAGGGTGTCGGTCCTGGTTTCCCAGCGGGTGTCCTTCGGTCGCCGCAGCAGGCCGCTGTGACCCCAGATGAGCGCGTCGGTAGCGGGGTCCGCGCCGGCGAGCGGCGACGGCTCCCGGCCGGCCAGCCATCCGCGGACATGGGCGACGATCTCGGATCGGGGCGTCCAGCCGTACCCGGCGTACGCCTCGATCTCGCTCGTCAGCTGGTCAGCGGTCGTGCCGGTGAGTTTCAGGGAGCGCGTGATCTGCGGCGATCGAGCGCTCCGCGCGACCGTGTCGGTCCAGCCGAACTGGTCCGGGACGGCGGTGTGAACGGTTCCGCGCAGCGTGCTCGCCTTGACCAGCCGGTGGGCATCGAACAGGTCGACCACGGTCGCGTACGGCACCCCGGGCAGGCGCGACGATGCGGCCAGGAAAGGCGCCCGCGGCACCTGGGACTGGATCGGCCCGAGCCGGGTGAAGAGCTGGACCACGTCCGGGGAACCGCGCCCGGCGAGGTCGGGGAACTGGCGGCGCAGGGTGGACGCGCGCAGGTCCTCCGCACTGATCGACGCCATGGCGGTCACCCTAGATCGGCAGCGACACACCGTGACACTCTCTCCGCCGACACGCCCGGCCGCCACTCCGGTCGACACGGCCGACACGCCGGACGGCGGCGACACGGACGGCGGCTTGGCGACGGCTGTCAGCGCTCCCTGCCAGGATTGCGGGCATGGGCAGGAACAACCAGCAGCGTCGGGCGGCCAAGCGCAAGGACCGAGCACGGCGAGGGCCCACCTCGCGCAGCAGCGCTGCGTCCGCGCAGGATCCGCGCATACCGGATTTCGGTCAGGCTCCCTGGGCCGGAGGGACCACGAGGAACAGGCCGAGCGGACCGCGAGGAACGGGCCGGGGCGGCCGTCGACCGTGCGGTCCAGCTGGCCGCGGCGCTGTCGGGGACGTCGTTCACCCATGCCCTCGAGCGCGAGCTGGTCGGGCAGGACGACGCCACCCGCCGGGTCATGGACCGAGCTCATCACCAGCTGGCTGGGGCAGTTGGTGGGGTCGGCGTGGGAGCGCGGTTGGCTGCCGCTCGACCTGCTGCACGTCGCCCGCCGCGGCAACCAGCGGCTGGTTCCGCTGGCGGCCACGGTGATGACCCGGGAGGCGGCAGCGCGGCAGGCCGACGAGCGGGCGCCGGCGGAGTGGCGCGAGCAGCTGGAGGTGATCGCCGACGAGGCGGCGGGCCTGGGCGCGGAGGCGCTCGCGGGCACGCTCGTCGACCGGCTGATGCGCCTGGGCGTGCTTCTGGTCGACGCCTGGGCCGATCTCGCCGCTCTGGCCGCTCTGCTCATCCCGCTGCCGGACCTGAACCCCATCCACCCCGTGCCGTCGGCCTGGGGACTTCGGCCCCGCAGGGCGACCCCGGCGGCGACGACCGGGAGCGGCGAGCGCGACCGGGTGCTGAACCGGATTCGCGCCCTGCTGGCCAAGGCGGAGGGCACCGAGTATGCGGCGGAGGCCGAGGCGTTCACCGCGAAGGCCCAGGAGCTGATCAGCCGGCACGCCATCGACGAGGCACTGCTGCACGCCGCCGAGCCGCAGGTGCACGTGGTGGCGCGACGGGTGCACCTGGCCAACCCGTACGCGGTGATGAAGGTGCGCCTGCTGGACTCGGTCGCGCGCGCGAACCGGAGCAAGGTGATCTACCTGGACTCCTACGCGATCGCCACCGTGGTGGCCACCCCCACCGACGTCACCCACGTCGAGATGCTGTTCACCTCGCTGCTGATCCAGGCGACCCGAGCCATGGCCGAAGCCGGTGCCGCCCGACCGGGCTCGTTCGACCGCTCGGTCACCTTCCGTCGCTCGTTCCTCGCGGCGTACGCGCATCGGATCGGCGAGCGCCTGGCCGAGGCCGACCGGGAGACCGCGCAGTCCTACGGCACGGACCTGGTGCCCGTTCTGGCGCGGCAGACCGCCGCGGTGGACGCGACGTTCGACCGGATGTTCCCGCATACGGTGCAGCTGAGCGGCGGGTACCTGGACGGGCGGGGCTGGAAGGCGGGCCGCGAGGCGGCCGACCGGGCGGTCCTGGTCTCCGGACGGCTGAGCGCCTGAGGAAATCACCTCGGCGCCAGGGGATGCGCTGCGCTACAGTGAGCGCCATGCATCGCTTCGCGCTTCTTGTCTAGCCGCGCAGGACACCCTGCGCGGCAACCCCTCGTGCCCCGGCGGCGGAGGGGTTTTTTCATGCCCGGCGACGGGTGGGTTGAGGAGCAGGGGCCGCCGGTGAGCGGCCGGACCGAAGGAGAGTTTCATGACCGAGCAGATCGACCAGGCCGAGCGGACCGGCTACGACGCCCGGGCCGCCCAGGACCGCTGGCAGGCCTTCTGGGAGGCCGACGGCACGTTCGACCCGCTCGACGACGGTAGCCGGGAGCGCCGCTACGTCCTGGACATGTTTCCCTACCCCTCCGGCGACCTGCACATGGGCCACGCCGAGGCGTTCGTGATGGGTGACGTCATCGCCCGCTACCTGCGGCTGAAGGGCTACGACGTCCTGCACCCCATCGGCTGGGACTCCTTCGGGTTGCCCGCGGAGAACGCCGCGATCCAGCGCAACGCGCACCCGGCCGAGTGGACGTACGCGAACATCGACACCCAGGCGAACTCGTTCCGCCGCTACGGCCTGAGCTTCGACTGGTCGCGGCGGCTGCACACCTCCGATCCGGACTACTACCGCTGGACCCAGTGGCTGTTCCTGCGCTTCCGCGAGCGCGGCCTGGCCTACCGCAAGGGCAGCTACGTGAACTGGTGCCCGCAGGACCAGACCGTGCTGGCCAACGAGCAGGTCGTCGCCGGCGCCTGCGAGCGGTGCGGCGCGGTGGTCACCAAGCGTCAACTGACCCAGTGGTACTTCAAGATCACCGACTACGCGCAGCGGCTGCTGGACGACATGGCCGAGCTGGAGGGCCACTGGCCCGACCGGGTGCTGGCCATGCAGCGCAACTGGATCGGCCGATCCGTCGGTGCCTACGTCGACTTCGCCATCGAAGGCCGCGAGGCGCCCGTCCCGGTGTTCACCACCCGGCCGGACACGCTGTACGGGGCGACGTTCTTCGTCGTGGCGCCTGACGCGCCGCTGGCCGAGCGAGATCGTCACCGCCGAGCACCGGGAGGCCTTCGAGGCCTACCTGGAGAAGACCAGGCAGGCCACCGAGATCGAGCGGCAGGCCACCGACCGCCCGAAGACCGGCGTGTTCCTGGGCGTGCATGCGGTCAACCCGGTCAACGGCGAGCGGATCCCGGTCTACGCGGCCGACTACGTGCTGGCCGAGTACGGTACCGGCGCGGTCATGGCTGTGCCCGCGCACGACCAGCGCGACCTGGACTTCGCCCGCGCCCACGGGTTGGAGGTACGCGTCGTGGTCGACACGGGTGCCCCGGACCCTGCGGAGTCCGGCATCGCGACGCCCGGTGACGGCACCTACGTCAACTCCGGGGAGCTGGACGGACTGCCCGACAAGACCGCCGGGGTGGCCAGGACCATCGCGCGGCTGGAGGCCGACGGCGTCGGCCGGGGCGCGGTGACGTTCCGGCTGAGGGACTGGCTGCTGAGCCGCCAGCGCTACTGGGGCGCCCCGATCCCGATCATCCACTGCGACCGCTGCGGGGAGGTGCCGGTGCCCGAGAATGAGCTGCCCGTGGAGCTGCCCTACCTGACGGGCACCGATCTCGCCCCCAAGGGAACCTCGCCGCTGGCCGCGGCCACCGACTGGGTCAGCGTGGACTGCCCGACCTGCGGCGGCCCCGCCAGCCGGGACACCGACACCATGGACACCTTCGTCGACTCGTCCTGGTACTTCTTCCGCTACTGCTCGCCGGGCCTGGCGACCGCGCCGTTCGACCCTGCCGATGTGCGCCGTTGGATGCCGGTGGCGAACTACGTCGGCGGGGTGGAGCACGCCATCCTGCACCTGCTGTACATGCGCTTCTTCACCAAGGTGCTGTACGACACCGGGATGATCGACTTCACCGAGCCGATGCGCAAGCTGTTGAACCAGGGCCAGGTGATCAACCAGGGCAAGGCGATGAGCAAGTCGCTGGGCAACGGGGTGGATCTGGGCGCGCAGATCGACCAGTTCGGGGTGGACGCCATCCGGTTGACGGTGGTGTTCGCGGGGCCGCCCGAGGAGGACATCGACTGGGCGGACATGTCGCCGGCCGGATCGCTGAAGTTCCTGCAGCGGGCCTACCGGCTGGCCGGCGACGTGACCAGCGCCCCGGGCGCGGACCCGGCGACCGGCGACGTCGCGCTGCGCCGGGAGACCCACCGGCTGCTGGCCGACATCGAGCAGACCCTGGACGGGCAGCGGTTCAACGTGGCCGTGGCCCGGGTGATGGAGCTGGTCAACGCGGCCCGCAGGGCCGTCGACGCAGGAGTCGGCGGCGCCGATCCGGCCGTTCGCGAGGCCGCCGAGGTGGTCACCGTGGCGTTGAGCCTGATCGCCCCGTACGTCGCCGAGGAGATGTGGGAGGAACTGGGGCACCCGCCGTCGGTCGCCAACGCGCACTGGCCGACGGTCGATCCCCGCCTGCTGATCACCGAGGCGGTCACCTGCGTGGTGCAGGTGCAGGGCAAGGTGCGAGCTCGTCTGCAGGTGGCGCCCACGATCAGTCCCGCCGAGTTGGAGGAGCGGGCCCGCTCCGAGGACGGCGTGGTACGCGCACTGGCCGGTCGGCCGATCGCCAAGGTCATCGTCCGGGCGCCGAACCTGGTCAGCATCGTTCCCGGCTGAGCCCTGCCCTGCCGCCGAGCCCGCTGTCCGGCGAGCGGGCGCCGGATCGCTCAGGCGCCCGCGATGGTGGTCACCAGCCCGAGATGGTCGGTGCCCGGGACGGCGAAGGTGTCCACCGAGGTTGCCGTCAACCGGGAGCTGACCAGGATGTGGTCGATCGGCAGCAGCGGTGGGAACCGGCGATTCGCCGGCCAGGTCGGCAGCCATCCGGCACCGGTGAGGTCGGTGACACTCGTCAGGCCCAGACGGTGGAGCGCCTGCATCGGCCCGTGGTCGTCGACCGCGTTGAGGTCGCCGGCCACCACCAGAGGTCGATCGATGGCGGCCGCCGCGGCCCGGTTCAGCAGCGCGTGCTCGCTACTCCAGCGCCCGCCGCGGCAGAAGGGGTTGCACGGGTGGGCGGCGATCAACTGCACCGGTCCGAGGTCCGGCACGTCGATCTGGACCTGCCACTGCTGGAACGAGGTCCCCCCCAGGAGACGGCCGTTGCTCAACGGGTACCGCGAGTACACCGCGGTGTCACTGATGTCGGTGCGCAGGTCACCCACGGCGTAGGGGAAGCGTTGCCGCCAGCCGTCTGACTCGAGGTCCTTGAGCACGAACGGGGTGGCTTCGATCAGGATGACCACGTCCGCCTGCTCGGCCTGGCGGGCGACCGTGGCGGGGTCGGCCAGCCCCTTGTACATGTTCAGGCTCATCAGCCGGAAACCTGGGGTCGTCGCCGGACGATCGTCAGCCACGAAGAACGGCACCAGCCAGCTCAGTTGCAGGCTGACGGCGAGGGCCACCGCACTGGTGAGAGCCGCCAGACCGGCCCGCCGTCGGGCCCGGACGAGGGCCAGGACCAGGCAGACCAGCGCGATGAGGTAGCCGAGGAGGCCGTAGGGGATGAATGCAGCGATCAGGGCCGTCGCGTCGTCGGCCGGCGGGACGAGCCGCAGTACCGTCGCCAGCACCGCAGGGACGAGGGCGAGCACCGCCACCGCCACCAGCAGCAACTGGAAGGGCCGGCCCGGGCGTTGCCCGTCCCAGCTGGGCGCGCCCGGCGGCAGCGAGGCGGTTCCCGTCGTCACCACACGCTGTCCCCGGTCACCGCACCAGGGTGCCCGCTCAGCCCAAGCGGCGCAGGCGATCGGGCGAACTCGCGGTCGGAAGATCGAGGACCTGCGACCGGATCTTCGGCACTCAGGGCTCAGCGACTGCGCCGCGGGGCGGCACGGTTGCGGCGGGTCATCCGCAGTGCCTCCGGATGCGGCGGAAACTCCGATCTCCGACGCTCGGTCCGCTCGGTCCAGCCGGCTGCGGCGTAGAAGTCGCGGGCGGCACGGTTCTCCAGCAACACCCAGAGCTCGGCCTCGTCGGTGCCGTTGGCGTAGATCTCCAGGCTGGCGAACTCCAGCAGTGCCGACCCGTACCCCCGCCGTACGTGCTGCTCCGCGACCCCGAGGTGCAGGATCGTGGTCTGGTCGAACGCGACGTAGCCGAGCGGTGCGTCGTGCAGTTCGAGCAGGTAGATGCGCACCGCGGGGTCGCGGAGTTCGCGGCGCCAGCGCCGGGTGACTTCGGCGACCGGGTAGGGGTACTCCTCGCCGGGGAAGACGTGCGCCAGGGCGTCCTCGCTCGCGGCACGCTCGAGCCGGGTCAGCAGCCGTGGCTCGTGCGGCCGCGCCCGGCGGATGCGCAGGCCTGTCAGGTCGTCCTCCAGCGGCGGGTCGTGCAGGTCCAGGATGTCGAGCAGGTCGTTGGCGACCCGGTCGGCCCGGGTCAGGTGCCCCCGTCGAGCCGCGAAATTGGACTTCTGGATGCACCAGGCCTCGGCGACCTGGTCGTCGGAGCCGACCACCAGTCCGTTCTCGCCCGGGGCGATCACGGTGATGTCGTCCCACGCGAAGCGGTGGCGTCGGAACGGGTTGACGATCTCCAGGGTGTGATCGGTGATCCGCAACCTCGGGTGCAGGCCGAACCGCCACACGTAGGCCAGGGCCAGCAGGGTCAGTCCACCGAGCAGAACCGGGATCCAGTTCGCGGCGGCGTTGCGGTAGACCAGGTAGGCCAGGATGGGAATCACGAGCCCAGCGGCGAGGGCGAAGATCCAGACCAGGACCAAGGTGGCGGGACTGGCGCGCCATACCCGCCGGGTCGGTTCACTCATCGGTCTCCACTTCCTCCGACACCACCAGCCCCCGACCCGCGCTGATCACCCGCTGCCCGGCCGGGCCCTACGCTGAGGCCATGTCCGGGGTGGGGATGGTGACCGACTCTACGTCGTCACTGGACCGGGCGGCGGCGGCGCGCGCCGGAATCACCGTCATTGACCTCCAGGTCGTCATCGACGGTGACAGCCGGCCGGAATCGGAGGTGCCGGCGTCGGAGGTGGCGGCCGCGCTCCGGGCGGGTCGGCGGGTGAGCACCTCACGTCCGTCTTCGCAGGCCCTCGCCCAGGCTTACGCCCAGCTGGCGGAGGCCGGTTTCGACTCGGCCGTCTCGGTGCACCTGAGCGGGCGGATCTCCGGCACGGTCGCCGCCGCGCAGGTCGCCGCCGACGATGCGCCGCTTCCGGTGACCGTGGTGGACAGCCGCTCGCTGGCCATGGCGGTCGGGTTCGCCGCGCTGTCCGGCGCCGAGGCTGCGCGCGAGGGCGCGCCGGCCGCGGAGGTCGCGGAGATCGTACGCCGCCGGTCCGCCGGATCGACGACGTTCTTCTGCGTGGACAGCCTGGAGTACCTGCGGCGGGGCGGCCGGATCGGCAACGCGGCGGCCCTGCTCGGATCCGCCCTTGCGGTCAAACCGCTGCTGACCATCGCGGACGGCGAGATTCGCGCGTACGAGCGGGTCCGGACCGAGTCGAAGGCGCTGTTGCGGCTGGAGGAGCTGAGCTTGGCGGCGTTGACGCGTGCCTCCGGCCGGGGCCGGCCGGTCGACGTTGCGGTGCACCACCTCGACAACCGCGACGGCGCCGATCGGCTGGTGGCGCGGCTGGCGACGCGGGGGACGTGCAGCGAGATCGTCGTTGCCGAGGTCAGCGCCGTGCTGGGCGTGCACGTGGGTCCGGGGACCCTGGGGATCGTCGTCTCACCGCACTGAACGGGCGGGTCTGTCCACAACCGGGATGCTGCTTGACGCTTCGTCCACAATCGGCGGCGGCGGGCGAACGGTGGAGCGTCAGGGTCCTTAGGGTCCGGGCGTGAAGCATCGACTTGTCCTGGACGAGCAGACCGTGCAGCTGGCGCGAGCCCGGTTGACCGGGCTGTTCGCCGTTGCCGGACCACGACGTGCCGCGGCGCAATCCCCGGCCCCTGACCTCGACGGGCCAGACCTCGACGGGCCGACCCGACGGCCAGACCCGGCGGGCCTGACCCCGGCGTGCCTGACCTCGGCGGGCCTGACCCGGCGGGCTGAACCGGCGGGCACCTGAGCCGACGGCGCCGATCCGCATTGACCGCGACCGAGCGCTGCAGCGCCGCTTCGGTCCGCGCCAGGTCGGCGTGCTCGCCCTGCTGCTCCTGCTCGGTCTGATGGTCACCGGGTGGGCGCTGCTGCGGGCCCGGCCGGTCGCGGTCGCCAGCCCGGTGGAGGTGACGGTGGCCAGCCCCGCCTCGCCCGCGGTGACGGCGTCGCCGACCCCGAGCCAGGCGCCGCTGGTGGTCCACGTGTGGGGGGCGGTCCGCCGACCCGGACTGGTCAGGCTGGCGGCGGGCGCGCGCGTGCAGGACGCGCTGGCGGCGGCCGGCGGGTTGCGGCGGACGGCCGACCCCGGCGAGCTGAACCTGGCGCAGGTGCTGGCGGACGGCCAGCAGATCGTGGTCGGGACACGGGGCTCTCCCTTGGGCGAGGTGCGGGACCAGGGACAGGCCGGCGGCACCGTCAACGGGGGGACCGGCGGCGGGGCCACTCCGGGCGGCGGAGTTCAGCTCGACCTCAACCGGGCCGGTCAAGCGCAGTTGGAGGGGCTCCCGGGCGTGGGGCCGGTGACCGCCGTGGCCATCCTGGCCTGGCGGCAGCAGCACGGCCGGTTCACCCGGGTCCAGGAGTTGCAGGAGATCGACGGAATCGGACCGAAGACCTTTGCCCGGATCGCCCCCCACGTGCGTGTCTGAGCGGGCGCACCGGGTCGCCGGGCGTGGACGACGGCGACGTCGATCTGCGGCTGGTTCCGGTTGCGGTGGCGGGCTGGGCGGCCGCCTGGGTGGGCACCTGGTCGACGCCGCAGGCGTGGATCGGCGTCGCCGCCGCCATTGTGCTCATGGTCGTTCTGGCGGCGGTCCGCCGGTCGGGCTGGCTGCTGGCCGCCGCGCTGGCCGCGACGGTCCTCCTCCTTGCGGGCGCGGTCCGGGCGCAGGCGCTGCGGGACAGCCCCGTAGCTGAGCTCGCTGCTCAGGAAGCCACGACATCGGCTGTGCTGGAGGTTCGATCGGATCCGCGGCGGCGGCCGGCGAAGGGGTTCGCGGCCGCCTACACCTCTTTCACGGCGGAGACAGTGCGTCCTGGACGGACGGGGCACCGCGTGGCAGGTCCGGGCGCCGATCCGCGTGGTGGCGAGCGGCCCGGCTGCGGAGGCCTGGGCGCAGGTGCTGGTGGGGAGCCGGCTGCGGGTCGACGGACGACTGGTGCCGGTCGACCGGGGGTCTGAGGTGGCCGCCCTGCTCCGGGCGCGCGGCTCGCCCGTGGTCGTGGCCCCGCCGGGCACCGGGCTGCGCCTGGTGGAGCGGGTCCGCGCAGGGCTTCGGAGTGCGGTGGCCGCACGGGGTCCCGAGCCGCGGGCGCTGGTGCCTGCTCTCGTGCTGGGGGACACCTCGCGGATGGCGCCGGAGCTGACCGAGGACTTCCGCACCACCGGTCTGTCCCACCTCACCGCGGTGTCCGGGGCGAACCTGACGTTGCTGCTCGCGTTCGTGCTGCTCCTCGCCCGCTGGGCGGGCGTGCGGGGATGGTGGCTGCGGCTGACCGGTCTGCTCGCGGTGGCCGCGTTCGTCGGGCTCTGCCGGACCGAACCGAGCGTGCTGCGCGCCGCGGCGATGGGACTGGTCGCCCTCGCGGCGCTCGGTGCCGGCGGCCGGCGGGCCGGGCTGCGCCAACTGGCGGTGGCGATGCTGGCTCTGCTGTTGCTCGATCCGTTCCTGAGTCGTTCGGTCGGCTTCGCCCTGTCGGTGCTCGCCAGTGCCGGAATCATCGCCTGGGCGCAGCGGTGGTCAGGACTGCTCGGCCGCTGGCTGCCCCGGATCGTGGCGGAGTCGGTCGCGGTGCCCCTGGCCGCCCATCTCGCAACGCTGCCGGTCGTGGCCGCCATCTCGGGTCAGGTCAGCGTCGCCGGACTGGCCGCCAACGCGCTCGCGGGTCCGTTCGTGGGTCCGGCGACCGTGCTGGGGTTCGCCGCGGCCGGCACCTCGCTGGTCAGCGGGGGACTGGCGGCGGTGTTCGGGTTCGGCGCCGCCTGGAGCGCCCAGGCGATCATCACCGTGGCCCACCTCGGCGCCGGGCTGCCCGGTGCGTCCTGGCGGTGGACGGTGACCCCGTGGTCCCTGGCCTGGTTGGGGCTCGCCTCCTGTTTCGCGGGGTTGGCCACCGCCTACGTCCTCGCCCGGCCCGGGCTCGCGCTGCTGCTGGCGGCGGTGATGACCGCCGGCCTGGTGGCGGGACCGGTGCAACCGGGCTGGCCACCGCGCGGGTGGATCTTCGTCGCCTGCGACGTGGGACAGGGGGACGGGCTGGTCCTGCGCGCGGGACCGGCGTCGGCGGTCGTGGTGGACACCGGGCCCGACCCGGCGGCGATGAAGCGCTGCCTGGACCAACTCGGCGTCCGGCAGGTGCCGCTGTTGTTGCTGACCCACTTCCACGCCGACCACGTCGACGGCCTGGACGGGGTCGCCGCGGGCCGGCGGCTCAGTCACATCTGGGTCAGCCCGCTGGCCGCCCCCGCGTACGAGGCGGTCGCCGTGGCCGACCGGGCGCGCCGAGCGGGCGCTGACCTGGTCAGTCCGGGCGTCGGGGACACCGCTGCCGTCGGCGCCGTGCACCTTCGCGTGCTCGGGCCGGTAGGCCCGTTCGGCGCCCCGGGCGGCGTAGGCGAAGTGCCCGACGCGGAGTCCTCGGCCCCGAACGACAACAGCCTGGTCGTGTTGGCCGAGCTGGACGGGATCCGACTGCTGCTCACCGGGGACATCGAGCCGCCCGCTCAGCGGGCCATCCTGGCCAGCGGTGCGGACCTGCGGGCCGAGGTGCTGAAGGTGCCGCACCACGGGTCGGCGCGCCAGGAGGCTGATTTCCTGGCGGCCACCGGGGCCAGGATCGCCGTCGTCAGTGCCGGCCAGGACAACGACTACGGCCACCCGGCGCCGCGTACGCAACACCTCCTCCGGTCCCGGGGGATGACGCTGCTGCGCACCGACCAGGGCGGCTCGGTCGCGGTGCTCCTGCGGCGGGGCAGGCTCGCGGCGGCGAGCCAGAGGTGAACGCGCACCGCCGCCAGCGGTCAGGCGAGGGTGACCGGAAAGCGGAGCGGCCCACGCAGCGTCGTGCCCGGCCGCATGGTGATCTCACCCGCCGGCCGCAGCGTCGGCCATCGCTCGGCGAGAGCTCTGAAGGCCTGCGCCAACTCCATCCGCGCCAGGGGCGAGCCGAGGCAGTAGTGGATGCCGCCGGAGAAGGCGAGATGCTCGGCGTCGGGCTCGCGGGTGATGTCGAACCGGTGGGGATCGGGATAGACCTGCGGGTCGCGGTTCGCCGCCGCCAGCAGGGTGATCACCCACTGACCGGTCGCGAGCTGCCGGTCGCCGAGTGTCACCGGCGCTTGCGCCACCCGCGCCGTCTGCTGGACGGGTGGGTCGTACCGCAGCACTTCCTCGGCCACCCGGGGGGCGAGGGAGGGATCGGCCACCAGGGCCTCCCATTGCGTCCGGTCGGCCAGCAGCCAGCGAAGACCGTTGCCGATGGCGTTCACCGTGGTCTCGAAGCCGGCCAGCAGGATCAAGCGCACCAGACCGGCGAGCTCGACCGCGTCCAGCGACTCCTCCTGCTCGGCGGCGACCAGGGCCGAGACGAGGTCGTCGCCCGGATCGGTGCGCCGGCGCTGCAGGAGATCGTCGAAGGTGGCGCGCAGTTCTGCGTCCGCGCCGGCCAGCCGGCGCGCCTGGGACAGCGACCAGATGCCGTCCAACGCCCCGGCGATCGTCGACCCGAGCCGGCGGAACCGTGCCGGTTCGTCGGGCAGCCCCAGCAGGTGGGTCATCACCGCGATCGGCAACGGGGAGGCGAAGTCGGTCATCAGGTCGAACGGGCCCTCCCGGTGACCGCCGTCCATCAACCGATGGATCGCGGTGTCCACGAGGGGCACGTAGGCCGCCATCCGCCGCGGAGTGAAGGCCGGCGCGGCCAGCCGCCGGATGCGGGTGTGGTCGGGCGGGTTCAGGGTCAGCAGGGACAGGTCCAGGTTCTGGTGGGCGGCGTCGATGCTGCCGTCGAGTGGGGTGACACCGAAGCTGCGGCTCCGCAGGACCTCCTTGCAGAGCCGGTAGCTCGTGGTGGAGTAGTTGCCCAGCCTCGTGGGGACCAGCTCACCCCGGGCGCGGAGGCGTTCGTAGATCTCGTACGCGTCCTCGCGCCCGCCGGGCAGGCTCAGCTTGGTCAGGAGGTCCCCGCGGACGTGGGCGGCGTACAGGGCCATCGCCCGCTGGCCGTAGATGCCGCCGACGAAGCGCGCCGCGCGGACTGCCTTGGTCACCGCCGCCGAACGCCCCAGCGTGGTCATGGCGCGCTCCCTTCCGGCGTGACGGGCTCCGACAACGTGCCTGGTTTCGACGATACGTCCTCCACGGGGCGGGCAGCGGCGCTGGGTCAGCGGGGTGGCCCGGTGGCCGGGTCGAAGGCCAACGCCTCGTCTCCGCAGCGGGTGATCACGGTCGGGACATCCTCGCCCCGGGTGATGTAGCCGGCGGCCGGGTCGTCGCCGCTCTCCACGGCGGCGAAGCGGAAACCGAACGGCCGAGCCTTCGGGCAGCCGTACCCCCACAGCGGGGCTTCCTCGCCCAGCCGGATGCCGGTCAGCCGGTTGGCGCGGCTGTCGAGCCGGTCGGTGCTCGCCACGACGAGGACCTCGCCCCACAGGGCGGCGACCAGCTTGCCCTCGATCTCGCCGTCCTCAGGGGTCCGCGCCGAGAGCGGCGACACCGAACCGGTCACGGTCCAGGCGCCACGTTGGGCGTAGCCGCGAAACACCGCCACCCGGGTGCAGCGGAAGCCGGTCGCCGCCAGCGTCTGGGGAGGTTGCAGCGGGCCGGGGACGTCGTCTTGACTGAGGATGCGCGAGCCACAGCTGAAATGCCGCTTCTCGGCCGGACTGGTGTAGCGGAGTTCGGTGACGCGCTTCGCGGCCACGGTCGAGACCGGCCAGCCGACGATCCCGGTGACGACCAGCAGGCCCACCAGCAACGCGCTCATCCCGGCGAAGGCGATCTCCCGGCGTGGCGGCCACCAGTGGTAGGCCGCCAGTGCGGTGACTCCGACCAGCACTCCACACAGGTAGAGCAGGGCCGTGCTGGGAGTCCAGAGGGCGGCGAGGCGCATCCCCGCGGTGTTGTCGGCCAAGCTGGCCGCCGTGTCGCGCAGCTCGGGTGCGAACAGGCTGCGAGCGACGGCGGTGGGAAGCGGGCCGAGCACCGCGTACGCGGCGAGGATCGGCACGCCGGCCCTTCGGCCCTTCTCGGGCACCGGCCCGAGCCGGTCACGCCGCCCCTGAAGAGCGGCGTACCCGGCCGCGACCAGCCAGCCGATCAGGAACAGCACGGTGAGCCCGGCCGCGGTGTCGCGCAGACCCATCGAGACGACGATGCCCAAGCTGATGATCAGGCCCGCCGCGGCGGGAACCAGCATCGCCGTGCGCCCCCACCACTGGCGCGTGCGGGACAGCCAGTAGAGCGCGAGGCCGGCCAGCAGCAGCAGCAGTCCGAGCAGACCCCACTGGCCCTGCTGGGCGTCCACCTGTGGCCGACCGGCGCTGGTGAGCAGCGGCCAGTTCAGGGGGGCGAGCTGGGTCAGCCACCAGTCGCGGGCCGGGACGGCTGAGGTCTCGGGCAGCCAGTAGGAGACGAAGAAGATCACCTGGACCCCCGCGGTCATCGCCAGCGGCACGGCGGCCGCGGCGCGGGCCTTGCGGTGGTCCGACCCCGGGTCGCTCGACTCTCCCGCTGCGGACACCCCGAAGCCCGGTCGCGGCGCGGCCGGGTCGGCGTAGGCGATCTGACTCATCCAGGTCCCCGCTCAGCCGGGCGTTCCGGCGGCCACGAATTCGATCTGCTCGTGCGGCACCAGCCGGCGCAGCGCCTCACGGTCTGCCGCAGTGCCGACCACCGGTCCCGCCGCCCGCTCCTGCTGGGAGCTCGAGGAGCCGTGCACACCGATCTGCAGCACAGCGTCCCGCGCGGCGGTGCGCACCGAGGTCATCCGGCCGGGCCCGCCGTCGACCAGCGTGAACCAGGCCCGCACCAGATCCTCGTAGGTGTCGGCCACCACGATCAACAGGTGCAACCGGCGGTCTTCCAGGTACTGGCCGAACGCCTCCCGCAGCCGGCTGCTCTCGTACGCGCCGGGCTCCTCCTCGACCACGGCGATGACGGTGGCGGCGCCGTTGACCACCGCTGCTGCGATCCCGCGCAGTTCCTGCTGCGCGTGGTGGCGCCACAGGCGGCGGAGCCGGGCGTCCAGGCTCAACTCCAGGTCCTCGGCGGCGGCTCGCCCCGATGCCGGCGACGCGGCCGGCACAGGCTCTGGGACCGGCGGCGCTCTCCTGCGACGGGCGGCCACTGGACGGCCTGCACCGCGAAGCTGCGCCGGACGAGCGCCCCACCGGCGAACGAGCGGGGCAGCCAGCGGTCGGCGAGGACCTGCTGCAGGGTGAGCCGGCGGAGGTCGGCGAGCCGGTTCAGCTTGACCGCGGCGTGCACCTCGACGGTGACCTCGTTCTGCACCCGCTGCAGCAGGTAGGCCTCCAACTCGGTGCCGAACTCCCCGGCCAGGGTGAGCAGGGCGGCGTGCCGGTCGGCGTCGCTGACCTGGACGACCACCCGGACGACGCAGCCTTCGATCACCTGCCGGTCCACCGAGACCAGCCGGTCGATCGTCACGTCCAGGGCGACCGGAGCGGTGTTCACCACGAGCACCCGGACCGGTCGCAGGGAGGGCAGCAGCCCAGGGGTGAGCCGCTCCCCGGGCCGACGCAGCTGCGGCGGCCGTTCCGGCTCGAAGAGCAGCGCAACGGTGTCGGGCCCCACCACCACCAGACGGTCCAACCTCAGCTCGCGTGCTGGTCAGCCGCAGCCCGAGGGCTGAGCTCTGCGGCCGGGCTGGTGGGCCGGACCGGTCCTGGTGATCGCCCACCAGAGCGCCCGCCGGCTGAACGCCCACCGGCCGCCGCGTCGCCGGGGCCGGTGAGCCCGGGTCAGCCTCGGGTGGGTTCCGGCCCGGAGCGAGGCGCCCGACCAGTGAGCCCCACCACGTTCCGGCCAAGAAAACGGTCCCCCTCGTCGACGTCCCGTACAGCGGGGCGGTCAGCTCATGTATATCAACTCAGCCGCCGGACTCGCCGCCTCCGATTCCGCGTCCCGTCGGCCCCAGCAGCGTGAATCTGTCGGTGGCGGCTGGCATGCTTGCCGTCGTGGTGGCCTCGAGATCACCGTTCGGCCGGATGATTCTGGTCAGCGGACCGGAATCGCTGCTCGCCGACCGGGCGGTCGCGCGGGTCCGCCGGCAACTGATCGCCGAGCAGCCCGAGGTGGAGATCAGCGAGGTGGAGGCTGCTCAGCTCGACGCCGCCAAGCTGGTCGAGATGACCGGCGCCTCGCTGTTCTCCAACTACCGCGCGGCGCTGCTCAGCGACCTGGCCGGTCTGCCGACCGAGCTGTACCCCGCACGTGGTGGAGCTGGCCGGCCAGCGGCTGCCCGAGCTGGCCGTGGTGGCGGTGCACGCCGGGGGTCAGAAGGCCAGGGGCCTGCTGGACAAGCTCAAGGCGGCCGGGGCCGAGGTGGTGGACTGCCCGTCGGTGAAGGCCTGGGAGCTGCCCCAGTTCGTGGCGGCGGAGGCCCGAAGCGCCGGGGGGTCGATCGACTCCGGGGCGGCCCAGGCGCTGGTCGAAGCGGTGGGCCATGACCTGCGGGCTCTCGCCGCGGCGGTGACCCAGCTCCGCGCCGACGGCGACGGAGGACCGATCACCGTGGAGCAGGTCCGCCGGTACTTCGGCGGCCGGGCGGAGGTGACGAGCTTCGCCGTGGCCGACGCGGCGCTGGCCGGCCGGACCGGGGCCGCGATGGAACAGCTGCGCTGGGCGCTGGCCACCGGAGTCGCGCCGGTGCTGGTCACCAGCGCGATGGCGGCGGGCGTGCGGGGACTGGGGAAGCTGGTGACGGCCGCTGGTGGCCTGCGCGAGGCCGATCTCGCGCGTGAGGTCGGCGTGCCGCCGTGGAAGCTGAAGTCGATGCGCAACCAGGCCCGCGGCTGGGATCAGGCGCGGGCTGGCCACCGCGCTCAAGGCGGTCGCCGCCGGCGACGCCGACGTGAAGGGCGCGGCCGAGGACGCCTCGTACGCGCTGGAGAAGATGGTGCTGGCCGTAGCCCGCGCCCGACGGAGCTAGCTGCGGCCCCGGCTCAGGACAGCCGGGCGGCCTCGGCGGAGATGGCCGACTTGCGATTGGCGGCCTGGTTCTTGTGGATGACGCCCTTGGACGCGGCCTTGTCGAGCGCGCGGGTGGCGGCGTGGGCCATCTCGGTCGCCTTGCCGGAGTCCCCGGCCGCAGCGGCCTCGCGGAAGCGGCGGATGGCGGTGCGCAGGGCAGACTTGGTCGCCTTGTTGCGCTGACGCGCCTTCTCGTTGGTCTTGATCCGCTTGATCTGGGACTTGATGTTCGCCACTGGGCAGGCCTCTGTCGTCTTCTCTGGTGTGGTCCGTTGGAGTCGTGCGTGGTGCGCCGCGATCCGCACCGCCAGAAGGGCCGGTCGGCGCGACCGCTCACAATAGCAGCCGCCGCGTACGGGCCGGAAATCTCCGGGCGTGGCATGATGGTCCGCCGGGCAGCCGCCCGCCTGCACGCCGAACCGGAAGAGTCCGTTGAGCCCAGCTCCCACCGTTGGACGCACCGACCCGGCCGTGATCCGCAACTTCTGCATCATCGCCCACATCGACCACGGCAAGTCGACCCTGGCCGACCGGATGCTGCAGTTGACCGGCGTGGTCGACGGCCGGGCGATGCGCGCGCAGTACCTCGACCGGATGGACATCGAGCGCGAGCGCGGCATCACCATCAAGTCCCAGGCCGTGCGGATGCCGTGGACCGTGACGTCGCAGCTCACCGGCGGGTCGGCGGGGACCCCTCCGCCGGCCCGTACGTGCTGAACATGATCGACACCCCCGGCCACGTGGACTTCACCTACGAGGTGTCGCGCAGCCTGGCCGCCTGTGAGGGGGCTGTCCTGCTGGTCGACGCGGCCCAGGGGATCGAGGCCCAGACCCTGGCGAACCTCTACCTGGCGCTCGAGGCGGACCTGCACGTCATACCGGTGCTGAACAAGATCGACCTGCCCAGCGCCCAACCGGAGAAGTACGCGGCCGAGCTCGCCGGCATCATCGGCTGCGACGTCTCCGACGTGCTCCGCGTCTCCGCCAAGACCGGTGAGGGGGTGGAGCACCTGCTGAACGAGATCGTGGCCCAGATCCCGCACCCCGTCGGCGACCCCAAGGCCCCGGCGCGGGCGCTGATCTTCGATTCGGTCTACGACACCTACCGCGGCGTGGTCACCTACGTCCGGGTGGTCGACGGCGAACTGTCGCACCGCGAGCGGGTCCTGATGATGTCCACCAAGGCCGCGCACGAGACGCTCGAGGTGGGCGTCATCTCCCCCGAGCCGGTCAAGGCGGCCTCGCTCGGCGTGGGGGAGGTGGGCTACCTGATCACCGGGGTCAAGGAGGTGCGCCAGTCCCGCGTGGGCGACACGGTGACCTCGCTCAACCGGCCGGCGAGCACCGACCTCGGCGGCTACCGGCACCCCAACCCGATGGTCTTCGCCGGGCTGTACCCGATCGACGGCGCCGACTACCCCGAGTTGCGCGAGGCGCTGGACAAGCTGCAACTCAACGACGCCGCGCTGGTGTACGAGCCCGAGACGTCCGGCGCGCTCGGTTTCGGGTTCCGGATCGGCTTCCTGGGCCTGCTGCACATGGAGATCGTGCGCGAGCGGCTCGAACGCGAATTCAACCTCGACCTCATCTCGACCGCGCCGAACGTGGTCTACCGCGTCGTGCTGGAGAACGGGGAGGGCCTGACGGTGACCAACCCGTCGGAGTATCCCACCGGCGGCAAGATCGCGGAGGTGTACGAGCCGGTCGTGCGGGCGACGATCCTCAGCCCGGCCGAGTACATCGGGACCATCCTCGAGCTGTGCCAGAGCCGTCGCGGCGTCCAGACGGGGATGGACTACCTCTCCGCGGATCGGGTGGAGATCCGCTACACGCTGCCGCTGGCCGAGATCGTCTTCGACTTCTTCGACGCCCTCAAGTCCCGGACCAAGGGTTACGCCAGCCTCGACTACGAGCCGTCCGGGGAGGAGCCCTCGGAGCTGGTCAAGGTGGACATCCTGCTCCAGGGCGAGCCGGTCGACGCCTTCTCCGCGATCGTGCACAAGGACGCCGCGTACGCCTACGGCGTGCGGATGACCGCGAAGCTGCGGGAGCTCATCCCGCGGCAGCAGTTCGAGGTGCCGATCCAGGCCGCGATCGGGGCCCGGGTGATCGCCCGGGAGACCATCCGGGCGATCCGCAAGGACGTGCTGGCCAAGTGCTACGGCGGCGACATCACCCGCAAGCGCAAGCTGCTGGAGAAGCAGAAGGAGGGCAAGAAGCGGATGAAGATGGTGGGCCGGGTCGAGGTGCCCCAGGAGGCCTTCGTCGCTGCCCTGGCCACGAACGAGCCGACCAAGCCCGACAAGCGCTGATCCGATCGAGCTGACGACCAGCCTGGCCGCGCCCGAAGTCTCCCAGCGTGCCAGCATGGAGGCCGTCCGCACCCCGTCAGCTCCGCAGCAGTCACCAGGAGGAACGATGCACGCACTCCAGTTCACCAGCTACGGCGGTCCGGAGGTCCTGACCTGGGGCGAGGCGCCCGAACCGCACGCCGGGCCGGGCCAGGTGCGGGTCCGGGTCCACGCGGCCGGGGTCAACCCCTTCGACGGCAAGGTGCTGGCCGGCGCGCTGTCGGGCGGCGAGCCGCTGGAGGGGATCGGCTATCTCGGGCTGGAGGCTTCCGGGGTGGTGGACGAGGTCGGAGAGGGCGTCACCGGGGTTTCGGTCGGCGACGACGTCTTCGGCCTGGGCGAGCACACCCACGCGGAGTACGCGGTGCTGCGGTTCTGGGCACGCAAGCCCGCCTCGGTGGACTGGGCGGTCGCCGGCGGCGCGGGAATGGTGTCCGAGACCAGCGAGCGCGTCCTCCGCCTGCTCGGGGTCAAGGCCGGCGACACGCTGTTCGTCGACGGCGGGTCCGGCGGGGTCGGTGCGGCGGCGACCCAGCTGGCAGTGGCCCGAGGCGTCCGGGTGATCGCCTCGGCCAGCCAGGACAACCACGACTACCTCCGCGAGATCGGCGCCACCCCCGTGCTCTACGGCGAGGGTCTGGTGAACCGGGTCCGCGCGGTGCCGGGTGCGAGCGTCGACGCCGTCCTCGACGCCGCCGGCAGGTCCCCGATCGAGGATCTGATCACGCTGGTGCCGGAGCCGTCCCAGGTCCTGTCCATCGCCAACTTCGGTGCCGCCGCGGCCGGGGCCAGGGTGAGCGGCGGGGGTCCGGACAGCCAGCCGGAGAAGGCGCTCCGCGAGGCGGCCGAGATGCTCCAGCAGTCGACGCTGGTGCTCAAGGTGCAGACCTTCCCGTTCGCCCGCGCGGCCGAGGCGTACCGGATCAGCGGGACCGGCCACGTCCGGGGGAAGCTCGTCCTGGTCCCCTGATCAGGCGACCAGGTCGGCCACGCCGTCGGCGAGGCTGACCGCCGCCCGCCAGCCGAGCAGCTGTCCGGCCAGGGCACAGTCCGCGGTGATGTGGCGTACGTCGCCGAGACGGTAGGCCCCGCTCACCCGGGGGGCCGGCCCGTCCAGCGTGCGGCTCAACTGCTCCGCCATCTGCAGGATCGTGGTGATCGTCGGGCTGCCGATGTTCAGCGCGGTCACCCCCGGGGGCAGCTCGGCATCCAGGGCGGCCACCACGGCCGCGGCCACGTCGTCCACGTGGACGAAGTTGCGTCGCTGGCCCCCGTCCTCGAACACCTGGGGGGACTCCCCCCGGAGCAGCGCGTCCGCGAACAGGGCCGCCACGCCCGCGTACGGGGTGTCGCGCGGCATGCCCGGGCCGTACACGTTGTGGAAGCGCAGCGCGGCCACGGTGCCGCCCGTCTCCCGGGCCCACACCCTGGCCAGGTCCTCGCCGTGGGCCTTGGTGGCGGCGTAGGCGTTGCGCGGGTCGAACGGTGCCGTCTCGGGCACCAGCCCCGGCACCAGGTCGCCGCCGCAGACCGCGCAGCGGGGCTCGAACCGGCCGGCGTCGAGGTCGGCCGCCGTTCGCGGCGGCGGGTTGACCGGCCCGTGCGCGGGACAGGCGTAGGCGCCCTCGCCGTACACGACCATGGACGAGGCGTAGGCCAGACGCCTGATGCCGGCCTCGGCGGCGACCCGCAGCACCACCGCGGTCCCGTAGTCGTTGTGCCAGGCGTAGGCGTCGAGGTCGGAGAGGTCGACCCCCAGCCCCACCTTGGCGGCCAGGTGGGCTACGGCGTCGCAGCCGGCAAGCGCCTCCGCGACCCGCGCCGGGTCGGCGATGTCGTCGCGCGGGTCGACCGAGCGGTCGAAGACGACCGGCTCGTCCCCGCGCTCCCGCAACCGGCCGACGACCACCCGGCCGATGAACCCGGCGCCTCCGGTGACCAGTACGCGCACCGGATCAGCCGTGTCCGGGCCGGGAGGCGGGCAGCGCCAGTTCGAAGCAGCAGCCTCCGGCCACGTTGCGGACGGTGATCTCCCCGCGGTGCGACTCCACCACGCCGCGGGTGATGGCCAGGCCGAGGCCCGCGCCGCCGTCGTCCCCGCGCGAGGGAGTGCCGCGCCAGCCGGTGTCGAAGACCCGGGGAAGGTGCTCCTCCGGGATGCCGCCGCAGCCGTCGACCACCTCGACCTGAATGTGCCCGTCGCCGGCCCGCGAGGCCGCCACCCGGACCGCGGAACCCGGATCGGTGTGCCGGATGGCGTTGGCGGTCAGGTTGGTCAGGGCCCGGGCCAGGTCGTCGAAGGAGCCGACGACAGCCAGCCGGTCGTCCTCCGGCACCTCGACCAGCAGGCGCACCCCCTCCGCACCCGCCGAGGCGGTGGATTCCGACGTCACGTCGGTGATCAGCTCCGAGAGCGAGATCAGGGTGTGCGGCTTGGCGTCGCCGGTGCCCTGGACGCGGGAGAGGGCGAAGAGATCGTCCACCAGCCCGGTCATCCGGGTGACGGTGCCGCGCATGTGCGCCATGGCTCGCGGAACGTCGGTGATCACGCCGTCCTCGACGCCCTCGGCCAGCGCCCGCAGCCCGGCGAGCGGGGTGCGCAGGTCGTGGGACATGAAGCTGACCAGCTCCTGCCGTGCCCGCTCGGCAGCCCCTGCCCGCGCGCGTGAATCCGCCAGGGTCCGTCGCGTGTCGACCAGTTCGTCCAGTACCCGAGCCAGCTCCTCGGGGGCCGGTGCCGAGGCCGGGCGGTCGAGCGGCGGGGGGGTGGCGCTGTGGGTGTCGCGCACCAGTTGGCTGAGCTCGTCCCCCACCCGACGCGAGGCCTGCGTGATCCGGCGGACCACGAGCCAGGCGCCGGCTGCTGCCAGCAGCAGCGAGGTGAGCAGGGCCACCAGGATCACCAGCGAGTCGTGGCGGGAGAGGAACATCATCTGGACGTTGACCAGCACGGTGAACGCCACCGCGATGACCGGGAGCAGGGTGGCGATGAGGAGCTGGTACCGCACCGAGCGCGCCCGGAAGACGCGCAGGAGCACCAGTCCCACCGCCCCGACCGCCCCGCAGCTGAGCACGGTCAGCGCGATGATCTGGATCAGGTACGTCAAGGCTCGCTCCGATTGGGGACCGGCCCACCGGTCAGCTCGTCCTCGCGCGCCATCCGGTAGCCGGACCGGCCGACCGTGAGCACCAGCCGCGGGTCGGACGGGTCGACTTCGAGCTTCTCCCGCAGGCGGCGTACGTGGACCGTCACCGTGGAGGTGTCGCCGAAGTCCCAGCCCCACACGCGCCGGAGCAGCTCGTCCTTGCTGAAGGTCTGGCCGGAATGCCCGGCGAGGAAGGCCAACAGGTCGAACTCCCGGGTGGTCAACGGCAGCAGCTGCCCGTCGAGCCTCGCCTGCCGGGCGGCCGAATCGACCGTGAGCGGGCCGAGGGTGAGCATCGAACTGAGCAGCTGGGCGCCGGCCAGTCGCTCGGTCCGGCGCAGCAGCGCCTCCACCCGGAGCACCACCTCGCGCGGGGAGAAGGGCTTCACGACGTAGTCGTCGGCTCCGGTCTCCAACCCGACCAGGCGGTCCTCCTCCTCGCCGCGGGCCGAGAGCACGATCACGGCGGCGTCGTCGCCGAGCTTGCGGCGGCGGCGCAACACCTCCAGGCCGGACAGGCCGGGCAGCATGATGTCGAGCACGACCACGTCCGGGCTGAGGCGCGGCCAGAGCTGGACCGCTTCGGATCCGTCGCCGCAGGCGGTCACCTGGTAGCCGGCACGGCTGAGGTAGGCGATCAGCACCTCCGCCATGGTGGGGTCGTCCTCGACGACCAGGACACGTGCCGGCACCAGGACAGCGTAGGCAGATCTGGCCCGGTCGGAGCGGGCGGGGAGCGCGGCGGACTCCACCGTAAGCGAGCCGAAAGCGGACGCCCTGCTGCTGGGCCGGGTGGAGCGCCTAGCGTCAGACCATGCCCGAGGCGTGGACCGTCGACGTGATCCTGCCCTGCCTCGACGAGGCGGAGGCGCTGCCCTGGGTGCTCCAGCGGATGCCGCCCGGCTGCCGCGCGATCGTGGTGGACAACGGCTCGACCGACGACTCGGCCGCGATCGCCCGCGAGCACGGGGCCTTGGTGGTCGCCGCGACGGTGCGCGGCTACGGCGCCGCCTGCCACGCCGGCCTGCTCGCGGCCACGGCCCCGCTGGTCGTGGTGATGGACTCCGACGCCAGCCTGGACCCGCGCCAGCTGCCCGGCCTGCTCGCACCGCTGGTGGACGGACGGGCCGACCTGGTGGTCGGGCGGCGCCGGCCGGCCGGCCGTGGCGCCTTCACCTGGTCGCTGCGCCTGGCCAACCACGAGCTCGCCCGCCGCGTCCGGCGGCGGACCGGAACGGCGCTGCGAGACCTCGGTCCGATGCGTGCCGCCCGCCGTGAGGCGCTGCTGGCCCTCGACCTACGCGACCGCCGCTCCGGCTACCCCGCCGAGACCGTGGTCCGGGCCGCCGACGCCGGCTGGCGGATCGCGCAGGTGGACGTGGACTACCTGCCTCGGCGCGGCCGCTCCAAGGTGACCGGTACGCCGCTGGGCGTCTGGCGGGCAGTGCGCGACATGAGCGCGGTCCTGAGCCTGCCGGTCGAACCCCTGCCGGTCGAACCCCTGCCGGTCGAACCCCTGCCGGTCGAACCCATGCCGGTCGAGCCCCTGCCGATCCAACACAGGCCCGCTGATGGCTGACCGGGCCCACACCGTGGTGGTGCTGGCCAAGGAGCCGCGGCCCGGTCGGGTCAAGACCCGGCTGCAGCCGGCGTTCACCGCGGCGGAGGCCGCCGAGCTGGCCTGCGCGGCGATCGAGGACACCCTGGCGGCCGTACGGGCCAGTGGAGCCCGGCGCCGGGTCCTCGCCTGGGACGGGTCCGATCCCGCCCCCCACCCGGACTTCACCGCCGTGCCCCAGCCCGGAGGAACGCTGAACGCGCGGCTGACCGCCGCCTTCGCCGACGCCATGTCGTCCCCCCGACCCGGAGCGACGCTGCTGATCGGGATGGACACCCCCCAGGTCAGCCCGGCGATGCTGGACCGCGACTGGGGCGGCGCGGACTGCGTCCTCGGGCTCAGCGACGACGGAGGCTTCTGGGCCATCGGGCTGCGGCCCGGCCACCCCGCCGGCATCTTCGACGGGGTGCCCATGTCCAGTGACCGGACCGGCGCCGCCCAGCTCGCGCGGCTGCTCGCGCTGGGCCTCACCGTCACGCTGTTGCCGCCGCTGCGCGACGTCGACCGGCCGGAGGACGCCGACGCGGTGGCCTATGCCCATCCGGGGCTGCGCTTCTCCCTCGCCCACGCCGCGCTCCTGCGGAAGCGGCTGGAGCAGCCGATCGACCGGCTCTTCGACCGCGCCTACGCCGGCGACGGCATCGTGCACATCGAGTCGGGGCACGCCGAGTCGGGGCACGCCGAAGGGCCGGCCCTCGTGCTCGAGGTCGACCGCTGGTCCGCAGCGGCCGACGAGGTCGACCGGCTGGTGGTGGCGCGCTGCGAAGGTCCGGTGCTCGACCTCGGCTGCGGCCCGGGCCGGATGGTGCGGGCGCTCAGCGAGGCCGGAGTGGCCGCCCTCGGGGTGGACATCTCCGCCGAGGCGGTGCGGCGGAGCCTGGCCGGGGGCGGGCCCGCGCTGCGTCGCCGGGTGGAGCTGCCGCTGCCCGGCGAGGGGCGCTGGGGCTCGGTCTTGCTGGTCGACGGGAACATCGGACTCGGCGGTGACGTCGCCCGGCTGCTCGCCCGCTGCGTCGAGCTCGTCGCACCCGGAGGGCTCCTGCTCTGCGAGGTGGATCCCCGGGCCGACCGGCACGAGATCCACGACCTCGCGCTGCGCCACGACGAGGCCACCTCCGCTCCGACTGGCGTGGGCCCGGATCGGCGCGGCGGCGCTGCGCCAGGTCGCGGCCGGCCTGGACCTGCTGGCCGTGGAGGAGTGGACGGCCGGAGGCCGGTCTTTCGTGGCGCTGCGCCGGCTCGGCTGAGCGGACGGCCGGGTTTCCTGCCGCGTCCCGCCCGACTAGCCTCGGCTGATGCCGTCGACGCTCCCCGCAGGCGAGCCGGTGCCCGCGGATGGCGCGCTGCCCGAGCAGGCGGTGGGCGAAGTCGCCCTCCGCCCGCTCGGCATCTACCTGCACGTGCCCTTCTGCGCGACCCGTTGCGGCTACTGCGACTTCAACACCTACACCGCGAGCGAGCTGGGCACCGGTTCCGGCACCAGTCAGGACGCCTACGTCGCCGCGGCCGTGGCCGAGCTCGACCTGGCCCGCCGGGCCCTCGGGCCGGACGCGCCCGAGGTCGGCACGGTCTTCGTCGGCGGCGGCACCCCGACGCTGCTGCCGGCGGCAGGCGCTGACGCGGCTGCTCGGGGCCGTGCGGGAGCGCTTCGGTCTGGCCGCCGGCGCGGAGGTGACGACCGAGGCCAATCCGGAGTCGGTGGATGCGCAGTCGCTGGCCGCGCTGCGCACGGCCGGATTCACCCGGATCTCCCTGGGCATGCAGTCCGCGGTGCCGCACGTGCTGGCCACGCTGGACCGGGTGCACTCACCGGGAAGGGCGCAACAGGCCGTGGCCGAGGCCCGCGCCGCCGGGTTCGAACAGATCAGCCTCGACCTGATCTACGGCACCCCGGGGGAGTCGATCGGCGACTGGGAGGACACCCTGGCAGCGGCGCTGGCCGCCGAACCCGACCACCTGAGCGCGTACGCGCTGATCGTCGAACCGGGTACGCGGCTGGCCGCCCGGGTGCGCCGGGGCGAGCTGCCGCATGCCGGACGAGGACGACGTGGCCGACAAGTACCTGCTCGCCGAGCAGTGGCTCACCGCGGCCGGCCTCACCGCGTACGAGGTGAGCAACTGGTCCACCGATGCCCGGGCCAGGTGCCGGCACAATCTCGGCTACTGGCGGGGGGATCACTGGTGGGGCATCGGACCGGGGGCGCACAGCCACGTCGGCGGGGTGCGCTGGTGGAACGTGAAGCATCCACGGGCCTACGCGGAGCGGCTCGCGGCGGGCAGGTCCCCGGGTCACGCGCGCGAAGTGCTCACCGGGGCCGACCGCCGGATCGAGCGGGTCCTGCTCGAACTGCGGCTCGTCGACGGGCTGGATGTGGGGGTGCTGACCCCGTCCGAGCGACGGCGGGTGCCGGACCTGGTCGCGGGCGGCCTGGCCCGCGAGGACGCCGGCACGTTGGTGCTGACGCTGCGTGGCCGGTTGCTCGCGGACGGGGTCATCCGCGACCTGTTGGACTGAGGACGCCCGGAGGCAGTGCGGGCGGGCGGTGACCGCAGGTCAGCGCGTGCGGCTCGTCCTGGGTGACGAAGTCGATCAGCTGCTCGACGGCGGTCAGCAGCGGCCTCTCCAGGTCCGACCAGGTGCGGACCCGCGCCAGGATCTGCTGCCAGGCCGCGGCGATGTCGGCCTGGTCGGCGTGCGGCAGGCCCAGGGCGGCGCACGCGCCGTGCTTCCACTCCACGTGCCTGGGCACCTCCGGCCAGGTGGCCAGGCCGACCCGGACCGGTTTCACGGCCTGCCAGATGTCGACGTACGGGTGCCCGAGGACGGCCACGTACGCGCGGTGCGAGCCCTGGGCCACCCGCTCGGCGATCCGCGACTCCTTGCTGCCCGGCACCAGGTGGTCGGCGAGGACGCCCAGTCGGCGCCCCACCGCGGGCGCGAACTCCGCGACGATCGCGGGCAGGTCGTCGATCCCGCCGAGGTGTTCCACCACCACGCCGACGTGCCGCAGGTCGTCGCCCCAGACCTTCTCCACCAGCTCCGCGTCGTGCCGGCCCTCGACGTAGATCCGGCTCGGCAGCGCGACCTTGGCCCGTTCGCCGGGGGAGGCGACCGAGCCCGAGGCGGTACGCCGGGATCCGTGGGCTCGGGTCGGGGCCGCGGGGGGCAGGAGCCGAACCGGGGCGCCCTCGTACCAGAAGCCCGGCCCGAGCGGGAAGCTGCGCCGCTTCCCGCGCCGGTCCTCCAGCACGACCAGCCCGTTCTCGCAGCGGACCACCGCGCCGCAGAACCCGCTGGTCGGGTCCTCCACCACGAGCCCGGCGCTCACGACCAGATCGGCACTCGCCGGCGTCGCCGGCCGCTGCCAGCCTGCCGCGAGCACGTCGGAGCCGTATCGGTTCGCTGACCTGGTCACCGGGGCAGCGTAGGCCAGGGTCAAGGCCGGCCCGGGGATCTCGGGGTGGTTGGCTGGTGGCGTGGCGAGGCTCGCGATGTTTCCGCTCGGTTCGGTGCTGTTCCCGCACATGCCGCTGCACCTGCGGGTGTTCGAGGAGCGCTACCTGATCATGCTGTCGGAGCTGTTCAAGTCCGGGGACGCGCGGTTCGGTGTGGTGTTGATCGAGCGCGGGCGCGAGGTGGGCGGCGGCGAGCAGCGGTTCTCCGTCGGCACGGTTGCCGAAGTCACCCGGCTCGGCGCGCAGGAGGGTTTCGTCGGGCTGATCGCCGAAGGCGGCCGGCGTTTCGAGGTGACGCGGTGGCTGGACGATGCGCCCCATCCGCGGGCCGAGGTGAGCGAGTTGCCGGAGTTGAGCTGGGACGAGGGTCTGGCGGGCCTGCGTGAGGAGGCCGAGCAGGTCGTGCGGCGGACCTTGGCGCTGGCCAGCGAGTTCGCCGAGAATCTGTGGTCGGCCGACGTCGAGCTGGCTGAGGACCCGATGCGCGCGGTGTGGCAGCTGGCCGCGATAGCCCCGATCAACTCACTCGACCAGGTCAGCCTGCTGCGGGCCGGCTCGGCGGAGGAACTGCTGACCCGGACGATCGCACTGACCCGGGACGCGGCGCTGGCCTTCGAGCTGCCCTGGCCCGAGGACCCCGACGACTCCGACCCGGGGGATCGCGGAGATCCCGAGGACCGCGGGCGCTAGCTCTGGACGCGTGGCCGACCCGTGCTGGCGCGGACGACGAGTTCGATCGGCAGCAGCAGGCCTCGTGGCGCGGCCAGCGGATCGACCAGTCTGCGGCCGACCTGCCGGCCCTTCTCCCGGATCGGCTGGCGGACCGTGGTCAGCCCGGCCGGGAGGGCCGCGGGGATGTCGTCGAAGCCACTGACCGATACCTCGCCCGGCACGTCCACGCCCGTGGTCGCGCAGCGCGCGCAGCGCGCCCAGGGCCAGCACGTCGCTCAGCGCGACGATGGCGGTGGGCCGCGGCCGCCGGGCGATCAGCCAGGCCGCCGCACTGAACCCGGAAGCCTCGGCGTTGTGGCCACCGGTGACCAGGGTGACCGCGCCCGGCATGGTCTCACGCAACCCGCGCAGGCGCGCGGCGTAGTCGAGCGGGGTCACGTCCTCATGAGCCAGGGCGCGCGCCGGCGAACCGACCGGCTGCTGCGTCTCGGCGATCACCGCGACGTCGCGGTGACCGAGGGTGAGCAGGTGCTGGCCCAGCGTGACCCCGCCGCCGTGGTCGTCGATGGCCACCCAGCTGGACTCCGGGTCCGGCGTCGCGTCGGTCGTGACCACCCGGATTCCGCGCGCACGGGCCAGCGCGAAGGCCGGATGGTCGGGGGTGATGGACAAGATGGTCAGCGCGTCGATGTTGGCCCGGAGCACCGAACTGGCGTCGGCCTCGCCGTGCGCCGGTCCGCGCGGGCCGACGGGCATCAGCACGATGCTGATCCCGTGCTGCTCCGCGACCTCGCTCAGGCCGGCCAGGAATTCCACCGCGAAGGGGTCGGAGAAGGCGTAGGACAACCGCTCCGACAGCAGCACCCCGACGGCCTCGGCGCGACCGACCCGGAGAGTGCGGCCCGCCGGGTCGGGACCGGAGTAGCCCAGCTGTGCCGCGGTGGCCAGGATCCGCTCGCGCAGTTCCGCCGAGAGCTGGTCGGGCCGGTTGTAGGCGTTGGACACCGTCGCCGGAGAGACGCCGACGGCGGCGGCCAGGGTCTTGACGGTGATGCGGACCATTGCCTCCGCCTGCGGGTGCCGGATCGTTCACGCTGAGTCGTTCACGCTGAATCGTTCACGCTGAGTCGTCCACGCCAGGCTAGACCGGCGCTGCCGCCGACTCGCCTCAGGCCAGCGGGAGCTCCCGTCGTCCCGGCTCGACGGGTCGGGCCAGTTCGTTCGCGTGGGCCGCGATCCGGCCACGTTGCTCGAACACGAACTCCCGGTCCACCAGGTCGCCGTGTCCGGGGACCACCCGCGACCGTGCGGTCAGCAGGCCGATGACTCCGTCGAGGGTCGCGGCCCACTGGTCGGGCACCGCGTCCGGTCCGAAGGAGGGCGGTCCGGCCGACTCCACCAGGTCGCCGGCGAAGACCAGGTCCGCGTCGGCCACCACGACGACCAGGTCGCCGTCGGTGTGCCCGGCACCGAGGTGAGCGATCTCCACCCGGCGTCCGCCGAGGTCGACCGCTGTCGCGACCGCGATCTCCCGGGTCGGCGCAACGAGGAGCGCCGGGTCCACGCCGAGCCGCTCCGCCTCGGCGGCAGCGTCGGCCGAGGCGAGCCGGGCCGCGACGGACTCGTGCCCGATCGTGGGTACGTCGGCGAACGCCGCGAGGCCGTACGCGTGGTCGTAGTGCCAGTGCGTGACCACCACGGCGGCGAGTGGGCGGTCGGTGACCTCCGCCAGCGACGCGCGCACCGCCGCACCCTGCGCGGGCGAGGAGCCGGTGTCGATCAGCAGCGCGGCCTCCGGGCCGACCACCAGCCCGAGGTTGACCGCGGCCGGTTCGGCGACCGCCACGAACACCCCGGCCGCGACCTCCCGCCAAGGCCCGGGACCGACCGCGGGAGACCGCGGGACCGACCGCGGAGCCGGGCGCGGAGCGGTCATCAGGCGGGATCATCAGGTTAGACTGGCACTCTGTGTGCGCGAGTGCCAAGCCGGGACCGGGAGGATGACGAGCCGTGGACGACCGAAAGCTCGACGTGCTCCGAGCCATCGTCACCGACTACGTCTCCAGCCAGGAGCCGGTCGGCTCCAAGTCGCTGGTGGAGCGGCACGACCTCGGGGTCTCCCCGGCGACCGTGCGCAACGACATGGCGGCCCTGGAGGAAGAGGGCTACATCACCCAGCCGCACACCAGCGCCGGCCGGATCCCCACGGACAAGGGTTACCGGCTGTTCGTGGACCGTCTGGGCTCGGTCAAGCCGCTCTCCGCGGCCGAGCAGCGCGCGATCCAGACGTTCCTCTCCGGGGCCATCGACCTCGATGACGTGCTGCTGCGCACCGTGCGGCTGTTGGCCCAGGTGACCCAGCAGGTCGCGATCGTCCAGTACCCGACGCTCAGTCACTCCACGGTCCGCCACGTCGAGATCGTTTCGCTGTCCACGACCCGCCTGCTGCTCATCCTCATCACCTCGACCGGCCGGATCGAGCAGCGCGCGCTGGAGATCCCCGATCACGACGACCAGACGCTGGCGGAGTTGCGGGCGCATCTGAACGCGGCCGCGGTGGGGAATTCCTCTCCGCAGGCCGCTGTTCACCTGAGCAGGCTGGTCACCGACCTGCCCCCGTCGCTGCAGGTCATCGGCCAGGCCGCTATCGCGACGCTGCTGGAGATGGTCAGCAAGGAGACCTCGAGCCGGATGGTGGTGGGCGGAGTGCCGAACCTGACCCGCTACGGCGCCGAGTTCGAGACCACGGTCAAGCCCGTGCTGGAGGCTCTGGAGGAGCAGGTGGTGTTGCTCAAGCTGCTCGGCGAGGCGAGCACCGCCGACGCCGTCACCGTGCGGATCGGCCAGGAGAATCCGTACAAGGAGCTCCAGATCGACCTCGGTGGTCGCCAGCGGCTACGGCAGCCAGCTCGACACGTTCGCCACCCTCGGGGTGGTCGGCCCGACCCGGATGGACTACCCCTCCACGATGGCCTCGGTCCGTGCAGTCGCCCGTTACGTCGGCCGCTTCCTCTCCGAAGGATGAGACGAGATCCCCCTATGAGCTCTGACTACTACGAGATCCTCGGTGTGTCGCGCGATGCGAGCGCCGAGCAGATCAAGAAGGCCTACCGCCAGCTGGCCATGAAGCTGCACCCGGACGTCGCCTCCGAGCCCGGGGCGGCCGACCGCTTCAAGAAGGTCGCCGAGGCGTACGAGGTGCTGCAGGATCCGAAGAAGCGCGACCTCTACGACCGCGGCGGAGATCCGCTCGGCGGCGGCATGGGCGGTTTCAACGGTGGATTCGCGGGCGGCGGCTTCGACTTCAGCAACCTGGTGGACGCCATGTTCGGCCAGCAGTCCACCCGCGGGCCTCGGTCGCGGGTCCGGCGCGGGCAGGACGCACTGGTCCGGCTGGACCTGGAGTTGGCGGAGGCGGCGTTCGGCGCGACGAAGCCGCTGCAGGTGGACACTGCGGTGCTCTGCCCGCGGTGCAGCGGGTCGGGTGCCTCCGAGGGCTCCAAGCCGGTCGCCTGCTCCACCTGCCACGGCCAGGGCGACGTCACCCACGTACAGCGCTCCTTCATCGGCGACATCCGGACCACCCAGCCCTGCCCGACCTGTCGCGGCTACGGCACCGTCATCCCCAACCCGTGTGTGGAGTGTGCGGGCGACGGCCGGATCCGGTCCGCCCGCACCATCAACGTCAAGATCCCGGCCGGGGTCAACACCGGCAACCGGATCCACCTCGCCGCCCACGGCGAGGTCGGCTCGGGCGGCGGGCCGGCCGGCGACCTGTACGTCGAGCTCGCCGTGGCCCAGCACGAGATCTTCCGGCGCGAGGGCGACGATCTCGAAGTGGTCGTCAAGATTCCGATGACCGCCGCGGCACTGGGCACCGAGGTCACCGTGGAGACCCTGGAGGCCGACCTGGAGGACGCTGATCCCGCCAGCACCTTCGTCCGGGTGGCGGTTCCCTCCGGTACCCAGTCGGGTACGCGGATCGCCATCGACGGCAAGGGCGTGCCGCGGCTGCGAGCCGGCGGTCGCGGCCAGCTCGGGGTCACCCTGCTGGTCCAGACCCCGACCCGGATCGACGACGACCAGCGCGAACTGCTGCGCCAGCTCGCCGAGCTGCGGGAGGAGACCCGGGCCGAGGTCACGGTGCAGAAGCACGGCCGGGGAGTCTTCGGCCGGCTCCGGGACGCCTTCGCCGGTCAGTGAGCTGCTTGCGTTCCAGGCGGTCACCCGTGACGCGGTTCTTCAGGCGGTCAGCCGTGACGGTTCTTCAGGCGGTCACCCGTGACCGTTCTTCAGGCGGTCACCCGTGACCGGTCCCCTCTTCTTCACCCCCGAGCTCGGCCGGCCCGCGATCGGCAGTCTGTTCACCCTTGGTGGTGAGGACGGCCGGCACGCCGCGGTGGTGCGCCGGATCCGGCCCGGGCGAGACCGTCATGCTCGGCGACGGCAGGGGAGCGGGGGTCCGTGGGCGGGTGAGCGAGGTCGGCCGCGCAGAGATCGTGGTGGAGGTGACCGAGCACCTCGCCTTTCCCGAGCCCGGCCGGATCGTGATCGCGGTCCAGGCCCTGGCCAAGGGCGACCGCTCCGAACTGGCGGTGGAGATGCTCACCGAGACCGGCGCCACCATGATCATCCCGTGGACGGCGTCCCGCTCGGTCGTGCGCTGGAGCGGTGAGCGGGGTGATCGTGCCCTGAGCCGGTGGCGGGCGACCGCCCGCGAGGCGGCGAAGCAGTCGCGCCGGCTGCGGATCCCGACCGTGGCCGAGCCGATGTCCACCCGCGAGGTTGCCGCCCGGATCGGCGTGCTCGACGTCGCGCTGGTGCTGCACGAGGACGCCGACGTACGGCTGTCCGCGCTCGACCTGCCGCAGCAGGCCGCGATCCTGGTCGTCATCGGTCCCGAGGGCGGGATCTCCACCGAGGAGCTGGCCGCCTTCACCGGCGCCGGCGCCCGGGCGGTGTCGGTGAGCGACGGGGTGCTGCGCACCTCGACCGCGGGAGCCGTCGCCGTCGGTCAGCTGCTCGCGTGACGGCGACCCGCCCTGGTCCCGCGCCGGGCGCCGCCGCCGCGCCCGGCTTCACCTTCACCCCAGGCACCTCCCTGGCCGGCCGGCTGGGGCGGACCGGCGTCATCACGCACCCCGCACGGCGACATCGGTACACCGGCGTTCGTCGCCGTCGGCACCAAGGCCACCGTCAAGGCCGTGCTGCCGGAGAGCATGGCGGCCCTCGGCGCGCAGGCGGTGCTGGCCAACGCCTATCACCTCTACCTGCAGCCCGGGGCCGACGTCGTCGAGGCGGCCGGCGGGCTCGGCGCCTTCATGAACTGGCCCGGCCCGACTTTCACCGACAGCGGCGGCTTCCAGGTGCTCAGCCTGGGAGTCGGCTTCAAGAAGGTGTTGGCGATGAGCTCCGCCGGGGTACGCGACGACGACGTGATCGCCGAGGGCAGGACGCGCCTGGCCCGGGTGGACGACGACGGGGTCACCTTCACCTCGCACCTGAACGGCTCCAAGCACCGCTTCACCCCGGAGGTGTCGATGCGCATCCAGCACCAGTTGGGCGCCGATGTGACCTTCGCGTTCGACGAGTGCACCACCTTGCTGAACACCCGCGGCTACCAGGAGAGCTCGGTGGCCCGCACCCACGCCTGGGCGCAGCGATCCCTGTCCGAGCACGCGCGGCTGAGCGCGGTGCGGGGCGGACGGCCGTACCAGGCGCTGTTCGGCGTGGTCCAGGGCGCCCAGTACGAGGACCTGCGGCGGCAGGCGGCGCGCGGCCTGGTCGCGCTCCGGGCGGACGGGCAGGGGTGGGACGGGCAGGGGTTTCGACGGGTACGGCATCGGTGGCGCGCTGGAGAAGGAGAACCTCGGCACCATCGTCGGCTGGGTCTGCCAGGAGCTGCCGCCGGACAAGCCGCGGCACCTGCTCGGCATCTCCGAACCCGACGACTTCTTCACCGCGATCGAGCAGGGGGCCGACACCTTCGACTGCGTCTCGCCGTCGCGGGTCGCCCGCAACGCCGCCGTCTACACCCGCGACGGCCGGTTCAACGTCAACACCGCCGGCTCGCGGCGCGCCTTCGTGCCGATCGACGAGGGGTGCGACTGCTACACCTGCGGGCACTACACCCGCGCGTACCTGCACCACCTGTTCAAGGCCAAGGAGATGCTCGCCTCCACGCTGTGCACGATCCACAACGAGCGGTTCGTCGTCCGGCTGGTCGACGACATCCGCGGCAGCATCGAGACCGGCACCTTCGACGCGTTCCGGATCGAGTTCCTCGGTCGCTACTACCAGCGGCTCAGGGCGCCTGCCGGGCCGAGCTGACGGCCGAGCGCCCGACCTGTGCCCGCAGCCAGCCCGCCAGGGGCTCGCAGGCCCGGAACGTCTCGACGACGAAGTCGTGCACGGCGGCGGCGTCGGCCAGCTCCGGACCGTCCAGCAGGCGGTGCCCGATCACGCCCTTGAGCCGCAGCAACGCCAGCCGCGGATGGTCCTTGGGGTAGCCGCGCGGGGCGGTCTTGAGGCTGGGCACGCTCATCCCGTTCACGTCCAGGCCCTGGTCCGGCAGGGCCGCGAGGAGCCGCTCGAGGGCGGCGCCGTGGCGGGCATCGTCCACCGCGCGCCGGTAGCGCTCCACCTGGTCGGACTCCATCTGGTAGATCCCGCAGGCCACGAGCAGTCCCTCGGCTCCGATGTGCAGGTAGAGGTCGATCCCGTCGCCGGGCTGGTGCATCGCGCCGAGTTGGGTCTTGTAGGGCGACTTGTCCTTGGTGAAGCGCAGGTCGCGGTGCATCCGCAGGATCCGGAACGGCTGGTAGGACTCGGGAAGGGTGTCCAGCAGCGCCGCCATCGGCTCACGCACCTCGCGCTGGAAGACCTCGGCGTGGGCCTGCCAGAACTCGCGGCTGTTGTCGTCCTCGAGGTCGTCGAAGAAGCGCTGCGCCGCCGGGAGGAAACCCCCGCCGGTCATCGGCCCTCCACCTCGAGTTCGGTGAACACCGTCAACTGCACCCCCGCCGGGCCGCGCAGGCGGGCGTTGCGGGAGTTCCACGGGGTGGGCGTCGGCGGCGCGACGAGCTCGGCGCCCGCCGCGACGAGCCGGTCGGTCACGGCATCCGCGTCGTCCACCTCCACAGCCACCCGGTACTGCTCGCTGACCCCGGTGCCGGCCGGTCTCGACGGAGTCGATGAGGTCGATCTGGCGCCGGTTGGACAGCTCCAGGGTGGCCCGGCCGGCGCCGAGGATCGCCACCCGAGCGCCCCCGGCACCCTCGTACGCCTCCTGCTCGGGGAGCCCGAGCGCATCCCGGTAGAAGCGCACGGCCTGATCGTAGTCGTCGACCGCGACCACGAGCCGGAGTTGCCGCACGACGTGTCCGTCCGCTCCGACGGCGTCGCGTGCGGTCCGCACATCCGCGTACGTCGGTCCGCAGACTCCGCGTACGCCGGCTCGCGCCGCTGCACCGCCTTGATCACCCGGTAGGTGATCGGCAGGCAGACAATCTCCACCGTCACCTTGTAGACGTAGCCGGTGACGATGTAGTTGACCAGGTTCGGACTGGTCAGGGTTCCGGCGTAGGCGATGGTGCAGAACAGCACCGTGTCGGCCAGTTCGCCGACCAGCGTCGACCCGATCAGCCTCGCCCACAGCGACCGGTTGCCCGTGCGCTCCTTGATCTTGACCAGGACGTACGCGTTGAGGAACTGGCCGGCGAGGTAGCCGCAGAGGCTGGCGACCACGATCTGCGGGAAGAAGCCCAGCACCGCCTGCCAGGCGGCCTGGTTGGCCCAGTCCGGCGCCGGCGGGGTGATGCCGACGACGAGGAAGGTGAGCGAGGCGAGCGCGGCGAGAGCGAAGCCGATGACGATGGCGCGCCGGGCCCGGCGCAACCCGTACACCTCGGCCAGCACGTCGCCGAGCACGTAGGTGAGGGGAAACAGGAACGCTCCGCCGTCGGTGATCACCGAGCCGATCAGCGGCAGGTCCGACCCGAAGGCGATGGCCTTGGTGGCGCCGACGTTGCTGATCAGCAGCAGGCCGCAGAACACCGCCACGACCAGGTCGTAGTTGCCCCGGATCTGATGGCCGAGCGGGGCACCCCGGCTCGGTCGCGCTCGCGTCGTGCGGTGGGCGTCCACAGGCGCGTCCGGTGGCTGGTTCACGGACGCCGATCCTAGTGCTGCGCCGGCCCCTTCTAAGGTTGGCCGTATGAACGACTACGCGAACGACGTGCCGGAGGAGTCCGAGCAACTGGACCAGATCCAATTCGGGGATTCGCTCGACGACCGTGGCGTGGACGACGTGCTCGACGAGGGCTACTCACCGCCCGAGCACTATTCGGCGCTGGTGCGCAAGGGGGAGCACGAGACGCTCGACGAGCGGCTGGCCGAGGAGATCCCCGAGCCCGACCCGTACGCCGAGCAGGACGACGACCTGGACGAGGGGGATCTCGACGACGGGGAGGTCGGCGACGTGCGGGCCGGCCGCCTGGTCGATCCCAACCACGGCATCGGACCCGACCTCGACCAGCAGATGATCGGTGAGGACGTGGGGATCGACGGGGCCGCGGCCAGCGCCGAGGAGGCCGCGATGCACATCGTGCCGGACAGCTATCGCTGATCCGTGACCGTCCGCTATCCGCCGGTCGAGCCGTACGACCACGGCCTGCTGGACGTCGGGGGCGGACACCGGCTCTACTGGGAGGAGTGCGGTAACCCGCAGGGGAAGCCGGCGGTGTTCCTCCACGGCGGGCCGGGCGGCGGCTGCACCCCCGACCACCGGCGCCTCTTCGATCCGGCGCGCTACCGGATCGTGCTGCTGGACCAGCGCGGCTGTGGCCGCAGTCTGCCGCACGCGAGCGCCCCGGACGCCGATCTGCGCGCCAACACCACCTGGCACCTGGTCGCTGACCTGGAACGGTTGCGCGAGGCCCGCGGGATCGCTCGCTGGCTGGTGTTCGGCGGCTCGTGGGGGAGCGCGCTCGGTCTGGCCTACGCGGAGCGCCATCCGGACCGGGTCAGCGAGCTCCTGCTGCGCGGCATCTTCACCTTGCGCCGCGGTGAACTGGACTTCTACTACCGCGGGGGCGCCGGCCAGCTGTTCCCGGAGCGCTACGAGCAGTTCCTGGCCCCGCTGGGCGGCCGAGGGTTCACCGGCGACGTGATCGAGGCCTACCACCGCCTGCTGTTCGACCCCGATCCGGCGGTGCACGGACCCGCCGGGGTGGCCTGGACCACGTGGGAGGCCGCGACCATCACCCTCGAGCCCGACGCGGCCCTGATCGCCGCCTTCGGTGAGCCGGCCTACGCCCTGGCCTTCGCCCGGATAGAGAACCACTTCTTCAGCCATGCCGGCTGGTTCGACGAGGGCCAGCTGATCGCCGAGGCGGGCCGGCTGCGCGACATTCCCGGCGTCATCGTGCAGGGCCGCTACGACGTCGCCACTCCGGCGGTCACCGCGTACGACCTGCACCTGGCCTGGCCGCAGGCCGATTTCCAGCTGGTGGAGCGCGCCGGGCACGCCTATTCCGAGCCGGGCATCCTCGAGGCGCTGGTGAGGGCCACCGACCGCTTCGCCGACCACTGAGCTCCCGCCAACCGCGACCCGGGACCGGGTGCTCAGGCCAGGGCCGGGTGCTCGGGCCAGGTGGGATGCGCGGGCGAACGCGGGTGCCGGGGGCAAAGTCGTTGGGCCGGCGGCGAGGACTTGATTAGGATGAAGGCTCAAGGTCTGTCCCTCGATTCGACGAAGCGCGATGCGGAGACGTCGACGGCAGGCCCACGATGCGAGCAATCCTTGCGAGGAACCACTGAGTAGGTCAGAAGCCAGCGCACCCGATCCAGCCACCGCGCGCCCTCTCGCGCGTCCGGGTGAGCGCGACTTCGAGGAGTTCCGGCGGATCACGGTCCCGGCCTCGGTGGAGATGGTGAACATCCTCGGCCCGCGCGATGAGTTCCTCCGCATCCTCGAGCGTGAGCTCGAGGCCGGGATCCACGTGCGCGGGAACGAGATCACGCTGTCGGGCGCACCGGCTGCGATCGAGTTGGCCGGCGAGGTGGTGACCGAGCTGATCACGGTGCTGCGGACGGGCCAGGGACTCACCGGTGATGCTGTCGAGCGGATCGTCACCATGCTCCGCTCCCGCGAGGACGCGCGGCCGGCGGACGTACTGACCCACAACATCTTGTCCTCGCGCGGCAAGACGATCCGGCCGAAGACGCTGAACCAGAAGCGTTACGTCGACGCCATCGACAAGCACACCGTGGTGTTCGGCATCGGCCCGGCTGGAACCGGCAAGACCTATCTCGCGGTCGCCAAGGCCGTGCAGGCGCTGCAGGCCAAGCAGGTCAACCGGATCATCCTCACCCGTCCCGCGGTGGAGGCCGGCGAGCACCTCGGCTTCCTGCCCGGCACGCTGAACGACAAGATCGATCCGTACCTGCGCCCGCTGTACGACGCCCTGCACGACATGCTCGACCCGGATTCGATCCCGCGGCTGCTGACCGCGGGGACGATCGAGGTCGCACCGCTGGCCTACATGCGTGGCCGGACCCTGAACGACGCGTTCATCATTCTCGACGAGGCGCAGAACACCTCGATGGAGCAGATGAAGATGTTCTTGACCCGACTGGGGTTCGGCTCCAAGATCGTGGTCACCGGCGACATCACCCAGGTGGACCTGCCGGGCGGGACCCGGAGCGGGCTCCGCGTCGTCCAGGGCGTGCTGGACCGGGTCGAGGGCATCGCCTTCTGCTACCTCACCAACCACGACGTCGTACGGCACAAGTTGGTCGGGCGGATCGTCGCCGCCTACGACACGTTCGAGGCATTGGATCCGCCCGCCCACTCCCGGCCCCATCGGTAGTCGCGGCCATGACGGTCGACATCAACAACGAGTCGGGCCTCGATGCGGACGCTGCCGGACTCGTCCGGCTCGCCACCTTCGCCCTCGACCAGCTGCGCATCCACCCCCTCGCCGAGCTGTCCATCCTGCTGGTGGACGAGGACACGATGAGCGCCTATCACCAGAAGTACCTGGGCGAGCCGGGTCCGACCGATGTCCTCAGCTTTCCGATGGATGAGTTGCGGCCTCCGGCCGACGACGACGAGGAGGCTCCGGAGGGGCTGCTCGGCGACATCGTGCTCTGCCCGGCCGTCACCGGCCGGCAGGCCACCGAGCACGGGCGCTCGGCCGACGAAGAGGCCGAGTACCTGCTGGTCCACGGCCTGCTGCACCTGCTCGGCTACGACCACGCCGAAGCCGAGGAGAAGGCGGAGATGTTCGGGCTCAAGGACAAGCTCCTGCAGTCGTGGGCGGATCAACGCCCTGACCGAGCGGGAGCGCGATGACCCAGGCGCACGGCATCCAGCTCGCGGTCGCCGTAGCCCTGGCCATCCTCGCCGCGTTGACTGCGGCGGCGGAGGCCTCTCTGTCCTCGTTCTCCCGGGCGCGGGCCGATCGCCTGGTCGAGGAGGGTCTCCCGGGGGCGGAGCGGGTGCGGCGCATCGTCGACGACCCGCCGCGCTATCTCAACACCACCCTGTTCCTCCGCACGATGCTGGAGATCTCCGCCATCGTCCTGGTCGCCAACGTGGTGTTCGGACTCATCCCGAACACCTGGCAGGCGGGTGCGGTCATTGCCGGCTGATGATCGTGGTCTCCTACATCGCCTGGGGCGTGGCGCCCCGGACCCTCGGTCGCCAGCACGCCGACCGGATCGCCGGCAAGGCGGCCGGACCGATCGTCGCCCTCACCACCGTGCTGGGGCCGTTTCCCCGGCTGCTGATCATGATCGGCAACGCGCTCACCCCGGGCAAGGGTTTCGTCGACGGCCCGTTCGCCACCGAGGCCGAGCTGCGCGAGCTGGTCGACCTGGCCGAGGCCAGCCAGGTCATCGAGTCGGGCGAGCGCCGGATGATCCACTCGGTGTTCGACCTCGGCGACACCATCGTGCGGGAAGTGATGGTGCCGCGTACCGACATGGTCTTCATCGAGGAGTACAAGACGCTGCGCCAAGCCGTATCGCTGGCCCTGCGCTCGGGTTTCAGCCGGATCCCGGTGATCCGCGACGGGCTGGACGACGTGGTCGGCGTCCTCTACCTCAAGGACGTCATCAAGCGGGTCTACGACAAGCCTGATGCCCAGTCCACCGAACGCGTCGGCTCGATGATGCGCAAGCCGGTCTGGTGTCCGGACTCCAAGCCGGTGGACGAGTTGCTGCAGGAGATGCAGGCCAAGCGGGTGCACCTGGTGATCGTGGTCGACGAGTTCGGCGGCACCGCGGGGATGGCCACCATCGAGGACATCCTGGAGGAGATCGTCGGCGAGATCACCGACGAGTACGACGAGGAGAACACCGACATCACCGAGTTGGGTGAGGGCCGGTTCCGGGTGTCGTCCCGGCTCCCCGTGGACGAACTCGGCGACCTGTTCGGGCTCAAGCTGGACGACGAGGACGTGGAGACGGTGGGCGGACTGATGGCCAAGCAGCTGAACAAGGTGCCGATCGCCGGATCGGTGGTGAAGTACGACGGTCTGGAGTTGGTCGCCGAGCGTGCGGCGGGTCGTCGCAACCAGATCGGCACCGTCGTCGCCACCCGGATCCAGCAGGTCGAGGAGAGCGAGGAGGAGGCCCGGGCCGACGCCGCCACCCGGCTGGTCTCGGAGTCCGAGGTCCGCGCTTCATGAGCGATCCGGCACCGCCCACCGATCCCGAAGACCTCAAGATCATCTCCCTCGCCCGGTCCGCCCTCGCCCGGTCCTTGCGTCGGCCGGGGCGGACGCGGCGCAGGGTGCCTGCGTCCGCGATACCGACGGGCGGACGTACGCCGGAACGGGTGTGAGCCTGGCTCATCTGAGGCTGAGTGCGGTCGCGGTCGCGGTCGCGACCGCTGTCTCCTCCGGAGCTGCCGGGCTGGAGGCGGTCGCGGTGGCGGGTGAGCAGGGTGCGTCCGCGGAGGACCTGGACATCATCGGCGACCTCGGCGGCGCCGGCGTACCGGTGTGGTCGAGCGACCCGAGCGGGCAGTTGAGGGCGGTGGTCCGGACATGAGCTTCCGCTCCGGTTTCGCGTGCTTCGTCGGCCGGCCCAACGCCGGCAAGTCCACCCTCACCAACTCACTCGTCGGGCAGAAGGTCGCGATTGCGTCGTCCAAGCCCCAGACCACCCGGCACGCCGTACGCGGCATCGTCAACCGGCCCGATGCGCAACTGGTCCTGATCGACACCCCCGGGCTGCACAAGCCGCGCACGCTGCTCGGCGAGAGGCTGAACGACGTGGTCCGCAGCACCTGGACCGAGGTCGACGTGGTCGGGGTGTGCCTGCCGTCCAACGAGCGGATCGGACCGGGCGACGTCTACCTGGTCGGCCAGATCGCCGCTCTGCCGAGGCGGCCGGTGCTGGTAGCGGTGGCGACCAAGTCCGATCTGGTGGCGGCGCCCCGGATGGCCGAGCACCTGATGGCGATCGCCGCCCTGGAGAGCAAGCTGGGCGTCGACTGGGCCCACATCGTCCCGGTCTCGGCCACCGAAGGCGAGCAGTTGGACGTGCTGGCCGACGCCCTGGTCGGGCTGCTGCCCGAAGGGCCCCAGCTCTATCCCGACGGCGAGGTCACCGACGAGCCCGAGTCGATCCTGGTGGCCGAACTGATCCGGGAGGCTGCGCTGGAGGGCGTCCGCGACGAATTGCCGCACTCCATCACCGTGGTCGTGGAGGAGATGGGGCTGCGCGAGGGCCGAGCCGCCGACAAGCCGCTGCTCGACATCTACGCCTCGATGATCGTGGAGCGCGACTCGCAGAAGGGGATCATGATCGGTCACCGGGGCACCCGGCTCGCCGAGATCGGCGCCACTGCCCGCCGCCAGATCGAGGCCCTGCTCGGCACACCGGTCTACCTCGACCTGAGGGTCAAGGTGCTGAAAGAGTGGCAGCGCGACCCCAAGCACCTCAACCGGCTGGGCTTCTGAGGTCGACGGACGGGACCGGGCCGCAAGCCGGCCATCGGGCCGCGCAGCGGCCATTCCAGGGTCAGCTCGAACATCGCGTACACCCGCGAGAGCCGATAGCCGATCGCCTCGTTGACGTCGATCATGTAGCGGTTCTCCACGTTGTTCCAGGTCTCCAGCACCTTCAGCTGCGGCTCGACCTCGGCCAGCCAGCGCATCATGGCGATCTTCAGCAGCATGCCGAGGCGGTGGCCGCGGTGGTCCCTGGACACCGCGGTGTCGGCCTGCGTGCCCTCCTCCGGCTGCAGCGGGTTCACCACGACCACCGTGTGGCCGCCGACCTCGCCGGTTTCGCGATGCCGGGCGATCACCCGGTAGCAGGCGTCCTTGCGGCCCTCGCGGGCGGCCTGGAAGTCGCGCATGCGCTGCAGATCGAACTTCTCGTCCTCGTGAGTGAGCTCGCCCATCGGGGCGTCGTTGATCGCCGCGCTGACCTCGATCAGCTCAGCGAGCACACTGTCGGGGATCGGCGGGAGGAGCCTCTCCACCGTCGTACGCCGCCGCCGCCGCGCTCGCCGTCTCCCAGAGGCGGTCGACCTCGTCGTGGTCGACCTCCGCCAGCACCTGGCGCCGGCGGGCGTCGCGGTTGGCCAGGTGGAAGCCGAACTGGTGCAGGAACGCCTGGGCTCCCTTGTCGTCATCGGCGGAGCCGATCCACACGGTGGTCCGTCCCGCGTCCTTGGCCCGACGGAGCATCTCGGCCATCATCGCCGACCCGTGACCGCGCCGGCGGTGCTCGGGGTGGACGGTGATCCCGGCCCAGACCAGATGGAGGTTGTCCCGGAAGGGCAGGTCGAGCGAGAGCACCCCCACCGGCGCGTCGGCGCCCTCGGGCGTGTAGAGGTAGCTCTCCTCCGGGTCCAGGTCCCAGCCGTACGTCAGCTGCAGCGCGGTCAGCTCAGGACTCGACGGGAAGCCCTCGGGGTCGTCACGCAGGCGGGCTGCCTCGCTGATGGCGGCGGCGGCTCCCACCAGCTCGGGGTCTTGGGGATGAACGCGTACGTAGGACACCCGACCAGGGTGCCTGAGCTGGTGCGCTCCGCCGCCACCGTTTTTGGCTCAGTTCCTGGCCTCAGTTCCCGTGGGGCGTCGGAACTGGGCCGCCACCGAAGTCCCGCGCGAACTCGGGCCATCTCGGGCGGTGAGTCCCCGAACCGAACTGTCAGTAGCCTCATCTAGTATCGAATACATGTTCGAATGGATGGCCTTGGCTGGCTGGACCGGCGCGGCACCCTGGCTGCCGCCGAACAGGCCCGCGCGGTCGTCGCCGAACACGAATGCGCCCTCCTCCAGTTGGCGGCGCACTGGGCCGACCAGCACGACCCGGCCAGCCTGCCCCCGCCGGTCGACGCCGCGCAGACGCGGCGGCGGCGGATCGCCGGCGAGTACGGCCTCACCGTCGGCGGGGACGGCACGCCGCAGATCCTGGCCTACAGCCCGGCCGAACTGGGCATCGTGCTGCAGACCAGCCCCGGCGGGGCCCGGCACCTGATCGCCGACGCGCTCGACCTGCGGCACCGGCTGCCGTTCCTGTGGGCCCAGGTCCAGACCGGCCAGGTGCGCTCCTGGAAGGCCCGGCAGGTCGCCGCGGCCACCCGACATCTGATCCGCGCCCAGGCGCGGGTGGTCGACACGGGCATCGTCGGCCTGATCAACACGCTGTCCTGGTCGCGGTTCGAAACGATCCTGGCGGCCACCATCAAGACTGCGGACCCGGTCGCCGCCCGCGCCGCCGAACACCGCGCCGCCACCCGACGCGACGTGTGGCTGACCCGACAGGCCTGATCAGCAGGTGGTCATCCTGATCGCTCGCGGTGATCCATTGGACTTGTTGTCGTTTCTGGCCACGATGAACCGGGTGGCGGAGTGTTTGGCCGCGGAGGGTGACACTGGTCCGGTTGAGATCCGCCGGTCGACCGCCATCGGCATCTTGGCCCATCCTGGGCGGGCGTTGGCGTTGCTGCGACGCCACGCCGACCCCGACCCCGCCGAACGACGGTCCCCGACCGCCCACCGACCCGGCAGAGGCGCAGACCCAGCGCAGCGGCGACGGAGGCCGAGCATCAGGTCTGGCCGGGCGGTGGTGATCCAGGTGGCTGGGACCGGGCCGACGAGTACGACCCCGGTTGGCACGATCCGGAGCCCGACCCGGAAGGTGACCGGCACACCACCCTCGACCTCGACCACACCGACGCCCGCCCGACCGACGCGGACCGACGGCGACCGGCGCGACCGGCGTGGACCGGGGGCTGTCGGTGCGGGCCGCGGGTCCAACTCCACGTCCACCTCACCGACCAGGCCCTGACCGGCGCCGACCCGCACGCCGTCGCCCGGATCGAAGGCGTCGGACCGATCACCGCCCACACCGTCCGCGGCTGGCTCGGCGGCCGCACCGACACCGCGATCACCGTCCGCCCGGTGCTGCTGCCCGACCACACCCCACCCGCCGACGCCTACGAGATCCCCACCCGGATCCGCGACGCCGTCCGCGCCCGCCAACCCGCCAGCGCCTACCCCTGGTCGGCGGCGGTGACGCGGCTGATGGACCTCGACCACACCGTTCCCTGGCGACCCCCAGCGCGGGGCGGGCCACCCGGACAGACCCGGGTCGCGAACCTGGCCCCGCTCACCCGCACCGAGCACCGACTCAAGACCGCCGGTCACCTCGCCACCCGACAACCCGCCCCCGGCGTCCACCTGTGGGCCACCCGGCACGGCTGGATCACCCTGGTCACCCCGACCGGCACCTACCCCCTCGGCCGCGGCCCCACCGCCCGCGCCCTCTGGCACGCCGCCGCCCCGCCCGGCAACCGCGCGCCCGACTCCGGCGCCGAAAGAGCCGCGGTCGAAACCACCGCGGCGGCGGTCGGCCCGCCGTGACCGCTGTACTCGGATAGTCGCTTGGCGGACCGCCTGGTCCGGGGCTACAGTGGCCGCATGTCTTCTCGCCGAGCGGCGTTCTTACGCTGCTCCTCCTCCGCTGCCGCAGCGAGGCCCTCTAAGGGTCGGCGCCCTCGCTGCGGAGTCTGACGCGCCCCGGCCCGACACTCCACATCGCAGTGAGGATCACATGTCAGACCACACCAGCAGCCCGAGCGGACACGCGACCCGGCCCCAGGCCGTCGCGGTGCAGCAGCCGAGTCCGATGCCGTTCCATCGCTACCGCCCGTTCGCCCCGATCGACCTGCCCGACCGGACCTGGCCGAGCAGCGTCATCACCAAGGCACCCCGTTGGCTGTCCACCGACCTCCGGGACGGCAACCAGGCGCTGATCGACCCGATGACGCCCGCGCGCAAACACAAGATGTTCGACCTGCTGGTGGCCATGGGCTACAAGGAGATCGAGATCGGCTTCCCGTCGGCCAGCCAGATCGACTTCGACTTCGTCCGCCAGCTGATCACGTCAGGGCGGATCCCCGACGACGTCACGGTCTCGGTGCTGACCCAGGCTCGCGAGGACCTGATCGAGCGGACCGCCGAATCGCTGGTCGGCGCCAAGACCGCGACCATCCACATGTACAACGCGACCGCGCCACTGTTTCGACGCGTGGTCTTCCACGTCGACAAGGCCGAGTGCATCGCGCTGGCCACTCGCGGCACCGAACTGGTGCTCAAGTACGCCGAGCAGCACCTGGGTGAGGTGGAGTTCGGCTACCAGTACAGCCCGGAGATCTTCACCGGAACGGAGCTGGAGTTCTCGGTCGAGGTGTGCAACGCGGTGATGGACGTCTGGCAGCCGGAGTCCGGCCGGGAGATCATCCTCAACCTGCCCGCCACCGTCGAGATGGCCACGCCGAACACCTACGCCGACCAGATCGAGTGGTTCGGCCGGCAGATCCGTCACCGCGAGCACGTCGCCATCTCGCTGCACCCGCACAACGACCGGGGGACCGCCGTCGCGGCTACCGAACTGGCCATGATGGCCGGTGCGGACCGGGTCGAGGGCTGCCTGTTCGGCCACGGTGAGCGCACTGGCAACGTCGACCTGGTGACCCTGGGCATGAACCTGTTCTCCCAGGGCATCGATCCCCAGATCGACTTCTCCCGCATCGACGAGATCCGTCGGACCGTGGAGTACTGCACGAACCTGCCGGTCCACCCGCGCCACCCGTACGCGGGGGATCTGGTCTACACCGCCTTCTCCGGCTCCCACCAGGACGCCATCAAGAAGGGTCTGGAGGATCTGGAGCGACGCGCCAGCGAGCAGGGGATCGATGTCCGGGAGATCGCCTGGGAGGCCCCGTACCTGCCCATCGACCCCTACGACGTCGGCCGCACCTACGAGGCGGTCATCCGCGTCAACAGCCAGTCCGGCAAGGGCGGCGTCGCCTACATCATGAAGTCGGAGCACAATCTCGATCTGCCGCGCCGACTGCAGATCGAGTTCTCGCGGGTGGTCCAGGCGCATACCGATGCCGGTGGCGGCGAGGTGAGCGCGGCCCGGCTCTGGGAGATCTTCACCTTCGAGTACCTGGAGATCGATCAGCCTCTGCAACTGGTCGGAGTCTCGGCCACCTCCGGCAGCGGCAGTCCCGACACGGTCACGGCCCAGGTCCTGTCCGACCGCAGGCCTCAGACGATCAGCGGCGAGGGCAACGGCCCGGTGTCGGCCTTCGTGGACGCCATCTCCGCCATCGGCCACCAGCGTGCGGGTGCTGGACTACCACGAACACGCCCTGTCCGCCGGTGGAGACGCCCTCGCGGCGGCGTACGTGGAGTGCGAGATCGGCGGCGGGGAGGATGCCGTCGTGGCCTGGGGGGTGGGCATGGACGCGAACATCGTCACCGCGTCATTGAAGGCGGTCATCTCCGCGATCAACCGGGTCGCGCGCTGATCGGTGCGGGCGGCGCGGATCTGGCAGCATGATCACTGCACCCCAGGTGTCACCGTCGCTCGCGGACTGATCCAGCAGGTTTGCGATGCCCAGCAATGAGGTTCAGGATGCCCATCTTTCTCACGTACGCGCGTAAGGACAGGCAGCAGGTCGAAGCGCTCGTCCACGACCTCGAGCGCGCGCGCAATGCCGTGTGGATGGACAGCGAGCTCACCGGTGGCCAGGTCTGGTGGGACACCATCCTCGGTCAGATCCGTGCGTGTGACCTGTACGTCTTCGCCCTCAGCCCTGAGTCCCTCAGCTCTCGGGCCTGCCGGCTCGAGCTCGAGTACGCCCTCGCCTTGAAGCGCCCGCTCTTGGCGGTTCTGATTCGCGACGTCGCCATCGCCACCGCTCCGCCGGCGGTGGCGAACACCCAGATCATCGACTACCGGCACCGTACGATCGATTCCGGCATCGCTCTGGTGTCCGCCGTCGCCAATCGGCCGGCAGCGCCCGGACTTCCCGACCCGCTCCCCGTCCCTCCGGCCCCGCCCGTCTCCTACATGAACGAGTTCCGGGACCTGCTGGACGCACCTGACCTCAGCTACACCCAGCAGAGGCATCTGCTGGTCGACCTGCGTGGCTACCTCCGTGAGGACGACGACCGCGACACCGCCCTGGAACTCATCCGTAGTCTGCGGGCACGCCCGGACATCGTGGAGGGCATCGGTCGCGAGATCGACACCCTGTTATCGGACCATCGCGCATCCCAGGCCGGCATGGCCTCGAATCGGCAGCCCACGAGCGGGCCGCAACACCCAGTCACTCCACCGGCCTATCAGCACCCGAACCAGCCTCGCCCCCAGCCGACCCCGCCCGCGTATCCGCCTGCCGCACGCCCAGCGCCGCGTACCGCAGCCGCTACGAGCCGCCGCCTGCGCACCCGCAGCCGCCCGTGTACCAGCCGATCTACGCCGCACCGGTCCCACCGGCCGGGGGACAGCAGCGCACCCCCGAGCTCCATCCGCACGCCATGATCGTGCTCATCCTGGGGATCCTGGGGTTCTTCAGCTGGGGCTTGACCGGACTCGTTGCGGTCATTCTCGGGGGTCGCGCGCTCCGCGAGATCGACGCGGCACCTGGTCGCTACTCCAACCGTTCTCAGGCAAGCCTCGGCCGCACGCTGGGCATCGTTGACCGTCGCCGCATTCGCCCTGCTGACGATGTACTCCCTCGTGTCGGCCCTGTAGCACGTGTCCGCGCAGCAGCCCCCTCAGCGGAACCCGTTGGCCGCTGTCCGGGACGGGGCAGCAGGGGAGTAGATCCAGGCCTGGAAGAAGGGGTCGAGGTCGACGGTGGTCCGGGTCTGGGCAGCGGCCATCCATTCCTCGAGCGTCCGGCTCCCGGGGCGCTGGGCCCAGTCGCGGGTGAGCCCGAAGAAGGCCTCGTCGCCGATCACGTTCCGCAACGCCTGCAGGGCCATGGGTCCGCGGACGTAGACCGGGCCGAAGAGGTTGGGCCGGGTCGGATCGATCATGGTGACGCGCCAGAACTCGGCGTCGCCGGCGCGCTCGCCGTAGTTCTGGTTCAGCATCTCGTTGGCCGACCGGCCGCCGGTCTTCTCGTTGTAGCCCCACTGGGCCCAGGACGCGTAGGCCTCGCTGTTGAAGATGTCGTTCCACTGCCGCAGGGTCACGTTGTCGCCGAACCACATGTGCGCCAGTTCGTGGGTCACCAGTTCCCCGGCGAAACCACGATTCAGGATGGCCTGCGGCTGGTAGATCGGTCGGGTCTGGGTCTCCAGGCCGCCGAACCAGAAGTTGTGGATCGGCACCACGCCGCCGACCTCGCTGAAGGGGTACGGGCCGAACATCGTCTCCATCACCCGCACGCGGGCGACCGAGGTCTGCATCGCGGTGAACGCGGCCTGCCGATCCTCCACGCTCAGCTGTTCCGACACCGCGTACAGGAACGGAAGCCCGCGCTCCACACCCTGCTTGATCTCGTACTGACCGATGGAGATGAAGTTCAAGAACGTCGCCATCGGCTGCCGGGCGACCCAGTGCCAGGTGTCGAAGTCCTGCTCGCTGCCGGTGTCACGGGACTCCAGCCGTCCGACGCTGATCGCCTCCATGCCGGCCGGCACGCGGATCGAGACGTCCATCAGTGCCGGATCGGAGGGGTGGTCGTTGGCGGGATACCACCAGGCCGAACTCTGCGGCTCGCCCGCGACGGTCCACTCGCCGGTGGCCTTCCACCACGGTTGGACGTCACCGTCCCGGATCTCGCCCGGACGCCCGGAGTAGACCACCACCACCTCGAAGGAGGAGCCGGCCGCGATCGGCTTCGCCGGCTCCACGTAGACGTCAACCGCGCCTCGGCGCTCGAAGGTGGCCGGCTTCCCGTTGACCGAGACCTGCTCCGGGGTCAACATCAGGTCGAAGTAGAACGAGTTGAGTCGGTGGGTCGCCTCCGCGTTGATCGTGGTCGTGCCCGACAGGGTCTCGGTCGCCACGTCCCAGTTGACCGAGATCAGGTACCTCGTCGCGTCGTAGCCACCGTTGCCGGCCTGGGGATAGTACGGATCCCCGACGCCGGGTGCGCCTTCGGTCGCGTCAGGATCGGGGAGTGGCGGTGTGGTCCCGCTGCCCGCGGTCGGCGGGCGGCGCCACCAGACCACCCCCGCCGGGGCGACCGTCAGGGCGAGCAGGATCAACGGCAACAGCACCGCGAAGACGTAGGCGACCGGATGCGGCCGGTGGCGGGGTGGTGTCGAGTGGTCCTGCGGCGGTGGCCAGCGCGGGTCAACGCTCGACATGGGCCAACGACCTCAGGCTGCGCTCCAGGTGCCAGGCGAGGAAGGCGGCCGTGATGCCGCTCGCTTCGCGCACGACCCGTACGTCGACGTCGCGGGTCTCCGCCCACCGGCCCTCCAGTAGAGCGCCGAGCAGGGCCAGCGTCGGCAGGGCCGGGCGGGCCGAGCCGGGTGGGCGGCACGACTCGCAGACCGCGCCCCCGGCGGAGGGGGAGAAGGCCCGGTGAGGTCCGACCAGGCCACAGCGGGCGCAGTCCACGAACGACGGGGCATAGCCCGCGACCGCGAGCGCGCGGAGCAGGTAGGAGTCGAGGATCAGGCTCGGCGCCCGCGGCCCGTCGGAGGTCCCGCGGCCCAGCGCGCGGAGCGCGGCGACCAGCAGCATGAACTGTTGCACGGCCGGCTCGCCCTCCTCGACCGCGAGCCGGTCGGCCGTCTCCAGCATCGCCTGGCCTGCGGTGTAGGCGGGGTAATCGTCGACGAGCGGCTCGCCGAAGGCATCCAGTGACTCCACCTGGATGATCACGTCCAGGCTGCGCCCGGTCGCGAGCTGCAGGTCGACGTGGGAGAACGGTTCCACCCGCGCGCCGAACTTCGACGACGTACGACGCACGCCCTTGGCCACCGCCCGGATCTTCCCGCGGCGGCGCGACAGCAGGGTGATGATGCGGTCGGCCTCGCCGAGCTTGTGGGTCCGCAGCACCACAGCTTCGTCGCGATAGGTCGGCACCTCGATATTGTCGCTGACGTGCCAAGGATCCCGCGGCGGAACGCGCCATCGACCTCACCTCGGGAGCCCCCCCGGCCTCCGCAACCCCACGAGAGCGGGGCCCGACCGCCCGATGTCGACCCGCAAGCGACTGCCGCAGCACATCGCCGTGGTGATGGACGGGAACGGCCGCTGGGCCAAGGCGCGCAACCTGCCGCGGACCGAGGGCCATGCGCGGGGCGAGGCCTCGCTCTTCGACGTGGTGGAGGGCGCGATCGAGGTCGGGGTGAAGTACCTGTCCGCGTACGCGTTCTCCACCGAGAACTGGCGCCGCTCGCCCGATGAGGTCCGATGGCTGATGGGCTTCAACCGCGACGTGATCCGGCGCCGGCGCGACCAGCTCGACGCGATGGGGGTACGGGTCCGCTGGGCCGGACGGCGGCCGAGGCTGTGGCGGAGCGTGATCAACGAGTTGGAGGACGCCGAGCGCCGCACGGTCGGCAACGACGTGCTGACCCTGCAGTTCTGCGTGAACTACGGCGGCCGCGCCGAGATCGTCGACGCCGCCCGCCGGATCGCCGAACTCGCCGCGGCCGGGAAGCTCGACCCCGCCAAGCTCACCGAGGACCGCTTCCGGCAGTACCTGGACGAGCCGGAGATCCCCGACGTCGACCTGTTCGTCCGCTCCTCGGGGGAACAGCGCACGTCCAACTTCCTGCTCTGGCAGAGCGCCTACGCCGAGCTGGTGTTCCTGGACCGGCTGTGGCCCGATTTCGACCGGCGCGACCTGTGGCGGGCGATCGAGACGTACGTGTCCCGCGATCGGCGTTACGGCGGAGCCGTACCCAATGAACGGGGCGGCGGAGCCGTACCCAATGAACGGGGCGGCGGAGCCGTACCCAATGAACGGGGCGGCGGAGCCGTACCCAATGAACGGGGCGGCGGAGCCGTACCGGATGAGCCGGGCGGCGTGATCTTGTGAGCGCGCACGTGGAAATCAACGTCCTCGGTGGCCCGCTGCAGCCCTGCGGCAACGATCCGGTCACCGGGTTCTACCGGGACGGATGCTGCACCTCCGGAGCCAGCGCGGCTCCGCACCTGGTGTGCGCGGTGGTCACGGCGGAGTTCCTCGCCCACCAGCGCAGCGTCGGCAACGATCTGACCACCCCGGCGCCGGCGTTCGGTTTCCCCGGCCTGCGGCCGGGAGACCGCTGGTGCGTGGTCGCCCAGAGGTGGGCTCAGGCGTACGCCGACGGTGCGGCGGCGCCGGTCGTGCTGGCCTCGACGAATGCCCGCGCGCTGGAGGTGATCGAGTTGCAGGCCCTGCAGCGGCACGCCGTCGACATCCCCGACGACGCGAGCTCGCTGGAGTAGTCAGCGCGTTCGCGCCGGTCAGACCGCTGGGCGGGTCAGCACTCCCGGCAGGTGCCGAAGATCTCCAGGTCGTGGCTCACCTCGCGAAAACCGTGGCGCTCGGCGACGGACTCGGCCCATTTCTCCACCGTCGGCCCCGACACCTCGACGGTGCGGCCGCAGCTGCGGCACACCAGGTGGTGGTGGTGACCGGTGGAGCATCGTCGGTAGGCGGTCTCGCCGTCGTTGGTGCGGATGGCGTCCAGATCGCCCGCCTCGCTCATCGACTGCAGGGTGCGGTACACGGTGGTAAGCCCGATGCGGTCGCCCTGCCGGCGCAGGTCGTCGTGGATCTGCTGCGCGGTGCGGAACTCGTGCCGCTCGCTCAGGATCTCCTCGACCGCCGTCCGCTGCCGCGTCCTCCGCTGCGCGACGCCCGGCTTCGCGGACGTACCGGGTTCAGTGCTCATCGTAGTGATCGGCGTGCACCGCGTGCCGATGTCCCTCGTGGATGAAGTCGGTGTGATCGCCGTGCTGGACGGGCTGGTGTCCGCAGCCGGGTTCGTGCCGATGGGCATGCTGTTCGGTGACCACCTCGTGGGGCGCGACGAGGTCGTCGTCGTCGGTCGCCTCGGGCACCGCGACGGGGGCGGCCGAACGGCGGCGCAGCAGGTAGGAGGCCGGCCAGCTCACCGCGAAGACCCCGATCGCCAGCAGCACGATGAACGCTCCGGGTGCGGCGTTGGCGTAGAACGATCCGGCAGCGCCCCCCACCGAGACCGCGACTCCGATCGCCATGGCGCCGTACAGCCCGGCGGTGAAACCGCGTACGAGGTTGCGCGCGGCCGCGACTGGAACCACCATCAGCGCGCTGACCAGCAGCAGCCCGACCGTGCGCATGGCCAGCGCCACGGTGACCGCGGCGAGCACCACGACGAGGACGTTGTACGCCGAGGCGCGCAGTCCTTGGGTGCGGGCGAACTCCTCGTCGGTGGAGACCGCGAACAGCTGCGGAGCCAGGCCGAGTGCGGGGACCAGCACGACGACTGCCAGCACCGCCACCAGCGCCAGATCCGCGACCGAGACCGTGGTCAGCGAACCGAACAGGTACTGGGACAGGCCGGCGGCGCCGACCCCTGCGATACCCGACATGAACACCCCGGCCGCCAACCCGCCGTAGAACAAGATCGCGAGCCCGACGTCGCCGGTGGCTTTGCCGCGTTGCCGCAGAGTTTCCACCAGCACGGCCCCCAGCACGCAGACCAGCACGGCGAGCGGGACGGGTGCGGCCCCGGTGAGGAAGGCGAGGCCGACTCCCGCGATCGCGACGTGGCCCAAGCCGTCGCCCAGCAGGCTGAGGCGCCGTTGGACGATGTAGGTGCCGATGGCCGGCGCGATCAGGCCGGTGAGCAGGGCCGCGAGCAGGGCGCGCTGCATGAACGGGTAGCTGAGCACCTCCAGCACCTAGTCCACCGCCCCATCGAGCAGGCCGGCCCGGCTGCCTCTCGGCTCGGAGCCGGGCAGCGCGTGGTCCAGGTGCTCGTGCCCTGCTGTCCGTGTCCGGGCCGTGTCCGTGCCCCGGTCCGGGCCCACTGTCCTGTCCGGGCTCACGGCGCGGTCCCTGACCGAGGTCGCCGAGGGGGCCGTCGCGGACGACGCGACCTTCCCGCAGCACCACGGCCCGGTCGATCAGCGCGCCGAGCGGCCCGACCTCGTGCAGCACCACGAGTACGGCCGTGCCGGCGGCGATCAGGTCGCCGAGCAGCTGGGCGAGAACGCGCTGGTGTTCGAGGTCGACGCCGGCGGTCGGCTCGTCGAAGACGAAGAGGTCGGGCTGCCCGGCCAGAGCCCGCGCGATCAGTACCCGCTGCTGCTGGCCGCCGGACAGGTGGGCCACGTCGTCGCGGGCACGGTCGGCCAGCCCGACCCGGTGCAGGGCGTCTCGCACGGCCTGGCGGTCGGCCCGGCTCGCCGGCTGGAACGGGCGGCGCCGAGCCAGTCGGCCGGCGGCGACGACTTCACGGACCTTGGAGCCGCCGAGGGGTGCCGTCGAGCGCTGCGGCACGTAGCCGATACGGGACCAGGCACGGAAGTCGCGGAGCGGCGTGCCGAACAACTCGACCGTGCCCCGCTGGCTCGGCGCCAGCCCGAGCAGGGCGCGTACGAGGGTCGACTTGCCTGATCCGTTGCCGCCGAGCAGTGCCACCGCCTCGCCGGCGCGTACCGAGATGCTGATGCCGCGCAGTACCGGCAGACCGCCCAGCTCGACGGAGAGGTCGTCGGTGGCCAGCACCGTCGCGGACTGCTGCTGGGCGCGGACGCTCACGCGCAGCCTCCGGCCAGGCGTAGCGCGTCCAGATTGGACTCCATCACCGCAAGGTAGTCGCGCCCGCGCGACTGCGCGGTGATGCCCTCGAGCGGATCGAGCAGGTCGGTCTTCAGGCCCAGGTCGCCGGCGATCGACTGGGCCAGGGCGGGGGAGACCAGGGTCTCGGAGAAGATGGTGGTCAGCTCGTGCTCCCTGGCCTCGGCCTGGACCTCCGCGATCCGGGCGGGGGAGGGCTCGGCGTCCGGGCTCAGGCCGCTGATGCCGATCTGGGTGAGGCCGTAGCGCTTGGCCAGGTAGCCGAAGGCCGCGTGGGTGGTCATGAATTCGGTCCTTTCGCACCGGGCCAGGCCGGTGGCGTACGCGCGGTCCAGGCTGTCCAGCTGGCCGACCAGGGTCGCGGCCCGGGCGACGAACTCCGAGGCGTGCTCGGGGTCGAGAGCCGACAGCCGGTCGGAAACGGCGTTGGTGAGCGTGACGACCTGGGTCGGGTCCAGCCAGACGTGCGGGTCGAGGCCGCCGTGCTCGTCATGGCTGCCCACCTCGCCCCCCTCCACGCCGTGCCCGTGCTCATCCGGGGCCAACGGCTGCATCGGCACGACCGTCGTGGTGTCCAGCGCGGCGGGATTCCCGGTCTGCTCGACTGCCTCGTCGACGGCAGCCTGGAAGGTTCTCTCGTAGATCACCAGGTCGGCGCGGCTCACTGCGGCGACCTGCCGGGGCGTGAGCTCGACGTCGTGCGGCTCGGCTCCCGGGCGGGTCAGGCTGGTCACCACAGCGCGGTCCCCGGCCACGCGCTCGGCCACGAACTGGAACGGGTAGAGCGCCGTCACGATCTCCAGCTGACCCGGCAACGCCGCTGGTCCGACCTCCCCCGTGCCGCACGCGGCACCCAGCAGGAGGGGCAGCGCGGCGCCGACCATCCCGAGGCGTCGCCCGATATCCAACATGGAAACCATTTTCATTTAGCGGACGGCTCGAAGTCAACCCTCCGCCACGCCCCTCCGGACCCCGGCCCCCTCGCAACCCCCGCCCCCGCGGAAACCCCCCTCCCCCTCGCAGGAACCTACGTATACGTGGGTTCCTTGTGGATTGCACGGGTTGCAACGTGTGCAATGCAGCAGGAAACCACGTATACGTAGGTTCCCGCGAGGGGGCGGGCGTTCCCGCGAGGGGGCCGGGTGTTCCGACGGGGGGAGTGAGGGTGGGTTCCCGCGAGGGGAGAGGTGGGTACGGCCTAGAGCGGGCTGAGCTCGCGGACCCGGACGGCGTCGAGGCGGCGCAGGAGTTGGTCGAAGACGTGCGCCCGGTCGAACTGGAGGGCGTGTGCGCGGGCCCGGGCGGCCATCGAGGCGCGCTCGTGGCAGGGCATCGTCACCGCCAGGTCCAGCGCAGCGGTGATCGAGTCGGGGCTGTCCACCGGCACGATCAGGGCGGTGTCGCCCACGGCCTCGCCGATGCCGCCGGTGTCGGTGGTGATCACCGGTCCGCCGCCGGCGAGCATCTTCTCCACCAGGGCGATGCCGAAGGTCTCCACGAACTCCGGCCGGGGCTTGCTGGGCAGCACGAAGGCCGCGCAGCCGGCCATCAGCTGGGGCTTCTCGTCGTCGTCGACGTCGTCGAGGAACACGATCCGCCGGCGGCCGGGGTCGCTGCCGCGAGCGCCCGCAGGTGGCTCGCTTCGGGTCCGTTGCCGGCGACCACCAGGGTCAGGTCCCGGCAGGCGCCGCTCGCGACGAACCCCGCGATGAGGTCGTCCACACCCTTGGCGTGGGCCAGCCGGGAAAGGTACAGCACGTAGCCGTTCTGGACCAGGCCGCGCCGGCCCAGGGCGTCCGCCAGACCGGACTCGGCGTCGAGGTAGTCGGCGGTGTTGATCGCGGGGTAGGAGATGGCGATCCGCTCCCGGCAACGCTCGCCGAAGCGGGTGCGGTGCATCGCGTCGACGTCGTCGGCGGCGGAGATGATCAGTTGCCGGGTGTACTCCGACACGGCCACCGGCAGATCGCTGTCCAGGTACGCGGTGAGCACCTGCGCGGCCGCGCCCAGGCGTCCGTCGGCGACGCAGGAGCGGACGACGTTGGTCACGTCCGACCCGACCGCCTCAGCGATCGTGGTCACCGGTACGGGCAGACCGGTGGAGCGGGCCACCCGCAGCGCCTCAGAGACCGCGAGGGTGTGCGGGCTCAGGTAGAGCGACATGCACACGGTCTCGACGCCGTCGGTGAACAGCTCGACCAGTCGCCCGGTCATCCCGGCCAGGTAGCGGCCGTCGGGGACCTTGTAGTCACCCACCGCCTCCGGCCGCTCCACCTCGATGCCCTCGCTGTAGGGGAGTACGCCGTCCAGCGGCTTGAGCGGCAGGCCGGAACGCTCCAGGAGCTCCAGCGGCCAGGTGACGATCCGCACCTCGGTGAAGCCGCGGTGCAGCGCCGACCTCGGCGAGGTTGCGCGCCTCGCCGGAGTGCCCGCAGATGACCGGATCGGCGCGTACGACGATGACCAGGCGGCGCCGCGGCCGCTCTCCGGGAAAGGGGTCAGGACCGAGCAGAGTCGCGTCTGCCATCGACCCTCCCATCAGTTCGGCCATCATGGCCTCGGTGTCGTTCATGGTGGGACCTCGGTGATCTCAGCCGCTGACGTCAGCGGGGAGCGGGGCTGGGGCTGCGGCCGGGTAGCCGGAGCCGGGCGGGGAGACCGAAGGGGGGCGGGTGCTGGTGCCCCAACCGGACGGGTACGGGCCGAGGGTCAGTTCCAAACGGCCGCCACCGTGGAGTTCGCGAGCGGTGACCCAGGTGCGGTCGAGCGGCTCGCCGTTCAGCGAGGCGGACTGGACGTACTGCACCGGTCCGCCGGGTTCCGGCTCGACGAACCCGACGGTGTCGATCACCAGTTCCGCGCCGGCGAGGTCGACGCGCGAGCGGGCGAACGCCGGAGGGTTGATCAGGTAGATGCTCTGCCCGGCGACCGGGAAGATGCCCAGGCAGGCCCAGACGTACCAGGCGCTGAGCCCGCCCGAGTCGTCGTTGCCGGGCAGCCCGCCACGGCCGAGGCCGAACATGTTGGTGACGCCCGCGTGCACGATCTCAGCGGTACGGTCGGGCCGGCCCACGTAGTGGTAGGCCCAGGGAGCCTCCATGTCGGGCTCGTTGTTCAGTCCCTCGAAGCGGCCCAGCGCGTAGCCCGCGGCGAGTTCCTCCACGCTCGGCCGCTCGCCCACCTGCTTGACCGGGTCGGCGCCGAACCCGAAGAACGCGGTCGAGCAGCCCGATGAACGCCTGGTCTCCTCCCGCGAGCTCGATCCGGGCCTGCATGTCGTGCAGCAGCCGGAAGGAGTAGTTCCATTTGCCGCCCTCGTAGTAGGCGGAGTCGACCAGCAGCCCGTCCTCGGCGTCGAACGCATTGACCCACCGGCCGGCGAGCTGCTCCAGCTGGCCGGCCAGCTGGTGGTCGCCGACGTAGCGCGCCACCTTGGCCGTGCACTGGTACCCGAACGCCAGGTCCAGGGTGTGGGTGATCGGGTGCGCGACACCGCGCAGCAGGTACTCCTCGCCGTACGCGCGGCGCAGGTCGGCGTCCATGTGGCACAGGGCCCAGTCCCAGTCGATGCCCGGCACGCCCAACTGGCACAGGTCGGCCAGGAAGGTGTGCGCCAGTGCGCTGCCCTGGCGGGAGAAGCGGTCGGCGCCCTTGGCCATCCGGTAGCCGATCGGCAGGTTGCCCTCCTCCTCGCAGATGTTCAGCATCGCGTTCGCGAGCTCGACGGCGCGCCCGGGGAACAGGGCGGTGATCAGCGGCAGCTGGGTCCGGTAGATGTCCCACATGGTGCAGATGTCGAAGACGAACGGTCCTTCGGTCGGCCAGAACGGGCTCTCCTGCGCTGCGAAGCACGGCTTGATCAAGGAGTGGTAGAGCGCGGTCGCGAAGACGCTCCGCCGCTCACTCGACGTGGTCTCGACCGAGATCTTGCCCAGATGCTGCTTCCACACGGTGGCCGTCTTGGCGCGCCGCGGAGCAAAGGCCGAGACGTCAGGGGCGGTGTTGCCTGATCCGCAGTCGGCGTGCAGGTTGCGCCGGGCCTGCTCGACCCCCCGGAGGGAGAAGCCGAAGCGCAACTCCAGGACCTGGCCGGCCTCGGTCGGGCCCCGCCACATCAGGCCGAACGGCCGCAGGGTGGTGGGTCGGATCCGGTCGAAGTCCAGCCGGGTGCCGCCGGGCATCAGCCGCCGGTCGTACCAGGTGAGCTGGCGCCAGTCGCCGGCGTCGCACTCCAGGTGCACCGCCAGCGGCGCCCCCTCGACCACGATCTCGGCCTGGGCCACGCCAGGCTCGACCGACTCCAGGTGGGCCCGCAGCGGCACCGTGGCGCCGTACGGGATGGCCAGGCCGCCCATCGAGAAGTCGATCACCAGCCGGGCGTCCTTGTGCTCGGGGAAGGTGTAGCGGTGTACCGCGCTCTTCGGGCCGACGGTGAGCTCGCACCGGATGCCGGAGCTGAGCGTCGTGGCGTAGTAGCCCGGCTCGGCGTGCTCGTCCAGCAGTTCCCAGGTGCGTCCGAGGGCGTCCAACGGCTCCAGCATCGGGGTCACCCGGAAGTAGTTGTAGTACTTGCGGATCGCTCCCGTGCCCGACTGCTGGAAGTGGGTGAAGCCCGAGGCGATCTGGTATTCGTGCAGCCGCGGCGGCACGCCCTCGGTGTTCAGCTCGTACAGGCCGTACCCGGTGGGGTAGGCGCCGGAGTACGCGCACGCCGAGACCATGCCGAACGGGTAGGTCGCTCCCGGGTGGGTGTTGCCGACCTGGGGCTTGGGCCACCACCAGGTCGCCGCCAGGCCTTGGGGCGGCGGCAGGTCGGTGGCCGCGCTTCCGATGAACGGGTCCACGTGCTCGATCATCTGCGGCCTCCTGATCAGCCGGGTGGCGTTCATCCGACGTTAGGGGGATCACGTTTCGAACGCGTTTCGCAGCGGTGACACCCGCGATTCCGCGCGAATCGGTGGGCCGCTAGGCGAAGGCCGGATCCCACACGGTGTTTCCGGCCCGCCGCGTGCGCAGAATTGTGCAGGTGAGGAGAATGGCCCGGTGCCCGCCCCGAACCTAGCGATTCCCCACCGAGCGTCGGGTTCGGCTCGGCGGTGATCGCCCTCGCCCGGTTCCGGCTGGACGACACGAGGGGCGCGGACTTCCTCGATCAGGCGCGGGCGGCGATCGCGGTGCTGGAGGCAAGGCCGGGATTCCTCACCGCCGACCTGGCCCGCAACCTCGACGACCCGCAGCTGTGGACCCTCACCACCCGCTGGCGCAACGTCGGCTCCTACCGGAGGGCGCTGCAGGGCTACGAGTCCAAGATGGTGGTCACGCCGCTGCTCTCGCTGGCCATCGACGAGCCCACCGCGTACGAGGACCCGGCCCTGCTGTGAGGTGCCCGGAGTTGTGAGGGGCACGAGTGCTGAGGTGCAGCGAGTTCTGAGGTGCCCCGGTTTACTGACTGCCCCGTTACTGAGGTGCCCGGGCGCCGGCACGCGATAGCCTGGTGCGCTGTCCATCCCAGCCGGGGATGGAGCTGTCAAGGTCTGGAGTCTCACCCGCATGGCCGCGCCTACCCGTCTCGACAACGTCATCAGCCTCTGCAAGCGCCGGGGGTTCGTCTTCCCCGCCGGCGAGATCTACGGCGGCACCCGGTCGGCCTGGGACTACGGACCACTCGGGGTCGAGCTCAAGGAGAACATCAAGAAGCAGTGGTGGCGCTCGGTGGTCACCGCACGCGACGACATCGTCGGACTGGACTCCTCGGTCGTGCTGCCCCGCCAGGTCTGGGTCGCGTCCGGCCACGTGGGGGTGTTCACCGACCCGCTGACCGAGTGCCTGTCCTGCCACAAGCGGTTCCGGGCCGACCACCTCGAGGAGGACTTCGAGGCGCGCAAGCAGCGCAAGCCCAGCGGTCCGGCCGAGATCGCCTGCCCCAACTGCGGCACCCGCGGCCAGTGGACCGAGCCGCGCGACTTCAACATGATGCTCAAGACCTACCTCGGCCCGGTCGAGGACGAGAGCGGGTTGCACTACCTGCGGCCGGAGACGGCGCAGGGGATCTTCGTCAACTTCGCCAACGTGGTGCAGGTGACCCGGAAGAAGCCGCCGTTCGGTATCGGTCAGGTCGGCAAGAGCTTCCGCAACGAGATCAGCCCCGGCAACTTCATCTTCCGCACCCGCGAGTTCGAGCAGATGGAGATGGAGTTCTTCGTCGAGCCGGGGACCGACGAGACCTGGCACCAGTACTGGATCGACGAGCGCACCCGGTGGTACACCGATCTCGGCATCGCCGACAGCAACCTCCGGCACTTCGAGCACCCCCAGGAGAAGCTGTCCCACTACTCCAAGCGGACCGTGGACATCGAGTACCGCTTCGGGTTCGCCGGCAACGAGTGGGGTGAGCTCGAGGGCATCGCCAACCGCACCGACTTCGACCTGTCGACCCACACCGAGCACTCGGGCACCGACCTGTCCTACTTCGACCAGGCCAGCGGCGAGCGCTACGTGCCCTACGTCATCGAGCCCGCGGCCGGCCTGACCCGCTCGCTGATGGCCTTCCTGGTCGAGGCGTACGTGGAGGACGAGGCGCCCAACACCAAGGGCGGGATGGACAAGCGGACCGTGCTCCGGCTCGATCCCCGGCTCGCCCCGGTCAAGGTCGCGGTGCTGCCGCTGTCGCGCAACGAGGCGCTGTCGCCCAAGGCGCGCGACCTGGCCGCCCAGCTGCGCAGGTCCTGGAACGTCGACTTCGACGACGCCCAGGCGATCGGTCGGCGCTACCGCCGCCAGGACGAGATCGGTACGCCGTACTGCGTCACCGTCGACTTCGACACCCTCACCGACGACGCCGTGACGATCCGGGAACGGGACGCGATGACCCAGGAGCGGGTCTCCCTGGACAAGGTCACCGACTACCTCGCCACCCGCCTCCTCGGCTGCTGAGTCCGCTCATGGCCCCCCGCTTCAATCCGCCGCCCCACTGGCCCCGGCCGCCGGCCGGCTGGACGCCGCCGCCGGAGTGGCAGCCTGACCCGGCCTGGGGTCCCGCTCCGCCCGGCTGGCCGTTCTGGGTCGAGGACGCGGCAGCGACCCTGCCGGTCCAGGCCCCTGCTCGCGGGGAGTCCCTGCGGCCGTCGGAGGGCGGAGACAGCCCGCGGGTGTTCATCTCCTACCGGCGCGCCGACTGCCAGCCCCAGGCCAACGGCCTGTACGACGGGCTGACCCACCGGCTCACTGCGGCCACCGTCTTCATGGACCTCGACTCCATCCCGCCGGGGGCCGACTTCGAGGAGCACATCCGGCACGAGATCGAGATCTGCGATCTGGTGCTGGTGCTGATCGGGGACAACTGGCTCGACGAGGAGCCGGACGGCCGGGGTCGACGGATCGACTCCGAGGACGATTTCGTCCGGCTGGAGATCGAGAGCGCGCTGGCTTCACCGCGGGTCCGGGTGATCCCGGTGCTGGTCGAGGGAGCCCAGATGCCGCACCCTTCGGAGTTGCCCGAAAGCATCCGAGCCCTCGCCCGCTACAACGCCGTCGAGCTCAGCGACCGGCGGTGGAAGTCCGATCTCGGCTATCTGGCCACCACGATCGAGACGCTGACCACCGCTCCGGCCGGAGAATTCGGCTCCGGCTGGCTCGCCGGGGCAGCCGCACGGCACCACCGCGCGGTCCAGAGCCGTCGGCTGGGTGCTGGCGGCGGTGCCGCTGGTGAGTTTCGGGTTGGCCAGCTTCGTCCCCGGACTGTGGGCGGCCGGGCGGCGGCGCGGGGAGGCTCGATTCCGGAACCGGATGCTCGCCTTCGCCGTGGGCATCGGCGCCATCAGCTACGTCGCGCTGGGCCTGGTGGTCTCGGTGCCGAACGAATCCTCGATGGCCTGGCTGTCCAGCTTCGGCGTGATCTGCTGGGTCGGCTCGATCATCGTGGCCACGGTGGTCGCGGTGATCCACCGGAAGTCCTAGGCGCAGCGATCATGCCCACCGCTCCAGTCGCCTCCGCCCCAGTGCCTCACCCAGTCCCTCCGCCCCGGCCACGACGTTCTTCGGGGCCGGTCTGCGCACCCCCGGCACGGCGCCCCTGGTGGTGCTGGCGCCGATGGCCGGCATCACCAACGCCGCGTACCGCCAACTCTGCCGGGAGCAGTGGGAGCTGGCCGGCACCGGGGGCACCGCCCTGTTCGTCTGCGAGATGATCACCTCCCGCGGCATCGTGGAGCGTGACCGCAAGACGCTGTCGATGCTGCAGTTCGACCCGGGGGAGCGGACGCGTTCGGTCCAGCTGTACGGGGTGGATCCGCCCGTGATGGCCGCCGCGACCCGGATCCTGTGCGCCGAGTACGGCGTGGCGCACGTCGACCTGAACTTCGGCTGCCCGGTGCCGAAGGTCACCCGCAAGGGCGGGGGAGCGGCGCTGCCCTACAAGCGCGACCGGCTGCGGCTCATCCTGGAGGCAACGGTCCAGGCCGCGGCGCCGTACGGGGTCCCGGTGACCATGAAGACCCGGATCGGCATCGACGCCGCACACCAGACCTTCCTCGACGCCGGCCGGATCGCCGAGCAGTCCGGCTGCGCGGCGATCGCGCTCCACGGGCGTACGGCCCAGCAGGCCTACTCCGGCGAGGCCGACTGGACCGCGATCGCCGCGCTCCGGGCGCACGTGTCCATTCCCGTGCTCGGCAACGGCGACGTGTGGGAGGCCGAGGACGCGCTCGCGATGGTGGCCCAGTCGGGCTGTGACGGTGTCGTGGTCGGGCGGGGCTGCCTGGGCCGGCCGTGGCTCTTCCGGGACCTGGCTGCAGCGTTCGCGGGCGCTGACCGCACCCACCTGCCGACGCTCGGGGAGGTGGCCGCCACGATGCGCAGGCACGGCGAGCTGCTGGTTCGGCTCTCCGACGAGCGGCACGGCTGCGCGGAGTTGCGCAAGCACGTCGCCTGGTACTTCAAGGGATTCCCGGTCGGCGGCGACCTGCGCCGCGCGCTCGCCATGGTCTCCTCCCTGGCCGAGCTGGGCGACCTGCTCGACCGCTTGGACGCAGACGTGCCCTTCCCGGCCGAGGCGCTCGGCACCCCACGCGGCCGCCAGGGTGCGCCGCGGGAAAAGGTGGCGTTGCCCGAGGGCTGGCTCGACGACACCTCCGGGCTGACCCTCGACCTGTCCGGGGCCGAGCTGGGCATCTCCGGTGGCTGAGGCCGACCCGATCAGCCCGCGCGCCCAGGCCTGGGCGCAGACCATGGGCGGCCACCCGGGTGGCGATCTGGTACGCGCGCACGCCGGGTCGCGGGCGGGAGTCGGTCCCGGCCGGCGGGTGGATCGGGAACTGCGCGAGCAGCGGGAGCGCGACACCCTCCGCCCCGGCGCTGCGCTGGCCGAAGGCGCCGGCCGCCGGGCGCGACCCGAAGCCCCCGACGCCGAGCGCACCTGCTTCGAGCGCGACCGCGACCGGATCGTGCACTCCACCGCCTTCCGCCGGCTGGCCGGCAAGACCCAGGTCGTGGTCTACCCGACCGACCACCAGCGGACCCGGCTCACCCACGCCCTCGAGGTGGCCCAGGTCGCCACCGCGATCGCGCGCGCCGTGGGGGTCAACGTGGCCCTCGCCGAGGCGATCGCGCTCGGCCACGACTGCGGCCACGGACCGGGCGGGCACGCCAGCGAGGACGCCTTCGACGCCTTCGTCCCGGGAGGCTACGACCACGGACCCTGGGGCGCCGACGTCGTCCTCACCTCCCTCAACCTGTGCGCGCAGACGTTGGACGGGATCCGCAACCACTCGTGGTCACGTCCCGGCGCCGGACACCGTCGAAGGGGAGATCGTCAGCTGGGCGGACCGGATCGCCTACTGTGCCCACGACCTGGAGGATGCCGTGCACGCCGGGATCGTGACGCCGCAGGAGCTGCCCGTCCGAGGTCGCCGAGGTCTGCGGCCGCGGTCGCCGCCAACAGCTGAACACCTTCGTCCGTGCGGTGGTGCAGACCGTGGAGCACCACGGCGAGGTGGGCATGCCGGCTGCCGAGGCGGCGGCACTGGCCGGGTTGCGCAGCTTCAACTACGAGCGCATCTACGTCCGGCCCGCCTCGCTGGAGCAGTCCCGCGCCGTCGTCGGGGTGCTGCGCGCGCTGGTGGAGTTCTACGCCGGGCGGCCGGCGGCGGGGCCGGCTGGCGGCGACGTCGTCCCGGGCTCGGACGCCGCCGTACGCGGCTGCGGTCGCCTACGTCGCCGGGATGACCGATCGGTTCGCGTTCGACATGGCGGTGCGGCACCTCGACTGGCCGGTCGACCGGCTCCCGCAGGGCATCGACCGCCCGCGCTGAGACATCCCGGGACGGTCTTGTCGGGCAACGGCGCGCGTCGCCATAGTGATGGGTGCCACATCCCTCTTGGAAGGAGCGCCCCCATGCGCCGTCCCCTCGCCGTCGCCGCCGTGCTCGCGGCCACCACCATCTCCGTGTCCGGCCTTCTCGCCTTCACGGCCAACGCCACCCCGGCGAAGCCTCCGATCAGCACCGTTCCGGCCGCACCCATTCCCGAGGCGACCGCCGACACCCGGCTCCGGGCCAAGGCGGACGGCGTGAGCCTCACGCTGCCTGAGGGGGCGGTGGTGCGGGACTTCACCCTCACCTACGGCCCGAACGCGAACTCGGGCTGGCACGAGCATCCGGGCATCGTGCTGGCCACCGTCTTGTCCGGCACCGTCTACCGCACCCTGCCCTGCCACCAGGCGGCGTCCTTCACCAAGGGACAGGTGTTCACCGAGGTCGGACCGCACTTCGTCGAGAACCGGGACGCCGTCGACGCGGTGCTCACCATCACCCAGATCGGGCCGGCCGGCACACGGGCGCCGACTTCCGCGAGGACCTGCCCGAGCAGACGTGCCGCAAGCACACGTCCTGACCTGATCGTG
>CAVSDA010000018.1:0-43785 GCA_963726625.1 uncultured Actinomycetota bacterium
CCGGTCGGCGGCATGCCGTGCTCCAGCGCGACCAGGAAGTCCTCGTCCAGCTCCATCGCCTCCGGATCGCCACCGACGGCCTGCAGCGACTGGGCGGTCAGCCGCGCCCGCTGCTCGATCGGATCCACCAGCTCGGAGTAGGCCGTGCCGATCTCGGCGCCGAAGGCCACCAGGTCCCAGCGCTCGGCGAGCCGCGGGTCGGACCGGTGCGCGCGGGTGAGCGGGGAGACCTCCGCCGGGAAGTCGGTGTAGAACGTCGGCGCCACCGTGTGGTCCTCCACCAGGTGCTCGTAGAGCTCCAGCAGCACGGCTCCGCGGGTCCACCTCGGGTCCGCGGGGACGCCGAGGCGGCCGGCGAGCTGCACCAGGTCCGCCCGCGGGGTGTCGGCGCTGATGTGCTCGCCGACGGCAGCCGAGACCGCGTCGTGGACCGTGACCACCGGCCAGGGTGCGCCCAGATCGACCTCCCGCGGCAGGCCCGCCTGGTCGGTTCCGCGAATCACCAGGCCACCCGTGGCCGCTCGGGCCGCCGCGCTGATCAACTGCTGGGCCACCACGCGCATCGTGGTGTAGTCGCCGTACGCCTGGTAGGCCTCGAGCATGGTGAACTCGGGATTGTGGGTCGCGTCGGCACCCTCATTGCGGAAGTTTCGGCCGATCTCGAACAGCCGGTCCACCCCGCCGACCATCAGCCGCTTGAGATAGAGCTCGGGAGCGATGCGGAGGTAGAGGTCGAGGTCGTAGGCGTTGATGTGGGTACGGAAGGGCCGGGCGTTGGCCCCGCCGTGCACGGTCTGCAGTACCGGCGTCTCCACCTCGAGGAAACCGAGGTCATCCAGGGTGTTCCGGACGGATCGGATCACCGCCGAGCGAGCCGCCAGCTGGCGACGGCTGGCCGGGTTCACGGCCAGGTCGAGATAGCGCTGCCGGATCCGGGTCTCGGGATCGGCGATGCCCCGATGCTTGTCCGGCAGCGGGCGCAGGGCCTTGGCGGTGAGCAACCAGCGCCGCACCTGCACAGACAGCTCGCCGCTGCGGGACAGCACGACCGTGCCCTCGGCGCCGACGTGGTCGCCGAGGTCGACGATCCGGCGCAGCTCGGTCAGCATCCTGCCGGCCCAGCTGGTCGGCCGACAACAGCAGCTGTGCGTCCCCGCTCCAGTCCCGGAGCCGCACGAAGATCACTCCGCCGAGATCGCGGACTCCGAGCACCCGGCCCGCCACGCTCGCGGTCATGCCGAGCCGCAGCTCGGCCGCGCTGCGGGACGGCCTCCACGAGGGAGGGTACGGGTCGATCCCCGCGTCCAGCAGGGCCTGCCGAACCGCCATCCGGCCGCGTACCTGTTCCGGGATCCGCGCGGTGGCGCCGACTCCGGGCGCGGCCGCGGTGGCGGTTGCTCGTACGGGGTGCACCCGGGCGGGAACGACCGCAGCCGCTCTCGCAGCGGTTGGCGCGGCCAGTGCCGAGGGGGCGGACGCGCGGGGACGAAGCAGCCGGGGCAGGTCGATGAAGCCCTCGGCCACCCCCGAGGCGGCGCCGACCCGGGCGATGTCGGCCGTCTCGGCGAAGCACAGGAAGCGGGGATGCCACTCAGGGCGGTACTTGACGTTGGACCGGTACAGCGACTCGATCTGCCACCACCGGGAGGCGACGAGCAGCATCCGCCGCCACAGCCGCAGCACCGGCCCGGCACCGATCCGCGCGCCTTCCTCGAAGGCCGAGCGGAACACGGCGAAGTTGAGCGACACCCGGCGGATGCCCACCTCCCGGCCCGCCGCCATCAGCCCGGACACCATCAGCTCGGTGATCCCGTTGTCCGCGTCCGGGTGCCGCCGCATCACGTCCAGCGAGTAGCCGTCGGCGCCCCACGGCACGAAGGACAGCACCGCCGCCACCTCCGAGCCCGGGTCCGCGCCGCGGCGGGCCGGCGGCCACAGCGCCTCGACCATCAGGCAGTCGGCGTCGGCGGGATCGCCCAGCCGGCTCAACGCCATCGAGAAGCCGCGTTCGGTCTCGGTGTCACGCCAGGCGTCGATCCGGCTGATCAGACGAGGCCAACTCGTCGTCGGGGATGTCGCCGTGGCGGCGGACGCGGGTGCGGTACCCCATCCGCTCCAGCCGGGTGACCGCCTGACGGACCGGCCGCATCTCACGGCCGTCCAGATGGAAGTCGCGGGTGTGCAGGATGGCCTCGTCGCCGAGCCGGATCACCCGCAGCCCGGCCCGCGCGTACGCGGTCGCGCCGGCTTCGCTCGCGCCGAGCACCGCGGGCGTCCACCCGTAGGTGCGGACGAGCTCCTGCCAGGCCGCGATGGCGCCGTCCCAGTGGTCCCGGGGGCCGATCGGGTCGCTGCTGGCCAGGCACACCCCGAGGTCCACCCGGTAGGTCACCGCGGACCGGCCGCCGGCGGAGAAGACCACCGACTTGTCCCGGCGGGTCGCGAAGTACGCGAGCGAGTCGTCCTCGGACTCCGCCACCAACGCCCGCACCTTCGGCTCGTCCTCCGCCGACATCAACGCCGCCTGCCGCTGGGAGCGGACCAGCGCCATCATCGCGGCGAGCAGCGTGGCGCCGAACAGCAGGCCGACGACGGTGGTGATCCAGGTCGGCGGCCCGGCGAGCGGGGCGCCGATCAGGTCGGTCTCGTTGCCGAACAGCGACAGCGCGAACCGGCGGACGATCCACACCGCGCGCCCCCGTGGCCCGCCCAGCTCGCTGGGGAACACGGTGGTGAGCAGCAGCCCGACGCCGAAGGAGACTGCGGAGCCGGCGAGCAGGACCAGCAGGGCCCTGGTGACGTCGCCGGGCTGCCGGCGCGCACTGAACTCGGCCCGATAGGCCACCATGGCGGCCGTGAGCGCCCCCAGCGCGGCCAGGTTGAAACCGAAACGGGCCAGCACCGGAAGCGAGGCGTAGTCGGTCTGTTCCGCGGTGGTGGCCACCACCAGGCCGAAGACGACGACCACGTCAGCCAGCAGGGACAGACCGAACATGGCCAGCACGATCACCCAGGCCACCTGTTTGCGGCGACCCAGCGCCAGGCCGAGGATGAACAGGAAGACCGCGAAGCCGATGGTGCCGCCGTCGATCGGGAAGAAGACAGTGGAATAGAGGTCGACGACCGAGGCGATCCAGTAAGCCCCCGGGAACACCGACTGGGCGATCAGCACGAGGGCGGCCCCCAGCAACAGCCGCTCCACGAGGTCCGGCAGCTTCGGCATCCGCCGGACCGGCTTGCTGCGCCGGCGGATCCGGGCGGCAGGGCCGGGCACGGCGACCGGACTGGGTGCCGCGGTCGTGGTCACAGCAACACTCTTACCATCGTCAGGAAGGACAACGCTTCTCCTGCGGGCCGGCCGTCGAGCCGGGCGAGGACATCTGCTTCGCCCCGGCGCGCCAACTCGTGGGCCGTACACCCCCAGGTCGAGCGCATGGCCACGCTGTCCTGTTCGGTGGTCAGGCGCGAGCACGGCGGCGAGGTGGGCTTGCAGCCTGACGGGCAGCGGGCGGACGGCCGAGCCCTGCAACCCCGCGCCCAACCAGGCTCCGATGCGGGCCAGGTCGGCGCTGCGGTCGTCCGGCGGCCGGGCTCTGCGGGTCGCCGACCCGACCGCAGGTTCGCGCGGACCCGAACAGCAGGCCGAGCTCCAGTCGGGCGGCTCGACCGCCGAGGGTGACCCGGTCGAGCGGCGCAGCACGCAGCCGCCGAAGGTGTTCGAGCACCGGGGCCACCTCGCGCCCGGCCGCCACCCGGGCCAGGCAGAGCCGTGCTGCCGCCATGCCCAGTCCCGGCGCGGGCGTGGTCGCGGCCAGCACCGCGCGGGTGGCGGCGTCGATCAACTCCTCCTCACCGGTGCGCTCGTACTCCCCGCAGGCGAACGCTATAGCGCGCGGGTCCAGATCGCCGAGCTCGACCAGCTCCGCGACGTAGACCTCCAGCGCGTCCTCCGCCGCCGACCGCGTCCGCGGGACTGCCGGCCGCCAGAACTGCTGTTGCACGGCGAGCGCCGCATCGAGATCCGGCAGCCGGACGATCCCGCCCGGCCCCGGCCGCGCGTCGAGCGCCAGCCGCGCCGCGGCGTCGATGACATCGGAGTACGGCTGGGCCACGGTCAGGTCATAGCGGGTCACCCCGCGCGCGGAGCGGACCTCGACCGGGTGTGCTCCCGCCGACAGGGCCAGCAGCTCGAGCTGGTCGCCCACGTGCTCGGCTTCGACCAACGGCGGCAACACCACCGCCTGGTCGTCGTCGGACTCGATGGTCGCCGCCTCGCCGAGGAGCAGCACCAGGTGGCGCGGGACCTGGCCGTGGCGGCCGCGCTGGAAGGCCTGTGGCGAGCCGTACCACTCCCAGGACCACTGCACGACGTAGCGGCCGCCGGGATCGAGCACCACCGGACCGGCGTCGACGCCGGCCTCGTCGACGGCAGCCGGCGCGATCCCAGGTGCAACCTGCCACCCAGCACCGGCCCGGAGCCCGGACGGCGGGAGGACGGCGTACGCCCCCACCGCCCCGGCCGCGAGAGCCCAGGCGGCGTGCTCGGGAGCCGGCCGCCAGCCCAGGCGCAGGTGGTCAGATGCAGTCGCGCCGTCGCCGTGCTGGTCAGCGCCAGCCGGATCCGCCAGCCGGTCGCGAAGCTGTGCCGTACGACGAGCGGCAGGCTCGGGTGCGGGTAGGCGAATTCCACCTCGTCGCTGTCCACGTTCGACCGACGGCGCCGCCCAGACCAGCGGAGCACCGTCGAGGACGCCGGTGACCAGGCCGCCGCCGGTGAGATAGCTCGGCCGACCCGGCAGCGGCTGCACCGCGGCGATGGCGCCGGAGCGGTCCAGCTCGACCTCGCCGGGACCGAAGGCGAAGATCAGCCCCGGCGCTGGCACCGGCCACACCAGAACAGATTGCGCCCGGCCAGCACCTCGGCGCGGACCCGCGCGCCACACACCCAGCACGGCATGCCGGCCCGCCGGTAGACGTACACCTCGCCGCCGTGGTCGTCCAGGCGGGGAGGACGGTCCATCGCCTCCGGAGTGTGCTCGGGCCGCACGGTGTCGATCCGGTTGTCGCGCACGCCCCGCGGCATCAACTCGAGCAGGTCGGACCAGATGTCGTTCCAGCTGCGCCGGCTGAGCTGGCGGCCGGCACGGTGGGGATTCACCCGGTTGCGGAAGAGGACTTCGGCCCGGTAGACGTTGCCGACTCCGGACAGCACCGCCTGGTCCATCAGCAGGGCGCCGATCGGCCGACCCGACCGACGGATCCTCAGCCAGGCCAGCTCCGGGTCGGCGTCGGCCCGGAGAGGATCCGGTCCGAGTTCGGCCAGCTGTGCGCCCACCTCCGCACCGGTCCGCACGGCACAGACCTGAGGCCCGCGCAGATCGGCCGCGGTCTGCACGGTGGCGATCCGTACGCGTACCTCACCTCGCGGCGGGTCTGGTGGGGCCAGGAGCAGGCTGCCGATCAGGCCGAGGTGGACGTGCAGGAACCGGTCGTCGTCGAACGCGCAGAACAGGTGCTTGCCGTGCGCGGTGGCCTCCAGGAAGAGCGACTGGTCGAGCAGGGCCGCCGAGGTCCGCGAAACGCCCCTGGGGGCTGGTCACCGTCACTTCCCGTCCGCCGAACGCGTCGGTCAGATCCAGGGCCAACCGGTGCAGCGTGTGGCCCTCGGGCATCTGCTCCTCATCGGTCTCGGGGTGCGGTGCGCGGGTGAGAGCTGCGGCGCGGCTGCGGTACAGCCGCATAACACTTGGGTTGCGATCCTGAGCGGCGGTACTGGATCTGGCCTAGCGTGTCACCCATGACAGGCGCGTTGCCACCTGGGGGTCAGGCTCCGGGACCACGCGGACCGGCTGGCCCGAATCCGCCATCTCCCCACCCGGCGTCCCCCCATCCGCCACCCCCACGAACGCCGAGCGCCCACTCCGGAGGCGGCGAGAGCCGTGACCTGTGGCCCCGCGACTTCGGCCGGGACGGCGTCTCCGGCCTGGTCACCCTGGACCGGGCGATGCGCGGCCGCGACGTCTCCCGTCCCGACTCCGACGACGAGCGCGAGGCCGCCCTGGTGATCGGTGACCTGCTGGCCCGCGTCAACGGGCGGCGAGGCTACGGGCGCGACTTCTCGTAGTCGGCGAGCAACCCGATTCGACGGGCGTGCCGGGTGTCGCCGCTGAACGAGGTGGCCAGGAAGGTCCGGGCCAGCTCCAGCGCCTCCTCCTCGGAGTGCATCCGGGCGCCGATGCCGACCACGTTCGCATCGTTGTGCATCCGGCCCAACTCGGCCGTCTCCACGTTGTAGGCGAGCGCGGCGCGTATCCCGTCCACCTTGTTGGCCGCGATCTGCTCGCCGTTTCCCGAACCGCCGATCACGATGCCGAGCGATCCCGGATCGGCGACCACCGCCTCGGCGGCGGGAATGCAGAAACACCGGATAGTCGTCCTCGGCGTCGTAGCTGTGCGGTCCGTGGTCCACCACCTCGTGCCCGTCGGCCGTCAGCGCCGTGACCAGGTAGTTCTTCAGGTCCAGCCCGGCGTGGTCGCTGCCCATGTGTACGCGCATGGCAGCACTATGGCAGATCGCCCGGGAGGCAGGCCGGCGTTCAGGCGAAGTTCGGCCCGCCCTCGCGGGACCTCTTCAACTCATAGAAGCCCGGGTAGGACGCGAGTTGCAGAACACCGTCGAAGACCCGCCCGGCCTCCTCGCCCCGGGGGACCGGGGAGAGCACCGGCCCGAAGAAGGCCACGCCGTTCACCGAGAGGACCGGCGTGCCGACGTCGAGGCCGACCAGATTCATCCCTGCCCAGTGCGAGGCGCGAAGCGCGTCGTCGTGGTCGCCGGTATCCCCGAAGTCCACCAGGTCCGGTGGGAGGCCCACCTCAGCCAGCGCGGCCAGGATGGTCTCGCGCCCGAACCCGTGCTGCCGGACGTGGATCCGGCTTCCGACGGCGGTGTAGAACGCGGCCAGCTGCTCCTGCCCGTACTGCTCGCCCACGGCGAAGGCCACCCGGGTCGGGGCCCAGCCCCCGTCGAGCTTCGCCCGGTAATCCGCCGACACGTCGCGGCCGTCGTTGAGGACCGACAGGCTCATCAGGTGCAGGTGGGTCTTGACAGGGCGGACCTGCTCCACCTCCAGCATCCAGCGGGAGGTGAGCCACGCCCACGGACATTGGGGGTCGAACCAGAGGTCCACCGTGCTGGACTCGTGGAGATCCTCGGTCAGGGAGAGGTGTTCTTCTTCTTCGCTTTGGGGGAGGTCTGCTTCTTCGTCGCCTTGGACACGGGCGCGAGCCTAATCGCCGAACTGAGCGTTCAGCCTGGCTGGTTGGCGTGCAGGGTACGGGGCTGGCGGGCTGCGTCCCCCAGCTGCTGGATGCCGGCGGCCAGCCCGCCGACGATGTCGCCGGCGGCGAAGGACGTCTGCATGGTGGCAGCGGCCAGCCGACACTCGACGTCGTCCAGAGCGCGGCGGGCGACGCCGCCGGTGATGATCTCCAGTGCGTGGAAGCTCGGGTCGCACATCACCAGCACCGAACGGGCGGGATCGTCCAGCGCGCCGTGCAGGCGCTCCGCGTAAGCACGCGAGTCCTCCTCCGAGACACCGACGAAGACCGAGAAGGTCAGCGCCGACATCGTCTCCGCGTTGCGTACGGCGCGCCTGAGCTGCTCGAGTTCGCTCCGGGTGAAGGACTCACCAACGGGCACCGGCACCGCCGGTCTGCTGCTCGGGCGCCACGTCGGCGTCCGACGGACCTGCTTCGATCGCCGCCGCGCCGTCGGCGTCATCGGCTCCGACCTGTTTCCGGCCGCCGTACCAGACCGGATCAGTGACCTGCGTGTCGCCGGCCCGACCGGCCTTGACCATGTTGCCGACCCTGGCCACGGCGAAGGCACGCGATGATGACCAGGACGGGGAGGCCGATCAGCAGCCCGAGGGTCTGCAGCGGCGTCGGGTCCTCTGCCACAGGCCACCCGGAGAGCGTGTCCATCGGCACCAGGCCCACTAGGCTGCTCAGGAATTGGTTCACGCCCCTACGCTAGCGCCCCGCTGCTCCCGCCGAGGAGGGTTGTTGTCTGAGGCCGGCACCCTGCCACCACAATCCGGTCCGTCCGGGACCGGAACCTCCGCGTCCCGTCCGGTCCTGGATGCCGACCAGATCACCCGCGCCTGCGCCCGGATCGCCCACCAGATCCTGGAGGCCAACCGCGGTGCAGCCGGGCTGGTGCTGCTCGGCATCCCGACCCGAGGGGTCGCACTGGCTCGCCGACTGGCTGCGGTGATGGCCGACGTCGAGGGGGTTCAGGTCCCCGTGGGCGCGCTCGACGTCACGATGTACCGCGACGATCTCCGTAGCCAACCCACCCGGCCCGTCGGACCCACCCGACTTCCGGTCGATCTGGACGACAGCACCGTGGTGCTGGTGGACGACGTGCTCTACTCCGGACGGACCGTGCGGGCCGCCCTGGACGCGATCGGCGATCTGGGGCGCCCGCGTACGGTCCGGCTGGCCGTGCTGATCGACCGCGGCCACCGCCAGTTGCCGATCCAGCCCGACCACGTCGGCACGGTGCTGGCGACCAGGCCGGGCGAGCGGGTGAGCGTGCGGCTGGCCGAGGTCGACGGCGGCAGCGAGGTCACCATCGTCAGCGCGACCCCGAGGAGGGCAGCCCCTGATGCGGCACCTGTTGTCGGCCGCCGACCTCGACCGGACCGAGATCGGCGCGATCCTCGATCAGGCGGAGGAGATGGCCCAGGTCCAGCGCCGGCCGGTCAAGAAGCTCCCGGCTCTGCGCGGGCGGACCGTGGTCAACCTGTTCTTCGAGGATTCGACCCGCACCCGCTCCTCGTTCGAGCTGGCGGGCAAGTGGCTGTCGGCGGACGTGATCAACATCAGCGCCAAGGGCTCGTCGGTCTCCAAGGGCGAGTCCCTGCGCGACACCGTGCTCACCGTGGCGGCGATGGGCGTGGACGCCCTGGTGATGCGCCATCACGCCTCCGGCGCGCCCTGGCAGGCCACGCGGTGGTTCGCCGATCTCGGCATCGAGGCGCACGTACTCAACGCCGGTGACGGCACCCACGAGCACCCCACCCAGGCCCTGCTGGACGCGTTCACGATGCGCCGCCACTTCCGGGCCACCGAACCCGGACTCGAGCTGTTCACCGGCAAGACCGTGGTGATCACCGGGGACATCACCCACTCCCGGGTGGCCCGCAGCAACGTCGCGCTGCTGGCGACGCTGGGCGCCGACGTGGTGCTGGTCGCCCCGCCGACCCTGCTGCCGTCCGGGGTGGAGAGCTGGCCGGTGCAGGTGAGCACCGACTTCGACGCCGTGCTGCCGCAGGCCGACGTGGTGATGATGCTGCGGGTGCAGCGGGAGCGGATGTCGGGCGGCTACTTCCCCACCCCGCGCGAGTACACGGTCGGCTACGGACTGACCCGCACCCGGCTGGCCGCGCTGCGGCCCGAAGCCGCGATCTGCCACCCCGGCCCGATGAACCGCGGCCTGGAGATCTCCGCCGACGCCGCCGACGCCGCGAACTCCCTCATCCTGGACCAGGTCTCGGCCGGGGTCGCGGTCCGGATGAGTGTGCTCTACCAGCTGTTGGGAGGCGCGGAGTGAGTGAGCTGCTGATCGTGGCCGCCGACCTGGTCGGCGGCGGACGGGCCGACCTCGGCGTACGGGACGGCGTGTTCGTCGATCCGGCTACCGTGCGGCCCGACGCCGAGCGGATCGACGCAGACGGTCTCGTCGCCCTGCCCGGTCTGGTCGACCTGCACACCCACCTGCGCGAGCCCGGCCGCGAAGACGCCGAGACGGTCGCCTCGGGCACCCTGGCGGCGGCACGGGGCGGCTTCACCGCGGTCCTGGCGATGGCCAATCTCAACCCGGTGACCGACACCGCCGAGGCAGCCGAGCACGTGGCGGCGCTGGGCCGCGCGGCCGGGAACGCCGAGGTCGTGCCGGTGGGTGCGGTCAGCAAGGGTCTGGCGGGAGCCGAGCTGGCCGAGCTCGGGCTGATGGCCCGCGCCGGCCTCCGGCTGTTCTCCGACGACGGGCGCTGCGTCGCCGACGCCCGGCTGATGCGCCGGGCACTGGAGTACGTCCGGGCGTTCGACGGGGTGGTCGCCCAGCACGCCCAGGACCCCCAGCTGGCCGGGCCGGACGCCTGCTGCCACGAGGGTGAGCTCTCCGGGCGGCTCGGGCTGCCGGGCTGGCCGGCCGCCGCCGAGTCGACGATCGTGGCCCGCGACGTCCAGCTGGCGGAGCTGACCCGGTCTCGGCTGCACGTGTGCCATGTGTCCACCGCGGAGACGGTGGACGTGCTCCGCTGGGCCAAACGGCGGGGGGTCGACGTCACGGCCGAGGTCGCGCCGCACCACCTGATGCTGACCACGCGAGGAGGTGCTCGGCTACGACCCGACGTACAAGGTGAACCCGCCGCTGCGGCCCGGCCGAACACGTCGAGGTGCTGCGCGACGCGCTCGTCGACGGCACCATCGACGCCGTGGCCACCGACCACGCGCCGCACGCCCGGCACGACAAGGACCATGCCTTCGCCGAGGCCGCCTTCGGCATGCTGGGGCTGGAGACGGCGCTGGCGGTCGTGCTGGAGACGATGGTGGTTCCCGGACGGCTCGAGTGGGCCAGACGTCGCGCTGCGGATGTCGACGGTGCCGGCTCAGATCGCCAGGCTCTCCCGACAGGGTCGGCAACTGGCCGAGGGCGAGCCGGCCAACCTCGTCCTGGTCGACCCCGCGGCGCGGGCGGTGGTGGACCGGAACACCTCGGCCTCCCTGTCGCGCAACAACCCCTGGCACGGCCGCGAGCTGCCCGATCCCGTGGTGGCTACCCTCTGGGCCGGCCGGATCACCTACCGGCGCTAGCGCGCCAGCGCGACCCCGACCCGGCCGAGCCGCCAACGCCACCCCGCAGCGCCCCGCCGCCGACGGCCAGCAGCGCCGGCACCTCGCCCAGCAGGATCCAGCCGAGGCCGATCGCGATGGGCGGGACCGCGAAGGTGGTCACGCCGAGCTTGCCGGCCGAGCTGCGGCTGAGCGCGTACGCCCAGGTCGAGAAGGCGAGTGCCGTCGGCACCAGGCCCGAGATAGACCACGCCGAGGATCGGCGTCGCCGAGGCGGCCGCGACCTCCGCGACGAGCGAGCCGGCGAACGGCAGGCAGGCGATCGTGCCGACGGCACAGGCGAGCCAGGTCACCTGGATCGCAGGGAGGCGGCGCAGCACCACCTTCTGGGCGACCATGGCCACCGCGTACACGGTCGCGCTCAGCAGGACCAGCAGCACGCCCGCCACGTCGGCGTGGCCGGTGCTGGTGGCGACGCCGATCACCACGGTGCCGGCGAAGGCCACCAGCCCGCCGATCACCAGCATCCGCGGGAAGCCCTCGCCGAGCAGCACCCCGGCCAGCACCCCGATCAGGATCGGCGCCAGCTGGATCAGCATGGCGGCCGTACCGGCGTCGACCCGCTGCTCACCGGCGTTCAGCGCGATGTTGTACACCCCGAACCAGGCCAGGCCGATCAGCACCACCAGCGCCCAGTCGCGGCCGGTCAGCCGGACCAGCCGGCGGCCGAGCATGAGCGTGCTGAGGACGAGGCTGCCGACCAGGAGCCGTCCGAGGGTCAGCGCGCCCGGGGAGAAGTCGTGCGCCACGAACCGGATCACCACGAACGCCGAGGCCCAGGCGACCACGGTGAAGGCGACCGCGCCGAACAGCCGCCAGTCGGTGCCCGCACCGCCACCCGCACCGCCACCGGCACCGCGCACCGCCACCGGCCCACCCGCCGCCGTTGGGCTGGGCGGTCCGGTGGTGGTCGAGGCGGTCACGCGTCCCACGATGAGGGCGATCCCGGCCGAAGACAAGCCGACAGGCCTGCCATCCACCGCGGGTCATCGGCCAAAGCCGTGCGGGGCAGCGGTGCCGGCGCCCCGGCGCAGCGCGTCGCGTACGGCACGGCCCCGCCCGCTCCCTTAGGGTTGAGCCCATGCCGGACTGGTTCCCGCGCAATCTTGCCGAGGTCGCGGTCTTCGCCCCGTTGCGGATCCTGTTCCTGCTCCTGGTGGCCGTGATCGCGCGACAGGTCATCTGCCACCTCATCGACCGCACCGTACGGCGGAGCATCGGCCATCCGGTCAACCTGAGGTTCCGGGCCGCGCAGGCGTTGTTGAAGGCGACCAGCCTGCCCGCCGACCGGCGCGAACAGCGCATCGCCGCACTCGGTTCGCTGGCCCGGAGCGCGGTGACCTTCATCCTCGCCATCGTGACCGTGCTGATGATCCTGGCCGAGCTGGGGTTCAACATCACCACGATCGTCGCCGGCACGTCGGTGGTGGCGGTCACGGTCGCGTTCGGCGTCCAGAGCATCGTCAAAGACCTGATCTCCGGAGTCTTCATGCTGGTGGAGGACCAACTCGGCGTCGGCGACTACGTCGACATGGAGAAGGCCTCCGGCACCGTGGAGGGCATCGGGCTGCGCGTCACCCAGCTCCGCGACGACGACGGCACGGTGTGGTACGTCCGCAACGGCGAGGTGCTGCGGATCGGCAACTTCAGCCAGGGCGGCCAGGGCCGCCCGGTCGCTGCACCCGACCCCGTCGCCCTGAACCCCAGCGGCCCGGACCCCAAGCAGCCCGGACCCCAGCAGCCCGGGCACGACGTGACGCCCCGGCTCACTCGGCCAGGCTTGCCTCCAGCGTGATGGTGGTGCCGGTGAGGGCCTTGGACACCGGGCAGTTGGCCTTCGCGTCCTGGGCGGCCGCCTCGAAGGCCGCCGCGTCCATGCCCGGCACGACGCCGGTCACGGTCAGCTTGACCCCGGTGATGCCCGCACCCGGCTGGAAGGTCACGTCGGCACGCGTGTCCAGGCTGGTGGGGGGCGAGCCCGCGCCGGCCAGGCCGTTGGACAGCGCCATGGAGAAGCAGGTCGAGTGGGCCGCGGCGATCAGTTCCTCGGGGCTGGTCTTGCCGTTGGCCTGCTCGGCGCGCGCGGGCCAGCTCACCTCGAAGCTGCCGATGCCGGAGGACACCAACTCGACCTCCCCCTGGCCTTCGAAGAGGGAACCTTCCCAGTGGGCTTCGGCGGTTCGGACAGTGGCCATGAATGACTCCAGTTCCTCGGCGATCGATCGGTGTCGTGATGTGCTGACCTGCGTCGGGTGACCGGTCAGGATGTGCGCCGCCATCCTGCCAGTGATGGACAATGGGGTCGATGACCGAGTCCCCGCCCACAGCGACCTTCTACGATGCCGTCGGCGGCCACGACACCTTCGTGGCCCTCGTCCGGCGCTTCTACGAGGGCGTGGCCGACGACCCGCCGCTGCGCGCCCTCTACCCCGAAGCCGATCTCGGCCCCGCGGAGATCCGCTTCCGGATGTTCCTGGAGCAGTACTGGGGCGGACCGACCACCTACAGCGACCAACGCGGCCACCCGCGGCTGCGGATGCGCCATGCACCTTTCGCCGTTTCGCCCGAGATGCGGGACCGGTGGCTCACCCACATGCGCGACGCCGTCGATTCGCTGGGGCTCGAGCACCACGCTCGAAGGCGAACTCTGGAGCTACCTGGAGCGGGCCGCGCACTCGATGGTGAACACCTTCGAACCGCCGACCGGACTGCCGCTGCTTCAGACCCGGGCCACTCCGGGGTAGACGATCGGCTTCAGGGTGTGCGGATCGGTCCTGGCCGCAGTCAGCGCCTCGGCCACCTGCTCGAGCCCGAAACGGGCGGTGACCAGGGAGTCCAGGTCAACGGCGCCGTTCGCGGCGAGGGCGATCGCGGCCGGGTAGGCGTTCGCGTAGCGGAACGTTCCGGTCACGGTCAGCTCCTTGAACTGGATCGCGGCCACCGGCAACTCCATCGTCGCCGCTCCGAGTCCGATCAGCACCACCCGGGCGGCCGGCGCGGCGGCGTCGAAGGCACCCAGCACCGCCGGGAGGGCTCCGCTGCACTCCAGCACCACGTCGACGGGAGCGATCTGCTCGGCGAGCGGGCCCGCCAGCGCGTTCACGGCCTGGTGCGCCCCCCGCGCAGTGGCGGACGCAAGCCGGTGCTCGTTGGTGTCGCTGACCACGACCCACGACGCACCGCGGGCCCGGGCCACGTCGGCGCAGAGCAGCCCGACCGGTCCGGCCCCGGTGACCAGCACCCGGTCACCCGGCTGGACACCGGCCTTCTGCGTGGCCCACACCGCGACCGAGAGCGGCTCGATCAGCGCCGCCGCCTCGTCGGAGAGGTGGTCGGGGACCGGGTGGGCCCGATGCGCGCCGAGCACGACGTACTGGGTGAAGGCTCCGTGCACCGGCGGCGTGGCGAAGAACTGGACGTCTGGGCACAGGTTGTAGCGCCCGGCCAGGCACTGCGCGCACCGTCCGCAGGTCTCCTGCGGCTCCAACGCGACCCGCTGCCCGACCACCCGGTCGGTGACCCCGGCGCCCACGGCGCGGACGGTGCCCGAGGCCTCGTGACCGAGCACCAGGGGCGCGCGTACGACGTAGTCGGCGATCCGGCCGTGCTCGAAGTAGTGCACGTCGGACCCACAGACGCCTACGGCGGCGATCTCGATGAGCACCTGGAGCGGCCCCGGCTGCGGCACCGCGGCGGGGGCGACGGTGATTTCGTGCTCGCGAAGCAGCAGCGACTGGGTCTGGTCGGTGGGCAGAGCGGTCATGGGTGGAGCGTATCCGTGCCCCAGCGGGAGAAAGCGGCCCGTACGTCCTCGCTCAGAGGCGCCGGGCCGACGACCACCGTCCGCGCGGTGGCGAACACCGTCGCCGAGACCGGATCGGAGATCTCGGCGGCGATGGTGAAGGAGCGCCCGCCCATCGCCGCCACCGCGGTGCGCACCTCGTACGGCTCGAGCCGGAAGTCGATGGGCCGCACGTACTCCAGATCCTGGCGCACCACCATCCAGACGTCCTCGGGTCGCCAGCCGAGCGTGTCGCCCACCATCGCGACGCGCGCCTCCTGGACGTAGTCGAAGTACTTGACGTTGTTCACGTGCCCGTAGGAATCCAGATCCGACCAGCGCACCGCCAACGAGTATCGGTGCGCCCGCTCCCCCACGGGCGCCTTGACCACGGCGCGCAGCGGCGGCGCCGGCTGTACCTGCTCGACCAGCACGGCCCGCTCCTCGGGACTCAGCCGGCGGAGGCCGCGGCCGGCCAGGTCGTACGGCACCGCGGCAGTCCTGGCGTGGGCGACCACCGCCCCGCCCGCGCGCAGGTCGTACCCGATCGCGAACCGGCTCGCGCCCACCGCGTCGACCCACAACTCGACGTCGAGAGCGCCGTCGCCGACCACCAGAGGTTTCCGGTACTCGACCTGGTGGCCGACCACCAGCACGCCCGAGCCGAGCATGGCCTGCAGGGCCGGCGGGCCGGTGAGCAGGAAGTGGACGCGCGCCTCCTGCAGGTAGTCCAGGAAGGCGCCGTTGTTGACGTGCCCCTGGGCGTCCATGTCGCCCCAGCGCACCGGGCAACGAAAGTGCAGGCTCATCGGGTCCGATCCTGTCAGAGCGCGTTCCTGACCGAGCACCCCGACCGTGGGCGCGCCCGAGCGTCCACCGAGGCGACGGCCGGGCGAGGCGATCCCCTACAGTCGCTGGCGTGAGAGTTGCGCTGATCACCGGCGGCGCGCGAGGCATCGGCGCCGCCATCGCTCATCGGCTCGCCGCCGACAAGATGTCGGTCTGCGTGGTCGACCTGGACGAACAGGCCAGCGCGCGTACCGCGAACGCCATCATCGAGGCCGGCGGCCGGGCGATCGCGATCGCTGCCGACGTCTCCGTGGAGGCCGCAGCCGCTGACGCCGTCGCGCAGGCCGCCGCTGAGCTCGGTCCGGTCACCGTCCTGGTCAACAACGCGGGCATCATCCGCGACAACCTGATCTTCAAGATGACCGCCGACGACTGGGACGAGGTGGTCGACGTCCATCTGCGCGGCGCGTTCTTGATGACGCGGGCGGTGCAGGCGCACATGGTCGGCGCCAAGTGGGGACGCATCGTGAACCTGTCCTCGACCTCCGCGCTCGGCAACCGCGGCCAGGCCAACTACGCCACGGCCAAGGCCGGCCTGCAGGGACTCACCAAGACCCTGGCGTTGGAACTCGGCAAGTTCGGCGTGACGGCCAATGCGATCGCCCCGGGCTTCATCGAGACGGAGATGACCAGATCCACCGCGCAGCGACTGGGCGTGGACTACGAGGACTGGAAGCTCGCCGCAGCCCGGGATGTCCCGGTCGGCCGCATCGGACAGCCCGAAGACATCGCCGCCCTGGCCGGCTTCCTCTGCTCCGACGCCGCCGGCTACATCTCCGGCCAGGTCATCTACGTCGCCGGGGGCCCGAAAGCCTGATCCGCTCGCCTATCGCGCCGCGACGCGATCCCGCATCGCCCCCCGTCCCCACGCTCGGAACCCCTCCCCGTCGACCTCCGCGCCGGGAACCTCCCCGTCGGACCCTCCCGTCGCCGGAAACCTACGTATACGTAGTTTCCTGGTGGATTGCACAGCTTGCAACGTGTGCAATGCAGCAGGAACCTGTGCAATGTGGGGTCGTCCGAGCCACCATGTCCGGAACCCTCCCGTCGCGCGGAACCCCCTCCCGTCGCGCGGACCCCCTCCCTTGTCGCTCGGAAACCTACGTATACGTGGTTTCCTGGTGGATTGCACAGGTTGCAAGCCGCGCAATGCGAGGGGAACCTGCGTATACGTAGTTTCCCCGAGGTCTCGCGAGCCGCCAGATCCGACCGAGCCGAGCAGCCGGTACGCGGGGTCGGGTCCACGCAGTCCGATGGGGACGCACTCGGTCGACGGGCAGCCTCGGCTGGTCGCTCGGACGCCCCGCATTGCACAGGTTCCTGGTGCATTGCACACGTTGCAAGCTGTGCAATCCACCAGGAAACCACGTATACGTAGGTTTCCGCGCGTCGCGGAGGGTTCCGAGCGACGGAGAGGGGTTCCGAGCGACGGAGAGGGGTTCCGAGCGACGCGGAGGGGTTCCGAGCGACGCGGAGGGGTCCGAGCGACGCGGAGGATTCGCGCGGGCGGATGAGGGCGGAGGCTGGTCAGTCCTTGTCGTACATCGAGTCGAGCAGGTCGAGGTACTTCCGCTCCACGCTCTTGCGGCGGATCTTCATGCTGGGAGTCATCTCTCCCTCGTCGACCGACAACTCGGTGGGGAGGATCTTGAACTTCTTGATCGTCTCCCAGCGCTCGAGCTTGGCGTTCGCCTGGGCGACGTAGCCCTCCATCATCTCCCGCACCTCGGGCGAGGTCGGCACGTCCTCCGGCTTCAGGGTCAGCTCCTGGTCCGCCGCCCAGCCTTCGATGGCTTCGGGGTCGAAGGTGACCAGGGCGGTGACGTACTTGCGCCCCTCACCGTGCACCACCACCTGGCTCAGGTACGGGCATGCCGCCTTGAGCACGCCCTCCACCTTCTGCGGCGCGACGTACTTGCCGCCCGAGGTCTTGATCAGGTCCTTCTTCCGGTCGGTGATCCGCAGGTAGCCCTGGTCGTCCAACTCCCCGATGTCCCCGGTGGAGAGCCAACCGTCGCGCAGCACCTCGGCTGTCGAGTCGGGCAGGTTGTGGTAGCCGCGCATCACGCCCGGACCCTTGACCAGGATCTCCCCGTCCTCGGCGATCCGGACCTCCGAGCCGGGCATCGGCGGGCCGACGGTGCCGAACCGGGTCGCGCGCGGGTTGTTCACGCAGGTCGCCGCGCTCGTCTCGGTCAGCCCGTAGCCCTCCAGGACGAGCAGGCCCGCGGCGTAGAACCACTCCTGGACCTCGCGGTTCAGCGCCGCCGACCCGGAGACGAAGAACCGGATCCGCCCGCCCATCCGCGCCTTGATCTTGCTGAACACCAGCCGGTCCGCCAGCGCGTACTGCGCCGCGAGCAAGCCGGACGGCTGCTTCCCGGCGAGTCGCAGCGGGCTGACCTGGCGCCCCACGCCGAAGGCCCAGTCGAAGATCTTGGCCTTCAACCCGTGGGACGCGGTGGTCATCACCCGGGCCCGGACCTTCTCGAAGATCCTCGGCGCTCCGGCCATGAACGTCGGTTGTACGACGCCGAGGTTCTCCACGATCTTGTCGATCCGCCCGTCGACGGCGGTGGGGAAGCCGATGCGCAGCTGCGCGGCGATCAGCGCCTTGCCGAAGACGTGGCTGAGCGGCAACCACAGGTACTGCAGGTCGTCGCGGTAGATGATGTCGTACGCCTCGACGGAGGCACCCAGATAGGTCCAGCAGTCCTGGACCAGCCGTACGCCCTTGGGCCGGCCGGTGGTGCCGGAGGTGTAGATGAGCGTGGCCAGGTCCTCCGGACCGACGGCGGCGATCGCGTCGTCCACGGCGGTCGGGTTGGCCTGGAGGTAGTCCCGGCCGAGCGACTCCAACTCGGCCCAGCCGAGCACCTCCGGATGGCTGGGCCTGCCGCTGATCTGCACGATCTTGGTCAACTGCGGCAGCTCGGACAGGTGCTGGATCACCTTGGCGACCTGGACCTCGTCCTCGGCGAAGACCACCCGACACGTCGAGTCGGCCAGGATGTAGCCGACGTCGTCGTGCTGGGTGTTCGGGTAGATGGTCGTCGTCGCTCCACCGGCGCACATCACGGCCAGGTCGGCGAGGATCCACTCCATCCGCGTTTCCGAGGCGATGGCCACCCGATCCTCGCGCTCGATGCCGAGCGCGAGCAGCCCCGCGGCCAGTTGATGGGCCTTGTCCCTGGTCTGGCTCCAGGTGAGCGACACCCAGCGCTCGCCCTCGAGGTAGCGGAAGGCTTCCAGGGTCGACGAGGCCTCGGCCTGGTCGTTGAGCATGGCGGCTACAGAAGCTGGCCGCGCCGCCAGAGTAGTGGTCTCGGTCACATTATGAGACTAGCGATAGCGACCCAGCGTTGGCCGGACCCGTGACAGATCGTGACGATCTTCTCAGCTCAGGCGCTGCAGGAGGATCGCCATGCCCTGGCCTCCGCCGACGCACATCGTCTCCAGACCGATCTCGCGGTCGTGCACCCGCAGCGCGTTCAGCAGGGTCGTCATGATGCGCGCCCCGGTCGCGCCGAACGGGTGGCCGAGGGCAATGGCCCCGCCGTGCACGTTGAGACGGTCCTGCTCGACGCCGAGGTCGCGCACGCTGGCGATCACCTGCGCGGCGAAGGCCTCGTTGATCTCGACCAGGTCGACGTCGGCCATGGTCATCCCGGCACGAGCCAGCGCGCGCCGGCTCGCCTCCACCGGCCCGAGGCCCATGATCTCGGGACTGAGGGCACTGACCCCCGTGGCCACGATGCGCGCGAGCGGCGTCAGCCCGAGCTCAGCGGCCCGCTGGTCGCTCATGATCACCACGGCGGCGGCGCCGTCGTTCAGCGGACAGCAGTTGCCCGCGGTCACGGTGCCCCCCGGTCGGAAGACCGGCTTCAGCGCGGCGACGGCCTCCAGGGTCGTCCCCGGCCGCGGTCCGTCGTCGGTCCGTACGACGGTGCCGTCCGGTCGGGTCACCGGGCTGATCTCGGCGGCGAACACCCCGGCCGCCATCGCCTCCTCGGCTCGGTTCTGGGAGCGCACCCCGAACTCATCCTGCTCGGCCCGGCCGATGCCCCGCGCGGTGGCCACGTTCTCCGCGGTCTGGCCCATGGCGATGTAGATGTCGGGCAGCTCCCCGTCCGCGCGCGGGTCGTGCCAGGTGCGGTTGGTCTGCGCGGTCAGCGCGCTCCGTTGCCCGGCGGTGGCGAAGGCCGGATGGTGGGTGTCCACCGGGTCGACGCCCGCCGATCCGAAGCCGCGGTAGCGCGACACGCATTCCACCCCGGCGGACACGTAGGCGTGGCCCTCGCCGGCCACGATGGCGTGGAAGGCCATCCGCGCCGTCTGCACGCTGGAGGCGCAGAAGCGGTTGACCGTGGCCGCCGGTACGCCGTCGAGGCCGAGTTGGACCGCGACCCGGCGGGCGAGGTTGCCGCCCTGCTCGTCGCGCGGCTCGGCACAACCGATGTAGATGTCGTCGAGCGTCGCGGGGTCCAGTGCCCCGACCTGCCCGAGGGCCGCCTCGATCACTCCGGCGACCAGGTCGTCGGGACGGACCGCGGTGAGCGAGCCCTTCCCGGCCCGCCCGATGGGCGTCCTGGTGGCCGCGACGATCACTGCTTCAGCCATCGCACCTCCTGCCGTCACAGGCCGAGATCGCGGCCGATGAGTTCCTTCATGATCTCGTTCGACCCGGCCCAGATCCTGGCTACGCGGCCGTCGGCCCATGCCCGTGCCACCCGGTACTCGGCCATGTAGCCGTAGCCGCCCCACAACTGCACGCAGGCGTCCAGAATCTCCCCCTGAACGTGGGCCGACCACCATTTGGCCTTCGCCGCGTCGACGGCCGACAGTGCGCCGTGGACCTCCTGCCCGACGCAGGCATCGACGAAAGCCTGGGTCACCTCCGCCTTGGTCACCAGTTCGGCGAGGGTGAACTTGTTCGCCTGGAAGGATCCGATCGGTCGGCCGAAGGCCGTGCGCTCGCGCGCGTACTCCAGTGTCTCGTCCAGCACCTGGCGGGCGTGGGCGATGTTGTTGACCGCCGCGCCGATCCGCTCCGCCACGAGGCGCTCCATCATGTAGCCGAAGCCGCGGTCCACCTCGCCGATCACCTGAGCCTCGCCGAGCCGCACGTCGGCGAAGAACAGCTCGGCGGTGTCCGCCTCGTGCTGGCCGACCTTGTCCAGGATCCGGCCGCGCTCGAAGCCGGGCATGCCCGCCTCCACCGCGAACAGGCTGATGCCCTTGGCCCCCTTCTCCGGGCTGGTGCGCGCAGCGACCAGGACCAGGTCGGCGGACCCGCCGTTGGTGATGAAGGTCTTGGAACCGTTGAGCACCCACACGTCGCCGTCGCGTACGGCGGTCGTCTTCAGCGCCGCCAGGTCCGAGCCGCCGGACGGCTCGGTCATGGCGAGCGCGGAAATCAGCTCGCCCCGGCAGAAGGGCGGCAGCCAACGCTGCTTCTGCTCCTCGGTGCCCAGGTCGACCAGGTAGGGAGCAACACAGTCGATGTGGATGCCGACGCACGCGGAGTAGGCGAACGCCAGCTTGGCCAGCTCCTCGGCGAGGACGAGGGAGAAGCGGGGATCGCCCGAACTCGAGCCGCCGTACGCCTCGGGCACGTTCAGCCCGAGCAGGCCCTGTCGGCCCAGCTCGAGCCACATCTGGCGACCGAACTCGTGCTCGGCCAGGTGCTTCTCCTGCTGGGGCCGCAGCGTCTTGTCCACGAAGTGCCGACAGGTCTGGCGGAAGGCTTCGTGATCCTCGTCGTACACGGTGCGCTGCATGGTCGGGCCCCGATCGCACTCAAGTTACCCGCTGGTAACTTGAGATCCGACTATACCTCTCCCGCGGAGAAAGCGTCCGCGGCAGGCATGGGCCTGGAGTGCCTGGCGTGAGGCAGGCGCCGGACCTCGGGCGCCCGTCACCGCGGCCCGTCAGCGGCTCAGGCCTTGACGGCTTCGATGGACAGGTTGATCTCGATCTTCGGCCCGACGAGCAGCCGACCACCGTCCAGAGGCATGTTCCAGTCGACCGCGAAGTCGTGGCGGTTGATGGTCGTGCTGGCCTCGGCGCCGAGGACGGTCCGCCCGTACGCGTCGGTCGCCGTGCCCAGGAACTCCGCGTCCAACTCGACCGGCTTGGTGATGCCGTTGATCGTCAGGTCGCCGGAGACGATGTAGCCATCGCCGTCCGCGCGGACGCCGGTGCTGGTGAAGGCCAGGTCCCCGCCGGACTGGGGGTCGAAGAAGTCGGCCGAACGCAGGTGCCCGTCGCGCTGCTCGTTGCCGGTGGTGACCGACGACGCCTTGATCACGACCGCGATGGTCGACTCGAGCGGGTCCGTGGTGGTGGTGAACTCGCCGGTCGCTTCGGTGAAGGTGCCGCGCACCTTGCTCATCAGGTGGCGCGCGGTGAAGCCGATGGTGGTGTGGGCGGGGTCGAGCGCCCAGCTCCCGGCCAGCAGTCCGGTGGTCGTGGTGTCCTGTGTCATGGGGGTGTCCTTCCGGGACCTCTCGCACCGGCATGCTCCGGCGCTCACTTCGCAGCGCGGTAGAGCACAGGTCGAGAATTGATGTAGTTGAGATTTCAATTACATACGTTAGCGCGAGCATGTTTGAACTGTCAATCTCTCTGGCCTACGGTGGGAGCATGTCGAGAAGGTCCGGGGCCCCCCGCTGGCTGAACGCCGAGCAGCAGCGGGTGTGGCGCGCCTACCTGCTCGGCAGCGCACGTCTGAATGAGCGCCTGGATGCCGACCTCCGCCAGTTCGGTCTCGATCTTCCCGAGTACGAGATCTTGGTCGTGCTGTCGGAAGTCGCCCGAACGGAAGCTGCGGATGTCGGAGTTGGCCGACGCGGTCCACCAGTCGCGTTCCCGGCTGACCCACACCATCGGGCGGATGGAGCGGTCCGGCCTGGTCGCCCGCACCGACTGCCCGACCGATCGGCGCGGGGTCTGGGCCGAGTTGTCGGCGAAGGGGTTCGCCCTGCTGGAGACGGCGGCGCCGAGTCACGTCGAGGCCGTACGACGCAACTTCGTCGAGGCCATGGCGCCCGAGGACTACCTGGCCCTCGGCCGCGCCTTCGAGGCGGTGCTGGCGGTGGCGGAACCGGAGATCCAGCGCGCGGCCGGCTGAACCGCCGCCGTTGATCGACTGATGACGAGTGCTTCCGTGCCCGCCGAACTGGCCGAGCTCGGCTTCCAGTTGCAGCGCCGCGGGTTGGGTGATCTCCTCGACACCACCACGCTGACCCGCACGCTCTACTCCTCCGACGCCTCCCTCTACCGCGTCCTGCCGCAGGCCGTCGCTCACCCGCGCCGCGTCGACGACGCGGTGGCTGTGCTCGACGCGGCCCGGGCCTGCGGAGTCGCGGTGACCACCCGGGGCGCGGGGACCTCGTGTGCCGGCAACGCGGTGGGACCCGGCCTGGTGCTCGACACCGCCAGACACCTCCACGCCATCGCCGAGATCGATCCGGACGCCCGTACGGCCCGCGTCGAGCCCGGCGTCATCCAGTCGTCCCTGCAGGCCGCCGCCGCGCCGTACGGGCTGCGATTCGGCCCCGATCCGTCGACCCACAACCGGTGCACCATCGGCGGCATGATCGGCAACAACGCCTGCGGTCCGCGGGCTCTCGGCTACGGCCGCACGGCCGACAACGTGGTGGCCCTGGACGTGCTGACCGGTTCCGGCGAGCGGTTGCGGCTGGGCCCGTCCCAGCCCGACGACCCGTCCGCCTCACGGCGAGCCACCCGGACCGGCCGAGGGTGCGGCGCTCACCGCCCTCCGGGGGGTCGTGCAGGAGGGTCTCGGCACGATCCGCACCGAGTTCGGCCGGTTCGGGCGCCAGGTCTCCGGCTACAGCCTCGAGCACCTGCTGCCCGAGCGGCGCTTCGACGTCGCCCGGTTCCTGGCCGGCAGCGAGGGCACGCTCGCGGTCATCCTCGGCGCCACCGTGCGCCTGGTGGCCGACGCCCCGTACAAGATCATGGTCGCCCTCGGCTATCCGTCGATGCCGGACGCGGGCGACGCCGCCTCCCGGATCGTGCGTCACGGGCCGACGGCGTGCGAGGGTCTGGACCGGCGGATCGTCGAGGTCGTCCGCCGCACCCGCGGGCCGGGCGCCGTGCCGCCGCTGCCCCGCGGCGACGGCTGGATGTTCGTCGAACTGGTCGGCGACGACCCCGCCGAACTGCAGGCTCGGGCCCAGGCCCTGCTCGCCGATTCGGGCGCGCTGGACGGCTTCGTCGTGGCGGACCCGGTGCAGGCGCTGGCGTTGTGGAAGATCCGGGAAGACGGCGCCGGTCTGGCCGGGGTGAGCCTGACCCGTCCGGCCTATCCGGGCTGGGAGGACGCGGCGGTGCCGCCGGAGCATCTGGGCGCCTACCTGCGAGCCTTCGACGCGCTGCTGGCGAACTACGGCTTGGACGGCCTGCCGTACGGCCACTTCGGGGACGGCTGCGTTCACGTGCGGATCGACTTCCCGCTGACCGACCCGGGCGGCGCGGAACGCTACCGCGCGTTCGTGGGAGAGGCGGCTCGGCTGGTGGCCGGCTTCGGGGGCTCGATGTCGGGCGAGCACGGCGACGGCCGGGCCCGGTCGGCGCTGCTCGGCACCATGTACTCCCCGGCCGCGCTGGCGTTGTTCGGGCGGGTGAAGGCGGCTTTCGACCCGGACAACCTGCTCAACCCGGGGGTGCTGGTCGATCCGCGCCCGGTGGAGGCCGACCTGCGCGCACCCGCACTGATCGCCCCGTTGCGCCGACAGCCGGAGCTGCTGAGCTTCGCCGAGTCCGTGCACCGCTGCTCCGGCGTCGGCAAGTGCCTGGCCGACACCACCGCCGGCCTGGGCGTGATGTGCCCCTCCTATCAGGCGACCCGCGAGGAGAAGGACTCCACCCGCGGCCGGGCGCGCGTGCTGCAGGAGATGGTGAGCGGGCAGACGCTGCGGAGGGGCTGGGCCTCACCCGAGGTGCACGAGGCCCTGGACCTGTGCCTGTCCTGCAAGGGCTGTGCCCGGGACTGCCCGACCGGGGTCGACATGGCGGCCTACAAGGCCGAAGTGCTCGACCACACCTACCGCGGCCGGTTGCGACCGCGCAGCCACTACGCACTCGGCTGGCTGCCGCGATGGGGCCGGCTGATCACGCGCTCGCCGATCCTGGCCCGACTGGCCAACCTGGGCACGGGGACGCCCGGACTGCGCTCGCTCGTGCGCTGGCTGGCCGGAGTGGACCAGCGGCGCAGTCTCCCCCGCTTCGCGCCGGTCGCCGCCCGGGACCGGGTCGCGTTGCCGCAGACCGCCGGCGCACCCGTCGTCGTCTGGGTGGACTCGTTCTCCGACTGCTTCACCGGCGACGGTGTCGCGGCGACGGTGTCGGTGCTGGCGGCGGCCGGGTACGCGCCGCGATTCCTGGAGCGCCCGGCCTGTTGCGGCCTGACCTGGATCTCCACCGGTCAGTTGGACGGCGCCCGGCGCCAGTTGCGCTCGGCCCTGGACGTGCTGCATCCCGTGGTCGCAGCGGGCACGCCTGTGGTCGGACTGGAACCGTCCTGCCTCGCGGTGTGGCGCAGCGACGCCCCCGAGCTGCTGCCCGACGATCCGCGGGTGGGCGAGGTCGCGGCCGGCGTCTTCACGCTGGCCGAGCTGCTCACCCGGACGCAGGGGTGGCAGGCTCCCGACCTGTCCGGAACCGAACTCGTCGCCCAACCACACTGCCACCACGCGTCGGTGATCGGATGGCGGACCGACGCCGCCCTGCTCGCCTCCACCGGTGCCACAGTGACCACCGTCGGCGGGTGCTGCGGGCTCGCAGGCAATTTCGGGGTGGAGCGGGGCCACTACGAGGTGTCGGTCAAGGTCGCCGAACACGACCTGCTGCCGGCGGTCGCGGAGCATCCCGACGCCATCGTGCTGGCCGACGGCTTCTCCTGCCGCACGCAGCTGGCGGAGCTGGCCCACCGTCCGGCGATCACCCTGGCCGAACTCCTGGCGGGAGCCGCGAGCTCCGGAGCCTCCGACCCGACCTGAGCGCAGGTCAGGCTGAGCGCAGGTCAGGCTGGGCGCAGGTCAGGCTGGGCGCAGGGCTCAGGTCGGGCTGGAGGTCGGGCGCAGGTCAGGGCTGGGCCTCGTGGCCGGCCAGATCCGCGGTCCGCTCGTCCTGCTTCAGTCGGGCCTCGTAGAGGTGGCGCACGCTCTGGGCCAACTCCTCGCGCGCCTCGCGCTCCAGAGCCCGGAACAACGACCAGTAGCCGTCGTCGTACTCCTCCACGATCTGGAAGGTCCAGCGGCCCGGAAGCACGTTGCGGCCGACCAGGTCCCGCTCGATCCGGTCGGCCACCCCTGGATGGCCGGCCTCGCGCAGCGCCTCGACCGCCTCGCCCAGCTCGATGTCGGCCGATCCGGTGAGCTGATGGAACGAGTACAGGTGGCCGCGAGCGCGCTCGCAGGTCTCCAACGCCTCCGACAGCTTGCCGAGCGCCTCGATCGTGTCGTCGCTGACGCCGGGCGGCGTCGCACGGCCGGGCAGGTCCTGGGTCGGAACGTCACTCACGCTGTGACAATATCCAGCACCACCGTTTCCTAACGGGTGAGCCGACGATGCGTGGCGCGGTGCGGCCGGGCGGCCTCGGCGCCGAGCCGGGCGATCTTGTTGGCCTCGTAGTCGGCGAAGTTGCCCTCGAACCAGAACCACTTCGCCTGTTCCTCCTCGTCGCCCTCCCAGGCCAGGATGTGGGTGGCCACCCGGTCCAGGAACCAGCGGTCGTGGGAGATGACCACTGCGCAGCCGGGGAACTCCAGCAGCGCGTCCTCCAGCGACTGCAGGGTCTCCACGTCCAAGTCGTTGGTCGGCTCGTCGAGCAGCAGCATGTTGCCGCCCATCTTCAGGGTCAACGCGAGGTTGAGCCGGTTGCGCTCCCCGCCCGAGAGCACGCCGGCGGGCTTCTGCTGATCCGGGCCCTTGAATCCGAACGAGGCGACGTACGCCCGGGAGGGCATCTCGAAGTTGGCCACCTTGATGAAGTCCAGGCCGTCGGAGACCAGCTCCCAGACGTTCTTCTTGGGGTCCAGGCCCGAGCGGCCCTGGTCGACGTAGGAGATCCGGACGGTGTCGCCGATCGCCAGTTCGCCGGCGTCGGGGGACTCCTCCCCCACGACCATGCGGAACAGCGTGGACTTGCCCACGCCGTTCGGCCCGACCACGCCGATGATGCCCGCCCGCGGCAGGGTGAAGTTGAGCCCGTCGAACAGCAGCCGATCGCCGAAGCCCTTGACCAACGACTTCGCCTGCAACACATTGCTCCCCAGCCGCGGACCAGCCGGGACGTTGATCTCCTCGAAGTCGAGCTTGCGGTTGCGCTCGGCCTCGGAGGCCATCTCCTCGTAGCGGGACAGCCGAGCCTTGTTCTTGGCCTGCCGCGCCTTCGGGTTGGACCGGGCCCATTCGAGCTCCCGCTCCAAGATCTTGGCGCGCTTCGCATCCCGCTTGCCCTCGACCTGCAGCCGGGACTTCTTCGTCTCGAGGTAGGTCGAGTAGTTCCCTTCGTACGGGTGGGTCCGGCCGCGGTCCAGCTCGAGGATCCACTCGGCCACGTTGTCGAGGAAGTACCGGTCGTGGGTCACGGCCAGCACCGCACCGGCGTAGGCCTTGAGGTGCCCCTCCAACCACTGCACGGACTCGGCGTCGAGGTGGTTGGTCGGCTCGTCCAGCAGCAGCAGGTCCGGCTGGGCCAGCAGCAGCTTGCAGAGGGCGACCCGACGCCGCTCGCCGCCGGAGAGGACGTCCACCATCGCGTCGGGCGGTGGGCACCGCAACGCGTCCATCGCCTGCTCCAGCTGGGAGTCGATGTCCCAGGCGTTGCGGTGATCCAGCTCGGTCTGTACGTCCCCCATCTCTGCCATCAACGAGTCGAAGTCCGCATCGGGCTCGCCCATCGCCATGCCGAGCTCGTCCATCCGAGCCTGCAGCACCTTGATCTCGGCCACGCCCTCCTCGACGTTCTCCAGCACCGTCTTGCCCTCGGTGAGCGGCGGCTCCTGAAGCAGGATCCCCACCGTGGCGTCACGGGCGAGCATGGCGTCACCGTTGTTCGGCTTCTCCATCCCGGCCATCAGCTTCAACAGGGTCGACTTGCCGGTGCCGTTGGGCCCGACGACACCGATCTTGGCGCCTGGGTAGAACGAGAGGGTGATGTTGTCGAGCACGACCTTCTCGCCCAGGGCTTTGCGGACGTTGTGCATCGAGTAGATGAACTCAGGCATAAGGCAGGAGTATGCCAGCCCGGACCACGGTCGGCGCGCCACCGGCGGCCAGGGGCGCGCGCCACCGGCAAAGGGTGGCGCGCCACCGGCGGCCAGGGGGGCCGGCCAGCCGGACGTGACGCGCCACCCGTGGGCGGCAACTCCCGCTTCGCGGTGGAGCGCCGCCCACCGCCTGAGCTCCCCAGGGCCTGCCCCAGGCGGCCCAGCTCAGACGTCCAGGTCTGCTGGAGCAAGCTCCCTCCAGGCAAGGGCTGCTCGAGGCAAGGGCTGCTCGAGGGAGGGACTGCCCGAGGCAAGGGCTGCTCGAGGGAGGGACTGCCCGAGGCAAGAGCTGCTCGAGGAAGGGGCTGCTCGAGGGAGGGGCTGCTCGAGGGAAGGGCTCGGACGCCGGATCAGCCCGAACCCGGAGCCGGCCCGTGTCACGCCGCCTGCGCGGCCCGCTCCTCGGCCGTCAGGCCTGCCTCCTCGGTCTCGTCCGGCGGCGGCTCGTCCGCGGACTCCGCCAACACCGGCCGCGGCTTGCGCCGGAAGCTCGCCGTACCCCGGTTCAGGTCGTGCCCGAGACTGTCCGCCTCGAGCACGAGCCGCTCGTGGGTTTCGCCGTCCTTGGACCACACGCTCGTCCGCAGCCGACCGACGACGATCAGGGGATCGCCCTTGCGCACACTCGCTGCGACGTGCTCTGCGAGCGCGCGGAAGCAGGTCACCTCGATCCAGGTGGTGTTGCCGTCGCACCACTCGCCCTTGGCCTTGATCCGCGGTGTGCACGCCAGCCGAAACTTCGCCACCGCACCGTTGGCCCGCACCTCCACCTCGGTCCCGGCGTACCCGGTGATGTGAGTCATCGCCTCCATATCGGCTCGTCCTTCCTTCTCGACCCGCCCGCTGCGAGTGCTCGAAGGGAGTATGCGGATCGATCGGCGTCGTCGTTCGGCGGAAGGCCGCGCTGTGGATGACGCTTCGAGCGACCGGCGACCTGTGGATAACGCGATCTGTTCCCCGACGGTCCTTCAACCGAGCGCGCGATCGAGGGAGTGCCGCGCTGCGGCGTAGCGCTCCAACTCCGCTCGCACCGGGGCGACCACCAGTTCCGCGCTGACCCCGGCAATGGCCGCGCGCAGCACCTGCCGCGCCCGGGCCACGCGACGGCGCGCTCCCACCTCCACCCCGATCCGGGCCAGGCCGGCCAGCAGCAGACCGGCCAGCACCCCGCCGGCGGTCAGCAGCGTAGGAGCCGGCAGCCCCCACCAGCGCACCTGAGGCAACGGCGGCAACTGGAGGTAGGACAGCACGAACGACGACGCGAGCCATCCCATCCCTGCCACCACGGCGGCGACCAGCAGCCACTGGACGACCCGCACGAGCTGCCACCACCGGCGATGGCCCGCCAGATCGAGATCGGTCCGCGCGATCGCCCGGTCCAACCGGTCGGCGAGCACGTCCTCACCCGCCCGGGCGGCCCGCTTGACCGCGTCGGCCCAGCTCCGCGGCAGACCGTCCGCGGCCTCGTCGGCCAAGGCCCGCACGGCCAGGTCCACCCGAGCCTGCTGGACACCCGAGGTGGCCGGCAACGAGGTTCGCCCCACCCCGGACGGGTCGATCTCCTTGCGGCGCTTCCCCACCCCCAGCCGGTCCAGGTGGAGCCTCCGGAGGGGGTCCGGCTTCAGCTTGGCCACCCAGGCCAGCACCGGCCAGCCGGTGGCCAGCCCGCCGCGCAGCCGCCAGGCCTGGCCGACCGCCTCGGTCACCACCGGCACTCCCGCGGCCTGGGCCAGGCTCGCGTCCAGACGGTCCAGACCCGCCTGCCCGAGAGCCGGTGGCGCCGACTGGCCCATCGCCGCGGCCAGAGCCCCGCCGGCCACGTCGAGGTCCGCGGACAGCCGGCGTACGGCGGCCTGCTTGTCCGCGACGCGCCGGGCCAGCCCACTGCAGCAACGCATCGATGCCCTCTCCGGTCGCGGCCGAGACGCCCGACACCGCAACCCCTTCCAGGCCTTCCGAGGCGAGCAGTCGGCCGCAGGTCCCGCAGGCACTGCTCCCGCTCCGCCGGCCCCAGTCGGTCGACCTGGTTGAGCACCACGGTCATCACTTCGGCGTGCCGGGCCAGCGGCTTGAGGTAGCGGTCGTGCAACGCGGCGTCGGCGTACTTCTGCGGGTCGACCACCCAGACCAGGACGTCCACCAGCTGCACCAGGCGATCGACCTCTACCCGGTGCTGCCGCTCCGTGGAGTCGTGATCGGGCAGGTCGAGCAGCACCAGGCCGTCCAGCGCCCCGTCGGGGTCCGGGGCGCGGGTGTGCCGCCGCGGGATCTGCAGCCAGTCCAGCAACTCAGCGCCCGCGTCCTGTCCCCACACACACGCCATCGCGTGGGCCGTCGTCGGCCGGCGGACGCCGACGGTCGCCAGATCAGACCCGGACAAGGTGTTGAACAAGCTCGACTTGCCCGAGCCGGTGGCCCCGGCCAGGGCGACGACGGTGGCGTCGCCCGACAGCGCGAGACGGCGGTCGGCCTGGGCGACCACCCGCCGCGCTTCGACGACCAGGCCGTCGGCCACCCGGTCCTGGCAGAGCTCGGCCGCTTCGGCCAGGGCGCGGAGCCGCTCGGGGACCGGGGCCGTCCGCTCCTTCCGGCTGAGCAGGCCGAGTCGACGACCCGCCATCAGCGCTGCTCCTCGCGCGGCAGGTCGACCAGTTCGGCGTCCACGACTTCTGCGGCCTCGACGGACCGGGGATCGTCCGATCGGCAGGGGAATCTGGCGGGCGCTGGGCGGCTCGATCGCGCGCCGCTCGTCGGCTGCGGGCAGCGCCGCGGCGCCCGTCCCGCCAGAAACGGCCCGGTCGGACGTTTCGCCGGCGATCGGCAGCCCGAGGGTCCGGGCGTGCTGAACCGCTGCGACCGCCGCTCGCAGGTCCTCAGCCTGTTCGGCGCGTACCCCGAGATCGTCGAGGATGCGGTGGTAGCGCACCAGCTCGTCGGCCATCAGCGTCTCGACCCGCGCGTCGAGGTCGTCCTTGGCCGTCTGCGCGAGCCGGCGGATGGCCTGGTCCCCGAACACCGCTTCGAGCAGCCGTTGCGCCAGCACGGCCGTACCGCCCGCCACCCCCACCTCGGCACCGACCAGCCCCCCGGTGTGCGCGAAGACCACGATCATCAGCGCCACGCCGACCCCGTTCACCCCGAGCGCGAGGAAACGGGCCTTGGATCGCTTGCTCATTCCCTCATCGGCGACCAGATCCAGGACGGCACCCTGCCAGTCCCGGATCGCCCTCGCGGCGGACGCGGGGAAGTCAGGTGAGTACCGCGACAGGTCGATGCTCGAGCCCTCGGCGATCTGCCGGCCCGCTGCGTGGGCCTGCCACGAGCCCTCCGCGCGCTCGGCGGCGGCGTCGGCCTCCTGCCGCAGCAACGACTCGAGCCCGGACTCCACCGCCACCTTGAGGTTGCTCGCGCCCGGCGGCTCGCCGCGGATCGTCGCCACCACGCGGTCGCGGAGCCAGCTCACCTTCTGCTCCAGCGCGCGGAAGAACTCGCCTGTGCCGACGAATTCGTGCCAGCGGGCCAACACCTCGCCTCGCAGCAGGGTGCCGTCCGCGGTCTGCACCTGCACGGCCCTGACAGCTTCGGCGTAGGCGTGGTCGACGTCGGCGCGCAACTGGTCGATCACCTCGAGCTGCTCGTCGACCGCGCGCGCCACCCGCGGCGTGCGGACCGAGAGCGCCCCGATCGCTCCATCCAGCGTCCGGTACACCACCGCGGCCCGGCTTGCCTGGTCGGCCACCAGAGCGGCCAACCAGCCGCGGACGGGCTGGATCGCGCTCGCCGGCAACAGCCCCTCCTCGTCCACGGTCGTCTCCGGGACCGCGAACAACGGCGACTCGGCCAGCCCGCGCTCACTCATCAGCTGCCCGAGATGCGGCGGGACGTCGGCCATCGCCCCCGGAGGAACCCGGTCGAGCACGACGGCGACAGCGGCGCTGCGTTCGGCGGCCGACAGCAGGAAGTCCCACGGCACGGCGTCGGCGTAGCGCGCAGCAGAGGTGACGAACAGCCACAGATCGGCCGCGGCGAGCAGCTGGGCCGCGAGCTGGCGGTTCTCCTGCACCACCGAATCGATGTCGGGCGCGTCCAGGATGGCCAGGCCGGGCGGTATCGAATCGTCCACCACCAGCTGCAGGGACCTGGCGTCGCCGGGGCTGCCGGACGAGCGTGCCAGCCCGGGCAGGATCCGGTCGTCGGCGAACCAGCGGGCATCGCTGCTGTGATGCACCAGCACCGGCGCCCGGGTGGTCGGCCGGATCACTCCCGGCGCGCTCACCAGCCGCCCCACCAGCGAGTTGACCAGGGTGGACTTGCCGGCTCCGGTCGACCCGCCGACCACGGCCAGCAGCGGTGCGTCGATGGTGGCCAGCCGCGGCAGGACGTAGTCGTCCAGCTGATCGGCGAGTTCGCGTACGACCGCCTGCTGCTCTTCGGCCCCCGGCAGCGGGAGCGGCAGCCGCACCAGGGACAGCGCGCTGCGCAGGCGGTTGAGCGCGGACTCCAGTGGCGTACCCGACCTCCTGGTCATCCGCGACTCCTACTCTCCAGGAGGCTTCCAGTTCGGGTCGACCTCGGAGTACTGGGTAGCAGTCTGCCCCAGCGGCGCCGCGGCCGAGGCGGGCACTCCCGCGGGCGGGGCGGGGAACGCGCCCGGGCCCGCGGGAGCGGGGCCAGGCTGGTCGGGGCCGGGAGACGACGGGCGCCGGATAGTAGCCACCCAGCCCGGACGGGCCGGGATAGCTCGGCGGGGCGTAGGCGACCTGCGGCGCACCGCGACGCCGGAAAGAGGGGTAGGCCGCGCGGCCGGACGGGGCGATGACGGCCTGGCGTCGGACGCTGCCCAGGGTGGCCAGCAGCGCCTTCTCCCGCCGTACGCCGGACTCGTCCACCAAACCGCGGGTCATCGCGTCGCGCAGATAGGCGAGCTCGGTGACCGCGCGCTGCATCCGTATCGTGGCAAGGAAGGCGTGCGGGCCCAGGAAGAGCGCGTGCCACAGGGCGCGGGTGCGAGTGCGCAGCCGCGACAGGGAGGCCGGGTCACCCTCGGGCAGCCAGCCCACCCGCACGTAGTCGGTGAGGCGCTCCCGGATCAGCCGACCCTCACGGAACAGCTGCCGCACGATGAACACCGTGAGGGCGATCACCAGGGGCACGGCGACGCCCAGATAGATGAAGAGCAGATTGCGCCCCTGGACCAGGCTCGCCGCGGTGTTGAACGCCATGTGCAGGAAGGCGGCCGCGCAGAAACCGGCCAGCGGCGCGACCACCCGGACGATCTTGCTCCTGGATCGCAGGGCGATCGCGAGCCCGATGCCGGTCATGGCGGTGAACAACGGGTGGCCGAAGAAGGTCATCAGGCCGCGCAGCACGAACAGGTCCTGCAGCGCCTCCAAGGGTGGGACCTGGCCGAAGGTGCGCGCGGCATACCGGTAAGCCCGGCCGTAGTAGAGGATGTTCTCGGTGAACGCGAAGGCCGCCCCGGACAGCCCGGCCAGCACGATTCCGCTGAGCCTGGACACCCACTGGTAGCGCATCAGGATGGCCAGCCAGAACAGCACGGTCGCCTTCGACGCCTCCTCGACGAACGGTGCGACGTAGATCGCGGCGCGGGCGCCGGTCGCCGGGTCGCCGTCGCCGACGATGCTCAGGTGCCCAGCCGCCCAGGTGTTCACCTGGGCGGAGATGAAGGTGGCCACGCAGGCGCCCCAGCCGAAGGTCATCAGCCACACCCAGACGCGCTGCGGGCGGAAGCGGTCGGCCCACACGAACAGCAGCGTCAGCGGTACGGCGGTGATCGCGGCGTACTTGGCCGCGATCGGGACGGCTTCGGTGCCCAGGCCCGGCACGATGCCGCCCGGAACCTCCTGATCGGGCACGACCTGGCGGTAGAGCAGCACCAGCAGCGTGGCGTACGTCGCGAGCATGACGATAGTGAGCCAGGTGAGTTTGCTCTTCAACAGCCGCTTGGGCAACGGCTCGCTGGGGTCGGGCTCGCGCGGCAGCCCGTTGCGCGCAAAGGCGCGGCGTAACTGGGGCTCCCCCGGACCGGGGGTGGCGGTGGTGACCGACATGCGACCAAGAGTAGGGGCGAGGTCGGACAGCCTGCGGGCAGACGGCGGGAGTGCTACTTCCCGAACCAGGAGATGAAGGGCTGCACGGGCACCAGGAAGTCACTCGGGCGCTCGCCGTGGATGTCGTGGCCGGCGTCGACCGGGACGAACTCACCGCTGCGGAATGCGCTCGGCGAGTCGCTTCATCTGCTCCTGCGGCAGGTGGCTGCTCGTGCCGCCGAGGACGAGGGTCTTGGCCTGGATCCGGTCCGCGAGCTCCCACCAGGACGCGGGCGGGGCGTTGCGCCACCGGTGGACGGCGATGACCGCCCGCCAGTCGTGGTCGTCGTCGGCCTCCTGCTGGCGCGGGATGGGCAGCGGCGGATCCGCCGGCACCGGCGGCGGGATCTCCTCCAGCACGAGCAGCCGCACCAGCTCGGGGCGGCGCGCGGCCAGCGCGTACGCGGTCAGCGCACCCATCGAGTGGCCCACCACGATGGCCGCGAGCACGCCGACCCGTTCGAGGAAGGCGGCCACGTCGTCGGCCATCGCCTCGAAGGAGTAGTCAGGGGTCCAGGAGCTGCCGCCGTGGCCCCGTGCGTCGGGGGCGATCACCCGGAAGCGCTCCCCCAGGGCCGGCGCCACGTTGCGCCAGCTGAGGGCCGACGACGTCAGGCCGTGCAGCAGCAACACGACCGCGCCGTCGGGTCGGCCCCACTCGGAGTAACTGACCTCCGACACATTCGGCAGGCTCACCGTCGGCATGTCCGCAGGCTATCGGGTGGGCGACACGACCGGGCAGGGCGCGTCGGCGACGGGTGCGGGTCGGGCTGAGCAGGAGGCGGTGGCGCCCCCGGTAGGACTCGAACCTACGGCCGGCTGATTAGAAGGCAGCTGCTCTATCCTCTGAGCTACGGGGGCCGGAGCGTGGCGCGCGGCGGTGCCGACTCGCCGATCACTGTAGCGCCGGTAGGTTCGCCAGGTGATGCCGACAGTCCCGCCGGAGAGGTTCCGCTGGCGGGAGATCGCGGTGCCCGCGTACGGTCCGACGTTGCTGGTGTCGGTGGGTCAGGGCGCCATCCTGCCGCTGGTGGCCCTGTCCGCGCGCGATCTGGGCGCGAGCGTCGGGGTCGCCGCGTTCGTGGTGGCCCTGATCGGTCTCGGCCAGCTGGCCGGCGATCTGCCGGCCGGAGCGCTCGCGGCCCGGATCGGCGAGCAGCGGGCGCTGCTGCTCGCCTGCGTCGTCGACGCAGTCGCCCTGATCGGCGCCTATCTCGCCCAGTCGGTGCTGCTGCTCGCCTTGGCGATCACGGTGACCGGATTCGCCGGGGCCGTCTTCAGCCTGGCCCGGCAGGCCTTCCTCACCGAAGCGGTGCCGATCCGGATGCGGGCCCGGGCGATGTCGACGCTCGGCGGCACCTTCCGGATCGGGCTGTTCCTCGGCCCCTTCGCCGGGGCCGTCCTGGTGTCGCGGTGGAGCATCGGCACCGCGTACGTCTTCGCCGCCGCCATGAGCCTGGCCGCGGCAGCCCTCACCGCCTTCCTGCCCGACATCACCCGCGACCGGCGCATGCGCGCCGCCGAGGCGGGCGAGCCCCGGCGGTCGGTCGCCTCGGTGCTCCGGCAGCACCGGCGGGTGCTGACCACCCTGGGCATCGGCGTGCTGCTGATCTCGGCCGCCACGGTCGACCCGGCAGTCGATCGTGCCGCTGTGGGCCGAGGCGATCGGGCTGGACGCCGCGACCACCAGCCTCATCTTCGGGCTGTCCGCCGGCGTGGACATGCTGTTGTTCTACCCCGGCGGGGCGGTGATGGACCGTTTCGGCCGCGTGTGGGTGGCTGTCCCGGCGATGATCGTGCTCGGCCTGGGCTTCGGGCTGCTGCCCCTGACCCACTCCGCCACCACCCTCGGCCTGGTCGCCGCCACGATGGGGCTGGGCAACGGCATCTCGGCGGGAGTGGTGATGACGCTCGGCGCCGACGCGTCACCCGCGGACGCCCGCGCCCAGTTCCTCGCCGGCTGGCGAGCGTGCAGCGACCTGGGCAACGCCGCCGGTCCGCTGGTGATCAGCGTGGTCAGCGCAGTCGCGCCGCTGGCCGTCGCCGCGGTCACGATGGGGCTGCTGACCTGGGCCGGCTCGGGCTGGCTGCTGAAATGGGTGCCCGCGTACGCGGGACCGGTCGTGCGACGACGGCCCGACGATCCCCCTGACCGCGGCGATCAGCGGGCTCGGCGAGTGCAGGAACGACGCCGGCCCCCCGGCAGCAGGATCTCCCGGGCCACTGGTGGCGACGGCGATCGGATTCACCAGCAGCGAGCCGCCGGCCGCGCCAACGCGCCAGGAACGCTCAACGTCCTCCCAGTAGAGGAAGAACCGCGGGTCAAGCCGCCGACCTGCTCCCAGAGTTCGGTGCTGACGGCGAGGCACGCGCCCGTCAACCAGGGCACCCATGAGATCGCTGCCTCGAACCAGCTGCCCTCGAATGGAACGGTGCCGTCCGGCCGGAAGATGCGTGGCGCGAACAGGGTCATCGGATGGATCGCCGCCTGCGCGGCGGGGCGTCGGAAGCTCTCCGGATCGATGCTCGCGTCGGGGTTGAGCAACACGCACTGGGTCGCACCGATAGCCGCAGCCTCGCGAACCCCGAGGTTCGCGCCCGCCCCGAAGTCCTCGTTGTCGTTGGCAGCACGGTCTGCCAACCCTCCTGCTCGGCCAGGTCGCGCACCGTCGCGCTCCACGGCGTCGCGGTAGTTGTCGTCCAGCGCGACCGTGAGGTGTCCAGCTGTGGGGCCAGCGACGCCAGCCCTTCGCGCAGCAGTCCGCTCGATCCGAAATTCACGACAATGACGGCGGTCGCGCCCACCCGTCGCACCATATGGGGTCGGATATCTCGTGTCCGGGTCGGACATTTCGTGTCCAATATGCAGGCGGCCATGTGTTGCTCGCGCCTGCAATCCGCGGTCACTAGCCAATGCCCACCGGAACGGCCACCATTGGGGGGTGTCGAATGCGGCGTCGAGCGCGCGGGCCGAGCCCATCCAACTGGCTGAGCTCGACCTCACCGTCGCTGTCTTGACCTTTCGTCGACCACATGACCTGGCGACGATCCTGCCGCTTCTCGGGGCGCAGTTGCGCGCCGCCGGTCCGCTGCTGCACCACGCGCGCATCCTCGTGGTGGACAACAGCCCGGACGGCGAGGCGCGCGCCGCCGTGGCCGGCTTCGCCGGCGAGCAGGACCGGTCGATGCCTGAGAGCCCCGGGACGGTGGCCTATGAGCACGAGCCGACGCCCGGCATCCCGGCCGCCCGCAACCGCGCGCTGGACGCGTCGGCGGGTGACGACCTGCTGGTGTTCATCGATGACGACGAGCGCCCCGGCCAGACGTGGCTCGCGCTGCTGCTGGAGACGTTCGTCGAGCACAGCGCCGTCGCGGTCGTCGGCTCGGTGCGGTCGGTGTACGAGGCCGCACCGTCGGCCTGGGTGCAGGCGGGCCGGTTCTTCGAACGGCGCCGACCACGGACCGGCACCTCCCTCAGCGTGGCCGCGACCAACAACCTGCTCCTCGACCTTCGTGTGGTGCGGCGGCTCGGCCTCGCCTTCGACCGGCGGATGGGCCTGAACGGGGGCGACGACACCTGTTCACGGCGAACTGGCTCGTCACGGGCTGATAGTGTAGTCGACGAAGCGGTATCAGATGTAATACGGGCACGGGTACGAGAGAATGAGTATGAGCGCTGGCAATACAACTCGTATACTCACTCGGTGCGATAGCGACGACCCGCGCGGCCCGCCTGGGCACGACTCGTGTCGCTCGGGTCGGGAACGGCGCGACTCGCCGGCGCAGCCGCTCGGTGGACGGCGGGAGTGCTCGGTCGCCGGCTGGATGAGCGAGCTCGCGGCGTACGCACGATGGCGCGCGGCGCCGGCATGCTCCTCGGTGCGGCGGGCTGTCGTACTGGAGTATCAGCGGCCGGCTCAGGCCGCCGGATAGAAAGGGCGCGCCGATAGGCGGCAGTGGCGCCGACCGCTCATCACAGCCCCGCCGGGAAAGATCAGGTGCGCGTCGGGCTCGGCTTGTCGCACGAGAGCGAGGGCCTCGCGCAGGTGGTACACGGTCAACTCGCTTCGTACTGCAGCACCAGTCCCGATCCGACTCGGCCGCGATCAGTGCGTTCACTCGTTGGCCGGCACGAGTGCGGGACGCAGAGGGAGAGTGTGGTCAGCAGGGCACAGAGTTGTGCATCTGGCTGTAGGGCAGCACGACCAGCTCGGACTCCCACGAGACGACGAGTCGGTCGTCGATGTGGGCCAGGTGCAGCTGGACCGCGGGTCGCGGGTCGCGAGGTCGACGATCTGGCTTCGATCTCAGGATCCGAGGGACGACTCGCCACCCGGAGGGACCACGCGGTGGGCGCCTCGGCGAACGCCTCCAGCAGGTTCTCGACTCGCTTGTAACGGCGGATCAGTCCGAAGTAGCCGAGCCGACCGGGCACGCGTTCGGGCGTCGGATAGGGCGCGAACCACTCCGGTAGTGCCGTGCAGGATCGTCTCGAAGGCGAGTAAAGGCGCGATCGGAGTCGTAGGGTTGATAAGGATACGGAGCACGTGAGGCAGTCGAAGGCACGCAACAGGCAGCCTGGACACGCGTCATCGGACTCGGCAGCTCTAGGTTGTGCACGGTTCGGACCACGGAGTACGGGTCAGGGCGAGCTTGGCGAGGAGCGCGGCTGTCAGCACTGGCGTACGCGGGTTTTCCACGGGCTGTGACAGAAGACGAGAATATCGGGCAATGAGCGTGGAAGACGTCAAGGGGCGAGCAGCGCCCGCGGCCAGGTGAAGGTACGCACGGTCACGCGGGGCACGGCAGCCACGGCATCGCGCAGCATCACGATGTAGGGGTTGGTGTAGGCAGAGGGTAAGGGAAGGACTGCTGGACGACTAGGGGCGCGGCGGGTTGTCACGCAGGAACTTGTCACGCATGAGAGGGACACGTTTCGGGCTCGTCTTTCACAATGGTGGCTATTGCGGTTGGAGCACATAACGCGCGGAATCCTCGTTGTTAGATGGCGCATTTTTATATGGTTAAACGATGCTTTTTCGCTTGCTAGACGACGGAAATCTCACGGGTATACGACTACACTTTTATTGCTGTACGATGGCGCGCGAGATAGCAGTTGACTAGCTCGCAAGCTCTGCGATCAGCGGCGCGAGCAGTTTCGCACGGCAGGCGATAACGGTGAGAATAGGTATGAATCTGACACGCAGACGGGGGACAAACGTGTCGACGATCATTGCGACGAGCGCGCGAAGCGCTGCCCCCGCACCGGCTCGAAGGCGCGTCGCGTGCTGGTCACCGGTGGCGCCGGGTTCATCGGATACACGCGCACGCGCCGGCTACTGGACAGTGGCGACGAGGTCCTAATCGTGGACGACTACTCTCGAGCACGGGCGCGAATCTCGACGACGCTGCGCGAACATCAGCGGCTGGAGATTCGTTCGCCACGACGTGGTCAAGCGCGCGCTCTACGTCGACATCGACCAGATCTACCACCTCGCCTGCGCGGCGTCACGCGGTCCACTATCAGCGCGACGCGGTGCACACCACCAAGACCTGTGTGCACGGCTCGATCAACATGCTCGGGACTGGCGCGTCGTAAGGGCGCGAAAGATCTTGCTCGCCTCGACGTCGGAGATCTACGGCGATCCGCTGGAGCACCCGCAGCGCGAGGAGCTACGGGGCAACGTCAACCCGATCGGCCCGCGCTCCTGCTACGACGAGGGCAAGCGCTGCGCCGAGTCGCTGTTCTTCAGACTACCGGCGCCAGCACGACCTGCAGATCAAGGTGGCCCGCATCTTCAACACCTACGGTCCGGGGATGGATGCCGAGGACGGTCGCGTCGTCTCCAACTTCATCGTGCAGGCGCTGCGCGGCGAGCCGCTGACGGTCTTCGGCGACGGATCGCAGTCCGGTCGTTCTGCTATGTCGATGATCTGGTCGACGGTCTCCTCGGGCTGATGGACACCGGGCACGAGGTGACCGGGCCGGTGAACCTGGGCAACCCTCGGCGAGTTCACCATGCTCGAGCTGGCCCAACTGGTGCTGGCACTGACCGACAGCAGCTTGCCGCTGCGACACCTGCCGCTGCCCGAGGACGATCCCCGGCGCCGCCAACCGGTCATCGACCTCGCCCGCGAACTGTTCGGGTGGGAGCCCGTCACTGCGCTGACAGCGGGGTTGGAGCTGCACCGTCGACTACTTTCGCGCCCAGATACTGTGCGCCGGTCACCGCGGAGTCGGTGGCCGACCCGATAGTAGCGCAACGCAGGCTGCAGTTACTACCAGGGACGAACTCGCGACGACGTAGCCCTAGAGTGGGCCCGGTGAGGGAGCACCTGGTCTGGGTCGACTGCGAGATGACCGGCCTCGACCTCGACGCCGACGCGCTGATCGAGGTGGCCGCGCTGGTCACCGACGCCGAGCTGAACGTGCTGGGCGACGGCGTGGATCTGGTGATCAGGCCGACCGAACAGGCGCTGGACCAGATGGGCGACTTCGTACGCCAGATGCACGCCGGTTCCGGCTTGCTGGACGAAGCTGTCCGGCGGGCTGACCATGGCCGAGGCCGAGGAGCAGGTCCTGGCCTACGTCCGCGAGTTCGTCCCCGAGCCGCGCAGGGCACCGCTGGCCGGCAACACCATCGGCACGGACCGGGCCTTCCTGGCGCGCGACATGGCCACCTTCGAACACCACGTGCACTACCGCAGCGTCGACGTCTCCAGCATCAAGGAACTCGTCCGCCGCTGGTATCCGCGGGCCTACTACTCCTCCCCCGCCAAGTCGGGCAACCACCGGGCGCTGGCCGACGTGCAGGAGTCCATCGAGGAACTCCGGTTCTACCGGCAGGCGGTCTTCGTGCCCCAGCCCGGGCCGGACAGCGCGACGGCGAAGCAGATCGCCGCGCGCCACCAGGGCGCGCTCACCGGCGCCGTTCCCGCTGGTCGCCGGTACCGTCCCCGTCGCCGACGCGGTGCGCTCCGAGCCCGGGAACTGATTTCTCGACGCCCGGGCCGGCCGGTACACTTCACGCTGCCTGACCTCGATGATCCGGGGCAACTCGACAGCTCGAGGTCACGGCGTGGCGTGGTGGGTGTAGCTCAGTTGGTAGAGCACCTGGTTGTGGTCCAGGACGTCGCGGGTTCGAGTCCCGTCACTCACCCCACGCCCGCCGCGGGCCACCCCGTCTCTGGCATCATGTGAGCGCGATGACCTCCACCGTTCGGCGCCGCCCGCTCGATCCCCGCCTGAGACTGGCCGCCTCGGCCGGCCGGCTGGCCGCCCTCGCCTCCCGGATCGCCGGTCGCGGCTCGGGGGCCTCCATCCGCGGTCGGGTGATGATGACCCTGGACCCGGACGCGCTGGCCAAACTGCTCATCGGGCGCCGGGTCGCGATGGTGTCGGGGACCAACGGCAAGACCACGACGACGCACTTCCTGGCGGCCGCCGTACGGGCCGGGCTGGAGGCGGACGCCACGGGCACCGACCCAGCTCAGGCGCCCCGCGGGGCGCGACGGCCGGTGGACCGGGTCGTCCACAACGCCGACGGCGCGAACCTTCACCACGGCATCGCCTCCGCGCTGGGCGAGCAGCCCCGGGCCGACCTCGCCATCCTGGAGACCGACGAGCGGGTGGTGGCCGACCTGGTCCGTCTCGGGCGGCCGGAGGTGCTGGTCCTGCTCAACTTCAGCCGCGACCAGTTGGACCGCCACCACGAGATCAAGGGGCTGGGCCACAGCTGGCGTCGAGCGCTCACCGAGGCCGGCGACGCTGGGCCGGTGGTGGTGGCCAACGCCGACGAGCCGTTGATCGTGTGGGCCGCGCAAGCGGCACGCGAGGTCGTCTGGGTGAGCACGGCGACCACCTGGGTCCAGGACGCGTCGCTGTGCCCGAACTGCGGCGCCAGCCTGATCCGGGAGGAGCCCCAGCCCGGTGGCGCCGACGGCGACTGGCACTGCAGCGGTTGCGACCTGGCCCAGCCGCCCGGCGCGTACCGGGTCCACGAAGGACTGATCGTGGACCGGTCCGGCACCTCCTGGGATCCCCGGCTGAACGTGCCGGGAGCCTTCAACGTCAGCAACGCAGCCTGCGCGCTGGCCGCGGCCGAACTGATGGGCGTCGACACCGCAACCGCACTCGAGGGCATGCGTACGGTGACCTCGCCGGCTGGCCGTTTCGCGACCGCCCACTTCGGTGAGACCAGCGCCCGGCTGCTGCTGGCCAAGAACCCGGCCGGCTGGGCCGAGGCGCTGCCGCTCGCTCAGACCTCGACGGTCGTGCTGGCCATCGACTCGGCCGCTGCGGACGGCCGCGACGTGTCCTGGCTGTGGGACGTCGACTACGAACAGCTCGCCGGCCGCACGGTCGTGGCGACCGGCCCGCGGGCCCAGGACCTCGCCGTCCGGTTGAGCTACGCGGGCGTGGAGCACCGCTGCGTGCCGGACCTCGCCGCCGCGCTGGCCGGGCATCCCGAGCCGGTGGACGTGGTCGCGACCTACACGCCGTTCCAGCGGCTACGCAAGATGGGCGGGGTGTGATGGCGCCGACGCAGCCTGCCGCACCCGTGGAGATCGTGCTGGTCTACCAGTCGTTGCTGGGGATCTACGGTGACCGGGGCAATGCGACCGTGCTGGTCAAACGGCTGGCCTGGCGCGGCTACGACGCCCGGCTCACCGTGGTCGAACCGGGCGACCCGCTGCCCGACACGGGCGCGGTGTACCTGCTCGGCGGGGGTGAGGACGCCGCGCAGATCTCCGCCGTACGCGCGCTGCGCGCCGACGGGGGCCTGCACCGGGCGGTGGACCGGGGCGCCGCGGTGCTCGCGGTGTGCGCCGGCTACCAGATCGTGGGCCAGAGCTTCACCGTCGGTGACCGGGACGAGGCGGTACCCGGGCTGGGCCTGCTCGACGTGACCACGACCAGCGGACCGGTCCGGGCCGTCGGGGAGATCCTCAGCCGCTGGCGCGGCCGTGACGCCAACCGCAGCGGCAACGGCACGGACACGACAACGACGACGGGCAATGGTTGACCGGGTTCGAGAACCACGGCGGCTACACCCGCCTCGGGCCCGGGGTCGAGCCGCTCGCCCGGGTCGAGATCGGCATCGGCAACTGCGCCGACGGAACCGAGGGCGCGGTGTCCGGCACCGTCATCGGCACCTACCCCCACGGCCCGTTGCTCGCCCGCAACCCGGCTCTGGCCGACCATGTGCTCGAGCTCGCGCTGGGCTACCCGCTCGAGCCGCTGGTCCGGCCCGAGATCGAGGAACTGCGTCGGCAGCGGCTGGCCGCCGTCCGCCGCGGTGCCCGCTGACGCCGACACATTTGTGACCGGCTGGGCGGGATCGCCGACCTAACCTGGCCGGTATGAAACGCCCCCGCGTCGCCGCCGGATACCTCGGCGTGTACGCGGTGCTGGCCATCACCGACGTGGTCGCGGAACTGGCGGACCTGACCCCGCTGACCTTCGTCCTGCCGGCCCTGTTGATGCCCGTCCTGGCGGCCTACCTCCTGGTCCGAGCGCGCGCAGCAGGGACGGAGCGTACGCGGCTGGTGGTTCTGGTCGCCGTCGCGCTGGGCTTCTCCTGGCTCGGAGACACCGCCGGTCAGACCCTGCTGATCAAGATCGCCTTCTTCCTCCTCGCCCAGATCGCCTACTGCGTCGCCTTCTGGCCCTACCGGGCCCGGAGCCTGCTGGGGCGTCGGGTCCCGGCCGCGGTGTACGCGGTGCTGCTGCTCGGCCTGATCGGCTTCGTCGCGACCCAGGCGGGGGCGCTGGGCGCGCCGGTGTTCCTGTACGGCACCAGCCTCGCGCTGATGCTGGCGC
>CAVSDA010000019.1:0-35335 GCA_963726625.1 uncultured Actinomycetota bacterium
CGCCCGGGTCCCCGCAATTGCCTTCGTCGTCCTGCTCGCGCTGGTCGGACTCGTCGCCGGCCCAGCACCGGCCTCGGCGCATCAGCAGAAGCCATTGCAAGGACGCTGTCGTACGTCGCCCTCGGCGACTCCTACGCTGCGGGCCAGGGCGCCGGACACTACCGCAACGACTGCCTGCAGAGCCGGCTCGGCTATCCGGCCCGTCTGGACGCGACGCGCCGGATCCACCTTCGTGCCAACGCGACGTGCACGGGAGCGACCACCACGGACGTCGTCACGACCCAGCTCGCCTCGCTGAAAAGAGGGACGAAGCTGGTCACGCTCACCGTGGGCGGCAACGACCTCCACGTCGCCGACATCGCGGCCGCCTGCGCGGCCGGCCCCAGCCCGCTCTGCCAGGCGGCCATCGACCAGGCGCGCGCGCTCCTGGCCCCGGCGCCGCCGGCGGGGGCCAGTGTGCTCGGGAGTCGCCTGGTCACCACGTACGCGGGGATCGCCACGGCGGCGCCGAAGGCGCGGATCATCGTGACCGGATACCCCTACCTGTTGCGGAGCCGTCGCCGACCGACCCCAGCGCACCCATCATCGCCGCGATCAACGAGGCGACGACGGCGCTCAACGCCACCATCGCCGGCGCCGTCGCCGCCGCTGCGGCCGGCGGTGCCACGATCAGCTACGTCGATGTGACTGCGGGTTTCGCCGGCCACAGCATCGGCAGCGCCGAGCCCTTCCTCAACACGTCCGGTCCCGACGCCTTCCACCCGACGGCGAGCGGTTACCGCGTGTACGCGGCCGCAATCAGGTCCGCGCTCTCCACCGCGTAGGTACTGCCCGCTGTTTGGGGTCAGCGCTGTCTGGGTGCCCGCGCTGTCTGGGAGGTCAGGCTTCGATCGTGCCCGTCTCTCGGGCATAGAGCGGTGCCGCCACCGGGCTGCGATGCACCGCAATCGGGTCCGCGCTGAACACGTGCTTCATCGGCGGCGTCCGCGCTGTCGGGACCTCCCACGAGGTGGGCCAGCCGGGACAGTTCGGAACGAAAGAACGCCGGGTCTCCGTGACGTCCGACGACCACGACCTGCTGATCTCCCTCGGGGCCGCCAGGCGTGGTCGAGCGTCCCAGCCCGGAAGCCAACCGGACTCCAACACGACGCGGTGGAGCCGGTCGAACGGGCGGAAGCGTCCCGCGGTGCTGGCATCCAAGCGTGGCGCACCCGGAGTGCTGAAGGTGACGTGAGGATCGGCGGACACCTGCAGCAGCAGACTCCACTGAGCGCGAAAGACCAGCGGAGCAGCGGTAACCAAGGTCTCACCGGCCAGGGAGCTGTCGGCGGCCATCCGCCGATGCAGTTCCACGTCCAACTCGATGCCACCGCCCCGCGGATAGTTCCGTACCCACTGGACTTCAACCCCCGCGAGGCTGTCACACGCGGCCACCAAGGACTCGACCGACTGGTCGGTGGGTAGGTCGAGGATCAGCTCCTCAACCTCAACCTCACCACGCTTCTCGACGATCTCGACCAGGTTGATGTCCGCGCCGATCCCGCCCAACGCCGAGGCGACAGCGCCCAAGGCGCCCGGGCGATTAGGCAGCCGAACCCGCAGGAGCAGCACAACCCATCCCCTTCCGCCGTCGCCGCACCGCGGCTGCTGAAGCACGGTGCCCTGCGCGCAGCGTAGCTCGGCGACCTGACCACGCGCGCCCACTCCGTCGATCCTGATCACCTTTCCGTGAGGGTGATGACGAAAGCAGTGTTGTCGATCAGCTCGACGGAAGTGGGTCGGTCGAGCCCCTCGACGACCGGGGTGAGCGCGCCCGACCGGTCCAACCGGAGCAGGCGGCCGGTGTGGGGGACGCGGGCAGCCCGGCATTCTCCGGGAAGTCCGGCAGATCCCAAACCCCTTGGGAGAGGGCGTACAGCTCGTGGTGCGGGCCGAACTCGACGTCGACGACCATCCTCACCCCCGAGACGACGGTGTGAGCCGAGCGGGCACGGTGGGTGAAACTGACCACCCGCCCCGTCTCTGGACGGTGGGGGACCGGCCCCGCCTCGCCGAGGAAGATCTTCCTGCCGGCCACGTCGATGCCGGTGGGGACGGTGTTGCCGAAGGCCAGCACCTCCCTCACCGCGCGGGTGACCCGATGATCCGGTTGTGGTGCCCGTCGCTCACCAGGAATCCGCGACCGAAGCGCTGCATCGCGTACTGCACACCACTCGGGACCTCGACGTCGACGGCTGGTGGATGCTCGATCGACCAGGCGCCGATGTCGGCGACGGGCTTGACGGTGCCGTCGCGGCCGACGCGGTAGAGGCCGTCCACGACCGACGGTTGCCCGAGGCTGGGGCCCACGAGGGTGACGAGGACGTAGGCAGTGCGGCCGAGGAACGCGACGTCGATGGCGCCACCGATGCCGACGGCCTCGATCGCGGGCGGCAGACCTGGGCGAAGGTGGTCGTGGCCCCGGTCTCCGGGTCGATCCGCAGGACGCGACCCGCCTTTCCGTCGGTCACGTACAGCGCTCCGTCCGGCCCCACGGTGCTGCCCGAACCGCATCCGCCCGAGCAGTTCGCGGCGGCGAACTGAGCCAGTTCGACGGCGACAGGACGCCGGCCGGCCTGCTGGGTCAACAGCCCGGACCGCTGGACCGGAACGAACAGCGGTGCGCTCACACCGGCGCCGGTGAGCGAGTCGCAGCGCACCAGTTGGCGGCCGATCCGCTCAGGGGACAGCCGGGGACCGCGTCCCGTGCCACGCCGGCGGCAGCGGCTCGGCCCGGTCGCCGGGGAGGCGGCGGATGCCGCGCTGAACGGGAAGATCGCCGCCGCGGCGATCACGCCGACGGCTCGAACGAGGCTTCGTGACATTGCCTGCTCCCTCGGTGGACGCGGATCGTCTCCTCTCAGCCTGGCCACGCGGTCCGGCAACGGCATCCGCGTCTGCCCCTCAGATTCCCTGCGTCTGACCCTCAGATGCGGCTGCGACCGGTGCAAGGATGAGGGCATGGCTGCGGCGGTCGACGCTGGGCCCCCGGCAGCCGCACCCTTGCGCCCGCTGGCCGGGCGGCAGGCCGAGCTGAGCGAGCTCGGTGACCTGCTCGGGCCGCCGCCGTCCACGGGTACGCGCCGACGGTGGTCCTCAGCGGCGAGGCCGGCGTGGGCAAGACCTCGCTGGTACGCGGCCTACTGGCCGAGGTTCCCGCGGGCACGGTCGTACTCAGCGGCGGATGCCTGCCGATGCCGTCACTGTCGGTCGGTCTGCTGCCGCTCCGGTCCGCGCTGCGCAGCGCCGGGATATCCGGCCCGCGCAGCGCCGCCTGCCTGCGCGCTATCGAGGAGGGCCGGCCGGTCGAAGGTCTCGACGCCTACCTGGACGCCATGACCGAGGAGGGCCTGGTGGTGGTGTTCGTCGACGACATCCAGTGGGCGGACCAGAGCACCCTCGACCTCTTGCTCTACCTGGCCGCGGCCTCCCGCGGCCCGGGCTACGCCGTGATCGTGACCGTGCGCACCGACGACGTCTCGCGGGATCACCCGCTGGATCCCTGGCTGGCCAACGTCTTGCGGTTGCCGAACGTCGTCCACCGGGTGCTCGGCCCGCTCGATCGGGACGGCACTGAGGCTCAACTGGCCGGGCTGCTGGGCGCCTTGCCTCACCAGAGCCTGGTTGAAGACACCTTCGCCAGGGCGCGGGGAAATCCCTACTTCACCGGACTGCTCGCCCGTGGCATCGACCCGGCCGCGCGGCACCTTCCGGCTGCCCTGCCCGGCGACCTCGTCATCGCCGTCGGCAGGCTCTGGCAGAGTTTGCCGGCGCGTACGCGCGAGGTCAGCAGTCTGCTGGCCGTGGCAGGGAGGCCGACCAGTGCGCGCGTGCTGGCGGAGGTGGTTGCCGCCACCGGGCTGGACGATGTCCGGCGGGCCCTGGATCTCGCCGAGGCGGCAGGTCTGATCGAACTGCGTGACCTGGACGACTACTGGTTCCGCCACCCACTGCAGGCCGAGGTCATGATGTCGTTGACCCCGCCCGGCCGCCGCCGGCAGTGGCACCGAGCCTTCGCCGACCACCTGCAGGCTTCGTTCTCCGCCGAGTCCAGGCCCACCGCCGAGCAGGCGGCGACGCTCGTCGATCACTACGACCGGGCGGGCGAATTAGGGTCGGCGTACGCGTGGGCGCTGAAGTTCCGGGAGCTGGCACACGGGCGCTCGGGGTCCTCGGAGCTGATCGCGGTGTTGCAGCGCGCGGTCGAGCTGCGCACTCAGCTTCCCGACGCCGCGGAGAGCGTCGAGGTGCTGTTGCTGGACCTCGTGCGCGCCGCCGCCCGGGCCGGCGTCGAGCCTGCGGAGCTGGCGGCGATCGAGCAGTTGCTGCAGCGGACCGACCCATCCGCGCACCCCCTGCTCGTCAGTGAGCTGCTCCTGCGGCGGATGCACCTGACGATGTCGACCGGGGCGGGCTTCCCCTCGTCAACCGAGGCTCGCCATGCCGCCAACCTGGCCTCCGCCGATCCGGAGTCCTGGCAGTACGCCTTCGCGCTGGCTGAAGTGGCGCACTTCAGGGCCTGGGAGGGCGACACCGACGTAACGGACCAGGCCGCCCGAGCCTTGGAGATCGCGCGGCGGGCCGGCCACCCCGGAGCGCTGGCCTACGCGTTGGTGGCCGACTCGATGGTGAAGCTCGACGGCGGAGACCGCGCGACGGCGTTCGTCGAGGCGGCCGAGGCGGCCGATCTCGCCGCACAGGCCGGTGACTGGTGGGGCTTCGTTCACGCGGTCATGTGGCAGAGCAATGCCGAGGTGTCCCTTGCCTCGCAGGACGGCCTGCGCCACCTCCGGGAACGGCGGGAACAGCTCGCCGCCCTCGGTGCTCCTCACGCCCATCTGGCTCGCATCTGCGTGGTCGAAGCGGGCGAGCGGCTGGCGGCGGGCGACTGGGAGGGCTGCGAGGCCAGCCTGCGCTCCACCCTCGCCTCAGATCCCGGTCCCCACGCCGACGTCCAAGCCCGCCTCACCGCCGCCCAACTGTCGGCATGGCAAGGCCGGGTGGCGCAAGCGCGGGCCCATCTGACCCGCGCCGAAGAGCTGGTCACCGACCCGGAGCGCTACCGGAACTACGCCTTCGAGGCCGTACGCGCCACGGTGCTGCTGGAAGAGCATCGGCCGGCCGAAGCCTTCCAGACCGCGTTGGCTGCCGCCGAGCGGCCGGGTGTTCCGCCGCACTGGGGTGAGTGGCTCGTTCCCTCAGCCTGCCGAGCGCTGGCCGACCAGGCCGAGGACACCCGCGACGCCGGTGCCGACCCCGCCGCTGTGCTCCGCACCCTCGAGACCTTCCTCGGCGACCACCCCGCTCTGTTGACCGAGCCTGGCGAGGCCACTCCGGAGGAGCTCAAACGCCGGCTCGCCCTGGAGCTGTGGCGGGACGCCGAGGTCGCCCGGGCACGCCGCGGCCCCGAAGCCGCTCTGCTCTGGGCCGACACGGTGAGTGCGGCGGTGCCCGCTCGTCTGCGCTGGCTGGAGGCCTACGCGCTGTGGCGGAGGGCAGAGGTGCTGCTCGGAGCACGGGGGCATCAGGACCCGGAGGGTGTCCACGCGCTGCGCCGGGCCTACGCGGTGGCGGTCCAGCTGTCGGCCGCGGCGATCCTGCGCGAGATCGTCGCCCTGAGCTCCAGTGCGCGGGTGCGGCTCACCGACGACGCCGGTTCGGCGTACGCGCCGGAACGCGTTCCCGGCCTCACCGCGCGGGAGCGGGAGATCCTGTCACACCTGGTCACCGGCGCCACCTACGCGCAGATCGCCCAGGCACTGGTGATCAGTGAGAAGACCGTCTCGTCGCATGTGTCGAGCATGCTGCGCAAGACCGGCACGACCGGCCGGGTGCAGCTCGCCCAACTGGCTCGACGCAGGACCGGCGACGTCGCCCCAGTGTCCTGTCAGGACGATAGCCGCAGGCCTACGTCGGCGCCCCGGCCAGCGGCAGCCGGACCTGGACCACCGTTCGGCCGGGCGCCGAGTCGATGCTGATCGCGCCGCCGTGGCGTTCGACGACGATCCGGTGGGCGATGTCGAGACCGAGGCCGGTGCCGGTCCCGACCTCCTTGGTGGTGAAGAACGGGTCGAAGGCGCGGGCGGCCACCTCGGGGGCCATTCCCTCACCCGAGTCCTGGACCTCCACCACGATGTCGTCGTCGTCGACGCGGGTGGTCAGCCGCAGCAGCGACCGGCACCGTGCAGAGCATCGACGGCGTTCTCGATCAGGTTCGTCCACACCTGGTTCAGCTCACCGGGGTAGGCCTGGATCCGCGGCAGCGGCGCGAAGTCCCGCTCCACGGTCACTCCCTCGCGAAGCCGGTGGCCGAGCATGACCAGCGTGCTGTCCAGGCCGGCCGCGACGTCGGTCAGCTGCATCGACGACCGGTCCATCTGGGAGTAGGAGCGGACGGCGTCCACGAGCTCGGAGATGCGTCGGGTGGACGCCTTCACCTCGGCCAGCAACGCCGCGGCGGAGAGGGTGCTCGCCACCCACTCCACCGCCGGGCCCAGCGCCGAACCGCCCAGAGCCTCCGCGGCCCGGCCGCACCATGCGACGTCGATCCCGGCCGCGGCGAGCGGTACGGCCAGCTCCCATCCGCGGTCCACTCCGCGCGCCGCCAGCCATGCGGCGACCGCCTGCTCCCGGTCCGAGATCTCCAGCGGGTCGTCGTCGGCCGGCGGACGCGCCTCGCGCCGCAGCTCGTCGAGAACGGTGAACGACGCCGCGGAGATGTCCTGCCGCGCCAGCCGCCCGAGCGCGGAGAGCAGGGTCCCGCAGGACTCCTCGAGGGCGGCCGAGGCGCGGGAGGCCGCCGCCGCCGGGTTGTTGATCTCGTGCGCGAGACCGGCGGCCAGAGTGCCCAGGGTGATCAGCGAGCTGCGTTGCCGCGCGGTGGACTCGATCGAGTGCGCGGTGTGATAGAGCCCCTCGATCAGGTGGGCGCCGAACGGGAACCAGGCGGTCGAGCGCTCGCGCAACACCTCCGAGGGCAGCCGGAACAACCGGCCCGGGCGGCTGCCGCGCCCGGTGGCCAGGTACACGCCGTGCGCGTCCCAGGCCCGGAAGCCACCGGCCCACCGACCAGGTTGATCCATCCGGGCGACGACGGCCTCCTCACGGCCGATCCGGCGTACGAGGTCGAGTGCTCCGTCGATGAGCACCCACCAGAAGTCCGCCGGCTCGCCTTCGCGGAACAGCTCGGCGCCCAGCACGATCTCCGCCTCGGTCCCGTGCGCGACGAGCTCGCCGAGCTGATCCTCGTCCAGGCCGTCGAAGATCGCGAGCGCGCGCAGGTGGGAGGTGTCGATCATGTCGTCGCCAGGTAGCGGTGGACCAGGTAGACCGCCATCGCCCCCTCGCCGACCGCCGAAGCGACGCGCTTCATCGAGTCGAGCCGTACGTCGCCTGCGGCGAACACTCCCGGGACGCTGGTCTCGAGGGCGAGCGGCGTACGGGCCAGGCGCCAACGCTCGCGGAGCGATCGCCAGCAGTTCCGGCCCGGTGACGACGAAGCCGAGAGGATCGCGCACGACGTCCGCGCCGAGCCAGTCGGTGCGCGGAGACGCGCCGATGAAGACGAACAACCAGTTCGAGGCCACGTCCTCGGTGGCGCCGGAGTCGCGGTCGACCAGCGTCAGACCCTCCAGATGGCCGTTGCCTCGAGCGGAGGCGACCTCACAGCGGTGACGCACCACGATGTTCGGCGCCGCGGCGATCCGCTCCAGCAGGTAGAGCGACATCGTGGCGGCGAGCGAGGCACCGCGGACGATCAGTACGACCTGGCGCGCGAACCTCGCGAGGTTGAGAGCGGCCTGACCGGCCGAATTGGCCGCCCCCACGATGTAGACGTCGTCGCCGGCGCACTGCCGGGCCTCCGCGGCATCGGCTCCGTAGTAGACCCCACGGCCGGTGAGCGCGTCCAGGCCGGCCGCCCCGAGCCGCCGGTAGGACACGCCGGTCGCCACGATCAGGGCGCGGGCCTCGATCTCGCCCTGACCGGCGAACAGCGCGGCGCGGACGGGGCCTCGGGCCTCGAACCGTTCGACGTCGCGCGCCAGTACCGTCTCCGCGCCGAACCGCGACACCTGGGCGATGGCGCGGTGGGCGAGGTCCGCACCGCTCAGCCCGCGGGGGAATCCGAGGTAGTTCTCGATCGCGGCACTCTGGCCGGCCTGTCCGCCGGGTGCTTCCCGCTCGATCAGCACCGTGCGCAGACCTTCGGACGCGGCGTACACCGCGGCGGCCAGCCCGGCCGGGCCGGCGCCCACGATGCAGACGTCGTACAACGGCTGCCGCGCGGTCGTGTGCAGGCCGAGAGCACCCGCCAACTCGAGGGTGGACGGCGAGCGGAGGGCGTCACGGCCCTGGACGAGCACCAGCGGCAACTCCTCCGCCGCCGCGCCCGCGATCTCGGCCAGGCGCTGGCCCTCCGCGTCGCGTTCGATGTCGAACCAGTCGTACGGGACGTGGTTGCGGGCCAGGAAGGTCTTCAACTCATGGCTGCGTTCGGACCACCGGTGACCGACGATGCGCACTCCGGCGGCGTCCTCGGGATGGGCGTGGCGCCAGTCCTCGAGCAGGTCGTCGAGCACGGGATAGAGCCGCTCCTCGGGCGGATCCCACGGTTTCAGAAGGTAGTAGTCGAGGCCGATCGCGTTGATGGCGCTGATGGCGACCTCGGTGTCGGCGTACGCCGTGAGCAGGACCATCTTGGTGCCGGGCGCGTGGCTGCGCGCCTGTTCGAGCATCTCGATCCCGGTCATCTGCGGCATCCGCTGATCGGCGGCGATGAGCGCCACCGGCTCGCCGCGCAGGGCGAGCCGGCCGAGCACCGAGAGCGCCTGGGCAGCTGACGTCGCCCTGATGACCCGGTAGTCGGAGGCGTATCGGTGGGACAGGTCGCGGCTGATCGCGGTGGAGACCTGCGCGTCGTCATCGACGGTCAGGATCGTCGGCTTGGCCATGGGTGCGAGGCTCACCCTCGCTGGCGCAGAACATCGGCGTTCATCTACCCGCAGCATCCTGCATGGCCGCTCGTTCCCGCAAGGGATGCCTCGCGCCATCGACGGATGTGCCCGCGGCCGGGCCGAAGGGCACGGCAAGGTCACGCCTCGGAGGTGCAGCCGCAGGCTCTGTGACGCCTGTGACAGCTGAGGTCGCGCCCGTCACCGCGCGGTGACCCTCGCCGCCGACGACGCATCGACCGCACAACTATCCGCGGTCGCCCATCCCCTTCGCGCCGCTTCTCCTTCTACGCTCGCATCACCACTGCGACGCTCAAGGGGGAGCAATGTCGAATCTCGAACTGTTACGGACGGACCGGCCGCGGCGACGCGCCATCGGACTCGGCGCGGTGACGGCGGCCGCACTCGTCGCCGGACTGCTTGCGGTGCCGGCCTCACCCGTGCTCGCCGCCGTACCGGAGCCGTGCTGGGACGGCGTGTTCACCGACGTCGACGGAGGCGGACCCGGATGTCGTGGTCGGCATGCCGTCCTATGACCTTCCCGGGAAGCCGGACGCGGGTGCCATCGTGATCTTCTCCAACGTGGCCGAGCGCAACTCCACCCAGCCACGGCCGCCGACCGCCCGCACGCTGCTCACGGCCGACGACTTCGGTGGCCTGTCCGCGCAGGCGAACGGCCGGTTCGGTGCCGCGGTGGCCGTCGGACCGGACCGACTGGACGACGCCGACTTCTGCGCCGACCTCTGGGTGGGCGCGCCGGGGCACACCGTGTCCGGCCTCAAAGGGGCCGGCCAGGTCGTCCTTCTGAACGGCCGGGCCGGCGGGCTGCGCCTGGCGCGGGCGACCGACGAGGCGGGCCTCGCGGAGGACACCGACGGGCCCCAGGCCGGCGCGGGCTTCGGCAGTGCTCTCGCCCTGCAGAACAATTCCACGCTGGCGATCGGGGCCCCCGGCTTCGACGTCGGCCGAGCCGTCGACGCCGGCAAGGTCGTGCGGATCGACAACCTCGACTCCGAGGACGGGGGCGACGTGTCGATCATCAAGCAGGGCGAGTTCGGGGGCGCCGCGGAATCCGGTGACCGGTTCGGCGAGGTGCTCGCGCTGGCGCCCACCGCGAAAGCCGTCATGCTGCTGGTCGGTGTCCCCCATGAAGACGTCGGCAGCGTGGTCGACGCCGGCGCCGTGGCCATCACCGCGCGCTACGGCCAGTTGTCGTTCGTGAGCCAGGACTCTCCCGGCGCGGCCGGCACCGCCGAGGCGGGGGACCGCTACGGCGCCTCCATCGACAGCTACGCCACCTTCGTCGACGGCGCGCCGCTGGAAATGGTGGTCATCGGCGTGCCGGGGGAGGACATCGGGTCGGTGAACAACGCCGGGATGGTGTCGTACGCGTCGGTCCGCCTGCCCAACGACCCGGACGAGGACGTCGACGTGATTCGGGGCCGCTCGACCATCTTGACCCAGGACACGCCGGGCGTACCGGGCTCGGTGGAAGCGGGGGACGGCTTCGGATCGGCCGTGACGACCGGGGAGTTCGGCAGGGTCGGCGGCGGGTTGCAGAAGATCGTCGCCACGGCGCCGGCGGAGGACCTCGGTCGGCGGGTCGACGCCGGCCTGCTCACCATGACCAGCATCGACGAGCAGACGGCTCGGCCGGCTGCTGTGCCCCAGCCGGGGGCGTGGACGCAGGATTCAACCGGGGTGTCCGGCGCCGCCGAGAACGGCGACCGCTTCGCCTCCGCGGTGAGCGGGGTCCAGCTCACCCGCTACGTGGCCGAGGACGGCGACGGCGAGGAGGACCTGGGCTGGCCGATCACCCTGGTCACCGTCCCGTACGAGAACGTCGGCTCGGTCGTCGACGGCGGGCTGGCCTACCTCGGTGTCGCGCCCGGCGCCGGCTCGGTGGTGCTGCTGCCGCCGGTCAACCAGACCGGTGCCGGCGTCGGGATGGTGCCGATGACGATGGCGATCGAGCTGTAGAGGTGCTCGGGTCGCCGCGGCGAGCGCTCAGCTCAGGTAGGCCGAGGCGGGTGAGTTGGCGAAGTCGGTTCCGGGGGTCCAGACGCGCGGCAGGCCGCGCCGGCCGCTGAGGTCGGTTTCCGCACTGATCTGAGTCGGTCCGCCGGAGCCATGGGGAAGGTCCCGGAAGCGGATGACCCCGCCGTACTTCGGACCGAGCAGAGCCAGCCAGTAGGGCTTGCCGGCCTCGAGGGTGAGGGTCGACACAGGGATCGCGTTCCACGCGCCATTGACCAGGGTCCAGGACCGGCCGCTGCCGAGCAGCGCACCGGGTCGACCGGCGTCGTCGGAGTACACCCCGACCACGACGCTCTTTGCCTCATTGGTCTCGTCGAGGTACAGGTGGAAGGTGTCGGCGGTGGCGTCCTTCGACGCCACGTACTGGAACGACTCCGCGGTACCCGAGGGGTTCGAATCCACCGCCGGCTGGACCTCGGCGGAGCCGAGGACCGGGCTGGACGGAGCAGGTGCGGGCGGGCCCGCGACCGCGAGGCCGTAGCCGTGGCCGGCGGCGACGGCCCGGTAGTCCGAACCGGAGGGCGCGCCGGTGAGGCTGCCCGGGTAGGCCGAGACCGTCCCGTCGCGGTGCAGGAAGACGTCGATGTTCGAGGCGGCGACGGCGGCCACGTCGCTGGCCTGAGGCGGACCCGACTCGCCCCAGATCCCGTACGCGTAGACGGTGCCGTCGGAGCGAAGCCCGACGCTGTTGCCCGACCCGGCCGAGATGGCGACCACGTCGGACCACTCCTGCGGCGGCGTGCCGTCCAGCCCGGAGAGGTTGCCGCTGCCCCAGGCGACGACGGTGCCGTCGGAGCGCAGGGCCAGAGCCTGCCGCGAGCCGGCGGAGATGGCGACGACGCCGGTCAGGTCGGCCGGCGGGTCCAGCCGGGCGTCGATCTGGTCGCACCCCAGCCCCTCGCGGTCTTGACCCCACCGGGCCACCGTGCCGTCCGGCCGCAGCGCCAACGCGTACCCGCAGACTGCGGACGGGACACCGAACCCGCGGTAGCCGAGGTAGCCGCCCGCCGAGATGGCTGTCACCGGGCCGAGATCGGCCGGCACGTCGAGCTGCCCGGCGTCGTTGGTGCCCCAGGTGACCACCGAGCCGTCGGCCTTCAGTGCCACCGAGAAGCCGGCGCCGCTGTCGATCGCCGTGACGTCGCTCAGGTCGCTCGGGACGTCGGCCTCCTGGTAGGGGTTGAGCCCCCAGCCGACCACCGTGCCGTCGGCCCGCAGCGCCAGACTGGTGAAACTGCCCGGTACGTCGCTCCCGACGACGGCGACGGCGTCCTTCAGCCCGACCGGCGGCGTGAGGACGGCGGCGAGGTCGGCTGGTGCTCCCCAGGCCACGACCGCGCCGGGCTGCACCTGCGCCGCGAGCAGCCGGGTATCGGCTTGCGCGGTCGGTGAGGTGAGCGCTCCCACCAGGGCAAAGCCGGCGCCGAGAGCGACCAGCCCTCGCACGTCAGCACGAATGTCGGCAATCTTGCCCATGAAGGCCCCCAGGGTCAGGTCGCTGCATGCGGAATGCAGGTCTCGATCCGTCAGGCTAGCGATGATGGCCGTGACCGGTCTGTGATGTGGCCAATTAACCCGCATTCATCGGTATTGGTGAGCAAATGCCGCCGAGGGGGCGTCACCGCATACCGAAAAGACTCAAATTTGATCGATCGCGTCCGAATGGGAAATCCCTGCCTGTTCACCGCGTGAAAGGGCCGGACACGATCGAATGGCGTCCGCCGTGGAATATCTCGACGTCGAATACGCGTGTCGCCCGCTATTCCTGCAGCGCAGCCAGCCCGTCCAGCGTGGCAGCCACCTGAGCCATCGGCATCCGGTCTTCGGCGCGCTCCTCGAGGCAGGCGGTGATCACCGTCATCACCGTGGCTCGCAGGCCGAAGCGGCGTCGCGCAGCATCCACGCGCTCGCTCAGGCTCGGCGGATCGGTGTCGTCGTGGGTGCGACCGGTGAGGGCGTGGTGCAGGACGGCGCCCAGGCCCCACACGTCGGTGGCGGGCGACTGGTGGGTGCCGGCGGCCTGCTCGGGGGACCGGTAGCCACGGGTGCCGGAACCGGCGCGTACGGGGCCGGGCGGTCCGGACAGGCTGAGGTCGAGGAGCTTGGCCATGCTGCCCTCGAGCACGATGTTGTTGGTGGTGACGTCACCGTGCACGCAGCCGTGGCGGTGCAGGTAGGCCAGCCCGGAGGCCACCTGCGCTCCCAGCAGGACCACGTCGTTCGGGATCAACACCCGTCGTTCGTCCAGGACCGTACCGAGGCTGGGCCCGGTCAGGGTCTCCAGCACCACCGCGACCTGCGGAACCTCGACCACCTCGTAGGCCCGCACCAGGTGGGGGTGGCCGAGTTCGGCGAGCAACTGGCCCTCGCGGCGGAGCAGGCGGTGCGTGTGCGCCTCGGTCAGCCGGTCCGGCCGGACGATCTTGACCACGCACCGGGCGGCTCGGCGGGTGCTCCAGGTGTCGTAGACGTCGAGCCGGTTGCCTCGCCGGAGGAGGGCGATGACGACGTACCCGGGCACCACCTCCGACCCGGCGGCCACGAACGGCGGCTCGTCTGATTCCGCGGCGGGCCCGTCGGTTCGACTCGCGCGCAACCGCAGCGGCAGGAGGCTCATGCGCTCGCCCGCCGACGGCCGCGGTTGATCACCGGGAGGTCGGACACGACAGCGCCGTGGTCGAGGGTGATGACGCGGTCGGCGACCTCGAGGGCCACCGGGTCGTGAGTGACGATGATGGTGATCCTCCCTTTCGCGCCCTGCCGCAGGGGCTCCAGCACCCGCCGCGCGGTGTCGGAGTCCAGGCCCGTGGTGGGTTCGTCCAGCAGCAGGATGGGGCTCGCGCGCAGGAAGGCCCGGGCGAGGGAGAGCCGTTGCCGTTGGCCGCCGGACAGCGTCCGGGCCTTCTGGCCGACCGGGGTCAAGTAGCCGCGCGGCAGGTTGTGGATGAAGTCCTCGGCCGAAGCGGCCCGGGCGGCGGCCTCGATCTCGGCGCGGGTGGCCCCTTCGCGGGCGAAGCCGATGTTGTCGAGCACGGTGGAGTCCAGGAGTGCGATCTCCTGGGGCACCAGAGACACGCTGTCGCGGACCGACTCCAACGTCACATCCCGCAGATCCTGCCCGCCGATGGTCACGGCTCCGGCATCGGGATCGATGGCGCGCAACAACAGCTTCACCAGCGTCGACTTGCCGGCCCCGCTCGGCCCGGTCACCGCCACGATGCTTCCGGCGGTGAAGCTGAGACTGACCCCCGCCAGCGCCGGGCGGCTGGCCTTGGGATAGGTGACGGTGACGTGCTCCAGCGCCACCTCGGCCGGGCGGCGGGGCAGCGCGGTGGCGTCGGCGCGCACGGGGGGCGGGGACTCGTCGAGGAGTTCGGCGATCCGCTCGCACCCGGCGGCGTCGCCCAGCACGCCGGGCAGCAGCCGAGCGAGCGAGCGCAGCGGACTGTACAGCTGCACCATCATGGTCAAGAAGGCGAGCAGTCCGCCCAGGGTCAGCCGGCCCGAACTGAGCGCGTACGTCCCGAGCACGATGACGGTGAGCACGCCGATCAGCTCGGCGATGTCGACCACCGGTGAGAACAGCGCCCGTACGCGGGTGGCCGCCAGCGAGGCCGCACGGATGCCGAGGGTCTCGCGGGTGAACCGGTTGATCGCCTCCGGCTGCCGGTTGAAGGTCTGCACCAGGGGCGCGTTCCCCAGGTGCTCCTCGGTGATCGCCGACAGCGACCCGCCGCGGCGCCGCTGCTCCCGGGCACTCACCTTGATCAGGCGGGAGAACCGGTACGAGACGAACCAGAAGAAGGGGATCACCACGAGCGAGGCGGCCGCCAGCCGGGTGTCGAGCAGGAACAGCGCGATGAGATACCACACGCAGGTGACGGCGTTGGTCGCTCCGGACCGGACGTTGCCGATCAGGAAACTCTCCACGGACGCGGCGTCGCCGGTGATGCGGGTCATCGAGTCGCCGAGCCGGCGCCGGTCGTGCACCTCCTGCGGCAGGGAGAGCAGGTGGGCGAACACACGCGTGCGAAGCCGGATCAAGAAGGTCTGGCTGAGCCAGGTCGACAGGTAGGAGTTCACCCCGGACAAGACGCCCGACGCGAGGGAGAGTCCGACGTAGGCCGCGCCGATCCAGAGCAGGGGTCGGAAGTCAGCGGGGACGAGGACGTCGTCGACCACGTAGACGAAGAGGCCGATCTCCACCACGGTCACCGCCGAGATCGCGGATCCGAGGACGATGGTGGCGATGAGAAGGCCACGGAACGGGCGCGCGTCGGGCCAGAAGCGGCGGGCGATCTCACGCAGGGTCAGCGGCGGCGCGGTGTCGACCAGGGCGTACCGGTCGCGCGGCGGCTCGAAGAATCTCCGGCTCAGCTCGCGCCACCGCGAGCGCCGTCTTCTGGGGCGGTAGGACACGCGCGGACGGTACTGGACATGGGTGCTCATAGGAAAGCGCCGCTCGGCGGCGGGCGCAGTGAACGCTCCCGCCCGCCGCCGAGCGACCACCAGTGGTTCCGTGCTCAGGTGTTGCCGCCGCCGCCGTGGCAGCCGCAGTGGCAGCCCGAGCCGTGCCCGCCGCCGCTCTTGCTGGACTTGCTGGACTTGCTCGACTTGCTGGACTTGCTCGACTTGCTCGAACTGCTTCCCGAGCCCTTACCGCCGGATGGCTTGACCGACTTGAGCAGACCGGATGACATTGACCCTCCTCACGCGCCTCACCCTGGGGTGAGATTGGCCGACTGGACTTCAGCCGACGGGGCGATCCTGCGCCTGGAACGGGGGTGGAACAAGTCTGTTCAACCTCCGAAAAAAGGGCTAGTCGCACGCGCGCGGTGCAGCAGCGACACCAGTTTGATCTCTCGGGGCGCGACATTCTGAGATGGTCGAACCAGCCGACCGGCGGTCTGCTGAACGGGCCGACCGGCGGACGTGCGACCGGCGGTCCGGAAACGGTCTGGCCGATCTCCGGCTTGGTCACGAAATGATATCAAAACGTTGCAGAACGCAAAAGCCCAAGCGGTTTCGACGTGTACCCGGGCACGACTCTCGCTGCAGTCTCCCTGTGCACAGTGGCGGAATCCCGCCGATTTGATTCAGCTGACCCCAGGCAACTTGTCGGGGGCTGGGAGATCGGCGGTCACACCGGTTAGGGTGAACACGACCGCCGTTCCGAGACCTCACCGGGCGAGCGGCTGAGGGGGGCGATGAGCGTGAGTGATACAACCGCGCGCCGCGATCGGCGGCACGGTGGAGCCGTCGAGCGGAACGGTGCAGCCGTTGCGGACGCCGGTGACGGAACGAGCGATGCCGCGCTGTTGGTGCGGTGCCGGGCCGGCCAGACCGAGGCGTGGGACGTCTTGGTCGACCGCTACCAGAAGCTGGTCTACAGCGTGGCCGTACGGGGCGGACTGAGCGCAGAGGATGCGGTCGATGTCGCACAGAACACCTTCATGATCCTGCTGGAATCGGGGCTGGACCTTCGCCAGGACGAGAGCCTGGGGTCGTGGCTGATGACGGTGGCCCGTCGGCAGTCGTGGCGAGTCCGGCAACGCCAACGCCTGGAGTTGCCCGCAGCCGAGGTGGTGCCGCTGCGCGAGGACCCCACCGTGGACTGGGAGCAGGCCCTGTCGCTGCAGAGCGCTCTGCATCTGCTCGGTAGCCCGTGTCGTGAATTGTTGACCGCCCTGTACTTCGACCCTGCTCAGCCGACCTATGCCCAGATCGCCCGGCGATTCCGGCGGCCCATCGGCGGGATCGGCCCCATGCGCGGTCGGTGCCTGCACCGGTTGCGCGACCTGCTGGGAGACATCGAATGGACCTGAGCGACCTGGATGCACCGGCTCGGCTGACTCTGGTCGCGGACTGGGTCGGTGGAACGCTCGACCGCGCTACGGCCGCCCTGGTGGCGGCGGCCGTGGAGCAGGATCCGGAGCTGGCCCGAGACGCCGCCTGGATCCGCTGGTTGATCCGGGCGTCGGCCGACCACCCCCTCGTGGAGCCGCCGCCGGTGTTGCGCCAGCGACTCCGCCAGAGCTTCCGCCGCTGGGCTCGGGACCACGCCGTCCACGGGGACCAGGTCGTCGAGTTCCCCACGGTGTTGATCTTCGACAGCCGTCGGGACCAACTCCAACTGGCAGCACGCGGTGGCGCCCCGGGCGATCAGCTGCACCTGGTCTTCCGTAGCGAGCTGGCTGATCTGGTCGTCGACGCCCGGGCCACCGCGCCGGGCCGATTCCGACTGTCGGGTCAGGTACTGCTCGGCCACGCCACGTCGTCACCGGTCTTCGAGGCGGTCGCGAGTGGCCCCGACGTCCGGGTGGTCTCGGTCGACGGGGACGACTTCGGGCGGTTCTCCGCCGACGTACCCGACAGCGTGGAGCGACTGTCGGTCTGCAACGGGGAGATCAGGATCGTGGCCACGCTGCCGCTTCGCCAGCCGTGAGCGCGGCGGACGCCCGCCGACCTGCACCCGCTTCGCTCAACGACGCCGGGGGATCCCTCGGGCCTGAGCTCGACCCCCTCCCGCCCGAGCTGGTCCGACGACTGGCCGAGGCCGGCGTGGCGGACGGTCTGACCGAGCTCACCGCCGCCGGGCTGCACACTCCGCGGGGGCTGGAAGCGCTTCTGGATGCCGCGGAGGAGTTGCTGCACGCCGATCCGGAGGTGGCCCTGCGACTGTCGCACCTGGGCGAGCAGGCCGCCGACCCGGGCCGGCTGATCGGGGTGAGGGCCCGTGCCCGCTATCAGCAGGCTCAGGTCCTGGCGGAGCGCGGAGACCTGGAACGATCCCTCGGACTGATCCGGCTGGCCCGGGCCGACTGGAGCGAATTCGGCGACGAGTTGGCCGCGTTGGGCACCGATCTCGGTCAGATGCAGGTGCTGGACGACCTGGGTCGGCACGGCGCGGCGGTCCAGGTCGGGGAACGACTGCTGGACGAGCTCGACCGCCGGCCCCAGCCGTCCCAGGACCGCCGGGCCGGCCGCATCCACGCGTACGCGATCGAGAACCTCGGGGTCGCCTACGGCCTGACCGGCCAGCACGAGTCGGCCCTGGCGGCGTACGCGCAGGCGCAGCAGGAGTATCACGCCCTGGGCTTGCGGGTGGAGACGGCGCGGCCGCTGGCCAACCGGGGGGTCGAGCTGATCGCCCTGGGGCGACCGCGCGAAGCGTTGGACGATCTCGCCGCGGCCGCGGAGATCTTCGCCGCGGCCGGTGATCGGCTGTTCGCTGCTCAGTGCCAAGGCGACAGGGCTCACGCGCACCGCCTGCTCGGGGAGGTGGCGGCCGCCCTGCGGCTGCTCGAGCCGGCTCGCCGGACCCTGGAGGAACTCGGTGCCCGGGCGGAGGCCGCTCGGGTGCAGCTGGCACTGTCTGAGACCTACTTGGCGGCGGGGTTGTCGGCCGAGGCGCGGCTGGCCGCTGAGAAGGCGGAGGCGACGACCACCCAGGCAGGCATGACCCACGACAACGCGATGGCCCGCTACCTGATGGCGTTGGCCGACCTGGCTTCCGGCCACGGCGAGCTCGCCGCGGCCGAGCTGGACCGCGCGGCCGACCTGTTCGCCACCGTCGACGACCGGCAGGCCCTGGCGCGCGTCCAGCTGGCGCAGGCCGAGGCGGCCTGCCTGTCGGGCGGTACCGAGCGGGCCGTCGCCGTGCTGAGCCAGGCGTGCGGCGCGTTGGAGCGTGGCGGATGGTTGATCCCGCTCACCTGGGCCTACCTTCGCCACGCCGATCTCGTCGATCCGGTCGAGGAGATCGCCGGCTGCCTCGAGCTGGCCCGCGGGCTGTCGGCTGAGCTCCGGTTGCCTGAGCTGAGCTACCAGTACGAGTTGCGCGCCGGTCGCCTGGCTCGTCGGCGCGGCCGGATGGCCGACGCCGAGGCCCATTTCGAGCGGGCGATCACGGTCCAGGAACGCACCAGCGGCGCCCTGCCCGACCACGTCCTCCTGACGGCGTTCCGGGCGGAACGGCTGGCCGCCCACACCGAGCTCGTCGACCTGCTCGTCGACCGGGGCGACGACCCTGGTCGCATCCTTGTGCTGGCGGACCGGGTCCGGGCGCAGACGCTGACCGATCTGCAGACCGACGCCGTAGGTGCGGGGCCCCGGCTGACCTCGGCGGATCAGCAGCTCTCCGAAGCCTTCGCCGAGCTCAACGCCGGCTATCTCGCGCTGCAGTACGCCACCGGGCCGGCGCTGCGGACGGCGCTGCTCAAGCGCTCCGAGCGATTGGAGGGCGAGGTCAGTGCGCTGCGCCTGCGGCGACTCGACGAACGGGTCCGCCCACCGACGCGAGGGATCGGGCGCGGCGCTGGCCGCGCCGACCACGTCCGATCCCCAGCTCACCTATCTGGTCACCGGATCCGACATCCTCGCGTTCGTGCGGCAGGCCGATCAGGTCGTGGTGCGTCGGCTGCCTTCGATCCTGCCGCAGGTGCACCGGCTGCTCGACCAGCTCGCGGACCAGTGGAGCCGTGCCGGGCTGAGCATCGGCCTCGGATTGGGCTATCAGGATCTCCTGCTGCGCAGCACCCGGGACAGCCTGCACGGCTTGTACGAGTGCCTGGTAGCGCCCGTGGAGGACCTGTTGGATCCCGACGGCGGACGGTCTGCTGATCGTGCCGCACGGGCCGATGGGCGCGGTGCCGTTCGCCGCGCTGTTCGACGGCAGCGAGTACCTGGTGCAGCGGTGGGCGATCCAGCTGGGCCCGACGCTGGCCACCAGTCCCGACGGAGATCGGCCGGTCGACCTCGCGGCCGCGGCGCTGATCGTCGGTGTGGCCGACGACTACGCGCCGTCGGTGCGCGCGGAGGCTGAAATGGTGGCGGGCTACGCGCCGCAGGCCACCGTCCTGCTCGATGCGCAGGCCACCGCCGAAGCGTTCGCGCAGTCTGCTCGGGGGGCCGGCCTGGTTCATCTGGCGTGCCACGGGGTCTTCCAGGCTGCGAATCCGCTGTTCTCGCGCCTTCGCCTGGGAGACCGGTGGCTGACCTCGGCCGAGGTCGTGGACCTCGACCTCGTCCGGTGCCCTCGTGGTGCTGAGCGCGTGCGAGAGCGGCGTCCACGGCCGCGCGGCGGAACCGGTCGGGCTGGGCTGGGCCTTCCTGGCCGCAGGAGCATCGGGCGTGGTCGTCAGCCAATGGCCCGTCGACGACCAGGCGACGCTGACCATGATGGCGGAGTTCTACCGCCGGCTCGGGGCGGGGCTGGCTCCCTCCCACGCCCTGCGCGCCGCCCAGTTGCACACCGCCGAGCAGCATCCCCACCCCTACTTCTGGGCGCCCTTCAGCTACGTCACCAGTGCCGCGACCGACCGGAGAGCAGAGTCATGAATCCCCATCGCCGAAAGGGCGCCCGAGCGCTCGCCCTTGCCGTCGCCCTGCTGAGCGCGCAGCTCCTCGCCGGACTCGTCGGCCCGTGCCGGCTGGTCGACGGGAGCGGCAGCGCGGGACCACGCCGACACCGAGGACGGTGGCATCGTCGTCAAGGTCAGGATCGATCACGGCCGGACGATCGAGCAGGTGCTCGCCCGGCATCCGGTCATGCTCGGCAGCGCCCTGCTCGCCAGTCGGGGCATCTACATCGTCCGGCCCATCGACCCGCGGGTGGCCGCCGAGCCCAAGGACGTTGCGAAACTGGCGGAGTCCATCGACAAGTCCTCCGGGGTCGAGTACGCCGAGCCGAACTTCGAGACCCACCTGTCCGACACCCGCTACCACGGCTGGCCCGAGGGCGATCCCGAGGACGCGGGGACCGGAGCCGCGAACTGGCGCGAGCAGGCGGTCGCCGGCAGCCTCGACCTGGCCCGGGCCCACCGGCTGAGCACGGGCGCCGGGATGGTGGTCGCGGTGCTGGACAGCGGGGTCGACGCCAGCCATCCGGCGCTGGCCGGCCGCTTGCGACCCGGCTACGACTACGTGGATGACGACGACGATCCGGGTGAGGAGATGCACGAGAGCGATAGGGATAGCGATGACGACGGGGATAGAGAATCGACGACGACGGGGATGACGACGCGACAGCAACGGGAACGGAATCGCGCACGAGGCGTACGGGCACGGCACGTTCGTCGCGGGAATGGTGACCCTCGTCGCGCCCGACGCCGCGATCATGCCGCTGCGCGTCATGGACAGTGATGGCACGGGCAGTAGCTTCGTGGTCGCGCAGGCGGTCCTCGATGCGGTCGCCGGAGGTGCCGACGTGATCAACATCAGCATGGGAACCGGGCAGAAGACCAAGTCCCACCTGGTGGAGGAGGCCATCGCGTACGCCACCGAGCGCGACGTGCTGGTGGTGGCGGCAGCTGGGAACGCGGCCACCGACGCCCGCCAGTACCCGGCCCAGGACAAGGGCGTCCTGAGCGTGACCTCGGTCAGCACGGACCAGGAGCTGTCCGCGTTCGCCAACTGGGGTGATTGGGTGGACCTGGCCGCCCCGGCGAACCGGGTGCTCGGGCCGGTGCCCGGCGGGGGATACGCCTGGTGGGCGGGAACGTCGATGGCCGCGCCGCAGGTGGCCGGGCAGGCGGCACTCATCCGCGCCCGGGCGGGCGATCTCAAGGCCAAGGACCAGGTCGAGGCGATGACCAAGAGTGCGCGCAAGCTCCGCGCGGTCAAGGTGAAGTTCGGCGCGGTCGACCTGATGGCCAGCCTGGCCCGGGCCGACAAGAAGAGCGACGGCTGACCCAGCTCCCTCGAGGGGCGACCGCGCCCGAAACGGGGACGTGCGCGAAGCTCTGATCGGGACGCGCCGGCTGTCCCCTAGGGTCGAGCCAAGGAGGGCCGTTCATGTCAGGTCAATCGGTGCTGTTCATCGGCGGTACGGGCATCATCAGTTCCGCGTGCACCGAGCGCGCCGTCGGTCTGGGCATGGAGGTCTTCCTGCTCAACCGCGGTAGATCCACCTCCCGGCCGGCCCCGCCGGAGTGCGAGGTCCTGGTCGGGGACGCCGACGACGCGGACTCGCTGCGCTACGGCCGTAGGGGAGCGCGAGTTCGACGTCGTCGCTGACTTCCGTTCCTTCACCCCGGCCCAGGTGCAGTCGCGGCTGGACGTGCTGGCCGGTCGGATGGGCCAGTACGTGTTCATCAGCTCGGCCTCGGCCTACCAGACCCCTCCCGGGCGGCTGCCGGTGCTGGAGTCGACCCCGCTGCGGAATCCGTACTGGCAGTACTCGCGGGACAAGATCGCCTGCGAGGACCTGCTGGTCAAGGCCTATCGGGACGAGGGGCTGCCGGCGACGATCGTGCGTCCCTCGCACACCTACGACAAGACCCTGCTGCCCTTCGACGGCGGCTGGACCGTCGTCGACCGGATGCGTCGCGGCGTGGAGGTGGTCGTGCCCGGCGACGGCACCTCGCTGTGGACGTTGACCCACCACACCGATTTCGCCCGCGCCTTCGTCGGCCTGCTCGGGCACCCGGCCGCCATCGGCGACAGCTTCCACATCACCTCCGACGAGTGGCTGCCCTGGAACGAGATCTTCACCACCGTCGGCCGGGCCGCCGGCGTGGAGCCGAAGCTGGTGCACGTGCCCTCGTCCGCGATCGCCGCCGCCGATCCCGAGTGGGGCGCCGGCCTGCTGGGCGACAAGGCGCACTCGATGATCTTCGACAACACCAAGGTGCGCCGGCTCGTGCCCGACTCGACCGCGGTCGTCCCCTTCCACCGGGGGGCGCGGGAGATCATCGACTGGTACGACGGCGATCCCGCCCGCCGCCAGGTCGACGCGGCGATGGACGCGACCATGGATCAGCTGGTGGCGGCGCACCGCGGTTGAGGTGATTCCCTGCGCTGCCCTGCCCCTGCCACTGCGCCGGCGTCATCCGCGTTCGGCGAACTGGCGATACGCCAGCCGCAGCCGGTCGATGAGGACCTGACCGCCCAACCCCGCGTCGGGGACCGGGAGCTGCCGCAGCAGCAGATCGGCCTCGACCTCGAGCACGGCTGGTCGGGGCGGAAGCGGCATCCCGGGTTGCCAGAACCGGTCCGTACCAGGCCGTGCGCCCGGGTCGATCGTGTCGACCGGATCGGCCAGATCGGCGAGGGCGAGCGCGGTGCCCGCGGCCGGACCCGGAGCCCGCTCGGCCGACTCCTCCACGGCGCCGTCGGCGCGGAGCTCGCGCAGCCGGCCGAGCAGGGCTTCCCGGTCGCGGCCGCGCCAGACCAGGATGAGGAACGGGTCCTCGTCGAAGGCCTCGGCGAGCAGGTAGAACGTGGCGGCGAGGTGCTTGCAGGGCACCGCGCCGTCCGGGCAGCTGCAGCGCTGGTCCAGGTCGCGGACCTGGCGCGGGAACAGCGGGGCGCCGGCTGCGGTGAAGATCTCCTCGAGCTCCGGTGGGACCTCGCCGGCCAACAGCTTCGCACTCGGCAGGGCCTGCTCCGACAGGGCGATCTCGGCCTTCGCCCAGACCAGCTCGCTGAAGGCGGCGAGCCCGATCGTCACCGCGTACGGGCGGACCCGTGAGCCCTGGACCCTCGCCTCCACCCGACCGGGCCGCACGTCGAGGGAGATGACCTGGCCGCGCCGCGCGTACGCCCGCCCGCGGGTCAGCCGCGTGCCCATGGCGAACGACTCGAGCACGTCCAGGAACCGCCGCGACCACCAGGACGCGCCGATCGCGCCGCGCGCGGTGCGCGCCCTCAGCCCGTTCTCGACGTCCCGCGGCCGCGACGGCGGGTAACGATCGGGGAACCACCCGCTCACTCGACCACTGCTCCTTCCTCGAGCCGGAACAGCTCGGCGAGCTGGCCGGTGGACAGTTCGGTCAGCCACTGCTCGCCGGTCCCGACGATCTTGGCGGCCAGCCCGCGCTTGTCGGCGATCATCGCGGCGATCTTCTCCTCGATGGTGCCCGCGCACACGAACTTGCGCACCTGCACCGCCCGCCGCTGACCGATCCGGAACGCGCGGTCGGTCGCCTGGTCCTCCACCGCCGGGTTCCACCAGCGGTCCACGTGCACGACGTGATTGGCCGCGGTCAGGGTCAGGCCGGTTCCGCCGGCCTTCAGCGAGAGCACGAACAGCGGCGGTGAACCCGCCGTCCTCGGCCTGGAACCGGGCCACCATGGCGTCGCGCGCCGGCTTGGCCACGCCGCCGTGCAGGAAGAGCACCTCCTGGCCGAACCGGCCCGCGAGGTGACCGCGCAGCATCCCCCCGAACTCGGCGTACTGGGTGAACAGCAGCGCCTTCTCCCCGACCGCCAGCACCTCCTCCAGGATCTCCTCCAGCCGGTCGAGCTTGCCCGACCGGCCGGACAGGCGGCTCCCGTCGCGGAGGAAGTGCGCCGGATGGTTGCACACCTGCTTGAGCTTGGTCATGGTCGCCAGGACCAGTCCCCGCCGCTCGATGCCCTCGGTCGTCCGGATCCGTTCCAGCATGTCGTCGACGACCGCCTGGTACAGCGCAGCCTGCTCCGCGGTCAGGTTGCAGAGCAGGTCCATCTCCAGCTTCTCGGGCAGGTCGGCGATGACCGATCGGTCGGTCTTCAGCCGCCGCAGGATGAACGGCGCGGTGAACCGGCGCAGTCGCTCGGCCGCGTCGGCGTCACCGTGCCGCTCGATCGGTTCGGCGTACCGCTTCTTGAAGCTGGCGGCGGTGCCGAGCAGGCCGGGGTTGGCGAACTCCAGGATCGACCACAGGTCGGCGAGGCGGTTCTCCACCGGCGTGCCGGTCACGGCGATCCGGGACCGCGCAGGGATGGAGCGGATCGCGGTCGCCTGCTTGGTGGCGGCGTTCTTGATCGCCTGCGCCTCGTCCACCACCACGCGGCGCCAGCCGATCTTCCGCAGCTCGGTCGCGTCCCGGGCGGCGAGCGCGTACGTGGTGATCACCAGGTCGCAGCCGGTGACCGCCTCGCGGAACTGCGCGCCGCGGGCGCGCTCAGCGCCGTGGTGGACGTGCACCCGCAGGTGCGGGGTGAACCGGGCCGCCTCCCGCTGCCAGTTGCCGACCAGCGACATCGGGCACACCAACAGGGTGGGTTCACCAGGCGTCTGTGACGCCAGCAGGGCGAGCAACTGCACGGTCTTGCCGAGCCCCATGTCGTCGGCCAGCACGCCGCCCAGCCCCGCCCGGCCGAGGAAATCCAGCCAGGCGAGCCCGCGGTTCTGATAGGGCCGCAGCTGCCCGTCGAAGGAGTCCGGAGGCGTCAGGGCGACGAGCCGGTGCTCGGTGCCGGCCGACAGCAGATCCCCCAGCCAGCCGCCGGCCTCCACCCGCTCGACGCGCAGGGTGTCGGCCCCGGTCAGCTCGTTCAGCTCGGACAACTCCGCCAGCTCCGGAGGAGCCTCGACGCCCAGGCCGAACCGCAGCAACTCGCGCACGGTGGCCTGGCCGGTCCGTCCGACGACCTTGAGGCCGGCGGCCAGCCGACGGGGGTCCAACTCGGTCCACTGGCCGCGCAAGCGGACCAGCGGTGCCTTGAGTTCGGTGAGCTCGGCCAACTCCTCTGCGGTCAGCACCGCACCGGCGACGGCGAGGTCGTAGCGGAACGCGGCGATCGCATCGGAGCCCACCGCGCTGCCGCCCGTGGCCACCAGACCGGGCTGGGGCGGAGTGGTGGCGGTGAGCCGCACCCCCAACCGCGACGACGGCCGGGTCCACCAGCCGGGGAGCTGGACACCGAAACCGGCGGTGGCCAGGGTCGGGGCGGCGCGTACTGAGGAAGCGGTGCGCGCCCGCGGTGTCCAGCGCCAGGCCGAGCGGCTTCGCCGTGCGCAGGGCGCCGTCCAGTTCGGGATAGAGCCGGCCGGCCTTCCCCAGCTCGGCCAGGAACGTCTCCTGTGGCGCGTCGACCTGGCGGGCCAGAGCCGGCAGCGCGCCGCCGGGAGGTCCAGACCGATTCGGCGTCGACCACCAGGCTGGGCTCGTCCGCCGCCTGCAGGCCGAAACGGACCTGCCAGATCTCGCCGCCCGTGCCGTCCCCGCCTGTGCCGTACCCGCCTGTGCCGTTGCCGCCTGTGCCGTTGCCAGACGCGTCGGCGGCGTCCGGCTCGACGAGCCGGAAGCAGGCGCGGACCGGACCGGCGACCGCGTCGGCCTGCCACCGGCCCAACTGCGCGGCCAGCACGGACACGGCGTCGGGTGAAGCTGTGAAGTGGCGCTGGTGGCCGGTCAGCGCGGCGAGCCAGGCCTGGGCGGCAGGGTCGGCCGCGCGGCCGAGGCCCAGTCGTCCCTGGCCCAGTCGTACTTGGGTCTACTTCCGGTCGTGCTTGGGCCGGTCGTGCTTGGCCCGGGCGCAGGGGGTCCAGCGCGGCTCGGGCGGCCGCGTCGACCAGGTCGTCCAGTGCGGCGGTGAAGACCGCGATGCTGCGGGTCGGCTCGGCGGCGGCCAGCGGCGGGGGCGACGCCGTGGCCAGCAGGCGGGTCCAGGCGGCATCCGGTCCGGTGAGCACCGGACGCCAGAGGGCCCGCGGTCCGTCGGCGACGACCGGCAGGACGCGGCCGCGGCCGACCAGATCGGCGGCGAACTCGGCCACGGCGACCAGGTGGGTGACCGAGGCGCCGTAGGTGGCGCTCTCGCCGTCCAGGTTGTGCAGGATCGCGAACGCGGCGTCGGCGTCTGCCTCCAGCAGCGGGACCTGCCAGGTGGCACCGCGCACGGCCCCCGAGGTGTCGGTGATCTCGTCGCGGATGAGCTCGGGTGAGCTGAGCGGCCCGCCGGCCCGTGTCGGCAGCGTCAGCTGCCCGGTCCCGGGCGTGCCGCGGTCGGCGCCGGCGGGCAGCAGGGACGGCGGGGGCAGCAGGGCGAGCAGGTCGGGCACGGTCGCGGCGTACGGGTGCGGCTGGACCTTGGGCGGTCGACCCGGTCGACGTGGCGGCCTGGCCGGGGCGGCGGAGTCCTCCCCCCACAGGCCCATCCGGCCCGGTTGCCCGCCGGAAGGATCGAGCAGCCAGCAGGCGTGCAGCACGAACACGTCGGTCCCCCTCTCGGAGGGGATCGTTTCACCCCAGCCGGCCGCCCGCTGCGCGGCCACCACCGGCACAAACCTCAGGAAACGCCGGGAAACGACCCGGATCTGGCCTTCCGGCGCGTCGTCTCTCAGCGTTTCCTTCCGGAGGTGGTGGAAGTCGAGGTGGTGGAGGTCGAGGTCGAGGTGGGGGAGGTGGAGGCGGGCGTCGGCGAGGACGTGGGCGTTCGGGAGGAGGTCCGCAGCAGCCGCCCGACCAGATCGTCGTCCACCGTGGAGAAGAATCCGCCGACCACGTCCTCCACCTCGCCGAAGCCGTCGGCGCAGAACAGCAGCGGCTGATAGTGGGTGATGTCGTAGGTCTGGACCCCCATCCGGCTCAGATCGAGCGGACGAAGATCGGCCTGCGCGACCTGCTGGATCTCGCCGTACGAGGACAGCAGCCCGGCCCCGTAACAGCGCACCTGCCCGGCTTCGGAGAGCACGCCGAACTCCAGGGAGAACCAGAAGACCTTGGAGACGAATTCCAGCGCCTCGGCAGTCTCCACCCGGCGTACGGCCTGCCCGGCCGCCCGGTAGAGGTCGGCGAATCGCTCGTGCGCCAGGCAGTTGCCGTGGCCGAACACCTCGTGCAGGACGTCCGGCTCGGGGGTGTAGAGCGGTACGGAGTGGTGGCGCACGTACTGGGTGGAGTGGAAGACCCCGTCGGCCAGCGAGCCGTAGAACTCCCGCAATTCGACCAGGCCGGCGGCCGGTACGTAGCGGAAACCGGTCAGCGGGTCGAGCAGCGCGTTCACCTCGACGAGTTGGGGGATCCGGGCCTCCGGCAGTCGAAGCCGTTGCTTGCCCTCGAGGTAGACCGCGCACGCCAGTCGCTCGTGCAGTGCGTGCAACTCGGCGCAGACGATGCGCCAGACGTCGTGCTCGGCCTCGGCGTACGGCGCGGTCGGCAGGGGCGTACCGGGCGTCCAGGCCAGCGCCAGAGCGGCCAGGCCGTTCCGCCGGGCCCGGTACTCCGGGTCGACGGCGCCGGGATGGTCCTGGCTCAGGTGGACGATGATCTCGCCGTCGCCGGAGCGGGTGACCGGCGCGTACAGCTGGGCTTCCTCGAACATCTCGGCCTCCGGGAGTGTCCGGACGGACCGGCCCGTGTGCTGTGGGCCAGCCGCCGTCTCGCAAGGTGGGCAGCCGGTCCGGATCGCGGACAGGACGCCGTGGGTCCGCGGGTATGTGGACCTGTCTCCAGAGTGGCACACGCCCGGTGACGGCGAGATCGGCGCGTCGCCACCGGGTTCGTCCCGCCAGCCCCTTGTCTTTCACCGCGCTCGGGCGCGAAGGTGTGGCCATGGCGAGCATCGCTGATCCCCTGGGCCGCTTCGGGCCGACCTTCCCCGACCAGATCCGCAACGTCGTCCTGGTCGGTCCGGCCGGGGCGGGGAAGACCGCCCTGTTCGAGGCCCTCGTGGCCGCGCGTACGCCGGGCCGGCACGTCCGCGGGGAACCGGTCGGTTCCCGGTCCCTCGGGGCGGCCTCGGTGGTGAGCGGCGGCCTGGCGGTCAACCTGCTCGACACCCCCGGCAACCCCGACTTCGTCGGCGAGGTGCGTGCGGGCCTGCGCGCCGCGGACGCGGTGCTGTTCGTGGTCGCCGCCAGCGACGAGATCGACGAGGCCACCCGGCTGCTCTGGCGGGAGTGCGAGGCCACGCGGATGCCACGGGCCATCGCGGTCACCAAGCTCGAACAGGCGCGGGCCGACTTCGACGAGACCGTACGGCGTTGCCGGCGCGCCTTCGGCGACGTCGCACCCCTGGGCCTGCCGCAGGTGGTGGAGGGGAAGGTGACCGGCTGGCTCGACGTGCTGCGTCGCAGCGTCGTGGACCACTCGGGCACGGAGCCGGTGCCGCGCGAACCGGATGAGACCGAGGCCGAGCTGATCGAGGAGCGGCGGGCCGCGCTGATGGAGTCGGTCATCGAGGAGTCGGAGGACGAACTGCTGCTGGAACGCCACCTCAGCGGGGCCGACGTCGACCTCGAGACGGTGCTCACGGATCTGCGGGTGGCGGTCGCCACTGCCCGCTTCTTCCCCATCCTGGCCACGCATGCGGCTGCCGGGGTCGGTCTGGACGCGCTCTACGAACTGTTCGAGCAGGCCTTCCCCTCGCCCGCCGCCTCGGCCCTGCCCGCCGTACGCACCCCGGCCGGCAAGCCGTTCGGCGACCTGCGGTGCGATCCGGACGGACCGCTGGTGGCCGAGGTGGTGCGGACGGCCACCGATCCGTTCGTCGGCCGGCAATCCCTGGTGCGGGTGTTCTCCGGGACCCTGAGGGCCGACGCGCTGCTGCACGTCTGCGGTCACCTGCGCCAGTTCGCGGCGCACCACGCGGCCGGCCATCCCGATCACGACACCGACGACGAACGGGTCGGTCCACTCGCGGCGCCGCTGGGGGAGGAGACCCGACCCAAGTCGCAGGCGATCGCCGGGGAGCTCGTGCTGGTCACCAAGCTCACCGCGGCCGAGACCACCGACACGCTGTCGACCAAGGAGCGACCGGCGCTGGTGGAGCCGTGGCTGCTGCCCGAGCCGCTGCTCCCGGTGGCGATCCACGCGAGCTCGCGGGCCGAGGAGGAGAAGCTGACGTCGGCCCTGTCGCGCCTGGTCGCGGAGGACGTCACCATGCGGTTGGAGCACAACGCCGAGACCCACCAGATCGTCTTGTGGGCGCTGGGCCCGGCGCACGTGGACAAGCTGTTGACCGCGCTTGCAGGAGGCCGGCCACGTTCAGGTGGAGCTGGAACCGCTGCGTACGTCGTTGCGGGAGACGTTCCTGCGCTCCACCGTGGCCAGCGGCCGGCTGGTCAAGCAGTCGGGCGGCCATGGGCAGTACGCCATCTGCAAGCTCCAGATCGAGCCGTTGCCGCGCGGCGCGGGCATCGAGTTCGGCGAGCGGGTGGTCGGCGGTTCCGTACCCCGCCACTTCATCCCGTCGGTGGAGAAGGGCGCGCGGACGCAACTGGAGAAGGGCGTCCTGGCCGGCTACCCCATGGTCGACGTACGGGTGACGCTGCTCGACGGGAAGGCGCACTCGGTGGACTCCTCCGACTTCGCCTTCCAGAACGCGGCCGCGATCGCGTTGCGCGAGGCGGCGAACGAGTCGACGGTCGCTCTGCTGGAACCCATCGACGCGATCGAGATCACCGTGGCCGACGAATCGGTGGGCTCGGTGCTTGCCGACCTGCGCGGTCGTCGGGGGCAGGTGCACGGCACGACGACCGCAGAGCGCCCCGGCTGCACGCTGATCCACGCCGAGGTGCCCGCCCACGAACTCTCGCGGTATCCCATCGACCTCCGTACGGTCTCGCACGGCACCGGCACCTTCACCCGCCGGTTCCTCCGCTACGACTACCTGCCGGCGGCCCAGGCTCGCGCGGTGGTCAGCGCCGCACCGCCGCGCCGCTGAGGCGTCCGGGTGGCACATGCCTGGCCGCACCCGGGCGCGGGTCCGAGTGCGGCGCGGACCTCGGTCGGCTCCCGCTGCCCGGGCGCGACGTACGGCTTCGGGAAGAGTCATCCTCCCGTCCGGCCAGACCGGGAGCAGGAGCTGGAAGAACGGGCTCATCGGAGCCTCTTCCACTGTGGCGCATTGCACAGCTTCCTGTCGCATTGCACGGCTTGCAACCTGGGCAATGTGGCAGAAACCTACGTATACGTAGGTTCCCGTGGCAGGGTGCCAGCGGAGGTGGCAGCAGGAGGGGTCGGCAGCGGAGGGGGTGGCGCTGGCGGGAGTGGCAGCATGAGGGGGTGGCGCTGGGCGGGGTGGAGGTCACGGGCAGCGGGTGAGCATCTCCTGGAGTGCGCGCTTCTCGGCGAGGTCGACGGCGAGGGCGTAGCGGTGCTTGATCGTCACGTAGCGGGTGGCGTAGGCGCATTGGTACGGCGCGGCGGGCCTCCAGGCGGCAGCGTCGTCATCGCTCTTGGAGAGGTTGGTCAGGCGGGCGGCGGGCTGCAGATTGTCCAGGTCGTTGGCGAACTCGCGGCGCCGATCGGGGGACCAGGCGCGTGCGCCGTAGCGGTGGGCCAGGGCCAGCGCCACAACGTGGTCGATGGGGATCTGCTGAGCCTGCGCCGAGTCGCGGAGGTCGGTGAACTCCAGCAACTCACCGGTGTACGCGTCGCGCCAGGTGCCCGCAACCACGTCATGGTCACATCCACCGGAAGTGCCGGAACTCGTACGGCCGGGTGCGGTCGACCGTGCGCGCCAGGACGTCGTCGCGCTGGTTGCACCCGTTGCCGTCCACATCGGCCCACCGCGGGCCGAACGCGGCGCGCCGATAGTCCTGGGCGCCGTGCGGGTCTCGGCATCACGTCGAGCCTGGCCAGCAGCGCGTCGATCGATGAGCTGTCGTGCACCGACGGGGTGGGGGCGACTCCTCGCGGGATCGGCGCAAACGTCGAGGTGCAAGCGCTGAGCAGCAGTCCCAGGACCAGCACCCCCACCGCAGCAGGGCCATCGGCCACGCCGGCTGCTGGACGGGACGCCTACGGATCGGCCCTCGGAGCCTCACCGTCTCACCAGGTCGCGCTGACGCGGGCCCGCGTGGGCGATCCACGCTGGGGTCGTCCGCTGCATCCCCTCATGAGAAGGCCCGCGAGCGCCGCCCGTACGAGAATCGCGCAATCGTTGCCGGACCGTTCCGCCCGCGCCAGGCGGTAGCCCCACGTCCCGGCGCGATCGCGCGCGGCTCCAGGCACGGCGCTTCCCAGCCGGTTCGGGGGTCCCGAACAGCCCCCCAGGTGACCACGTTGTCAGCTAGATCACGTCCTCGATAGGAAACTGTTACGTGACTCAAAATATCTCGAATCGGCCCTGCGCGGGTCCGCCAGACCCGAGTCCGATGCAGTGGGATGCGCACGGGCCCGCAGTGCGCGTCCATTTCGACCATCAGACCTAGTCGCACGCACTTTTGATGGACGGAACGCGAGCCGACTCCCGGCCGACGCTTGGTCAGTTGATGGGCGCCGTAGTAGCCCTCTAACTTGCCAAGAACCTGACTTGATAAGTCATTCGCTTGCCATGTAGTTTCTTCATCAATTGGAGTCGGGGGCACGCACGGCGGCTTCGGGGGTCTCCAGCTTTCGGGACACATATCTCTCGGGACTGAGATCACTCAAGGAGTGCGCACATGCGCAAGCTCTACCTCGTCACGTCCGCTGCCGCCCTGACCGCCGGCCTGACCGCCACCCTGGCCCTCTCGGCCACCGCCAGCACCCCGCCCGGGTGGAGCGCACTCGCCCGCGATTCCTTCAATCGCCAGGTTTCCGGCAGCTGGGGCGCACCTGATCTCGGCAAGGGCTACGTGTTGACCAAGTCGTCCGCGGTGAAGGTGGGCACCACCGGCACCCGGGCCTTCAGCACCATGCCTTCCGGCCAGGGACTCACGGCCCAGCTCGCCTCCGTCGTCGCCGGCGACGTGCACGTGGAGAACTCCACCGTGCTCGATGCCCCGGCGAAGACCACCTACGACGTGCAGTACGGCTGGGTCGCTCGCAAGCAGGCCGACGGCTCGGGCTACTCGGTCCGCGTGCGGGTCAACTCCGCCGGCAAGGCCACCCTCGGTCTGACCCGCAGCAACGGCGCGGCCAGCACCTGGCTGACCGGCGTGACGCTGCCGTTCACCGTCGCGGCCGGTCAGCAGGTGCAGCTGGAGTTCCAGGTCGTCGGGACGGCCCCGGTCCAGCTCCAGGCTCGTGCCTGGATCGACGGCCGGACAGTCCCGGCCTGGCAGCTGAAGCACACCGACTCCGACGCATCCGCACTCCGCGCCGGCGGCGCGCTGGTCCTGTCCGATTTCGTGCAGACCTCCACCGCGGCCGTCACGGTGAGCCACGACGACCTGCTGGTCGGATCCGGTGACCACATGCCGGCGGCCGTGATCCAGGCGGCGGACGAGCCTTCCGCGGCGCCCTCCGCCACGCCGTCCGCCACGGCGCCCTCCGCCACGCCCTCCGCCCCGGCTGCTTCGGCCAGCGAGACGCCGGCTCCGACCTCCACGGTGCAGGCGCCCGCAGCCACCGGGCGGCCAGTGTCGCCGGCACCCCAGCCCTCATCGCACCGCGTCCCGAGCGCGGGTCGCTGCCGGTGGGCACCGCCACGTACGCGCCTCCGACCGGCGCCCTCTACGTCGATCCGGTGCGCGGCTCCGACGCCGGCGCCGGCACCGAGGCGGCGCCGATGAAGACGGTCGTCCGCCGCCGCCGCCAAGGCCAAGACCGGAGCCACCCTGGTGCTGCGAGGTGGCAGCTACCACGAGTCCGTCACCGTGCTCAGCAACAAGACCATGACGGTGCAGAACTATCCGGGTGAGGCGGTCTGGTTCGACGGATCGAAGCAGATCACCAACTGGAGCAAGTCCGGAGCGGTCTGGGTGACCTCGGGCTGGATGGCTGAGTTCCCCTCGTTGATGGGCGGCGATGCCGCCTTCAAGGCGCGCTTTGTGAATACCGCCTTCCCGATGGCGGCCGATCCTGATCAGCTGTTCGTCGACGGGGTCCAGCTGACCCAGGTCGGCTCGTCCAGCGCCGTGGTGCCGGGCACGTTCTACGTCAACGACGCCGCGAACACGATCATCATGGGCTCGGATCCGACCGGCAAGGAGGTCCGCGCCAGTGATCTCGCGCAGGCCCTCTACCTGTCCGGCCCGGGCTCGGTCATCCGTGGCATCGGGATCCGTCGCTACGCCACCCCGTACGAGACCCACGGTGCGGTGCGGCTCGGCAACCTCGGCGGCGTCGTGCAGAACGTCGCGATCGAGGACGTGGCCACCACGGGGCTGAGCCTGTCCGGTGCGAACAAGCTGATCGACCGGCTGACCGTGCGGCGCGCCGGCCTGCTCGGGGTCGGCGGCACCCAGCTCGACACGTCGGTGATCTCCAACGCGATCCTCAGCGGCAACAACACCGAGAGGTTCAAGAACGAGCCGGTCGCCGGCGGGATCAAGATCACCTCTGCGCGCACGCTCCGGATCGACAACGTGGAGGCCAACGACAACGTCGGAACCGGCATCTGGTGCGACGTCTCCTCCTACGACCTGACCATCGTGAACAACACCGCCAACGGCAACACCAAGCACGGCATCGAGGTGGAGATCTCCGACAAGGGAATCATCGCCAACAACCAGGCCATCAACGGCGGCGAGGACGGCATCATCTTGTTCGACGCCGGCAACTTCAAGGTCTTCAACAACGAGGTGGGCGGGGGATCGCTGTTCGGCATCAAGCTGGCCCAGGATCAGCGTCGGCAGGCCCAACTCGGGTCGTTCCCCGAGGCCCGCGACCCGCGCTTCAAGAACGTGGTCGACCCGACGGTGCCCTGGATCACCCAGAACATCGAGATCTCGAACAACGTGTTCGGCAGCGGCGGCTACTTCCAGCTCTACGCGCTCGACGGCAAGACCAACCGGGCGGTCGACACCTGGAACTTGACGGTGGCCGGCAATCTGTTCAACAAGCGGGCCGTCAAGACCAACCCGACCATGGTCGCCTGGGGCAAGGGCGACAACGTGACCCTGGAGCGTTACGAGACCCCGCCGGCGCTGACAACGGGCAAGAACGGCTCGTGGACCAACGCCCAGATCGACAGCTCGAAGCCGATCCTGAGCATGGCCGACGACAAGCTCACCTACGCGGCGAGCGCGCTGCCGATCCCGGCCGACGTCGCAGCCGCGACCGGACTGCCGGTCGGTGCGCGGCTGCTGGGGATGAACTGACCCTCAGCTGAGCGCACCACGAAGCTGGCCGCGCAACGGGTAGAGCCCCTACCGTTGCGCGGCCAGTTCGCGTGCCAGGGTGCCGATCAACTCGTACGGGACGGGCCGGGAGAGCGGGAACTTGGCCGTGCTGGCGCCGGAGAGGTAGGGCTCCATCGTGCCGGCCAGGTCCGGCTCCAGGTCCGGGACCGGGTAGATGCTGATGTGGGCCTTCCACCCGGACAGGTGGATGACCGGTGTGCCGTCTCGGGTGAACGTCGGCATCTGGTAGGTGATCTTCTCCTCCAGTCCGGGTACCGCCTCGTGGATCGCCCGGCGAGCCTGCTCCAGCACCGCTCGGGTCTGCGCGGGGAAAGTGGAGATGTAGTGGTCCACCGACTCGTACGTCTGTGCCATGAACGCCAGCATGGTCGCGCCACCCGCGGTCGGCAAGCGATCCCCTCCTACTGCAGCTTGGCAACTGACCCCCACCACCCCACCCACCCGGCCGCCGACCACCACCCCCACCACCCCCGGCCGCGGGAACCTACGTATACGTGGGTTCCTCTCGCATTGCACCGGTTGCAAACTGTGCAACCCATCAGGAAGCCGTGCAATGTGGCCCCGATCGCCAGCGCGATGCACC
>CAVSDA010000020.1:0-108425 GCA_963726625.1 uncultured Actinomycetota bacterium
CTGGCCGAGACAGGCGGTACGACCAGCCCGGTACGCGAGGTCGACCTCGGGCCCTGGGACGTCCGCGTGTTCGCGGCCTGATCGCCACCACCTCACTCCGCGACCTATCAGCGCCAAGGAGCACTACCGACATGGCCGGATTCCCTTCAACCACGACTGGGCCTACCGGGCGCCCCTGGGTCCGTTCGCGGCGCTGCAGGGAGTCGACGCCGTCCCGGTCCCGGTCACCCTGCCGCACGACGCGCTGCGGGACGCGCGAGCGCTCGCCGGACGTGCCGTCCAAGGGGGCGAGCGCGTACTTTCCGCCGGGCGCCTACACCTACCTCAAGTCCTTCGACGTGCCGGCGGACTGGGCCGGCAAGCTGGTGTCGTTGGAGTTCCAGGGCGCGTACCGGCATGCGACGGTGTTCGTGAACGAGGAGTTCGCCGGCAACCGGGCCGACGGGTACGCCCGGTTCGTGATCGACACCACGCCGTACCTGCGTTTCGGGGAGACCAACCGGCTCCGGGTCGAGGTGCGTTCCGGGCAGGATTCCCGGTGGTACTCCGGGGCCGGCATCCACCGGCCCGTCGTGCTGCACGTGGTCGACCCGCTGCACGTCGCGCTGGACGGCGTCCGCGTCACCACGTCGACGTCGAGCCTGGCCAGGCGGTGGTGGAGGTCGCGACAGAGGTCGTCAACGCCGGGCTGACCACGCAGACGGTCACGGTGACCACCACGGTCACCGGACCCGACGGCCGTCAGGCCGAGCGGGACGCGACGCCGGTCACCGTGCCGCCGCGGGAGAGCTGCCTGGTCCGGCAACGGCTCTACCTGGCCGATCCCGCGCTGTGGAGCGTCGACCGGCCCGCACTGCACACCGCGCACACCAGCATCGGCACCGCCGACGACGACCGGGTGACGCACGTTCGGCGTGCGCACCGTGAGGGTCGACCCGCGCAACGGTCTGCGGATCAACGGCGAGCCCGTGCTGCTCCGCGGCGCCTGCATCCATCACGACAACGGCCCGCTCGGCGCGGCGGCCACCGACCGGGCCGAGGAGCGGCGGATCGAGCTGCTCAAGGCGGCCGGCTTCAACGCCGTACGCGCCGCGCACAACCCGCTCTCCCCGGCCATGCTCGACGCCTGCGACCGGGTGGGCATGCTCGTGATGGACGAGGCGTTCGACATGTGGGTGCGGGGGAAGTCCCCGTACGACTACGCGCTGGACTTCCCGCAGTGGTGGGCGGCCGACCTGGAGTCGATGGTCACCAAGGACTACAACCACCCCAGCGTGATCATGTACTCCCTGGGCAACGAGATCGCCGAGGTCGGCATGCCGCACGGCTCGGTGCTCGCCCGGCGGATGGCGGAGAAGTTGCGCTCGCTGGACCCCACCCGCCTGGTCACCAACGGGGTCAACTCCGCGCTCGCGGTGATGGACGAACTGGCGGCCGATCAGCAGGGCGACGTGGCCGGTCTGAACGAGATGCTGGCCGCCGACCTCGGCGACGTGATGAACCAGATGGCCCTGGGGGACAACGTCACCCGGCGTACCGCCGAGTCCCACGCGGTGCTGGACGTGGTCGGTCTGAACTACGCCGAAGGCCGGTACGCCCTCGACCGCGACCTGTTCCCGCACCGGGTCATCGTCGGCTCGGAGACGTTCCCGTCCCTGATCGGCATGCTGTGGCCGATGGTGACGGCGAACCCGCACGTCATCGGCGACTTCACCTGGACCGGGTGGGACTACCTGGGCGAGGTCGGGATCGGCGCCACCGCGTACGCCGAGGACGACGGTGCGGTCGCCGCACTGGAGCGGGAGTATCCGTACCTGACGGCCTGGTGCGGGGATCTCGACCTCACCGGCCACCGGCGCCCCGTCTCCTACTACCGCGAGATCGTCTTCGGCCTGCGGACCGAGCCGTACGTGGCCGTCCGCCGGCCCGAACACCACGACCACACCATCACCATGCAGTCGCCGTGGGGCTGGAGCGACTCGATCAGCTCGTGGACCTGGGCAGGATATGAGGGAAAACCGGTCACCGTCGAGGTCTACGCCGACGCCGACCGGGTGGTGCTGTTGCTCGACGGGACCGAGGTGGCGGGCGGTCCCGTGGGGCGCGTGCGGCCGATGCTGGCACTGCTGGAGACCACCTACGCACCGGGCGAACTGGTTGCCGTGGCCTACCGCGACGGCACCGAGGTCGGCCGCGCCGTGCTGGTCACCGCCTCGAGCGTGACGCAACTGCGTCTCGAAGCCGACCGCACCCGGATCGGGGCGAGCGGCGGCGACCTCAGCTATGTGCCGATCGAGCTCACCGACGAAGGGGGACGCCTGGTCACCGGCGCGGACCGGCCCGTGACGGTGACGGTCACCGGTCCCGGCGTCCTTGCCGGGATGTGCAGCGCCAACCCGAAGACGGTCGAACGATTCGATGCCGGCACCTGGACCACGTTCGACGGCCGCGCGCTCGCGGTCATCCGGCCCACCGGGACCGGAACGATCACCGTGACCGCCAGCAGTCCGGGGGTGCCGGCGGTCGAGGTGGTCCTGGAGAGCGTGCCGGACTGACACGGCCCGGGACGGGTACGTGTCGCTTTTCACAGCCGAAATCGGAAACGACACCGACCTCTGCGCAGTTGTTACCGATGTCATGGCAAATTCTTCGACTCCCCGACCGACCGACCGGATGCGGGCGGGCGGCGCGTTCCTGCTGATCAGCGCCATCTGCGGACTGCTGATCGCCGTCGCGGCCCTGCCCGCGGTGGGCGCCGCGTCCGTGACCGCGGGCGCCGCCGAGAAGGGCCTGAGTGACCTGCCGATCGCCTTCGAGACCCCCGCGCAGTCCCAGCGCTCGACGGTGCTCGACGCGAACGGCGACGTCCTGACCCACTTCTACGAGGAGAACCGGGTCTACGTCGACCTGGCTGACATCGCGCCGGTCATGCAGAAGGCGATCATCGCCATCGAGGACCACCGCTTCTACGAGCACGGGCCGCTCGACGCGACCGGCACCCTGCGGGCCCTGATCACGAACCTGGCGTCCGGCGAGGAGGCGCAAGGCGGCTCCACCATCACCCAGCAGTACGTGAAGATGGTGCAGATCGAGGAGGCCAAGAAGCGCGGTGACGAGGCCGCGATCCAGGCCGCCCAGGAGTCCACGTACGGCCGGAAGATCCGCGAGCTGCGCTACGCCATCTCGGTGGAGAAGTCGCTGTCCAAGGACGAGATTCTCGAGCGCTACCTGAACATCGCCTACTTCGGCGACGGGGCGTACGGGGTCGAGGCCGCTGCCGAGCACTACTTCGGCACCACCGCGCGCAAGCTCAGCCTCGCGCAGGCGGCGATGCTCGCCGGGCTGGTCCAGAACCCCACCGCGCTCAACCCGGTGGCCCACAAGTCGGCCGCCCTCAACCGGCGTGACATCGTCCTCAACCGGATGGTCGAGCTGGACGTGGTGTCCAGCGCCGCCGCGGCCAAGGCCAAGCGCGGCGGCTTCGACCGGCGCCGGATCGAGAACGCGATCAACGGCTGCCAGCCGAGCGACTACCCCTTCCTCTGCGACTACGTGTACCGCTCCCTCACCCAGACGCCGAGCCTGGGTGCCACCGTCGAAGAACGCGTCGACGCCATCAAGCGCGGCGGTCTGACGGTGACCACCGCGATCGACCCCAAGACCCAGAACGCCATCCAGAAGCAGGTGAGCGACGTGGTCGGGCCGACCGACCCGGTGATCGCCGCCATGGACATGATCGAGCCGGGCACCGGACTGATCGTGGCGATGGCGCAGAGCCGGCCGGTGATGGGTTCGGACATCAAGGCGGGCGAAACCTACTGGAACTACTCGGTCACCCCCGAGATGGGCGGCGCGCAGGGCTTCCAGGCCGGCTCCACCTTCAAGGCCTTCACCGCGGCGGCGGCGCTCGAAAAGGGCATCCCGCTGTCCAAGCGGTACGACGCCCGCTCCACGATGGATTTCTCCGACGCGCCGTTCGACAGCTGCCAGGGCCGCACCCAGGTCAGCGGCAACTGGAAGGTGAGCAACTCCACCGGCACCAACGGCGTGATGGACATGTACCGGGCCGCCGAGCGGTCGGTGAACACCTACTTCGTCCAACTCGCGCTCGATGTCGGGCTGTGCGATGTGGTCACCATGGCCGAGAAGCTCGGCGTGGAGTCCAGTACGGCGGCGGCGCCGATCAGCTCCTACGACGACAAGCCGTCGGTCACCCTCGGCACGGTCGAGGTCAGCCCGCTGTCCATGGCCGAGGCGTACGCGACGTTCGCCTCCGGCGGGGTGCACTGCGACCCGATCATCATCGACACCATCACCGACGGCACCGGCCAGCCGCGTGAGGCGCCCAGCGCCAACTGCGAGCGGGTCATCTCCCAGGACGTGGCGGCGGCCATGAACTCGCTCCTGTCGCGGGTGATGACCGACGGCACCGGCCAGCGGGCGGCAGTTTCGGGCAGTCGGGCTCAAGCCGGCAAGACGGGCACCATCGACAGCAACGCCGCCGTCTGGTTCGTGGGCTACACCCCGCGGATCGCCGGCGCCGCCATGATCAGCATCGACAACCAGCGCAAACCCTTCCTCCGCTCCGCGGGGGGTGGATACCGGGCAGGACTCAAGGGCTACACCGTGCCCTCGACCGGCAAGCTGCTGGAAGGGTCGGGCAGCGGGGACGCCGGTCAGGAGATCTGGAAGCCGGCGATGGCGTCCTACCTCAAGGGCACCACTGCCCAGCTGTTCGACTACCCCCCGGACGAGCTGGTCTACGGCCAGCAGCAGTACGCCCGTGGATCCTGGGACCGCTTCGGATCGAACTCGCGCCAGCGCCGGTAGCGGTCGCCGCAACGGCTGATCCTCGGTCGCGCGCCGGCCCGCCTCCGTTCATGGCAGGTGCAGCACGATCTCCTGGTCAGGCTCGAGGCGCAGCGCCATCGGGTCGCCGTCGGCGGGACTTCCGTTGATCGTCAGCGTCATGTTCTGGCCGGTCTTGGCCTGCACGCCGCCGATCTGGGTGGGGGTCACCTTCACGCCCCACTGGATGAACAGCTGGCCGAGGGTGAAGACGTCGCCGGTCCGGTCGGCCTCGATGTGAATCGTCCCGTCCGGCTCGTGGGTGTGCAGGGCCGACATGGCGCCGGTGGCCGGATCGACGCCGATGTTGGCCGCCACCGGTACGTCGGTGCCGCTGACGACGATCCGCAGGTGCGGGTGGTAGTGCTCGGCCATCCCCATCGGGCCGAGGTCGAGCCCGGCGCTCGCCGCCCGAGCGGCCACATCGGAAGGCGCCGGCCACGGCGGCAGAGAGGTCCCGTCCAACTCAGCCGGCCGGACCACGCCGGGGCTCGCCTGGTCTGCCTTCGGCGCCTCGGGCACGCTGGTGCCGCCACAGGCGGCGACGAAGGTGGCGGAACAGGCGACGAGGACCACAGCGGCACCTGTTCGCTGCGAGCGCGGCTTGACGATCGAACTGATGACGGGCTCCTCGGCTGACGGCACATCGATCCGCACGGGGAGGGGTGACTCGGCTACTGAGGATGGTGACGGCGAATCCGAGCCTCAGCGCCATGGCCGGCTCCCCGGGCTCAGGGACGAACACCTAGGATATCCGCACGTTCGTACGCCTATGCTCCCCGAGGGAGGACCCTGGATGGCAACGCCCGCCTCGAAGCTCGACGCCGAGCTCGGGCACCGGCACCCGGTCGATCCTGAGCGCGTGGCTGCGGCCCGATCCCACGTGCTGTCGGTCGAGGACGCCTCGCGGCTGGCGACGCTCCTGGCTTTGATGGCGGACCCGATGCGGGTCCGCGTTCTCTACGCCCTCGACACCGTCGACGAGCTGTGCGTGGGCGACCTGGTGCTGGTGCTGGACGCCTCGCTGGACTCCGTGGGCTATGCGCTGCGGATGTTGCGGACGGCTGGGCTCGTGGTCAACCGTCGGGCTGGGCGAGTCATCCACTACCGCCTGGCCGACGACTTCCCCGCCCCCCTCCGAGAGCACTGTCTGCGCCGTTTGCTCGAACTCAACTGACCATAAGGAGATCGACCGCAATGCCCATCATCAGGTTCAAGCTCATCGCCCCGGCCGCGGCCCTCGGGCTCTCCCTCGTCGTGTCCGGCTGCGGTTCGTCGAATGATCACGACATGGGCTCGATGTCATCGCCCTCCTCGGCAGCCTCGTCAGCCTCGTCGAGCCCGGCAGCGTCGTCCACCCCGGCATCAGGACCGCACAACGACGCTGACGTGATGTTCGCCTCGATGATGATCCCGCACCACAATCAGGCCATCGAGATGAGCGACCTGCTTCTCGCCAAGACCGGCGTCGACCCCACGGTCACGGCGCTGGCTCGAAAGATCAAGCAGGCCCAGGGTCCCGAGGTGGCCCAGATGACCGGCTGGCTGACCGGCTGGGGGGCGGATCCCAGCATGGGCGGGATGGACCACGGCAGTGGCGATGACGGGATGATGAGCCAGGCCGACATGGATGCGCTCAAAGATGCTGAAGGCGCCAAGGCGACCACCCTGTTTCTTGACGGCATGATCGAGCACCACAACGGGGCGATCGCCATGGCACAGACCGAACTCGACCAGGGCACGAACCCCGAGGCCAAGAAGCTGGCTCAGGCCATCATCGACGCCCAACAAGCCGAGATCACCGAGATGAAGCAGCTCGGCGGTAGCTGAGCCTGGCGTCGGTCCTGGCCCCGAGATTTTCTCTGGCGGCTCAGTGGCACCAGTCCACGCCGAAACCCGGCACGCTGCGGCTGGCGTCACCGGTCGCGGTGTCCAGGAACACCGTCCTCGTACCGGCATAGCCGGGGACCGAGCCGTAGCCGTCGGGGGCGGCGCCGGGCGGGATGGTCTCCACGGCCAGGTACTGGGCGTTCGGTGACAGGCAGACCCGCGGGATCCGGGCGGCCGGCGGGGTCGGCAGGAAGAGCTCGGCGATCTTCCCGTCCTGGAGAGTCACGACCGAGAAGTGCAGGTTCCCGTCCACCAGGCCGGCGAGCAGTCCGATGTAGCCGCGTTCGCCGCCGAGATCCAGCAGCCGGTACAGCGCCGAGGTGGTGGGCAGGTCGACCCCGCTGAGCGGGCTGATCACCCCCGTGGTCAGGTCGATGGACTTGAACTCGCCGATGTCGTCGACGATCAGCGTGGCGCTGTCGCCCACGAAGGAGTGCATCTTGGTGTGCCCGCCGAGCGGCTGCGCGGGCGTACCGGCGATCGGGTCGACCACGTACAGCGACGAGTCGGCCGTCTGCACCACCACCGCCCGGGTGCCGGGCACGAACATCCAGTCCTGCGGATCCAGCGGCGAGCCGTCCAGCCCGACGGCGCCGACCAGGGTGCCGTCCCCGGCGGGATCGAACAGCTTCAGCTGGACCGTGCCCGCATCCGGCCCGCTTCGCGGGGTGAGGGCGAAGCCGAAGATCCCGCCGGACCCGGACGACTTCAGCTGGGTGATGGAGGCATCGTCGACCACCGTCCGCCGCTCCCCCGAGCTCACCCGGCCGACGGTCAACGAGCCCACGTTCTCCTCGGTCAGGGTGACCACGGCCAGCTCCGGATCGGCCAACGCGAACTCCTGGATCCGCGGGTCCGCCATCAGGATCTGGCGCTGGTCCGAGCCGATCACCGTACGGACGATCTCGTCGCTGCCGCCGCCGTCCTGCACGCCTGCCCGCTGCAGCAGGAACACCCCGGCGCCGGGGGTGCGCAGCGCGTACGTGAGGGTCGCTTCCGCGCCCGTGGTCACGCTGCGCACCGGGGCGACGACGTCGTAGCGGGTCTCGTACGCGAGCGGAACGCCGAATCGCAGCACGATCGAGGCCTGTTCGACGACCACCTCGTACGGCACCGCGGGGGTCACCGAGACCAGGGCCGGGTCGAGGGGCTCGATCCGCTGGTCGAGCCGGAGCACCAGCCGCTGCCCCGCACGCTCGACGCTCGCCCGCGCGTTCACCTCCGCGCTCACCAGGCGTGGGCCCTGGACAGCGTTCGCCACGGTCAGTCCGGCGGCCGCGACCACCAGCGCGATGATCGTCACCCCCACCGCCAGCCGGAAGCGCCGCTGTTCCCCGGGGGCCTCGGCTGCGGGGATCGCGTCCAGGACAGCCGGCAGTCCCGTCCGGGCGGTCGAGCCCGTCTCAGAAGACATACGGCTGGTCGGGCTCGTCGATGGGAGTCAGCGTGTCGACAGCGATGACCGTGGGGTAGCGGCTGTCGGGGTCCGGGTTCTCCGCGAAGGTGCCCGTGAGCTCGATCCAGCCCCCCGGATCGAGTTCGCCGCGCCAGTTGGGCCGGTAGACCGGGACGCCGATCGGCTGGGCGTCCACGGCGCAGCAGCTGACGATCAGCCGGACCGCGAAGAACACGTCCTTCTCGCCCTGGTCGAGCACGTACCCAGACACCGTGACCGGCCGGCGCAGGACGGCGTCGGGGCCGCCGTTGCGCAACAGTGCAGCCCAGTCCTTGACCGTGAACGTGGCCGGGTTGCCGCCGGAGAGCGCCTTCGTGTCCGCGGAGTCCAGCGCCTGGCCGGAGGTCACCAGCTCCCGGTTCTGCCGGGTCCGCGCGCTCAGGGTCGCGGGTGGGACGACGAGCAGGGCGAGCGCGGCGCACACCAGGATCAGCACCTGCGCCCCGCTGGCCAACCGCTGGCGCTCTGCCCGCCGCACCGGGCCGCGGAGAGGCCGCGGCTTCACCTTCGTGGTCGTGGGGGATCCTCGTGGTTGTGGCGGTCTTCGTGGTCGTGAGGGTCTTGCGTGGTCGTGGGGGTGGCGTTCGGGATGATCGTCGCCCGCGGCGTCCGACCCGTCGCCGGCGGCCAGGACGACCGCGGCGGCGATCACGACCACCCCGGCGACCAGGGCCAGGCTGACGGTGAAGACCGTGTAGCGGGGGTGGATGTAGAGGGTCAGCTTCCCGGTCGCGGCCAGCCAGAGGGTGGCGACCACGCCGATCATGGTGAGGGCCGGGCCGATCCAGCGGCCGATGGCGGCGTCAGAGCGCAAGGTTCACCGCCAGTCCGAGGACCGCCGTGCACAGCGCGACCAGAGCGGTGAGCAGGCCGAGCGTACGCGCGGTGAAGGTCGTCCGCAGCAGGGCGAGCATCTTGACGTCGATCATCGGCCCGAACACCAGGAAGGCCACCACCGCCCCCGGGGTGAAGGTCGAGCCCAGCGAGAGCACGAAGAAGGCGTCCACGGTCGAGCAGATGGCGATCACGAAGGCCAGACCCATCAGGGCCAGCACCGACCACAGCGGATTCTGCCCGAGCAGCAGCAAGACGTCGCGGGAGACCGCCACCTGGATCAGGCCGGCCACGGCGGCGCCGACGAACAGGGCGGGCAGCATGGCGCTGGTCTCGGCAGCGAACATCCGCAGCGCCTGGGCCCTCTTGTCCCCCGCGCCCGGCTCGTGGGCCGAGCACGCGTCCTGGAAGGCGGGGGTCAACAGCTCCTGCGGGCGGCTGTGGCGGCTGAACAGCCAGCCGACCAGGTTGGCGATGACGAATCCCCCGAGGACCCGCCAGGCGAGGATGCCGTCGGAGAAGCCGAACGCCTGGTAGGTCACCACGATGGTGATCGGATTCAGGATCGGGGCCGCGAGCAGGAACGTCATCGCGTCCGGCACGGTCAGCCCGCGCAGCACCAGTCCGCGGGCGAGCGGCACGTTTCCGCACTCGCACACGGGAAAGAGCACGCCCAGCAGCGACAGCGCCGCCCGACGAAGCATCGGGGTACGCGGCAGGATGCGGAAGAGCAACGTCTGGGGCAGCCAGAGCTGGACGACGACCGACAGGCTGATGCCCAGGATCACGAACGGCAGCGACTCGATGATGACGCTCAGCGACAGCGTGATGGCGTCCTGCACCGCATCGGCCAGGCCGAGCTCCTTCGGTGCGGTGATCCGGATCGCGAACAGGATCCCCACCAGGGCGGCGATCACCGCTGCCCGGCGCGCCGCCAGCCGCGTCGGCGGACCATGGTCCGGCCTCAGCATGGTCGGCAGCCCGCCGACCGGGCGCTCGGTCACGGGCCTTAGATTAGTCCACCATCGGGCCGAATCGCTCACGCCTCGATGGCGCCGCCCCCGGGCCCGGATTCGCGTTTTCGCCGGGTCTGTCTCCTGCGCTATAGTTTCGCGGGCGCCTGGAGAGGTGCAGATGCCTGGGCCGGCAAGGCCCCGTAGCGCAGTTGGTTAGCGCGCCGCCCTGTCACGGCGGAGGTCGCGGGTTCGAGTCCCGTCGGGGTCGCGGAAGCGGTGTCATCCACACAGGGTGCACCGCTTCGATCGATCGCTTCCTCTCCCGGAGGCGCTGCCTCCTGCCCGCGGAGGCGATGGCCAGGTAGCTCAGTTGGTAGCAGCGTTCGCCTGAAAAGTGAAAGGTCGCCGGTTCGAACCCGGCCCTGGCCACCCTCTTTTGCCTTGCCGCGTCGTCGGCGATGCGGTCGCGCCGGATCGGACGATCCCGACGTAAAGCCGACCCCGGCCCCGTGCATCCGGTCTCCCCCTCGACTCCGAATCACCTACAGGTGTGAGGAAGTCACCAGCGTTGCAGACGTGTCGGCAAGCCCCGGATGGGTAGGGTGAAGCTCACCGCGACGCAGCGCGGGTGATCAGCTCACACCACGGAAGGGACCAGCGTCGTGACCGCCTTTTCAGACGAAGAGCGGGACGATCTGGCCAAACGATTCCTGGCTGGAGAGGAGCTGGCACTCGAAGAGATCTACCGTCGCTACTCGGCACTGGTCTACACGGTCGCCCTGCGCTCTCTCGGCGAGACGACCGAGGCCGAGGACGTCACGCAGAAGGTGTTCTCCGCGGCCTGGACGGGCCGGAAGAACTACAAGCCGGATCGCGCCAGCGTCGCGGCGTGGCTGCTCGGCATCACCCGGAACAAGGTGGTGGACGCGCACCAGGCCCGTGGCAAGCAGCGCCGCATCCAGTCCGAGCTCGCGGTCAGCGTCGACCCGCCCCGCGACTCGATCGACGTCGCCGACCGGTTGATCCTGGCCGACGAGATCTCCCGCCTCGACGAGGTTCCTCAGCGCGTACTGCGGATGGCGTTCTTCGAGGACCTGACCCACGCCCAGATCGCGGAGCGGCTGCAGATGCCGCCGGGCACCGTGAAAAGTCACATCCGACGAAGCCTCATCAAACTCAAGCGCCGAATGGAGGTCTGGACCGATGCATACGAGTCCTGACGTTCTGGCGCTCCTTGCCCTCGGGGAGGAGATCGACCCCGCCGAGCGCGACCACGTCCACACCTGCCCGATCTGCCACGCCGAATTCACCGAGATCGAACGCGTGGTCGGGGTCGGTCGCACCGTCGAACCGGACGACTTCCTCCGCGAGCCGCCGGCGGCCGTCTGGGAGGCCATCCGCGCCGAGTTGGGCTTCGGCCAGTCCTCGCCTTCCGCCACCGCAGGCGCCGTCGGCAGTGCCCCGCAGGTCGCCGCCCCCAGCTACGGAGGCCCCCGAGTCGTCCCGGCGTCAGGCGAGGTGGCCGCCGCATCCTCTCCCTCGCCCTGGCCGCCGCGCTGGCCCTGATCGTCGGGGTGGGCGTCGGGATCGGGGTCAGCGGACGGCTGCAGCCCGAGGGGCAGGTGATCAAGCGCGCCGATCTGGAGGCCCTGCCCACGTGGCCGGGCTGGCGCGGAGCGGCCCGGGTCGTCCAGGACGACGACGGCAACCGCGAACTCATCGTCAATCTGAATCTGCCCGAGCCCCTGACCGGCAGCCGCCAGGTGTGGCTCCTCGACACCAAGGCCGAGACGATGAGCTCGATGGGCTTCCTCCGACCGGACGGCAGCGGGCGGTGGCCGATCCCGCAGTGGATCGACCTGGCCCAGTATCCGGTGGTGGACGTCTCCGAGGAACCGGCGTTCGACCGGGACGTGGCGCACTCGAGCGAATTCGATCGTCCGCGGCAACCTCAGCTGAGAACGGTCTCACGGACGCGTCCGCCCTGGTGAACCAGACCTTCCTCAAACAGTCGCCGTCGGTGAGCACCGACTTCTACGCGGTCGAGGCCGCGGGGCTGCGCTGGCTCGCCGCCGCCGGACCCGGGGCGGCCCGCGTGGTCAGGGTGCACGCGGTCACCGAGCGCTCGATCGAACTCGAACGGCTGCACCCGGCCACAACCCACCCGCGCTGCCGCCGCGGCGTTCGGAGCGGCGCTGGCGGTGCTGCACGCCGCCGGAGCCCGCGCCTTCGGCCAGCCGCCCCAGGGGTGGTCCGGTGACGGCTACATCGGACGCCAGCCGCTGACCATGCGCCCGAGTTCGACCTGGGGTGCGTTCTACGCCGAGCAGCGCATGCTGCCCTTCGCCCGTGCCGCGCACGCTGCCGCTCACCTGAGCACGAAGGGGCATGGCGGCGGTGGAGCGGGTCGCCCCAGGCTCACCGCGGGAGACTTCGACGACGGCCGTCCCCCGGCCCGGATCCACGGCGACCTGTGGTCGGGCAACCTCGTCCACACCGACGCCGGCGTCGTGCTGATCGACCCGGCCGCACACGGCGGGCACGGGCTCACCGACCTGGCGATGCTGCACCTGTTCGGTACGCCGAACTGGCCACCGTCACGGCCGCGTACGTCGAGGCGGCCGGACTCGGCACGGGATGGCGCGAGTTGATCGGACTGCACCAGCTGCACCCGCTGCTGGTGCACGCCGTCAGCCACGGCCCCGCGTACGGCGCCGAAGCCGAGCAGATCGCCCGCCGTTACCGCTGAGTCCGGCCGGTGCCGCTCGCGGCTGCGCGCGGCGGCCAGCCACCTGCGGCTACTGCTCCCGGATGGCCCGGAGCTTCGGGGTCTCCATCACGTCGCCCACGATGGCGTTGGAACGGCGCGGCCCGGCGTACCGGGAGCCGAGGTTGACCAGCGTCTGGATCCGGTTGCGGCCGCCGAGCAGGAAGACGATGTGCAGCGCGATCCAGCCCAGCCAGGCGATGACCCCGCGCAGCTTCAGCCCGATCGGCATCTGCAGCACCGCGTCACCGCGGCCGATGGTCGCCATGGTGCCCTTGTCGTGGTAGGAGAACGTCTCCGTCTCCAGGCCCCGGTGCAGCCGGGCGATCTGCTTGCCGGCGAACTTCCCCATCTGCAGCGCCGGCTGAGCCAGCTGCGGCAGCGGATTGTCCGCGATGATGCTCGCGTCGCCGACCGCGAAGACCCGCTCGTGGCCGATGACCCGAGTGTCGCCGTTCACCTCGATCCGGCCGGCACGCCCGATCGGCAGGCCCCACTCCCGGATCTTCGGGCTGCCCGACACCCCGGCCGCCCAGATCACCAGGTCCACCGGCATCGACGAGCCGTCCCGGAAGTCCACCCGGTCGGCGTGCACCTCCGAGATCGCGGTCTTCAGTCGGACGTCCACCCCGCGCTTGATCAGCTCCTTGAGGGCGTACTTGCGCAGCGCGTCGTCGAAGGGCGCCAGCAGATGCTCCCCCATCTCGACCAACACCACGTGCACTCGCGCCGGGTTCAGCTCGGGGTAGGTGGTGGGAATGGTCTCGGTCTTCAGTTCGGCCAGCTGCCCGGCCATCTCCACCCCGGTGGCGCCGCCGCCCGCGATCACCACGGTGAAGCCGCCGGTGTTCGGGTCGGACTGCCCGGCGATGATTTCCAGACTGCCGAAGATGGTGTCCCGGACCTTGAGCGCATCCACCCGGGTGTACATCGACATGGTGAACTCCGCGGCACCCGGGATGCCGAAGTGGTTCGTCGTGATGCCGTTGCCGATCACCAGGTAGTCGTACGGCACCCGGACCCCGTCGTCGCAGACCACTTCGCGCGCGTCGTGATCGATCCCGCTCACCACGGCGCGGCGGAACCGCACCCCCGGGTGCTTGGCCGCGAAGTAGCGCAGCGAGTAGGTCACGTCGCCGGCGTTCAGGCCACCGGTGGCCACCTGGTAGAGCAGCGGCTGGAAGGTGTTGTACGGGTGCCGGTCGATCAACGTGACCCGGAACCCTTCCTTCGCCAACTCGCTGGTCGCGGACACGCCGCCGAAGCCGGCTCCGATCACCACCACATGAGGCATCTCAGTCACGTTGGTTTTTTTTTTTTTTTTTTTGTTTTTTGTTACGGTTTCGCGTACGGCGTTGAAGTTGAGCAGATGCCCGACGCTACCGCTGAGTCCGGCCGGTGCCACCCGCCGCTGCGCGGGCGGCCGCCAGCTGCGGTTACTGCTCCCGGATCGCCCGGAGCTTCGGGGTCTCCATCACATCGCCCACGATGGCGTTGGAACGGCGCGGCCCGGCGTACCGGGAGCCGAGGTTGACCAGCGTCTGGATCCGGTTGCGACCACCGAGCAGGAAGACGATGTGCAGCACGATCCAGCCCAGCCAGGCGATGACCCCGCGCAGTTTCAACCCGATCGGCATCTGCAGCACGGCGTCACCGCGGCCGATGGTGGCCATGGTGCCCTTGTCGTGGTAGGAGAACGTCTCCGTCTCCAGGCCCCGGTGCAGCCGGGCAATCTGCTTGCCGGCGAACTTCCCCATCTGCAGCGCGGGCTGGGCCAGCTGCGGCAGCGGGTTGTCCGCGATGATGCTCGCGTCGCCGACCGCGAAGACCCGCTCGTGCCCGATGACCCGCGTGTCGCCGTTCACCTCGATCCGGCCGGCCCGCCCGATCGGCAGGCCCCAATCCCGGATCTTCGGGCTGCCCGACACCCCGGCCGCCCAGATCACCAGGTCCACCGGCATCGACGAGCCGTCCCGGAAGTCCACCCGGTCGGCGTGCACCTCCGAGATCGCGGTCTTCAGTCGCACGTCCACCCCGCGCTTGATCAGCTCCTTCAGGGCGTACTTGCGCAGCGAGTCGTCGAAGGGAGCCAGCAGATGCTCCCCCATCTCGACCAGCACCACGTGCACTCGCGCCGGGTTGAGCTCGGGATAGGTGGTGGGGATGGTCTCGGTCTTCAGTTCGGCCAGCTGCCCGGCCATCTCCACCCCGGTGGCACCGCCACCGGCGATCACCACGGTGAAGCCGCCGGTGTTCGGGTCGGACTGCCCGGCGATGATCTCCAGGCTGCCGAAGATGGTGTCCCGGACCTTGAGCGCATCCACCCGGGTGTACATCGACATGGTGAACTCCGCGGCACCCGGAATGCCGAAGTGGTTCGTCGTGATGCCGTTGCCGATCACCAGGTAGTCGTACGGCACGCGGACCCCGTCGTCGCAGACCACCACGCGCGCGTCGTGATCGATCCCGCTGACCACGGCGCGCCGGAACCGCACCCCCGGGTGCTTGGCCGCGAAGTAGCGCAGGGAGTAGGTCACGTCGCCGGCGTTCAGGCCGCCGGTGGCCACCTGGTAGAGCAGCGGCTGGAAGGTGTTGTACGGGTGCCGGTCGATCAACGTGACCCGGAACCCTTCCTTCGCCAACTCGCTGGTCGCGGACACGCCGCCGAAGCCGGCTCCGATCACCACCACATGAGGCATCTCAGTCACGTTGGTCATCTAACCAGTGATCGTGCCGGGATGCAGACCGGGCCGGGGTCCAGGGCGTACGGACCTGTTCCGGACCCCCGCTCGACGCCGTGTTCGACGTCCTCGCCGCCTGCGGCAGCGTGTGCGACCGACTCCGGTACGCGGACGCCGCGGCGTGGCCGATCGAACCTGCTGCCACAATGACGGGCACGACGAGGCGTCCCGAGGCCATCGCTCACTCACTCACCATCTGAGGGCAGCTCCCATGTCGATCACGGTCAACGGCGGCAACGCCCTCCTGCGGCTGGGCTGATGGACGTCGGTGGGCTCGACGCCGTCGTCCGCGCGTCGGGCTTCACCGGTGTCGTCGTCGTCCGTCACGCCGGAGCCACGGTCTTCAGCCAGGCGTACGGATACGCCACTCCGCGCTGGCAGATCCCCAACACCGTCAACACCCGTTTCGACACGGCGTCGATCACCAAGCTGTTCACCAGCGTGGCCGTCCTTCAACAGGTGGCTGCCGGCCGCCTCGACCTGGACGCCTCGATCCACCACTACGTCGACCTGTCGGGAACGACCATCTCCGCCGCCGTGACGCTGCGGCACCTGCTCACCCACACCAGCGGGATCGCCGACGACGCCGACGAAGTCGCCGGTGAGGTCTACGCGGACCTGTTCGTGGACAAGCCGTGCTACGCGATCATGGAGACCGCTGACTTCCTGCCCCAGTTCGCCCACAAGCCGGCGCTGGCCGAGCCCGGGTTCCAAGCCCGGTACTGCAACGTGAGCTATGTGCTGGCCGGGTTGGCGGTGGAACGGATCGTCGGGGAGTCCTACCGGTCGTACGTGACCAGGGAGGTCTTCGAGCGGGCAGGCATGACCGGGGCCGGCTTCTTCGACCGCCGCGATGCCGTGCCGCGCGTGGCCGAGGGCTGGGACCTGGTCGAGGGGACGTGGCGCTCGAACATCTTCAGCTATCCGCCGATCGGGTCGCCGGACGGCGGGGCCCACGCGTCGGCCGAGGATCTGTTGACCTTCCTCGACGCCGTACGAGCCGGGCAGTTGCTGACGCCGGAGCTGACGCAGGAGTTCCTGACGCCGCAGGTCGCCCTGGACGAGCAGGTCAGTTATGGCTTCGGTCTGGAGTTCCGCCGATCAACGCTGTACAAGGAGGGCAGCAATGCAGGGGTCAGTGCCCTGCTCACCCGCTACGGCGACGCTGACGTCGATGCCGTCGTGCTGTCCAATACCGACGGCGCCGCCTGGCCCGTGATGGCCGAACTCAACCGACGCTACGAGTCCTGAGGTAGGCCGGCGTCCGAACGGTGAGGCCAGCGCAGGTCAGCGGGGTGCGCCGGCCGCCCGGTACGCACGTAGCCGTCGACGAACCGGCCGATCTCGTCCAGAGCCTGCTTGCGTACGTGCGGGGCCGACAGCACCAGGTCATGCAGCCCGTCCGGGATCCGCACCATCGTCACGTGCCGGCCCAGGCGCACCGCCCGGGCGGCGATCTGGTCCACGTCCAGCACGGTGTCCACCAGCCGCAGGCCTTCGTGCCAGCGCCGGGAGAAGTCGGTGCCGGCCGACGCCAGGACCAGCACGGGTACGCCGATGTCCAGCCCCGCCGCGACCCGCTGGTGGCCGATCAGGATGGCGCGCAGCCAGCCGACCCGGACCGGTGGGGACGGGCTGGTCTTCAGTTCCAGGTCGTAGTCCCACTCCCCGCCCAGGGTGCGGTGCAGCGTACGGGCGTAGAAGCCGAGATCCGGCAGCCGCAGCGCCGAGGTCGGAGCTCGGGTCCCCAGCGCGTCGATCACCGGGGCGTCCCAGGGCGCGCACCAGAGCCGATCCCTGCAGGTCCAGCCAGGGCGAGTTCAGCACCATCCCGCTCAACCGGTCAGCGTTTCTCGCCGCCCACAGGGCGGCAATCAGGCCGCCGGTCGAGTGGCCCACCAACAGCAGCGGCCCGTCGTGTTCGGCTTCGATCAGATCGGCGGCCGCGTCGAGCTCGACCGCGTACTCGTCCAGGTCGGTGACGAAGCCCGCCAGGTGGCCACGCCGCAGGCTGCGGCCGTAGCGGCGCAGGTCCAGGGCGTAGAAGGCGTAGCCGAGGTCGTCGAAGTAGTCGGCCATGTGCGTCTGGAAGAAGTAGTCGTTCCAGCCGTGCAGGTAGAGCACCGCCGGACGCCCTGCCGCGTCGTCCGGGCCGGGCACCTTGCGGACGAGCGTGGCGACCAGTTCCACCTCGGCCGGTTCACCGGGAGCCGGCTCCACACCGGGCAGCTCGAGGTCACAGCTCTCGTAGCCGTCCAGGAAGTCCGCGCTCCAGGTCCTCACCCGTCCAGGGTGACAGATGGACCCGGAGCGCCCAACCAGATATCTGCCGCGGCCAGCAACTCAGCGGCGCGGACCGTGGCTGAGGCCGGCTACTTGATGAAGCGGATGTTCACCGGGTACTTGTAGAACTCGTGCTTGTTGGCCGCCATGGTGCCCATGATGCAGAAGATCAGGGCGGCGATGATGACCAGCGGCCACAGGATCACCCCGATGACGACCGAGACCGTGATCGCGCTGATCAGGTAGGCGATGCTGTAGATGATCGAGAAGTTGAGCGCCTCGGTGGTGACCGCCTTCAGGTAGGCGCTGCGGTCCTTGTAGAGCAGGTAGCCGATCAGCGGACCGATGAAGCCGAAGAACGGGATGCTGATGTGGGAGATGATCCCCCACGTCTTCTCGTCGCTGGGAGACACCGGCGCCTGCCCGGGCGCACCCTGGGCCTGCTGGGGGTAGCCGGGCTGGGAGTACGGCTGCGGCGGGTAACCCTGCTGCGCCGGGTCGCCGTACGGCTGTTGGTAGCCCTGCTGGCCGTAGCCCGGCTGGCTCGGGTCGGGGTAGCCGCCACCCTGCGGCGGGTAGCCGGAACCGGGGGCCTGGTAGCTCGGATCGGAGTAGCCCGACTGCGGATAGCTCTGCGGCGGGTAACCCTGCTGCGGGTAGGAGGGCGGCGCCTGCTGCCCGTACGGGGGCTGGGGGGTGCCCTGCTGGCCGTACCCGGCCTGGCCCTGATAGCCGTACGGATCGGCCGAGCCGGCACTGGACGGGTACGTGGGAGCAGACCCCACGCCGCCGGCGGACGCGGCACTGGAGGGGCCGGCCTGGGCGGGATCAGTGCTGCCGGCGGTCGGCGGATAGGCGGTCGGCTCGCTGGGTCCGCCGGGCTCCGACCCGCCCGAAGACGGCTGACCCGGCGTTTCCTGGGGGTTCTGGCTCATGGACCCAGGCTATTGCACCCGCGCACCGATGCTACGAAGGGCAAGGGAAAGACCCGGGTGTTTCCCCGGTATGAAACGTCGTGCGCAATCCGGCAGACCCGGCCCCCGTGAGGTGAGCCGAGCGGTCAACCCGACTGCCGAAGGCCCTCGAACTCCTGATCGTCTGGGACCGAGTCCTCCTCGTGGTACTCCTCGGCGAGATCCGCATAGGCGGGGGGCACGTCGTGGCCCTCCGTCCCGGTGCGAAGCTCGCGTTCGAGCGAGGAGAAGTCCGTATCAAAGGATCGGTACTTGAGCTCGCGGGCAACCTTCGTCTGCTTTGCCTTTGCACGGCCGCGCCCCATATCGGGTCGACCCCCTCGCACTTTGTCTTGCCTGCGGTGTGGCCGCGGCTGGAGAACGGTTTGATGTCGTGACGCACAGGCTACCAGTGCTCGCGGCGGGTCAAAGCAAGCGGCGAGCCGAGATTTCGGCCACGTCGTCAGCCGAAGAGGCTCACCGCGCTGCGGGTACCCGATCCAGCCGGTGCCACCGAGCCGCAGACCCACGCCGGTAGCCCTCGGTCACCGAGCAGGCGGACGGCCTCATCGGCCTGGTCGGCCGGCAGCACGGCGGCCATCCCGACGCCCAGATTCAGGGTCGCCTCGAGATCGGCCTGGGAAACCCCGCCCAGCCGCTGCACGAGTCCGAAGACGGGCGCGGGGTGCCCAGCTCGTGCGGTCGATCCGCACCTCGGCCGACCCCGGGATGACCCGGGCCAGGTTGGCGGCCAGGCCGCCGCCGGTGATGTGGCTGATGGCGTGCACCTCGACGGCCCCGATCAGGGCGAGGCAGTGGCGGCTGTAGATCCGGGTCGGGGTCAGCAGCTCCTCCCCCAGCGTGCGGCCGAACTCGGGCACGTGGCGGTCCAGGGCCCAGCCGGACTCGCGGATCACGTGGCGGACCAGCGAATAGCCGTTGGAGTGCAGGCCCGAGGAGGCCATGGCCACGACCACGTCCCCCGGGACCACCCGCTCGGCACCGAGCAGCCGGTCGCGCTCGACGACCCCGGTCGCGGCCCCGGCCAGGTCGTACTCGTCGGGTTGCATCAGACCTGGATGCTCGGCGGTCTCCCCGCCGAGCAGCGCACAGCCGGCTTCGACGCAGGCCTCGGCGATGCCCTTGACCAGCATGGCGATCCGCTCCGGCACCACCGCGCCACAGGCGATGTAGTCGGTCATGAACAGCGGCTCCGCGCCGCAGACCACGAGGTCGTCGACCACCATGCCGACCAGGTCGAAACCGATCGTGTCGTGGATGTCGAGGGCCCGGGCGATGGCGACCTTGGTGCCGACCCCGTCGGTTGACGTGGCGAGCACCGGGTGGTCGAACCGCGCCAGACTGCTGGCGTCGAACAGCCCGGCGAAGCCGCCGAGACCGCCGATCACCTCAGGTCGGCGGGTGCGGGCCACCCAGCCCTTCATCAACTCCACGGCCCGGTCGCCGGCCTCGATGTCCACCCCGGCGGCGGCGTACGCCGACTGGACGGCCCCTGAGCGCACCGCCTGCGGGGTGGCGCCCACCTCCGCACTCATGGGCGGCTGAGGGCGTCGGCGGCGCCGACGCCGACGACCACGGTCTGCAGCCCGTCGGCGTCGGTGCGGCTGCCGTCGAGTCGTGGGCCATCGACACGGGGCGCGTCGGAGGCTTCGAGCATCGCCTTGCCGAGCCGGGCGCTGAGCGGCAGCTCGACCGGGTAGACGCCGTCGAAGCAGGCGCGGCACAGCTCGTCCTTGGGGACGCTGGTGGCCGCGACGAGACCGTCCAGGGACACGTAGCCGAGGGTGTCCGCGCCGATGGAGCGGCAGATCTCCTCCACCTGCAGGCCGGTGGCGATCAGCTCCGCCCGGGAGGCGAAGTCGATGCCGTAGAAGCACGGCCACTGGACCGGTGGGGAGGAGATCCGTACGTGCACCGCGGCGGCGCCGGCCTCGCGCAGCATCCGGACCAGCGCGCGCTGGGTGTTGCCGCGCACGATCGAGTCGTCGACGACCACCAGCCGCTTGCCGGCGATGACGTCGCGGAGCGGGTTCAGCTTCAGCCGGATGCCCAGCTGGCGGATGGTCTGGCTGGGTTGGATGAAGGTGCGCCCGACGTAGGAGTTCTTGACCAGGCCCTGCCCGTACGGGATCCCCGAGGCCTCCGCGTAGCCGATCGCCGCCGGCGTCCCCGACTCGGGCACGGGGATGACCAGGTCGGCCTCGGCGGGATGTTCGTGGGCGAGCGTGCGACCCACCTCCACCCGGACCGAGTGCAGTCGGCGGTCGCGGATGGTCGTGTCGGGGCGGGCCAGGTAGACGTACTCGAACAGGCAGCCCTTGGGATCGGGGGTGGCGAAGCTGCGGGTCCGCAGGCCGGCGGCGTCCACCGCGACCAGTTCCCCCGGTGCGATCTCGCGGATGAAGGAGGCGCCGACGATGTCCAGCGCGGCCGTCTCGCTCGCCACCACCCAGCCCCGCTCGAGCCGGCCGAGCACCAGCGGCCGGATGCCCTGGGGGTCGCGCGCGGCGTACAGGGTCTCGTCGTCCATGAACACCAGGGAGAAGGCGCCGCGCAGCCGCGGCAACACCTCCATCGCCGCCTCCTCGGTGCTCATCCCGGGGAAGGTCGCCATCAGTGCGGTGATCAGGGCCGTGTCGGTGGTGGCGTCGTTGAGCAGCGAGCCGGGCAGCAGCGAGCCGGCCTGGCTGTCCCGCTCGGCCAACCAGTCGCGCAACTCGAGGGTGTTGGTGAGGTTCCCGTTGTGGCCGAGCGCGATGTGGCCGGTGGCGGTGGAGCGGAAGGTGGGTTGGGCGTTCATCCAGACGCTGGCGCCGGTGGTGGAGTAACGGCAGTGGCCGATGGCCAGGTGCGCGTCGCCGAGGGTGTTGAGTGCGTGCTCGTCGAAGACCTGGGAGACCAGTCCCATGTCCTTGTGCACCAGGATCTGGCGGCCCTTGCCGACGGCGATGCCGGCCGACTCCTGCCCCCGGTGCTGCAGCGCGTACAGACCGAAGTAGGCGAGCTTGGCCACCTCCTCCGAGGGCGCCCAGACTCCGAAGACGCCACAGGCGTCCTGGGGCCCGCGATCCTGGGGGTCGAGATCGTGGTTCAGACGGCCGTCAGCTCGTGCCACTGCCTCATCCTAACGGCTGGCGTCGACCCTCCTGACCTCAACAGCGAGCGGGTCGCCCGGACCCCGGCTAGCCTCAGCGTCATGGAGTCAGGCGCGCCGGTCGACGCGAACCGGTCCAAGATCGTCGATCTGTCCGTCCGCATCGTCGTCGACGTCGTCGCCGTCGCCGGCGCCGTCCTGCTCACCGTGGGCGCGGCCGGGCTGCGCGGGGTGGCCGGCGGAGTGCTGAGCGCCGCGGCTTTGGTCGGCGTCGGCTGGCTGTTGCGGCGGGAGCGCCTGCGAGGGCGCGCGCTGATCGGTGCCCTCGCGGCGTCCCGGATCGTCCCGCTCGTCGCGGTGGCGGCCGGCTACGTCGCCCGCCGACCGGATGACCGGGTCTGGGTCTGGATCGTCACCGGGGTGCTGTTGCTGGCGGTCCTCGCCGAACCCGCGTGGCGGACACTGCTGCTGCGGGCCGCGCCGGTGGCCGTCGGGCTGCCGGGGGTGCCGCAGATTCCCCGCCGGCCCTTCCCGCCGGATCTCGTCGTGCCGACACACTGGTCACCACGGCCGGCGGTGGCGTCCTGGCCGCGCTCGGTGCGCCGGGTGGTCGTACGCGCTGGCCGCGGTGCCGGCGACCGCTCTCGCCGCGATGCTGTCCATCTACGTCGTCCGTGCGGTGCGCGTCAGCATCGCGTCCGAGGCGAAGGTCCGGCCGGCCTTGGAGCGGTACGCGCCGCAGTTCGTTCTCTACTACGCGGCCGAGCACGGCGCCCGCTACCAGCTGGGCATGTGGCTGCCCTACCTGGAGCGGCTGGGTCGGCCGTTCGTGGTCATCACGCGCAACACCTCCACCGTGGACGACATCGTCGGCCTGACCTCCGCGCCCGTCCTGGTGCCCCGGCTCGACAGCACGCACGCGACCCTCAGCCGGCTCCTGGTCCGCTCGATGAAGGCTGCCTTCTACGTGCAGGGCCACCCGGGCAATCTCGGCCTGCAGAGCACCGAGTGGCTCACCCACGTCTGGCTCAACCACGGGGACTCCGACAAGAAGGCCAACTTCAGCGCCCAGCACGCCGCGTACGACAAGATCGTCGTGGCCGGTCAGCAGGCCGTCGACCGGTACGCCGCCCACAGGATCAAGGTCCGGCCGGACCAGTTCGTCGTCGTCGGCCGGCCCCAGGTGGAGCGCATCCTCCCCCGCGACCAGCCCCTGCCGGCGGACGCGCCGCGTACCGTGCTCTACGCCCCGACCTGGCTCGGCGGCCGGCCCGGCACCAGCTACTCCTCGCTCCACCTCGGCCCGCAGATCGTCGCCGCGCTCCTGGAGCGCGGGGCCACCGTGATCTTCCGGCCGCACCCGCTGAGCCGCCGCGAACCGGCGCACGCCGCGCTGATCACCGCGATCAGCCGGACGCTGGAGGCCGACCGCTCCGCCCACGGCCGCGGGCACGTGTGGGGTGCCCGCGCCGAGAGCGAGCGGGACGTGGCCGACTGCATCAATGCCTCCGATGCGCTGATCACCGACGTGTCCTCGGTCGCGTCGGATACCTGGCCAGCGGCAAGCCGTTGGCCATGGTGGCGATCCGGCAACGTGGCCGGGCCTTCCTCCGGGAGATCCCCATGGCCCGGGTCGCGTACGTCATCGAGAGCGATCTCTCCACCCTGCCCGACGCGCTGGACGGGCTGCTGGGAGCCGACCCGCTCGCCGACTCCCGGCTCGCCTACCGGACCCGCTGCCTCGGCGACGCGCTAGGACCGCATGCCGCGGATCAGTTCCTCCGGGCCGCGCGCGACCTCCTCGACGGCGCCCGTTAGGGGTCTCTGCTCACCAAGTGTGGGGTTGGGACAGTCCCAGGCCCAAAAACCTGCCCCAACCCCACATTGCTGCGGTCAGCGCCGTCACGGCCCCTTGACGACGTGTGGCCCGCACCACTAGATTCCACTCCCAATGGAATCTGGTTTCCATAATGCGGAATCGAGGCTAATGCGATGACCACCACCGCTCCCCAGGCCCCCGTTCGAGCCAGCGTCAAGCACCCGGTCGATCAGGTGCTTCCGCCGCCGAAACTCCTGGTCTACGGGTTCCAGCACGTGCTCGCCTTCTACGCCGGAGCGGTCATCGTGCCGATCCTGCTCGCGGGCGCGATCGGGCTCACCGACGAGCAACTCGTCCACCTGATCAACGCCGATCTGTTCACCTGCGGCATCGCCTCGATCATCCAGGCCAAGGGCTTCTGGAAGATCGGCGTCCGGCTGCCGCTGCTGCAGGGCGTCACCTTCACCGCGGTGTCCCCGATGATCGCCATCGGGCTGGCCTCCGGCGGGGGCGCCGCCGGCCTGGTCACCATCTACGGCGCGGTCATCGTGGCCGGGCTGTTCACCTTCTTCATGGCGCCGTTCTTCGGCCGGTTGATCCGGTTCTTCCCGCCCGTGGTCACCGGCTCGGTGATCGCCATCATCGGCATCTCGCTGCTCCCCGTCGCGGCCAACGACGCGGTCCGCGACGGCATCCCCGGCGGTCCGGTGAGCGGCAAGGGGCTGGCGTACGCGCTGTTCACCCTCGCGGTGATCGTGGTGATCCAGCGGGTGTTCAAGGGGTTCATGGCCACCGTCGCCGTGCTCGCCGGCCTGGTCATCGGCACCATTGCGGCCACCGTCCTGGGCGACGCCGACTTCTCCCAGGTGGGCCAGTCGGACTGGGTGGGGCTGACCACGCCGTTCTACTTCGGGATCCCGAAGTTCTCCCTCACCGCCATCATCTCGATGATCGTGGTCATGCTGATCACCGCGGTGGAGACCACCGGTGACGTGTTCGCCACCGGCGAGATCGTGGAGAAGAAGGTCGGCCAGGCCGACGTCACCAGGGCTCTGCGCGCCGACGGCCTGGCCACTTTCCTGGGCGGCGTCTTCAACTCCTTCCCCTACACCTGCTTCGCGGAGAACGTGGGCCTGGTCCGGCTGACCGCGATCAAGAGCCGCTGGGTCGTGGTCTCGGCCGGCGCCATCATGATCGTCATCGGGCTGATCCCGAAGGCGGGTGCGGTGGCGGCAAGCATCCCGCACGCCGTGCTGGGCGGGGCCGCGCTGGCGATGTTCGCCACGGTCGCCGTGGTCGGCTTCCAGATGCTCGGCAAGGTCGACTTCAACGACCATCGCAACGTGGTCATCGTGGCGACCTCGGTCGGCCTGGCCATGCTGGTCACCGTCACCCCGAACCTGTTCGAGGTGGTGCCCGGCGGGCGCTGGAGCGCGATGATCTTCAACTCCGGCATCACCCTCGGCAGCATCACCGCGATCGGGCTCAATCTGGTGTTCTTCCACGTCGGCAAGAGCTTCGGCCCGGCCGTCGCCGGCCAGCCCGGCAGCCTGGTCCGGCTGGACCAGGTGAACGCGATGAGCCTCGAGCAGTTCAGCAACACCTTCGCCGGCCTGTTCCAGAACGTGCCGTGGGCGGTCGAACGGGCGTACCAGCGCCGGCCGTTCAGCGACACCGAGGATCTGCGGGCGGCGTTCCAGGAGGCGATGTTCGGCGCCACCCCGGAGGAGCAGATGGAGTTGCTGCACTCCTACCCCGACCTCGGCGCCGCCAGCTTGAGCCAGGCCGAGTCGCATCGCGACCAGTCCGCTCTCGGGCTGAACCAGATGCACGACGAGGACTACGCGGAGTTCACCGCGCTCAACGCCGCCTACCGGGACAAGTTCGGTTTCCCGTACGTGGCCGCGGTGCGCAGCGCCGGCAGCCGGACCGAGCTGATCGACGGCGGCCGCGCCCGGCTGCAGCACTCCCCCAGCCACGAACGGGCCACCGCGCTGATCGAGGTCGGCAAGATCGTCAACCACCGATTCGACGATCTGGTCGCCGGCGCGAATCCGATCCACACCTCGCGTACCGCCGGGCTGAACAAGCTGAAACACTGAGGTTCTGGCTGATCAGCGCCGCTTCGCCGAGCCTTCGACCGCGTCCTGCGAAAGGAAGTTGACATGGCCATCGAGCTCGGGGCCCACCGCTACGGCATGGCCGAGAACCGGGTGGGGCGGCTCAGGAAGGCCCGCCGGTGACCACCACCACGTCATCGAGAACGCTCACGTGCTGACCAACGACGGCGCCCGCTCGGAGCACTCCAGCGGCCACGTCGTCGTCCAGGACAACACGATCGTGGCCGTCGGCCCGGGCCCGGCCCCGGACGGCCACTCGGGTCGGCGGGTGGACGGCACCGGTTGCCTGGTCACGCCCGGCTTCGTGAACACCCACCACCACCTCTACCAGTGGGTGACCAGGGGCTTCGCCGTCGACGGCACCCTGTTCGAGTGGCTGAGCACGCTCTACCCGATCTGGGGCCGACTGGACGCCGACATCACCCGCACCGCGGCGACCGGCGCGCTGGCGACCCTGGCCCTGACCGGCTGCACCACCTCGACCGACCACCACTACGTGTTCCCGCACGCCGGTGCGGCAGGCTCGGATCGTGTCGGGGGCGTCGATCCCCACCGGGCCGCAGCCCCGGGCGAGGACCTGCTCGCCGCCGTGATCGAGGCAGCGCGAACGGTCGGCCTGCGCTTCCACCCCACCCGCGGCTCGATGGATCTGGGGCAGAGCCGCGGCGGCCTGCCGCCGGACCACGTGGTCGAGGACATCGACACGATCCTGGCCGCGTCCGAGGCCGCCATCAGCGCCTACCACGACCCGGGTTTCGACTCGATGCTGCGGATCGCGCTGGCCCCCTGCTCGCCGTTCTCGGTCACCGGGGAGCTGCTCCAGGCCTCCGCCGAGCTGGCTCGCCGCCACGGCGTACGGCTGCACACCCACCTGTGCGAGACCCTCGACGAGCAGGACTACTGCCGCGAGCACTTCAACGCCACCCCGGTGGAGTACATGGAGAGCCTCGGCTGGCTCGGGCCCGACGTCTGGTACGCGCATGCCGTCTGGCTGGACGACGCCTCGATCGCCAAGATGGCCGCGACCGGCACCAGCGCCGCCCACTGCCCGTCCTCCAACGCCCGGCTCGGGTCGGGCATCGCCCGGGTGCGGGACATGCGCGACGCGGGCATCGCCGTCGGGCTCGGGGTGGACGGAGCGGCGTCCAACGAGTACTGCTCGCTGTGGGAGGAGGTGCGGCACGCGGTGCTCTTCGCCCGCGCCAAGGGCGGCCCGCAGGCCCTCACCGTCCGGGACGCGGTCGACATGGCCACGATGGGCGGGGCCCGGGTTCTCGGCCGACAGGACGAGATCGGCTCACTGGAGGTGGGCAAGCTGGCCGACCTGGCCGTGTGGCGGCTGGACACCCTGGCCCACGTCGATGTGGCCGACCCGGTCGCGGCGCTGGTGCTCGGCGCGCGACCGCCACTGCACCTGCTGCTGGTGAACGGGGTCCCCGTGGTCGAGGCCGACCGCCTGCTGAGCGTCGACACCGACGGACTGGCCCACGAGGTCGACCGGGCGAGCAAGCGACTCCTGGCCCGAGCGGGTCGCTGAGACGGGTCTGTCGGGGCTGACAGGCTGGCCCCATGCTGCACGTACGCGTGATCGCCCCGCCCGATCTCACCGACGCCACGCTGGACCTGCTGGAGACCAGCCCCGCCGTCACCCACCTGTGCGTCACCGTCGGTGCGGCCCGCAAGCCCGCCGGGGACGTGATCAGCTGCGACGTCGCCCGGGAGGGCGCGACCGCGGTGATCGAGGCGCTCCGCGACCGCGGCCTGGAGGATCGCGGGGCCATCGTCGTGGAGGAGTTGGACATCACCCTGTCCCGCTCGGCCGAGCAGGCCGAGCGGGATGCTCCCGGTGGCCCCGCGGACGCCCTGGTCTGGGAGAAGCTCCAGCAGAGCGCGGGCGAGGAGACCGAGCTGTCGGTGACCTACCTGGCCTTCATGGTGGTCGCCGGACTGATCGCGAGCGTCGGCGTCCTGCTCGACCAGCCCATCCTGATCATCGGCGCCATGGTCGTCGGCCCGGAGTTCGGACCCCTGGTCGCGCTGTGCGTCGGCCTCGTCAGCCGCCGGCCGCGGCAGGCCGCCAACGCGCTGGGCACCCTGCTGCTCGGCTTCGCGGTGGGGATCGCCGCATCGGTCGGCTTCACCCTGGTGCTGACCGCGGCGGGGCTGTTCACCGAGTCGATGCTGGTCGCCGAACGGCCGCTGACCAGCTTCATCTGGCAGCCGGACGCGCTGTCGTGGATCATCGGGTTCCTCGCCGGGATCGCCGGCATGCTGTCCCTCACCTCGGCGAAGTCCGGTGCCCTGGTCGGGGTGCTGATCTCGGTGACGACCATCCCGGCCGCGGCGAACGCCGCCGTCGCCCTGGCCTACGGGGTGGGCGAGGAGGCCCGGGGCTCCGGCCTGCAACTGCTGATCAACCTGCTCGCCATCGTCGTCGGCGGCACGGCCACCCTCGGCATCCAGAAGGCCCGGCAGGACCGGCTGATCCGCCGCGGAGCGCCTACTTCTTGATCCGCCAGGCCCGCTCGAACGGCAGTCGCCAGGCGTGCGGAGCGATCAGTTGGTGGATGGCGTTCGGCCCCCACGACCCCGGCGCGTACGGCTTGACCGGGGGTGGGTTGCGCAGCAGATCCTCCGAGCGGTCCCACAGGCTCTCGATGCCCTCAGCGGTGGTGAACAGCGTGTGGTCGTCCCGCATGGCGTCCATGATGAGCCGCTCGTACGCCTCGAGGATGTCACCGACCCGGTCGGTCTCCTGGGTCGAGAACTGCATGCTCAGCTTGTCCAGCTTCATGCCCGGCCCGGGTCGCTTGCCGTAGAAGGACAGCGACACCTTGGACTCATCGGCAAGATCAAAAGTGAGATGGTCCGGACCGGACGAGCCGACCCCCGATCCAGCCGGGAACATGCTCTTCGGCGCCTCTTTGAACGCGATCGAGATGATCCGCTGGCCCTCAGCCATCCGCTTGCCGGTCCGGCAGTAGAAAGGTACTCCGGCCCATCGCCAGTTGTCGATACCGCATTTGAGCGCGATGAAGGTCTCGGTGTCGGAGTCCCGGGCGACCCCTTCCTCGTCCCGGTAGCCGCTGTACTGACCCCGTACGACGTCGTTCGGGTCGATCGGCAGCATCGACCGGAAGACCTTGTTCTTCTCCTCGCTGATGGCCCGCGGTTCCAGTGCGGTGGGCGGTTCCATCGCCACGAACGCGAGCACCTGGAAGAGGTGGGTGACCACCATGTCCTTGTAGGCGCCGGTCACCTCGTAGAAGTTCGCTCGCCGGTCCAGGCCCAGGGTCTCGGGGATGTCGATCTGGATGTGATCGATGAAGTTCCGGTTCCAGATGGGCTCGAAGAGCCCGTTGGCGAAACGGAAGGCCAGGATGTTCTGCGCCGCCTCCTTGCCCAGGAAGTGGTCGATCCGGAAGATCTGCCGCTCGCGGAACGTCTCGTGCACCTTGTCGTTGAGCTGGATCGCGCTCTGCAGGTCGGTGCCGAACGGCTTCTCCATCACCACTCGCGAACGCTCGACCAGGTCGGCCTCGCGCAGGGTGTTGATCACCGCCGGCGCTGCGGCGGGAGGAACGCTCATGTAGTGCAGCCGGCCCACCGGTCCGCCGAGCTTCTCCTCCGCGATCCGCACCGCCTCCTTCAGCCCGGCCGCCCCGGCCGACTGCGGCACGTAGGTGAGCCGCTCGGCGAAGGAGTGCCACTGGTCCTTGGTCAGGGGGTGGTGGCTGAACTCGTTCACCGCCTGCTGGGCGAACGTGCGGAACGACTCCTCGGTGTAGTCCTCCAGCGAGGTGCCGATCACCTGGATGTCCGGCGCCAGCGCGGACAGCGCCAGGTGTGCCAGGCCGGGGATGAGCTTGCGCCGCGACAGGTCGCCCGTCGCGCCGAAGAGCACGATCACGTGCGGGGGAATGATGTCCACGCCCCTGCGACTGTGCCGCGCTCCGGGCGCCGGATACGCGATGGTCTGAGCATGGGCCTCGGTCACGGGCCTGATACTTTCACCCGCCGCTCGCGGACAACAAGGGTCGGTCCCATTGATCAACAGTGGGTGATCGACCGGGCGGTCCTGCCCGGTTGGCTGCGCTGCCGGTCGACTTCCGCAGAACAGAAGATTGATTCCATTGGTCGGAAGTTCGCGTGACGGGGACCCGCGCGCGCCCGGCACGGACGACCGGGAAAGAATGGGCGGCATGGCGCGCGAGTTGATCATCCGGGGCTGGGTCCTGACCGAGGCCGGCGTGGCGCCTCAGTCGGTGCTGATCTCCGACGGGCGGGTCCAGGCTCTGGAGGCCTTCGACTGGGCCGGCCACGACGGTGCCGAGGTTCTCGGTCTGGCCGACGACGAGATCCTCATTCCCGGTCTGGTGGACAGCCACGTGCACGTCAACGAACCGGGGCGTACGGAGTGGGAGGGCTTCTCCTCGGCCACCGCCGCGGCCGCCGCGGGTGGGGTGACCACGATCCTCGACATGCCGCTCAACTCCATCCCGGCGACCACCAGTGTCGAGGCGCTGGCCACCAAGCGGGCGGCCGCCGAGGGCCGGTGTGCGGTCGACGTCGGCTTCTGGGGCGGCGCCGTACCGGAGAGCCTCGGCCACCTGGCCGAGCTGGCCGAGGCGGGCGTCGTCGGCTTCAAGTGCTTCCTGCTCGACTCCGGCGTACCGGAGTTCCCTCCGCTGTCGGCCGACCAACTCCTGGCCGCGATGACCGAGATCGCGGCCTTCGACGGGCTGCTGATCGTGCACGCGGAGGATCCGCAGGTGATCGCCCGGCACGCGCAGGCGCACACGGTGCACTACCAGGAGTTCCTGGAGTCGCGGCCGCCGGCCGCGGAAACGACCGCGATCGAGACGGTGATCGGCGCCGCGAAACAGACCGGCTGCCGGACCCACATCGTGCACCTGTCCAGCGCGGAGGCCCTGCCGGCGATCATCGCGGCCCGGGCGGACGGCGTACGGCTCACGGTGGAGACCTGCCCGCACTACCTGACCCTGGCGGCGGAGGACATCGCCGACGGGCAGACGCAGTTCAAGTGCTGCCCGCCGGTACGGGAGTCCGCGAACCGCGACCTGCTCTGGCAGGCGCTGGGCGGACGGGGTGATCGACCTGGTGGTCTCGGACCATTCGCCGTCGACGGTGGACCTCAAGCTGCTCGACGAGGGCGACTTCGGTGCCGCCTGGGGCGGCATCTCCTCCCTGCAGCTCGGGCTGTCCCTGATCTGGACCGAGGCGCGCCGGCGCGGTTTCGACCTCGACCACGTGGTCGGCTGGATGGCCGCGCGCCCGGCCGAGCTCGTCCGGTTGCCCGGGAAGGGCCGGATCGCCGTCGGCTGTGCGGCGGATCTGGCGGTGTTCGCCCCCGAGGAGTCGTGGACGGTGGACGCGGCGGCTCTGCGGCACCGCAACCCGGTCACCCCGTACGACGGGCGCACGCTCGACGGCCTCGTCCGCGCCACGTACCTGCGCGGCGAGCGGATCGACCTGGCGGGTCCGGCGCGGGGCCGCCTCCTGGCTGGGGGGCGCTGACATCGTCGCCTTCACCGCCTACCCCGACCTGGCCTCCCGCGACCTCGCCGGCAGCGTGGTCAGCGCCAACGACGAGCTCTTCGCCCCCCGCCAGAACCTGATCATGCCCAAGGCCGCGGTGCACGCGGTGGAGGACTTCGGCCACACCGGGAAGGTCTACGACGGCTGGGAGACCCGGCGGCGCCGCGAGCCCGGCTCGGACTGGGCCGTCGTACGGCTCGGCGTGCCCGGCATCCTGCACGGCGTGGTCGTGGACACCGCCTACTTCAAGGGAAACTTCCCTCCCCACATCTCGGTGGAGGCAACCTCGGTCGAGGGGTATCCGGAGCCCGCGGTGCTGGAGCGCGTTCCCTGGATCACGGTGGTCGACAAGGCGCCGTGCCGCGGCGACACGGAGAACTACTACGCGATCGACAATCCGTTGCGCTGGACCCACGTCCGGCTGACCATCTATCCCGACGGCGGGGTGGCGCGCTTCCGGGTGCACGGCGAGGTGGTGCCCGATCCGCGCTTCCTGACCACGACCGTCGACCTGCTGGCCCAGGAGAACGGCGGGCGGCTGGTGGACACCTCCGACGCGTTCTACTCCTCACCGGTCAACCTGATCCTGGGCGGGCGGGCCCGGATCATGGGCGAGGGCTGGGAGAACGCGCGGCGCCGCGGCCCCGGCAACGACTGGGCGGTGTTCGCCCTGGGTGCGCGGGGGGAGCCGACGATGATCGAGGTGGACACCTCCTACTTCATCGGCAACGCGCCCGGGCAGGTGCGGGTCAGCGTCGCAGACACCGCCTCGGGGGACCTCGACGATCCCGCGGCCTGGTGGGACGTGGTGCCGCGGACGCCGGTGCAGGTCGACACCCGGCACCGCTTCCTGGTCGGCACCCGCCGGTCCGCCACCCACCTGCGGCTCGACGTCTACCCCGACGGCGGACTCACCCGGCTGCGCTGTTTCGGCGACCTCTCCGAGCAGGTGCGGCAGGAGCTGTACGCGCGGTTCCGGGACCTGCTGCCGGCCGAGCACCAGCAGTTCCTGGAGACGCCGCCCGAGCCACCGACCCACCGGGCCTGAGACCCGCCGCCCAGGTGCACAACTGTGGACTTGGTGCAGTTCTCCGGCCGAAAAACGTGCCCCAACCCCACGGTTGCTGCTGCAGCCTCGTGAAAGAGTTGTTGATCTAGGAGGAGCATGAATCTCGAGAAGGTCATCTTCGGCTTCTTCGTGCTGCTGGCGGCGACGCTGAACTTCGGATTCTTCATCGGCGACATCGCCGATCCGGATCTGCACAACATCTACGAGCTGTTCGCCGCCCTCGCCGTCAGCCTGATCGCCACGGTGCTCAAGTTCGGCGATCGCACCCAGATCGGTGCGGTGCACCTGGCCACCAGCCTGGTGGCCGACCTGCAGCTCATCGCGGCCGGGGTGGTGTGGGTCTGGGCCGTCGAGATCTCCGCAGATGGCATGACGGCGGTGCACACGGCCAGCGTGATCTCGCTGTCCGGAGGCGCACTGCTGGCCAACCTGGTCTCGGTCGTCCTGTTGGTGACCGAGACGATCACCTACCACCGCGGATGACCCGGGTGCGCGGATGAGCAACGCGCTGCTGGTCCTGTGGGCTCAGCTGTTCGGCCGGCGCGAGCCGGCTGGCCGCGTGCCGGCGCAGATCGGGGTCGAGTCGCGGGCTCAGACGTCCGCGACCATCTTCCTGGTCATGCGCAGGCTGCGTGCGCCGCTGATCACCCTCATCGTGATCTTCTTCGTCAGCGTCATCGGCCTGACGCTGATCCCCGGTGTCGATCCCGAGGGCCGGCGCGCGTACGTCAGCCTCTTCGAGTCGTTCTACTTCATGAGCTTCACCGCGACCACCATCGGCTTCGGTGAGCTGCCGTGGCCGTTCACCCCCGCGCAGCGGCTCTGGGTCACCTTCTCCATCTACCTGTCCGTGGTCGGGTGGGCGTACGCGATCGGCTCGATGCTGGCCTTGCTGCAGGACCGGTCGTTTCGACAGGCGCTGGCCTTCCGGCGATTCAGCAGCAAGGTGGCTCGGCTGCGCGAGCCCTTCCTGCTGTTGGCCGGCTACGGCCGGGCCGGCGAGCTGCTCGCGCAGGCCTTCGACAAGCTGGGGCAACAGATCGTGGTCATCGACGAGTCGTCGGACCGGATCGACACCCTCGACCTGGGGTCCTACCACGCCGACATCCCCGGCCTGGCCGCCGACGCCGCCAACCCCCACCACCTGAGCGCAGCCGGTCTCGATCATCCGTGCTGCACCGGCGTACTGGCGCTGACCAACGACGACGAGACCAACCTCGCCGTCACGATGACGGCCGCGTTGCTCCGTCCGGACCTCCCCGTCATCACGCGGACGATCTCGGCGACGATCGCCGAGCGGATCCACGCGTTCCGCACCCCGACGGTCGTCAACCCGTTCGACCGGTTCGGCGAGCATCTTCGCCTCGCACTGAACGCCCCGGCGTCCTACCAGCTGCTCACCTGGCTCGAGGCCGGTCCGGGGGCGGTCCTGCCCGAGCGCGGCGATCCCCCCACCGACGGACGGTGGGTGATGTGCGGATACGGCCGATTCGGTCGCGAAGTCACCGCGGACCTGCGTGCGGGGGGCCTGGAGGTCACCGTCATCGAGCCCGTCGAGCCAGGCCGGCCGGAAGCGGGAGTCATCGTCGGGGACGCCTCGGAACCGGCGGTGCTGGCCCGGGCCGACCTCGCCAACGCCGTCGGGCTGGTGGCCGGCACGGACAACGACACCACCAACCTGTCGATGCTGGCCACGGCACGCCGGCTGAATCCGAAGCTCTTCCTCGCGGCGCGACAGAACAGGCCGACCAGCGAGGCACTCTTCACCGCCATGCGGGTGGACGCCCTCCTGGTGCCGACCGAGGTGGTCGCGCACGAGGTCTACGCCCAGATCAGTACGCCGTTGCTGTGGCGCTTCATCCAGGACATGCCCGCGCACGGCAACCAGTGGGCAGACGACCTCATTGCGCGTCTGCGGGACAACTGCGGCCGCGAGCTGCCGGCGCTGTGGAAGGTCAAGCTCGACGCCGAGCAGGCGCCCGCCCTCGGCGGTTGGCTGGCGGAGGGCGCGATCGTTCTGGCTGACCTGCTGCGGAGTCCGGAGGATCGGAGCCGACAACTGCGCGTGGTGCCGCTGCTGCTGTTGCGCGGCGGCGAGGCCGTCCTCACCCCTCCTGGCTCGACGGTCCTGGCTCGCGACGACGAGCTGCTGTTCGCCGGAGAGGGCTCACAGCGACGCGAACTGGAGAGCACCATGGTGGTCGACTCGACTGCGGCGTACGTCGTGTTCGACCAGCACATCCCGGCCAGCTGGGTCTGGCGGAAGCTCTCCCGCAAGAACCGCACGCAGAGCAGCGTCGACGACGACCGAACGCTGACGGCACGCCGCCGGTAGCGCTCAGCGTCGCACTGACCTGCGCGTGCGGCGGGTCGGTGAGGCGGCTCGTCAGCGCCGCGAGCCGACCACCCCGGCGTCACCGCCGCCACGCCGTACCGGCTCCGCGACCGCGACCAGCCGACCGTCGGCTCTCCGCTCGATCGCGGTGACGGCGCCGATCTCGGCCACGCTGGTGAACGTGTGACCGCGCGCGGTCAGCGCCGGCCCCCAGGCGGTGATGAACGCGGGCTCGGCGGAAACGGCCGCGGTGTTGCGCTGCGACGCCCGGGGAGCGGCGACCGCGTCGAGCAGCGACATCCCGAGATCGAGCCGGTTGAGCATGGTCTGGGTCACGGTGGTGATGATCATCGAGCCACCCGGCGAGCCGACCGCCAGCTTGGGGACGCCGTCGTGGAGCACGATGGTCGGGCTCATCGACGAACGCGGCCGCTTGCCCGGCGCCGGCAGGTTCGGGTCGGCAACGCCGGGTCCCTGGGTGGGGGCGAAGTTGAAGTCGGTCAACTCGTTGTTCAGCAGGAACCCACGGTTCGGCACGACGATGCCCGATCCGCCGGTCTGCTCGATCGTGAGCGTGTAGGCGACGACGTTCCCCCACCGGTCCCAGGTCGTGAGGTGGGTGGTCGACGGCCCTTCGCGGTCACCGGCGTCGGCGCCGACCAGCGCCGCCGCGCAGGGCGCGTACGAGCCGTCGGGCGAACCGGGGGCCACCGGCTTGGCTGCCGCCGCAGGTCCGATCAGGCAGGCACGTTCGTCGGCGAACCCCTGCGCGAGCAGCTCCTTCAAGGGCACATCGACGAAGGCGGGGTCGCCGACGTAGCGATTGCGGTCGGCAAAGGCCAGAGCCGTCGCTTCGAGGTAGCGGTGCAGGGCCTCGGGCCGGTCCAGAGTGGCGAGGTCGCTGCCTTCGAGGATGTTCAGGGCTTCACCGACCGTCGAGCCGCCGGAGGACGGAGGCGCCATCCCGGCCACGGTCAAGCCGCGGTAGTCGACCAGCGTGGGCGCCTTGGGCAGGGCGCGGTAGCGCCGCAGGTCCGACTGACGCATCAGGCCCGGCCGTACGGTCAGCGTCGAGTCCGGGGTGACCGGTGGATGCATCACCGTCGAGACGACATCCTCGCCGAGGCGGCCCTGGTAGAGGTACTGCGTTCCCCGCTTGCCCAACTCGGTGTAGGTGCGAGCCAGGTCGCGGTTGCGCAGGACGGCACCCACCGCGGGTGGCTCGCCGCCGGGAAGGAACAGCTCCCGGGTGCTGGTGAACGCGGCGAAGCGGGCGGCGTTGGCCGCCGTCTGCTCCCGGAAGGTCTCGTCGACCACGAATCCGCGGTGCGCGAGCTGGGCCGCCGGCTTCAGAGCTCGCTTGAGGTCGATCGACCCCCAGCGATCCAGCGCCAACTCCCAGGTGGCGGGCGTTCCCGGGACGCCGACGGAAAGCCCACTGGTGACGGCTTCGGCGAACGGGATCGGCTGGCCGTTCTCGACGAAGGAGTCCTCCCGCATCAGCGCCGGCGCGGTTTCCCGCCCGTCGATGGTGCGGACCTTGCCGGAGCGGGCGTCGTAGTAGACGAAGAAGCCGCCGCCGCCGATCCCGGCGCTGTACGGCTCGGTCACCCCGAGGGCGGCCGCGGTGGCGACGGCGGCATCGACGGCATTGCCGCCGCGCCTCAACACCGTCAGACCGATCTCGGTCGCGTACGGGTCCACCGAGGACACCGCACCACCCCAGCCGACGGCGATCGCATCCTTGGGCGGGGCCTTCCGCGCGGCCTCGGCGGGTGGCGCCACCAGCACCAGGGTGACCAGGGTCGCCAAGGCCGAGACAAGAATCGAGGATCGTCGGAGCATGAACCGTTCCTTCGCCTGAGACTCTTCGGATCGTCGCACTGCCGGTGAGGTTGCGCAAGGGTGTGCCGCTCGTACGATCTCGCATCCAGCGGACGGTGTTGTCCGGTGCGACGAAGGTGTTGTCCGCATCCTCAGACGACTTCATCAGCGCCCGCCGGCGTGGAACACTCGGACCGCATCGTCTCGAGGGGGTCGAAGGAATGCGCTGGTCCGGCCGCATGCTGTCCTGTCTGACCGCTGCCGCCTGCGCTCTCGCCCTCGGCGCCTGCACCGGGCAACCCACCCCTGGCCCGACGCCGACACTCACCCCGACCGTCGTCGAAACACCACCGGAAACTGCGGCGGAGCGCGAACAGCGACTCGCCTACGAGGCAGCCGAGAAGTCCTATCGCACGTTCCGGGCCGAGCTCGGCCGAGTGCTGCGCGCGGGCGGCGCGAAGGAGGCGACGCCGCTGATGAAGCAAACCGCCGGTGGGCCCTACCTCAAGGAATTCGTGGAGGTCATCCAGGCGTACAAGGGCCTCGGGGATACGACGAGAGGGCAGAGAGACGATCCTGTACGTCCGGCCCGGCGGCTACAAGACGACCACGCTCACTCTCAAGGTCTGTGAGGACGACCGCGCGGTGAAGGCACTGGACAGGAGCGGCAAGAGCATCGGGCCCGGGCGAGATCCGAGTGCAGCGAGATCGAGGTGCGCAAGATCGACGGTGCGTGGAAGCTGTGGTCTGGCGACCGGAAGGAAGGTCGACGTCATGCACATGACCAGGCACGGCTGCATCCGTGGCGGCCATCGTCGGCGGCGCTGCCTGATGCTAAGTGCCGGCAGCTACCGCGACGGCCGAGCGGCAGGATCACTGACAGGGACTCCAACGGCGCACGGGCTCGGGCATGGCACGGAAACAGCGGGACAGAGAGCGCGGCCCGAGTAGGCGGCAGTCGAGCCAGTGCGCGGCGCAAAGTCCACGTACACCTACGTGCCCAAGGCGGAGTATGAGCGGCGGATGAAGGAGTGGCGGGCGGCGGTGGCCCGGGTACGCGCCCACAACGCCGGCGTGGCCGGGTGCGTGGACAATCGCGGCATCCCGACCTGCAACCAGTTCAGCCAGAACCTGCCCACCGGGCTCAACCTGCGCATCGCCGGCGAACCCGCCGACACCCCACCCGCCGGCGTGACCGCCGAAGACCTCGCCTACATGGCCGTCGCCGAACTCACCCTCAGCCCGCCCCGGCCGATGATCGGCCCCCCGCCCACCATCAACGAATGGAAGATGGCCGCCGTCGGCTACCCGATGTGGCTGTGGGCCGAAGGCACCCTCGATCCCCCACCCGTGGCCGACTCCGTCTACAACGTCGCCGTCTCACTCGACGCACGCCTGGAACGGGTCGTCTTCGACATGGGCGACGGCCACCGCGTCAGCTGCACCGACCTCACCCGCCGCTGGCACCGCGGCATCACCCCCGCCGCCAAGTCCCCCACCTGCGGCTACACCTACCAGCAGCCCTCCCTGCCCGACGGCGACTACACCATCACCGCACACGCGGTCTGGGCCATCGACTGGACCATCAACGCCACCCGCGGCACGATCCCGCTCTACCAGACCGCCACCACCCAGCTGCCCGTCGGCGAACTCCAGGTCCTCGTCCGCTGATGCCGCCCGTCCCGGCACCCCCGTTCCAGCCCACCCCAGCCATCACCCCGACCCCCGATCTGAGCGCCGCGTGAACCGACCTCCGAGCCTGCCGAGCGCGCTACCGAGATCTCGCGTCCCGGACCCCCGCACGGCCCCTTCCCTTCGCTGGGGAGTGATCGGAACCGGATGGATCGCCGAGCGTTTCGTCGACGCCCTGCACCGGCTCACCGCCCAGCAGGTCGTGGCCGTCGGTTCGCGTACGACAGAGGCCGCCGACCGGTTCGCCGCCCGCCTCGGCATCCCCCGCGCGCACGGGTCGTACGAGGCCCTCGTCGCCGACCCCACCGTGGACGTCGTCTACGTGGCGACGCCCCACAACGCACACCTGCCGCACGGCAGACTCGCACTCGAAGCGGGCAAACACGTCCTCATCGAGAAGCCGATCGCCCTCGACGCCGGCCAGGCCCGCCAGCTGGACGCGCTGGCCACGTCCAGCCGGGCTGTTCTGCGCCGAGGCGATGTGGACCCTGTACCTGCCGAAATTCGATGTCGATCCGCCAGGTGCTCGACGACGGACTTCTCGGCACCGTCCACACCGTCCTGGTCGACCACGGCGAATGGTTCGCGGCCGACCACCGGATCATGCGGCCCGAACTGGCCGGCGGACCGCTGCTGGACCTCGGCACCTACGCCGTGACGATGGTCGAGCGGGTGCTCGGCACTCCGGAGGAGATCCTCGCCCGCGGGACCCCGGCCCCGACCGGGGTCAACGGACAGACCTCGGCACTGCTGACCTTCGCGGGTGGGTCTCACGCGGTGGTCAACACCACCATCCTGGCCGACACGCCGATCCAGGCCGTCTTTGCCGGCGGCGCGGCCACCCTGACCCTTCCGCGCGTCTACTTCCGGCCGGGCCCGTTCAGCCTGCGCTCCGCCGGCGGAGCGCAGCGGCTCGACTACGTCGAACCGGAGTCCGGGTACGACGGGCTGGCCTACCAGGCGGCGGAGGCCGCCCGGCGGATCGTGGCCGGCGAGCAGAGCACGCCGGTCCGCCCGGTGGGCGACTCGGTGGCGACCCTGGCCATCATCGACGAGATCCGCCGCCAGCTCGGAGTCACCTTCGACGAGCTGAGCTGAGACCGTCGGGCCCAGGAGCAGGTCAGGCGCTGAGCAGGTCAGGCCTGGAGGTGGCTGGAGGTCAGGCCTCAGCAGCTTCTCGTACTCCCGATCGAGGCCCGCACGCCTCCCGGCGCACGATAGCGGCGATCCGAGCGCTCCGTACCGCGGCGGCAGCCGGGCTGGTCCTGGCCAGGATCGAGCCAGACCAGGAAGTAGTAGCCCACGACAAGGGCGGTCACGAGCAGCAGAGCGAGCAGGACGCCGATCATCGGATACTCCTGGGAGCGGGCCGCCGCGGTCGCGGCGAGCGCCGGTCTAGAACAGCGAGGAGGCGGCGCTGACTCGGCAGATACACCGGGGAGTACCGGAGCCACCCACCGGGCGAACCCGGTGGGCGGCCGGCGGGGTCAGGCGGCGGTGTCGGCCAGGAGGCCGCGCAGGTGACGGGTTTCCTCGTCCGGATGCCGGTCGAGCATGGCCGACAAGTCCTGACGTTCGGATTCGGTGCTGTAGGCGCCGAGTTCGCGAGCCAACTGAGCCCGCTGTCGACGAGCGGTACGACGAGCCCCGAGGGACTCGCGCACATGGGTGAGGGTGGGATTCATTTCTTTCCTCCGACGAGTGGTGTCTGGAGGCGCCATTGCCGGCAGCGACCTGCCTCAGGCGAGGCAATTCACTGCACCTTCCATTCTTCGCCACCGATTCCGGCCAACGCGATTCTCACGGGCATGATCTCGGTCACGCCCACCCGGTGCCGAGAGTCGACGCAGGCAGACGACTGAATGCGTCCAGCATCAGGGTCTCGGCCACGCACGCCGCGGCGAAGTCCTCCAGGTGCAACGACTCGTCGACCCCGTGCGCACGGGAGTCGGGGTCGCCGACCGCGGTCACCAGCACGGTGGCGCCCGGAAAGGCCGAGCGGAAGGCGGCCACCATCGGGATCGAGCCGCCCTGGCCGACGAACACCGGCTCGACCCCCCAGGCACTGGCGAACGCCGCCCGGGCCGCCTCGGCGTACGGCCCCTCGAAGTCGACGACCGACGGCTCACCCGTCTCGCCGGCGCTCACGCTGACCTGTGCGCCCCACGGCGCACGCTCCTCCAGGTGCCGGGTGAGCTTGCCGAGCGCGGCCCGGGCGTCGTCCCCGGGGGCGACCCGCAGGCTGATCTTGGCCCGGGCGCTGGGGAGGAGCGTGTTGGACGCCTGGGCGACCGGCGTCGTGTCCAGGGCGATGACCGACAGCGCCGGCTTGGCCCACATCCGCTCCGCCACCGACCCGTCGCCGATCCACGCCAACCCCGTCGAGGATCCCCGACTCCGCACGCAGCCGGTCCTCGGGATAGTCCAGGTCCGGCGCCGGGGCACTGGCCAACCCGGCGATGGCGACATTGCCGCGCTCGTCGTGCAGGGTCGCCAGCAGGCGGCAGAGGGCGGTCAGCGCGTCGGGGACCACGCCGCCGAAGGCGCCCGAGTGCACGCCGTGGTCCAGGGTGCGCACCTCGACCACGCAGTCGGCGAGCCCGCGCAGGGAGGTGGTGAAGGCCGGTACGCCGACGGTCCAGTTGGTGGAGTCGGTGATGACGAAGACGTCGGCCGCCAACTCGGCCCGATGCTCGGCCAGCAGCTGCGCCAGCGAGGCCGAACCGACTTCCTCCTCGCCCTCGATGAACAGGGTGACCCCGACCGGCGGACGCCCGCCGAACGCCCGCAGCGCCGCCAGGTGCACGGCGAAACCGCCCTTGTCGTCGGAGGTGCCGCGACCGTACAGCCGCCCGTCCCGCGGGGTCGCCGTGAACGGAGGCGTCGACCACCGCGCCGGGTCGCCCTCCGGTTGTACGTCGTGGTGGGCGTAGAGGCAGACCGTGGGCATCCCCTCCGGCGCCGGGAACCGCGCGAGCACGGCGGGAGCGCCCGCCCCGGCCCGGACGACGCGCGCGTCAGGGCAGCCGAGGTCGGTGAGCAGGGCCACGGCAGCGGCCGCGCTGCGCTCCACCTCCCCGGCGCGGGCCGGGTCGGCGCTGACCGACTCGATCGCCACCAGGTCCTTCAGATCCTCCAGGACGCCAGGAACTTCGGCCCGTACGGCATCGGCGAGAGCAGCGGCAGTGATCGGCACTAGTGGCCGGCCATCGCCGCCGGCAGCGTGGCCTGCCACGCCTCCCGGATCTGGTCCAGAGGCAGGCTGAACTGACCCGCCACCTCCACCTCCGCGTCCTCGGCCGGGCTCACCTCACCCAGTCGCGTGAGCGGCACGTCGTGCTCGGCGCACAGCGCAGCCAGGGCATCGGCGGTTCCCGGCTTCACCGAGACGAGCACCCGCCCGGTGCTCTCGGAGAACAGCCAGACGAAGGGGTCGGCATCGGCAGGAAGCTCCACCCGCACGCCGAACCCGTGGCGCAGCGACGACTCGACCAGCGTCTGGGCCAGCCCGCCGTCGGACAGGTCGTGGGCGCTGGCCAGCAGGCCCTGCCGGCTGGCCCGGACCAGCAGTTCGGCCAGCCGCTGCTCGTGCGCGAAGTCCACCACCGGCGGCCGGCCGCCGAGGTGGTCGTGCACCACCCCCGCCCACGCCGAGCCGGCCAACTCGTCCCGGGTCTCCCCGGTCAGGAAGACCTCGTGCCCCGCACCGCCGAAGCCCACCGGCGTCCGCCGGGTCACGTCCTCGATCACGCCCAGCACCCCGACCACCGGCGTCGGCAGGATCGGCACGTCGCCGGTCTGGTTGTAGAAGCTCACGTTGCCGCCGGTCACCGGGGTGCCGAGCGCCCGGCAGCCGTCCACCAGGCCGGCGACCGCCTCGCTGAACTGCCACATGATGGCCGGGTCCTCCGGTGAGCCGAAGTTCAGGCAGTCGGTGATGGCCAGCGGCTGCGCACCCGAGGTCGCGACATTGCGGTACGCCTCGGCCAGGGCGAGTTGGGCGCCCGCGTACGGGTCGAGCAGCGCGAACCGACCGTTGCAGTCGGTGGCCAGCGCCACGCCCAGGTTGGTGTTCTCGTCGATCCGCAGCATGCCGGCGTCCTCGGGCTGCGCGAGCACCGAGTTGCCGCGCACGTAGCGGTCGTACTGGTCGGTGACCCAGGACTTGTCGCACAGGTTCGGCGAGGCGACCATCCGCAGCAGGGTGTCCGCGAGCTCGGCGCCCGACCCCGGCCGGGCCAGTCCCTCCACCCCGGCCGCCTGCACCTCGTCCTGCCAGGACGGCCGCGCGTACGGGCGCTCGTAGACCGGGCCCTCGTGCGCGACCGTGCGCGGCGGCACGTCGACCACCGTCTCGCCGTGCCAGTCGATCAGCAACCGGTCACCCGAGGTCACCTCGCCGACCACCACCGCCGACACGTCCCAGCGGCGGCAGATCTCCAGGAACGCCTCGACGTGCTGGGGCTCGACGACGGCCATCATCCGTTCCTGCGACTCGCTCATCAAGATCTCTTCCGGGCTGAGCGTCGAATCGCGCAACGGCACCCGGTCGAGGTTGACGTGCATGCCGCCGTCGCCGGCGCTGGCCAGCTCGGAGGTGGCGCAGGACAACCCGGCACCGCCGAGGTCCTGGATGCCCGAGACCAGGCGGGCGGCGAAGATCTCCAGGGTGCACTCGATCAGCAGCTTCTCCATGAAGGGGTCGCCGACCTGCACGCTCGGCCGCTTCGTCGGCCCGCCGGAGCTGAACGTCTCCGAGGCCAGCACGCTGACCCCGCCGATCCCGTCGCCACCGGTCGCGGCGCCGTAGAGGATCACCTTGTTGCCCACCCCGGTCGCCTTGGCCAGGTGCAGGTCCTCGTGCCGCAGCACGCCGACGCAGAGCGCGTTGACCAGGGGGTTGCCCAGGTAGGTGCGGTCGAACACCACCTCGCCGCCGATGTTGGGCAGGCCGAGGCAGTTGCCGTAGCCGCCCACCCCGGCCACGATGCCCGGCATCACCCGCGCGGTGTCCGGCTCGTCCAGCGGCCCGAAGCGGAGCGGGTCCATCACCCCGATCGGGCGGGCGCCCATGGCCAGGATGTCGCGGACGATGCCGCCCACGCCGGTGGCCGCGCCCTGGTGCGGCTCGACGAAGCTGGGGTGGTTGTGCGACTCGATCTTGAAGGTGACCGCGTAGCCCTCACCGATGTCCACCACGCCCGCGTTCTCGCCGATGCCGGCCAACAGCTTGCCGATCGGGGTTTCCGGGCTGAGCTCGCCGAAGCGCCGCAGGTGCACCTTGGAGGACTTGTACGAGCAGTGTTCGGACCACATGACCGAGTACATGGCCAGCTCCGAGGAGGTCGGCCGGCGGCCGAGAATCGCCCGGATCCGGTCGTACTCGTCGGTCTTGAGACCCAGCTCGGCCCAGGGCTGAGCCTGGTCGGGGGTCGCGCGTGCGTTGTCGACGGTGTCGGCCACGGGCGCAACGCTACCTTCGCGGGGCCGCCGCGGCCGCCCGCGTCCGCGCGCGCGCCATCAGGTCCACCCAGAACCAGGCCACGGTGACGCTGATGGCGCTGGTGGCGGTGAGCCAGACGCTGGCCCCGCCGTCGTTGAGCAGGGTGCCGAGGATCGCGGTGGCCAGCACGGCCAGCAGCGTCGGGCGGAGGGTGGTGAAGGACGGCTCCAGGCGCGGCAACGCCCAGCGCAGGATCGCGACCCACAGCGCGATCCCGATCACCAGGGAGACGACGCCCATCGGGGAGACGATGGTCTCCGCCGAGGCGACCGCCTTGCGGCTGACCACGTCGTACGCGTCGCCGTCGAGGATCCGCTGCACGAAGTTGCCCAGGTGACTGCGTCGATCCGGGCCGCGGCGCCAGTCCAGCGCCGAGATGGCCGCGATGGCGACCACCGCCGACCCGCCCAGCGCGAGCAGGCGCGGCAGCGTGATGCGCACGCCGGACAGGGTCAGCAGCAGGCCGACCACGGCGGGGGTCAGCGCGATCACGCCCCCGAAGTCGGTGCCCATGGACGGCCAGCCTTCGCAGACCATCACGCCGAACCCGATCGCGCCGACCGCGACCAGCGCGGCGGTACGCCGCCCGACCGCGAGCAGCCGGTGGGCCACGAAGCCGGCCAGGACCAGCCCGGCCGTGGCGTACGCGGCGAAGGTGACGTTGCCGAACCCGTACCAGCGCAGGCCGTAGATCGGTCGGGAGTTGAGCAGTGAGCCGGGCTGCATCACCCCGCCCAGCGCCGCGTCGGCGGTGAAGGCGGCCACGGTCAGCGCGGCGCCGGCGACTGCCGCGGGCACGCGGAACAGCCGGGCCACCAGGACGGCCGCTCCGGTCAGCAGCGCCGACCAGGCCCAGACGGTGAGGCTGACCGCAAGCTCGGGCGAGCCGGCGTCGGCCCACGGAACGGCGCCGGTGAGCATCATGGCCGCCGGGATCACCGTGCCGAAGGTCAGGATCGGACGCGCGAGCGACCAGCGGCGCCGGATCAGCGCGGTGACCAGGACCACGAACGGCAGCACCGCGCCGCCGCCGAAGGCCAGGTAGCCGACGACCACCGCGTCGGACAGGGCAGCGACCGCCGAGATCCGGTCCGCGATCCCGGGCACGCTGAGCGTGTCGGGGTACACCGCGAGGGGCGTCCCGTCCACCGCGGCCGGGGCCGACTGCCGGTCCCGGCCGAAGTCGACCAGCGTCCGGGTGAGGTCGGTGAGGGTCACGATGCCCTCGCGCCGGGTGCTGGCCGAGGTCAGCCAACCCGGAAGGGTCGTCTGGAGGCGGTAGACGACCTGCAGGTCAGGGTCGTCGGCGCCCGTCGGTGGACCGATGCCGGTGAGGATCAGCGTGCTGTCGGGATCGGCCGCCACCGCGGCCGCGACCGCGTCGGAGCGCTCCCCCGCGTCCACCAGCGTGATCGGGCAGGTGGTCGTGAAGCCGCCGGCGACGAAGGCCTCGGCGGTCTGGTAGGCCGCGACGGTCCCGTCGGGTCGGGCCGCGGCGAGCGCCGCACCGGGGCCGACCGCGCCCACGCAGCCGGTGACCGACCCGGCCAGGGTGCCGAGTTGCGCATCGCCGTTGCGCGCCGCGGCAGCCGCCTGGCGCGCCGACCAGTCGACCACCCGGCCCTCGCTCACCGCCGGCTCGCACAGCCCGCCGACAGCGGCCCGGCGACCGGCCCCGAGGGTGGTCCAGCCCGCGGCGGCGCAGTCCCCCACGTAGCGCGGCCGGATCGACACGGTGCCGGCCTGGGCGTCGCCGAGATGGTCGCTCAGCAGTTGCCGGTCCGCAGCGGTGAGTTCGGTGCGCCCGGTCACGCCGACCACGACCACCTTCGGAGTGAAGATCTGCGACGGGTCCGGCTCCTCGGCGAGCGCGTGCACGCCGCGAAGGCCGACGAACGCCGCTGCCAGCAGGACCAGCAGGACGATCCAGCCCCGGCGGGACGGGCCGGTCGGCGTCGGACGCTCGACCACCCGACCGCCGGTCGGGTGCCGGCGTGGCGAGTGCCGAGCGACCACTAGACCCGTGCGGCCAGGAAGTCCAGCACGCTGGCGAAGAACAGGCGCCCGTCGGTGCTCGGACCGGTGAGCGGGTCCACGTTGTGTTCAGGGTGCGGCATCAAACCGACGACGTTGCCGCGCGGGTTGCAGATGCCCGCGATGTCGCCGAACGAGCCGTTGGGGTTGCCGTCGACGTAGCGGAAGACCACCTGGTTCCCCCCCTCGAGCCGGGCCAGGGTCTCATCGTCGGCCACGTAGCGGCCCTCGCCGTTCTTCAGCACGATGTCGATCACCTGGCCTCGGGTGAACGCCCGGGTCCAGGTGGTGTCCGCCGACTCCACCCGCAGCCGCTGGTCCTTGCAGACGAAGGTGCGTACGTCGTTGCGGATCAGCGCGCCGGGCAGCAGGTGCGCCTCGCACAGGATCTGGAAGCCGTTGCAGATGCCGAGCACCGGCATGCCGGCCTCGGCCGCCCGGATCACCTCGGCCATCACCGGCGCGAAACGGGAGATCGCTCCGCACCGCAGGTAGTCACCGTAGGAGAAGCCGCCGGGCAGGATCACCGCCTGCACGCCGTCCAGGGTGTCGCTGCCGTGCCACAGCGACACGGGTTCGCCACCGCCCAGCCGTACGGCGCGGAGCGCGTCGTGGTCGTCCAGGGAGCCCGGGAAGGTGACGACGCCGATCCTGGGGGCCATCAGCCCTCCTGGGGCGGGTCGCTGTCGACCTCGGGATCGGAATCGGGATCGGAATCCGGAATCGGAGTCGTCCTCGACGCGGACGTGGAAGGTCTCGATCACGGTGTTGGCGAGCAGCGTCTCCGCGGCGCGCCGTACGTCGGCGAGCCGTTCCTGGGTCAGGTCCCCTTCGACGTCCAACTCGAACCGCTTGCCCTGCCGCACCGACACCCCGGTGAAGCCCAGGCGCGCGAGCGCACCGGTCACCGCCTTGCCCTGCGGATCCAGGATCTCGGGCTTCGGCATCACGTCGACCACCACTCGCGCCATGGCAGGGAGCCTATCGGGATCCGAAGCGGTCCCCGGTGAGCAACTCGTACGCCTCGACGTAGCGGGCGCGGGTCGCGACCACGATCTCGGGCGGCAGGGGGGGCGGCGGCGCCTCCGACGCCCGGTCCCAGCCGGAGTCGTGGAGCAGCCAGTTCCGGACGAACTGCTTGTCGAAGGAGTCCAGCCGGGCGCCCGGCTGCCACGTCGCGGCGTCCCAGAAACGCGAGGAGTCGGGGGTGAGCACCTCGTCGGCGAGCACGATCGTGCCGTCGGCCCGCAACCCGAACTCGAGCTTGGTGTCGGCCAGGATCAGCCCGCGGTCGCGCGCGATCTCCTCGGCGCGGGCGTACACGGCCAGCGTCAGGTCCCGGAGCCGGTCGGCGGTCGCCTCGCCGACGGTACGGGCCACGGTGGCGAAGTCCACGTTCTCGTCGTGAGCGCCCAGGGGCGCCTTGGTCGCGGGGGTGAAGATCGGCTCCGGCAGCCGGGACCCGTCCGCCAGCCCCTCGGGCAGGCCGATCCCGCATACGGTGCCGCAGGCCTGGTACTCGATCCAGCCCGAACCCGTCAGGTAGCCACGGGCCACACACTCCACCGGGAGCATCGCGAGCCGCTCGCACACCACCGCACGCCCGGCGACCGGCGCGGGCACGTCGTAGGAGACGGCGTGGTGGGGCACAAGGTCGGCGAGCCGGTCGAACCACCAGCGGGAGAGCTGGTTCAACACCACACCCTTGTCGGGCACCGGGGAATCCAGCACGAAGTCGAACGCACTGATCCGGTCGGTGGCCACCATCAGCAGCCGGTCACCGTCCAGCGCGTACAACTCGCGGACCTTCCCGGCGTGCAGCAGCGGCAGGTCGAGCACCTGCGCGTAGACCGAACTGCTCACCTGTTTCCCTTCACACGTCCCGACGCACAGTGGACAGCACCCCGACGATCGCCGGCGCCAGGCACCAACCCGCCAGCACCAGCGCGCCCTGCCACCAGGCGAAGGGGTGCTGGCCGGCGAACAGTATCGGCGAGGTGATCCCGAGCATCGCGTTGGTGGCCCCGCTGGGCATCAGGTTGAGCGGCAGGTCCCACCCCTGCAGGAAGAACACGACCGACGAGGATCGGCTCGACCAGGTAGGCGAAGCTGATCCCGACCAGCATCGCCACCAGCATGTTCTTGATCAGGATGCCGATGCCCATGCCGATCATCGTCCACAAGGCGATGGAGCAGACGCCCAGCAGCAGCGAGCGCCAGGTGTCGGCGCGACCGAGGAAGAACTGCCCGTCCTGGGAGAGGATGAAGCCGGCCGCGACGATCATCCCCGCCGCCACACTGGTGGCCCCGTACAGCAGACCGAAGAGCAGCAGCGACCACGCCTTGCCGAGCAGCACCTTGAGCCGGCGCGGCGTGGCCAGGTAGGTCGCGGCCAGCGTCTGGTGCCGGTACTCGCTGCCCATCGCGGCGATGCCGACGACCATCGCCAGGATGCGCGACAAGGTGTTGCCGCCGTTGTAGATGCTGCGGGTGATGCCCGGGTCGTCGAACGGCGACGGGGCGCCCGCCGCGCCGGCCTCCAGCAACGCGACCGTCGCCGGCAGTGCGGCGTACCCGCCGCCGAGCACGAAGATGCAGAGCCACATGATCCACCAGAGCCGCGTCGTGGTGATCTTGCGGAACTCCGCGCGCAGGACCCCGGTCACGCGCGGCGACCGAGGTCTGTCGACCGCACCCCAGGCCTGCGGCGGTGCGCTCACGGCGAACCCTCCAGCATCGAGAAGAACTCCTGCTCGAGGTCTCGGCGCTCGGTGGTGAGCTCGTAGACCACCACGCCGGCGGCGAACAGGGCTGCACCGACGGCGCCGACGTTGTCGCTGTGTACGCGCAGGTAGGGGCCGTGCTCGTCCTGCGCGGACTCGGCCGCAGCGCCGATGCTGTCGAGGGCCGCCAAGGCGGTCGGCTCCTCGGAGACGCGGACCCGGGTCGTTCCCGACCCGAGGTTGAGCTCCGACATGGGCATCTGCACCAGCAGCCGGCCGCGATTGATCACCACGATGTCGTCGGCGGTCGCCTGGACCTCGTTCAGCAGGTGGGAGGACATGAGGACCGTACGCCCGGTGCCGGCGAAGTCGCGCAGGAAGTTGCGCAGCCAGCGGATGCCCTCCGGGTCGAGACCGTTGGCGGGCTCGTCCAGGATCAGGTAGTCGGGGTTGCCGAGCAGCGCCGCGGCCAGCGCGAGGCGCTGGCGCATGCCGAGCGAGTACTCCCCCGCCGGCCGCCGGCCGTCGCGGCCGAGCCCGACGACGGCGAGGATCTCGTCCACGCGGCGGTCGCTCGCACCCGCGGTCGGCGCCAGCACCCGGAGGTGGTTGCGGCCGCTCCGGCCGGGGTGGAAGTTGGCGTCGAGCACCGCGCCGACGGTCTGCTGTGGTCGGGCCAGCGCGCCGTACGGGGTGTCCCCGAAGGTCGCGGTGCCCGTCGTGGCGGTGGCGAGCCCGACCAGGATGCGCAAGGTCGTGGTCTTGCCGGCACCGTTGGGGCCGAGGAAGCCGGTGACCCGACCGGGCTCGACGGTGAAGCTGAGGTTGCGGACCGCGAGCACGCCGTTGTAGCTCTTGATCAGCTTCGAGATCACGATGGGCTCGACGTCGTGGCCGACCGTCCAGTTGCGCGGGAGCCGGGGCGGGCTCGGCGGGCTGAGCAGGCGGGCCCATGGCCGGCGGCGGTCGGGACGCGTGCCGGGGTCGGGACGCGGCCGGGAGGGGGCCGGCTCGGGACGCGTGCCGAGGGGCGCTCGGTGGGGACGGAGCGCAGTCGGCTCGGCTCGGGGGCGGCCTGCGGCCCAGCCCGGCTCGCCGTGCCCCCTCGGTAGTCGGATCGTTCAAGACTCTGCCCCCCAGCAGCGGTGTGTCCGTGTCCTCCGGATCGATGGGCACATCGAGATCGAGGTCTCGCCGCCCGATCCTCCTCGGGTTCCGTCGTCCTCGGGTTCGCTCGTCCTCGGGTTCGTCGTCCTCGGGTTCGTCGTCCTCGGGTTCGTCGTCCTCGAGTTCGTCCTCATCGACGTCGAGGTCCGGACCGAGCGGCAAGGCCGGCAGTGCCCGCCGAGGTCGTACGGGACCGGCCTCGGCGGGGGTGAACCCGCTCGAGCGCCGCGCAACGTGTTCTTGAGCCTCCCGGTCCTCAGCAGCACGGTTCCGGCCGCACGGTTGTCAACAGCACGGACCTCAACAGCACGGTCCTCGACAGCACCGCCCTCGACAGCACCGCCCTCGACAGCACCGCCCTCACCGGGGCCGTTCTCGTAAGCCTCGCGGCGTCCCCGGACCCTGCTGGATCGTGCCGCGACCCGGGCTCCCGGAGCGTCGTCGCCCGTGGGGTCGGCGTCCTCCGCTCCTTCCAGGAGCGCGCGCCGGGGTCGGGTCACTCGCCCCAGTCTGCCAAAGCCGCGGCCCCTGAGGCGAACCTCTCACGCCACCGTGGACGTCCTTCGCCGCCCACTTCCCAGGGAAGCCACGCCTAGGGCCCTGAGGGGGACCCGGACCTACCCAGCAGATGGCCGGTTCGGGAGCCGGCGCTGGGTCACAGTAGAAGTACCCATTTCCGCGCAGTTCACGAAAGGACGCCACCATGGCCCTCACTCGCTCCAGGAACGACCGCATGATCGCGGGCGTGTGCGCCGGAATCGCCCGGCACTTCCACCTCGACCCGGCCGTCGTACGGATCGCCTTCGTGGCCAGCCTGTTCCTGCCGGGCCCGCAGTTCGTGGTCTACGTCGCGGCCTGGATCCTGATGCCCGAGGAGCAGACCACGCTCGCCTGACCCCCTCTGCCGGATCCCCTTCCACACCCCTCGGTCCGCACCGGGGGGTGTGGTGCGTTCCGGGCCATCCGCCTCAGGCGACCGAGTGGTAGAGGGTGCGCACGATGTCCTCGATCGCCGGCTCCTCCAGGGTCAGGTCCACGACCTCGGTCTGGGCGCTCACCGCCGCGAGCACCCGCGCGGCGGTGGTCTCCCGGGGGCTGAAGGCCAGTCGTTGACGCTGCCCGTCCAGCTCGCGGCCGATGTTCTCGGCCCCGCTGACGGCGAGATCGGAGTGCGGGCCTGGCAGGTCGACCACCAGCACCCGACGCATCGCCACCCGCGCGCTGAGCGCAGCCAACGTGCCGTCGAAGACCAGCCGCCCGTGGTCGACCACGAGCACGCGTTCGCACAGCCGCTCGATGTCGCCCATGTCGTGGGTCGTGAGCAGCAGCGTCGTCCCGTGCTCGGCCCGCTCGGCGACCAGGAAGTGGCGCAGCCGCTCCTTGCTGATCATGTCCAGCCCGATGGTGGGCTCGTCGAGGATCAGCAGCCGGGGGCTGTGCACCAGGGCCGCCGCGACCTCTCCGCGCATCCGCTCGCCGAGGGAGAGCTGGCGGACCGGCGTATCCAGCTGGCCGCCGAGGCCGAGCCGCTCGACCAGGTCGTCGGTGCGCCGTCGTAACGCTGGCGAGGGCAGCCGGTGGATGGCGCCGAGGATGGCGTACGAGTCGCGGAGCGGCAGGTCCCACCAGAGCTGGCTGCGTTGGCCGAAGACGACGCCGACCTCGCGGGCCAGCCGGCGCCGCTCCGGCACCGGGTCGAAGCCGCAGGTCCGCACCCGGCCGGAGGTCGGGACCAGGATCCCGGTGAGCATCTTGATGGTGGTCGACTTGCCCGCACCGTTGGCCCCGATGTAGCCGACCGCCTCACCGGCGGCCACGCCGGCCGTGATGCCGTCGACCGCAGCGACCAGGGTCCGGGCCCGCCGCAGCCCACCCCGGTGGCGCCGGACGACGAACGTCCTGCGCAGGTCGTCGATCTCGATGATCGGTTCCGCCATGGCCCCTACCCTCCGGCTCCGGTGAACTTCCGCACGCCCGTACGCCAGCCCGCGAGGGCGAGCAACCAGGCCCAGGCGGCGAACGCGGGCCCACACCAGCCGAGCCAGGCCGGAAGGAACGGCGGGCCGTCCAGGCCGAGGATCACCAGCGCGGGCAGGTAACCGGTCACGGTAGCCGGGATGAGGAAGGTGAACAGGAGCCGGACCTGTTTGATCAGAGCGCTGCCCGGCAGCTGGGCCGCGTACGCCCCGCCGTACACGAAGCTCGAGGTGAACTCGGCGCCGTCGATGAGGAAGAACTGGATGCCGCCGGCGAGGGCGAACAGGGCCCCGAAGATCGCCGCACCGTAGACCGGGGACATGACCAGCAGGTAGATCGTGCCCGGCGTCCACGCCACGTCCAGCCGCACCAGAACCACCACCAGGATGACGAGGGCGAGCATCCCCCGCCCCAGTCGGCGGAGCTGGAAGTCGGAGAGGATCAGCTGCACCATGAGGGGCATCGGCCGCACCAGCAGGGCCTCGAGCCGGCCCAGCCGGATCTGGTCGGGGATGCCGTCGAGCTGCCCGAAGATCAGGTCGGCCACCGAGAAGCCCAGGTTGGCCAGGGCGAACACCAGCGAGGCCTGCAGCAGCGTCAGTTCCCCGAGGACGGGCACGTTCCAGAGGATCAGGTAGATCTCAGCGAACTCCAGTGCTCCGATCAGGAACGCGTTGACCACGTCCATCCAGAAGCTCGCCCGGTAGCTGAGCTGGCTGCGCACCCGGGAGGCGAGCAGGGTCCGGTACGGGGCCAGTGGCGACTCGCCGTGCGTGGTGGCGTCCGTCGCCGACGGGTCAGCCACCCTGGACCACCAGTCGCAATGTCGCCCGGCGCTGCACCAGGCGGGCGATCGGCGAGCACCACCGCGAGCCAGCCCACCTGCACGATCAGCGCTTCGACGGCCTCCAGGCCGGTCCGCTGACCGGCCAGGATGTCGATGGGGATCTGGAAGATGGCCGGCGCCGGCGTCGCGTACGCCAGGGACTGCAGCCACGCCGGGAAGAAGGCGACGGGCAGGTAGAAGCCCGAGAGCAGCCCGATCATCACGAAGTAGACGCCCATGAAGCCGCGGATGTCGAGCACCCAGAAGGCGAGCAGGTTCAGCAGGAAGCGGAGCGTGAAACTGATCGAGACAGCGACGACCAGGCTGAGCAGACCGAGTGGGTAGACCGTCCACGAGTCCGGCACCGCCAAGCCGATGGTGGCGGCGCCGATCAGGACCGGGAGCACCCCGCGGGCGAGCAGGACGAATCCGGCCCGGCCGAGGTCGGCGGCCCACCCGGCCAGTTGCAGGTCGATCGGCCGCGCCAGGTCGACGGCGATGTCGCCGCTCTTCACCCGGTCCGCGAGGTCGGAGGTCGGGAACATGCCGATCGGGGCCAGCAGCGCCTGGCCGAGCCAGACGTAGCTCGACGCCTCCTTGAGGGTGTAGCCGGCGAGTACGCCGCCGGCGGTACCGATGGCGGTGAGCAGGACGCTGATCCTGATGAAGCCGAAGACGGTGTTGGTGAACACCCCGGCCAGCATGGCCAGCCGGTAGGTGCTGTACCTGCGGAACTCCGCGGCGACCATCGCGGCATAACCATGCACAACCACCAGACGCTAGGGCGCCTGGCGGCCCGGGTCAACGGGGTTTCAGAGCACCGGCCCAGGCGCGTACGCCGCGGCGTCGGGGTGGGCGGCGCGGACCTCGGCCACCCGAGCCGCCACAGCCGCGACCTGGGCACCGGCGGTCCCGGCCAGTTCGAGGGGGTCGGCCAGCGCGTCGGCCAGCGCGGAGCGGCTGACGCCGAGTCTGGCGTCGGCGGCCAGCCGGTCGAGCAGGTCGTTGCCGGCCCGGCCCGTCTCCCGCAGCTCCAGGGCCACGGCGACGGCGTGCTCCTTGATCACCTCGTGCGCGGTTTCCCGGCCGACCCCGTGGCGTACGGCGGCCATCAGCACCTTCGTGGTGGCCAGGAAGGGCAGGTAGCGGCGCAGCTCGGCCTCGATCACCGCGGGGAAGGCGCCGAAGTCGTCCAGCACGGTCAAGAAGGTCTGGAACAGCCCGTCGACGGCGAAGAACGCATCCGGCAGCGCCACCCGGCGGACCACCGAACAGGAGACGTCGCCCTCGTTCCACTGGTCGCCCGCGAGCTCACCGAGCATCGAGACGTAGCCGCGGACGACGACCGCCAGTCCGTTGACCCGCTCGCAGGAGCGGGTGTTCATCTTGTGCGGCATCGCGCTGGAGCCGACCTGGCCCGGCCGGAACCCTTCGGTGACCAACTCGTGCCCGGCCATCAACCGGATGCTGGTGGCGACGTTCGAAGGAGCCGCCGCGACCTGGGCCAGCGCACTGACCGCGTCGTAATCCAGCGAGCGGGGGTACACCTGGCCGGTGCTGAGCAGGACCCGCGCGAAGCCGAGGTGCTCGGCCACCCGGCGCTCGAGCTCGTGCAGCAGCGCCGCGTCGCCGCCGAGCAGATCCAGCATGTCCTGTCCGGTGCCGACCGGACCCTTGATGCCGCGCAGCGGGTAGCGCGCGATGAGGTCGTCGATCCGCTCGTAGGCGATCAGCAGTTCCTCGGCCGCGGTCGCGAACCGCTTGCCCAGGGTGGTGATCTGCGCGGCGACGTTGTGCGAGCGACCCGCCATGGCCAGGTCGGCGTACCGGGTCGCCAGCTCGGCGAGCCGGGCCAGCGCCGCCACCGTGCGGTCCCGGACCAGGCGCAGCGAGGACACGATCTGCACCTGTTCGACGTTCTCGGTCAGATCCCGCGAGGTCATCCCCTTGTGCACGTGCTCGAAGCCGGCCAGTGCGTTGAACTCCTCGATCCGGGCCTTGACGTCGTGCCGGGTCACCTTCTCCCGCTCGGCGATGCCGGCCAGGTCGACCTGGTCCACGACCCGCTCGTACGCCGCGATGACCGCGGCCGGGTCGTCGCCGCCGAAGTCCACCCCGAGGTCGCGCTGGGCGGCCAGCACGGCGAGCCACAGACGACGTTCGGCCACGATCTTGCTCTCGGCCGACCAGATCGCCCGCAGCTCAGCCGAGGCGTACCGGTTGGCGAGCACATTCCCGACCGCCCTGGTACTCAGGTCCGCGGAGGGTGGTCGGGTCCGGGGCGTTGGTTCCGGGGTGGCGTCGCCGTGTCCCGGCCGGTGCTCATGGTCAGACCGCCGTACGCGGACGGGCGGCGGCCTCGGCGATGTCGCTGCGGTAGAACGACCCGTCGAGGCTGATCCGGCTCAGGCCCGCGTACGCCTGGTCGCGCGCGTCGGCCAGGTCGGCGCCGGTGCCGACCACGGCCAGCACCCGCCCACCGGCGCTGATCAGCCGGCCGTGCTGGTCGACCGCAGTGCCCGCGTGGACCACGATGGCGCCCTCGCTCTCGGCCAGGTCGAGGCCGCCGATCACCCCGCCGGTACGCGGCGTGCCGGGATAGTTCTCCGCCGCGAGCACCACGGCCACGGCGGCCCCGCTGCCCCACTCCAGGGGAGGCTGGTCGGCCAGGGTCCCGGTGGCGGCGGCGTACAGCAGCCCGCCGAGAGGTGTCGCCAGCCGGGCCAGCAGCGCCTGGGTCTCCGGGTCGCCGAAGCGGGCGTTGAACTCGATCACCCGTACGCCGCGGCTGGTCAGCGCGAGCCCGGCGTACAGCAGGCCGGCGAACGGCGTGCCCCGGCGCGACATCTCCTCCACCGTCGGCACCAGGACCGTGCGGGTCACCTCCTCGACCAGGTCGGGCGGCGCCCACGGCAAGGGGGTGTACGCCCCCATCCCGCCGGTGTTCGGACCGGTGTCGCCGGCCCCGAGGCGCTTGAAGTCCTGAGCCGGCTGGAGCGGCCGCACGGTGCGCCCGTCGGTCACCGCGAACAGGCTCACCTCCGGCCCGTCGAGGAACTCCTCGATCACCGCGTGCCGGCAGCGCGTCGCGTGCTCCAGCGCCTCGGCGTAGTCCTCGGTGACGACCACGCCCTTGCCGGCGGCCAGCCCGTCGTCCTTGACCACGTACGGCGGTCCGAATTCGGCCAGCGCCTGCTCGGCCTCGTCGCGGGAGCTGCAGACGCGGGCGCGGCCGGTCGGCACCTCGGCCGCGGCCATCACCCCTTTCGCGAAGGCCTTGCTGCCCTCGATCTGCGCGGCCGTGGCCGTCGGTCCGAAGCAGGCGATCCCGGCGGCGCGTACGTCGTCGGCGACCCCGGCGACCAGGGGCGCCTCAGGTCCGACGATGACCAGATTCACCCCGAGGGCGACGGCGAGAGCGGCGACCGCGGCGCCGTCCAGTTGATCGATCGCGTGGTTGGTGGCGATGCGCGCGGTGCCCGGACTGCCCGGTGCCACGTGCAGGTCGGTGACCGCCGGATCACGCCGTAACGCCAGGGCCAGGGCGTGCTCGCGGCCGCCGGATCCGATCACCAGCACGCGCAGGGGCTCCGTCACGGGCCGCAAGCCTACGCGGACGCGGCCGGTGCACGGTTCACGCGCCAGGGAGCGGCACGGTGCGCGCGGCGGGCCGGTAACGTAATCGTCCGTGCTCGACCCCATTTTTCCGGCCCTTCACATCCGCCCGCGGCGAGGCTGGCTGAACGACCCGAACGGCCTGTGCCGGGTCGACGGTCGCTACCACGTCTTCTTCCAGTACAACCCCCACGCGCCCGTCCACGGCGACGTGCACTGGGGCCACGTCAGCTCCACCGACCTGCTGCACTGGGACGAGCACCCGGTCGCACTGCGACCCCGCCCCGGCGACATCAACGCGGGCGGTTGTTGGAGTGGTTGCGTCACCGACGACGGCGGCGTACCCACCGCGGTGTACACCGCAGTCCCCGATCACGCCTGGAACGGCAGTGGTCGGGCTCGCCCGCTCCGACCGGACGCTGCTGGACTGGCAGCCCGAGCCCGAACCCGCTATCGGGACGCCGGACCGACCCGACATCTCCGAGGTGCGCGATCCGTTCATCTTCTTCCACGAGGGCCGGCGGTACGCCGTGCAGGGCGCCGGTCGCCGGGAGGGCCCGCCCCAGCTGCTGGTCTACGACTGCGCGGACCTGCAGCACTGGATCGAGTTGGGCCCGTTGCTCACCGACGCCGATCCGGTGGCGGCCGAGGTCGCGCCGGCTCACATCTGGGAGTGCCCGAACCTGGTCCGGGTGGACGGCGAGTGGGTCCTGCTCATCTCGCTGTGGCGGTGGGAGCACAACACCCACCAGCTCGCCGGGGTGCGCTATCTGCTCGGAGATCTGGTCAGCGAGGGCGGCGGTCTGCGGTTCGAGGCCGCTTCCGGCGGGGTGCTGGACGAGGGTCCCGCGTTCTACGCTCCGCAGGCCATGCAGGACGGGCCGCGGGTGCTCCTGTGGGGCTGGGCGTGGGAGCTCGACCGCAGTCACGAGCAGGTCGTCGACGCCGGCTGGGCCGGTGCGCTCACCTTCCCGCGCGAGCTCTACCTCCGGGAGGGCAGGCTGGCGTCTCGACCAGCCGCCGAACTGACGGGACTGCGCTCCGGGGCGTTGGAGTGGACGTCCGGCGTGGGCCTGGCCGAGCCGGCCTTCGAGCTGGCGGCGGTCGGGCCGGTGGAGCTGCGGCTGGTCGACGGCGAGCGGGACGACCTGGTCGCCGAAGCGGCGGGCGAACCCGGGGAGGCCGCGCGCATCTTGGTCGACGGCAGCGTGATCGAGACCTACAGCGGCGGGGTCACCCGCACCACCCGCGCCTACCCCACCTCGACCAGCCGCTGGGTCATCACCGGCGCCGCCGACGACGTCACCGCGTACCGACTTGGCGGCACCGGCGCGCATCGGCCTGATCACGCCCGCGGCGCCGGCCCGGTCGACTCGGCCGGCTCGAGCGCGCCGGCACGCAGCTGGGGCGGAGGCACCGGCCCGCCCTCCAGCTGGGCCACCAGGGCGTCGACGGCGAGTCGGCCCAGCTCGACGCCCGGTGAGGCCATGATGGTGAGGGTGGGAAAGCAGGTCACGGCGGTCGCCGGGGATGCGACGGCGCACATCACCGACATGTCCTCCGGAATGCGCAGGCCACGCCCGCGCAGGCCGGCCATCAGACCGGACGCCGCCTGTTCGCCGCTGACGAGCACGGCGGTCGCTCCGGGTGCTGCGGCCAGCAGATCGGCGGCGCTGCGGCGCGCCGAGACGGCGTCCGGGCCGCAGTAGAACACCCGAGGAGTGAGCCGGCGCTCCGCGGTGAGGCGCCGGTAGGCGGCCTCCTGCCGGACGAACGGCCCGTACAGCCGATAGCTCTCGTCCTCCTGCTCACCGCACACCAACACGATCTCGCGATGCCCCAGCTGCTGCAGATGGTCGAGCGCCGCCTCGGTGGTCGCGTCGAAGTCGATGTCCACGTAGGCCAGACCGTCGGGGTCCCGGGTGCGTCCGATCAGCGCGAACGGGACCTGAGCCGCCGACAGGGCCGCGACCCGCCGGTCGTCCAGCTGGACCTCCATCAGCACCACACCGTCGACCAGTCGCTGGCCGACCAGGCTCATCAACTCGTCGCCGTCGTTGGCCACCGGCCAGACCACCAGGTGGTAGTCGGCCGCCTTGGCCCTGCGGGCCGCGCTGAGCACGAACTCCAGGCCCGACCGGTCGAGCGGATGCTCCTGGGCGGGATAGACCAGCGCGATGATCCGCGTACGCCGGCTGGCCAGCGCTCTGTGCGACGGAATTGCGCTGGAAGCCCAGCTCGACCATGGCCTGCTCGATCCGCTCGCGGGTCTCGGCCTTGACGGGCTTGGTGTTGTTGACCACGAACGACACGGTCGCGATCGAGACCCCGGCACGCACGGCGACCTCACGCATGGTGACCGGCATAGATCCTCCTCATCGCTCCTGCGGCGATCATAGTTAAGCGTTTTGCAGCTGCGGTCTTGACAGCCGGGCACCGGTGTAGCAAACTCGCCGTATCCCAGTTAACCGCTTAACTCGCCGCGGGCGTCAAGATCGCGGTTAAGCGCTTAATCCCTGAGCAAAGGAGCTGTTCGATGATCCCCAAGCGACTCGCAGCGGTGGCCGTGGCCACCGTTCTCGCCCCCCTGGCCCTGACCGCCTGCGGAGGGGGCGGCACACCGTCGGGCGGCAGTGCCCAGGTGAGCCAGCCTGAGCATCCTCGACTACTACAACAACGAACCCGACAAGACCTCGGTGCAGAAGGTCCTGGACGCGTGCGCCACCCAGCTCGGGGTGACCATCAACCGGGAGACCGTGCCCGGTGACACCCTGATCGCGAAGGTCCTCCAGCAGGCCTCGTCCAAGACGCTGCCCGACGTGTTGATGATCGACAACCCCGAGGTCAAGCAGATCGCCGCCACCGGCGCGCTCGCCCCGCTCGACGACTACGGCGTCACTGCCGACGGCTACGCCCAGGGCATCATCGACGCCTCGACGCACGAGGGCAAGCTCTACGGCCTGCAGCCGGTCACCAACACCATCGCGGTCTTCTACAACGCCGACATCCTGAGCGAGGCGGGCGTCGAGCCGCCGACCACGTGGGCCGAGCTCCGCACCGCAGCGAAGGCCCTGACCAAGGACGGCCAGTACGGTTTCGCCTTCAACGCCACCAACGACTACGAGGGCGCCTGGCAGTTCCTGCCGCCGATGTGGACCAACGGAGGCGACGAGACCGACCTCACCTCGCCGCAGGTGGCCGGCGCACTCCAGCTCTGGAAGGACCTCATCGACGACGGCTCCGCGTCGAAGAGCGTCGTCAGCTGGGGCCAGGGCGATGTCGCGGACCAGTTCATCGCCGGCAAGGCCGCGATGATGCTCAACGGCCCGTGGAACATCCCCAAGCTGGAGCAGAGCAAGGATCTGAAGTTCGGGGTCGTCACCTTCCCGGTCAACGAGCCGGGCCAGACTCCGGTGGCTCCCCTCGGCGGCGAGGCGTGGACCGTACCGGTGACCGGTGACGAGGCCAAGCAGAAGAAGGCCGCGGAGTTCGTGCAGTGCCTCAATTCCGACGAGCACCAGCTGCAGTGGGCCAAGGACCGTCAGGTGGTGCCGACCAAGACCGCTCTGGCGACCCAGTTCGCCACCGAGGTCCCGGCGATGAAGGCGTTCGTGGACCAGGTCGCCACCGCCCGCAGCCGCACCGGCAAGCTCGGCGAGCAGTGGCCGGACGCCGCCAAGACCATCTACACCGGCGTCCAGCTGGTCCTCACCGGCCAGGCCTCGCCCGCCGAGGCGATGGCCAAGGCCGGCGCCTGACCGGCCCGGCGGAGGAGAGGACGACACGATGCCGCTCACAGCCGCGGCCACCCGCGACCCGCTCACCGACCAGGCCACGATCACCGATCCTCCGCCGGCCCGCAGGTCGGGTCGGCGGAAGGAGCAACTGGCGAAGCTCGCCTTCGTCGCTCCGGCCGGCCTGGCCATGACCCTGCTCTTCGGCTACCCGGTGGTGAAGAACCTGCTGATGAGCTTCCAGGACTACACGCTGAAGACGTTCTTCACCGGCGAGGCCCCCTTCGTCGGCCTGGCCAACTATCTGACCGTCATCGGCGATCAGATCTTCGCCAAGGCGATGGTCAACACCGCGCTGTTCACTCTGGGCTCGATCCTCGGCCAGTTCGTGGTGGGTCTGTTGATCGCGCTGTTCTTCCACCAGAACTTCCCGCTCAGCGGGGTGCTGCGGGCGCTGCTGCTGCTGCCCTGGCTGATCCCGCTGATCGTCTCGAGCGCGGTCTGGCGGTCCATCCTCGACCAGGACAGCGGCATCCTGAACCACGCCCTGGGGTCCCTGGGGATCATCGACGCACCGATTCCGTGGCTGGTCTCCCCCGATGTCGCCCTGATCGCGGTCGTGGTGGTGAACATCTGGGTCGGCATCCCGTTCAACGTCACGCTGCTCTACAGCGGGCTGCAGGACATCCCGGAGGAACTGTACGAGGCGGGGGCGCTGGACGGCGCCACCGGCTGGAAGGCCTTCTGGCACATCACCTGGCCCAACCTTCGTGCCGTCGTGGGCGTGGTGCTGGTGCTCGGGTGTGGTCTACACGCTGAAGGTGCTCGACATCATCCTCGGCCTGACGGGCGGCGGGCCTGCCAACGCCACCCAGACGCTGGCCACGCAGTCCTACCAGCGCTCCTTCGTCGACTTCAAGTTCGGCGAGGGCGCGGCCTTCAGCAACATCTTGATCATCATCTCGCTGGTCTTCGCAGTCGTCTACCTGCGCAGCACCCGGCGCGCGGTGGACGAGTAGGAGACGACCATGACCACCCTGTCCGTAGCTTCCGGCCCGTCCGACCAGGCCGCTCCGCCCTCGACGAGGGGGCTGTCGAAGTCCGGCGGCACCCGGCTCGCCAAGACGGTGATCGGCATCGTCCTGCTGGCGCTGATGCTGTTCCCGCTCTACTGGATGCTGAACGCGTCCTTGCAGCCCACCGGCAACACCCTCAGCGCCAGCTTCCTGCCGCTCGACCCGAGCTTCGACGGCTACCGGCGGGCCCTGAGCGAGCAAGGGCCGAACCTGATCACCAGCCTGATCATCGCCATCGGGACGGTCGTGCTCACCCTGACGATCGCCACCCCGTGCGCGTACGCCCTGGCCCAGTTCCGCTTCCGCTGGGTCGGCCTGGCGCTGCTGGCCATCCTGATCTCCCAGATGATCCCCGGCATCGTGATCGCCAACGCCCTGTACACCGCGTACGAGCGGCTCGGGCTGCTGAACTCGATCCCCGGACTGGTGATCGCCAACAGCACCCACGCCATCCCGTTCGCCATCTTGATCATGCGCTCGTTCATGCTCGGCGTGCCGCCGTCGATCGTCGAGGCGGCCCGGGTCGACGGCGCCGGCCTGTTCCGCGCCTTCTGGTCGATCGTGGTGCCGGTCAGCCGGAACTCCCTGATCACCGCCGGCCTGTTCACCTTCCTGTTCGCCTGGAGCGACTTCCTGTTCGCGCTCACCCTGACCACCAAGGGCGACGTCCGGCCGGTCACCCTCGGCATCTACACCTACCTGGGCACGCAGGTGCAGAACTGGGGCGCGGTGATGGCGACCGCCGTGCTGTCGGCGATCCCGGCCGTCCTGCTGCTGATCCTCGCCCAGCGCTACATCGCTGCCGGAGCCACCGGCGGAGCCGTCAAGTAGCCCGCCCGGGTCCTCGACCACCTAGGGTCCAGGCCCGCAGAAGTCGCCCACAGAGAAACCACGTACACAGAAAGTAGCCGACCATGTCCACCACCACGCCCATCCGCGTCCTCGTCTGGGGCGAGAACCGCCACGAGCAGATCGAGCCGCACGTCGCCGCCCGCTACCCCGACGGCATGCACGCCACCATCGCCGAGGGGATCGCCGAGCACCTCGGCTCCGGCGCCGTGGTCAGCACCACCACCCTCGACGAGCCGGAGCACGGTCTGACCGAGGAGGTGCTGGTCGGCACCGACGTGCTCGTCTGGTGGGGCCACGCGGCGCACGACGAGGTCGCCGACCACGTGGTCGAGCGGGTGCACCGGCACGTGCTCTCCGGGCTCGGCCTGATCGTGCTGCACTCGGGCCACTGGTCGAAGATCTTCGGCAAGCTGATGGGGACCACCTGCACCCTGCGGTGGCGCAGCGAGCAGGACCGGGAGCTGGTCTGGACCGTCGACCCGACCCACCCGATCGCCCGCGGCGTGCCGAACCCGATCGTGATCGACGCGCAGGAGATGTACGGCGAGACGTTCGACATCCCCGCCCCGGACGAGCTGATCTTCATCTCCTCCTTCAGCGGAGGTGAGGTGTTCCGCTCGGGCTGCACGTTCCGGCGCGGCCACGGCAAGATCTTCTTCTTCTCCCCCGGCGACCAGGACTACCCGGTCTACCACCACGCCGACGTGCGCAGAGTGATCGCCAACGGTGCCGAGTGGGCGCGGTCGGATCTGCCCGAGCGGGCCATCCCGACCCTGCTCCGCTACGACACCGAGGACTTCTTCAACGGGCACGGGTACACGGGGGCGATCGAGACGGGTCGAGCGTCGACGGGCGAGCTCGCGGCGCTGGAGCCGAGCGATGCCTGAACCGGTACGCCTGGTGCAGGTCGGCGCCGGCGCCATGGGCCAGGCGTGGCTGCGAACCATCGCCGCCAGCCCGGACGTGGTGCTGGTCGGGCTGGTCGACCTCGACGCCGACGTCGCCCGCCGAGCCGCGGCGGACCACGGACTCGGTGACGTGGCGATCGGCACCGATCTCGGCGCCGTGCTGGCCGAGGTCGACGCGGACGGGGTGGTCAACGTGACGGTGCCCCGGGCGCACCGGGAAACCAGCGAGGTCGCGCTCGCGGCCGGGGTGCCGGTGTTGTGCGAGAAGCCGCTGGCCGACACCGTCGCGGCGGCCTGGGCGATGGTCGAGGCCGCCGAGCGCGCCGGCCGGCTGCTGATGGTGTCCCAGTCGCGGCGCTACTGGCGCAACCTGGTCGCGTACCGGCGGCAGATCGAGCAGATCGGCCCGGTCGGTACGGTGGCCTGTCAGTTCTTCAAGGCGCCGCACTTCGGCGGGTTCCGCGAGCAGATGGCGGAGCCGCTGCTGGTCGACATGGCCATCCACCAGTTCGATCTGGCCCGGCTGCTGATCGGCGCCGACCCCGTGACGGTCAGCTGCGACGCGTACAACCCGTCGTGGAGCTGGTTCGCCGGCAACGCGGCTGCCGAGGCCGAACGTTCGCGTTCGCCGACGGCAGCCGGTTCAGCTTCAGCGGCAGCTGGTGCGCGCCCGGGGCGGAGACGTCGTGGAACGGGTCGTGGCGGGTCAGCGGCGCCGGCGGAACGGCGACCTGGGACGGTGACCACCTGCCCGACGGCGGTCCTGGCCGACGGGAGCGCGCTGACGCCGGGGTGGTCGGCGACGGCCGGAGGAGATCGCCGGCTCGCTGGCGGAGTTCGTCACAGTGCCTGCGTACCGGGGCGCGACCCGACTCGGCCGCCGACCGCAACATCGTCAGCCTGGCGATGGTCGAGGGCGCCGTCAGGGCTGCGGCCGAGCAGCGGACGGTGGCGATCGCCGATATTCTCACCGCCGCCGGATCGATGCATAGCGTAGCTATGCACTGACGACGACACCCCAGAGTCGCGGCAAAGGTCCGCACGATCTTCTGCGACTGCGTCGTCCACAGCCCTCAAGTCTCATCCACAGATCTGCCAAGGAGCGGACGATCGCCGTCGCGATCAACACACTCCTGATATGCAACGTCGTCAGATGGTTCCCGCCGCCCTGCTGCGGCTCGCAGATGCGCAGGCGGGCGTCGTCAGCCGTGGCCAGGCACTCGACGCAGGCGTCAGCCGCCACGTCATCACCCGGCTGGTCGAGTCAGAAGCCTGGCTGCGGCTGGGGCGCGGCGTCTTCCTCACCCGGCCGACGACGCCGGACTGGGATGCGCTGGCCTGGGGCGGCGTGCTGCTTGGCGGCCCGCTCGCCAGGCTCGGACCGGAGTCCTCGGCCTTCCTGCACCGCCTCTCCGAGAAGCCGCCCGACATGGTCGACGTGCTCGTCGATGCAGAGCGGGAGGTCGCCGTCGCAGGGCCATGGCGCTTCATCCGGGAGCGTCCGGGTGCTCGATCGGGTCGCTCTGTCGGGGCACCTCCGCGCCTGAGCGTCGAAAGCACGGTGATCGACCTGTCCAACATCCGCGAGCAAGGCGCGGTGGTGGGACTCGTGACGACGGCAGTTCAGCGCCGGCTCACCACCGTCGAGCGGCTGAGACGCGAGGCGGCGGGTCGCAGTCGGCTGCGCCACCGTCGGCTCCTGGACGAGGTCCTGGCCGACGTCGACGAAGGTGCTCAGTCACCGATCGAGCGGGGATACCTGCGCGACGTCGAGCGGCCGCACAGGTTGCCGCAGGGGAGGCGCCAGCAATCTCGCTCAGGCCTGCGCTACCAGACAGATGTCGACTACGACCGATATCCGCTCGTCGTCGAACTCGACGGCCGCGCGGGCCACGAAGCCACCGGGGTCTTCCGAGACATGGAGCGCGACAACAGACACGCACTCAGCGGCGCGATGACGTTGCGCTACGGCTGGTTCGATCTGGTGCACCGGCCCTGCGCCGTCGGTTTCCAGGTCTGGACCGCATTGCGCGTGCTCGGGTGGGCCGACGACTTCACTCGTTGCCGGCGATGCTCCCGCGTCCCGCTCGGCGATCTCGCAAGAGCGTGAGGGATCGTGCCCCGACTACGCGGCACGATTCCCCACCATCTTTGGCGCTGCGGCGCTCACTGTTACGCCCGCCGCAAGGGACATGGACCTGAGCGGCATCCCCAGGGTTCCGTGCTGCCCGCGCGCCGTCAGAGGAGGTCGTTGATCACAATGGACTGCTCGCGGTCCGGGCCCACGCCGACGCCGGAGATGCGGGCACCGCAGAGTTCCTCGATGCGGTTGACGTAGGACTGGGCGTTCTTCGGAAGGTCGTCGAAGCTCCGGCAGTCGCTGATGTCCTCCGACCAGCCGTCCAGCTCCTCATAGATCGGCACCGCGTGATGAAACTCCGACTGGGTCAGCGGCATCGTGTCATGCCGGACGCCGTTGACCTGGTAGCCGACGCAGATCGGGATCCGCTCCCATCCGGTCAGCACGTCGAGCTTGGTCAAGAAGATGTCGGTGAAGGCGTTGGCCCTCGTCGCGGTCCGGACCACCAGCGCATCGAACCAGCCGCAGCGGCGCTTGCGCCCGGTGGTGGTGCCGAACTCCACGCCGATCTCGCGGAGCCGCTCACCGTCGGCGTCCAGCAACTCCGTCGGCATCGGACCCTCGCCGACCCGGGTGGTGTAGGCCTTGGCGATGCCCACCACCCGCTCGATCCGCGTCGGACCCACCCCGGCGCCGACACAGGCGCCGGCGGCGACGGGGTTCGAGGAGGTCACGTAAGGGTAGGTGCCGTGGTCCACGTCGAGGTGGTGCGCCTGCGCGCCCTCGAAGAGCACCACCTTCCCCTCGTCCAAGGCGTCGTTGAGCACACGACTGACGTCGACCACGTGCGGCCGGATGCGGTCGGCGTGGGACAGCAGGTGCTCGGTGACCTGGACCGGGTCGATCTCGCGACGGTTGTAGACCTTGACCAGGAGGTAGTTCTTCTGCTCCAGTGCGGCCTCGACCTTCTGCCGCAGGATCGACTCGTCGAACAGGTCCTGGATCCGGATGCCGATCCGGTTAACCTTGTCGGAGTACGCAGGACCGACGCCGCGTCCTGTCGTGCCGATCTTCGCCTTGCCCAGGAACCGCTCGGTGACCTTGTCGATCACCTGGTGGTAGGAGGCGATGATATGCGCATTGGCCGAGATCATCATGTGCGAGGCGTCCACGCCCCGTGCGGCCAGACCCTCGATCTCGGCGAACAGCACGTCGAGGTCGACCACCACCCCGTTGCCGATGACCGGCACGCAGCTCGGGTTCAAGATGCCGGACGGGAGCAGATGCAGCGCGTACCGCTCACCGCCGACCACGATGGTGTGCCCGGCGTTGTTGCCGCCGGAGTACCGGACGCAGTAGTCGACCCGGTCACCGAGCTGGTCGGTCGCCTTACCCTTGCCCTCGTCCCCCCACTGGGATCCCACCACCACAATGCCCGGCACGTGATTCGCCGCCCTTCGGTTGCCTACGGCCCTGTTCGGCAAGCCTGGCCTCAATAGTGAAGCCCCCGGGCGCATTCGCCGCAGGGACTCTTGCGACCCAACCCTAGCCGATCCGCTGGCCGTGCCGCGTCGCGGCGGGAGGTGTCGGCAGGGTCAACCGGACTCGGATCCGCACCTCGGCTATCCCTCGTACGGCCGGCCGTGTTGAGCACGCAACGGGGTCACCCGGTTGGCCCGGGCATGCTCGGCGGCATGAGCCCGGGACCGGGCAACTCCAGGAGTGAAGGGTGGAGTTCGCTCTGCCGGACCAGATGAGCGACGATGCTGATCAGGTCGTGCTCGGCGAAGCCGGCCCGGGTGCGGCTGTGAAACTGGCGAGCGCCGACGCGGCGACAGGGGCGGACACACCAGCGTCGGACGCCGTCGAGACGACCGCTTCCAGGTCCTTGCGCACTCCGGCGACCGGGAAGCCGACAGTGACCTGCTCGCCGTCGAGCTCGGCCAGCAGTGCCTCCGCCCGGTCACGCAGCACCGGCGGCGCGCCGTGCGAGTCCAGGATGACGTCCAACATCGTGTCGGCCGGCAACCCGAGTTGGCGACCCACCGCGAACGCCTCGGCCAGGGCCGCAAAGTAGCCGCCGACCGAATGCATGAGGACGAGCTTCATCGTCACCCCGGAGCCGACCGGTCCCAGATGCGCGACCCGCCTGCTGATCGCGTCGAGCACGGGTCCGGCCCGCGCGAGGTCGGCATCTTCGGCCCCGGCGAGCACCAGCAGCCGGCCGGCCAAGGCCGCGGCTGGGGGCCCGACCAGTGCGGCATCCATCAGTCGCAATCCGCGCGCGAGGGTCGCATCGCGCAGCGCAAGGCTCGTCGCGGTACGGATGGTGCTCATCTCGACCAGCAGGACATCGCTGCCCGTGGCGGAGAACAGTCCGCTCTCACCCAGGTAGACCTCCCGCGCGGCGCGTTCGTCGAACAGCGGGGTCAGCACCACGTCGGCCAGATCCGCCACCTCGGCGGGACTCGCCGCCCACTCGGCTCCGGCCGCCAGCAGCCCCGCGGCTTTGGCCTCCGTCCGGTTGTGCAGCACCAGCGGGTGTCCCGTGCCGAGCAGTCGATGCCCGATCGCCTCGCCCATCCGTCCGATCCCGACCAGACCGACCCGCGTCGGTCGGGACGTGTCGTCAATCGCATTCGCCGGCTCGCTCGCGACGCCTGCGGTCTCGCCCTGCGCCGCGGTCCGGGCCTGCGTGGATATCGCGCGAGTGTCCGCGGTGGGCCGAGCGGCAGCCGGGCCGTCTTCGTGCTCGGCGCGCCACGGTGGATGGGGCTCGGCGTTCTCAGGCATGCTCCGTCTCCTCGGATCCGCTCCGCTGGAACAGAGGCGACCGTACGTAGACGTCGCCTCAGGCGCCCTCGGCCAGCGCAGCCGTCAGGCGCCGCGGGCCAGTTCGGTGTACGCGGTGTCGGAGGAGTCCCGGAGGAACTGGGCGCAGCGCTCCTGCTCGACCGACTCCCCGATCCGCCCAGCCGCGACCGCAAGCGCCCACAGGGCGCGCAGGAAGCCGCGATTGGCCACGTGCTCCCACGGGATCGGACCCGAACCGCGCCAGCCGGCCCGGCGCAGGCCGTCCAGGCCCCGGTGGTAGCCGGTGCGGGCGTACGCGTATGCGGCCACGTCCCCTTCGGCTGTGTTGGCCGCCAGGGAGCCCTCAGCGAGCAGGGCCCAGCACAAGCTGGAGGACGGGTGCGCGCTGACGATCTCGATGAACCGGTCCCGGCCGCCGGCGGCCAGTTCCGCCATGGCGGGGTCGTCCGGCAACAGCGCCGGTTGCGGTCCCGGTCCGGTGGCCAGCAGATTCTGGTGGGTGGAGTCGCTCACGAGGTCACCTTAGACCGGGCCTCAGAGCCAGCCGCGGCGGCGGAACACCAGGTAGAGCACGATCGCGGTAGCAACGAGAAGCGCGAGATAAGCCCAAAATCCGGCGACGGTCCCGTATAGCGGAAAGCCCACGTTCATGCCGACAAAGCCGGTGATCAACGTCGGGACGGCGATGATGGCTGCCCAGCCGCTGAGCTTCTTTACGGTCTCGTTCATCCGGAAGTCCACCAGCGACAGGCTGGTCTGGAAGATCGAGGCCAGCGTTTCCCGCTCAGCGTCGGCCATGTCGGCGACTCGCCGGTGGTGCTCGGCCACCGCGGTCCAGCGCCTATTGAGGAAATCGACCCGGGCCGCGCCCCGCCCGGACGCCGCCTTGCGCGGCTGAGGCTGGTCGTCCACCAAGCTCTCGAGCACCATCCGCATCGGCTCGGTGACCCGGCGGAGGTCGGAGAGCAGGCGCTTGAGACGGAATGCATCGAGCTGGTGATCCTTCTCCAAGGGCTGGCCCTCGAAGATGATGTCGGCCAGCCGGTCGACGCGCTGCTCAAGCCACGTGACGGCGCGCTCATAGCTCGCGATCACCTCGGTGAGCAGGATCGGTAATGCGACTTCGATGCCCTGCTTCGACAGCAACTCTGCCTTGGCGCTCAGCAGGTGCGCTGGCTGCAGGGTGTCGTTGGGCCCGGCCAGGCAGATCAGCGCCCGGTCGGTGGCGATAAGCGACACGGGGTGGGCCACGAGTCGGAGCTCGGCCTCGTCGATCGAGAGCACCGCGGTGATCAGCAGCCGCGCCTGGCCGACCTCCTCGTACTTGACGCGGCGGTCGTCGGCGAGCAGGTCGCGGAGCGCGAGATCGTCCAGATCGAGCGCGGTGGCGATCTCCCGCACCTCGCGGGCGCCGTAGTCGTCCCGCGGAAGCACCCACCATGCCGATGCGTCGGAGTGCAGCTCGAGCACGTCACTGAGGTCCTCGCCTGACAGATCCTCGGCGATCATCCGGTTCCTGGTCCACACCCGGCTCAGTGGAGTCGGCCGCGCGGCCTCGGTCGTACTCACAACCGAAGACTAGACCGCGCCCGGCTGGACGACAGTGACCCGCCGCCGCCGGTCAGCCATCGCCCGACCGCGACCAAGCGCAATCACCACGTCAGCCACCGCCTCGCAACATGCCTTGCATCGCACCGCGACCACCCCCGCTCGATGCGCACTCCGCGGCAGTCCGTGTCGCTTCGCGGCAGATACAACTACCGCGAAGCGACCCCAAGTGCCGCGCAGTGGCAGGTGGATCGGCCAGGAGCAGCGGAGGTTGGCAGGTGGATCGGCCGCGGCACCGGAAGCCACTGCGCCGGAAGGTGGATCGGCCGCGCCAGGCGCACCTGCGGTCACCGGTCACCGGTCACCCGGTCGCCCGTCACCCGACGCTCGCTGCACTCCGCGGCAGTCCGTGTCGCTTCGCGGCAGATACAACTACCGCGAAGGGACCCCAAGTGCCGCGCAGTGGCAGGTGATCGGCCCGGGCCAGGCGCATCCGTCGTCACCCGGGGCCCGGGCCAGGCGCATCCGTCGTCACCCGGGGCCAGGGCCAGGCGCATCCGCGGTCAGCCGGTCACCCGTCACCCGTCACCCGTCACCCGTCAGCCGGTCACCCGTCACCCGTCACCGGTCACCGGTCACCGGTCAGGCCTTCAGCGACGTCCCGGCCGACCGCAGGTCTTCGCAGGCCTCGATCACACGCTTGGCCATGCCGGCCTCGGCGAGCTTGCCCCAGGCGCGCGGGTCGTAGGCCTTCTTGTTGCCGACCTCGCCGTCGACCTTGAGCACGCCGTCGTAGTTGGCGAACATGTGCGCGGCAGCGGGACGGCTGAACGCGTACTGGGTGTCGGTGTCGATGTTCATCTTGATGACGCCGTAGTCGAGGGACGAGCGGATCTCCTCCAGCGTGGAGCCGGAGCCGCCGTGGAAGACCAGGTCGAAGGGGTTCGGCTTGCCGATCTTCGCGCCTACCGCCTCTTGGATCTCCTTCAGCACCTCGGGCCGCAGCTTGACCGCGCCCGGCTTGTAGACCCCGTGCACGTTGCCGAAGGTCAGGGCCGTGATGTAGCGGCCGTTCTCCCCGGTGCCGAGCTTCTCCACGGTCCGCATGCCGTCCTCGACGGTGGTGTAGAGCTTGTCGTTGATCTCGTGGCTGACGCCGTCCTCCTCGCCACCCACCACGCCGACCTCGATCTCCAGGACCACGTTCGCGGCGGAGGTCAGTTCGAGCAGTTCGGCGGCGATGGACAGGTTCTCCTCCACCGGCACGGCGGAGCCGTCCCACATGTGGGACTGGAACAGCGGCAGGCCGCCGCTCTTCACCCGCTCGGTCGACAGGGCCAGCAACGGCCGGACGAAGCCGTCCAGCTTGTCCTTGGGGCAGTGGTCGGTGTGCAGCGCGATGTTGACCGGGTAGTTCTTGGCTACCTCATGCGCGTACGCGGCGAGCGCGACCGCGCCGGTGACCATGTTCTTGATGGTCGGGCCGGAGGCGTACTCGCCGCCGCCGGTGGACACCTGCACGATGCCGTCGGAACCGGCTTCGGCGAAGCCCTGCAGCGCGGCGTTCAGGGTCTGGGAGGAGCTGACGTTGATGGCGGGGTAGGCGAAGGCGCCCTTCTTGGCCGCATCCAGCATCTGCGCGTAGACCTCAGGGGTGGCAATAGGCATGGCGTCACCCTATCGACCCCCGGACGGCGGCTGGAGCGGGTCCACCGGGTCGTCCGCGCAGTCGACGGGCTCAGTTGTCGAGCGCGGCCAGGTCCACCCCGTGCCGGCCGCCGGAGAAGGCGCGCGCGGTGCTGTCCAGGGTGGCCGGGAAGACCGTCACGTGGCCCAGCGGGACGTCTGCCTGCCGGCCGTCGACCGCGGTCAACCGCACCATCGTGCCGCGCCCCACCCGCCCCTTGGCGGTGGCGATGGAGGCGACGTCGGGCCAGCGCCAGCGCTAGGCCTGCCACCTGGACGCCGGCCCGGCCGATGGTGATCGCCGTGCCGCCGCCCATCGCGGCGAGCTCGCGCCGGGTGCGCATGTAGAGCAACACGCTGCCCACCAGCCAGGCCAGTGAGACGCCGAGGACGAGGGCGTACACCGCGACGAAACCGGCTCCGCGCAACTGGTCGCGCTGCCACAGGTAGAGCGCCACCAGCACGACCACGGTGATGCCGAGGCTGAGCAGCCGGGACCGGACGAGTCGACGTCGCCGCTCCACCTTCGCGGTCAGCGGGCCGGGGTCGTACGCCACGACCAGTTCCTGGATCGGACCGGTGCTCACCGGCCCATTCTCCCAGCCACGCCCTCGGCGACGTTCAGTTCTCCCGCGCTCCGCGTGGCGTGATGGCCATGTGGATCCGGTAGCGGTCCGCCCGGTACCAGGAGGTGGACAGCTCGATCACCCGCTCCCCCGCGTACGTGACCCGTTCCTGCACCAGCAGCGGCGCCCGCTTGGCGATGCCGAGGACCCGGGCCTGGTGGGCGTCGGCGGCCTCGGCCCGTACGGTCTGCTCGGCACTGGTGACGACCACGCCGTACTCGGTGGCGAAGACGTCGTAGAGCGAGCCCAGTTCGCGGCGCAGCAGCCCGGGGAACAGCATCGACGGGTAGTAGCCGACCTCGTACGCCATCGGGGTGCCGTCCGCGGTGCGCAGCCGTTCGACCCGGACGACGGGCCGGCCGGGCCGGACCCGGAGGGCGAAGGAGACGTCGTCGTCGGCCGCCTCCTCGGTCGCAGCCAGCACGACGGTGGCCGGTACGAGCCCGCGGTCGCGCATCTCACGGGAGAAGGAGGTGAGGTGCAGCCGCGAGTCGACCTGCGGCCCGGTGACGTAGGTGCCCTTGCCGTGCACCCGCTCCAACAGCCCCGATTCGACCAGGTCGGCAATGGCCTGGCGCACGGTCACCCGGCTGACGCCGAGCCGGTGCACCAGCGCGCGCTCCGACGGAATCGCGTCGCCGGAGTTGAGCTCGGTGTCGATCAACTGCTCCAGGATCCCTCGCACCTGCGCCCGCTTGGTCATGGCTGTGGCCGAGCGGCCGGTCCAGCCGGAGGATCCCCAGCCCGCTGCGGCCGAGGACGTCCGGCGAGTCCCCTTCCGGCTGGTCGGGACCCTGCTTCCCCTGATCATGTCGCACTGCCACTCCTCGCCGTCGAAGCCGGCACTCCTCGCCGTAGAGGCCGGCCTGCTAGCAGACCAGTGAATACCAGTATGCGCGGGAGTGTCCTGGCTCACAAATCGAGCGTCTCCGCCCGCGGATCAGCCGGCCTGGACGAACACCGCCACGGTACGCGCGGGCACGCTCAGCGTCGACGTGCCGGCGTCGAAGCTCGAGGTCTTCACCACCGGATCCGCACCGCCCGCCTGGACCGGAGAAAGCGTGAGCGCTGCGGACCCCAGGCCGGGGACCTTCTGCTCCACGGCCTCAGCGGAGGTGTTGAACACCACCACCAGGCCCTTGAGCGCCGGGTCGACGTCGCTGCCGACGGTGTCGTCGACGCGCATCACGATCACACCGTCGTGCGCATCGGCACTGCCCGAGACGGGGAAGGACACCTTGGCCTTGATCGCGTCGGCCGAGCCCAGCCGGAACAGCGGCGAGGAGAACCGCAGTCTGAGCAGGTCCTGCGGACTGGGCCGCGGCCCGCTGGACGTCGGCCTGGCTCGGCTTCAGCGCGGGGTTGCCGAGCAGCGGCTTCTGGTAGGCCCACTTCGCCTCGTTGTCGGGCTTCGGCGGGAGTCCGTGCCCGAACCCGTTGTCCGCCCCGGTCCAGTCCAGGGTGTTGAACCAGTCACCGGAGTTGTAGGAGTTGCGGTCCAGGCTCTTGCTGCGCAGCAGGTCGGTCCCGGCGTGCCAGAACGACGGCGTCTGGGACAGCGCGGTGAACGACAACGCCACCGCGTTCATCCGCACCCGGTCCGCCATCGCGGTGTCCACCGGCAGCTTGTAGGTCAGCTCGTCGAACAGCGTCTCGTTGTCGTGGGCGTCGACGTAGCTGACCACCTCGTCGGGCTGGTCGGCGTACCCGGCCGGCGAGCCGTTGTAGTCGACCTGCGCGCCGGTCTTCACCGTCCCGTCGGCGCCGCGGAAGGAGAAGGCGCGGAGGTTGCCGGCCAGGCCGACCTGGGCCAGGTCGGTGTAGTTGGCCAGCCGGGCCGCCGCGTCGCCCTGGTCCTCACCGTTGGGATCAGTGACCAGGCCGGTGCCCAGCCCCTGCAGGTAACGGCTTCTCGATCGAACGGGCCGCCACCGCGTACGGCGTCGCGCAGGCGGTCGGAGAAGGTGCCGATGCCGGTGCCGCCGAGTTGGCCCTGGCTGGCCTGGTAGAACCGCGCGTTGTTCGCCACCTCGCCGAAGTTCCAGCCCTCGCCGTAGACGTAGATCCGCTTGCCGTCCACCCCGTCCCGCGCCAGGGTGAGCTTGTCCAGCGCCGCGCGTACGGCCAGCATGTTCGCCTTGCTGTGGTGGCCCATCAGGTCGAAGCGGAAGCCGTCGACCCGGTAGTGCTTGGCCCACAACACCGTCGCGTCGACCATGATCTTCTCGGCCATCGCGTTCTCGGTGGCCACGTTCTGGCAGCAGGTCGACGTCTCCACGCCCCCGGTGGCGTTGAGCCGCTGGTAGTACCCCGGCACCACCTGGTCCAGGACCGAGGTGGACGCCTGCCCCGAGGTCGGGGTGTGGTTGTAGACCTGATCCAGCACCACCCGCAGTCCCGCCTTGTGCAGCCCGCCGACCATGGTGCGGAACTCGCGGACCCGCCTGCCCCCGTCCGCGGTCGCCGCGGTCGAGGCGTAGGAGCCTTCGGGGGCCATCCAGTGCCAGGGGTCGTAGCCCCAGTTGAAGGCGTCCTCGCCGGCCACCGCGGTGACGCAGGCCTGCTGCTCCTCGCTGTCGGCCGCGTACGACGGCAGGTCGCAAGCCGGCGTCTTCTGCTCGGCCGGGTCCTCCTCGATCGAGGCGATGTCGAAGGTCGGCAGCAGGTGGACCGTGTTCATCCCGGCCTGCGCCAGTTGCTCCAGGTGCTGGAAGCCCGTGCCCGCAGCGTCGTTGAAGGCCAGGTACGAGCCCCGGTGCGCGGCCGGAACCGAGGTGTCGGCGACCGAGAAGTCGCGGACGTGCAGCTCATAGATCGTGGAGTCGACGCTGCGGGCCAGCTTCGGCGCCGGGGTGGTCGCCCACACCGACGGCATGAACGACGGGTTGGCCAGGTCGATCGCCACCGACCGGGTCGAGTTGAGGGTGAGGGCGACCGAGTACGGGTCGGTGACCCGGTTCGTCTCCACCTTCCCGGTGCTGGGCACGTAGACCTGGACCTCGTAGAGGTAGCGGGCCCCGCCCGGAATCGCCGCGGTGGCACTCCACGAGCCGTCGCTCGCCCGCGTCATGGCGGTCCGCTTGGCCGTACTGGCCGGCGCGTCGGCGGAGTTCGGCGGCCAGGTCAGCAGGGTGACCCGGCGGGCCGTCGGCGCCCACAGCCGGAAGGTCGGCTTCGTCCCGCCCCAGTCGATCCCGTACGACCGCTTCGCCGCCTTGCCGTAGAGCGAGTCCAGCACCGGGGCGATCTGGATCGAGGAGCCGTCGAGGATCTTGTGCGCGTCGTCGTACTCTCCGACCGCCAGCTGCCCCTTGAGCAACTCCCGCACCAGCGGCTTGTCGTAGTAGATGAACTTGAGCGCGAGATAGCCCTTCAGCTGCGGGTACCGCGCCACGACGCCGGCCGGGAGCCCCTTCGGGTCGTAGCGCAGGTGGTAGACGTCGTCGCCGTAGATCCGCTCGGAGTCATAGGTCAACCCACCGTCGGCCGCGTGGTGCAGCTGGAAGCGCAGGCCGGCGGGGTCGGTGCCGTCGGGCACGGAGTCGGCCGGCCAGGCCAACAGGCCCGGGCTGACCCAGAAGGCCTTGGCCTTGGTCAGGTCGGTCGGACTTGGCCGGCTCGCTGAACGACACCGTGGACACGTGCGTGCTGGCGTCGAAACTGAAGTGCACGTTCAGCCCGTCACTCGGGACGCTGAACTTGATGTTGGCGCCACCCCGGGTGCCCCCTTCGCCGTAGTTCTCGTCCCACGCCTCGTTGTAGGCGATCTTGAACTCGTAGTCGCCGCGGGGAATGCCGGTGCCGGTCCAGGTATACGTGCCGTCACCGTCCGGGTCGCCCAGCCAGGCGCGCAGGCAGTCCGGCGGACCAGTCGGCCGGGCAGCCCTGCTCGGACTGGAAGCTTCCCGCGGCCGCGATCAGCGGGCCCTGGGCGGAGTTGACGATGTTGTGGGTGCGGTGGTCGTAGTAGAACTTCACCGGCGTTCCGGGCGCGGTGTAGGCGATGTTGCCGCCGTTGAGTGCCCCACCGGCGCCGTAGTTCACGTCCCAGGTCTTGTTGATCGCGACCTTGTAGGCGTAGTTGCCGGCCGGCACGGTCGCCGTCGTCCGCCAGATGTCGTCCTTGAGGTCGCGGGTCAGCTGGGCCTGGCTGCAGTCGGGCTGCCAGTCGGCGCGGACACCCCATCTCACCGTTGTGGTCCCCGGGGATGGAGGCGAAGTCGGGCTGGGCGACCGGGCCGCTGCCGCCGGTCCGTGGCCGGCGGCGCCTTGCGTGCCCACGATCCCGTACGTCGAGGTGGCCGAGTAGTGGTCGCGGATGTCCTTGGCCACCATCCGGTACTCCACCAGCGTGCCGGTCGGCAGCGTCGACACGTCGTGGAAGACCCGGTACGGCGCGTTGTCGTCGACGCCGAGCTTGTTCCACGCCTGCGTGCCCGCGACCCGGTAGGCGAAGCCGACCTGGGCGAAATCGTCGGTGGACAGCGCGGCCCGGATCTCGGCCCGGCCCGTGTAGTCGGCGCCGTTGCCCGGGGTGAAGGCGAGTGATCTGCGGCGGAGTCTTGTAGCCGACGGTCTTGTGCTTGGCCCGCCACACCGACACGCCCATCGCCGGCACCGTGACCCGCACCCGGGCGTCGTCACGGGCGGTGATCGTCTTGGTGGTGCCGAAGAGCGGGGCATAGCTGCCGAGCCGGTTGAAGGTCTCGAAGTCGGCGGTCTTGGCCTCGGCCGAGTTGTTCACCGCGACGATGTACTCGTACGGGCTCCGCGGGTTGAACCGGCTGAAGGCGAAGATGCCCGCCTCGGGTGAGGAATACCGCTGGATCTGGGCCCCGTCGGCGAGAGTCGGGTGCGCAGCGCGCAGCGCCGACATCTGCTTGATCGTGGTGTAGAGCGGCGTGTCGGTGCCGAAGCGTTCTTTCGGAGCCCTTGCCGAACAGGTTGTCCTCGTCGATGTACTTCTGGGTCTGGGTGGCGAACATGTCCTGGCGGGCGTCCTGGTCGCCGCCGGAACCGATGAAGCCCTGCTCGTCGCCGTAGTAGGTCACCGGCTGGCCGCGGCCGAGGAACATCAGCTGGTTGGCGAGGGTGAGCCGTTGCAGCCGCTCGTCGCCGGTGATCCCGGCCCTGGTCAAGAAGTAGCGACAGCCGGCCCATGTCGTGGTTGCCGAGGAAGGTCGGCAGTTGGTAGGCGTTGGAGTCGGTGTCGGTGTAGTAGTCGTCGCCGGCGAACAGGTTGCGTAGCAGATTGGTCGCATTGCCCTGGGCGAACTGCTGCGCGGCGTTCTGGAAGCCGAAGTCGAGCGTCGCCTGGACGCTTGCCTGCGGTGGTGTAGGTGCTCATGAAGGCCGGGTTGGCGTCGTACACCTCGCCGAACATGAAGAACTTGTCGCTGCCCGGACCGGTCTTGGCGTGATCGAGGATCGCCGGGGAGAACTTCTGCCAGAACTCCAGGTTCACGTGCTTGACGGTGTCGATCCGGAAGCCGTCGATGCCGAGGTCGACCCAGGGCTTGTAGATCTCGGTCATGCCGTCGACGACCTTGGAGTTCTCGGTGAACAGGTCGTCCAGGCCGAAGAAGTCGCCGTACTCGGAGTTCTCACCGGCGAAGGTCGAGTCGCCCCGGTTGTGGTAGAGCGTGCGGTCGTTCAGCCAGCCGGGCACCTTGACCGTCTCGTCGGCCTCGCTGTGGAAGACCGGCGTGTACGGGAAGGAGGTCTCGGCATCCATGGCCGGGAAGGTCGGCTTCACCGGCGTAGAGCTTGTCGTCGAAGGGCTGACCGCTGGCGTCCTTGTACGGCACGGTCGCCTTGCTGATGTAGGTGTACTGCTTCTCGGCGTAGTCGATGACGTCGGCGGTGTGGTTGGTGATGATGTCGAAGAAGACCTTCATCCCCTTGGCGTGCGCGGAGTCGATCAGGGCCTTCATGTCGGCGTTGGTGCCCAGGTGCGGGTCGATCTGGGTGAAGTCGGTGATCCAGTAGCCGTGGTACCCGGCGGTCTCCTGACCGGCCGGGCCTTGCACCGGGCGGTTCTTGAACGACGGCGTGAGCCAGATCGCGGTAGTGCCCATCCCCTTGATGTAGTCCAGCTTGGAGGTCAGGCCCTTGAGGTCGCCGCCGTGGTAGAACCCCTTGTGGGTGGGGTCGAAACCGGTCTCGAGCCGACCCACCGGTCAGGCCTCCCTCGTCGTTGGCGGTCGACCCGTTGGCGAACCGGTCGGCCATGACGAAGTAGAACCGCTCCCGGGTCAGCGCGTTGCGCAGGCTGTTCCCGGTCAGCGCCTTGTCGGCGGCGGTGACCTGTGAGCCGGGCAACTCGGCCGGGGAGATCGTGGTCTGGTGCGTGTCGTCGTCGTAGACGACCGTGATGGCGGTGGTCCCGCCGACGGCGAGCGGCCCGTTCCCGCCGTCGCCCGCGGGCCCGTAGCTCTCGTCCCAGGCGTCGTTGATCGCGACCTTGTACTCGAAGCTGCCCTCGGGCAGTTCGAACGTCGCCCGGTAGGTCGTGCCGGTCGGGTCCTTGGCCAGTTCGGTCTGCGGGCAGGTCGGATCCCAGTCGCCGGCGCACCCCAGTTCGGACTGCAGGCTGCCGACCAGCGTGGCCGTACGCGGGTCCTCGGCCTGGGCGGGGAGCGCGGTCAGCGCCCCGACCGAGACCGGGACGACCAGCGCGAGGCTGGCGACCAGGGCGATCAGGCGGCGGGGGCGGCCAGGGAGGCCGCGGGCAGCGAGGGGGCGGGCAGGGACGGGGCGTCGAATCACCGGGGCTGACTCCTTCGTCAGAAGCTTCGAGGAGCCCAGCCAGGACCCCGACCACGCAGATGCTGTGGACAACGTAAACGGGGTTTGTGGTCGCGTCTACACCGGGTCGGTCGAATCCTTACCGCGACCCCAGGTCAGGGCCCAGTGATACATCGCGATGGCGGCGGCGGCTCCGGCGTTGACCGACCGCGTCGAGCCGTACTGGGTGATCGCCACCAGCCGCTCGCAGGCGGCGACCATCTCCTCGGTGAGTCCGGGACCCTCCGAGCCGAAGACCAGGCAGCATCGCTTCGGGAGGGCGGAGGACTCCAGCGCGACGGCACCGGGAAGGTTGTCCACCCCGACCACCGCGTACTCCTCCTGCCGGGCCCAGCTCGAGAACTCGGCCACGCCGGGGTGGTGGTGCACGCTCAGGTAGCGGTCGGTGACCATCGCCCCGCGGCGGTTCCAGCGCCGCCGGCCGATGATGTGCACGCCGGCGACGTTGAAGGCGTTGGCCGTGCGGACCATGGAGCCGATGTTGAAGTCGTGCTCCCAGTTCTGGATGGCGATCTGCAGCGGGTGCCGGCGCTGGTCGAGATCGGCCTTGATCGCCTCCAGACTCCAGTAGCGGTAGTGGTCGACGACGTTGCGCCGGTCGCCATGCTCCAGCAGTTCCTGATCCAGGCGCGGGTCCTGCGGCCACGGTCGGGGGCACGGGCCGACGCCCGGCGTGCCGGAGGCCGCCGCGAGCTCGTCGTCACTTAGGAAATCCACAGCCTGCGACGGTACCGTTTCGCCCCGTGACCGCTCTCGAAGCCGCCGCGCTGGTGCCCCTGCTGCTCCCCTCCTGGATGGACCCGGAGCAGCTGATCGCGTCGTTCGGCCCGTACGCGCTGTGGGGTGTGGCCTTCATCATCTTCGCCGAGTGCGGGCTGTTCGCCATCCTGCCCGGGGATTCGCTGCTGTTCACGATCGGCCTGTTCGTGGCCGCCGAGGTGAACGGCCGCCCGATCATCGACCACCCGTTGTGGTTCGTGTGCGCGGTGCTGACCATCGCCGCCGTCGCGGGCAACGTGTCCGGCTACTGGATCGGGCGGCTGATCGGACCGCCGCTGTTCAAACCCCGTACCGGCCTCGCCGGCCGGCTGCTGAACCCGAAGTACGTCACCAAGACCCACATCTTCTTCGAGCGCTACGGCAACCGGGCGCTCATCCTGGCTCGGTTCGTGCCCATCGTGCGGACCTTCGTCACCCTGGTCGCCGGGGTCGGCAAGATGGACTTCCGGCACTTCATCACCTACACCGCCATCGGCGGCATCCTCTGGGCGTGCGGGGTGACCACGCTCGGCTACTTCCTCGGCAACGTGAGCTTCATCAAGAACAACATCGACGTCGTGCTGCTGCTGATCGTGGCGGTCTCGCTGATCCCGATGGCGGTGGAGTACCTGCTGCACCGGCGACGCGCCCGGCTCGCCACCACCACGGAGCCTGCGGCGCACTGAGACCGCCTCGACGACCCGGCCATTCCTGCCCTGGACACCCCGGCCCGATCAGGCCGTGACGCGGAGATCGGCCAGCGCGGCGCGGGCGGGCGCCATGTACTGCGGCGAGGTGTCGGGGATCGAGGCGTAGAAGAGTCCCGCCTCGCCGTTCCCGGTGTCCACCACGACGATGATCATCGTCTCGCCGATGGTTTTCACGTCGGGCAACTCGAAGCCCAGGTGAGCCTCGATCGTCCAGGCGTCGCGCCCGTCCACCCGGATCGCCTGGTTCACGCTGTCGGTGCGGGTCACCGCAGCGTTGCCGTAGAAGCTCCCGGTGACGCAGTTGGCCACCACGCGCGCTCCCTGCTCGGGGCCGAAGAAGCCGTCCCCGGCCAGGAGCCGGGCGATCAGCACCGCCGCGACCCAGGTCGGTTCTCCGTTGACCTCCTCCACCGTCGCCTGCTGACTCTGCACGTCGCGCCCGAACGGCACCCGGCTGTCGGAGTGCGGCGCGTCGAACGGGTCGTCGAGCCGGGGGTAGGACAGCGCACCGCTGCGCACGCGTCCGTCGGGCTGGGTCACCGCTCCTGTCGTCGACGAGGTCGTGGGCGGGCACACGTCCGCGCTCGGCGCGGAGCCCCGGGTGGTCGGGTCGCTGGTCAGCCCGCCGCTGCCGAGGCCCCGGACGACGAGCGCGACCACGACGGCGGCGACCACCAGTACCGCCAACAACGCGAGGATCCAGCCCACCGGCGAGCGGCGGCGGCCGACCGCGTACGGCGGACCGGGAGGACTCGCCGGCGGACCGGGAGGAGACATCGGCGGGCCGGGAGGCGCGAGCGGGGGCGGCGCTGGTCGCGGTCGACCACGCGCGGCCGTCCCAGTAGCGGTAGAGACCGGGCCCACCGCCGGGATCGGGATACCAGCCCGGCGCGCTCACCGCTCAGCAGTGGTCATCGTTGCTGCCCTCGGGACACTCGGCCGATTGACCTGGGTTCGACTGCGGGGGTTCGACCTGCGGGGAGGGGGCAGGCCTGCCGGGCGAGTCGGATAGCGGAGTTCACTTAGGTGCTGTGAATCGAGGTCAGCTCGAGCAGTTCGTCCAGGTCGTCGCCCGTCGGCACCCATCGGCCGGCCGAGACGTTCGCCTGCACCTGCTCCACCGAAGTGGCTCCCGCGATCACCGAGCCGACCGTCGGCATGGCCGCCAGTCCCCCGATGGCCACCTGGAGCATCGAGATCTCGCGCGCAGCGGCGTACGCCTCAATTCCTTCGATGACGTCGAAGTTCGCCCTCAGCAGGCGCTCCTCCTGGCCGGCCAGGCGGGTTCCGCCGGCTCCGGGCTCGCCACGCCGGTACTTGCCCGTGAGCAGGCCCGACGCCAGCGGGAAGTAGGGCAACAGGCTCTGGCGGGTGTGCTCGAGCGCCGGGATCAGCTCCGCCTCGATCGAACGTTCGAGCCAGGAGTACTCGTTCTGGGCCGACACGAACGCCTCGTACCCGTTCGTGCGCGCCGTCCAGTCGGCGTCCACCACCTGCCAGCCGCTGAGGTTGGACGATCCGATGTAGCGCACCTTGCCCTCGGCGACCACCTCGCTCAACGCGGCGAGGGTCTCCTCGATCGGAGTGTGCGGATCGGGGGTGTGCAACTGGTAGAGGTCGATCCAATCGGTGCCCAACCGGCGCAGGCTGGCCTCGACGGCGATCCGGATGTAGCGGCGCGAACCGCGCGCGCCCCAATCGGGCCCGTTCGCGCCGTGCATGTCCGCCCCGAACTTGGTGGCGATCACCACCTCCTGGCGGCGGCTGCCGAGCGCGCGGCCCAGCAGCGTCTCCGAGCCGCCGGCGTTGCCGTACACGTCGGCCGTGTCGAACAGGGTGATGCCGGCGTCGATCGCCGCGGACACCACCGTGGGCACAGTCCTCGTCGGCCATCCGGGCGCCGAAGTTGTTGCAGCCGAGGCCGACCGTGGACACCGTCAGGCCGGAACTCCCGAGCTGGGAGTAGGTCATCTCCCCCGTCATGTCTGCGGTGGCTGGTATCCGCCCTGGCCCGGCGGGGTTTCGGCCGGTCCGGTGTCCGGTGCGCGGTAAGCTCCGGGCGGCTGCTGCGGCTGGCCGGACGGTGGTTGCTGGTACTGCGGCGGGCTCTGCGGGTTCTGATACTGGGGGTTCTGATACTGGGGATCCTGGTGCTGGGGATTCTGGTACTGGGGATTCTGTACTGGGGGCTCTGGTACTGGGGGCTCTGGTACTGGGGATTCTGCTGGGGGCTCTGGTACTGGGGGTTCTGGTACTGGGGGTTCTGGTACGGCTGCTGCGGAGGGTAGGCCGGCTGCTGGTACTGCTGGGTGTTGGGCATCGCGTCCTGTGGGCCGCTGTACTGGCCCTGAGCCGAGCTCTGCTGCGGCAACTGGCCCTGCCGCGAGCCCGGCGCGTCACCCCGGTAGGCGATCTCGCCGAAACTGACGGTGGGGGCTTGCCGCACCGTCGGGTCGTTGACCTCGAAGTAGGTCGCCTTCTCGAACTTGAACATGCCCGCGATGATGTTCGACGGCACGGACTCGACCTTGGTGTTGTACACGCGGACGTTGGCGTTGTAGAAGCGCCGTCCGGCCGCGATCCGGTCCTCGGTCTCGGCCAGCTGGCGCTGCAACTCGACGAAGTTGGTGTTGCTCTTGAGGTCCGGGTAGGCCTCGACGCTGACGATCAGGTTGCGCACGGCGCCGGAGAGCGCCGCCTCGACGTCGGCGCGCTGCTGGCTCGGCAGCGAGCCCTCGGAGTGCGAGAGCTGTTGAGCCTGGCTCCGCAGCCGGGTGATGTCCTCCAGCGTGTTGCGCTCGTGGGCGGCGTACGCGCGGACCGTCTCGATCAGGTTCGGGATCAGTTCGTAGCGCCGGTTCAACTCGACGTCGATCTGTCGCCAGGACTCCTGGATCAGATTGCGGGACTTGACGAAGCCGTTGTATGAACCCAACCCGACCAGGGCGACGATCACGGCGATCACCAAGATGATGACGATGATGGTGATGGCGGTGCCCATCCGGCCTCCTCAGCTCGACAACGGGTTCAACCCTAGTGCGTCGCCGGGTCGCCGCGGCAGTGCGGGCAGGCTCAGCCGAGGCCGAGGTCGGCGGCCGAGACCGCGTACCGGTAGGTCAAGCCGGCCGCTTCGACCGCCTCGCGGGCACCCGTGTCGCGATCGACGATGACCGCCACGCCGACCACCTCCGCGCCCGCTTCCCGCAGCGCCTCGACCGCGGTGAGCACCGAACCGCCCGTGGTGCTGGTGTCCTCGACGGCGAGGACACGTCGTCGATCCACCGGAGTCCCCTCGATCCGGCGCTGCAGGCCATGCGCCTTGCCCTGCTTGCGCACCACGAACGCGTCGAGCCGCTCCCCGGCCGCCGAGGCCGCGTGCAGCATCGCCAGCGCGACCGGATCCGCTCCGAGGGTCAACCCGCCGACCGCGTCGAACTCCCAGTCCGCGACCAACTCGCGCATGACCCGGCCGACCACCGGTCCCGCCGCCCCGTCCAGCGTGACCCGGCGCATGTCGACGTAGTAGTCCGCCGTACGCCCCGACGCCAAGGTGACCTGCCCATGGACCACCGCCAGCTCCTTGATGTGGTCGATCAGCGTTGCGGTCTCGTCAGCGACGGGCACATCGGTCACGCCCCGACCCTATTGCCCCCACCCCCTTCTCCCCCAAACCCCTCCTCCTGCCGCCTGCCGCCTGCCGCCTGCCGCCTGCCGCGGCCCCTGCCGCCGCCGCCCCGCCCGCGCGTGCCGCCTGCCGCCCGCCGCCTCGCCGCCTGCCGCCTGCCGCGGAAACCTACGTATACGTGGTTTGCACCCACATTGCACAGGATGCAAACGGTGCAATCCGGCAGGAACCTGTGCAATGTGACTTCGATCCTGGAGCGGGCACGCCCTGGAGGCGGTCTGTACGACGGTGACCGGCTAGCGCCTGGAGCGTGGACCCGTCCCGGCATCTGAGCGCAGCTGCACCGAACTGCACCGAGCTGCACCGACCCCTGGCCGAGCTGCCCGACCCCCTGGCCGACCTGCACCGGCCATGCCGCTCTGCAGTCCTTCTCCGTCGCACCTTGCACAGGTTCCTTGGGGATTGCACCGTTTGCATCCTGTGCAATGTGGGTGCAAACCACGTATACGTAGGTCTCCGCGGAACGGGTGAGGTCTCCGCGGCAGGGTGAGGTCTTCGCGGAACGGGTGAGGTCTCCGCGGCAGGGTGAGGTCTCCGCGGAACGGGTGAGGTCTCCGCGGCAGGGTGAGGTTTCCGCGGAACGGGTGAAGCGACCGCGGCGGGGGTGTGGGGTCGGCGCAGCGCCGCAGGCGGGGTGTGGGGTTCCGCGCGGTCGCGGGACGGGCTACTTGTTCTGCGTCTGTACGAGGTGGCCGAAGCCGATGGAGCGGTCCGGGGAGTGGAAGAGGTCCTGGCAGGTGGTGAGGGTGATCAGCGGCTCGGTCGGCTTGGCGTCGGGGCGGCCCGGGACGGGATCGATCACCCAGGTGTCGGTGTCCTTCACGGTCAGCTGACGGGGCGCCGCATCGAGGACGTAGGTGTAGACCGCCTGCCGCGTCTCGACGACGATCTGGTCGCCGACCTCCAGTTCGAGGAGCCGGGCGAACGGCTGGCCGTGGGTGACCCGGTGCCCGGCGAGCGCGAAATTGCCGATCTGACCTGGTCGCGCAGTGGAGGCGTAGTGACCGACGCCGCGCTCGAGCACGTCGAGACGGGTGCCGTTCAAGATCGGGATCTCGTACGCGGCGCCGAAGGCCGGGATCCGCAGCAGCCCGATGGCGTCGCCGGGGATGGTCGACGGCGCGACCCGCCCGGCCGGGTCAGTCTGCTGCTGCTCGCTCCACGTCGTCTTGAGTTGCTCGCGCTCGGCGCGGAACGCGCGCTCGGAGACGACGTTGGTGCCGAAGTACTGGTAAGCCACCCAGCCGAGGCAGGCGAGACCGGAAGCGAGCAGCAGTACGCCGAGGACGGTCAGCGGCGACATCCGCCACCGCGGCCGGGCCCGCGGTCGGGACAGACCGCCGGACGCCGATCCCCCACTCAGTCCGCCCTCGTCCCCCGCCGTGTCGTACGGCCCGAACGCGTCGCTGGCCGCGGGGTCGGCGACGCCGAGCGCGTCCCGCTCGTGCGGGCCGGACCCTTCGGTGGTGGAACTGCTCACGGGCGCCATTGTGCCCGCCTCGGGCACATCGGCCCCGAACCGCAAGCAAACCGTGACCTGGCCGCCGAACTCAGCGCGGCGGCCCGGCGAACGGGTCAGGGGTCAGCGTGTACTTGGTCGACAGGTACTCATGGATTCCCTCGAAACCGCCTTCGCGGCCGACGCCGGACTGCTTCACCCCGCCGAAGGGCGCGGCGGCGTTGGAGATCACGCCCATGTTGAGCCCCATCATGCCGGTCTGCAGGGACTCGATCAGCCGCTGGCCGCGCGCCAGATCCCGGGTATAGGCGTAGCCGACCAAGCCGTACTCGGTGTCGTTGGCGATCGCGACCCCCTCGTCCTCCTCGTCGAAGGTGGCGATGCTCAGCACCGGTCCGAAGATCTCCTCGCGCAGGATCGCCGAGCCGGGACGTACACCGGTCATCACGGTCGGCTCGAAGAAGGTCCCCGGCCGGTCGATCCGCCGACCGCCCGTGCGCACCTGGGCGCCGCGCTCGACCGCGTCCCTCACCAACGAGTCCGCCTTGTCGACCGCGTCCTGGTTGATCAGCGGCCCGATCCGTACGCCGTCCTCGGTTCCCCGGCCGACGCGCAGCGCCCGCACCGCCTCGGTCACCTTGCCCGCGAACTCCTCCGCCACCGATGCGTGCACGATGAAGCGGTTCGCTGCGGTGCAGGCCTGCGCCGACGTTGCGGAACTTGGCGAGCATCGCCCCGCGACGGCGGCGTCGACGTCCGCATCCTCGAACACCAGGAACGGCGCATTGCCCCCCAGTTCCATCGAGGTGCGCAGGACGCCCTCGGCCGCTTGGCGGAGCAGCGTACGTCCAACCTGGGTCGAGCCGGTAAAGCTCAGCTTCCGCAGCCGCGGATCGGCGATGATCGGCTCCGACACCGCACCCGAGGTGGAGGTGGTGACGACGTTGACGACCCCGGCGGGCAGCCCGGACTCGGCGAGGAGTCTGCGCGAACAGCAGCGTGGTCAGCGGTGTCAGTTCGGCCGGCTTGATCACCACGGTGCAGCCTGCGGCCAGCGCCGGCGCGATCTTGCGGGTGGCCATGGCCAGCGGGAAGTTCCACGGCGTGATCAGGTAGCACGGGCCGACCGGGTGCTGGGACACGATCATCCGCCCGGTCCCCTCCGGATTGGTGCCGTATCGACCGGTGATCCGCACCGCCTCCTCGGAGAACCAGCGGAGGAACTCGCTGCCGTAGGTCACCTCGGCCTGCGCTTCGGCCAGCGGCTTGCCCATCTCCATCGTCATCAGCAGGGCGACGTCGTCGGCGCGCTGCCGGACGGCCTCGTACGCGCCGCGCAGGATCTCCGCCCGCTCCCTCGGCGGCGTGGCCGCCCAGTCGGGGCCGGCGGCTACGGCCGCGTCAAGAGCGGCGGCGCCGTCCTCGACCCCGCCGTCCGCGATGGACTTGATCACCGAGCCGGTGGCCGGATCCTGCACCTGGAGGGTGTTGCCGGACGCCGCCGGACGCCACTGTCCCGCGATGAACAGCCCGTCCGGCACCGCATCCAGAAGTGCTGCCTCCGCCGCCTCCGACACCGCGTGTCCTCCCGCATCCGCTGCCACCGAACCCCGAATCGTGGGCCTATAGGGTCACGGTATGCCGTCAGCGTGGAAGGCCGAACGCGTACGGTCGGCGACGACCACGATCTTCGCGGAGATGTCGGCGCTGGCGGTGGCGACCCAGTCGGTCAACCTCGGGCAGGGCTTCCCCGACACCGACGGGCCGGCCTTCATGCTGGAGGAGGCGCGGGCGGCGATCGCCGCGGGCGTGAACCAGTACCCCCCGGGCCGGGGCATCGCGCCGCTGCGGGAGGCGATCGTCGCGCACAGCCGCCGCCACTACGGCCTCAGCTACGACGCCGACACCGAGGTGCTGGTCACCACGGGGGCGACCGAGGCGCTGGCCGCCGCCATTCTGGCCTTCGTCGACCCAGGCGAGGAGGTCATCGCGCTGGAGCCGTTCTACGACTCCTACGCCGCGTCCATCGAACTGGCCGGAGGTCGGCGGGTCGGGGTGGGCATCTTCGGCCCCGACTTCACTCTGGACCGCGCCGAACTGGCCGCCGCCTTCAGCCCGCGGACGAAGCTGCTGCTGATCAACTCACCGCACAACCCGACCGGAGCTGTGCTCGGCCGCGCCGACCTGGAGGAGATCGCCCGGCTCGCGATCGCCCACGACGTACTGGTGATCTGCGACGAGGTCTACGAGCACCTGGTCTTCGACGACGCCGAGCACATCCCGTTGGCCGGTCTGCCCGGGATGCGCGAGCGCACCATCCGCATCTCCTCCTCCGGCAAGACCTACTCCGCGACCGGTTGGAAGATCGGCTGGGCGCTGGGCGAGGCGGAACTGATCAGCGAGATCACCGCCGTCAAACAGTTCCTCACTTACGTGTCGGGTGCCCCGTTCCAACCCGCGGTGGCCCGTGCGCTGAATGAGGGCGACGCGTGGGTGGCCGGCGCTCGGGTCGGGCTGCAGGCCAAGCGGGATCGGCTCGCCGAGGGTCTGCGCTCGGTGGGATTCGAGCCGAGCATCCCGCGCGGCACCTACTTCATGACCACCGACGTACGACCGCTCGGTTACGACGACGGGGTCGACTTCTGCCGCGACCTTCCGCAGGCGCTGCGGGGTGGTGGCGATCCCCCACCAGGTGTTCTACGACCGCGTGGAGGCGGGCAAGCCGTACGTGCGTTGGGCCTTCTGCAAGACCGACGCCGTCCTGGACGAGGCCGTACGCCGCCTCGGCGCGCTGCGCGAGCTGACGCCGGACGCGGCTGCCGGCCGCGTACGGCCTCGGTCTGCGCCACTCGGGAGGGGCTTGCCCCTGCGGGCAACTGTCGCCAGCCGGCACCTCCCCACCCCTCCCCGAAACTGTCGACAGACGGCACAGATCCTGTCGAATCTCTGTCGTCTGGCGACAGTTTCCGGGAGTGGAGGTGGGCGGGCAAGCGAGGTAGGCGGGCAGGGGCAGGGGGCAGGGGGCAGGGGGCAGGGGCAGGGGCAGGGGCAGGGGCAGCAGATCAGAAGCGCGCGGCCGGATCGGGGTCGGGGGACTTGGGGGTACGGCGCACGACGTAGCACATCAGGTACAGGTCGTTGCTCCGCAGGATCGTGCGCGGCCGGAAGACGAAGTTCTCCGTCTGGTCGGTGGCCAGGTTCACGTCGCGCGCAGGCTGGCCCTCGAGGTCGTACACCTCGCAGTGGGCCCAGACGCGGTACTGCGCGGGCTTGAGCGCGAAGGACACCGAGGCGCCCGGCTGCACCATCGCCACCTGGACCGCGACGTCGTTGGGCCCGCGCACCTCGACCCGCACCGGCGCGTCGAGAGGCTTCTGGCTGTTGTCGGAATCCAGTCGGGCCAGCGTCACGGTGAGTTGCTGCGTCGCCACCGGCGGCCGATCGGGGAGATCGCGAGGCGGCCGTACGGGGAGGTCGAGCCGGCCGGGCAGTCGGTGATCGCGGATGACGACGGCCTCCCGAACCCGGCCTCCCGAACCACGGCCTCCCGAACCACAGCCTCCCGAACACGGCCTCCCCAACGGTGCGATGATCCCGCACAGCGCCGACTGCGGCCGCGGCGAAGACCGGCTGGGCCATGGCGAACATCAGGGCGGCGACCGGCGTCTCGCGCTCCAGTTGGACCTCGAACGGCTGACCCGGAGCCAGATCCACCCGGTTGGTCGCCGTCCGGAACCCGGGGTGGGCGACGACGACGTCGTAGCGACCGGGCGCGCGGAGGTCCAGGTCCACCGACCCATCCGAACCGGAGGTCTTCAGTTGCGTCGAACCTCCGTCGACCGCGGTCACCGACACTGACGCGTCGGCTATCGGCACCTCACCTGCGCGGACCATCCCGCGAGCCGGCTCCAGCGCCGCCCGGACCAGGCGGGCCCGCGCCCCGCCACCCAACGCCACCGCCGCGTCGAGACCGCCGACCAGCGCCATCGGGCGGGCGACCCGGGTCAGGACGGGCCGATCCGCATCCAACGGCACCGCCCGGGTGCGCAGCCGGAGCTCCTGCAGGGCCGGCTGCGTCGACTTCAGCCGCAAGCGACTGGCCGCGCTTGAGAACCTCAGGCGTGATCAGGTTGAAGTTCCCCAGCCGCAGCAACGGGGTGACCGCGGCCGTCGCGGCGTCGGCCAGCTTCTGCTGGCCGTTGATCTTGAGGTTGCGGGCGACCACCACGGCAGCGGTGTAGGCCGGGACCTTGCCGTGGGGGGTGTCCGCGCCGTCGGACAGCGGCTGGTCGGGGGTCAACCACTTCCACATCCGGTTGTTGAACAGGCCGTCCCACAGCCACGGGCGCTCAACGGTGACCACCTGGATGTCGAGTTCCACGCTGTCGATCACGGCGTCGTCCAGCGCGCTCACCTTGTCCCCCGCCGCCGGCGGCGGCAGCAGCGGGTGTTCGGCCGGCGCCGACGCGATGTCGGCCCGGTTCAGCTTCAGCGTGGTCCAGTTGGCGTCGTCGAGGCGGCCCGGGGAGAACAGCGCGCGTACGTGGGTCTGGGTGCCGTCGTCGATGGAGAGCAAGGTCGTGCCGAGCAGGTCGGCGGCGGAGGCGTACGACGGCGGGAACCCGACCACCTGCGCGCCATCGTAGAGCCGCCGCGCGGCACTGAATCCGTGCTCGGCGTCGAGGGACTTCCACAGGCCTTCCTGCAGGCTCAGCGCCTCGGAAAGGGCGCTGATCCGCTCGTCGAGCGCGTGGCGCTCGGCCTCCGCCGCGGCCGCCCGCTGCTGCTTCAGCTCGTACAGGGTGATCTTGGACTGGCTCACCTGGGAGGCCAGCCGGGTGAAGTCCTCGTACGCGGGTGTCCGGTCGAACGGGGGATCGTCGAACAGCTTCTTCTCCGCGGCCTCGAAGTCGGCCAGGGCATCCCCGCTCAGCTGCGCCTTGGCGAAGGCGACGTTGCCGATCATGGTCTGGTAGGCGTCGGACAGGAAGGCCTGGTCGACCTTCTGCCAGTCGAAGACGGGGCTGCCGTCCTGGACCAGATCCACGATCTTGGAGAGCTGGACCGCGGCCTTGAGCAGCGCGACGGAATCGGCGTACTTGGACGGGTCGGCGAGCACTTCGAGGTGTTCGGCCAGGATCGGCGTGCTGGTCGGGGTGGTCGCGATATAGCAGCGCTCGTCCTCGACCGCCTGCAGGGCCACCTCGGCCACCCGCTGCAGCAAGGCGACGGACGCCTTCGATGTCGTCATGATCAGGTTCCTTCCCGTCGCCCGGCCGGCGCCCTGCCGGCCGGGCGACGCGTGCGTACGGGACCGGTCAGATCCAGGAGTCGATGCCCGGCTTGGGGTTGGGTGACTTGGGCAGTTGGAAGCAGACGTAGCCGAGCAGTTGCAGGCCGGGGATGTGGATGCCCTGGCCCTCCCAGTTCGCCTCGACCTGCCGGTCGCGATTGACCGAGGAGTGACGGCCGCCGGCGAAGAACGGACCGACGTGCGCCGTACCACCACCGGACACCGCCGTGCTCTGCTGCTTGAACTCCCGGTCGTACTCGCCGAAGTCCAGGTACAGGTCCTTGATCAGGATGAGGTCGGTGGTGATGGCGGGCATCAGACCGCCCGGGTTGGTCTTGTTCCCGTCGCTGATCATGGTGTTGCTGACGACCTGGTTGCTGGCGTCGAACCGCCAGTAGCCGCTCATCAGGTAGTCCAACCGGAACCAGGGGCGTGCAATCGGGACCCGGGCCAGCTTGAACCGCATGTTGAACGACTTCGTGCTGAGCTTGCCCTCCCACCGCTTCTTCTCCACGCTGCCGCCGCCCGAGCCGCCGAAGATCCCGATGCTGAAGCCGCCGCCCGCCTGGGTGGAGGTCGAGCGGAACGAGTGGTTGCTCGCAAAGCTGCCGCTGTTGAAGTAGAACTCCGACCAGCCGGACTCCGACCTGGCGAAGGACGGCGACGCGGGCGCGCAGTAGGGGAAGTTGGAACCGCTGCTGGGGTTGGTCAGCAGGCTGCGGAAGTAGTCCTCCTTGTAGCGCTGCTTCAGCAGCACGAAGGCCCGGTCCTCCACCGACTGGATCGCGGCGTTGAGCCTGTCCACGTCACCCTTGTGGCCGTAGCCGGACCAGTCGTTCATCGCCGCTCGGACCTTGAGCTGCATCAGCGGCCCGTTGATGGCCATCCGGTGCACGGCCTCCTGGTCCTTGCCCGCCAACGCGCTGATCCGGGTGTTGTTGTACTCCCCTGCGGCGCCGAGGAAGCCCAGCATCTTCTCGTTGTAGCGCTTGACGATCTCGCTCTCCTCGGTGACCTCCACCTCCTCGTCGGTGATGATGTCCTTCTCCTTGCGGGTGGTGACCAGCTTGGAGCGCCACCGCTCGATCTTGGCCTGGGTCGCCGCGTCGGGCTGGTTGTCGTAGACCTGGCTGTGCTGCAGGGCCTGGGCGTAGACGTGGGAGACCTGGGCCTCGGGGTTCCAGTTGTTGATGCGCTGGGCGTCGATGATCCCCGACATGTCGGGCACCATGTCGACGAGGTTGTAGAAGCTCTCGGCCGCCGCATACTTCTGCCGGGCGTCCTGGGCCATCAGCTCGTCGGCCGACGGCTGGTCCGCGACCCCGCCACCTCCGTCGGCGGGGGCTGCCGGCTGCGGCCCCGTGGAGCCCGCCAGGTCGTCGGCGTCGGCATTGCGGCGGTAGACGCCCCCGAATCCTTCGAGCGCGTAGTTGAAGTCCGACTCCAGCAGCGGTACGCCGGGACTCATGAAGGCGAGGAAGTGGTCATCGCTTTTCGGGATGACCGTTCCGTCGCCGTTGATCAGCACGTCGCTGACCTTGCCGAGGATCGAGTTGACCAGGATCTCCGGCTCGACGGTGTCTGGCATGGTGCCACTCCATTTCTGTTGTGGGACGTCGAAGTGCGCCCCTGGGAACTGGTGGTGGGACGTCCGTGCGCCCCTGCGAATCTGGCGGGTGAGCCGACGCCGTCGGGTGCGCCCGCGCGGGTCCGGCAGTGCGTGGCCCGTGGTCGTGCGCGCGGCTCAGGCGATGAGGATGAAGTCCTTGTCGGCGTAGTTGCGGGTCCTCCCGCACACCTCGTAGCCCTCGCGCGAGCCCTCGTCGTTGGTATTGCCCTCGATCGTGTCGAAGACCTCGCCCTCGGCCCAGGTCACCAGACCCACGTGGGTCCAGTCCGTGGCGGACTTGCGGACCAGGAAGATGCTGCCGGGAGTGATGTCGGCGCGGTCGACGTCGGCCCCGCTGAAGAAGGCGCCGGCGCTGGAGCCTTGCGCGGCCAGCGTGTCGCAGGAGAACGATCCGGGGACCGGCATGTCCAGCCCGTTGGTCTGGGCAGCCTGCTCCAGGACGAAGGTGACGAAGCCGGCGCACCACAACCAGTCGGCGCCGTCGCTGCCGCGCATGTAGAGCCGCACCCATGGCCCTCGGTTGGCGCCGCCCACTTCGACCGGGTGCTGCTCCAGGTGCGCCCCGGCGTAGTCCGCGGCCGCCTCGCCCAGGGTCAGCACCTCCACGTCGCGCCGGCGGAGCACCTCGACCATCGGGGCCACGAGCGCGTCGAAGGTCTCGGCGTCGACGACACCGGTGGATTCCACGCCCATCTGCTCGGCTTGGAACCGGCCGACCTGGCGTTGCGTGGTGGGGCCGAAATCGGCGTCGATGGAAAGGCCGAATCCATGAATGGTCAGCCACTCCTGGATGCGCTTGACCGGCGTCCCGCGCGAGCCTCGGGAAAGGGTTCCCGGAAAGACCACTTCGGCTCGGATCCAGTCGTGCAGTTCATCGGTGGAGAACGCGAAAGTGTGCAAGATATTCACCCGTCCATGTGATCCCGACACCCAGCGTCGAGATGATGCGATACAGAGCCGGTACGCCTTCCGGTGATACACCGCACCGCCGTCGACCGAGCCGCTGCACGCGCCCATCAGCGCTCTGACCAGGTGTTTCATCGACGCCAGCTGGCTCTTGCGCACCTCGGGCCGGATCAGTGCGCTTCCGCCACCGATTGCCCGACCCGTGTGGAATCCAGGGCGGCTGTGGGACGTATCACCGAATGCGGATCCAGCCTCCGTGTGGTGTGGCTGGGTCTTGCCTCGGCCGAGGACACCCATGGCTATTAAGAAAGGGCGAACATGACGACCCAATCCGCATCGGCGCACGATATCCCTGACGAATTCGGCATGCCACGGGATTCCTCTCTTTGGCGGCGACGTCGCAGCTTGTCGATCCCGAGGCACATCAGGTTCCCGTCCCCGATGAGAATGACCACTTCGACGTATCCTTCGACGTCCGGGACGCGTCCCAGCCCGATGAACGCCAGCCCGACGAACACCAGCCCGACGAGCCGGCCGCGGCACCCGATGGCGGCGCATGGCGGTTGCGGTCTCGCACCGGCGCCCGGGTCGGGCGCCGAGCCGGACCCGGACGCGTTTCCCGGGCGGGCGGCCTTCCGCCTGGGGACGTCACATCCCGCGGTGACCCGACTGGGTCGGCTGCTGATCGAGCGGGGCGGAAGACGCTTCTACGCCGAGGGGGCCGGGCCGGTATTCGGCGTGGCCGACCGCAACGCGTGTGCCGCTTTCCAACGCGCTCAGGGCTGGACCGACACGAACGCCGACGGCTATCCCGGACCGAAGACCTGGGAACTGCTGGTGACGGGCGGAGGCAAGAGCATTCCCGTCGCCGGCCAGGTGCTCGCCAGCCCGGTGCCGGGCTTCCGGATGACCTACGCGTTCGGCGTGGCGAACCGCAACTACGCCGCCGGATGGCATACCGGCGCCGACTACGCCGCTCCGCAGGGGACGCCGATCGTCGCCGTCGTCGGCGGCACGGTGATCCGGGCGGACGACGGCGGCGCGTACGGGAACTGGACCCAGATCAAGGGCACCGACGGGCACGTCTGGATGTACGCCCACCAGTCCCGCCGGGCTGTCGCCTCCGGCCAGACGGTGCAGGCCGGCCAGGTGATCGGCTACGTCGGCTCGACCGGCAACTCCACGGGTCCGCACCTGCACCTGGAGAAGTCCAAGGGTGACCGGTGGGCGTACGGCCAGGTGGTGCAGCCGACATGGTGAACGCACGGTTCTATCCGCCCGCCGACCGCCACACGCAATGGCACGGCGAGGGCGGGGTGGCGATGCCGCGGATCGACAAGCTCGTACTGCACACCACCGAGAGCGCCGGTGGCTGGCCCGGCTACCAGGGCGGCGCCATCACCCCGACCCTGACCTACGAACCGTGGCAACACGCGTGGCGCCAGCACCTGCCGATCAACGGGTCGGCGCGGGCGCTGCTGGACCCGTCCGGCACCGCCGTACGCGAGAACCGGGACAACGTGGTCCAGCTGGAGATCTCCTGCTACTGCGACCCGAAACACGCCGACAGCGGCAAGTTCGTCACCCACCTCGACGACCGCGCTCTCGACGAGCTCGGGGCGCTGGTCCACTGGCTGCACGTGGAGTGGGGCCTGCCGCTGCAACTCGCACCCCGCTGGCTCCCCTACCCGGCGTCGGCAGGTGACAGCGCGGTGCGGATGAGCGGCGCCGACTACGACGCCTTCCGCGGCATCCTCGGCCATCAGCACGTGAGCGGCAACGACCACGGCGATCCCGGAGCGCTCGACGTGGCGGCCATCCTCGCCCGCGCGCTCGGCAGCCCGAGCCCGGCCGCATCGCCGGTCGAGTGGCTCCTGGATCGTTGGGACGCCGGCGATCCCGACACCGTACGCGCGACGGAGGCCGAACTGCTCCGCCGCGGCTTCCTCCGCGACGGCCCGTGGGCGACCGACGGTCAGCGCGGCACGGAGACCGAGGCCGCGATCACCCGGTTCCAACGCTCGATCGGCGAGCCCGGCGACCTGGCCGACGGCCGCTTCGGCCCCCGCCAGTGGCGTCGCTTCTGGGCGCAGACGGCCTGAGCGCGAACGCTCGCCTCCTTCTCCGGCTCCTCCTTCTCCTGCTCCTCCTCCTCCGCCTCCTCCTCCCCATCCTCCTCCTCCCCATCCGAAACTGTCGCCAGACGACCCGGAATGTCGAATCTGTGTCGTCTGGCGACAGTTTCGGAGGGGGGGAGGCGGAGGAGGGGGCGGGGAGGGGCGGGGGGACGGGGCCGTCAGTCGAAGCCGGGCAGACCGGACGGCGGCGGTGGTGACCACTCGCCGTCTCCGGTGAAGGGGGCGACGCCGGCGATCAGTTGCTGCAGGCGTGGTCCGAACAGCACCCGATAGGGGAAGGGCCCGCGGCCGGCGCGGTCGGCCACCTCGGCGTACGGGAGCGGTCCGACCCCGCCGGCCAGGATCACGTTCCCGAAGCGCCGGCCCTTGATCGTGGCGGGCTCAGCGCAGAGCACGATATGCGGAAAAGCGGCGAAGATGCCCGACGCCACCCGGCGCGCGTACGCGAGTGGTCCCCGATCGGTGGCGTTGACGATCAGCACCCCGCGGTCACTCAGCACCCGGCGGGCGTCGGCGAAGAACGCGTCTGTGGTCAGTTCGCCGGGGATTCGGGCGCCGACGAATGCGTCCACCACCAGCAGATCGACGTACGCCGTCACGCAGCGAGGCGACCCCCGACCGGCCGTCCTCAGCCCGGATCCGGATCCCGCTACGGGGCGGCAGCGGCAGATGCCGGCGGACGAAGGCGGTGAGCGCGGCGTCCGGCTCGAAGACCACCTGCGAGGACCTCGGCCGGGTCTCGGCGACGTATCGCGGCAGGGTCAGGCCGGCTCCGCCGACGTGCACGGCCCGCACCGGCGTGGCCCCGACGAACGCAGCTTCGACGAGGTCGGCGATCCGTTGGACGTAGTCGAACTCGAGCCGCAGCGGGTCGTCGAGGTCGACGTAGGACTGGTCGGTGCCCCCGACCCGCAGCGTGAAAGCGCGCGGGTACGCCCGGTCCGGCAGCAGTACGCCCGCCAACTTCTCACCCGGCCGCAGAGCGATGCCCTCACCGCGCACCGGAACCTCCCCAGGTGGGTCGCTGACGTCGTCCCGGATCCGGCCGACGGGGAGGTCCGCTGCACTCGGCAGCACGTCCGGGCCGAGGCGGCGTCACACGCCGGCCGGTAGCGGTTCCACGATCCGCAGTCCGTCGCTGGAGTCGTCGACGTCGAAGGTGACGGTGGCACCCTCGCGGATGCCGCCGGACAGCACCTGGCGGGCCAGTTGGTCCTCGATCGTCGTCTGGATCAGCCGGCGCAGCGGCCGGGCGCCGTAGACCGGGTCGAACCCGGTCAGGGCGAGCCATTCCTTCGCCCCGTCCGTCGCGGCGACGGCGATCCGCCGGTCGGCGAGCCGGGCGTTCAGCCGGCCCAGGTTGATCTCCACGATCTTGGCCAGATCCTCGGTGCCCAACGCGTCGAAGAGCACGACCTCGTCCAGGCGGTTCAGGAACTCCGGCTTGAACGCGCCGCGGACCACGCCCATCACCGCGTTGCGCTTCAACTCCGCGTCCAGGGTCTGGTCGGCCAGGAACTGCGATCCCAGGTTGGAGGTCAAGATCAGCAGGACGTTCCGGAAGTCGACCGTACGCCCCTGGCCGTCGGTCAGCCGGCCATCGTCGAGCACCTGCAGCAAGATGTCGAAGACCTCATGGTGCGCCTTCTCCACCTCGTCGAGCAGGACCACCGCGTACGGGCGGCGCCGGACCGCCTCGGTGAGCTGGCCGCCCTCCTCGTAGCCGATGTAGCCCGGAGGGGCGCCGACGAGCCGCGCGACCGAATGCTTCTCGGAGTACTCACTCATGTCGATCCGGACCATGGCGTGCTCGTCGTCGAACAGGAACTCCGCGAGCGACTTGGCCAATTCGGTCTTGCCGACCCCGGTCGGGCCGAGGAAGAGGAAGGATCCGGTCGGCCGGTTGGGGTCGGAGATGCCGGCCCGGGAACGACGTACGGCATCCGACACCGCGCGTACGGCGGCCTTCTGGCCGATCAGCCGCTCGCCGAGGTGCGACTCCATCGACAGCAGCTTCTCCGTCTCGCCCTGCAGCAGCCTTCCCGTCGGGATGCCGGTCCAGTTGGCGACCACCTCGGCGACGTCTTGGGGTCCGACCTGTTCCGACACCATCGACGGCAGTTGGCTCTCAGCGCTCGCGGCTTCCTCCAGTTCCTTCTGCAGGGCCGGAATCTGGCCGTAGGAGATCTCGCTGGCGGCGACCAGGTCACCGTCGCGCAGCGCCCGATCGGCCTGTCCGCGCATCTCGTCGATCTGCTTCTTCAGGTCGCCGACCCGGTTGAGGCCCTGCTTCTCGGCCTCCCATCGAGCCTCCAGGCCGCGCAGTTCCTCCTCGACATCGGCCAGTTCCTCGGTGAGCCGCTGCAGCCGGTCCACGCTGCCGGGGTCGGACTCCTTCTCCAGCGCGAACGCCTGCATCTTCATCCGCTCCACCGTCCGGCGGAGCGCGTCGATCTCTTCCGGCGAGGAGTCGATCTCCATCCGCAGCCGGGACGCAGCCTCGTCGACCAGGTCGATCGCCTTGTCCGGCAACTGGCGGGAGGTGATGTAGCGGTGCGACAGGCTGGCCGCGGCCACCAGCGCAGCGTCGGTGATGGCCACCTTGTGATGCGCCTCGTACCGCTCGCGCAGCCCGCGCAGGATGGCGATCGTGTCCTCCACGCTCGGCTCGCCGACGAACACCTGCTGGAAGCGACGCTCCAGCGCGGGATCCTTCTCGATCCGCTGCCGGTACTCGTCGAGCGTGGTGGCGCCGATCATCCGCAACTCGCCCCGGGCCAGCATCGGCTTGAGCATGTTGCCCGCGTCCATCGAGGAGTCGCCGCTCGCGCCCGCCCCGACGACGGTGTGCAGTTCGTCGATGAAGGTGATGACCTGGCCCTCGGCGTCGCGGATCTCGTTCAGCACCGCCTTGAGCCGCTCCTCGAATTCACCGCGGAACTTCGCGCCGGCCACCATGCTGGGCAGGTCGAGCGAGACGAGCCGGCGTCCCTTGAGCGAGTCGGGAACATCGCCCGCGACCAGGCGCTGCGCCAGACCCTCGACGACGGCGGTCTTGCCGACGCCGGGCTCGCCGATCAGCACCGGGTTGTTCTTGGTCCGCCGCGCCAGCACCTGGACCACCCGGCGGATCTCGGTGTCCCGCCCGATCACGGGGTCGAGCCGGCCCTCGCGGGCGCGCTCGGTCAGATCGACGCCGTACTGGTCGAGGGCCGAGGACGTGCCCTCGGCCTCGGGACTGGTGACCCGCTTGCTGCCCCGAGCCTCGTTGAAGGCGCGGGTGAGCACGTCGGGCTTGACCTTGAGGTCGGTGAGGATCTTCTTGGCGTCGGAGTCGACCGTGGCGAGCGCGATGAGCAGGTGCTCGGTGGCGACGTACGCGTCCCCCAGGGCTTCGGCCCGGGTCTCGGCCTCGGCCAGCACGCGGGCAAAGCCTCCCGACAACGTCGGCTGGCTGACCGAGGAGCCCTTGGCCGACGGCAGCTTGGAGATCGCGCCCTGAGCCGCGGCGTCGACGACAGCCGGGTCGGCTCCGACCGCGGTGATCAGCGGGGCGACCGTGTTGCCCGGCACCATCAGCAGCGCATGCAGCAGATGGGAGGGTTCGGCGTACGGGTTGCCTGCGGTGAGGGCCTGGCGCACCGCGGCCGAGACCGCGTCGCGACTCCTGGTGGTGAGCTTGTTGGTGTCCATACCGGCTTCCTTCGGGTGGGTCGTTCGGCGAAGTTGAGTCTACTTCACTCAACTCTTGAACGGGACGCGGCATTCCATTCCCGATGACTCGTCGCCGTTGCGTAGTCCCGACCCACCCTGCTCGGGCTAGAGCATCCTGGTCTAGCTGGTCTGACCAACTAAACTGAGGGCGTGACGACCGTCAACGTGCAGGATGCAAAGACCAGGCTGAGCGATCTTCTGGCCCGCGCGGAGCGTGGTGAGGAGATCGTCATCGCCCGTGCCGGAGCGCCGATCGTGCGCCTCGTACCGGTCGGACCGCTGCCGCCACGACAGTTCGGCGGCCTCCCGCTGACCGTCCCGGAGGACTTCGACGCCCCGCTCGATGACAGCGAGTTGTCGGCGTGGGAGTGAGCTACCTGCTCGACACCCGCGTCCTGCTCTGGCTCCTCAGCTCACCCGACCGGGTGCCCGGGGCCGTACAGGACAGGCTCGGCGACCGGACGAACCCCCTGCTCGTCTCGTCGGCCTCCGCGCTGGAGATCGCGACGAAGATCCGGGTGGGCAAACTCGCCGCGCCGGACCTGCTGGTGACCCTCCCCCGGCGACTCGCCGCACTCGGCGCCGAGGTGCTGCCGATCAGCCTCGACCATGCCCTGCTGGCCGGCTCGCTGGCGTGGGAGCATCGCGACCCGTTCGACCGGCTGCTCGTGGCGCAGGCGATGGCGGAGAACGCCACCCTGGTGACGGTGGACCGGAACGTCGCCGCCCTACCGGCGCTCCGGATCCTCACCTGGTGAGGGCTCCCGCGGTGGCCACACCAACTGTGGACTTGGGACAGCTCCCACGGCGAAAATGCTGCCCCAAGCCCACAGTTACTGCGTCCTCCGGTCGGTCAGATCAGACCTCGGCCGCATCGACCGGCTGGGCGCGCAGCCGACGCCGTTCCCCGCGCCGCTCGACCAGCGCGTAGAGGGTCGGGACCAGCAGCAGGGTCAGCACGGTCGAGGAGACCAGACCGCCGATGACCACGATGGCCAGCGGCCGGGAGATGAAGGCGCCGCCGCCGGTCAGGCCCAGACCCATCGGGATCAGCGCGCAGATGGTGGCGGTGGCGGTCATGATGATCGGTCGCAACCGCAGCCGGCGCCGTGCACGATCGCGGACGTGACGTCCTCCCCGCCGGCGCGCTTCTGGTTGATCAGGTCGATCAACACGATCGCGTTGGTCACCACGATGCCGATCAGCATCAACAGGCCCACCATGGCCGGCACGCCGAGCGCGGTGTCGGTGATCAGCAACCCGGCCACCGCCCCCGTGGCTGCGAAGGGGATGGAGGTCAGCAGGACCAGCGGCTGGACCAGGCTGCGGAACGTCGCGACCATGATCAGGAACACGATCACGATGGCCAGCAGCATCGCCAGACCGAGCTGCCGGAAGGCCTCCGCCTGGTCGTCGCTCGCCCCGCCCAACTCGATCGAGACCGACGCGGGGACACCGGTGAGGGAATCGATCTCGCCCTGCACCGTTGCGGTCAGCGCGCCGAGGTCCTCACCCGTCGGGGTGGCGGTGAGCGTGACGGCGCGGGTGCCGTCGATCTGGGTCACCGCGCTCGGCGCCAGTTCCTGCTTCACCTCGGCGATGTCGGAGACCCGGATGGCCCGCGCGCGTACGTCGGCGAGGTCGGCCTGTTCCTCGCCGAGATCGCTCTGGCGCTCCGACAGCGCCTTCTGCTCCTTCGTGAGTTGCTTCTGCTCATCGGACAGGGCCTCCTGCTGCGCGCTGAACGCGTCCTGCTGGGCCTGCTGCGCCGCCGACTCGTCCGCCTGCTCCGCGCCCGCATCGATCTGGGCGTTCAGCTGCTTGAGCTGGGCCTCGCCCTGAGCCACGCTCGCTTCCAGCTGGGCCAGTTGCTGCTGGTACTGGGCGCCGGCCTGCTCGGCCCGCTGACACGCTTGCAAAAAGGTCAGCTGCTCGGGGGTGACCGGTGTACCGGCCGGCGCCGGCGGCAACTGGCACCGCGACGGCGGCGGCACCGGAGGATTGGCGAGCAGTCGGCGCAGGCTGCGCTGGGCGTCGGCCACCGCCCCGGCCGCGGTGACCCGCGACTTCCGCAACTCGGCCCGCTGGTCGGACGCGGCCTGGTTGCCCTTGGCCTGCTGTTCGGCCGCGTACGCCTTCTGCGCCTCCCCCAGGGCCTCCTGGCGTTCGCCGAGGTCGTCGCCCTGCGCCGACAGCGCGTCGCCGTCGGCCTTGAGGTCGTCCTGCTTGGCCTCCAGCCGCTTGGTCGCCTTGTCGATCGCCTGCTGCTGCTGCAACTGGCTGACCGGCAGTTCCAGCCGCGCGATCTGACCGGGGCTGGCCTCGCCGGCGTCCTGCGGCTTGATCTTCAGGTCGCGGCTCTCGCCCTCCAGCACCACCGTGCCGACCTTCGTGCCGCGGAGCGCGGTGGCGATCACCTGACCGACCTCGGAGGAGGTGAAGCCGAGATCGGCCGCCTTGGTGCGGTCCACCTTCACCTGCAGCAGGGGCCGCTGGTCGGTGAGGTCGCTGGTGACGTCGCCCAACCCCTCGGTGGTGGCCAGCATCGTCTGCACCCGGGTGGCGGTGGACTGCAGATCCTCGGGGTCGTCGCCGGTGACGGTCAGGCTGATGTCGTTGCTGGTCCCGGTGTTGATCGAGCCGACCTTGACCTCACCGGCTCCCGACAGCTCGGCGAAACTCGACTTCAACGCCGGGAAGCGTCGCCGCGTACGCGTCCTCGCCGGTCAGGCTGACGAAGATGGACGCCCGGTTGCTGCCACCCTGCCCGATGGTGGTCAGGTAGTCCTGCACCCCGGGGTTGGCGTCCAACACCGCCTCCACCTGCCGCGCCGCCTCGCTGGTGACGCTCAGCCGGGTGCCGACCGGCAGCTTCTGGTCGATCTGCAAGGTGGTCTTGTCCGCGAACGACTCCAGGAAGTCGGTCTTGAGCAGGGTGGCGGAAGCCATGGTGCCGCCGAAGATCAGCACGGCGGCGAGCACGGTGATCAGCGGCCGGCGAAGGGCGAAGCGGAGCACCGGCAGGTAGCCCCGCTGCAGCGCGGTCACCCGCTCCTCGGCCGGCTCCCCCGCACGTCCGGCACCGCTGGCAGCCTGCTCCGCGCGGCGGCCGGCACCCCCCATGAACCAGTACGCCAGCACGGGAACGATGGTCATCGACACCAGTAGCGAGGCGGTCAGCGCGACGGCCACGGTGATGGAGAAGGGCCGGAACAGCTCGCCGGTGATGCCCTCGACCACCGCCACCGGCAAGAACACGGCCACCGTGGTCAGCGTCGACGCGGTGACCGCTCCCGCCACCTCCTTGACCGAGGAGACGATCTCGCCGGGGGTGAGGGCGCCCGCGGAGGAGGCGTGGTGGCGTTTGATGTTCTCGATCACCACGATGGAGTCGTCCACCACGCGTCCCACGGCGACGGTCAGCGCGGCCAGGGTGAAGATGTTCAGCGAGAAGTCCCCCACCCGCAGACCGATCAGCGCGATCAGCAGCGACAGCGGGATCGAGATGGCCGTGATCAGGGTGGAGCGAACCGACAGCAGGAACACCAGGATGATCAGCACGGCGAACGCGAGCCCCAAGCGAGCCCTCGACGGCCAGGTCCTCGATGGACTTCTCGATGGAGGGTGCCTGGTCGAAGACGACGCTCACCGACGCGTTGGACCCGAGACTCCGGGTGAGGTCAGGCAGCAGGTCGCGGATGGTGTGCGAGACCTCGACCGCGTCGGCCTTCGATTCCTTCAGCACGTTGATGCTGAGGGCGGGACGGCCGTTCGAGCGGGCCACGGTCGTCGCCTCGACAGAGGTGAGCCGTACGGTGCCGAGGGTGCCGAGCGGCACCGAGCCGTCGGCGGCGGGGATCGGCCACTTCGCCACCTGCGCGGCCGAAGTCGCCGAGCTGCCGACCTGGATGGCGAGTTCCTTGTCGGAGGTGTAGCTGTTCCCCGCGGGCACGACGAGCGCCTGCGCCTGCACCGCCTGGGTCACCTGGCCGGCCGACAGGTCGTACTTGCGCAGCTGGTCGGGCTTCAGCGTGACCATGACTTCGGTGCTGTCCTGACCGGCGACCTGGGCCAGCCGTACGCCGTCCACCCCGGTCAGTGCGGGGACGACGAGGTCGGTGACCTGCTTGGCCAGCACGTCCAGCTTGGCGTCGGAGGCGACCGCGAGGACCAGCACCGGGATGTCATCGGTGCTGCCGGCCATCACGTCGGTCTTGACGTCGTCGGGCAGCGCAGCCGCATCGATCGCGTTGCGGATGTCGTCGACGATCGCGGCGTCATCCAGCCCGTAGGTCCACTCGACGGTGAGGCTGGCGATGCCGTTGGTGGACACCGAGCGGACCTTGGTGACGCCGGAGACGCCACTGATGCCCTGTTCGAGCGGCGTAGCCACCTCTTGCGCGACCAGCTCCGGCGCGGTGCCGGGATAGATCGCCGTCACGATCGCGGTGGGCACCTGGGTGGACGGCAGCAGTTCCTGGCGCAGCGAGACGGTGGAGATGACTCCGAACACGATGACCGCCAGGCCGATCAGGCCGACGATGATGCGGTTGGCCAGACTGAGCCTGGTCAGCAGTGTCATTCCTCACCCATTCTCGCGTCCTACCCGAGCAGGCGCCCACGGTATCGGGGGTCCCCGCGGGACCTGGGGGTCTCGCTCAGCGTCTGCTCAGGTGCGGCAGGTCCGAAGGCGGGGACCGGCCGGCCGCCGGGCGCGGCGTGGACGGGGTGGGGTCGCCCGTGGGCGCTGACGGCGGGAGGGCCCCATCCGTCGGCTACCTGCGCGCGACTTCGCGGTACTACGTCCTTGTTCGCGGCAGATCGAACTGCCGCGAAGTCGCACCAGCTGCCGCGAAGTGGACGCGGTGGGGTCGCAGGCGGCCGATGGGGACGGACGCGGGGCATTGGGGTGGGCTACGTCGGCTGCCCGTCGGCCACCTGGGTGCGACTTCGCGGTACAACGTCACGCTTCGCGGCAGATCGACCTGCCGCGAAGTCGCACCAGCTGCCGCGAAGTGGACGCGGTGGGGTCGCAGGCGGCCGAATGGGGGCCGGAGAGGACCACCCGTCGGTCGCCCGAACGCGACTTCGCGGTACTACGTCCTTGTTCGCGGCAGATCGACCTGCCGCGAAGTCGCACCAGCTGCCGCGAAGTGCAGGGGATGAGGTCAGCGGACGATCGAACTGCTGCGAAGCCAACCAGCTGCCGCGAAGTGGACAGGGGTGGGGTCGCAGGCGGGCGATGGGGACGGACGCGGGGCGTTGTGGTGGGCTATGTCGGCTGCCCGTCGGCCACCTGGGTGCACTTCGCGGTACAACGTCACGCTTCGCGGCAGATCGACCTGCCGCGAAGTCACACCAGCTGCCGCGGAGTCCAAGGGGATGAGGTCAGCGGCAGGTCGACCTGCCGCGAAGTCACACAGGCTGCCGCGGAGTGGACGCAAATGGTCAGCGGGAGGCAACAAGCGTTGGGCGCCGAGCGGCCAGGTGAGTCCGGGCGGCTCTGCGGCTCAGCCGAGGGGGCCGGGCAGGGCCCTCTGCGTACGGGTGATGCGGGTGCCGCCGAGGTGTACTCCACCCAGCGGGTCGGCGGTGAACAGGCGCGATCCGGGAGGCGCGGCCCGGATCGAGGTGAGCAGCTGGCCCATCTCGACCAGCCGGCCTCGCAGTTCGTCGATCTCGTCCTGCATGTTCAGGATCCGCCGGATGCCCTCGAGGTTGATGCCCTCGTCCTGGGACAGCCGCTGCACCAGCCGCAGCTTGGCGATGTCGCGCGCCGAGTAGCGGCGGCCCCGCTTGGCCGTACGCCGGGGCGAGACCAGACCCATCCGGTCGTAGGTGCGCAGGGTCTGCGGGTGCATCCCCGCCAGATGCGCCGCGACGGAGATGACGAAGACCGGTGCGTCGGAGTCGATCCGTTGCGGCAGGTCGCCGGTCACGGCACCACCCAGCCCGCCGCTTTCGGGGCCGTCACGTGAAGAGCTTCGCTCGGGGATTGGCCGCGCCCACGGCCTCGGCGTAGGAACTCAGCGCCTGGCGGGCCCGCTCGTTCAACTGCTCGGGCACGATCACCTCGACGGAGACCAGCAGGTCGCCGCGGGTGCCGTCGGCCTTGCTCACACCCTTGCCCCGTACCCGCAGGGTCCGGCCGTTGGGCGTGCCGGGTGTCAGTCGCAGCTTCACCGGTGGGCCGCCGAGGGTCGGCACCTCGATCTCGGCCCCCAGCGCCGCCTCGTCGAAGGTGACCGGTGCGGTGAGGGTCAGATTGTCGCCGCGCCGCCCGAAGATGGGGTGCGAACGGACGTGGACCACGACGTACAGGTCGCCCGGGGCGCCGCCGTTCTCACCCGCCCCCCCGCGTCCCTTGAGCCGGATCTTCTGCCCGTCGGTAACACCGGCGGGGATGCGCACCTGCATCGTCTTGGTCGATCGGCCGCGCCCCGATCCCAGGCACACCGGGCACGGGTCGTCGACCACCATGCCGCGACCGCGACAGTCGCGGCACGGCTCGGTGACCGCGAACACTCCGCCGGAGGTCGAGGTCTGCATCCCGCTGCCCTCGCAGGTCGAGCAGACCCGCGGGATGGTGCCCGCCTTGGCGCCCGTGCCGCGACAGGCGTCGCAGGCGGCATCGGAGATCATCTGCATCCCGACGGTGACGCCCTCGATCGCCTGCACGAAGTCCACCGTGACCTCACCCTCGACGTCGCTGCCCCGTCGCGGGCCCCGGGAGGTCGAGTAGCGGGCCGTGCGCGCGTTGCCGCTGGACCCGTTGAACAGGCCGCCGAACAGGTCGCCCAGCCCGCCGTCACCGGCGTTGCGGAACAGGTCGTCCACCGAAGGTCCGCTGGTCCGTGACCCGCCGCTGCCCGGGAAGCGGAAACCGCCGCCCCCGAACAGCCGGCGGGCCTCGTCGTACTCCTTGCGCTTGGTCTCACTGGACAACACGTCGTTGGCCTCGGAGATCTCCTTGAACCTCTGCTCGGCCGCCGCATTGCCGGGATTCTGGTCCGGGTGGCTGTCCCGGGCCAGTTTCCGGTAGGCCTTCTTGATGTCCTCGGGCTTGGCGTCCTTGGGCACGCCGAGGACCTTGTAGAAGTCCTTCTCGATCCATTCCCTCGTGCTCATGTCCGCCTCCCCTCGTTCAGATCAATTCTCACGGTCCGGCAAAGCGCAGCTCAGGCATGTCCGTCGGCGCGGTCGCTGCCCGCTGGATCCGACTCGGTCGGACGCCTCAGCAGAGTCGGGCGCGACCTGCGCCGGCTCGCCGTCGGTCGACGACGGAGCAGCCGGCGCAGCGTCGGGATCCGGCTCCGCCACGGCCACGCGGGCCGGGCGCAGAACGCGATCCCCGATGCGGTAGCCGGGCTGCAGGATCTCCACGCAGGTCGGTCCGTCGATGCCCTCGGCGTGGGAGTGCAACAGCGCCTCGTGGATGTGCGGATCGAACGGATCGCCCTTCTCGCCGAATGCGGTCAATCCGTACTTCCCGGTCACCCGTTCGAGTTCGTCACCGACCGCCTTGAAGCCGCCGGTGAGTTCGCCGTGCTCCCGCGCGGACCGGACGTCGTCGAGCACCGCCAGCAGGTCCCGTACGACGCTCTCGATCGTCACCTTGCGGGAGACGTCGCGGTCACGGTCGACGCGCCGCTTGTAGTTGACGTACTCCGCCTGCAGCCGCTGCAGGTCGGCGGTCCGCTCGGCCAACGCGGCCTGCAGTTCGATCACTTCGCTGTCTCCTCCGGCGTCCGGCTGGTCCGGCGCGGTCGTGGGGGGAGCCGCAGCCTCCTGCGGCTCCCTGACCTCGTACGTCTCGGGGTCGATCCGGCGCCGGTCGCGTACGGTCGGCCCCCTGTGCTCGTCCTCGAACTCGGCCTGGCTCACTTATTCGCCTCGCTCGAGGTCTGGTCCTCGTCCACGATCTCCGCGTCGACCACGTCGTCGTCAGAACCCGCACCGCTGCTGCCGTTCGACTCCGAGTGGTCACTCGGCTCGCCGGCCTCACTCGGCGCCTGCTGCTGCGCGGCCTGGGCCGCCGCGTACATGGCCTGGCCGAGCGCGGCGCTGGTGGTGTTCAGCTTCTCCACCGCCGCCTTGACCGCGTCGTCGTCGGTGCCCTCGAGGGAGGTCTTGACCTCGGCCAAGGCCTCCTCGACCGGCGTCTTCACGTCGTCGGTGATCTTGTCCGCGTTCTCGCTGATCAGCTTCTCGGTCCGGAAGACCAGGTTGTCGGCCTCGTTCCGCAACTCGACGCCCTCGCGCCGCTTGCGGTCCTCCTCGGCGTGAGCCTCGGCCTCCTTGACCATCCGGTTGATGTCGTCCTTGCCCAGCGCCGAGCCGCCGGTGACCGTCATCGACTGCTCCTTGCCCGTCGCCAGGTCCTTGGCGTGCACGTGCACGATGCCGTTGGCGTCGATGTCGAAGGCCACCTCGACCTGCGGCACCCCGCGCGGGGCCGGCGGCAGACCGGTCAGCTCGAAGTTCCCGAGGGACTTGTTGTCCTTCGCGAAGTCGCGCTCGCCCTGATAGACCTGGATCATCACCGACGGCTGGTTGTCGTCGGCGGTGGTGAAGACCTCCGAGCGCTTGGTCGGGATGGTGGTGTTCCGCTCGATGATCTTGGTCATCACGCCGCCCTTGGTCTCGATGCCCAGGCTCAGCGGGGTGACGTCGAGCAGCAGCACGTCCTTGACCTCGCCCTTGAGCACGCCGGCCTGCAGGCTGGCGCCGAGGGCGACGACCTCGTCCGGATTCACGCCCTTGTTCGGCTCCTTGCCGCCGGTCAGCTCACGGACCAGATCGACGACCGCGGGCATCCGGGTGGAGCCGCCGACCAGGATCACGTGGTTGATCGCGCCGACGCTGACCTTGGCGTCGGAGATCACCGCGTTGAACGGGGTGCGGCAGCGGTCGAGCAGGTCGGAGGTGAGTCGCTGGAACTCCGAACGGGTCAGCTTCTCCTCCAGGTGCAGCGGACCGGATTCGCCCAGGGTGATGTAGGGCAGGTTGATCTGGGTCTCGCTGGCCGAGCTGAGCTCGATCTTGGCCTTCTCGGCGGCCTCCTGCAGGCGCTGGCGGGCGATCTTGTCCTGGCTGAGGTCGGTGCCGTTCTTGTTCTTGAACTGCTTCACCAGCCAGTCGACGACCCGGGAGTCCCAGTCGTCGCCGCCGAGCCGGTTGTCGCCCTTGGTGGCCTTGACCTCGAAGACGCCGTCGCCGATCTCCAGCAGCGAGACGTCGAAGGTGCCGCCGCCCAGGTCGAACACCAGGATGGTCTGGTCCTGGTCGCCCTTGTCCAGCCCGTAGGCCAGCGCGGCGGCGGTCGGCTCGTTGATGATCCGGTCGACGGTGAGGCCCGCGATCTCGCCGGCCTCCTTGGTGGCCTGCCGCTCGGCATCGGAGAAGTAGGCCGGGACGGTGATGACCGCGTGGGTCACCTGCTCGCCGAGATAGGCCTCCGCGTCGCGCTTGAGCTTCTGCAGCACGAAGGCGCTGATCTGCTGCGGACGGTAGTCCTTGTCGTCGATCTTGGTCTTCCAGTCGGTGCCCATGTGGCGCTTGACCGACCGGATCGTCCGGTCGACGTTGGTCACGGCCTGGCGCTTGGCGACCTCGCCGACCAGCACCTCGCCGCCCTTGGCGAACGCGACGACCGAGGGGGTCGTACGCGCGCCCTCGGCGTTGGGGATGACGGTGGGCTCTCCACCTTCGAGTACGGCGACGACGGAGTTGGTGGTTCCGAGGTCGATGCCGACTGCACGAGCCATGATGTGGTTCCTCCGGTTGTGGAAGGGTTGTGTCCTTGAGTCTGTGGCGCTCAAGGTTGTCCTTGAGTGCACTTGGCTCAACTATGCCACGGCGGGCTTTGTTCCTTCAACCCGGGTTGAGTCAGAG
>CAVSDA010000021.1:0-46663 GCA_963726625.1 uncultured Actinomycetota bacterium
CAGATCCAGGCGCGCGGCCGCCATCAGCATCCCCGGCAGGCTCTTGTCGCAGCCGGCCAACAGGACCGAGCCGTCCAGCCGCTCCGCCGACATCACCGTCTCCACCGAATCGGCGATGATCTCCCGGCTGACCAGCGAGAAGTGCATCCCCTCGTGGCCCATGGGAGTCCCCGTCCGACACCGAGATGGTGCCGAACTCCAGCGGGTAGCCGCCGGCCGCGTGGACGCCGTCCTTGACCGCCTTGGCCAGCCGGTCGAGCGACAGGTTGCAGGGGGTGATCTCGTTCCAGCTGGAGGCCACGCCGACCTGCGGCTTGACCCAGTCGTCGTCGCCCATCCCGACCGCACGGAGCATGCCGCGGGAGGCGGTGGCCTCGAGTCCGTCGGTGACGACGCGGGAGCGGGGCTTGATGTCGACCGTCATGCGCGTCAATGTACCCAGGGCTGACAGTGCGCCCGCTCGCGGGAACCTACGTATACGTGGGTTCCTCTCGCATTGCACAGCTTGCAAACCGTGCAATCCAGCAGGAAGTCACGTATACGTAGGTTTCTGCACCGGGTCCGCGGAGCCGAGTCCGGGAGCCGGAGCCGGCCGGGTCGGAGCCGGAGTCGGAGCCGCCGCGCGGCCGAGGGGTGCGGGTGGTGATGACCAGTTGCCAGGCCAGGCCGGCGATCAGGACGACGCCGACGACCGGGCCGAGGTTGGCGACCAGTTGCTGCAGGGCGTCGAAGGTGCGTTCGCGGCCACCTCCGTACGGCAGCACGGCGAGCGGCAGGCAGATCGCCACCCAGACCACCCAGAAGCCGCCGAGCCCGCGAGCCCAGCGCGGGATCGGCGAGGTCGCGCCGGCGGAGAACACGGCCACGGCCAGCGGCAGGATCCACACGTAGTGGTGGGTCCAGGACAGCGGGGACGCCAGGCAGGTGCTCAGGCCCACCAGTGCCACCGCGAAGACCTTCTGTCCGAGCCGCCACCAGTGCGCGGCGACCAGGCAGCCGAGGATGGCGACCAGACCCGAGATGGCCAGCCCGACCAGCGTGGTCACCCGCGAGGAATCGACCAGCCGGAAGAAGACCCCGAGCAGGGACTGGTTCCCGGTGTAGAGCGGGGAGGCCGTACGGGTGTCGCCGCCGGACAGCCCGCCGAAGAAGATCACCGTCTCGGAGAACAGCAGCACCGCCCCGATCCCGGTGAAGACCACGAAGCTGACGATGGCGGTGATGGCCACCCGCTTCTTGGCGATCAGGAACGCGAAGACCACGAACAACGCCGGGGTCAGCTTGATCGCCGCGGCCAGGCCGATCAGCACCCCCCGCAGACCGCGCAGCCGCGATCCGCCCCGCCTACGGCCGGAGTCGGGCCCCGACGACCGGTCCGGGAACAGATCTGCGACCACGAGCGCCATCAGCAGCGTGTTCACCTGGCCGTAGCCCAAGGTGGTGCGGATCGGCTCGACCGCCACCAGCACGGCCACGCCGAGCAGGCCGAGCCGCCAACCCCGCGGTGCGCCGCACCGCCGCAGCACCGACTGCTGCGCCCAGACCAGTCCCGCGGTCCACAGCACCTGCCAGAGCACGTACGGGCCGAGGGCCAGCGGCGCCATCAGGATGGCCGCGATCGGCGGGTAGATGAAGTACAGGTTCCAGAACGGGGTGGTGGTCGCAAAGATGTCCCGGCCCGCCAGCATGTCCTTGACCGCGTAGACGTAGACCTGCAGATCGATGGTGGAGGGTTCCCAGGGCCAGAACGTGCCGTACTGGATGACGAACGGCAGGATCAGCAGCGCCGCCACGAAGCGGCGGGCCGAATTCGGCCGCTACCCGGCCCAGTCCGCCTCGACCCCGTCCGCTCGAACCCTCCCGGTCGCTCGAACCCCGTCCCCTCGAACCCGGCCCCTTCGACCCCGTCCCCTCGAACCCGGCCGCGCCGAATGCAGTCCGGCCAAGCTCAGTCGCCGTCCTGGATCTGGCGGAACACCGACTCCAGTTCCCCTCGGGGGCCACCCCGCGGTTCACCACCAGGTCCAGCCCCGGCTCGTCGGCGTAGCGCGGCACCACGTGCATGTGGGCGTGGAACACCTCCTGGCCGGCCACCTCCCGCGCGGAGGACAGCAGGTTGATCCCGTCCGCGGCCAGCCGATGCATCAGCATCCGGGCGACTGCGTCCACCGCCGGAGCGATCTCGGTCAGCGCCGCCGCGCCGGTGATCACGTCCGCGACGTGGCGCCTCGGCACGACCAAAGATGCCCACGGTGCCAGGCGGCGATGTCGAGAAACGCGATGGCGTGCTCGTCGGCGTAGATCTGCCGGGACGGGAGCTCCCCAGCGACGATCCGGCAGAAGACGCAGTTCGGATCGGGTCGGCGTGCGGATCGCTGTCGCCGGTCGGGGAAACGTCGCCGGTCGGAGAAACGTCGCCGGTCGGGGAGGCGTCGCTGGTCGGGGCCCCCGCGTGCTCGCTCATGTCATCTCGTTCTGTAGGTCCTCGCCCGCGGCGAAACGCCGGAGCTGGGCGGCGATCAGCCGGTCGGCCCGAGGGAAGAAGGCCGAACTGGCGCCGCCCACGTGCGGGCTGATGAGCACTCCCGGGATGCGCCACAGCGGATGCTGCGCGGGCAGCGGCTCGGGGTCCACCACATCCAGAGCAGCCCGCAGCCGGCCGCTGCTGGTCGCGGCGACCAGCGCGTCGGTGTCCACCAGCCGGCCTCGCGCGACGTTGACCAGCAGCGCGCCGTCAGGCAGCAGGGCCAGTTCGTCGGCGCCGATCAGCCGATCGGTCTGCGGGGTGTGCGGCGCGATCACCACAGCCACGTCGGCGCCGGGCAGCAACTCGGGCAGCTCCTCGATCGCGTGCACCGGCACCGCGCCGGTGCGGGCCCGCCGGGCCACGCGGGTGACCGAAGCCACCTCGAAACCCGCCAGCCGCCGTTCGATCGCCTCGCCGATCCGCCCGTACCCGATGATCAGCACCCGCTGGTCAGCCAGCGCCGTGCCGAAGCGCGGCAGCCAGCGGCTGTCGGCCTGCTGCCGGGCGAAGTCGTCGAGGTGGCGGCCGCTGGCCAGCATCAAGGCGACGGCGAGTTCGGCGGTACTGGCGTCGTGCACCCCCGCCGCGTTGCACAAGGTCACCCCGGGAGGCACATGCGGCAGGAAGTTCTCCACGCCGGCGGTGAGGGTCTGGATGACCCGCAACCGGCTCATCTCACCGGCCCGGGCGAGCACCTCCTCGCCTTTCATGTACGGCAGGACGTAGAGCTCGACCTCGCCGAGGGTGTCCGGCCAGGCGTCTCCGTCGGCCCGGTAGCAGTCGACGCGAAGGCCGTCCGGAATGCCGCGGAGCCGACGCTCGGCTTCGGCGGGGTCGGCGTACGGCAGCCACACCACCCGGTCGTTCATCGGCCGATCACCGCCGTCGCCACCCCGACCGCAGGACGGCGTACGGGGTGGCCGGCCGCGGCGAGGGCAGCCTTGACGTCGGCGATCCGCAGCGTCCCGTAGTGGAACACGGTCGCGGCCAGCACCGCATCGGCCCCGGCCTCCACGGCCGGGGGAAAGTCCTCGACCCGGCCGGCGCCGCCGGAGGCGATCAACGGCACGTCGACCACGGCGCGTACGGCCCGGATCATCTCCAGGTCGAATCCTCCGGTGGTCCCGTCGGCATCCATCGAGTTGAGCAGGATCTCCCCCACGCCGAGCTGCGCCCCCTGACGGGCCCAGGCCACCGCGTCGAGACCGGCCGAGCGTCGCCCGCCGTGGGTGGTCACCTCGTAGCCCGAAGGCGTCCCGGGGGCGCGCCGGGCATCGACGGACAGCACCAGCACCTGGTTGCCGAACCGACGGGTGATCTCGGCGATCACCTCCGGCCGCCGGATCGCGCCGGTGTTGATGGCCACCTTGTCGGCCCCGGCCCGCAACAGGATGTCCACGTCGTCGACCGAACCGACACCGCCGCCCACGGTGAGCGGGATGAACACCGTCTCCGCCGTACGGCGGACCATGTCGAGGGTGGTGTCGCGGCCTTCGGCCGAGGCGGAGATGTCGAGGAAGGTCAGCTCGTCCGCGCCCTCGGCGTCGTAGACCGCACCGAGTTCGACCGGATCACCGGCGTCGCGCAGGTCGACGAAGTTGACACCCTTCACCACCCGGCCGCCGTGCACGTCCAGGCACGGGATGACACGTACGGCGACCGGCACGACGACCAGCCTAGGCCGTCCGGGATCGATCCGGTGACCGCGGCCCGTGACCACCGCTCCGGCGCGCGCAGCCCCGCTGGCTAGGGTGACTGCATGGCCGCACTGGACGAGAGCTTCCTCGCGCTGCCGCTGAGGGGCCTGGCCGACGCCGCACTCTCCCGGGCCAGGGCGCTCGGCTGCGAGCACGCCGAGGTACGAATCGAACGGCTTCGCGAGGCCCACCGCAGCTTCCGCGACCACGGTCTGGAATCGACCACCGACAGCCAGGTACTGGGGCTGTCGGTGCGCGTGCTCCACGACGGCGTGTGGGGCTTCGCCGCCGGGATCACCTTGACCGGCGACGGCGCTGCGCACCTCGCCGAGCGAGCGGTCGCGACGGCACTGGTGTCCCGGCCGCTCACCCCGGCAACGGTCGTGCTGGCGGAGGAGGAGGTCTACCACGACGCGACCTGGGTCTCGGCGTACGAGATCAACCCGTTCGAGGTGGACGAGGCGACCAAGACCGGCCGCCTGCTGCAGTTGAACGAGGCGCTGCTCGCCGGGCAGGGCGTCAGCCACGCCAACGCGACCCTCGGCTACGTGCAGGAGAACAAGTTCTTCGCCAATCTCGCCGGGACCACGACCACCCAACAACGTGTCCGGGTGCAGACCCAGTTGACCGCGGTCAGCGTCGGCGACCACGGCTTCGCGACCATGCGGACGCTGGCTCCCCCGGTCGGCCGAGGGTGGGAGTACCTGGGCGGGACGGGCTGGGACTTCGACGCCGAGGTGGCGGAGATGCCTGAGCTGCTCGCCGCCCAGGTGGCGGCCCCGAGCGTCGACGCCGGCCACTACGACCTGGTCATCCACCCCAGCAACCTGTTCCTCACCATCCACGAGTCGATCGGCCACGCGACCGAGCTCGACCGCGCCCTCGGGTACGAAGCCGCGTACGCGGGCACGTCGTTCGCGACCTTCGACCAGCTCGGCGCGTTGCGCTACGGCAGCCCGGTGATGAACGTGACCGGCGACCGGCTGGTCGATCATGGCTTGGCCACCATCGGGTACGACGACGAGGGCGTCGGCCAGCAGCGGTTCGACATCATCGCCGACGGCACGCTGGTGGGCTACCAGCTGAACCGGCAGATGGCGGCCGAGAAGGGCCTCGGCCGCTCGAACGGCTGCGCGTTCGCCGACTCGCCCGGGCACATCCCGATGCAGCGGATGCCCAACGTGTCTCTTCAGCCGGCGCTTGGGGGGCCGAGCACCGAGGAGCTGATCGCGGCGGTGGACCGCGGCATCTACGTCGTCGGCGACAAGTCCTGGTCGATCGACATGCAGCGCTACAACTTCCAGTTCACCGGGCAGCGGTTCTTCAGGATCGAGAACGGCCGGCTCGCGGGGCAACTGAAGGACGTCGCGTACCAGGCGACCACGACCGACTTCTGGCGCTCCATGGAGACGGTCGGCAACGAGGACACCTACGTCCTGGGTGGCGCCTTCAACTGCGGCAAGGGCCAGCCGGGGCAGGTCGCGCCGGTTTCGCACGGCTGCCCCTCCGCGCTGTTCCGAGGGGTCAACGTGTTGAACACCCAAGCTGAAGGCGGACAGCAATGAACCCGAGCGTAGGGATCACCCGGTGAGTGCGAGCACTGCGGCGTCGTCGCAGGAACTCGTCGAGTTGGCCCTCACGCACTGCAGCCTGCCGGCGGTCGTCGTGCTCTCCGAGCGCACGGACGCGAACCTGCGTTGGGCGAACAACGCCCTCACCACCAACGGCGAGATGTCCAGCCGCATGCTCACGGTCACCGCCACTGCCGCGGTCGAAGGCGGTACCGCAGCCGGGACGGTGAGCCAGGAGCTGTCCGGCGCGGGCCAGGTAGCGGAGGTGGTGGCGGCGGCCGAACGCCTCGCACGCAGCGGCACCCCGGCCGAAGACGCGTTCCCGCTGATGGACAACTACGCCCACACCGACGACTGGAGCGCTCCGGCCGCGACGACGAGCATCGACGTGCTCGCCGAGTTCGCTGCGCGTCTCGGGCAGGCCTTCGACCGGGCCGGCTCGTACGGCCAGTTGTTGTTCGGATTCGCCGAGCACACCGTCACCACGACCTATCTCGGCACCAGCGCGGGACTGCGCCGCCGTGGCGTGCAGCCCACCGGTCGGCTCGAGCTCAACGCCAAGACCGCGGACATGACCGCCTCGGCCTGGGTCGGCCGGGCCACCCGCGACTTCGCCGACATCGACATCGCCGCCCTGGCCTCCGAACTCGACACCCGCCTGCGCTGGGCCTCCACCCGGATCGACCTGCCACCCGGCCGCTACGAGACCCTGCTTCCGCCGGGCGCCGTGGCCGACCTGTTCATCTACATGTACTGGACGGCGAACGCCCGCGACGCCGAAGAGGGTCGCAACGTGTTCGCGGCGGGGGAAGGGAAGACCCGGATCGGCGAAACCCTCTCGCCCCTGCCGATCACGCTGCGGTCCGACCCGTACGAGCCGGGTCTTGATGCGGTTCCCTTCGTCGACTACAGCTTCTTCTCCGACGGCTCGTCGTGGGCCTTCGACGGCGGCCTTCCCATCCCGGCCACCACCTGGATCGAGGACGGGGTGCTGCGGGAGCTGATCCGCAATCGGGCGCAGGCCGCACGCAGCGGCCTGGTGCCGACTCCGCCGCCCGACAACCTCATCATGGACGGACGCGGCACGGCCAGCCTGAAGGACATGATCGCCAACACCAAGCGGGGACTGCTGTTGACGTGTCTGTGGTACATGCGCGACGTCGATCCCGAGCGGCTGCTGCTCACCGGCCTGACCCGGGACGGGGTCTACCTGATCGAGGACGGCCAGGTGGTCGGGGCGGTGAACAACTTCCGCTTCAACGAATCCCCGGTGGAACTGCTCGGACGGATCAGCGAGATCGGTGCCCCTCAGGTCACTCTCTGCCGGGAGTGGAACGACTACTTCAACCGCACGATCATGCCGCCGATCCGGGTGCCGGACTTCAACATGTCGACGGTGAGCCAGGCCTCCTGAACGGCTCGCGCCGAAACCCGGATTCAGCCATCGACCAGCGGCTCAATCTTCATCCGGGGAGTAGACGACCACCCCCCGCCGCATCGAGCGGACGACCTGGCGCGCGGCCTCCCGCAGTTCGGGCGCGTCAGCCGCGTCGGCGACCTGGCCGGCGAAGTCGGCGACCTGACGGACCCAACGGACGAAATCCCCGGCCGTCATGGCGGTGCCCTGCAGGACCGTGGACAGCGACCGGCCGGCCGACCAGCCGTACGCCACCTCGCTGAATCCGATGTCGGGTTCCGGCCCGCGCGGCAGCCGGGCGTCGCGCTCCACCAGTGACACCTCCCGCCAGATCCGCCGCACCTCGGTGACCGCGGTGCTGGACGCCGCGTCCGGCAGTCGTGGCTTCCGCGTGCCGTCGTCCCCGCCGCGGGACTCATAGACCAGGCAGGCCAACACCGCGGCCAGCTGCGGGGGTGCGAGTCCGGTGAATACCCCGGCCCGGATGCACTCGGCCGCGACCAGATCCAGCTCCGCGTAGATCCGGGCCAGCATCCGCCCGTACGGGGTGACCTCGGAGCCCTCCTCGCCGCTCAGGTAGCCCAGGGACTCCAGAACCAGGCAGATCTTGTCGAAGTGGTTGGCGATGGTGTTGGTCCGGCTGGCGACCCGCTGTTCCAGTCGCGCGCTCTCGCGCTCCAACCGCACCGCGCGTTCGGCCCAGCGGGCATGCACCTCCCGATCGGGGCACCTGTCGCACGCACTGGTGCGGAGCTCAGCGCGCAGGGCGGCGATCCTGGTCTGCACCTGCTCGTCGGGCCCGCCTGCCCGGGACCTTCCGGGTGGTCCCAGGTCGATCTCGGCCAGCCGGGCGCGGAACGCCGCGGCCAGGTTCCGCCGCGCCGACGGCTCTTTCGGGCTGAACTGCTTGCCCAGCTTCATCCGGCCGGCGACCACCGGCGGGCTCGGGAAGTCGGTGAGCGACAGGCGCCGGACCTGCCGGTCCTCGGTGAGGACCAGCGGGCGCGGCGCCTCCCGTGCGTCCCGGGTGCCGGGGTCGATGACGACCGCCCACCCCTGGCTCTTGCCGCTCGGCACCCGCATGATGTCACCGGGTTTGAGGGTGAGGAGCGCCTGCATCGCCTCGGCGCGGCGGTCCGTACGCCGCTCCCGCGCCGCCTCGGCCTCCAGCTCGCTGATCTCGGACCGCAACCGGGCGTAGGCGGCGAAGTCTCCCCGCTCGCAGGCTGCGGCCTTCCAGTAGCCGGCGACGGCCTCGGCGTTCCTGGCGACCGTGCGTGCCACCGACACGACCGAGCGGTCGGACTGGAACTGGGCGAAGGACTGCTCGAGCAGCGTGCGCGCCCGGTCACGGCCGACGCTGGCCACCAGATTGGCCGCCATGTTGTAGGTCGGCGCGAACGAGGACCGCAACGGGTAGGTACGCCGCGAGGCGAGCCCGGCCACCGCCCGCGGGTCCAGCCCCGGCTGCCACTGCACCACCGCGTGGCCTTCGACGTCGATGCCGCGACGCCCGGCCCGTCCGGTCAACTGGGTGTACTCCCCGGGCGTGATGTCTGCGTGGGTCTCGCCGTTGTACTTGACCAGCTTCTCCAGCACCACCGAGCGGGCCGGCATGTTGATGCCGAGGGCCAGCGTCTCGGTGGCGAAGACCACCTTGACCAGGCCGCGGACGAACGCCTCCTCGACGCACTCCTTGAAGGCGGGCAGCATGCCCGCGTGGTGGGCGGCGATCCCGCGACTGAGCGCCTCGGCGAACCGGTCGTAGTCCAGTGCCTTCAGGTCCGCGTCCGACAGCCCGGCGACGTGCCGCTCGAGGATGGCGGCGATCTCGCGGGCCTCGCCGCTGCCGGTCAGCCGCAACCCGGAGCCGAGCAGTTGCCGCACGGCGGCGTCGCAGCCCACCCGGGAGAAGATGAACACGATGGCCGGGAGCAGGGCGGCCCGGTCCAGCAACTCGACCATGTCCGCTCGGTTGACGCCGTGCAGCGAGCGTGGGCGCCGACCGTCCCCGGCCCGGGAGCGGGCTGACGCCCCGCCGTGCCCACCCCCTCCGTACGCGCCGCTGCCGAAGGCCACGCTGCGACGTCCGCGCCCGCCGGAACCCCTTGGGCGCCGAGCGTCGTCGCGGACGTAGCGCGACTCCTCCCGCGCCACCTTGAGCAACGCGGGGTTCACCTCGGCATGCCTGTCGCCGGCCCCGCGATCGCGTACTCGACTCGTCCGGGCCGGCAGCGCCGTCGGCCCTCCCGTCCACGCGCGCCGTCGGCCCTCCGTCCACGCGCGCCGTCGGCGCGACATCATCGAAGAGGTCGTACAGCGCGTTCCCCACCAGCACGTGCTGGAACAACGGCACCGGTCGCCGCTCCGACACCACCACCGCCATCTCGCCCCGCACCTCGGCCAGCCAGTCGCCGAACTCCTCCGCGTTGCTCACCGTGGCCGACAGGGCCACCACCTGGATCGAGGAGGCGAGTCCGATGATGACCTCCTCCCAGACGGCTCCGCGGATCCGGTCGGCGAGGTAGTGCACCTCGTCCATCACCACGAACCCCAGGTTGGCCAACGTGGCCGAGCGGGCGTAGATCATGTTGCGGAGAACCTCGGTGGTCATCACCACCACCGGCGCCTCGGAGTTGACCGAGGAGTCGCCGGTCAGCAGACCCACCTGGTCGGCGCCGTGCCGGCGCACCAGATCGGCGTACTTCTGATTGGACAGTGCCTTGATCGGTGTGGTGTAGAAGCACTTGCGGCCCTGCTGCAGCGCGAGGTGCACCGCGAATTCACCGACGATGGTCTTGCCGGCGCCGGTCGGAGCCGCGACCAGCACCCCCGAACCCGCCTCGAGATGGCTGCAGGCCTGGCGCTGGTAATCGTCGAAGGAGAAGCCGTACCCGCCGGCGAAGGCCGCGAACAGCGGCGACGCCTGCTGATGCCGAAACCGCGCGTACGCCGCGGCGGGGCTCAGGTCGGACGGTTCAGCATTCGGCTCGGCCATGATGCAGCCAACTTACGCGAGCGGGCCGACACCACCGCCCGCCGATGCCGTCCGGTTCGCCAGGGGCAGTTCGGCTCAGGCGGGGACGAGGACCGGTAGTGCGCGCGGCACGCAGGTCACGGCCAGCGGGGCGGCGCCGATCATCTCCCCGTCGCCGAACCCGACCAGCCCGGGCCCTTCGACGGTCACCTCGCGCACCCGCACCTGTTCCACACACGGGTCCCGGGCAAAACGGCCGGAGTACATCTGCGGCAGCAGCCGGAGCAGTTTCACCCGTCCCACGGGGTGGATGAGCGTCACGTCGAGCATTCCGTCCCATGGGTCGGCCCGGGGACAGATCTGCATCCCGCCGCCGTAGGAGGAGGTGTTGCCCACCGCGACGAACATCGCATCCAACTCGCGGACGACACCGTCGAGGGTGAGCCGGTAGTGCAGCGGGGTGAAGACCCGCAGCTCAGCCAGTGTGGCCAGGGCGTAGCGCGTGCCGCCTCGCGGCCAGGGCATCTCGTTGGCACGGCGGTTCACGTAGGCGTCGAAGCCGGTGGCCAGCACCGCCCCGACGTAGCGGAAGTTGACCCGGGCCAGGTCGATGGCGCGGGTTCGCCCGCCCGCGATCACCGCCGCGGCGGCGACCGCGTCGGCGGGGTCCAACCCGATGCCACGGCAGAGGTCGTTGCCGGTCCCGGCGGGGATCAGCCCCAAAGCTGTCCGGCTGGTGCCGGCCAGGTTCGGCGGGGCGACCGTGTTCACACCGAGGTGCATCATCCCGTCACCGCCCATCACCGCCAGCACGTCCACCCCGTCGGCGACGGCCTGCTCGGCCATCGTCTGGGCTTCGACGATGTCGCGGCTCAGCAGGATCTCGAGTTCGTTGCCCCCGTCGCGGAGCGTGCCGGCCACCTGGGGCAGCAACTCCAGCGCCCGGCCCTTACCGGACGACGGATTGACGACCAGTCGGATCGTGCGGCTCACCGGCTGGGCTCAGCGTCGTCGCCGCCGCGGTCGGACGCCAGGTCGCGGAGGGCCCGGTCGCCGTCCAGGCTGGCCACCAGTTCCAGGTCCACGCCGGCCCGGGCGGCCTGGCGCGCCTTACGCCGGTCGAGCAGGTGGGCGATGACTTCGGCGATCAAGAACAACACGGTCATCGGCGCAGCCAATGCCAGCATGGAGAACGGATCGGTCGAAGGCGTGGCCACGGCCCCGAAGACGAACGTGCCGAAGATGACGTAGGTGCGGTACTTGGACAGGGTCTTGGCCTGGACCACCCCCAGCAGGTTCAGCATCAGCACCAGCAACGGGATCAGGTAGGCGATGCCGAAGACCACCATCAGGCGAAGCATGAAGGACAGGAAGGTGTTGATGTCCTGCAGGTTGGACACGCCGGCCTGGGTGAAGCCGAGCAACACCGAGATCGCCTTGGGAAGCACGAAGTATCCCGTCATCACCCCGGCGGCGAACAACGGACTGGCCGTCGCGATGAACAGCATCGCCCACTTCTTCTCCTTGGCCAGCAGCCCGGGCACGATGAACGCCCATAGCTGATACAGCCAGACCGGGCCGCTGATCACCGCGCCGGCGACCAGGCAGGTCTTCAGGGCGAGCGTGAAGGGCGAGGCCAGGCCGATGTTGACCAGGTCGGTGACCGCGTCCGGGTTCTTCTGCTTCAGGTCGACGATGCCGGCCTCGTACGGACGGGTCAAGATCGCGAACAACTGGTTGTAGAAGAAGGCGCAGATCACCATGCCCGCAATGAGGGCGAGCGCAGCGATGACCAGCCGGTAGCGGAGCTCGCGAAGGTGCTCGAACAGGGTCATGGACCCGTCGGCCGGCACCGGCGGCGGTTTCAGCCACTTCAGGCTGAAGCGGATCGGCCGGCCCCGGAAGGTCAGGGCTCGGCTGGTCGAGGACACGGGAACGTCGGGGCGCGGACGGTCAGAGGTTCTTGCGCGGCTCGGTGCCGGTGCTGTCCTGCACGCCGTCACTCGGGGGTTGCTGCCCCAGGGGACCGGTGGGCGGCTGCTGGTAGCTCTGCGTGGACGCGCCGGGATCGGGACCGACGTACGGCGTGGGGTGCTGGGACTCCTCCGCCTTCAGGCCCTTGGTCTCTTCCTTGAACTCCTTCAGCGCACGACCGGTGCTCTTGCCCAGGCCGGCCAGCCGCGAGCCGCCGAACAGCAGCAACACCACCGCCAGGATGATCAGGAGCTCGGGCACTCCGAGTCCGAGCACGAGCGGTACGAGCAGGCCTGCAGTCATGATTCCTCTTCTCCGCCGACGGTGGTGACGCCGCTGTCATCCTACGCCGGGCCGGCTGTCGCCGACCTTTCCGACGTCTGTGGATTCCCCGTGCACCTGCCCGGCGAGGTTGTCTGGTGTGCCTGAGTGACACTCCGGTCCTGCGTCGCTGGAGATGAGGCCTGGCCTGCGTCCCTACGCGACAGGGGTTATTCGGAGCCGGCGGGCCGTTGGACGCCCGGCGACCCGATCTGGCCTGCCAGATCACCCAACTGCCCGACGCGGTCGGCCAGCACCCCCACCTCGCTCATCACATCACTGAACTTGTGGGTCAGCCAGACGGCGTACGCGATCAGCATGACCAGGCCCGCCAGCGCGATTCCGCCGAACACCAGGACCCAGAGCACCCGTGCAGCATAGTGCGCCGCCTCGGTGCGGTGATGGCGGCAGGACCGGGTCGCTCGGGTCACGCGGTCGGGCGGACGAGCCGGCCGCGGGTCACGCCTGGCGCCCTGGGCGGTTCAGGCGCGAACCTCGCAGGACAGCGCGGCGTACAGCTCCAGAGCCTCCCGGGCGGCCGCGGCGGCGGCGTTTCCGGCTCCCTCGGGTGACAGCACCCGCGCCCCGCCGCCGAGCCGGAGCAGCAGCCCGCGCAGCCAGGCCGGGTCGGTCACCCGGAGCGCGACCGTGAGCCGACCGTCCGGATCGGCCGATACCACCTCGGTCGGGTAGTACTCGGCCACCCAGGCCGCCCAGGGCTCGAGGCGCAGGGTGACCAGGGGTGAGTCACTCAGCGCGTCCACCCACCCTGTGGACAGGTCCTTCAGCCGTACGTCGTGCGGAACGAGGTCGGTCTCGGTCACCCTCGCCGCCGCGATGCGGTCCAGGCGGAAGGTGCGGAGGCCGCCCGCCGAGTAGCACCAGGCCTCCAGGTAGCCGTAGCCCTCGAGCACGAACACCCGGATCGGGTCGACCTGGCGTCGGGTGGTCTCGCCCCGGGAGGCGACGTCGTAGGTCAGATCCAGCCGCTTCAGGCGCTGCAGCGCTTCGTCGATCCGCGCCCGCACATCGTCCCTGCCCGCGGCGACGGCTACCGAGGCCTGCCCGGCCGCGGTGAGATCGCCGGCCGCTTCCAGCTTCTTCAGGGCGCGGTCGACCACCTCCCGCCGTCCCGGGCCGGCGACCTCGCGAAGCGTCCGCAGGGCCAGGACCAGGGCAAGCGCCTCGTCCGCGGCCAGCCGCAACGGCCGGGTGAGGTAGTCGGCGTTGCTCAGGTGGATGACTCCCTCGCCGTCCACCGCGTCCATGTCGATGTCGATCAAATCCCCCGGGGTAAGTCCGGGCATGCCGCACATCCACAACACGTTCAGGTCCTCGCGCAGGGTCTTCTCACTGATCCCGAACGCAGCCGCCACCTCGGTCATCGCCACCCCGTCGTGCTCGCGCAGGTAAGGCACCAGGCTCAGCAGGCGGCGCACCTGCGCCTGGGACGTCATGCGGCCGAGTCCGGCTCGGCGACCGCACGGAGCCGCTGGATCACCGAGTCCCGCAACTCCTCCGGCTCCAGCACCACCACATCGGACGCATACTGCAAGATCTCCTCGCCGAGGATGTACAGCTCGGCGAACGGCACGGCGTACACCGCGAAGCCCGCGGGGAGCCCGTACTCGGCGGCCACCGGGTCGCCTCGACGACTCAGCGGCTGGGCCCGCCCGGTGCGGACCGCCAGGAGCGCTGTCCGCTTCGGCTCCTGCGGAGTGAGCGAGCGGGCCAGGGAGCGCAGGTCGAGATCCTCCGGCACCGCGTACGAACCGGCCCGGGACGTGCGGCGAGGCAGGTCGAGCATCCGCGACAGCTTGAACATCCGGGTGGCGTCGCGATCGATGTCACGCCCGATGACGTACCAGCGGCCCTTCGAGGCGGTCATCCCCCACGGCTCCAGGGTGCGGACACTGTGGTCGCGGTAGGTGAAGCTCACCCGGGTGCGGTCGAGGACGGCGGTCCACAGCAGGGGGAAGGCCGGCTCGGTCGCCTGCACGGAGGGCTGCAGCGTGCTCAGCTGGGAGGCATCCGGCTCGATCCCGGCGGCGCGCAGTTTGGCCAGCGCACTCATCGTCGCCTCGGCCATGCTGGCGTGCTGCCAGACCCGGGCCGCCACGCCGACCACCGAGGCCTCCTCGGCGTCCAGATCGATCGGCGGCAACTCGAACTCGGCCGGACGGATCCGGTACCCCGGCTCGTCGTCGAACACCGGATCGAAGCTGCCGACCTCGATCGGCACTCCCAGAGCCCGCAACTCGTCCTTGTCGCGCTCGAAGGTGCGCTCGAACGCCGCATCGCTGAGGTGGTGGTAGCCCTCGACCGCCTCCCGGATCCGGGCCTTCGGCAGGTAGCGGTCCGACACCAGCAGACAGATGGTGAGGTTGAGGATCCTCTCGGTCTTGCGCGGTGCCATCGGGCGGCCTACTTCCTCGGCTGCAGCATCGCTGTGCACGCTACCAGGGCTCTGCCGTCGGTCCCGGCACCCGAACCCGGATCCGCGGGAAACGCCGAGAGCCGACCCGATTCCGGGCCCGATCCGGGTCGCCTCTCGGCGTTTTCCGGTGCAGGTCAGCGTTTCAGGTCGACGGAGCTTTCCCGGCGGGCTGGGTGCCGGCCAGCGCGGCACCCTGGGCGCGGGCCCACCGGACCGCCTCGTCCCGGGTCGGTGCGGTCGACGGCTCGGCCGGACCGACCTGTGGCCACCCGCCTCGGGACGGGTCGCCCGGCACCGGCGCTTGGTCGGCAATGACCGTCAGGTCCAGCAGGCGCGCGGAGAAGGCGCCAGGTCGTAGCGCTGCGAGGTTCCGATGGTCACCGAGGTCATCCGCAGCCGCGCCCGTGGCTCTGCTGGGCGGTGAGGGTCGTCCGGCCAGTTCGCGCTCATCGCCCGATTCTGCCCACTGTGGTTTGGTGACCTGCATGAGTCCAACGGCGTCCGCCGACCCAGACCGGCCCGCCGGCCGATACGCGCCGAGCCCGACCGGCGACCTGCACGTCGGCAACCTCCGTACGGCGGTGCTGGCGTGGTTGTTCGCCCGCTCGACCGGCCGCCGCTTCCTCCTCCGGATCGAGGACCTCGACCGGGGCCGGGTGCGGCCCGGGCTTGCCGAGCGACAGGTGGGCGACCTCGAGGCGCTCGGAATCTTCTTCGACGGCCCACCGGTTGTCCAGTCGAGGCGCTCGGCGGCGTACGCGGCCGCCCTTGACGCCTTGGGCGAGCGCACGTACGAGTGTTTCTGCAGCCGGCGGGAGATCGCCGAGGCTGCGGCCGCGCCGCACGGGACGCTGCCGCACTATCCGGGCACCTGCCGGAATCTGACCGCAGCGGAGCGGGCCGAACGTCGCCGGGCCCGGCCGCCGGCTCTGCGACTGCACGGCGACGGGGCGACCCAGACCGTCCGGGACGCCCTCCACGGGACGGTGAGCGGGCCGGTGAGCGACATCGTGCTGCGGCGCAACGACGGCCTCGCCGCCTACCACTTGGCCGTCGTGGTGGACGACGGGGACGCCGGGGTGGATCAGGTCGTTCGCGGTGAGGACCTGCTCGACGCCGCGCTCAGCCAGGCCTACCTCGCCGGCCTGCTCGGCTACCCCGCGCCGGCCTACGCCCACGTACCGCTGGTGGTGAACAGCGCCGGACAGCGGCTGTCCAAGCGGGACGGAGCGGTCACCCTCGCCGACCTCTCGGCTCAGGGGGTCCACCCGGGCGAGGTGCTGGCCGCGATAGCGGAGTCTGTGGGGCTGGCGTCACCGGGTGAGCGGGTCGCTCTGCCGACCCTGTTGAACCGGTTCGACCCGGCCCGGCTGCCCCGCTCGCCCTGGGTCTTCCAGGGTCTAGGGTCGTCCGCGTGATCATCTGGGCAGACGGCGAGGTGGCCGCCATCCGGGCCCGCTGGCCCGGGGCGGTCGAGTTGACGGTCACCCGGCACGGCGAGGGCGAGGGCGCGTCGGCGCCCGTACGCGCTCTCGCCTATACCGACCTGATGGCGGTTCCCGCGGTCGGCGACCGGGTGCTGCTCAACGTCGCGGCACTCGATCGTGGCCTGGGAACCGGCGGTTACGCCCTGGTCATCGCCGTCCTCGGACCGGACGGGCGGGTAAGGGCCCAGCCACCGCAACCGGCGGGCCACCTGGTCAAGGCCCGGTACATGCCGCTGCAGGCGATGGTGGCGGGCGCGGACGAGCAGGGTTCGCCCCACCACGACCGGCTCGCCGACGCCGACTCCCTCGACGGGCTCCCGGTGGTGGTGGCCGACCTGCACTCCGCCCTGGCCCCGATCGCGCTGGCCCTCGCCCACGACCACCCCGGGGTGCGGGTCGTGTACGTGATGAGCGACCAGGGCGCCCTGCCGCTGGCGTTCTCCCGCTCCGTGGCCGAGTTGCGCGCCGCCCGCCTGCTCATCGGCACGGTCACCGTCGGCCAGTCGTTCGGCGGCGACCTGGAGGCGGTCACGGTGCATTCGGGCTTGTTGGCCGCTCGGCACGCACTCGGCGCCGACGTCGTCGTGCTCAGCCAGGGCCCGGGCAACCTGGGCACGGGCACCCGGTGGGGGTTCTCCGGGGTGGGAGCCGGCGAGGCGATCAACGCGGCCGCCATCCTCGGCGGCCGACCGGTCGGAACCCTGCGCATCTCCGCCGCCGACCCGCGCCCGCGCCACCGCGGCCTGTCCCACCACAGCCTGACCGCGTACGGACGGGTCGCGCTGCTCCCGGCCGACCTCGCCGTGCCGGAGCTCGCTGAGGAGGGGATGGCCGAACTCGCGGCCGAAGTCACCCTCGCCCTGCGCACGCTGAGCCGGCACCGGCTCGTCCAGGTGGGCCTGTCCGGGCTCCGCGCGGTGCTTGCCGCGGCACCCGTACGGCTGTCCAGCATGGGGCGCGGGCTGGACGCCGACCCCGGCTACTTCCTCGCGGCCGCAGCAGCGGGCCGGCATGCGGCCGCGCTGCTCGCGGGGCCGACCGGTGAGGTCATTGCTGGGGGCGCCGGTCCTACTGGCTCTGGGTGAAGAGCAGGTCGACCACCATCACCAGCGTCTCGGTGGGTGCCACCGACGGGCTCTGGTTGCCCTCGGGATAACCCTCCGAGGGCGGGATCACCAGGAGCACCCTGCTACCCACCGCCTTGCCTGCCAGGCCCTTGACCATGCCCGGCAACAGCCCGGACAACTCCGTGGTCGCGGGCTTGGCGCTGTAGGTCTCCTCCAACGTCTTGCCGTCGCTCCACCGCACCCAGCGGTAGTCGATGGTGATGGTGTCGTTCTCCCCCACCGGCTTGCCGGACCCCTTGATCAGCGTCTCGGCCCGCAGCTCGGCGGGCGGGTCGGTCTTGGGAATCGTGATCTGCGGCGTACCGCCCTGGTCACTGACGGTCGGCAGGCCCGGCTTCGGTGCCACCTTCGCGCCCTCCGGCCCGTCCAACTGCACCGTGACCAGGTCGACCACGAAGATGAGGGTGTCGCCAACCTCGATGCCGGCCTGCGGATTCCCCCCGGAGCCGTCGTACCCGTCACTGCCCGGCATCGCGATCACCACACGGCTGCCCTGACGCTGGCCGACCAGCCCCTTGCTGAAGCCGGGTACCACCTGGTCCAGGGGGAACGCGACCGGTTCGCCGCGGCTGAAGGAGTCGTCGAACTTCTCCCCGGTGCGCCCGATCACCCCGTAGTAGTTGACCTCGACGGTCTGGCCCTTCTCCACCGTCGCCCCGTCACCGGAATCCAGCACCTTGGTGCGGGTCTTGTCGATCGCCCAGGGCGCCTTCACCGTGACCTTCGGCTCCTTGCCGTAGCCGCCGGTCACGGTGACCTTGTCGAAATTGTCCGACGCCTTCACCGGCTTGGGCGTCGGCGTGGGACTGGCGGACGGGCTCGCACTCGGGCTGGCCGAGCTCGCCTCCACGGTCGGAGAAGCCGAGGCCGCCGGATCCGCGCTGTCCCCACAGCCGGTCAGGGCGAGCAGGCAGGCACCGGCGGCGAGCGCCGCCTTGGGCAGAGAGAAACGCACCGAAGCACCCTACCCGCAGCGACTGTGCTGCTGAGTGCTCGTCTTGCCCGGCCACTGCGCGCCACTCCGTAGCTCTCCGCGGCCGGTCGTACTGCCGCGCGGCGTACTCAAGTGCCGCGAACCCGTGAGGGGGCCGTACGGCGCGGCTGAACGCCCGCCGCATCCGCCATACCCACCCACCCGACGCGCCGCAGTCACCCCGCCCGCCGCACCCCATCCCTCACCCTGCGAAGGAAACGCCGAGAAACGACCCCGAATCGGCGCCGAATCCAGTCGTTTCTCGGCGTTTTCTGCGGGTTGGGAGCTGGCGGGGGGAGGTGCAGGTGGTGAGGGTGGAGTTGGACGCACGAGCCCGAAGGGACGAGTCAGCCCTGCATCGAGGCGATCAGCCGGTCGACCCGCTCGTCGGCGGCGACGAAGGGGTCCTTGCACAAGACGGTGCGCTGCGCCTGGTCGTTCAGCTTCAGGTGGACCCAGTCCACGGTGTAGTCGTGCCGGCCGTCCTGTGCCGCCCGGATGAAGTCGCCCCGGAGCTTGGCACGGGTGGTCTGCGGCGGCACCGACTTGGCCCGGAAGATCGACGGGTCGGTGGTCACCCGCGCGGCCAGTCCGCGCTGCTCCAGCAGTCCGAAGACGCCGCGCGCGCGGCGGATGTCGTGGTACGCGAGGTCCAGTTGAGCGATGCGCGGATCGGCGAAGCTCATCTGGTGCTTGGCCGCGTAGCGATCCAGCAGCCGCAGCTTGATGGCCCAGTCGATCTCGGTGTCCACCAGCCCGAGCTTGTCCTCGGCCACGGCCCGCAGCGTCCGCTCCCACAGGTCGAGGACCCGCTCCACCACCTTGGTGACCAGGCCTTCACGGTGGACGAACTCCGACACCTTCTCGTAGTACTCGGTCTGCAGCTCCAGCGCCGAGATGCGGCGGCCGTTGGCCAGGGCGACCCGGACCAGTCCGGTCCGGTCCCGGCTCATGTCGCGGATGGCTCGGATCGGATTCTCCAGCGTGAAATCGCGCATCGGCACACCGGCTTCGATCAGCCGCAGCACCAGCTCGGCCGTGCCGACCTTCAACAAGGTGGTGGTCTCGCTCATGTTGGAGTCGCCCACGATGACGTGCAGCCGGCGATAGCGCTCGGGGTCGGCGTGCGGCTCGTCGCGGGTATTGATGATCGGGCGGCTTCGGGTGGTAGCCGAGGACACGCTCTCCCAGATGTGCTCGGCGCGCTGACTGACGCTGTATTCCGCACCGCGCGCGGTGTGCAGCACCTTGCCGGCCCCACAGATCAGCTGCCGGGACACCAGGAACGGCACCAGTACGTCGGTGATCTTGGAGAAGTCGCCGATCCGGGAGATCAGGTAGTTCTCGTGGCAGCCGTAGGAGTTGCCGTGACTGTCGGTGTTGTTCTTGAACAGGTAGATGTCCCCGCTGATGCCCTCGCTGGCCAGCCGGTGCTCGGCGTCGACGATCAGGTCCTCCAGGATCCGCTCGCCCGCCCGGTCGTGGTTGATCAGCTGGACGAGGTCGTCGCACTCGGCCGTCGCGTACTCCGGATGCGAGCCGACGTCGAGGTAGATCCGCGACCCGTTGCGCAGGAACACGTTGCTGCTGCGACCCCACGTGACGACCCGCCGGAAGAGGTAGCGCGCCACCTCGTCAGGGGTCAGGCGCCGGGTGCCGCCCGAGGTGCACGCCACGCCGTACTCGGTCTCCAGACCGAAGATCCTGCGGTCCACGGCACCTCCTCACGCCCTCGATCCGATCGGGCCTTTGCTCAGCCCTCCGTCAGGTCCAGCAGCCCGCCGAGTTCCTCGCGGGTCAGTTCGCGATGCTCGCCGATCTTGAGGGTACCGAGCCGGACCGGCCCGATCCCGGTCCGCGACAGGCGTCGTACGGGGTGGCCGACCGCGTCCATCGTACGGCGCACGATCCGATTGCGGCCTTCGAGCAGGGTGATCTTGACCAGGCTCCGTTCGCCGGCGGCGGAGACCAGCTTGACCGCGGTGGGCCGGACGGGTCCGTCGTCGAGGGTGAGGCCTTGCCGGAGCCGCTTCAGCGTGGCCGGGCTGATCACCCCCTCGACCTCGGCGAGGTAGGTCTTCGGGATCTCGTACGACGGGTGCGAGACCCGCTGGGCGAAGTCACCGTCGTTGGTCAGCAACAACAGGCCCTCGGTCTCGGTGTCGAGCCGGCCGACGTGGAACAGCCGATCGTTGGCCGAGCGCCGGCCGGCGACCTTGCCGACGAGCAGGTCGCTGAGCGTCCGCCGGCCCTCCGGATCGTCCATGGTCGAGACCACGCCGCGGGGCTTGTTGAGCACCAGGTAGAGGTGCCGGCGGGGCGGCGGGATCCGCGAGCCGTCCACCCGGATCACGTCGCGCTCGGGGTCGACACGACTGCCCTGCTCGGTGACAGGTCGCCCGTTGACCTCCACCCGGCCCTGGTCGATCAGGATCTCGGCGGCCCGCCGGGAGGCCACCCCGGCCGCGGCCAGGACCTTCTGCAGTCGTACGCCTTCGGTGTCACTCATCGCGGGCCTCCTCGACCGGCTCAGCTGACGCGGGGGCGGCCAGATGGCTCAGTTCCGCCTCCAGGTCGTCCACCTCCGGCAGCAGCGGAGCCAGCGGTGGGAGGTCGTCCAGTGATCGCAGTCCCATCCGCTCCAGGAAGTAGCTGGTGGTCGCGAACTGCGCCGCGCCCGACTCCGGATCCTGCCCGACCTCCTCGATCAACCCGCGGGCCAGCAGCGTACGCACCACCCCGTCGACGTTCACCGCCCGTACGGCCGACACCCGGGCCCGCGAGATGGGCTGGCTGTAGGCCACCACGGCGAGGGTCTCCAGCGCCGCCTGGGACAGCCGGGCGTGCTGGCCCTCGACCAGGTGCCGCGCGACCAGGTCCGCGTGCTGCTCGCGGGTGTAGAACCGCCAGCCGCCGCCCACCTGCCGCAGCTCGAAACCCCGGCCGGTTTCGTCGTAGAAGGCGGCCAGCCCGGCCAGCGCCTCCGCCACCTCCGGCTCCGGCGCGCCGACCGAGCCGGCCAGGTCGAGGATGCTCATCGGCTCGACGGCGACCATCAGCAGCGCCTCCAGCGCGCCGGGCACGTCGCTCAGCGGCCCCGCCTCCAGCGGGGGGTGAGCCGTCGCCGAGGCGAGAGGGGAGGTTGACAGGTCGGTCACGCAGAGTCCTCGGAGGTCGGGGGCGGGGCGTCGAACTCGTCGGAGATGTCCAGCTCGCCCGAGTCGGTGCCGGTCCAGCGTACGGTGAGTTCGCCCAAGGGCGTGAGTTGTTCGAACGCCACCGCGCCCTCCCGGAAGAGTTCCAGCAGCGCGAGGAACCGGGCCACGGTCGTCACCAGGTCCGGCGCGTCGTCGGTGAGGGCGCGAAACGTGAGCGTGCGGTGGCGGCGCAGACGCACCACGACGACGGCAGCCTGCTCCCGCACACTGACCGTGGGCGCGTGCAGGTGGGCCAGGGAGATCACGTCGGCCTGTTTGGGGGCCAAGGCCCGGGCCGCGAGCTCGGCCAGTTCGTCCGGGCTCGCGCGCAAAGTGATCTCGGGCAGCAGCCGGGCGAACCGAGGTTCCGGCCCGGCCTCGCGGGGGAAGCGCCGGCTCTGCGTCTCCAGCGTGGCGGCGATCCACCCCGCCACCTGCTTGTAGGCCCGGTACTGCATCAACCGGGCGAACAAGCAGGTCGCGGGCCTCCAGCAGAGCGAGATCCTCAGTGTCCTCGACCTCGCCGGAGGGGATCAACCGCGCAGCCTTGAGGTCCAGCAAGGTGGCGGCGACCACGACGAACTGGCTGGTCTGGTCCAGGTCCCACGCCGTACCGGCCGCCTTGACGTGGGCGATGAACTCGTCGGTGACCTGGGAGAGCGACACTTCGGTGATGTCGAGCTTGTGCCGGGAGATCAGCTGCAGCAGCAGGTCGAACGGGCCCTCGAAGTTGGCCAGCCGCACCCTGAAACCGGGCTGGCGTCGTCGTCGGGACCGGGCCGCGGGCCGCTGCCGGGGCGCGTGGAGGATCGGGAGTCGGCCACGACCCTCACGAAGCCGTGAGCCGCCGGACCAGCTCGGAGTCCCCATCCCCGGACTCCAGATCAGCCAGCGCGGCGGCGATGGCTTCCCGGACGATGCGGCCCCGATCGACGGCCAGGCCGTACCGGGCGCGGAGGGTGAGTCGGGCCTGCTCCAGCGCCAGCAACTCCTCCTCGCTCACGTAGACGGTGATCTTCTCGTCGTGCCGGATCCGCCCGGAGCCACGCGATCTCCGCCTCCGCCGTGGGGACCCGCTCGTCCGGCTGGGTGGGCCGGAAGAGCTCCGAGGCCCCCGGCAGGCTTACCCGACGCGACATCGGGCCAGCACCTCGCGGGCCAGCGTCCGGTACGCCTCGGCACCCGGCGACGCGGTCGCGTACGTGGTGATCGGCTCGCCCGCCACCGTCGTCTCCGGGAACTTCACCGTACGCCGGATCACCGTGTGGAACACCGTCTCACCGAAGGCCTGCACCACCCGCTCCAACACCTCGCGGCTGTGCAGCGTGCGGGCGTCGTACATCGTCGCGAGGATGCCGAGCACCTCCAGTTGCGGGTTCAACCGCTCCTGCACCTTGCCGATCGTGTCGGTCAGCAGGGCGACGCCGCGGAGCGCGAAGAACTCGCACTCCAGCGGGACGATGACCTTGTCGGCGGCGGTGAGCGCATTGATGGTCAGCAGACCCAGCGAGGGAGCGCAGTCGATCAGGATCACGTCGTAGCGGTCCTTGATCCTGTTGAGCACCCGCATCAGGGTTTGTTCGCGGGCCACCTCCGACACCAGTTGCACCTCGGCGGCGGACAGGTCGATGTTGCTCGGCAGGATGTCCAGCCCAGGCACGTCGGTCGTGCGGATGACGTCCTCGACGCTGATGTCTCGGCTGAGGAGCAGGTTGTAGATGCTGTGGTCGAGGGTGTGCGGGTTGAGGCCCAGCCCGACCGAGAGGGAACCCTGCGGGTCGAAGTCGACCAGCAGCACCTTGCGGTCGAGCTCGGCCAGGGCGGCGCCGAGATTGATCGTGGTGGTGGTCTTGCCGACGCCACCCTTCTGGTTGCACAGGGCCATCACCGTCGCGGGACCGCGGCCGGTGACCGGCGGCGGCTCCGGCAGGTCCGGCCACGGACGGCCGGTCGGCCCGACGGCGGGCTCGGCGGCCGCAGTGGCGAAAGGAGTCGCCGCAGCACCGGCATCGACCGGTTCGGGCAGCAGTGCGTCCAGGTAGGGCTCGTCGTTCAGTTCGTCGACCTCTCCGAAAGCGGAGTCGAGCGCGGCCCGGGTGTCCCGGTCGCCGTGGCGAGACGCCTGCACTCCCACTCCTGTTCCCGCGCGTTCTGCCGCAGCCTAACCGATTCCTCGACCGGGATCGGCTGTACGCGCGGGCCGGACACGTACGGGACCGCCTGGTTGGCCTCGACGCCGAGCGCCGGTGACTCCCCGCGACATTGCCCAGTTTCCTGACGGGTTGCACAGGTTGCAACCCGTGCAATGCGACAGGAACCTACGTATACGTGGGTTTCCCCAGCGACGGGAAGGGGTCAGGCCACCTCCGCCGGACACGTACGGGACCACCTAGTTGGCCTCGACGCCCGGCGCCGCTGACCTCCCCGCGACATTGCCCAGTTTCCTGACGGGTTGCACAGGTTGCAACCCGTGCAATGCGGCAGGAACCTACGTATACGTGGGATTCCGCAGCGACGGGAGGAGGGGCCGGGGCGGGAAGGGGCTGGGCGGGAGGCGGACAGCGGCCGTGAGGGCTCGACTGCCGCTAGCGGGCGCGGGGATGCGCGGCCAGGTAGACCTCGCGCAGGTGGTCGACGGTGACCAGGGTGTAGATCTGGGTGGTGGTCACCGAGGCGTGGCCGAGCAGTTCCTGCACCACGCGTACGTCGGCGCCGCCCTCGAGCAGGTGGGTGGCGAAACTGTGCCGCAGGGTGTGCGGCGACACGTCGGCGGCGATACCCGCCTGGGCCGCCGCGTCGCGCAGGATCGTCCAGGCGCTCTGCCGGGAGAGCCGACCGCCGCGGGCGTTCAGGAACACCGCCGCCGATCCGCGGCCTCGGCTCGCCAGCTCCGGCCGGCCGCGGACCAGGTAGCCGTCCAGGGCGGCGCGGGCGTAGGAGCCGAGCGGCACCATCCGCTCCTTGCCGCCCTTGCCGAGCACCCGCAGACCCGGCGTCGGTTCCCCGGCCGGCACCCGCAGCAGCCGGGCGACCTCGTCCACGTCCAGGCCGACGGCCTCCGACACCCGCAGCCCGGTGCCGTAGAGCACCTCGAGCAGCGCGGCGTCGCGCAGACCGAGCGGGGTGTCGGTCGCCGGGGCTGCCAGCAGCGCCTGCACCTGGTCGACCCGGAGCGCCTTCGGCAGGCGTTGGGCGGGGCGCGGCGGCTCCACCGTCTCGGCCGGGTCGTCGGCCGTCGCTCCCTCCGCCGCGGCGAACCGGTGCAGGCTGCGCACCGCGACCACGGCCCGCGCCACACTCGCCGGTGCCAGCGGCGGCTCCAGCCAGCCGGAGGCGTCGGCGGTGCGGACGCCCTCGCGCAGCCGCATCGCGTAGTCCCCGATCAGGGCGGTGGTGACCTCGCCGGGCTCGCTCACTCCGCTCGCCGCCAGGAACCGCAGGTAGCGCCCCAGGTCGCGCCGGTAGGCCGCCACCGTGTGGCCGGACAGCCCGCGCTCGACGCTGAGGTGGTCCAGGTAGGTCTGCACCAGTCCTGGCAGTCCCGCGGGCACGTCGGGCTGGCGACCTCAGCCGAGCACGTCGGTGAGTTCGCGATGGGCCAGCCCGTGCGCCTGAGCCACGGGGGCGTAGGTGATCTCCCCGTCGTAGGTGTTGAGACCGAGCGAGAGGGCGGCGTCGTCGCGCAGCGCCCGCTGCCAGCCCTTGTTGGCCAGGCTCAGGGCGTACGGCAGGGTCACGTTGGTCAGCGCGTACGTGGAGGTGTTCGGCACCGCGCCGGGCATGTTGGCCACGCAGTAGAACACCGAGTCGTGCACCGGGTAGGTCGGTTCGGCGTGGGTCGTCGGCCGGCTGTCCTCGAAACAGCCCCCCTGGTCGATGGCGATGTCGACCAGCACACTGCCCGGCCGCATCCGCGACACCAGTTCGTTGCTGATCAGCATCGGCGCCTTGGCTCCGGGCACCAGCACCGCTCCGATGACCAGGTCGGCGTCCAGCACGGCCCGCTCGACCTCGTACGCGTTGGACGCGACGGTCTGCAGATGGCCCTGGTAGATCCGGTCGGCCTCGCGGAGCTTGTCGATGTTGCGGTCGAGCAGCAGCACCTCGGCCTGCATCCCCAGCGCGATCGCCGCGGCGTTCATCCCCGACACCCCGGCGCCGATGACCACGACCTTGGCCGCGTAGACCCCCGACACCCCGCCCAGCAGCACTCCGCGGCCGCCGCCCTGGCGCATCAGCTGGTACGCCCCGACCTGCGGCGCGAGCCGGCCCGCCACCTCGCTCATCGGGTGCAGCAGCGGCAGCGCGCCGCTGGCCGACTGCACGGTCTCGTACGCGATCCCGGTGACCTTGCGGTCCAACAGCGCGTGGGTGCAGTCGCGGCTGGCGGCCAGGTGCAGGTAGGTGAACAGCACCTGACCCGGCCGCATCCGCTCGTACTCGACCGCGATCGGCTCCTTCACCTTCAGGACGAGTTCGGCGTCACCCCAGACGTCGTCGTGACCTGCCACCACGGTGGCCCCGGCGGCCGCGTACTCCGCATCGGTGATCGAGGAGCCGAGTCCCGCCCCGGACTCCAGGAGTACCTGGTGGCCGCTGCGGGTGAACTCGTGCACCCCCGACGGGGTGATGGCGACCCGGTATTCGTGGTTCTTGACCTCGCTCGGAACTCCTACCAGCATGTGGCTGAGCATAAACCGCACCCCGGCCGTCGCCCGGCGTCCTCACCGTGCGACAGTCCCGGCCGTCCGCCGTTCCGCCGTGCGCGCGGTCCCGCAGTCCGCAGGAGCCATCGGCGGCGGTGATGTCCAGGCCGTGCCAGGGCACCAGCTCAGGCGGGGGTGTCGCCCGCCCGCACGGCCTCACGCGCGGGCCAGGGCGCGTCGGCCGGCCGGAGCCCGGCGAACCCGTCCCGTTGCCGGGCCGCCCACGCGGCCAGCACCCCGCTGACCAGCGTCGGGTTGTGCAGCCTGCCGTCGAGCACGGCCTCGGTGAGGTCGTCCAGCGAGGCCCAGACGGTGTCCATGTGCGCCTCCTCCCCCTCGCGCAGGAAGCCGTCCGGAGCGTCCACCACGGACAGGTCGCGGGCCAGGTAGACCCGCAGCGCCTCCCCGAGGATGCCGGGGGTGGTGAAGAGGTCGACCAGGACATGCCAGGTGCGCGCGGCCAGTCCGACCTCCTCGGCCAGTTCGCGCTGCGCGCCGAGCAGGTAGTCCTCGCCGTCGACGTCCAGCAGGCCGGCCGGCGGCTCGATCAGGCGGTGCCGCACCGGGTGGCGGTACTGCCGGACCAGCGCCACCCGACCGTGGGCGTCGAGCGCGATCACTCCGACGGCGCCCGGGTGGCGCACGTACTCGCGGGCCACCTGCTGGCCGTCCGGGGTGCGGATGCGGTCCTGGACGTAGGAGGTGATCTGGCCGCGCGCCAGCACGGCGGTCGAGTCGACCGGCCAGCTCATCGCCACGTCGGCCAGTTCACCCGCCCCGAGGAGCACCATCGAGGGCTCGCCCACCGCGGTCACCGGTGGTCGGTGTCCACGGGCAGCCGGGTGGCCAGCCGGCGGTCCAGGGCCGACTCGACCAGCCCGACGAAGAGCGGGTGCGGCCGCGTCGGCCGCGACTTCAGCTCCGGGTGCGCCTGGGTGGCCACGAAGTAGGGGTGTACGTCGTTCGGCAGTTCGATGAACTCCACCAGCGTCGAGTCCGGCGACGTGCCGCTGATCACCAGGCCGGCGTCCTCCAGTCGCGACCGGTAGGCGTTGTTCACCTCGTACCGGTGTCGGTGCCGCTCCGACACCCGCGCCTGGCCGTACCGCTTGGCGACCACGGACCCGGGCACCAGTTCCGCGGGGTAGGAGCCGAGCCGCATCGACCCGCCCAGATCCCCGCCGCCCTCGACGATGGCCACCTGCTCGGCCATGGTGGCGATCACCGGGTGCGGGGCGTCGGGATCGAACTCGCTGCTCGCTGCACCGTCCAGACCGGCCAGGTTCCGCGCCACCTCGATCACCATGCACTGCAGGCCGAGGCACAGGCCGAGGATGGGGATCTGGTTCTCGCGGGCGAAACGGACCGCACCGACCTTGCCCTCGACGCCGCGGATCCCGAAGCCGCCCGGGATGACGATGCCGTCGACGTCGCCGAGGATCCGCGCCGCGCCGTCGTGGGTCGCGCACTCATCGGAGGGCACCCACCGGATCACCACCCGCGCGTGGTTGGCGAAGCCGCCCGCCCGCAGCGCCTCACAGACCGAGAGGTACGCGTCGGGCAGGTCGATGTACTTGCCGACCAGCGCGATGGTCACCTCCTCCTTGGGGTGGTGCACCCGGTCGAGCAGGTCGTTCCAGACGGTCCAGTCCACGTCGCGGAAGCGGAGGTCCAGCCGCCGTACGACGTAGGCGTCCAGGCCCTCGGAGTGCAACACCTTCGGGATGTCGTAGATGCTCGGAGCGTCGATCGCCGCCACGACGGCCGACTCGTCCACGTCGCACATCAGCGAGATCTTGCGCTTGACGCTGTCGGGGATGTCCCGGTCGGAGCGACACACCACGGCGTCCGGCTGGATACCGACCTGGCGCAGCGCGGCGACGGAGTGCTGGGTGGGCTTGGTCTTCAGCTCGCGACTGGGCCCGATGTAGGGCACCAGCGACACGTGCAGGAAGAACACGTTCTCCCGGCCCACGTCGTGCCGCACCTGGCGGGCCGCCTCCAGGAAGGGCAGCGACTCGATGTCACCCACCGTGCCGCCGATCTCGTGGATGACCACGTCGATCTCCGGCCCGCCCAGGGCCAGCATCGATTCCTTGATCTCGTTGGTGATGTGCGGGATGACCTGGACCGTGTCGCCGAGGTAGTCCCCGCGACGCTCCTTGGCGATGACGCTGGAGTAGACCTTGCCGGTCGTCACGTTCGCCTCGCGGGACAGGTTCACGTCCAGGAACCGCTCGTAGTGGCCGACGTCGAGATCGGTCTCCGCGCCGTCCTCGGTGACGAACACCTCGCCGTGCTGGAACGGGTTCATGGTGCCGGGGTCGACGTTGAGGTAGGGGTCGAGCTTCTGCATCGACACGCTGAGCCCGCGGGCCACGAGAAGGCTGCCCGAGGCTGGACGCCGTCAGCCCCTTGCCGAGCGAGGAGGCCACCCCGCCGGTCACGAACAGATGCTTGGTGAATTTCGCGCGAGGTCCCACGGGCCTCCAGCCTACGTGGTGCAGGCCGGCGGGAACGAACACCCGCGTACCTCAGGGGTGGCGGAGTACGTCGGCGTACGCCGCCAGCAGGTCGGCGACCACCGCATCCTCGTCGGGCCAGGTGGCGGCGCGCCGCAGCCCCGCGGCGGACAACCGGTCCCGTTCCGCCTGGTCGTCGGCCAGCGCCAGCACGGCGCGTACGGCGGCCTCGGCGTCGCCGGCCGGCACCAGACGGGCGGCGTCGCCCACCAGCTCCTCGATCCCGCCGACCCGGGTGCTGACCAGCGGCACGCCGGCGAGCAGGGCCTCCTGGGCCACCAGGGCTCGAGCCTCCCAGTCCGAGGTGAGCAGCGCGAGGTCGGCCGCGGCCAGCAGGTCGGCGATGTCGTCGCGACGGCCGAGCAGGCGGACGGGGAGGTCTTCGGCGTCGATCCGCGCGGCCAGCCCGGCGCGTTCCGGGCCCTCACCGGCGACCAGGAACCGCAGCTGCGGCCGGTCGCGTGCGGCGCCAGCCACGTCCAGCACCAGGCCGAGATTCTTCTGCGGCGCCAGCCGGGACACCGTCAGCACCGCCAGGTGGTCGGCGGCCAGGCCCAGCGCCGCCCGCTCGGCCGCCCTGCCGCGGCGCGGGGCGGGCAGGGCCGGCGCCGCCACCGGTCCCAGCCGGGCCGCCGGAGCGCCCAGCCGGCGCGCCTGCTCGACCAGGTCGCTGCTCGCGCCGAGGGTCAGCGTCGCCCCCCGCGCGACCAGCCGGCGCAGCAGCCGGGCGGCGACGCCGGACGCACCGCCGCTGAGCAGCGCGTTGTGCCAGGTGACCACCAGCGGCGTACGCCGGAGCCGCGCCCACGGCAGCGCGGCCGCGCCCGCCTTGTAGCCGTGTGCGTGCAGCACGTCGGCGCCGCGCGCACGATCCAGCCGGGTGAGCGGCCAGACCGGCAGGCCGAGCCCGGTGAAACCCTGCGCGGCGTCGGTGTGCGGCGGGCAGAAGATCGTGACGTCGTGGCCCTGGGCCGCCAGCCGCGGCGCCACGCTGGCCACGTGTCGCCCGATGCCGCCGGTGCTGGCGGCCAGGACCTGGGCAATCCTCATGCCGGCACCCGCCGGCCGATCCCGAGCAGCTGTCGCAGCAGCGCGGGCGCGCCGAGTCGCAGCGTCGCGGTGAAGAGGCCGCCGCAGACCAGGGCGGCGCCGACGGCGCCGAGCGTGGCCGCGGCCAGTCCGCTGGCGGCGAACTGGAGGCCGAGCGCGGTCCCCGCGCCGGCGCCCAGCACCGAGCCGACCGCGCCGAAGAGCATGCCGCGCCCGAGCGATTCACCCGCCGGGCGATTCACCCCGGCGATTCACCCCGGGCGATTCACCCCCGAACGGGCCGGGGCCTAGCGCGCGGCGGACCTGGAACCAGCCGACGAGCGCGCCCGTGACCATGCCGAGCGACACCGCGCCCGCCATCGCCGGCACCAGCGCAGCCGGCCGGCACGACCTGCCGGGCCACCAGGACCGCGAGCACCGCCGCGCCCCAACCGCTGGCCGTGGTCACCCCGGCCGCCCGGGCCCGATGCTGGGCGAGCAGGGTGCGAGAGGAGAGACCGAGCATGCTGAAGCCCACCACGGCGGGCGCGAACGCGACGATCGGCCAGGCCAGAGCGGACGCTCGGCCCGAGCCCGGACCGAGCACGAACACCCGGGCCACCGGCACGGCGGTCGCCACCAGCAGCGCCGCGCCCAGCCAGGCCAGCCCGATCAGGGGTGGCGCCAGTCCCGCGAGGACCCGCTGCAGCTCGGCCGGGCCGCGCTCGGCCGCCGCGGCCAGCCGCGGGAAGGCGAGTTGCAGCAGCGGGGCGACCAGCACGGCGTACGGAAGCAGGTAGATCGCGTTGGCCCAGGTGAACCTGGTCAGCGCCCCCTGGTCGTCGCTGCGCTGCGCCGACCAGTTGATGACCAGGATGCTGAGCTGCTGGAGCAGCAGCCCGGCCAGTCCGGCGAAGCCGATGGCGAGGATCGCTGCCCGGTCGCCGGCGGCGAACCTCAGCCGCGGCCGCAGCTTCAGGCCCAGCCGGCCGAGCGGAATGAGGGTGCACGCGGCCAGGGCGAGCACGCCGGCGGTGGTCCCCCAGCCGAGGGCGGCCAGATCGGTCGCGGTGAGCCGGGCCAGGTCGTACGGCGCCGCCGGCTCGGCCACGAGCGCGAACCACAGGTAGGCCGCGATCACCACGATGCTCGACAGCAGTGGAGCCAGCGCAGCCGCCAGGAACCGCTCGTGGGCCTGCAGCACCCCGGCGCTGACCACGGCGAGCCCGTACAGCCAGACCTGGGGCACGAAGACGACCAGCAGACCGGCCAGCACACCCGCGCTCCCGGCGCAGTCGGCCTTGGCGAACACCTCGGCGTAGGCACGCGCCCCGACCAGCGCCGCGACGCCGGCCGGGGTCAGCACCAGCAGTGTCCAGGTGAGCAGAGCCGACACCGTGTCCGCCGCTGCCGCCCGCCGTCCCGCCGCGACGTGCCGGGCGACCACCGGCACGACCACCCCGGCCAGCACCCCGCCCGCGACGACGTCGAACAGCACGTTGGGCAGCGCGTTGGCGGCGTTGTAGACGTCGCCGAGGCAGGTGTCGCCCACGGTCTTGGAGAACACCAGCGACCGGCCGAAGCCGAGGATGCGCGCGGCCAGAGTGAGCCCGGCAATGCCGATGAGGACCCGCCCCAGACCGGGTCTCACCCCGGTTCAGCCGCCGGGCGCGGCTGGGCGCGGCCCAGCTGGTCCAGTCGCCCCAACTGGTCCAGTCGATCGCAGCCACGGCACCCGCTCGATCACGGCGGTGAAACTGACGCGCTCGCTGGCCAGGTTGAGGCCGACCACGGCCACCAGAGCGGTCACCCGGGCCCACCGTGGCAGCGCGTCGGCGGCTGCGGTGGCGACAGCAGCGCCGAGGGCGTTGGCACCGCAGTCCCCCAGCATCGAGCGGGCTGCCAGATCGGTGGGCAGACTGCCGACCGCGCCGCCCAGCGCCGGCCCGGTCCCGACCCCGAGCAGCGGCGCCCCGAGGAGCAGCACCACCTTGGCCGTGCGCCCCGGGCGCAGGTCGAACAGGTTGCACAGGTTCGCGGTGCCGGCGATGAGTGCGGTGTCGATCAGCAGGTCCGCGGCACCGCCGGGTCCCCCCGACTGCCGCCGACCACGGCGCAGCAGGAACGCGGCCGCGAGCGCGCTGGAGCCGACCCCGGCGATCTTGACCGAGCCGCTGGTCAGTGAGCCGGCGCGCAGGGCGCGGAGGTGGCCACCGAAGCCCTTCGCCTGAGCGGTCCCGTACAGATCGTCGTACGCGCCGACCAGGCCGGCCCCGGCGGAGGCGATGACCGCGGCGACCGCCGCGGCTCCGGATCCGGGGTGAGCTGTGCGACGAACGGCCAATCGGCCCGCGACGACCCCGGCCAGCACCGCCGCCACCGCCACCGGTCCTTCGGCGAGGGTGACCGGGACACCCGCATGGTTGGTCCGCAGCCACCGCGAGCCCGAGCCGGGCCGGATCCGGCGGACCGCAGCGCGGTTGCCCAGCAGAGCGATGGCGGCCGCGGCGCACCCCGCCGCCACGTCCGGGATGAGCCGGCGCATGCTCAGCGGACCGGCAGCTCGGGCGCCGGAGCGTCCGCCTTGGACAGCGCGCCGTAGTGCTGACCGATCCGGCCGAGGAGCTGCTCCTTGCCGGCCAGCACGGTCGTGGTCACCCCGCTGGTCAGGTCGGCCACGTCGACCGTGCTCAGCAGGTCCGCGGCGACCGAGTCGTTGCGGATCTGCAGCACGTCGGTGCCCTGGATGTTCAGACTGTTGGGTCCGGCGACCACCACGCCCGCCCGGTCCTTGAGCGCCACCTGGAACGCGACGTGGGCCGTGAGCAGGTCCGGCAGCCACCTGCGGCTCAACGGCGGGTGCGGTGATGACCAGGACCAACTCGGCCTGGGCGGTGCCCTTGCTGATGGTGACGACGCCGCTGGCGTTCAGTGCCTTGCCCAGGTCGGTGGCCAGCGGATCGCGCTCGGCACTGTTCCGGTCGGCTGCGGAGCGGCCGACGGCCAGACCGATCCGGGTGGCCTGCGCCATCTCCGGCGTCAGCGCGAGCTGGGTCGCGAACGGGGCCAGGGCCTGCTCGATGTCGCCGGCCTTCGCAGGATCGAAGGCGTCCGGACTCACCTTCACCTCGTGCACGATCACCCCACCGGCCTGCTCGACCGCGCCACGCACGGACTGCTGCACCGCGGAGGGGGCGTCGGGCATGGTCACCAGCGCCACCCTGTTGTCGGTCAGGGTTCCACCGGCCACCACCCCTCCCACCCGTGCCTCGTAGGCCTCCCGGTAGACGTCGAGCGCCTTGCGCCGGTCGAGCTCGGCCCTGACCTCGGTCAACTGCTTGCGGTCCTGGGCCGCCTGGTCGATCAGGCCCTGGGACACCGACGGGCTGAGCGACACGCCGACCGCGATGCCCACCGACAAGCGCGATGAAGACCGCCATCAACGACACGATGTGGTAGCGGAAGTTGATCACGTGAGCAGTTCCTTGAACCAGTAGAGCAGGTCCCGGACCCGGGCCGCGATGACGTTGCCGACCGCCCAGCCGACTTCGGTGAACAGCAGGGCGGTGACCAGGGCGATCATTCCCGACAGCACCAGCAGGACCAGCTGCCAGGTCCGGATCTGGCTGCGGTAGATCCGCGAGACGCCCTTGGCGTCGACCAGCTTCGGTCCCACCCGCAGCCGGGTGAGGAAGGTCGAGGCCATCCCGGCCCGGCCCTTGTCCAGGAACTCCACCAGCGAGGCATGGGTTCCCACCGCGACCAGCAGCCGGGCCCCCTTCGAGTCGGCGAGCAGCATCGCCGCATCCTCGCTGGTGCCGAGCGCCGGGAAGACGACGGCGTCCAACCCCAGCCGGCGGATGCGGTCCAGTCCGGGCGCGCGTCCGTCGTGGTAGGCGTGCACCACCAGCTCGGCACCGCTGCGCAGGGTCGCGTCGGAACAGGAGTCCATGTCCCCGATGATCATGTCGGGCTTGTAGCCTGCCTCGATCAGCGCGTCCGCGCCGCCGTCCACCCCCATCAACAGCGGCTTGTACTCGCTGATGTAGGGCCGGAGCGCGTTGAGGTCGCTGCGGTAGTCGTAGCCGCGCACCACGATCAGCACGTGCCGGCCCTCGATGGCGGTGGCGACGTCGGGGACGCCGACGCCCTCCAGCAGCAGTTCCTTCTCCTCGCGCAGGTAGGTCATGGTGTTGTCGGCGAAGGCTTCGATCTGGTCCGACAGCCCCTTCTGCGCGTCCTCCAGCCGCTCCTGGAGCAGTTCGGCGGTGTACACGGTCCCCTCGGCGACGACGGCCCCATCGGCCCCCAACAGCCTTCCGCCGTCGAGGGTCACCCGATCACCCTCGTGCAGCCGTCCGAACACCTGCTCGCCGGCGTCGTCGATCAAGACGATGCCGGCCTCCAGCAAGATGCCGGGGCCCAGGTTGGGGTAGCGGCCGGACACCGACGGCACCGCGTTCACCACCGCCGCCACGCCCGTCAACACCAGCGCCTCGGCGCTCACCCGGTCCAGGTCGGCGTGGTGGATGACCGCGATCTCGCCTGACCGGAGTCGCTTGGTCAAGATCTTCGTACGCCGATCGAGCCGGACGACACCGCCGATCTCGGTCGGTGCTCCGCGCCTGCGCAGGGTGGGGAGTCGCATGTCGGGACCCATCCTCCCACGCGTCAGCGGCCCGGCCCGCGCCGAAACGCTCGGGCCGCGCTCGGTCGACGGCCTCGCCGACCCGGTCGGCGGAGCTTCGCGTCAGCCCGATCGACGGGTCGAGGCGGCCAGCTCCAACAGCTCCCCCGCGTGGGCCAGAGCGGACTCGCTGGTCTCCAGCCCGGCCATCATCCGGGCCAGCTCGGCCGCGCGTTCGGTGTCGGACACCAGCCGTACGCCGCTGGTCGTGACCTGGCCGTCGTCAGCCTTCGCCACGACGTAGTGCCGATCGGCGAAAGCGGCCACCTGGGCCAGGTGGGTGACCACGACCACCTGGGTCGCTCGCGCGAGCCGCGCCAACCGGCGGCCGATCTCGACGGCCACCCGACCTCCCACCCCGGCATCGACCTCGTCGAACACCAGCGTCCCCGACGGATCGTCGGTCGCAAGGACGACCTCCAGAGCCAGCCGCACCCGCGACAGCTCCCCACCCGAGGCGACCCGACCGAGTGAGCGCGGCGGGCTGCCCGGATTGGCGCTGAACAGCAGATCCACCTGATCGGCCCCGTGCGGTCCGGGTTCGACCGGGCTGATCTGGAAGATCAGTGCTGCGTGCGGCATGGCGAGGGCGGCCAGTTCGGCGAGCACCTTCTCGGCGAAGGCCGCGGCCGCGCGGGTCCGCGCGGCAGTGATGATCGCCGCCAGGGAGTCCACCTCGACGCCGAGCTCGAGCGACCCGGACCGCCAGCACCTCGATCCGCTCGTCGCCGGACTCGAGCAGTCCCAGACGCTCGACTCCCTCGACGGCGTACCCCAGCACCTCCGCCACCGTCGAGCCGTACTTGCGGGTCAGCCCGGACAGCGCGTCCCGCCGCGCGGCGATCCACTCCAACCGGCCCGGCTCGGCCGCGAGGTCGTCCAGGTAGCGGGCCAGGTCGGCCGACAGGTCCGCCAGCAGGTAGCTCGCCTCAGCCGCACGTCGACCCAGGGCGGCCAGCTCGGGGTCGGCGCCGCCCGCCCGGTCCAGTGCCTTCCGGGCCAGCGAGACCGCGGTCAGCGCGCCGCCGGGCTCGTCATCGGCGCCGGCCAGCCCGAGCAGTGCGGCCGTTGCGGCCTGGCGCAGATCGTCGGCTCCCTGCAGCCGGGCGGCCTCCGCGGCCAGCGCGACATCCTCTCCGGGCTGCGGCGCGACCGCAGCGATCTCGCCCAGACCGAACCGCAGCAGGTCGATCTCCCGCGCCCGGCTCTGCGCTTGCGTTCGCAGGCGACCGAGCTCGGCCGCTGCCGCCTGCCGTTCGGCGAAGCGCGCTCGGTAGTCGGCCAGGGTGGGGGCCAGTTCCTCCCCGGAGAAGCGGTCCAGCAGTTCCCGCTGCCGTTCGGGGCGGGCGAGCCGGAGCTGCTCGGACTGTCCGTGGATGGCCACGAGTTGGGCGACGATCTCCGCGCACAGCGTGGCCGGCACCTGGGCACCGCCGAGGAACGCCCGCGACCGGCCGGTGGCGCCGAGATCGCGGGCCACCAACAACTCCTCGTCCTCCAGTTCCGCGCCCGCCTCCCGGGCCTGCCGTTCGGCCTCGTGGCCGAGCGGGCGGAACCGCCCCTCGACTCGCGCCCGGGGCGCGCCGGTGCGCACCGTCCGCGCATCGGTCCGGCCGCCGAGCAGCAGCCCGAGGCCCGTGACGATCATGGTCTTGCCGGCTCCGGTCTCCCCGGTGACCACGGTCAAGCCGGGATGGGGGCTGATGAGCGCCTCGCTGATCACGCCGAGGTCGGCGATCCGCAGCTCGGTGATCACGCCGTCCCGCCGCCCCGCCAGCCCTCGATCCGCAGCCCGAACTTGTGCACCAACCGATCGGTGAAGGGAGCCTCCGACAGCCGGGCGAGCCGCAACCGCGACCGTCCGCGGGTGACCTCGATCTCCATCCCGGTGCGCAACTCGACCGAGCGGCGCCCGTCGCACCAGACCACGCCGTGCGTCGGTGAGCTCTCGATCATCTCGACCACGACCGTCGAGGTCGGGCTGAGCACCAGCGGTCGCGCGAACAGGGCGTGGGCGCTCAACGGCACCACCAGCAGGGCGTCCACACCTGGCCAGATGACCGGACCGCCCGCGGAGAACGCGTACGCGGTGGAGCCGGTCGGCGTGGCGACGAGCATCCCGTCACAGGCCCAGCGCGACAACGGCCGGCCGTCGACAGCCACCAACACCTCGAGCATGCGCTCCCGGGCCGCCTTCTCGATGGAGACCTCGTTGATCGCGTAGGAGGACCAGCGCACGTCGCCGGTCTCGCAGTCGCGCAGCGTGATCTCGATGGTGAAGCGCTCTTCCACCGCGTACGAGCGATCCACGATCCGGGCGACCAACTGGGAGATCTCCGACGACTCCGCCTCGGCCAGGAAGCCGACGTGGCCGAGGTTGACCCCGAGCAGCGGGATCCCGGCCTCCAGAACCCACTCGGCGCCGCGCAGGATGGTCCCGTCGCCGCCGAGCACCACCATCAGCTCGACCCCGTCGTCGGCTCGGACCGGCTTGCTCAGCGGCCCGACGACCGACAGCAGGCTCGGGTCGATGGCGGCGATGCCCTGCTCCGGCAGTGCCGACCGGATGCCGGCCTTGCTCAGCCCGTCGATCAGCCGGTTCGCTGCCGCGATCGCCGCGGGCCGGCCCGTGTGGGTGAGCACGGCTACGGATCGGGTAGGCGTCGGGGCCGGCAGGCGCTCGGTCACCTGCGACAGCATAGGGCGAAGAACTCCTCGTTCCCCCCGGCGCCGGGCAACCGGCTCGCCACGACGGCGACGCGCCGCCCGCCGGCCCGGTCGACGCTGGCCAACACCTGGTCCACCGCCGTCCTGTCGCAGCCGCGGATCGCGAACCAGTCCGTTCTTGCCCAGCCGCTCGCGGCCGACCTCGAACTGCGGCTTGACCAGCAGCAACAGTCGGCCGTCGCCGGCCAGCACCGAGATCAGAGGTTCCACCAGCAGCGTGAGGGAGATGAACGAGACGTCAGCGACGATCAGGTCGACCGGCTCGCCGCCGACATGGGTCAGGCTCAGATCCCGCAGATTGGTGCGCTCCCACACCCGCACCCGGGGGTCAGCCCGCAGCGTCGGAGCGAGCTGGCCGATACCGACGTCGACTGCGGTCACCTGGGTGCATCCGTGCTCCAGCAGGACCTGGGTGAACCCGCCGGTGGAGGCCCCGGCATCCAAGGCCCGGCCCGCCACGTCGAGCGGGAGGTCCTCCAAGGCGCCGAGCAGCTTGTGGGCGGCCCGGGACACGTACGGGTCCGGCGGCGGCCACGACGGCGGCGGAGTCGATCACCAGTCATAGCGGGACGAACGGCCGCACGCCCGTCGACCTGGACCAGGCCGGCCGCGATCAGGTCCCGTGCGTGGCCTCGTGAACGGGCGAGACCGCGCTCGACCAGGGCGCGGTCCAGCCGCGTGCCCACCTCAGGGGGACGGCGGCCTGGGCTGGTCGAGCGCCGACTGCAGCACTTCGTGCGCCCGGGCCAGCCGGTCGTGGTGTTCGGGCACAGGGGTCGATTCGAGCTCCCCCAACCCCAGGAGAACGTCGTCGATGGCGGCTTCGCCGGTGGCCGGGGGGCCGAGCACACCCTCGGGATCCAGCTCGCGCCGATCCTGGGTCATGCCCCTCCGTCCCGCGCGCGGCCGGGGGCTCGGGCGCCGCAGCGCCGGGTGCGGGCCTCTTCGGGTGCTGGTGCTTTCCGCGCTGGGGCTTTCCGGGGTTGTTGCTTTCCGGGGTGCGGCTGTCGGGGAAGGTGGGGCTCCGGCCCGGGCGTGCTCCGCCACTGCCAGCCGGGCCCGCAGGGCGGCCACTTCCTCACTGAGCGCGGCGACCTCGTCGGCCCGCGCGAGACCCAGCCGGGAGACGACCTTCTCCACCTCGGCCGCGACCAGGTTCTGCAGCAGTTCGCGGTTGGCCCGGCCCGCATTCAGGATCTCCTCGGCCAGCTTGTTGACGCGCTCGGTCGCATCGGAGGCGACCTCGGTGAGCCCGGCCTGGGCGAGTATCGCGTCCGCGACCGCCTGCGCGCGGGCCCGGGTCGTCCGGGTCAAGCCGCTGACCAGGTTCACGTAACTGTGCAGTGCCTCGGACACGTGGCACACCTCCCTGTGGGTACTGGTCGGGCACGGGCGGCTGCCCGAAGGCGAACCGTCAGTTACCCGTCCCTTGATGTCACGCTAGCTCAGGGGTCCCCGCCGGCGACGAGGACGGGGTCCTGGCCCACTCCTCCAGGAGTGCAGCCGTCTGGAGCGGGTGGCCCCAGGTCGCTCGCCAGCCAGGCGAGTTGCGTCGCCGCCCAGATGCCCTCCACCCGGGCAGCGGACGGACTGTCCACGCGCAGCCGGCCATCCCGCACGTACGCCGTGGCCGCGCCGCAGCGTGCGACCCCGTTCCGGACGACCGCGGCTAGCGGCGGCCGCAGCAGGGCACGCACGTCATCGCCCAGATAGGTCGGCCGTTCTTCGGATTCAGCGACCAGCAACTCGCTCGGCCCGTGGGAGCCGGACAGCACCAGCATGCTGTCCATCCCTGCCCGCACCGCTCCCGCGATGTCCATGTCGAGCCGGTCGCCCACGAAGATCGGGCGCCGGGCGCCCAGCCGTTCCACGGTGTCGTCGAGCAGCGGCCGGAACGGCTTGCCCGCGACCTCGGGCGCCACGTCGACGGCGAGCTGTACCGCCGCCACCGCCGCGCCGTTGCCGGGGACCAGGCCCCGATCGGTCGGCCTCGTCGGATCGGTGTTGGTCGCGACCCAGTGGGCGCCGCGGTGGATCGCGATCGCCGCCTCATTCAACTCCTGCCAGGCCAGGCCGAACCCGTAGCCCTGCACCACCGCCACCGGCCCGTCGTCCGCGCTCGCGACCGCGACCAGCCCGACCTCTCGCAGCGCCACGACGACGCCCTCGCCTCCGACCGCCAGCACCCGGGCCCCCGGCCCGAAGCGCGCAACGACCAGATGGGCAGCCGCCTGCGCTGAGGTCACCACGTCCGCGGCGGACGCCTCGATCCCCAGTTCCATCAGATGCTCGGCGACCGCGCTCGGCGAGCGCGCCGCGTTGTTGGTCACGAACCCGACCCGGACACCGCGATCACGCAGCGCCGTGATGCCTTCGGCGGCTCCCACCACCGCCACCGGCCCGAGGTAGATGACTCCGTCCAGGTCGAAGAGCACGGCATCGTAGGCATCGACCAGCGGCGCAAGCGAGCCGTCAGTTGCGCTCACTCGCGGCTCTCGTCGGGAGCGGTCCAGCCCCGATCGGTGCCGCCAGGCTCGGGGTCGTCAGGATCGGGGTCATCCGATCGGGGTCGTCAGGATCGGGGTCGTCCGGATCGGTGTCGTCGAATTCGATCGACATCCCGTCCAGCTCCTCGATCCGCTGCTGGGCGTCGGTGTCTCGATCCTGGTCCAGCGCCGCGGCCGAGGCGAACCACTCCCGCGCCTCCGCCTCGTTGTCCGCGGCCAGCAGGACATCGGCGTATGCGTAGCGCAACCGGGCCACCGCGGGTGCGAGCGCCGGACTCGTGGCGACCGTCTGGACCGCGCGAGCCAGGATGCGACGCGCCTCGGCCTGCTGGCCGAGATCACTGCGCGCACCCGCCTCCACGATGATCATTTCGATCCGGAGCGCAGGTTCGAGGCTCAGCCGCTCGGCCTCCTTCGCGAGCTTCAGCGCGTTCTGCGGGCGCCCGAGCGCACGCTCGCAGTCGGCCATCACCGGCAGGTAGTCGTGGGTCCCGGTCATCCGGCGCAGGGCCCGGAACTCACTCAACGCCACGTCCCAGCGGCTGGCCGCGTACGCGGTCTCGGCGGCGGCCTCGCGCACGATGGGCAGCCGCGAGGCACGTCTGCGCGCGGCCTCGGCGTGGGCGTACGCCAGTTCAGGCTCGGAGTCGATCAGCTGCCCGGCCAGCACCAGGTGACCGGCGACGATCTCGGCGAGCTCCTTGGGCAGACTGCGCAGTTCAGCCCGCACCGCCCGGTGCAGTGACCGTGTGTCCACCCCCTCGGGCAGGGACGGCTCCTCAGCGCGACGCGCCAGTCCCGGACGCGGTGGCTCGCCGGTCCCCCGCCGCGAGCTCGATGGCCGAGGGTCTGCGGCTCCGCGGGAGGACGCGCCAGGCGGACCGCTGCCGCGGGGTGAGGCTCCGCGCGGGTCAGCCCCCCGCGGCTCGCGCCGTTCAGTGCGCTCTGGTCGGTCAGGGCGCTCTGGTCGGTCAGGGCGCTCTGGGCGGTCACGGCCGTCTGGGCCGCGCGCCGGCCGCTCCCCGCCGCGCGCGGACTGCGGACGAGCTTGCTGCTCGCGCCGCTCCGGACGCCGGCTGTCTGCCACCCGCCAATCCTGTCCTATCGCCGACCATTGACCAAAGCAGCCGGCCGCGCTCGTCCGATCCGAGCGACTCGCCTGGGGAGGGTGGAGTCGATCGGTGACCTTCCGCGCGGTTCCCGCGAACACGCGGGAGCAACCTGCTCGCTACGGCCACCGTTTGACACCACCCTCCTCACGCGCGAGCACGACCTCGGGACCGGCGGCGGCCAGCTCGCTCACCAACTCGGCGTTGGCGGCGTGGTCGGTGATCACCAGGTCCACCTCGTTCACCGCGGCGAAGGAACAGAAGGAGTTGCGACCCAGCTTGCCCGAGATCACCGGCACCACCCGCCGGCGGGCGGCCAACAACATCGCGCGTTTGGTCGCGGCCTCCTCCGGGTTGGTCGTGGTCAGGCCGTGTGACACGGTCATGCCGTTGACGCCGATGATCGCCAGGTCAGCGGTCAGGGTGCCCAGACGCCGGCTGGTCCAGGCGTCGACCGCCGCACTGGTGAGTCCGCGGATCATCCCGGGGAGGGTGAAGACCTGCAGATTCTCGTAGTCGGCGAGGAACTGGGCCGCCGGCAGATTGTTGGTCACCACGACGAGGGCACGGTCCCGCGGCATGGCCTGGGCACAGACGAAGGTGAGCGAACCGGAGTCGAGCACCACCACTCCGTCCTCGGGGAGTTCGGCGACGACCCGGCGGGCAATGACCAGCTTGTCCTTGTACTGCTCGGCGTGGCGGGCAGCCAGCGCCTCTTCGAAGGGGGTCGAGTCCATCAGCTCGGCGCCGCCGCGGATCCGTCGTAGCACTCCCCGGCGTTCCAGCACGTCGAGGTCGCGGCGCACCGTCTCGGTGGTGACCTTGAGTTCCTCGCTGATCTGGGCCACGCTTGCCCGCCGACCCCGCCGATGCATCAGCAGGTCGGTGATGGCCCGCTGCCGCTCGGGCGGATACATCGTCACGAACGCCCCGTCCATCGGTCCATTCTGAGCCGCCGAGCCGTCAGCGACCTCCTTCGCGCTCGGACCGCCCTCGCGGAACCCATTGCCCGGCCCATTCTGACATGGGTTACCCTCCGCGAGTGTGGACCGACGACTCACCTCGGACAGGTGCGCTCCGGCCCATAGTCGGCCGGCCGCGGTGATCGAGACCCCCCGCGGGCGCGGGCGGTCCTCGACCGCAGGCGAGGAGACCCCGGTCGCCGCCCAGCAGGCGCAGGCCACGACCCGCTACCAGGCGATCGCCGCATGGCTCGCCGAGGAGGGCCGGGTCGAGGTCGTCGACCTGGCGACCCGTCTCGGGGTCGCCCAGGAAACCATCCGCCGCGATCTCAAAACGATGGAGAGCGCCGGCAAGCTCGTCCGGGTGCACGGCGGCGCCGTCCGGGTCGACGCCGGCCCGCTCGCGGTTCCCGCTCTCGCGGTCCCGAGCGGCAGGACCGAGATCGAACTCGCCCAGCGGATCTGGGACCAACTGCCCCGGGTCGGTACGGTGCTGCTCGGCAATGGCCCCTTGACGCTCGCGCTGGCCCACACCATCGCTGCCGCACCCCCGGCAGCGACCGGACTGACGATCGTCACGAACTCCTTGGACGCCGCAGTCGTGCTCTCCCGAGCCAGCCGGCTGGAGATATACAACATCGGCGGCACGGTCTCCCCGACGACCCGGGCCCAGGAGGGGGACTGGGCTGTGGCGGAGATGGAGCGGCTGCACGTGGACGTCAGCCTGGTCTGTCCGGCAGGCATCAGCGTGGAACGGGGCCTCACCCAGGCCACGCCCGCCGCCGCGGCCGTGTCCCAGGTCGAGGTCCGCTGCGCCGACCGGGTGATCGCTCTCGCCGGCCCGGCCACCCTGGGCGTATCGGCCTTCGTGCAGTTCGCTGCCCTCGACCAGGTCGATCTCCTCGCTGTCGCCGGTCGGCCCGCCCCTTCGCTGCTCCAACCGTTCATCGACCGCGGCGTCACCGTCACCACCGAGGGCGCGCCGTGAGCCTGACCAAGATCCACCCACGAGCCACTGGAGGCGCACCATCACATCCCACGACATGACATCCCACGACATGACAGCCCACGGCATGACCGCCCACGACTCCAGGCTCACGGCCGTGTCCCTGCGGGGGCGGCCGGATGCGGACCGGCGGAGGCCCGTCCCGGCCCGCAGGAGTCGGGTATGACCCTGGTAGCGGGGGTCGATTCGTCCACCCAGTCGGTCAAGGTCGTCGTCTGCGACGTAGAGACGGGGGCGGTCGTTCGTACGGCGCGGGCAGCCCACCCTGACGGCACTGAGGTCTCAGCGGACGCCTGGTTGCAGGCCTACCGGCAGGCGACCGCTGATCCCGGTCTGCTCGACGGGGTCGGCGCGATCGCCGTCGCTGGACAACAACACGGCATGGTCACCCTGGACGAACACGGTGCCCTGGTCCGGGATGCCCTGTTGTGGAACGACAATCGCTCGGCCGCCGACGCCGACGACCTCATCACCGACTTCGGTGGGCGGCAGGCCTGGGCCGATGCGGTCGGCTCCGTGCCGGTCGCCTCGATGACGGTGAGCAAGGTGCGCTGGCTGGCGCGGGCCGAGCCGGACAACGCCGCCCGTACAGCGACGGTGCTGCTGCCGCACGACTGGCTGACCTGGCAACTCGGCGGCCGGAGCTTCGACCCGGTGACCGACCGCGGCGACGCCTCCGGCACCTGCTACTTCGACGCCACCGCCAACGTCTATCGCGATGACCTGATCCGGCTCGCGCTCGGTCGGGACCTCCTGGTGCCCCGAGTGGCGGCGCCTGCGGAGCTGATCGGCGAGACCCCGGACGGAATCGCGCTCGCGCCGGGCACCGGCGACAACATGGCGGGCGGACTCGGCCTGGCCGTGAGCGACAATGCCGCGGTCGTCTCGCTCGGCACCAGCGGCACCGCCTTCACCCGAAGTGCCCAGCAGACCAGCGACCCGACCGGCATCGTCGCCGGCTTCGCCGACGCCACCGGGGCATTCATGCCCCTGGTGTGCACGCTCAATGGCGCGCGCAACCTCGTCGCCACCGCCGAGTTGCTCGGCGTGAGTCTGGTCGAACTGAGTCGACTCGCGCTCAGCGCTCAGCCCGGGAGCGGCGGGCTGAGCTTCATGCCGTACCTCCAGGGCGAACGCACCCCGGCGCTTCCGGATGCCACCGGGCAGATCGTCGGTCTGACGCTGCGGAACCTGACTCCGGCAAACCTCGCCCGAGCCGCTGTGGAGGGCGTCCTGTGGAGTCTCGCGTACGGGGTTCAGGTTCTCCAGGAACAGACCGGGCCCATCTCCTCGATCACCTTGACCGGCGGCGCCTCCCAGTCCGACGCCGTACGCCAGATCGCCGCGGCAGTATTCGGACTACCGATCGTGGTGACCGAATCCTTCGAGAGCGTCGCGGTCGGCGCCGCCCGCCAGGCGGCCTGGGCGTTGACCGGATCGTTGCCGGAATGGCCGGTGCCCGTGCTCAGCCGGCACGATCCGAGCGCAGCCGACCAGAGCGCGGCGGCGGCCATCGGTGAGCGCTACCGCTCTATCCTGCAGGCCCACTTCGACCGCTGACCTCGACCTCCGGTCCAGGTCAACGCGCTCAGCCGACACGGTCAGGGCCAGCCCCTGAGTCAGCGCCGGCCCGAACGCGGGACCGATGTACGAAAGCGGACGGTTGCCGCCTCCTGCTAGCCGAGGGGGAGGATCATGTGGGCGATCCGCGGGCGCGTCGTGGCTCTGGCCTGCGACGACGCCGTCGCCGCCTCGGAGGCGGAGGTGTTCACCGGCCGGGTCTGGATCGCCGATGACGGCACCATCGCAGCCGTCACCCGGGGCCGGCGGGCCGCCCCGGCCGGGTTCGAGCACGCGCCCGTCGTCGACGTAGGCCACTCGCTGGTCCTGCCCGGATTGGTCGATCTGCACAACCATCTCGCTTACAACACCCTGCCCTTGTGGACCGAGCCGAGCCAGCAGGTGCCGTTCCTGCACCACAACTCCTGGACCCGAGCCAAGACCTATGCGGCGAGCACCACCTGGCCCGCGTACGCGCTGATCACCGCCTGCCCCCAGGAACTGCTCGCCTACGTCGAGACGAGGGCGATCGTCGGAGGTACCACGTCGATTCAGGGCTCACCTCCCAAGAATCGCCCCCGGGACGGCTGGCTGGTCCGCAACATCGAGGACGAGACGTTCGGTACGGGCAACGCGAACCTGGTCTACGCCTCGGTGCTCACCGCCAAGCCCGCGGCCCTGGCCGAACGGGCGAACCGGATGCGGGCAGGGTCCTGCTTCATCTACCACTGCGCCGAGGGCCAGCGCGGCAGCGTGGTAGCCCGGGAATACACCGATGCGGAGGCGGCGGGCTGTCTCCAGGAGCGCTTCATCGCGGTGCACGCCAATGCCGTCGACCCCGCCGATCTCGCCCGCTGGAACCCCGGCGGCGCCGTGGCCTGGTCGCCGTTCTCCAACCTGTGGCTCTACGGCCAGACCACCGACGTCCCGGCCGCGCGTGCCGCCGGCCTGTCGGTGTGCCTCGGGTCGGACTGGGCGCCCTCGGGCACCAAGAACGTCCTCGGCGAGCTCAAGTCGGCCCGGCTGGCCTCCGATGCGGCGGGCTGGACCCTGACCGATCAGGACCTGGTGAGGATGGCCACCTGCGTGCCGGGCGACGAGCTGGCCCGGGCCTGGGGCCGCCAAGTCGGCCGGCTGCAGTCCGGCGCGCAGGCCGACATCCTGGTCCTGCAGGCGCCCCGCGGGGCGGATCCCTTCGCCACCGTCGTCGGCGCCACGGAGGACGATGTGGAACTGGTGGTGGTTGACGGCACGCCGCGCTACGGCACAGCGGCGGTGATGAGCGCCAGTCCGTCGGGACCGCTGACCGCTCTGGACGTCGGGTCCCGGCAGATGCGACTCGGACTCACCCAACCCCGCGACCCCACCCGGGCGTGGGCGTGGCAGGAGGTTCTGGACCGGATGGAGGAGGTCCGCGCTCATCCCAGGCGTGAGGTCGAGGCGGCGCAGCAGGCATACGCGAGCGCGTCCCGGCGCCTTGATGACGCCGACCGTCCGCTGCGCCTCGCCCTGGACATGCCGACCGGCCTCTCCCCGGTCGGAGGCCTGCCGAAGGACCTGAGCGACCTGGTGGTCCCGCCGCTGGCCACGCTCACCCACGACGCACCCTGGCTCGACTCCGTCGCCGGTCGCGGCTTCCACGGCGGCGTCCTCGACGGCCTCGACCGGTACTACCGATGACGGGCCACCGACCCGAGCCGGCCGGGCTCACCCGCTCCCGCGACGAGGTCGAGGCGGCCCGGCGTGGGGTCCTGCTGCCCGAGGCGTTGGCCGCGGCCACCCGCGGACGAGCCGGTCGCGGCCTGGACGGCGGCCAACGGCTGATGGTGCTGGACGCTCTCATCGCCGCCCTCGGCGGCACCTACGCCCACCTGCCCGCCAAGCGCGCCGCGTACGCCACCGATCCGGTGCAAGCTCTGACGTTGCTCCGCCGCCGGGCTGCGGACCTGTCCGAAGGTGAGTTCCACCGCGCGGTCAGCACGGTGGTCACCGGCCTGCGCGACGCCCACACCCGCTACATCGGCACCTCGCCGCTACAGAACAGCGTCGCGGTGCTTCCCTTCCTGGTCGAGCAGTACGGTCCGGACGCCGCGCCGCGCTACCTCGTCAGCAAGGTGGACCGCGATTTCGTCGGCGATTCGGC
>CAVSDA010000022.1:0-57228 GCA_963726625.1 uncultured Actinomycetota bacterium
GGGCGCATGTCGAGAGCGGGGTCGACGGTGAGCCGGTGCAGGAGCAGTCCGTCGCCTAGTGCCATCAGGGCCCGGGTCGCCGGCACGGGGTCGGCGATGCCGACGGCCATCACCATCAGCTCGCTCCATTGCTCGAACTCGCGGCGCTGCCGGCGCAGTGGCTCGCCAAGCTCAGGATCGCCGACGAGTTCGAGGAAGAGGGCGTAGCGAGCGCGGGTGCGCACGGCGAACGTCCCGGTCTGCAGTTCGGTCATGGCGCACAAGCCTTCGATCAGCCCGTCGATTCCGGTGATCGCCGGCATCCCGGCTGGGTCGAAATCGGCGCGCTCGCGCTCGGCGATCCAGTCGACCACGCCGCCGAGCAGTGCGCGGCGGGTGCGGAACCAGTTTGACGTCGACCCGGGCGGCAGGCTCGCTCGTTCATCGACCCGAGCATGGCTCAGCGCGCGTACGCCCTCGGCGCCGAGCAGTTCCACGGCCGCCTCGAGTGCGCGTTCCCGGGTGGCCGGTGGCATAGACGTCTCCCCTTCAGAAGGTCTACTATAAACATAGTTATTCGACCGGAGGAGGCCGCAATCATGCCCACGCCCGAACCCCGTAGCACCCGCTCCGTCGACGCCTCTGTCTGGTCGCCTCCACTGCCCGACGCTCCCGGCTTCGAGCATCTCGTCGTCGAGACCCCCGGACTGCATACTCACCTTGCCACCATCGGCAAGGGCGAGCCAGTCGTGCTGTTGCACGGATTCCCCGAGCACTGGTGGCAATGGCACGCCGTAGCTCCGGTCATCGCCGCGCGCGGCTACCGCGTGATCTGCCCCGACCTGCGCGGGGCCGGCTGGACCGTGGCCGACGATCCGCGTATCGAACGCGAGACCCGGCTCCACGACCTGCTCGCCCTCTTCGACGCCCTCCACATCGAGCGCGCCCACCTGGTCTCCCACGACATGGGCGCCATCACCGCGATGCAGCTGACCTACGAGCACCCCGAGCGGGTGCGAACGGCAGTGCAACTCTCGGTGATGCCGGGCTTCATGAAGTTCAGCCCGAAGCTCCTCCCGGCCTTCCAGCACCTGCCCTCGTTCGTCTGGCACCGCCCGGGCGCCTCACTTCGCGGAATCTTCTCCACGAGGTACGTGGCCCGCCCGATCTCGGAGGGAGTCGTCGAAGCCCACCTCGCCCCGCTGCGCCGCCCCGACATCGACGGCGCGGTGCGTCCGCTCTGCCGCCGCATGATCCTGCCCGAAGGCATGCGCATGATCCGCGGGGTCTACCGCCGCCAGCGGCTCACGGTGCCGACCCTGGTCGTCTTCGGGCGCAAGGACTACGCAGTCAACGAGGAGCTCATGGGGCACATCTGCCGCGACCCCGAGCGCCACGCCGATCGTGTGGAGTTCAGCTACGTCGACGACGCAGCGCACTTCATCACCGACGACGCCCCCGCCGCGGTCGCCGACCTCGCGATCGACTGGTTCGAACGCGCCGCATGACCCATGGCCGTGCGTGGCGACTACAGGTCCCGCGGTCCGGCAGACGCGTGGTGATGTGCGGTCACCACGTGGCGCCATACGTTCTTGACATTCTGCGACGATCGCCGCGGCACATCTGGTGACGTTCGAGGTGACCATGGCCACCGCCACCGCGGGTCTGTGATACGTTTCAACCCCACGTCGGCCCGGTCCCTTCTTCCACTGGAGATTCCGGCTGCACGGTGCGGATGCCATGCCGATCCGCGTGGACAGCACTTGGCTGAATCTCCTCGAAGGAGAACACCGAGGCTCGACGACCTGGCCCGGCTCATCAAGGCCCGCCCATCGAGTTCCGTCCTGAGTTGCGCTGGTGGCTGGCGGAGGGGCTCCACACGGACGCTGCGGTACGAGGTCGACACCGCCCACCGGCTCGGATTCGGCGGGATGGAGTTCCTGGCCATGGACGAGGCCGCGATCGACCACTCCCGGTACGGCTGGGGCGCGGAGGAGTGGTTCACGATTCGCAGATCGTCGTGGAAGAGACGACCAAGCGGGACATGGCGGTGAGCTTCACCTCCGGTACGAACTGGTCGAACGCCAACCGGTGGTCGACGTCACCGCCGACCTGCGTGCCGGCGCCAACACCGTGGTGGTCCAGATCTCGAGTTCGCTGGACAACCGGTTGCTCGCCCACGGCTACTGCGCGCAGGTGCGCGACGTCATGAGCGAGATTGGGGGCCGGGAGCCGCGGATGCACTCCACCGAGGTGCACCAGTACGGCCTGCTGGGCCCGGTCCGGCTCGTACGCGAGGCGGCAAGCGGGTGAGGCGATGCCGCCCTTGGACCGGCGGCGATCTCAGCGGGCCCGGTAGGCATCGGAGCGCCCGAACACACCGACGACGGTCACTCGCCGAGCAATCTCGTCGATCGTGTAGAGCACGCGGTACGTACCGCGTCGGGCGCTGAGCCGATCGTCAAGGGGTGGACGCAACTGTTTGCCGACGCGACGCGGGTTGTCCAGCAGCGGGCCGATGATGAACTCGTGGGCGGCGAAGGCGACCGGTGCGGGCAGCGTCTCAGTGAGCTGCCGCCGTGCGGTGGGAGCGATGACCAACTCGTAGCGCGGATCGCTCACGCACTGGCTCGCCGGGCGTGCATGGCTGCCGCGAGACTCTCCTGGTCCTCGCCCTCTCCTCGAGCCAACTCGGCGTCGGCTTCGGCGAGGGCATGCAGCACGGCCGAGTCGGAGAGAACGGCGATCGTCTCTTCGAGAGCCTCGAGGTCGTCCACGGCCAGCAGGACCGCGACGGGGCGACCGCGGACCGTCACCGTGATCCGTGCGTGCTCGGTTCCGGCCCGCGCCACCAGTTCGGAAAGATGAGCTTTGGCTTCGGCGAGCGACCTGGTCTCCGACATAGTCACAAGTATGACCATCTCCGCAGCGGGCCGACAAGCCGCGCCGCCCGCCCTCGATGTCGACGCCCCGTGGTCCACTGGTGCCATGGACGAGTCCGACGCCTCGCGCCCCGACGTGCTCGTGGTGGACGGCGCGAACGTCGTCGGCTCCCGACCCGACGGATGGTGGAAGGACCGGCCCGGGGCAGCAGCGCGATTGCACGCCCGCCTGCTCGCGGCCCCGGCGCTCGCGTCCCGCGTCGTCCTCGTGCTCGAGGGTCGCGCCCGCGCCGGCGTGCCGGAGGCCGTGACCGGCGCGGCGGAACCGGCGCGTCGAGACCGTGCACGCGGCGAGTGACGGCGACAGCCGGATCGTCGAGGAGGTCAGGCGAGCGGTGACCGCGGGCGCAACGGTCGCTGTCGTGACCGCTGACCGCGGGCTCGCGGCGCAGGTGGAAGGTCTTGGCGCGACGCTGCTCCGGCCCGGATGGCTGCTCGGCCGCATCGAGCCCTGAGGTCACCGCGGCACCCGTGTAACGGTTCGAACGGCCGCCACCACTATTCCTCGTCACAACGAATGCGGCCGCTCCGGAGGATGCCGCGGTACGAGGAGGACCCATGCAGGTCGAACAGGCAACGTCGCGCAACATCGTCTACGTGGCGACCAACAATCCCGACCGGGGGCAGAACGCCGTGTTGGCGTACCGGCGGGCCGACGACGGGACCCTCAGCCAGGCCGGCTGCTACCTGACCGGGGGGACGGGCTTCGGGAATCCCGACAATGTGGTCGGTCCGGAGGATTCCGATCAGAACCTCGTGCTCAGCGCTGACGGCGGACTGCTGTACGCGGTAAACGGGGGCAGCGACTCGATCGCGGTCTTCCGGGTGACGCCCGACGGCAGTCTGGCCGGCGTACCGGGGTCCCCGTTCCCCTCGGGCGGGATCCAGCCGGTCAGCATCGGGCTGGCTGACGGGCACGTGTACGTGGTGAACAAGGACCACGACCCCGGCCGCCCGGACACGCCCGGCGTACCGAACTATGCGGTCTTCGCCGTCGAACCGTCGGGTCGGCTGTTGCCGCTTCCGGACGGCACCGTTCCGGCCGCGAAGGGGGTGTCCCCGGCCCAGGCGCTGGTGGCAGCGGGAGGCCGCCTGCTGTTCGGCGCCGAACCGTTCGGCGGCTTCCTCCGGTCCTTCGCGATCGGCGACGACGGCCGGCTCCAGCCGCGGGCATCCGTCGAGATCGAGGCGCCCCATCCCTCCCCGGTCGGCCTCGCGGCCCATCCGCGGGAGCCGGTCGTCTACGTCGGGCTGCCGACCCGCGGCCAGCTCGCCGTCTACCGCTACGACGCCGACGGCACGCTGACGCCGGCTGGATCGGCTCCGAACTCGGGCCGGGCCATCTGCTGGATCGTGACCAACAGCGACGGCTCGCGCACCTACACCGTCAGCAACGCCAGCAACAGCGTCTCGGTCTACGACACCAGCGATCCGGTCGCGCCGGTCGAGATGCAGAGCGTCCGCCTTTCCAGTCGTGGCGGCGCGTTCCAGGAGGCGCTCGACCCCAGCGGCCGGTTCCTGCACGTGGTCACGGTGAACGGCTCCGGCCAGCGCGCTGACGACAACGCCGTGCATGTGCTTCCCGTGGCGACCGACGGAACCCTCGGCACGCCCGTAGTGACGCGCCTCCCGGTTGCGCCGACCACCCACCCGGCCGGGGTGGCCTGCCTCTAGCGAGGTCGTACGCGGGCGGCTTAGCGTGGGCCAGGGCCGGCTCCACCTGGTGATGGTCGACCCGAACAAGGAGGATCCCCATCGAGAACCCGCTGCGCCACCTCTCCCGCCGGACGCTGCTCGGAGGTGCCGTGGCGGCGGGCGCCGGTCTGCTCGGGGCCTGCACGACCCCGCCGGATGGCTCCGGCGCGACGGCCACCCCACCGGCTGGATCGGGGCCCACACGTACCGCACCCTCCAGCCCAGCTCCCTCCAGCCCAGCACCCTCCAGCCCAGCTCCCCCGAGCCCAGCACCCTCCGGCCCGGCGCCAACCGCCCGGCCGGCGACGGCTCGGGAGATCATCCGGCGGGCGCAGGTCCCGGTGCTCTGCTACCACCAGCTCCGCGACTGGCGGAGCGGCGACAGCGCGTACAACCGGCAGAACCTCATCTGCCCGCCGGCGCGCTTCCGGGCACATCTGGACGCGCTCGCCGAGGGCGGGTGGACGACCATCGGACCCGACCAGTACCTGGCGCACCTGACGACCGGTGCCCCACTGCCCGCCAAGCCGGTCATCCTCAGCTTCGATGACGCCAGCGCGGGCCAGGCGCGCGTCGGCTTGCCGGAGCTGATCAAGCGCGGCATGACGGGAACGTTCTTCGTGATGACGGTGGTCCTGGACAAGCCCGACTGGTTGCGCACCCGCGACCTCAAGCGCGCGGCGGACGCCGGCATCACCATCGCCGCCCATACCTGGGACCACCATCCCGTCAGCTCACTGTCGGGCCGCGACTGGAAGATCCAACTCGACCAGCCGCGTGAGCTGCTGCGCAAGATCAGCGGCCAGCCGGTCCGCGACTTCGCCTATCCGTACGGGGTGGTCAGCGGGCGGTCCTACCCGCACCTGCGCAGCGCGGGCTACCGGACGGCGTTCCAGCTCGTCGAACGGCCGATGGATCAGCAGGCGCCACTCCTCACGCTGCGACGGATCCTCGTGGATTCGACCTGGAGCGGTGGCGCACTGGTGAAGCGGCTCAAAGGGCCGGCCTGAAGCGCCCGTCGACGGGCGCGGCGCGGTGCAGAGGTCACCGCCGGCGATCGGCTACCGGGTATCGTCAAGAAGATGTCGATGCCGACCGAACCGGGCAGGGACCCCTTCGCTCCGGGACCGCCGCGGTCGGCTCCGGGCTTTGTGGGACCGCCGTCGCACCCGGGCATGTCGCTGGGGGGATCAGGGCCGGTCGCGTTCGCGATCACTGGCCCGCCGACGATGACCATCAGCAACGGACGGGGCACGACGCAGTTCACCATCACCAACCTCACCGGCCGACCCGTACGCGCCCGCTTGCTGCCGCGCGCACTGCAGGGCGCCGACCAGTCCTGGATCCAGCTGCCGGACCGCGCGAGATCCCGCTCGGGGTCGGCGCGACGAGCACCGTCGACGTCGCCGTGGTCGCCCCGCCCGACGCCCCGGCCGGGTCCTACCTGGTGCAACTCGACGCCGTCCCCGAGGACGACACCGAGGCCCACGTACCCGGGCCCGCCGCGACGTTCACCCTGCCGCCACCGATCGCACCGAACAGCCGGCGTTGGCTGTTGCCGTTGATCATCGGGACGATCGTCCTGGTGCTCGCCGGCGGCACGGGCATCTTCCTGCTGACCCGGCCGAGAGCGCCCGTGAACACCGAAGTGCCGCTGATCAGTGGCAGCGAGCCTGCGCCCGTCGGTGCCGAACTCACCGCGACCAGCGGCCAGTGGAAGGCGGCCGGTCGGACCGACCTGCAGTGGCAGCGGTGCGTGGCGGCGTCGTGCGTCAACATCGAAGGAGTCACCGGCACGTCGTACACGGTCGCTGACGCCGACCTCGGCCAGTCACTGATCGTGGTCGTCACCGCCTGGCAGCAGGCTGACGGAACAGGGTCGTCCACCCGCGCGCAGTCCCCGGCCTTCGCCATCGCCGCGAGGCCGTCCACGCCGACCTTCACCCCTCGCTTCCCTGCCCGTTCCTCCTACGGTCCGGATGCGACCTATCGCGCCGACGTGATCCGGGTGGCGCAGGAGGGTGGCTTGATCGTGGTGTCGATCGACGCCAGCGGCAAAACGGACCTGCGCGCACCTCAGACCAGTTGCGTCCAGGTTCAAGACGACAGCGGAACCCAGATCGCCGCACTTCCGGTGAAATCGTGGGAGCCCACTTTGAGTCAGGCTGATCATTATCAGGGCGACCTGGCTTTCGACCCGGGCACCATTCCGGTCGGGACGTACCTCTTCCGTTACTCGTGTTCCGCCGATTACACCCCGGCCCGGATCGGCACGGCAACCCAGAGATAAATCCACCCTCGGTTCAGGCCACCAATTCTGTTTCCCGAAACTCGTCGGTATCACCGACCCCGAACACCTCGAATCCCGTACAGCTCACTCTCGTACCAGGGGTTCCGCTGATCAGCGGCCTTCAGTAGTGTGCAGCCCAAGCCGTCGAGAGGGAATACATGCACCGCACTGGTCGCCTCCGTCGTGTCCTTCTCATCGGCCTCGCGGGAATGGTGTCACTGGCGCTGGTGGGGGCCGTCCCTTCCAGCGCCGAGGCTCATACCCAGCGTCCGCCGGTACCGGTGTTGCGGTGGCAGTCCTGCGGCTCGGACTTCCCGCAGCTGCTGTGCACCACCGCGACGGTGCCTCTGGACTATGACCGGCCGCACGGCCGTACCATCCGGCTGGCCCTGGCCAAGCGGCCTGCGACCGATCCGGCGCACCGGATCGGCACGGTGTTCGTCAACCCGGGCGGACCGGGCGGATCCGGCGTGAACATGGTCAAGTTCGGCTTCGGTGACTACCTCGGCGACCGCCTCAAAGGTCGCTTCGACGTCGTCGGGTTCGATCCGCGCGGAGTCGCCGCATCGACCCCGTTGCACTGCTTCGCCAGCCAGGGCGCACTCGAGCAGTTCTTCGTCGACCAGCCGTTCTTTCCCTATGAGAAGAAGCAGGAACGCCCATACTTCCGGCAGTTGCGCCGTCTCGGCGGGGAATGCCTCGACGATCGCCAGTCGGTGGCCAGGCACATGAGCACCGCCGATGTGGCTCGCGACATGGATCTGCTGCGGCGCGCCGTCGGTGACACGAAGCTGACCTATCTCGGGTTCTCGTACGGCTCCTATCTGGGCAACACCTACGCCAACCTGTTCCCGGACCGGGTGCGCGCGCTGGCCATCGACGGCGTCCTCGACCCGCGGCTGTGGTCGAGCGGCTGGCAGATCGTCAGCGACCGGGTGGCCACGCAGAAGGTGTTCGAGGAGTTCCTCCGCCTCTGTGACGCGGCCAGGGACGGCTGCGCGTTCTACAGACCAGGCGGCTCGGCCGCGCGATGGACAGCGCTGGCCGACGCTCTACGCCGCGAGCCGCTCGTCCTGGACAGTCTCACCTACAGCTACGACGTCTTGATCGGGGACGCTGCGGGCGCGATGTATGCCCCGGAGGTCTGGACCGACTACGCCCTTCTGCTCGACTATGTCGCCTTGGTGGTGTTGACCAAGAAATCGGGAACAGGGGCACTCGTGACGCAACGCTCGGAACTGCTCCGACGGCTCGCCGGGACCACTCCCGAGCCGGATTATCCGAACTCTCTCGACGCGTACTACGGAAATCATTGCGCCGACACCGCGTATCCCCGCCGGTTCGCCGAATACCGGAGCATCGGGGCCTATGCGGAGCGTGGATCGCCGTTCGGCTCGTACTGGTGGTGGTGCAATGCGGGCTGTGCTGCGTGGCCGACCGCGCCGGACCGCTACACCGGCCCGTGGACGGCCAAGACCTCGGCCCCCGTCCTCGTCGTCGGCAACAGGTTCGACCCTGCCACCGATCTGGCCGGGGCCCGGGCGACGGATCGCCTGTTGCGCAACAGCCGCCTGCTCACCTACGCCGGATCCGGTCACACCGCGTACGGACGCAGCGATTGCGCCACCGACTACATCGACGACTATCTCCTGACCGGCACCCTGCCCCCCGTCGGCACCATCTGCCCCGCGAACCCGAGCCCCTTCCTCGACGCTGGGGCGCGGGCGTCCAAGAAGCGCCCGATCCTGGTCGGACTCCCCTCCCTCCCCCGCTGACCCCCACCCCACCCCCACTCCCACTCCCATCCCGGCCAGCCCCAGCCCCAGCCCCATCCGGAAAACTGTCGCCAGACGACAGCTTTTCGACAGTTGGTTTGCCGTTCGGCGACAGTTTCGGCATGAGGGTGGACTGCGCGGGCCGCCTACCGCCTGCCGCCTGCCGCCTGCCGCCTTACGATCAAGCATGGTCCGGGTCTGGACGGGTCGCGGAGGCACCGACGGTGCGGTATCGCGTGCTCGGCAGCGTGGCCGTCGAGGTCGACGGCATCGGGCATCTCATCCGCCGGCGCCGGGAGAGCCTCATTCTCTGCCTGCTGCTGGCCGCTCACGGTGCCCCCGTATCGGCCGACCGGTTGGTGGCCCAGGCCTGGGGTGACGGCCGCCGGCACGGGCCTGCGCCTCACTACAGGTGGCGGTTCGCGACTCCGGTTCCTGGTGGAGCCGCAGCAGGCGACGGGTGAGGGAGCCCGCCGGATCGTGAGCACCGTGGGCGGCTATGCCGTACACGCCGCGCCGAACGAGGTCGACGCCTGGGACTTCGCCGCCCAGGCGGAGGGAGCTCTCGCCGCCGGTCCGAGCGACCGCTTGGAGTTGGGCCGACGCCGCCTGGCCGCGTGGCGCGGCGAGCCCTACCCGACGGAGCGGAAGTCAACACTCTCCGGCTGGAGACCGATCGGCTGAACGAGCTGTGGGTTGCGGTGCAAGAGGCGCGGGCCGACACGTTGATCGGACTCGGCCGGCCCGAGGAGGTGGTCCGCACCTTCCGCGACATCGCCCCGGATCATCCGTTCCGCGAACGCCTGTGGGGTAACTGTGCCTCGCCAGTACAGTCGGGAAGGAAGGCCGACGCACTGGCAACCCTTCGCGCCCTCCGCGATCGGCTGGGCGAGGAGTTGGGGGTCGATCCGTCACCGCAGATCCGAGCGCTGGAGGCGGCCATTCTGGCCCAGGACGAGACCCTGCAGCTCCCGAACGGCCCTTCGAGCCGTCCGCTCGAACCTCAAACCGCGGCCCCGCCTCTCCCGTCCCGCCGCGACAGCCTGCACGCGGTGAGCGAATCGGCCTACCGGTCGAACACGCTCGCGACGGTTGGTCGAGAAGCTCCACTGGCGGCGGTGGACGACTTCGTGGCGCGGCTCCGCACCGGCACGGCCTCGTCGGTGCTGATCAGCGGCGAAGCAGGCATCGGGAAGACACACCTGGTCCAGGAGGCCATAGCGCGGGCGAACCGTGCCGGAGTACGCGTCGTGTTGGGCCGGCCATGAGGCCGACGTGGCGCCGGCATTCTGGCCGTGGCTCCCGGTCCTGCGCGCCGTCGCGGGGCCGACTCCCGACCCGGACGTAGCCGTTTGGTCGGCACTGCAATGACCGAGGCTTCGACCGACAGCGGGGCGGCGGCTCTGCGCACCTACGACGCCGTGTGCCGGGCGTTGACGTCAGCCGCGGCATCCGCGCCGCTGCTGGTGGTGCTGGAGGACCTCCAGTGGGCCGACACCTCCTCACTGCGCTTGCTCGCGTACGCCGCGGAGGCGCTGGAGGACACGGCGGTCGGCCTGTTGATCACCCGTCGTACGCCCTCGGAACTTCCCTCGGAGCCGCACAGCGCCGCGCTGGCGGCGTTGGCCCGCCACGGCGTGATCCGCATCCCCCTCGGCGGGCTGAGCGGCCAGGCGGTGACCTCCCTCCTCAGTGAGCGGGTCGGCGAGCACGACCCATCGTTGGCCGCCGTGCTGAGCCGGCGTACCGGAGGCAACCCCTTCTACCTGATCGAGATGGCCCGGCTCCTCGCCGCGCGGGGAACGACCGACCCCGCCGAAGCCGCCCTGCTGCCGGTGCCCGACGGGGTACGCGACGTCATCCGGCTGCGGCTCGACCGGATGCCCGCGGACGCCCTCGAGGTCCTCCAGCATGCGGCTGCCCTGGGCGGCCGCGTCGACCCCGACTCTGTGGCCGCGACGACGGGTCGCGCCGTGCCGGAGGTCCTCGACCAGCTCGACCTGTGTGTAGCGTCCGGCCTGGTGGTCGGCGAGGGCGGGGGCTACGACTTCGCCCACGCGCTCACCCGCGAGTCGGTGTACGCCGAGATGCCCGTGGGGCGGCGGCTCCGGATCCACTCAGCCCTCGCCCGGACGTTGGGCCAGCGGGCCGAGACCGACCCCGAACTCATACCCGAGGTCGCCTACCACGCCCAGCTGGCGGCTGCGCTCGGACCCGACTTCGCCGCGCTGGCTGTCGATCCCCTGGTCCGCTCGGCCGTACAAGCCGAGCAACGCCACGCCTTCCCCGAGGCCGCGCTGACCTGGCGGTCGCTGCAGGAACTCGCCCGAGAACTGCCCGGACTCGATGCCGAGCGGCGCTTCACCATCGACTACGGCGCCGGCCGCGCCGAACTGCGTCTCGGCAACGCTGCGCCGGCTCGCGCGTCGATCGGCGCGGCTACGGTCACGGCAACCCAGATGGACAGGTGGGACCTCGTCGCGACCGCGGCGACGAGCTTCGCAGCCGCCGGATCGTGGAGCTGGCGCGAGTTCGGCAGCACCGACCCGGTCATGATCGACACGCTGCGCGCCTGCCTGGACCACCTCGCCGAGGGACCCGTGGCCGCCATGGTGCTGGCCTGCCTGCAGATGGAGCACTACTACGCGCGGCAATCCGAGGTGAGCGAGGCCTTCGGGCGCCAGTCCGTGGAAATGGCGCGACGCACCGGAGATCCCGCCGTCCTGTTGCGGGTCCTGCTGGTCGGTGCGCTCGCGGCGTGGGGGCAGCTCAGCACCGCTCAGCGGGTCCAGCTCGGCGAGGAGATCGTGCAGTTGCCCATGGACGCGGAGCAGCAGGTGCTGGGGTGGTGGAACTACGGCACCGCGCTGCACCAGGCCGGCCGCCCCGTGGCCTCGGATGCGGCGATGGCCCGGTGCTTCGCCGCAGCCGATCGGCTGCGGCACACCGGCTCGGACATCCCGATCGCGTGGTGGCGGTTCATGCGGGCGGTGGAGCGGGCCAGTCCCGACGCCGCAGCCCTCGGTGCGAAGGCCCTCGACCTGCACCGTCGAACCGGCTTCCCGGCCATGCAAGAACTGACAGGAATTCACTCCGTACGGGTCGGGGGGCGCGGCGCGCCCGTCGCGCCCGAGGTGCAGGAGGCCGCCCGGGCGAGCGGCAACGCCGGGTTCCGGGCGATCGTCGCCCATGCGCTTTTGGAGGCGGGTGAGGATCGAGCCGCACGCGACACGCTCGGGGCCCCGCCACACCCGGACGAACGCAACTACGCGACTCGCGCCGCCCACTGTCTCCGCCTCGCGGTGCTCGCCGCCGGCGGTAATCGCGACGAGATTGCGGGGGCGATGGGCCCCGTTGCGGCGTACAGCGGAGAGCTCGTCGCCTTCGGCAGTGTGGATGCCCTCGGTGCTGTGGACTACTTCATAGCCCTCGGCTCCGCCGCGCTAGGTGACAGCGAAGCAGCACGCGTCAGGTGGTGGCCGCCCTGAAGCTCGATCGGACGGTCGGCAATGTCGCGTGGGCCCAGCGGGCCGAGGAGCTCGCCACTCGCCTGGAACGCTAGTCCGGGCCCCGGTCAGACCCGCAGGGCGGCCCGCTGACCGGCGGGCAGCCGCGGTTGAGCTTGGTTGGTCATCGGTAAGCCGCCGGTTAGCGCGGCCCGAGATTCTCGGTTTCACCGGAAGCAGCCGCCTCCGGACACCCACCGAGAGGAACCACGATGAGCCTGGTCAGCACCGCAGCGACGATCCACCGGCCACCAGGCCGGCCAGAGCTCGCCCAGCTCCGTACGGCGGTCCGCGGAACGCTGCACACCCCGGAGCATCCCGACTGGGATCTGATCCGTGCCCCGTGGGCGCTGGCCGTTCAACAGCATCCCTTGGCCGTCGTCGAGGTCGCCGACACGCCCGATGTCCAGGCCTGCCTGCGCTGGGCCGTCGAACACGGCGTCCAGGTCACCGCGCAGCCGGTCGGGCACGGCGCTAGTGACGCGCTGGATGGCGTCCTGCTGATTCGTACCCGTGCGCTGAACGCGATCAGCATCGACGTTGCTGCCGGTACCGCCACGGTCGGCGCAGGCGTCAAGTCCGGTGAGCTTCTGGCCGCGCTCGACGGCACCGGGCTGAGCTTCCTGGCCGGCAGCAACCCGGACCCCTCAGTCGTCGGCATGACCATCGGCGGGGGGATGAGCTGGTTCGGACGGGCCTACGGTCTGGGTGCCAACAGCATCGTGGCCGCAACACTGGTGGACGGTTTCGGTCGAATCCTTCACGTCAGCGCAGACCAGAATCCCGAGCTGTTCTGGGCGATCAGGGGCGGCGGCGGCGACTTCGCCATCATTACCTCCCTGACCCTTGCGCTCCATCCTGTACCACAGGTGTACGGGGGCCGCCTGATGTGGCCGATCGAGCAGATGCCGGTCGTGCTGAGAGCGTTCGCGCAGGTGTGCCGCACTGCGCCGGAGGAGTTGACTCTCTGGTATCACACCTACCGCTTCCCGCCGATGCCCGAGCTGCCGGAACCGATTCGCGGCAAGGCGTTCGCAGGCGTTGCCCTCGCATTCCTGGGCGGACGCGACGACGCGGAGCCCTGGCTCGAGCCGCTGCGGAAGGTTCCCGGCCTCCAACTCGACCTGCTCGGTGACGTGGCCCTGCGTGACCTGGGCACGATCGCCGCTGAGCCGGTCGACCCGATGCCCAGCCTGGAGTTCTCCACCTTCCTGACCGACCTGTCGGCGGAGACCCTGGATACGCTCACCGGGCTCACCGGGGCGGACAGCGGCTCTGCGCTGGCGATCCTGCAGATCCGCCACCTCGGCGGGGCCTTCACTGACGCGGACGACCGCCACGGCGCGGTCGGCCACCTCGATGAGCCGTACCTGCTGTTCGCCATGGGCGTGCCTGCCGCGCCTGGCCTGGCTGAGGCGATCGCCGGCACCTTCGCGAGCCTTCGAGCCGGTCTCGCCGGCCACACGAATCACCGGACCGTGGCCAACTTCCTGGGTCCCCGCGGCGACCTGTCGCGGGTCTGGTCCCCGGTCACTCGCCGCCGCCTCGTCAGCATCAAGGCCAGTGCCGACCCTCTGTCCACCATTCGCAGCAACCGTCCCGTCCAGTTCGAGGAGAACGTCGATGTCCGTTGACAGCCGCACCACCCGCACCCGCCCCCAGGCGTTCCGGCGCACCCCGGTCAATCCCTGGACCTGGCAGGAAGCCATGGGCTATTCCCAGGGGATCCGCGTCTGCGCGGTCTCGGAGACCCTCTACGTGTCGGGCCAGTGCTCGATCGACGCGAGCGGCGCCGTCGTCCACGTCGGCGACATGGCGGGCCAACTCTCCCAAGCCCTCGACAACACCGCCACCGTCCTGCAGCAGGCCGGCTTCACCTTCGCCGACGTCGTCCGCTACGACGTCTACACCACCGACGTCGACGCCTACTTCGCAGCGTCCCACCTGGTCCACGCGCGATTCGGCGGAAGTGCCCCGGTCGGGGGCATCCTCTGCCAGGTCGCCCGACTGGCCCTGCCGCCGCTGATGGTGGAACTGGTCTCCACGGCGGTCCACTGAGCGGAATGCGTGGCCAGGCCAGGGCCCTGACCCGCCGGAATGGTTGGAGCTGGGCGGACGGTGGCTATTCGGGGGGATCAGTCGGGCCGGGTGCGCAGGAGCGCTCGCCCCGACACCGTCCGGGGCCGGAACATCACCGGCACCGCATCCGCAGGGCCGGGCCACGGTACGGGAGGTCGGCGCAGTTCTTCGTACGCCGCCGATGCTGCCTCGTCCAGTCGGCTGAGCACCCCCCGCAGCAGCACGCTCCAGGCGATCTGGAAGTCGTCGGCGTAGTAGTCCACCTCGAAGACGGCCTCGGCGTCGCGATCCGCAAGGTGGGCCACGGGACCGGTCGGCGAGGTCTTCACGAAGAGCCGTCGACCGGCTCCCAGCCGGTAGTTCACCGGGATGATCTGCACCCCCTCCGCCGCGACGAAACCGATGCGTCCCACCAGCGCCACCGCCAACAGGCCGAAGCACTCGTCCTCGGGCACCTCCCGCAGGTAGGAGTACTCCGTGCGCCCACTCAGGGCCTGCGTCATGACCTGCCTCCTCGGCTCGTGTCGGCGGGCCGATCACTCCGCCGCCTGGCCTCCGCTCGCCGCGCCTACGGCGTAGTTCCAGCGTGGAACAGCTTCGACCGGGCCTCCACAGGCCAAGGTCATCGCCACCCAGGACCTTCGACACTGAACGGGCCGACCGGCGTACGAGCGGGTCCACCAGCCGGCCGCCTCCTTATCGACCCCTTACGCCGAGCCTCGGCGTATTCCCACCGGCAGTTCCGGCTGACAGGCTCAGCAGGCACGCACCGTGCGTGGCGATGCTGAAGGGGACTGCGATGGCTGCTCGTCTGGACGCCTCGAACTGGCGCCCGATCCACACCCGAATCGCCGTCGCGCTCGGCCTCGGCTGGATGCTGGACGCCTTCGAAGTCCAGATCATCGGCTCAGTGATCCCGGGCATCCAGGCGGAGTTCTCCCTCAACAGCACCCAGTCGGTGTGGATCAACGTGGTGTGGTTCGCCGGCATCGCGCTCGGCGCTCTCGGCTTCGGCTACCTCGCGGACCGCGTCGGCCGCAAGCGGCTCTTCGTCGCCACGTTGATCCTCTACTCGGTGTTCGCCATCGCGACGGCCGCTGCTCCGAACTACGCGATGTTCATGGTGTTCCGGTTCATCACCGCCCTCGGGGTCGGCGGGGAGTATTCCGCGGTCACCTCCGCGATCGCGGAATTCACCCCGGCCAAGAACCGTGGGCGCAGCAACGGCCTCGTCATGTCGTTCTGGGCGCTCGGCGGCATCCTCGCCAGCCTGGTGTCCATCGTCGTCATCTCCACCCTCGGCCTCACCTGGCGCTACACGCTGCTCTTCGGCGTGCTGAGCGCCGGTTACGGGCTGATCGCTCGTCGGCTGATCCCCGAGTCTCCGCGCTGGCTGGCCTCCCGCGGCCGGCTCGACGAGGCGGACCAGGTGGTCACCGCCATCACCGGGGTGAGCAGCCCGGAGGGCTACGTCGAGCCGGTCGGAGCCCACGGCGGCGGTTCCCGCCTGCGAGAGCTCTGGACCCACTACCGCGGCCGGCTCTTCCTCGGCATGAGTCTCGACTTCTCCGAGGCGGCGGGCTACTACGGCCTGTTCACCGCGATGAGCATCCTGGTGTTCTCGGCCTCGACCGGAGCCGTTCCGGTGTCGGCCACCGTGCTGCCCTACTACTTCCTGATCGCCAACGTCGGCGCGCTCGCCGGCGGCATCGTGGTGTCGTTCGCCCTGGACCGGCTCGGGCGCAAACCCACAGTGACCGGCTCGTACGCCGCTGCCGCGCTGAGCATGCTGGGCTGCGCGGCCGCCGCGAGCACCGGCTCGGCGGTCCTGGTCCTGGTGGCCTTCATCGTCGCGGCGTTCTTCGCCACCACCGCCTGGGTCTCGGCCTACCCCACCTTCTCCGAGCTGTTCCCGACCAGGCTGCGCGCCACGGGGATCGGCGCCAGCGTCGGCGTGGGAAGGATCGGCGCCATCCTGGGTCAGGTCGTGCTGGCCCTCGCCGCCACGACCCTCAGCATCGCCGCCATGTTCACGGTGCTGGCCCTCTTCTGGCTGATCGGGGCGGCCGCCGGCGCCGTGTGGTGGCGCTTCGGCGTCGAGGCGCGTGGGGTCACTCTGGAGACCTTGACCCGGCCGCGGGAGCGGGTGTCGGGATAGTGCTCCCGGCCGCCGTTGCCCGTTCGTAAGGCCCCGCCGGTTGCGGCCGGCGGTTCGCAGGGGTCGTAATGGAAGGGACACGAAAGGAATTGCCATGGTGACGACAATGTCGGTCACAACGGTCGAACCGGGCACCAAGTCCCGCTTGACGCAGCGCGTCCCTGGCCGTCGTACGGATCGGTGCCGCCCTGCTGTGGATCCAGAACGTGGGCTGGAAGGTGCCGCCGGACTTCGGCCAGACCGACAAGGGTGGCCTCTACTTCTTCACCAATCTCGCCGTCGAACACCCCACCCTCCCCCCGTACGCGTGGTTCGTCGAGCAGGTCGTGTTGCCGAACTTCAGCTTCTTCGGCTGGGTCACCCTCCTCACCGAGGCGGCGCTCGGCGCGTTCCTGCTGGTGGGTCTGGCGACGCGGTTCTGGGCACTGGTCGGCATCGCGCAGACCATGGCCATCACCTTGTCGGTGCTGAACGCGCCGAACGAGTGGCACTGGTCGTACTTCTTGATGATCCTGGTCCACCTCGCGCTGTTCGCCACCTGCGCCGGCCGCAGCTTCGGGGTGGACGCGGCGCTCCGGCCCGGCTGGGTGGCGTCGAAGAATCCGCTCCTGCGGATGCTGGCGGTGGCTTCATGAAGACCGGAGCGATCGACCGCGCAGCCCTGGTCCTGGGTCTGGCCGCCATGGCGAGTTCACTGTTCGCGCTGTCCACCGGTGGACCTGCGCCGATCGACATCATGCACATCGGCAGCGTCGGCGTCGTCGTGGTGTTGACCATGGGTCTGATCGCCCTGGTCGGCGGAGCGCTCCGCCGACCCGCGCTCGCCGCCGTCGCGGGGGCCGGTCTGGTGGCCGCCGCGCTACTCCAACTCGCGCAGACCGGCGAGGGGGCCAACCTGCTCGGCGGCAACGCCTCTACCGTGTCGTTGATGGGTGGCCTCGGCATCGCGCTCATCGCGGTCGGACTGACCGGCCACGCCCAACGCCGTACGACGCCGACCGACGCCACCAGCTGAGACAAGGACCATTCACGATGACCCTGGACCCGACAGACCTGAGCGCGCGCCTCGATCCCGTTCTCGCCGTGGCCGGCCGGCATGCCCACGACGTGGATGCCGACGCCCGATTCCCCGAGGAGACGGTGGCCGCGCTGCGGGAATCCGGTCTGCTGGGACTGACGCTGCCCAGCGAGGTGGGCGGGCTGGGCGGTGGACCGCATGAGCTGGTCCAGGTCATCGGGTCCCTCGCCGGGATGTGCGGCTCCAGCGCGATGATCTATCTGATGCACGTCAGTGCAGCGATGCCGGTCGGCGCGGCGCCACCGCCCGGGTTGCCGGACCTGGTGGCCGGTCTGGCCAGCGGCCGGACCCTCGGCTCGCTGGCCTTCTCCGAAGCCGGGTCGCGCTCGCACTTCTGGGCGCCGGTATCCCAGGCGACCGCGAACGGCAGCGGCGTACGCCTCGACGCCAAGAAGAGTTGGGTCACCTCAGCCGGCTACGCCGACGTCTACATCGCCTCGACGCTCAGCCCGGACGGGGCCGCCGTGGACCTGTACGCGGTGCCGGCGGGCACGGCCGGGGTCGAGATCGCCGGCACCTGGAAGGGGTTGGGCTACCGGGGTAACGCCTCCAACCCGATGATCTTCGCCGCCGACGTACCCGAGACCCACCGACTCGGCGCGGCGGGCGGCGGGCTCGACCTCATGCTGCAGGTCGTCCTGCCCTGGTTCAACCTCGGGAACGCGTCCGTGTCGCTGGGCCTGTCCCGCGCTGCGGTGGAGGCGGCGGTGCGGCACTGCTCCGCCGCCCGGCTGGAACACCTGGACCAGAGCCTGTCGGCTTTACCCACCATCCGCGCGCAACTCGCCAAGATGTCCATTGCTCTGGCCGCACAGTGGGCGTACCTCGACCAGGCCGCGGAGCGACTCGTGGAACCCCAGGACGACACCATGCTGCACGTGCTCGGCGTCAAGGCCGCCGCGAACGACGCGGCCCTGCAGATCACCGACACCGCGATGCGGGTGTGCGGCGGGGCGGCGTTCTCCAAGCACCTGTCGATCGAGCGGTACTTCCGCGACGCCCGGGCCGGTCACGTGATGGCGCCCACGGCCGACGTCCTGTACGACTTCTACGGCAAGGCCATCACCGGCCAGCCGCTGTTCGAGGCCGCCCAGTGACGATCGGTGCCGTGACGAGCGGTCCCGGGCGGACCCCCGCAGAGAACGGCCCGCTGATCGTCGGGTCAGTCGCCTACACCCCCAACGTGGTGACGATCTGGGAAGGGATCCGGGAGTACTTCGCCGGCACCGAGTCCGAGATGGACTTCATCCTGTTCTCCAACTACGGCCGCCAGGTCGACGCGCTCATCGCAGGCACGATCGACCTCGCCTGGAACACCAATCTGGCCTGGGTCCGTACCGTCGCCCAGACCGGCGGCGCCTGCCGCGCACTCGCCCAGCGGGACACCGACACGGTGTTCCAGACCATGTTCGTCACCCGGGCCGGCAGCCAGTGGAACGGGTTGGCCGATCTCAAGGGCCGCCGCCTGGCTCTGGGATCGAAGGACTCCGCGCAGGCGGCCATCCTGCCCGTGCACTACCTCAGCGAGGCCGGGCTGGGCGAAGGGGACGTCGACCTGCTCCGGATCAACAGTGACGTCGGCAAGCACGGCGACACCGGGCGGAGCGAACTGGACGCGTTGCGCGCCGTCCTGGACGATCACGCCGACGCCGCCGCCATCGGCAGCAACACCTGGGCCGCGATCGGCCGCGGGGAGCTGATGCCGGGGGTGTTCGAGGTGTTCTGGGAGTCGCCCACGTACAGCCACTGCAACTTCACCGCGATGCCCACCCTGTCGCCGGAGCGGTCCACACCGTGGGTGGAGCGGCTGCTGGCGATGGACTGGAACGACCCCGTACACCGGACCATCCTGGAGATGGAGGGTCTGCGGCAGTGGGTACGTCCGCACCTGGACGGATATGCCTCGCTGTTCGCGGCGGTCGAAGAACAGGGGATCAGTGAGCGCTGGTGAACTATGGCGCCGTGCTGGATCTGGTCGAGCGCGTCGGGTCGGTAGCCAACGGGAGCACGGTCACCGTGCCTCTGGGCAGCGACGACGCCACGATCGCCGACCTGGTGGCCTCCTGGTGTGACCGGTCCGGCAACGAGCTGGTGGAGATCCGCGACCAAGTGGCCACCGTGCGCCGCGGACGCCGTCCCGATCCGCTCGCCGACCTCGCTCCGTCGCAGCGGCCCGGCGCCCGGCTGTGGATGTACACCAACTTCGACTGCAACCTGGCCTGCGACTACTGCTGCGTCCGGTCCTCCCCGCAGACGGCTCGCCGGGCCCTCGGGGTCGACCGGGTACGTCAACTCGCGGCCGAGGCTGTCGCGGCCGGGGTGAGCGAGCTCATCCTGACCGGCGGCGAGCCGTTCCTGCTGCCCGATCTCGACGAGGTCGTCGGGGCCTGCACCGCCGCCCTGCCGACCACCCTGCTGACCAACGGGATGCTCTTCCACGGCCGCCGGCTGGAGCGGCTGCGGCGGATGGACCGGGACCGGCTCACCCTGCAGATCAGTCTCGACTCCGCCACCGCCGAGCAGCACGACTCCCACCGCGGCAGCGGGTCGTGGCAGCGGGCGGTGGCCGGCATCCACACCGCCCAGGCCGAAGGCTTCCGGGTCCGCGTGGCGGCGACCCTGCCACCCGACCAGGCCGCCGAACTGGGCCCGTTCCACGCCTTCCTGGACGCCCTCGGCATCGCGCCGCAGGACCAGGTGATCCGCGCTCTGGCCCACCGTGGCGTCGCCGAGGAGGGTCTGGAGCTGACCGTCGAATCGCTGATCCCCGAGGTGACCATCACCGCCGACGGCGTCTACTGGCATCCGGTGGCCGCCGACCACGACGACCAGTTCGTCACCCGCGACATCTTCCCGCTCGAGGCCGCGATCGCGGAGGTCCGCCGCCGCTTCGCCGAACACCGCGCCCGTACCGACGCCGCCGCCGAGTGGTTCCCCTGCTCCTGGAACTGACAGTCTCAGCAGGCATGCACCGTGCGTGGCGAAGCTGAAGGGGAATGCGATGGCTGCTCGTCTGGACGCCTCGACCTGGCGCCCGATCCACACCCGGATCGCCGTCGCGCTCGGCCTCGGGTGGATGCTGGACGCCTTCGAGGTGCAGATCATCGGCTCGGTCATCCCGGGCATCCAGGCGGAGTTCTCCCTCAACAGCACGCAGTCGGTGTGGATCAACGTGGTGTGGTTCGCCGGCATCGCCCTCGGCGCGCTCGGCTTCGGCTACCTGGCGGATCGCGTCGGCCGGAAGCGGCTCTTCGTCGCCACGTTGATCCTCTACTCGGTGTTCGCCATCGCGACCGCCGCGGCTCCGAACTACGCGATGTTCATGGTGTTCCGGTTCATCACCGCCCTCGGGGTCGGCGGGGAGTACTCCGCGGTCACCTCCGCCATCGCGGAATTCACTCCGGCCAAGAATCGTGGGCGCAGCAACGGCCTCGTCATGTCGTTCTGGGCGGTCGGAGGCATCCTCGCCAGCCTGGTGTCCATCGTCGTCATCTCCACCCTCGGTCTCACCTGGCGCTACACGCTGCTCTTCGGCGTGTTGAGCGCCGGCTACGGGCTGATCGCTCGCCGGTTGATCCCCGAGTCTCCGCGCTGGCTGGCCTCCCGCGGCCGGCTCGACGAAGCGGACCGGGTGGTCACCGCCATCACCGGCGTGAGCAGCCCGCAGGGCTACGTCGACCCGGTCGGAGCCCACGGCGCCGGCTCGCGCCTGCGGGAGCTCTGGACCCACTACCGCGGCCGCCTCTTCCTGGGCATGAGCCTCGACTTCTCCGAGGCGGCGGGCTACTACGGCCTGTTCACCGCGATGAGCATCCTGGTGTTCTCGGCCTCGACCGGAGCCGTTCCGGTGTCGGCCACCGTGCTGCCCTACTACTTCCTGATCGCCAACGTCGGCGCGCTCGCCGGCGGCATCGTGGTGTCCTTCGCTCTGGACCGGCTCGGGCGCAAGCCCACAGTGACCGGCTCGTACGCCGCTGCCGCGCTGAGCATGCTGGGCTGCGCGGCCGCCGCGAGCACCGGCTCGGCGGTCCTGGTCCTGGTGGCTTTCATCGTCGCGGCGTTCTTCGCCACCACCGCCTGGGTCTCGGCCTACCCCACCTTCTCCGAGCTGTTCCCCACCAGGCTGCGCGCCACGGGGATCGGCGCCAGCGTCGGCGTGGGAAGGATCGGCGCCATCCTGGGTCAGGTCGTGCTGGCCCTCGCAGCCACCACCCTCAGCATCGCCGCCATGTTCACGGTGCTGGCCCTCTTCTGGCTGATCGGCGCGGCCGCCGGCGCCGTGTGGTGGCGCTTCGGCGTCGAGGCGCGTGGGGTCACCCTGGAGACCTTGACCCGGCCGCGGGAGCGGGTGACGCGGTAGGCCTCCCGGCCGCCGTTGCCCGTTCGTAAGGCCCCGCCGGTTGCGTCCGGCGGTTCCCAGGGGTCGTAATGGAAGGGACACGGAAAGGAAAATGCCATGGTGACGACAATGTCGCTCACAACCGTCGAACCGGGCACCAAGTCCCGATTGACCCAGCGCGTCCCTGGCCGTCGTACGGATCGGTGCCGCCCTCCTGTGGATCCAGAACGTGGGCTGGAAGGTGCCGCCGGACTTCGGCCAGATCGACAAGGGCGGCCTCTACTTCTTCACCAATCTCGCCGTCGAACACCCCACGCTCCCCCCGTACGCGTGGTTCGTCGAGCAGGTCGTGTTGCCGAACTTCAGCTTCTTCGGCTGGGTCACCCTCCTGACCGAGGCGGCCCTCGGGGCGTTCCTGCTGGTGGGGCTGGCGACGCGGTTCTGGGCACTGGTCGGCATCGCGCAGACCATGGCCATCACCTTGTCGGTGCTGAACGCGCCGAACGAGTGGCACTGGTCGTACTTCTTGATGATCCTGGTCCACCTCGCACTGTTCGCCACCTGCGCCGGCCGCAGCTTCGGGGTGGACGCGGTGCTCCGGCCCGGCTGGGTGGCGTCGAAGAACCCGCTCCTGCGGCTGCTGGCGGTGGCCTCGTGAAGACCGGAGCGATCGACCGCGCAGCCCTGGTCCTGGGTCTGGCCGCCATGGCAAGCTCACTGTTCGCGCTGTCCACCGGTGGACCCGCGCCGATCGACATCATGCACATCGGCAGCGTCGGCGTCGTCGTCGTGCTGACCATGGGTCTGATCGCCCTGGTCGGCGGAGCACTCCGCCGACCCGCGCTCGCCGCCGTCGCGGGGGCCGGTCTGGTGGCCGCCGCCCTGCTCCAACTCGCGCAGACCGGCGAGGGGGCCAACCTGCTCGGCGGCAACGCCTCTACCGTGTCGTTGATGGGTGGCCTCGGCATCGCGCTCATCGCGGTCGGACTCACCGGCCACGCCCAACGCCGTACGACGCCGACCGACGCCACCAGCTGAGACAAGGACCATTCACGATGACCCTGGACCCGACAGACCTGAGCGCGCGCCTGGATCCCGTTCTGGCCGTGGCCGGCCGGCATGCCCACGACGTGGATGCCGACGCCCGATTCCCCGAGGAGACCGTGGCTGCGCTGCGGGAGTCCGGTCTGCTCGGGACTGACGCTGCCCGGCGAGGTGGGCGGGCTGGGAGGTGGACCGCACGAGCTGGTCCAGGTCATCGGATCCCTCGCCGGGATGTGCGGCTCCAGCGCGATGATCTATCTGATGCACGTCAGCGCCGCGATGCCGGTCAGCGCGGCGCCACCGCCCGGGTTGCCGGACCTGGTGGGTGGTCTGGCGAGCGGCCGGACCCTCGGCTCGTTGGCCTTCTCCGAAGCCGGGTCGCGTTCGCACTTCTGGGCGCCGGTCTCCCAGGCGACGGCGAACGGCAGCGGCGTACGCCTCGACGCCAAGAAGAGTTGGGTTACCTCAGCCGGCTACGCCGACGTCTACATCGCCTCCACGCTCAGCCCGGACGGGGCGGCCGTGGACCTGTACGCCGTGCCGGCAGGGACGGCCGGGGTCGAGATCGCCGGCACCTGGAAGGGGTTGGGCTACCGGGGTAACGCCTCCAACCCGATGCTCTTCGCCGCCGACGTACCCGAGGCCCATCGACTCGGCGCGGCGGGCGGCGGGCTCGACCTCATGCTGCAGGTCGTCCTGCCCTGGTTCAATCTGGGGAACGCGTCGGTGTCGCTGGGCCTGTCCCGCGCCGCGGTGGAGGCGGCGGTGCGGCACTGCTCCGCCGCCCGGCTGGAACACCTGGACCAGAGCCTGTCGGCGCTGCCCACCATCCGCGCGCAACTCGCCAAGATGTCCATTGCTCTGGCCGCGCAATGGGCCTACCTCGACCAGGCCGCGGAGCGACTCGTGGAACCCCAGGACGACACCATGCTGCACGTGCTCGGCGTCAAGGCCGCCGCGAACGACGCGGCCCTGCAGATCACCGACACTGCGATGCGGGTGTGCGGCGGGGCGGCGTTCTCCAAGCACCTGTCGATCGAACGGTACTTCCGCGACGCCCGGGCCGGTCACGTGATGGCGCCCACGGCCGACGTCCTGTACGACTTCTACGGCAAGGCCATCACCGGCCAGCCGCTGTTCGAGGCCGCCTCGTGACGATCGGTCCCGGGCCGGACGACCCGCAGAGGACGGCCCGCTGATCGTCGGGTCGGTCGCCTACACCCCCAACGTGGTCACGATCTGGGAAGGGATCCGGGAGTACTTCGCCGGCACCGAGTCCGAGATGGACTTCATCCTGTTCTCCAACTACGGCCGCCAGGTCGACGCGCTCATCGCGGGCACGATCGACCTCGCCTGGAACACCAACCTGGCCTGGGTCCGTACCGTCGCCCAGACCGGCGGCGCCTGCCGCGCACTCGCCCAGCGGGACACCGACACGGTGTTCCAGACCATGTTCGTCACCCGGGCCGGCAGCCAGTGGGACGGATTGGCCGACCTCAAGGGCCGCCGCCTGGCTCTGGGCTCGAAGGACTCCGCGCAGGCAGCCATCCTGCCCGTGCACTACCTCAGCGAGGCCGGGCTGGGCGAGGGCGACGTCGACCTGCTCCGGATCAACAGTGACGTCGGCAAGCACGGCGACACCGGGCGGAGCGAGCTGGACGCGTTGCGCGCCGTCCTGGACGATCACGCCGACGCCGCCGCCATCGGCAGCAACACCTGGGCCGCGATCGGGCGCGGGGAGCTGATGCCGGGGGTGTTCGAGGTGTTCTGGGAGTCGCCCGACGTACAGCCACTGCAACTTCACCGCGATGCCCGCCCTGTCGCCGGAGCGGTCCACACCATGGGTGGAGCGGCTGCTGGCGATGGACTGGAACGACCCCGTACACCGCACCATCCTGGAGATGGAGGGTCTGCGGCAGTGGGTACGTCCGCACCTGGACGGTTATGCCTCGCTGTTCGCGGCGGTCGAGGAACAGGGGATCAGTGAGCGCTGGTGAACTATGGCGCCGTGCTGGATCTGGTCGAGCGCGTTGGGTCGGTAGCCAACGGGAGCACCGTCACCGTGCCTCTGGGCAGCGACGACGCCACCGATCGCCGATCTGGTGGCCTCCTGGTGTGACCGGTCCGGCAACGAGCTGGTGGAGATCCGCGACCAGGTGGCCACGGTGCGCCGCGGACGCCGTCCGGATCCGCTCGCCGACCTCGCCCCGTCGCAGCGGCCCGGCGCCCGGCTGTGGATGTACACCAACTTCGACTGCAACCTGGCCTGCGACTACTGCTGCGTCCGGTCCTCGCCGCAGACCGCGCGCCGAGCTCTCGGGGTCGACCGCGTACGCCAGTTGGCGGCCGAGGCCGTCGCGGCCGGGGTGAGCGAGCTCATCCTGACCGGCGGCGAACCGTTCCTGCTGCCCGATCTCGACGAGGTCGTCGGGGCCTGCACCGCCGCCCTGCCGACCACCCTGCTGACCAACGGGATGCTCTTCCACGGCCGCCGGCTGGAACGGCTGCGGCGGATGGACCGGGACCGGCTCACCCTGCAGATCAGTCTTGACTCCGCCACCGCCGAGCAGCACGACTCCCACCGCGGCAGCGGGTCGTGGCAGCGGGCGGTGGCCGGCATCCACACCGCCCAGGCCGAAGGCTTCCGGGTCCGGGTGGCAGCGACGCTGCCTCCTGACCAGGCCGCCGAACTGGGCCCGTTCCACGCGTTCCTGGACGCCCTCGGCATCGCCCCGCAGGACCAGGTGATCCGCGCTCTGGCCCACCGCGGCGTCGCCGAGGAGGGCCTGGAGCTGACCGTCGAATCGCTGATCCCCGAGGTGACCATCACCGCCGACGGCGTCTACTGGCACCCGGTGGCCGCCGACCACGACGACCAGTTCGTCACCCGCGACATCTTCCCGCTGGAGGCCGCCATCGCGGAGGTCCGGCGCCGCTTCGCCGAGCACCGCGCCCGTACCGACGCCGCCGCCGAGTGGTTCCCCTGCTCCTGAGCTGGGTCTGAGGTCATTGAGTTCGCTGCTGAGCTGATCCCCGGGAGTTCTCAAGCGGATTTCAGCGAGCTGGCACCCCCGCCCAAGGGTTGAGACCGAAGAGGGGGGCCCTGATCTGAGGGTCGAGTAGTTGACAGCACACGCCAGCGTTGGAATGCTCCGGATACCCGCCGTCGGGTGAAAGGGACATGGATGCGTCGATTCAGGCGGATGCTCGCCGTCATCGTCGGACTTGCCACGGTCACCCTCACGCTGGCTGCCTCCCCCACCGCCACCGCCGCCCCGAGCGGGAGGACACGGCAGTTGCCGGCAGGCATCCACGCCCGGCCAGCACACCATCACCTTGACCTCCGGCGGTCTGGAACGCGTGGTGGTGGTCTACCTGCCCGAAACGTACGACGGCCGGCACCGACTCCCGCTCGTCTTGACGCTCCACGGCAGCCAGAGCGACGCGGTCGAACAACTCCAGCGGAGCGAGCTACCAGCCAGCGCCGAGCGCTACAACTTCATCGTCGCATCGCCGCAGGGCTATATCCCCGCCGCGCCCGGCTACCGGTGGAACGTGCCTGGTGTCACCCTGCCGGCCGGGCAGCCACCGAACGACGAGCTATTTCTCAGCGACGTCATCGACTATCTCCGGGCGAACCTGTGCGTGGACGCCAAGCGGATCTACGGCACCGGTTACTCCGGCGGCGGCCGGATGATCTCGCAGTACGCCTGCGATGCGCCGGAGCGGCTGGCCGCCATTGCCCCCGTTGCCGGTGTGCGCGCCGGCTACCCGATCACCGGACCGGACGGGCCCGCACCGGACTCGGCGACCTGCACCCCGCAACGGCCCGTTCCGGTGATCACCTTCGCCGGCACCGCGGATTCAGTCAACCCGTACGCAGGCGGCGGAGCACCGTACTGGCAGTACGGCATCGAGGATGCGCTCGCCCGCTGGGCGGAAATCAACGGGTGCCGTCGTGGACCGCAGACCAGGCCGATGACCGAACATGTCGACCGGATCAGCTACACGGCCTGCCGCCGCCACGCCGACGTCGTGCTCTATCGCGTCGAGGGCGGCGGGCACACCTGGCCCGGTAGTGAAGCCTTCCTGCCGCTGGTACCCGTCCTTGGACCGGTGACCTTCGAGATCGAGGCAAACGAACTCATCTGGCGCTTCTTCCGGCATCACTCACTGCCTGGCTCCCCACGGTAGCGAAGGTGACAGGCGCGGGCGCCGGTTGATGCTCACTGATCTGAGTCACTCGGAGTCCTCCTCTCTGAGTCCACTCGGAGCCCACTCGGAGTTCCTGAACCGACCCCCCCTCCGAGTTCCGGAGCCCACCCCCTGAACCCACCCCGAACCCACCCCCGAACTCCCCCACCCCGAACTGCCCCCCATCCCCGGGAAACGCCGAGAAACGACAGGGACAGTCGGCGTGTCGCGAGTCGTTTCTCGGCGTTTCCTGGGGAGTGGGGTGGGCCGGGCGATGGATGGGGTGGGCCGGCCAGAGGATGCGGTGGGCCGGCCGATGGATGGGGTGAGCCGGCCAGAGGATGCGGTGGGCCGGCCGATGGCGTGAGCCGGCCAGAGGATGCGGTGGGCCGGCCGATGGGGTGGGCCGGCCAGAGCATGGGGTGTGCCGGCCGGGGACGGCCCGACGGCGGCTGGGGAGGTGGGCGCACGGGTCAAGGCGCGTTGGTGGCACCGACGCCAGGAAGCTCGGTTACGCTCGATGCGTCATCCGTACGGCCCGACAGGCGCGCTGGTCAGCAAGCCTCTACCCGCACGGGAAGTTCTTGCTGCTTCCTGAGGTAGGCCGTGCCGCTGTTTCGCGGATCCGTCGCCGCGCTCCGATCGAGGATCGACCGTGGTTCGCTGGTCATGATGTTGACCGAACAGTTCCGCCAGCGGGTCGGTCATTCGCCGTCGCCGTCTGAGGTGCGGTCCTGGGAGCGAAGCCTGGACGTCCTCGCCGCGGATCTGGTCGAGGCGGGGCTGGGTCAGGTGGAGGCGTTGGTCGAGTACCAGCTTCCGCTGACCAGCAAGCGGGTCGATGTGGTGCTGTGTGGCTCCCACCCCCGTACCGGCGGTGTCCAGTACGTGTTGGTGGAGCTGAAGCAGTGGACGCGCGCGCACCTGCTCGACGGGGCAGACACCATCTGCGTTCTCGAGGGTCTCGGTGAACGCCTCCATCCCGCGGAGCAGGTGCGTCACTACTGCACGTACCTGGAGGATTTCGCCTCAGCCCTGGGGCCGTCGAAGGCGCGCGTATCCGGCGTCGCCTACCTGCACAACGCCACCGATCTCGACGTCGACAGCCTGTGGCAGCTGCCGGCCGACGAACAGGGGCGAATGTTCACCGGTCAACGGCGGGGCGAGTTCATCAGCTATCTCCGGGCCCGCCTTGCGCCGCAGCCCGGAACCGACCAGGCAGACCTGCTGCTGGGGTCCGCGATCCGCCCGAGCAAGCAACTGCTCGCCTTGGCTGCGGACGAGGTGCAGCGTCGCGAGCAGTTCGTTCTGCTGGACGAGCAGGAGGTCGCGTACGCGTCGGTCATGCGGGCGGTAGCGAGTGTGGGCCGGGCGAACACGAAGGAGGTCCTCATCGTGTCCGGCGGTCCCGGCTCGGGCAAGAGCGTGATCGCCCTGTCGCTGGTCGGTGCGTTGTCGCGGGAGGGCCGCAGCGTGCTGCACGCCACCGGATCCAGCGCGTTCACCAAGACGCTTCGTCGGGTCGCGGGTGATCGGGCGCCGAGGGTGAAGGCGATGTTCAAGTTCTTCAACCAGTTCACCGACGCCGAACCGAACGGGCTGGACGTGCTGATCTGCGACGAGGCGCACCGGATCCGGGCGACCTCGAGCCATCGCTTCACCAAGGCCGCACTGCGTACGGGGCAGGCTCAGGTGGCCGAGCTGATCGCGGCCGCTCGCGTACCGGTGTTCCTGCTCGACCAACACCAGGTGGTGCGGCCGGGGGAGATCGGCACCGTCGAGGACATTCGAACAGCTGCCGAACAGGCCGGGCTGGGAGTGCGGCTGGTCGATCTCGACGGACAGTTCCGGTGCGGGGGCAGCCGGGCGTACGAGGAATGGGTCTTGCGCCTGCTCGGGCTGCGGGCCGGCGGTCCGGTGGCATGGCGGAGCGACAACCTGTTCGAGCTGGCCACCGCCCCGGCGCCCGGGGTGATGGAGAGCTACCTCCGGCGACGGATGGACGAAGGCTATGGCGCTCGCATGGCCGCCGGCTACTGCTGGCCGTGGAGCGACGCTGACCTGGGTCGCCCGCTCAAGCTCGACGTACGCATCGACGACTGGCACCGCCCGTGGAACAACCGCAAAGAGACCTCTCACCAGGGAGCCCCCGGCACGCCCTACTGGGCCAGCGATCCCGCCGGCTTCAACCAGGTCGGTTGCGTGTACACCGCGCAAGGCTTCGAGTACGACTACGCAGGGGTGATCCTCGGCCCGGATCTGGTGTGGCGGGGCGATCGCTGGCTCGCCCGACCGGATCGCAGCCACGACTCCCAGGTGAAGCGCGGCACTGCGCAGGAGTTCGACCGGGCCGTCCGCAACACCTACAAGGTCCTCCTGACGCGTGGGATGCGCGGCACTGTGGTGCACTCCACCGACAATGAGACGCAGGTCCTTCTGGAGCGGTTGGTCGGCAGTTCGCTCGACCGGTAGCGCGCTCAACCATGGGCCCCGGCCCCGTCCCACTGCCCGCTCATCCAGCCCTGGCCCCGCCCCACTGCCGGGCCTCACCCCACTGCCCGGCCTCACCCCACCTCCGGGAAACGCCGAGAAACGACAGGGACAGTCGGCGTGTCGTGAGTCGTTTCTCGGCGTTTCCTGAGGATGTGGGGGGGGCCGGCCTGGGGAGGGCCGAGGCCGGGCGGGGCGGGGCTGGCGGCGGGCGGGGCACGGCGGGCGGGCGGCGGAGGGCGCGTTCAGAGGGGGTCAGGGTGTCGCTGCGGGCCGGGTCTGCCTGAGGAGCGCGACGCCGCTGACCAGGTAGGCGGAACCCAGGAGGAACCCGAGCCAATCCTCCAGCGGCATGGCTGGAGCGAAGAGTTTGACGGCGACGACGAGGAACGTCCAGACCCCGACGGCGGACAGGGTCCACCAGCCCCGCCGACCGGTGAGCCGGCGCAGCGCGAGGCCGAGGACGACCAGCCAGACGGCCAGGAGGAGCTCGGAGAACAGCCGCAGGTCCTTGCCGAGATCGGCGAAGGCGTCGTGGAGCACGAGGGCCGTCTGGGCGGCGCCCTCGGCACCATCGAGTTGGCCGGCGCGGAACCCGGCGGCAACCACCGGGCTGGTGGCGAACAGGACGATCAGGCCGATCATCGCGAGGATCACCGCGGCTGACCCGGCCGCCGCGGCGGCGAGGCCTGACTCGCGCTGCAGCACCCAGGGCACGGGGAGCAGGAAGGCCTGGGAGACGAAGTAGAGCAACCAGAGCACCTGATAGAGCCGTACGTGCTCGTTCAGCCACGGCAGCAGACGCGCCGGGTCGTCGAACATGTCGATGTCCCAGCCTGCGGCCGGGAGCGCCGTGAACAGGTAGCTGACCGTGACCAGGAACACCACGCCCGCACCCACCAGGAGCCAGCCCGCCTGGCGTCGATGCTTCGGCGACCCCACCGCGACTCGTCTGGCCCGTCTCCGAATCCGGGGCCACCATGCCGTGAGAGTAGCCCGCAGCCCTGCGGCGGTCGAGCCGACCCCACCCCGCGGAGAAACGCCGAGATCCGACAGCGGATCACGGCGTGTCGCGAGTCGTTTCTCGGCGTTTCCTGACGAAAGGGGGGTGGTGCGGTACGAGGAGGGGTGGTGCGGTACGAGAGGAGTGGTGCGGTAGGAGGAGGTGGCGCGGTAGAGGGGGGTGCGGGGTCAGCGGGTGGGGGTCACTGAGGGCAGCGGGGTGGGCGAGCCGGAGGGGTCGCCGGTGGGGTTGGTCACGATGCTCGTGTCCACGTTGCACTCCTGCAGGTCACGACCGAGCCGGGCCTCGATGGGCTGCAGTCGGCGGACGATGTCGTCGAGTTGCTGCAGGTCGACATCAACCACCGCCTGGCCGAGCCCGGTCAGGATGGTGTAGACGTCCTGGGCTTCGTTGATCACCGACAGGCAGGCGGCGTTCACCCGCGCCTCGGCGACCACGGGCACGGTGCCGCCCGGGGTCGGCGCCAGGCTGGACGTCGGCGCCGGCGCCCCGCCCGGCGCGCCGGCGGCGGCAAAGTTCGGGGTGGTCGTGTTCAGCAGGCCGACGGTCAGCACGCCGAGGACGAACCCCGCGACCAGGGTGATCGCTGACACCCACCACCGCAGGCGCCGGGTATGGACGCGTTCGGCCGCCTCGGGCGTCGGTTCGCCTGAGTCACGCGGAGTGGTCATGGTGCCTCCTGTGCTGGACCTGGCGGTGTCCGGGTTTAATGATAGATCTGACGATCGCTCCACTGCTGCTGTAGAGACGCTGGTCGAAGGGAGCGGGTGTGCGCGTACCGCCGGTGGTCGGGACTGCCGCCCGCGCGGTGTCCGGCGCGTCGGCGTCGCTCGGTCGCGGCTACCGCATCGCCGTCACCACCGGCCGCTGGGTCATCGTCGCCGCCTGGGTGATCGCCGCCACGCTCGTCACGGTGCTCGCGCCGTCGACCTCGGGCAGTGGCGGCGGCTTCGGGGACCTGCTGCCCGAGGACAGCCAGGTGCTCAAGGTGGAGGAGCGGGTGCTGGAGGAGTTTCGCGTCCCGGTCCTGTCGGGGACGACCGTGGTGGTGCACCAGCCGGGCGGGCTCAGCCTGCTCACCCGGGCCGACTCCGTCCTGTGGGCTCTGGCGACCACCCAGGACGTCATCGAGGCGCCCGAGCGGCCCCCGCCCGGGAGCCTGCTCGCCGCGATTCCGGTGCCCACCGGCCGTGCCGACACCACCGTCACCTACCTGTACGTCACCGAGGGCACCGGCCTGCGCAACACGGTCCGGCTGGCCAACGCGTACGCGGCGCACTTCAACAACCAGTCGGCCGTCCGCTCCTACGTCACGGGCTTCGTCCCTGCGCAGGTCGCCCAGGGTGAGTACCTGCGGTCCCGGCTGCGGCTGTTCGAGATCGCCAGCGTGCTGCTGATCCTGTTCGTGGTGGCGCTGGCGTTCCGGTCGCTGCTGGCCCCCCTGGTGGTGCTGGGCATCGCCGCCATCGGCTACCTCGTCTACTTCCCGCTGCTGGACCGACTGGCGGTTGCGCTCGGCTTCGAGGTCCCCCGACAACTCGAGCCGGTGCTGCTCGCCCTGCTGCTGGGCGTGGTCACCGACTACTGCGTGCTGTTCTTCTCCGCCTTCCGCGACGAGTTGGACACCGGCACCGGCACGGTGACCAGCGCGCGGGCGGCGCTGCGGACCAACGGCTCGGTGATCGCCGTCGCCGGGCTGACCGTGGCCGGCGGCACGATCGCCCTGCTCGCGGCGCCGTTCGAGATCTTCCGGGCACTCGGCCCGGCCCTGGCCCTGACGGTCCTGGTCGGTCTGGCGCTCTGCCTGACCCTGACCCCGGCCGCGATGACCATTCTGAGTTGGCGGCTGTTCACGGTGCTGCCGGTACGCGGGTCGGAGCGCAGCGAGCAACGGATCCAGATCGGCAATGCGGCGGAGCGCCGGCGGCTGATGACTCGCGGCATGGAGTTGCTCACCCAGCGGGGTCCGGCGGTGGCCGCGGTGGCCGGTGTCGTGGTGCTGCTGGGACTGGCCAGCCTGCCGCTCGCACAGGCCCGGCTGGACCTGTCGTTCACGGCCGGGCTGCCCCGCGACGACGGGGTGTCCGAGGGCGCGCAGTTGCTGGAGGCCGCCGGCATCCGCGGCATCTCCGCCCCCACCGAGGTGCTCATCGAACAACCGGGGGTGACCAGCGAACGGGCGGCGCTGGCCCGGCTGGAGGACGCGATCTCCCGCCAACCGGGGGTGGTCCGGGTGCTCGGCCCTTCCGACCTGCCCAGTGACAAGGCCCGCGGACTGGTCCTGGCCCAGAGCGGCAACGCCGCCCGGTTCGTGGTGATCTACGACTCCGATCCGCTCGCGGCCGAGGCGATCAACAACGTCCGGCTGCTGCAGGAGCGGGCCCACGGGCTCACCATCGCGGCGGGCCTGCCCGAGGCGGAGGTGTCGCTGACCGGCCAGACCCTGATCGCCTCCGAGGTCGCCCAACTGACCCGCGACAGCCTGCGGATCACCCTGATCGTCGCGCTGATCGTGGAGTTCCTCATCCTCAGCCTGTACCTGCGCGCCCTGCTCGCCCCGATCGCCCTTCTCGCCTGCAGCGTGCTCAGCGTGACGGCCGCCCTGGGCCTGACCACCCTGGTGTTCCAGGACATCCTCGGCGAGCAGGGCCTCACCTTCTACGCGCCGTTCTCCGCCGCGGTCCTGCTGATCGCGCTGGGCTCGGACTACAACGTGTTCTCCGTGGGCTCCATCTGGGACGAGGCCCGGCGTCGACCGCTCGCCCAGGCCCTCCGGATCGCCGTTCCACGGGCCTCCCACGCCATCACCACGGCCGGGCTGATCCTGGCCGCGACGTTCGCGCTGGTGGCCATCATCCCGCTGTCGACGTTTCGGCAGATCGCCTTCGCGATGTCGGTCGGGCTTCTGCTGGACACCCTGATCATCCGGCCGGTGCTCACCCCGGCGGTGCTCACGCTGATGGGACGGATGGCGGGATGGCCGGGCAAGCGGATCACCACCGGCCCCGTACCGGCGTCTGGAGAACCCGTCGACGGGGTGCTCGAACGTGTCTGAGACGAGCCGACCGCCGCGCCCGCGACGCCGAAATCCCTGGCAGCGGCTGAGTCAGCGGTGGCGCACCGCGATCGAGGCCTCGGTCTTCCTGATCGCGGTGTTCTTCCTGGGCTGGGGCACCGACTCGCTGGCCCGCTTCGGGGCGGAGTCCCTGCTGGCGCGCAACATCCAGAACGCCACCGGGGTGACCGAACTCCCGCAGGTCCGGGTACGGGGATTCGCCTTCGTGCCTCAGGTCGTACGCGGTGCGTATTCGGAGGTGGACGTCACCACCCGGGGCATCGAGAGCGGCCCGTTGCGCGTCGAGCAGGTGGACTCGCAGCTGTTCGACGTCCGGGTGCCCTTCCACGACGTCTTGGTGCAGAACATCCGCCGGGTCGGCATCAGCCGCTCGGTGGAGGACGTGAGGTTGACCTACGCCGACCTCAACGCCTACTTCGACGTCACCGGGCGCCCACTGCGGTTGGCCCCCGCGGCGAACGGCGAACTCCAGGTCACCGGCTCGGTCGATGTGCTCGGCCGCCGGGTGCAGGCCACGGCGAACGTCACTCTCGCCGTCTCCGACGACGCCCTCAAGATCACCCCGCGCGAGATCGACACCGGCTCGACCAGCCTGAATCGGGCCAGCCGGCTCCTGCTCGGCCAACGACTGACCCTGACCGTGCCCCTCGGGACGCTGCCGTTCGGGCACCGCCTCACCAGCGCCACCGCCGACGCCGAGGGCATCCGGATCGGCGCCGAGGGCCTCGGCATCGTCGTCCAGCCCTGACCTAGGGTGGGGGCATGCACGCCGGGGAGATGGCCGAAGAGGTACCACTGGTGACCCTGGAGACGAGCGCGCTGGAAGCGGCGCGGGTGCTCGCCACCCACCGGCTGCCGGGCCTGGTGGTGACCGACGCTCAAGGGCATCCGCAGGCCGTCCTGCCCGCCTCGCAGGTGGTGCGCTTCCTGGTTCCGACCTACGTCCAGGACGACCCGTCGCTGGCCCGGGTGTTGAGCGAGTCGATGGCCGATCACGCCGCCGACAAGCTCGGATCGCGGCTGGTGAGGGACGTGCTGCCCGCGGAGCGGCCCGAACTGTGCGTGGTCCAGCACGACGACACCCTGATCGAGGTCGCCGCGATCATGGCCCGGCTGCGCAGCCCCCTGGTCGCGGTGATGCGCGGCGCAGACATGATCGGGGTCATCTCGGCGTCCCGGCTGCTCGAACTCGCGCTCGCACCCCACTGAGGCCGGAGCTTCTTCATGACGATTGCCGCCATCGCCGTCTTCGTGGCTGCCTACGTACTGATCGCCACCGAGCGCTTCCCCAAGGTGGTGACCGCCCTCACCGGTGCCGGCATCCTGCTCGCCCTCGGCGTGATGTCGGCAGAGGAGGCGTTCTACTCCCACGAGACCGGCGTCGACTGGAACGTCATCTTCCTTCTGCTGGGCATGATGATCATCGTCAGCGTGCTCCGCAAGACCGGGGTCTTCGAGTTCCTGGCGATCTGGGCGACGAAGCGGGCCAAGGGCTCGCCGCTACGGGTGATGGTCCTGCTGGTCCTGGTCACCGCGGTCGCGTCGGCGTTCCTGGACAACGTCACCACCGTGCTGCTGATGGCTCCGGTGACCCTGCTGGTCTGCGATCGGCTCGACATCCGGCCGGTGCCCTTCCTGATCGCCGAGGTCCTGTCGTCCAACATCGGCGGCGCGGCGACCCTGATCGGGGACCCGCCGAACATCATCATCGGCAGCCGGGCGGGCCTGGAGTTCAACGACTTCCTCATCAACATGGGACCGATCGTGGTGCTCGAGCTGATCGTCTACATGGCCATCCTGCCCCTGCTCTTCCGCGGATCGTTCCAGGTCTCCGAGGAGCGCAAGGCCGAGGTCATGTCCCTGAACGAGCGCGAGGCGATCAACGACCCGCGCCTGCTGATCAAGTGCGGGGCCGTACTGACCCTGGTGTTCGCCGGCTTCGTGTTGCACTCGCTGCTGAACATCGAGGCCTCGGTGGTCGCGCTGCTCGGGGCGGGGGTGATGGTGCTGATCACTCAGCTCAAGCCCCGCGACTACATGGCGGCGGTCGAGTGGGAGACCCTGCTCTTCTTCGCCGGGCTCTTCATCATGGTCGGCGCGCTCATCAAGTCCGGTGTCATCGACCGCCTCGCGGAACTGATCACCGAGACCACCGGGGGCGACCCGCTGACCGCGGCGCTGCTGCTCCTGGGCGGATCGGCCGTTCTGTCCGGCATCGTCGACAACATCCCGTACGTGGCCACGATGAGCCCTCTGGTGTCCAACCTGGTGGCGCAGGTCAGCGACCCGGTACAGGCCGAGGCGCTGTGGTGGTCCCTCGCGCTGGGCGCGGACTTCGGCGGCAACCTGACCGCCATCGGCGCCAGCGCCAACGTGGTCGTGCTCGGCATCGCCAAGCGGTCCGGTCACCCGATCTCGTTCTGGGAGTTCACTCGCAAGGGCGCCATCGTCACCCTCATCACCATCGTGATCGCCGCGCCGTACCTCTGGTTGCGCTACTTCCTCGTTCCCGCGGCCTAGGAGTGGCGTGGACCCCCCGGACCCGGTCGCGGAAACTCCGGCGGATCCCACCGCGCCACCACCGCGCCACCACCGCCCGGGAAGGGTTCCACCGGGTCAAACGGTTCCCCAGCCATGAAGCGAGCTATCGACGACGCGCCGGACCTGACCGGGCGGACCCCGACCGCCGCGCTGCCGGCGCCTGACCGTGGTGATGTGACCATGAGAGTCCTCCGGCTGCTCCGCCGCTGGGAGGTGGCGACGCGGCCCGCCGACCCGGAGACGGCGGCGGCCCTGCGCCGGCGCTGGGACGAGCTTCCCCCAGGCATCCGCACACCGGCGCAGTCCGTGGGCCGCCACGCGGTGGGCTGCGAGGGAACCCACGGCGTCTTCCCCAAGTGCAACCTGACCTGCTCGCCGTGCTACCACTCCGCGGACGCCAACAAGGTACGGGTCGACGGCGAACACACCGTCGCCGAGGTCACCCGGCAGATGGCCTTCCTGCGCCAGCAGCGCGGCCCCCACGGCAACGCCCAGCTGATCGGTGGCGAGGTGTCGCTGCTCAGCCCTGACGCGCACGCGGCGGCGCTGCTGGCCATGCGCGCGTACGGACGGGAGCCGATGTCGATGACCCACGGCGACTTCGACAGCGACTACCTGCGCGCGCTGGTGTTAGGTCCGGACGGCCGCCGGAGGCTCCGCAGGGTCAGCTTCGCCGCCCACTTCGACTCGCTGATGCGCGGGCGCCGGGGCATTCCCCGGCCGCGCTCGGAAGCCGAGCTGAACCCGTACCGGGCCAGGTTCGCGGCGATGTTCGGCCCGCTTCGGCGCGCGTACGGGGTCCGGTCCTATCTGGCCCACTCGATGACCGTCACCCCGCAGAACCTGCCCGAGGTCGCCGACACCGTCGCCGCCGTGCCGGCGTTGGGGTATTCGATGATGTCGTTCCAGCCCGCTGCCCGGATCGGTGACGACCGCCGCTGGAGCGACGACCTCGACGAGGCGACCATCGACGACGTCTGGAAGCAGATCGAGGCCGGCGTCGGGGACGACGTGGCGTGGCAGGCGGTGCAGATCGGCGACCCGCGCTGCAACCGCACGGCGTTCGGGCTGACCGTCGACGGGCGCTGGTACGACTTCCTCGATCCCGGTGAGCCGGGCGACCTCGAGGCTCGCGACTGGTTCTACGCCCACCTGGGTGGCATGGACTTCGTGGGCACCCCGCGCTGGCTCGTGGTCCTGAAACTGCTCCGCTGCGTGGTCGAGCACCCGTCGGTCTGGCTGCTCGGCAGTCGCTACGTGCGCCGGCTGGTCCGCCGAGTGGGCGGGCTGCGGTCCCTCGTCACGGCGGCGGCGCGGCGGCGGGTCGCACCGTTGACCTTCGTGGTGCACCACTTCATGAACGCCGAGGACGTCCGGCCCGCCTGGGAGTTGCTCGAGGCGGGCATCCAGGCTGACGACCCGAAGCTCCTCGCGACCCAGGAACGGCTGCAGGCCTGCGTGTACGCGATGGCGCATCCCGAGACGGGCCGGCTCATCCCCGCCTGCGTCCAGCACAGCGTGCTCGACCCGGCAGAGAATCAGCAGCTGCGGAGGTTGCTGCCGCTCACCGTTCTCCGCTGATCAGGCTCATCCTCACCGCGAAAGTTGACGCAGCGCGTCCTCGATCCCGCGGTGGAAGGTCGGGTAGGCCCAGATCATCTGCTGGAGTTCGCGTACGGGCACCCGGGCCGCCACCGCCACCGCAAGCGCGCCCAGCACCTCACCACCGTGCGGACCCACCGAGGTCGCACCGACCAGGATGCCCCGCTCGGTGTCCTCGACGAGCTTGATGATGCCCTCATTGCCCGCCTTGTGGATCCAGCCGCGCGCCGTCGAGGGAACCTTCGCCAGTCCGACCCGAACCTGGATGCCGCTCTCCTCGGCCTGCTGCTGGGTCAGCCCGACCACCCCGACCTCGGGATCGGTGAAGGTCACCCGCGGCACGGCGTGGTAGGCGGCGCCGGGACCGGGTTCGCCGAGGATCGACCGTACAGCGATGTCGGACTGGTACATCGACATGTGGGTGAACGCGCCCTTGCCGGTGATGTCGCCGATCGCGTACACGCCGTCGGCGATCTTCATCTGGGGATCCGGATCAAGGTGCCGGACCTGCTCGTCCAGCCCGATCGTTGCCAGACCGAGCCCGGTCAGGTTCATCCGCCGGCCGGCGGCGACGAGCAGCCGCTCCGCCTCCAGCCCCGTGCCGTCCAACCCCGTGCCGTCCAACCCCGTGCCGTCCAGGGTGACGCGGAACCGCCGGCCGTCGTAGCTGACCGCGGTCGCCTTCCGGGCGGTGTGCAGCGCGAGGCCCTCAGCGGCCAGGACGGCCGCCACGATCTCGCTCGCCTCCGGCTCGTCACCGGGCAGGATCCGGTCGGCCGACTCGACGACGTCGATGCGGGTGCCGAAGCGCGCGAAGGCCTGGGCTAGCTCCAGCCCGATCGCGCCCGCGCCGAACACGATCATCGACTCCGGCGCCTCGGTGGCCTTGACGACGTCCCGGTTGGTCCAGAAGGGCGTCTGGTCCAGGCCGGGGATCGGCAGTACGGCGGGGCTCGTACCGGTGCTGAGGACGACCGCGCGCCGGGCCGAGAAGGTGTCGGGGCCGACGGCGACGGTCTTCGGGCCAGTGAGCCGGCCGGCACCGCGTACGAAGTGTCCGCCCTTGCCGACGAAGCGGTCCACCGCCACCTGGTCGTCCCAGTCGTCGGTGGCTTCGGCCCGGATCCGCGCGGCGACCGGGGCGAAGTCGGCGCGCACCTCGGCGTGGCCGCTGAGCCGACCGACGCGGCGGGCCTCGGCCAGCGCGTTCCCGGCCCGGATCATCATCTTGGACGGGACGCACCCGTAGTAGGGGCATTCGCCGCCGACCAGGTGCTCGTCGACGCCCAGCACGGACAGCCCGGCCTCGGCGAGAGCGCCGGCGGTCGCTTCGCCACCAGGTCCCATCCCGATCACGATCACGTCGAAGTCGTCGCCGTCGGCAGGGTCAGCCATGAGGGTTCTCCGATCGTGGTGTTCTCCATGACGTTACGCCCGACCTCCTGTCCTACGTCCGGCGCTGCTTTGGGCAACCCGGTGGCCGCACGCGGGCATTCCGCCCACCTCGCCATGGCGCGGGTTCAGTGGGGGCGCCTCCCGTTGGGAAGGGTCAGGCACACTCGCGGGGTTGCCTGAGCAACGACGCGGGGCGTACGACGCGCCCACCGAGGAGGAACGCATGGTCTACCAGGCTCATTGGAACGGAACCGTCATCGCCGAGGCCGAAGCTGACGAGATCGTCCGGGTCGAGGGGAATGCGTACTTTCCCCGCTCCGCGCTGAAACCGGATTTCTTCGACGACAGCTCGACCACGAGCACCTGTCCGTGGAAGGGCAAGGCCAGCTACCTCAGCGTGGTCGTGGACGGTCAGCGCAACTCCGACGCCGCCTGGACCTACCCCTCCCCGAAGCCGGCCGCCGAGCAGATCCGTGACCGGGTCGCGTTCTGGCGGGGTGTGAAGGTCTCCGAGAAGCCCTCCCCGTCAGCGCACTGAGCAGTTCCGGGCCGGCGCCCTCGACCCAGCCGGCGCGGCCGGGGGCGCGGCCGGAACGGGCCATCTGGATCAGGGCGACGCTGCTGATCGCGCTCCTGCTGGGTGGCGTCATCGCCTGGCGGGTCGTCGGTCTGCCCGACACCGAGGCCATCCAGGTGGCGATGCGTCAGTCGGGAGTGTGGGGACCGGTCCTCTTCGTGCTGGGCTACGCACTGATCACCCTGGCCCCGGTGCCGAAGGGGGTGCTGTCGGCGGCGGCCGGTGTCGCGTTCGGCTTCGGCACCGCCGCCACTCTCGTCTACATCGCGGCGTTGCTCGGTGCCGCAGTCGCGTTCATCATTGGGCGTGCTCTGGGACGCGGGGCGGTCGAACGGCTGACCGGCACGCGCATCGAGCGAATCGAGCGGGTGCTGGCCCGCCGAGGCCTGCTCGCAGTGATCACGGTCCGCCTGATCCCGCTCATCCCGTTCACGGTGATCAACTACACCGCCGGCCTGTCGACCGTCCGGCGCCGCGACTACGCGTTGGGCACCGCGGTCGGAATCATCCCCGGCACGCTCAGCTACGTGGCGCTCGGTTCGGGCATCGCCTCGGGGGATTACGGGCTGGTCGTGGGCGCCGGTGTCGTCCTGGTCCTGCTCAGCGTTCTGGCGGGGCGGCGACTGCTGCGACGCCGCGGACACCGCTCCCGGCCGTCGGAGGCTGAGGGATGACACGAAGCGAGCGGTACGCGGCGGGTGCCCGTTGGTACGACCTGATCTCAGCCGAGCCGGTCTATCGCGCGGGTCGGCGGATCGGCATCGCCCAACTCGGGCTGCACGAGGGGGACACCGTGATCGACATCGGCTGCGGAACGGGTCTCAACTTCCCGCTGATCCAGGACGCCATCGGAGCGACCGGTCGCCTCGTCGGCCTCGACGCCAGCGCTGACATGCTGAGTCAGGCGAGGCGCCGCGCCGATCGCCGGGGCTGGGCCAACGTCGACCTGCTGCAGGCAGACGCCACCACCGTCGCGCCGGATGCGGTGATCGCTGTGCTCGGCAGCCGCGCAGATGCCGTACTGGCGACGTACGCGCTCTCCTGATGCAGGACTGGCAGAGGGCAGGCCACGATGCTGGCGGTCGCCGGCCCGGCGGCACGGCTGTGCGTCGTCGACATGCGCCCCCGGAGGGACCGGCTGCGCTGCTGGGCTGGCTGGCCCGACTGGCCTGCCGGCTCGGCGGATCCGACATCCACGCCCGGCCGTGGTCAGCGCTGGAGCGTGACTGCGCCCGAGTGCAGGCCGCCTCCGCACGTGCCGGGCACATCCAGATCCGGACCGGTGAGCCGGCCGCGAACCTGCTCTAGCGGCAACCGCGATCGAGCAGGGGCACGCGCGCCGGGAACATCCAGGCGGTCGGCGGGTGTTCCCCTGGCGTGGAGACACCTGACGCAGAGCTGCGCGCCCGCCAGGCGACCGCCTTCCGCACGTACGTGGAACCTGAGCTCGAGGTGCTCCTGCGAGTCGCCCGCACGCTCACCGGCTCCTCCGGCGATGCCGAGGACCTGGTCCAGGAGACGCTGATTCGCGCGTGGCGCAGCGTGGACCGGTTCGACGGCCGGCACCCACGGGCCTGGCTGTTCACCATCCTGCGGAACACCAACATCAACATGCACCGGCGGCAGCGGCCGTCCGTCGTGGCCGACCCGGCGATCCTGTCGCACGCCAGACCGGCGTTCGCCACCCTTCCGCCCGACGGTCCGGAGGACGAGGCGCTGAAGCCCTACCTCCCCGACGTTCTGGAGCGGGCGGTGAACGGGCTTGACGTCCGCTTCCGGACGTCCTCCTGCTCGTCGACGTCGACCAGTTGACCTACGCGGAGGCGGCCGAGGTGCTTCAGGTGCCGGTAGGCACGGTGATGTCTCGACTGAGCCGGTCGGTCCGGGTTCGCGCGTACGTGCATGACCACGAAACCGGACGACGACCGGCTCGCGAGCGGGACCCTTCGCCGGCCGTCGGGGCACGACGCCGCCCCGTGTATCCCACAGCACCGATCACACCCACCGAGGGGGACCCGTCATGATCTCGTGGCTTGCGAGGCTGGTGACCTGCCACTGGTCGGCTCGCCGGGTCCAGCGCTATCTCGATGCCGACCCGTCGGACCACTCAGGCCGGCCGAGGTGCGCCGGCTGGAGGCCCACCTGGCCACCTGTGGGAAGTGCACCCGGGTCGCCGAGGACTACCGTCACCTCGATACCGCGCTGAGCCGGTGGGCGGCACGCCGGATGCCCGATGCCCGCTCGGTGGCGCGCCTGCACACGGTGGTCGATCAGATCGTGGACGGCGACCTTCGATGAGGTCGCGGAGCCGCCAGGGCCGCCCGGGACCTGGTCGTGGTCGGCGGGGGGACCGCGGGCATCGTGGGCGCGAAAACCGCTGCCAGCCTGGGCGCCGAGGTCGTGCTGGTCGAACAAGGCGCTCCGGGGGCGACTGTCTGTGGACCGGCTGCGTCCCGTCGAAGACCCTGCTCTCCGCAGCCCACCGGCACGCGAACGCCGGACGCGCGGTCGCGGACACGTCGTCGAGCGCCGTACCAGACCTGGAGCTGGACTTCGCGCGGGTGATGGCGCGTGTGCAGGGCGCCATCGCCACCATCGCACCGGTGGACTCGGTCGAGGCGCTGGAGTCGGCCGGGGTCAGGGTGCTGACCGGAACGGCGACGTTCACCGGACCCGAGAGCATCGAGATCGATGGCAGGCCGTTGCGGTTCCAGCGGGCGCTCCTCGCCACCGGATCGAAGCCCCTGGTGCCGCCCGTCCACGGGCTGGGCGACGTCGCCTACCTGACCAGCGACACCGTGTGGTCCCTCCGTCACCTCCCGGCCCGGTTGGTCGTTCTCGGCGGCGGAAGCATCGGTTGCGAACTGGGCCAGGCGTTCGCTCGACTGGGGGCCGAGGTCACGATCGTCGAAGCGGCGGATCGCCTGCTCACCCGCGAGGATCCGGCCGCCGCGCAGATCGTGCTCGAGTCGCTGCTGGCCGACCAGGTGGACGTACGGCTGGGCCGGCCGGTGACCCGCGTCCGCGCCGACGCGGTCATCCTCGACGACGAGACCGCCATCGCGTACGACGTGTTGCTGGTTGCGGTCGGCCGTACCCCCGTACGGCCGGTCTGGGCCTGGATCGCGCGGGCGTGGACCTGACTCAGTCCGGAATGGTGTCGGTGGACCACACCCTGCGGACCACCAACCGGCGCGTCTGGGCAGCCGGCGATCTGACCGGGCATCCGCCCTTCACCCACACCGCCGGCATGCACGCCAGCATGGCGGCGACGAACGCGATCCTGGGGTTGCGGCGCAGTACCGCGAGCCTGGTCATGCCGCGCGTCACCTTCACCAGCCCCGAGGTGGCCGCGGTCGGTGTTCCGTCGGCGAGCGCGGAAGCGAAGGGTCTGGGACCGTCACCGTGCACCACGACGACGTCGACCGGGCGATCGCCGAGGGCGACACCCGGGGATACTCGACCCTGGTGCTGGATCGCCGCAGCCGGATCATCGGGGCCACCATCGTCGGGCCCCGCGCCGGTGAGACATCGGCGAGGCCACCTTGGCCATCCAGAACGGGCTCCGGACCCAGGCTCTCGCGGCCACCACCCACCCCTACCCGACCTTCAGCGACGGGCTGTGGAACGCCGCCATCGCCGACACCCGGCACCAACTCCGCCAACCGGTAGTGCGGGCCGGAGTCGCCGTCCTGCGCGCCCTCCAGCGCCGCCGCCTCGGCTAGCGCTGGTCGAGTTGCGTCATGCGGATGCCGACCGGATCATGTTGCTCCCGTTCGCTACACGTTGCTCCAGCTACCTACTCGTTGCTCCCTCGGCAAGGGGAGCAAGGTGCCAGCAGAAGGAGCAAGGTCGCGAGTCTTGGGGCAACGCCCCTCCCGGAATGGGTCGACGGGGAGTCGTCGCCTCGTCCGGGAAGTCTGCGCCACCCTCGCGGTGTTCCCAGGTACGGATCCAGGTGAGCAGGTCCGCCGCTCGCTCGGTCCGTCGAACCAGCGCGACCAGTCTCACCCGATCACGAGAGCAGCCCATGATTGCAGTCCGAACCCGCTCCAGCGCCGGTCCACGACCGGGCGGTTGCCGACGGCTGGGATGGGTGCAGTTGCCGTGACGCTCATCCTGACCGCCTGCACGGCACCCGGCGCTCCGCCGGTCGCGTCCACCTCGACTGGGCCGCCGTCGGTGAGGAGGCGAGAGGGGCAGACCGTGTCGATGTGGATGTACGGCGGAGACGAGCAGGGCAACCGCTACGTCGACACCGTGCTCGCCCCTGCGGCGGCCGCCGAGGGCGTCACGCTCCGGCGCGTGCCGGTAGCCAGCACCGCCGACGCCTTGAACAAGGTGCTGACCGAACGTCGGGCCGGCGTCACCGACGGCTCGGTCGATCTGGTGTGGGTGACAAGGGGACAACTTCGCGACGGGTCAGCAGGCCGGCGCCTGGCTGTGCGGGTGGCCGTCGCAACTCCCCCACGCCGCCCTGCTGGATCCCGACGACCCGATGCTGCGCGCCGACTTCGGCACCCCGGTGGAGGACTGCGAGTCGCCGTGGCACAAGGCCCAGTTCACCTTGGTCTACAACGCCGACGCCATCCCGGATCCCCCGCGCACCCTGGCCGGGGTGCTCGACTGGGCGCAGGCCGATCCCGGCCGGTTCACCTACCCCGCCCCGCCGGATTTCACCGGCTCGGTGTTCGTGCGCGAGGTGCCTCACCTCCGTCTCGGGCGGCCCGGCACAGGTGCCGGTGGAGTTCGACGAGGCCGCGTACGACCGGCTCACCCCCGCACTGCACGCACGGCTCAACGACGTGGCGCCGTCGCTGTGGCGGCGCGGTGAGACCTACCCACAGACCTCGGCGGCGCTCAACCGGCTGTACGCGTCCGGGGAGGTCGACCTGACCATGACATACGGGCCGGCCACGCTGACCGAATTGGTCACCAACGGCACCTATCCGTCCGGGACCCGCGTGCTCGCCCTCGCCGACGGCAGCGTCGGCAACGCCTCCTTCCTGGCCATCCCGTCGACCTCCGGGCACGCCGCCGGAGCCCAGGTCATCGCGAACCTCGCCCTGTCGCCCGAGCAGCAGATCGCCAAGGCCCGAACCGAGGTGTGGGGCCAGTTCCCCGCCATCGACCCGGTCCGACTGTCCCCCGCCGACCGGTCCGCATTGGCCGCGGCGGGCCGGTCCGGCGTCGTACCCTCCTACGAGCAACTGTCCCGCGACGCGCACGCCGAGCTGGCGGCCGGCTGGGTGGGGGCGCTCGACGAGGGATGGCGCCGCAACGTGCTCGGCGCGCCGTGACCGGCGACGCCCGGGCCTCGGTCCGCCGCGCGGCCGCGGTGCCCGCCGTGCTGCTGGCGGTGGCGGTGGTCGGCGGGGGGCTGGGAGCGGCGATCCTGCAGAGTGTCGGGCTGATGCCGTGGGTGGGAGCGCCGGCGCTCGACGCGGCCGCATTCCGGCGGGTGGCGCCGGACCTGCCGAGCTCGCTGCTCGTCTCGCTCGCAGTGGCCAGTGCCTCCACCGTGATCGGTGCGGTCGTGGGCCTGGCCACCGCCCTCGCGATCGTGGGCAGCAGCCGGGCAGTCTCCGTGCTCAGCAAGCTCACCATTCCCGTGCCGCACCTGATCGGCGCCGCCAGCATCGGGCTGCTGCTGTCCGACACGGCTTCCTCCCCCGGCTCCTCGGCGTGGCTCCGGACGGCTGGCCCGACTTCGTGGCCGGCCGCTGGTGGGGGGCTGTCGTCGCCGAGTTCGCCTGGAAGGAGAGCGCCTTCATCGGCCTGGTGGTGGCCGCGACGCTGGCCACCCGGGCCGAGTCCTACGCCGAGATCGCGGCCACCCTGGGGGCCAGGCGCTCACAGCGCTTCCGGCTGGTCACCTGGCTGCTGGCCCGGCCGCCGCTCCTGGCCGCCTCGGCGATCAGCTACGTCTACGTGCTCGGCTCGTACGAGGTGGCGCTGGTCCTCGGCCGCAGCCACCCCGAACCGCTGGCGGTGCTCGCGGTCCGGCTGGCCTCCTCGAACCAGTTGGCGCTGCGACCCGCCGGCAGTGCCGTGGCGGTGGCCACCAGTGGCCTCTGCCTGCTCGTCCTCGTCGCGGCCCTCATCGCCCTTCGTCGCGGCACCCGGACGCGGGTAATACGGACCACGCCCGCCCGGCACCGAGGCACTGCCGGCTGCGGCCGCCGCACTGCTCGGTATCTGTTTCCTGCTGCCCCTGGTGCCGCTCGCCCTGTAGGAGGGCGCAGAGCGCTGGACAGGGCCGACCGTGCTGCCGCAGGAGTGCGGCCTACGGGTAGGTGTCAGGCGTGCAGTGGCCAGCGGCAGGTACGGTCTGCGTTCGTTCCGGTCGGCGATCCTCGGCCTGCTCGTGGCCGGCGTGGCCAGCTCCCATGGGCGCGCTAGCCGGGTTCGCGCTGGCCCGCGGCCGGCCCTGGTTTCCGCGGGCGACCGCGCTGATCCTGCTGGCGCCGCTCGCGCTGCCGCCCTTCGCGGTCGCGCTCGGCCTCGACACCGTGATCCTGCGGGCCGACGTCCCGGCGCTCGCCGGTCTGACGGTCATCCTCGGCCGCAATCGCGCTGCCCTACACCACCTACCTGCTCTGACTGGCCGGATCGGCGCACGACCCGCTCTACGCCGAGGAGGCGCGCACCCTGGGCACCAGCCACCCGCGTCGCGTTCTCGGCGGGTCCAGCTGCCGATGCTGGCCCCGTCGCTGGCCCGGGCCCGCGTTCCTGGCCTTCCTTCAGTCGGGTGGAGCGACTACATGGTCACCGTGATCGTCGGCGCCGGGCAGATTCGTCACGGTGCCCGTCCTGCTCGCCGCGTACGCCGCAGACGTCGGCAACGAGTCGGTGGTGGCCGTGCTGGCGCTGGCCGGCCTGCTGCCGCCGCTGGCCTTCTACGGTCCTGCTTAGACGACTCCGCCCAGGACAGGTGACCACGTGAGAGACCACCTCGTACTCATCGAGCTGACCCGCAGCCACCCGCACGCGGTCCGACCGGCCCTGAACGGGCTCACCCTGGAGGTGCGCTCGGGTTCCTGCACCGCCATCGTCGGGCCCTCAGGAGCGGGCAAGAGCACCGTGCTCCGGCTGATCGCCGGTCTCGACGCGCCGACGGCAGGTTCGATCGTCCTCGACGGGACCGACCTCGCACCGCTGCCACCGGAGGCGCGCCGGATGGCGATGGTGTTCCAGCGGCCGCTGCTGTTCCCGCACCTGTCCGTGCTCGACAACGTCGCCTTCGCGCCCCGGGTGGCCGGGCGGTCCGTGGCCGCGGCACGCCGGGATGCACGCCGATTCCTCGAACTCGTCGAGCTCGGCCCGTACGCCACGCGGGCGTCCCACCAGCTGTCCGGCGGGCAGCAACAGCGCGTCGCGCTCGCCCGAGCCCTCGCCGCTGAGCCGCACGTGCTGCTCCTCGACGAGCCGTTCAGTGCCCTGGACGCCGCGCTGCGCGACTCCATGCACCAACTCCTGCAGCACATCCGGGAGGATCTGAACCCGACCATCGTGCTGGTCACCCACGACCAGCGGGAGGCGGCCGCCCTCGCCGACACCATCGCCGTGCTCCAGCGGGGCGAGCTGCTCCAGCACGGCACGGTCGACCAGCTCTATTCGCGGCCCCGCAGCCGGCTGGTGCACGACCTGATGGGCGGCAGGAACGCGATTCCCGGCACGGTACGCGCCGGCCGGCACCACTCCGATCTCGGCTCGTTGGCGCTCTCGCCCGACCTGGGCACACCGGATGGACCCGGCCTGCTCGTCGCCCGCCAGGAAGCCATTCAGCTGCTGGACCCCGCCGCGAGCACGCTGCTCGGACAGGTCACCGCCAGCCGCCAGCTCGGTGCCCGCCGCGAGATCGACCTCCGTGTCGGCGCGGTCACGTTGCACGCCGAGGTGGCGGCCGGACTGGCGCCGAGGTTCGGCAGCACCGTCGGCATCGAGATCCCGCTGGCCTCGCGCCACGTGGTCAGGGTCTGAGCCGGCGGCGCGGCTGAACGACGCGGGCTCCCCCCGAAGGTGCCGGCTCAGCGCAGCAGCCGGTACCCGATCACGATCCGCTGAACGGCGCTGATGGCGACCACGATCGCCCAGCCGGCGGCGATCGGAGCCGCCCAGAACGGGAGGATCAGCCAGGCGCTGTGCACCAGGATCGTCTCGGTCCCGCCGGCCAGGGTGCGCAGGAAGGACAGCGACCGGCCGTCGTCGAGCACGGCCCGACGGGGCCGGCCGTTCTTGTCGCGCACGCGACGGTCACCGAGACGCCGTCCGCTCCGCTCGGCGATCGAGGAGAAGGCCAGAAAGACCGTCCCGTTGACGTAGTAGGTGAGCAGCACCAGCAGGAACGGCCACCACGGCGCGTCCCAGCCCGCCGTCGCTCCGATAGCCACCCCCACCACGGTCGCGCCGTACACCGCGAAGTCGGCGCAGATGTCCAGGAACCCGCCAGCGGCGGTTCCGGTTCCCCACCGCGACGGCGAGCCAGGGGCCCGTCCAGGCCGTCGGCCGCGCGAGAGGTGAGCCACAGCAGCAGCGCCCACCACCAGTGACCGGTCGCCGCCGCCGCCGCTGACCCCAGGCCGAGGACTGCTCCGGCCAGGGTGAGCCGGTTCGGGGTGATCCAGGCCCGGTCCAGGTGGCGCGCGACCCGGCTCAGTACCGGGTCGAGCCATCGCCGGACCGGGGTGTCGAGCAACTCAACCCCACTGTCGGGCCAGGTCGGTCAGCGAGCGCACGGTGAGTTCGGCCGGTGCGAAGTAGGACGGGTACGCGCGCTCGCCGCGGTTGACGAAAGCCGTTCGCAGACCGGCTCGTACGGCCCCGTGGATGTCCCAGGGGTGGACCGCCACCAGCATCATGTCGGCCACGTCGACTCGCACACCTCCGCCGCCCAGCGGTAGGACGGGCACCCGGCTTCCACACCGGCGCCTGCTCCACCGAGAGCAGTCGCTCGAACACCTGCGTCACCCCGGCCCGCGTCGAACAGCGCCTCCGCCACTGCGGCGAAGCCGTTGCTCAGCGTCACCAGCCGAAAGCCGGCGTCGGCCAGGCTGGTCAGGCCCGGTACGACGTCGGCATGCAGCGGCAGCCGGGCGAAGCTTCCCATCAGGTACTGCTTCGCCTGGTCCAGGGGCCGTTTCAGCTCGACACCGTCCAGCGTCGCCTCCAGCAGGGAGCCGCGATGGTTCCGAAGGCGACGTTGTCCGCGTCGAGGTCAGCGCGAACCCGTCCCGGAGCAACTCGGCCAACCACATCAGCCACGAGGTGTCCGGGCGCACCCACCTCGGTGAAGCTGCCAGCCAGACCCGCCGTGTCGGACAGGGTCTCGTTGACGTCGAAGACGATCACCGTGGGCCGGTCCTGCATCGCTGCCTCCTCCATGCTCGGAATCCTCCACGACCCCCCGGACGGGCGCTCCGCGGGTCGTCGCCTGCCTGGGAAGTCTGCGGCACCCCCGCGGGGTTCCCCGGTACCGGGTCCACGCCGCCGCCTGGCTGTGCGGCTGGCGGTCGCCGACGAGCGCGCCGACGAGCCTGCCCATACGGGGAAGGGCATCAGCGCGTCAGCCGGCGAGCAGGCGCACCTCGTGGGCCGGGAGGGAATCCCACCAGTGCGCGTACCGGCGGTAGATCGACGACTCGCGGCCGGCCAGGAAGGTGACCAGGCCGCGCGCCTCGGCCTCCAACCCGGCCCAGCTGTCGGGGTCGAGCGGACCGAACGCGGTCGCCTCGATGCCGGCGGGCACCGGCCGCCACACCCCGGCGACGTACCCGTCCACCAGCAGCGTGGGGAGGACGTCGCCGTTGCGCCGGGTGACCAGGGGCCGGTAGTCGGTCGGGATGACCCGGCTGCGGTCGGCGTAGGCCAGCAGGATGCTGTCCCACATGCCCAGCAGGCGCGGCTGGGCAGGGGTCTCCTCCTCCGGCAGGAACCCTTCCGTGACGTCGAAGAGCTCTTCGCCCGCGGGGCCGGCATACTCGGCCAGCTCACCGGCCAGCCGCTGCAGCGCCCCGCGCACCACCGGCCGGCGGAGCAGGGTGAGCTGGGTGAGGTCGGCGACCGAGGCAGGGCCGAAACCCTCCAGACAGCGCCGCACCAGCCGCGCGATGGCCTCCTCCGACGCGGGTTGCACCCTGGACGGGGGCGCCGCGACGTAGCTCGGCCGCGGCCCGAACGTCCACGGGCCACCGGTGGGCGCGTGCACGAACGGGGCGAAGCGGCGCAGCGCCCACCACATCCGGCGCGCGGACGGGCCCAACAGAGGCGTCAGCAGTGCCTCGACGTCGGCGTTGCTCCGCGGCGTGGCGGCGTAGGCCAGCACCTCCGGCACCAGCGCGTCGGCCTCGGCGCTGGTCAGTCCGGTGGAGGTGAAGCGCCGGTCGTTCAGGCACGAGGACCGCAACGGGTGCTGCATGGCCTGGTGAAAGCTCGGGTAGTCCACCGCATCCACCGCGTGCAGGGTGATCCGCATCAGCGAGGCCTTGACCACGGCGCGCTCGGCGAACGCGCGGTCGAGGTCGGCCGGATCGAACGCGTGCACCCGGTTCCACAGGGCGACGTACGGCGACGCCGCCTCCTGCGCCTGCAACCCGACCACGCGGTGCACCGCCTCGACCACCCCCACCGCCTCGCGGCGCAGCAGCAACTGGCGATCGAGCGTGGCGCGATTCAGCCGGCGCGCGGTCAGCCTCAGGCCGGGCACGCGAAAGACCGTTGCTCGCCGGCCGGGCATCCGCATGCCGGACACTCTCGCGCAGCCGATGGACGGCGAACGCCGGGGGTTACATCGCCGGCGACTCGATACCACCCTCCTAAGGGTGGTGCTGGAGCGATCGGATGGGACGACGGTGAGGATCGGGGCAGGGTCGGACGGGGGCGCGGCCGGGACGGCGCGTGCCTACTGGCTGCGCGAGCCGGGGATCGCCGAGATTCGGACCGTTCTGCTGCCCACGCCCGGCCCCGACGACGTACTGGTCCGCACGCTGGCCTCAGGCATCAGTCGCGGCACCGAGACGCTGGTCTTCCGCGGCGGCGTGCCGGCCAGCCAGTACGCGGCGATGCGGGCGCCCTTCCAGGAAGGCAGCTTCCCCGGTCCGGTGAAGTACGGCTACCTCAACTGCGGCCTGGTCGAACAGGGGCCGCCCGAGCTGCTCGGTCGGACCGTGTTCTGCCTCTACCCGCACCAGACCGCGTACGTGGTCCCGGCCCGGTCGGTCCTGGTGGTGCCGGACGGGGTGCCGCCCGGTCGGGCGGTGCTCGCCGGCACCGTCGAGACGGCGGTCAACGCGTTGTGGGATGCCGCACCCTTGGTGGGCGATCGGATCTCGGTGGTGGGCGGCGGCATGGTCGGATGCTGCGTCGCCCGCCTGCTGGTCCAGATCCCGGGCACCCGGGTCACCCTGGTCGACGTCGACCCAGCCCGGGAGACGGTCGCGAACCTGCTCGGAGTGGGGTTCGCCACCCCCGATGCTGCGGCTGGAGGCCAGGACCTCGTCGTGCACGCCAGTGCCAGCGCGGCGGGGCTGCAGCGCTGCCTGGAGCTGCTCGCCGCCGAGGGGACGGTCCTCGAGCTCAGCTGGTACGGCGACACCGAGGTCACCCTCTCCCTCGGCGGTGCCTTCCACAGCGGCCGGCTCGGCCTGCGCGCGAGCCAGGTCGGACGGGTGGCGACCGCGCGCCGAGGCAGCCGGACGGCTGAGGATCGGCTGGCCTTGGCGCTGGAGTTGGTACGCGACGACGCGTTCGATGCTCTGATCACCGGGAGCTCGCCGTTCGAGGAGTTGCCCGAGGTGATGGCGCGGCTCGCGTCGGGCGACCTGCCGGCGCTCTGCCACCTGATCAGCTACGAGGGGTGAAGCGATGTACAGCGTGACGGTTCGTGACCACATGATGGTCGCCCACAGCTTCCGCGGGGAGGTGTTCGGACCGGCCCAGCGACTGCACGGCGCGACTTTCGTGGTGGACGCCACCTTCCGCCGGGCTGCGCTGGACGCTGACGGGATCGTGGTCGACATCGGCCGCGCCACCGCCGAGCTCTCCGCAATGCTCGCCGAGCTGAACTACCGCAATCTCGACGACGAGCCCGCCTTCACCGGGGTGAACACCACTACCGAGGTGCTGGCGCGGACCATCGCCGACCGGCTGGCCGAGCGGGTCGCGGCCGGGGCGCTCGGCGTGGGCGCCCACGATCTCGCCGGGATCGCCGTCACGCTGCACGAGTCGCCGGTGGCGTGGGCCAGCTACGAGCGGGACCTGTGACCACCGGCCCGGTCGCCGGCAGCGGGCGGGCCACCGTGCACGTGATGGTGCCGGCGATGATCGACGACCCGCGTCGACCCAGTGGCGGCAACACCTACGATCGCCGGATCTGCGAAGGCCTCGGAAGGCTCGGCTGGCTGACGGTCGAGCATCAGGTTCCGGGACCGTGGCCCCACCCGGACGAGCCCGCGGAGCGGAACCTGGCCGGGCAGCTGGCCGGCATCGCGGCCGGCTCCGTGGTCGTCGTGGACGGGCTGATCGGCTCGGCCGCACCCTCGGTGCTGGTCCCGCAGGCGCGTCGGTTGCGCCTGGTGGTGCTGGTCCACGCCCCGCTGGGCGAACAGGCCGGCAGCCGTGATGCCGCGGAGGCTGCGGATCAGGCGAGCTGCGGTCGGGCGAGGCGGGCGTGCTCCGCGCCGCGGCCGGGGTCATCACCACCAGCGCGTGGACCCGCCGCCGCCTGCTCGACGCGTACCGGCTCGACCCGACCCGGGTGTCGGTCGCGCGCCCCGGCGCCGATCCCGCCGTCCTCGCTCCGGGCAGTTCTGCCGGAGGGGCATTGCTCTGCGTGGCGGCGGTCATCCCGCCGAAGGGCCACCAGACCCTGCTCTCCGCCCTCGCCACGATCGCCGGACTGCCGTGGACGCTGCACTGCGTCGGCACGCTCGACCGCGATCCGGCATTCGTGGCCCTCCTGCGCGCGCCAGGCCCGCGACGCCGGGATCGAGCAGCGGGTGCGCTTCACCGGCCCACTCGCCGCAGACGGCCTGGACCGGGCCTACGCGGCCGCCGACCTGTTGGTCCACCCCTCCTACGCCGAGACCTACGGGATGGTCGTCACCGAGGCCCTGGCCCGGGGGCTCCCGGTGGTCGCCGCCGACGTCGGAGGGCTGCCGGAGGCGCTCGCCGCCGGTCCCGCAACGTCCCCGCCCGGCCTCCTGCTGCCTCCCGAGGAGCCCTTGGCGCTCGCCGGCGCGCTGCGCGGCTGGCTCAGCGACCCGGTGCTCCGCGAGCGGTGGCGGGTCGCCGCCAGGACACGGCGCGCGATCCTGCCCGACTGGTCGCAGACCACCGCCCGGATAGCGCACCTGCTGGCGGCGGTGGCCGGATGAAGCGGCCGCCCAGCGCCCGCATCGGGCCGGTGCTGCGAGCTGCCGCAGGAATCGCCATCCTGGCCGCGCTCGCCTGGCAGCTGGGCGCGGGTCCCTTTCTCGCCGGCGTACGCGGCGTCAGCGGACCGACGCTGGCGGCGGCCGTCGGCATCGCCGGTCTGACCACGATCGCCGGCGCCTGGCGCTGGCGCCTGGTGGCCTCCGGCCTCGGAGTCCCCATCGGGCTGGGCGAGGCCACGGCGGCGTACTACCGATCGCAGTTCCTCAACAGCGTGCTGCCCGGCGGCGTGCTCGGCGACGTGCATCGCGGGGTGGGGCACGGCCGCCGGGCCGGTGACCTGAGCCGCGGGCTGCGGGCGGTCGGCTGGGAACGCGCCGCGGGCCAGGTGGTGCACCTGGCGCTGGCGTTCGCCGTGCTCGCGCTGCTGCCGTCGCCCGTCCGGGCCTGGTGGCCGGTCGCGGCAGCGATCCTGGTCGCCGCGGCCCTGCTCGTCCCGGTGATCGGGATCGCGACGCGCCGCCTGTCCCGCTGGTCGGCGTTGGTCGCAGCCGCCCGGAGCGACGTCCGCCATGGCCTGCTGGCGCCGCGGGTGCTGCCCGGGGTGATCGTGGCCTCGGCCGTGGTGGTGGCCGGCCACCTGGCCATCTTCCTGCTCGCCGCGCGAGGCGGTCGGAGTGAACGCGCCCGCGGGTCGACTGGTCCCGCTGGCGGTGCTCGCCCTGGCCGCCATGTGCGTGCCGACCAACCTCGGGGGCTGGGGTCCGCGGGAAGGGGTGGCCGCCTGGTCCTTCGCGGCCGCCGGGCTCGGCGCCGACCAGGGCCTCGCCGCGGCCACCGCGTACGGGGTGCTCGCGCTGGCGTCGACGCTCCCGGGCCTCGCCGTGCTCGCCTGGGCACCCGTTACGGCGTCGCTGGCCGGCGGCAGCTGCCCTGTCGGAGGGCGCGACCGGTGGCTGAGCGGCCGTACACCGTGCTCAGTTGCGCGATGTCGCTCGACGGCTACCTGGACGGTGGCCCGGGAAGCCCGCTGCGGCTGTCCAGTGCCGAGGACCTCGACCGGGTGGACGCCCTGCGGGCGGGCTGCGACGCCATCCTGGTCGGTGCGGCCACCATCCGCTCCGACAACCCGCGGCTGCTGGTCCGCTCACCGGACCGCCGACGCGCCCGGGTGGCCCGCGGCGAGCCGCCGTCGCCCCTCAAGGTCACCGTCACCGCGGGCGGCCGGCTGGAGGCGGACGCTCACTTCTTCGCCGCCGGTGACGGGCAGAAGCTCGTGTACTGCGCGAGCGGGGCGGTGTCGGCGACCCGCGGCCGGCTCGGTGCCGTCGCCACGGTGCTCGACGCCGGCCGGTCGCCCGAGCTGAGCCGCGATCGGGGAGGACCTGTATCGGCGCGGCGTGCGCCGGCTCATGGTCGAGGGAGGAGGCAGCGTGGCTACCCAGGTCCTCACCCGGGCCCTCGCCGACGAGCTGCGACTGGCGGTGGCTCCGGTCTTCGTCGGCGACCCGGCCGCATGCCGCTTCGTCGGCGACGGCGCGTTCCCGTGGCACCCCGGCCGGCGGGCGGCGCTGGCCGGGGTGGAGCGACTCGGTGACGTCGTCGTGGTGCGCTATGCCCTGTCGTCCCGGTTCTGCCCGACCGACCGCGAGGAGTCCTGATGTCCACCGAACCGGCCCGCGCCACCATCCGTACCCACGTCGGCCTGCCGCTGCGCTTCCCCGACGGATACGCCACGGCCGCCCGGGCGTTCACCTTCGACGGCCTGGTCGACGGCCTCGAACACGTCGCCCTCGGCCTGGGCCGGCATGCCCGGCCGCCCGGGCCACGACCGGTCCCGGCCCCCGCTCCGCTGGTGCGCCCGCACAGCGAGTGCCTGACCGGGGACGCCTTCGGCAGCCTGCGCTGCGACTGCGGCCCCCAGTTGCGCGAGGCCGTCGAGCGGATCGCCGAGGCCGGCGGCTACCTGCTCTACCTGCGCCAGGAGGGGCGCGGCATCGGGCTCTACAACAAGCTCGACGCCTACGTGCTGCAGGACGGCGGGCTGGACACCTACGAAGCCAATCTCGCCCTCGGACACGGGGTCGGACGAGCGCGACTACACCGTCGCCGCCCAGATGTTGCTGGCCCTCGGCGTACCGCGGGTGGCTCTGCTGACCAACAACCCGGACAAGGAACAGCAGTTGGGCCGGCTCGGCATCGTGGTCAGCGAGCGGGTGCCGACCCGGGTCCACCTGTCCGCCGGCAACGCCGGCTACCTGGCCACCAAGGCCCGGCGCGGAGCCCACACCCTGCCGCTGCCGTGACTGCGCCTGCCCTGGGGTCGGCGAGCCGTCGGGGTCAGCGCACGCCGAGGGTGAGCAGCAGGTTGGCGTAGAGCGCCTGATCTCCGGTGGCCACCACGAAGGCCACGCTCGGGGCGCGGACCGCATCGTAGAAGGCGAAGCGCTCCAGGTTCTCCACCGGCACCTGATCCCCCAGCATCGCCCGGTAGGTGTCGTGCGCCGGCACCGGCGCGCCGTCGGAGGCGTCCATCACCGCGGCCGACTCGATGTTCACCGCGTCCAGGATCGGCTCCAGGACGTCGGTCACCCGGAGCATCCCGGGGCGCAGATTGAGGTAGATCACCGGCGCGTGGGGCGGGCGGATCGTGGTGAAGGCGTAGTTCCCGTCGGCGAGCAGCACCTGCGACCCGTGCCCGGCCTCGGCCAGCGCGGCGAGCAACGGCGGGTGGATGAGGGAGTACTTCAGCAAGCTCGGCCCCGATTCTGGTCCAGCCGTCGCGGGAGCGTCCGGCTGCGGTGAGATGTGCGCAGTCATCGAACCATGAACCGTGCCCGACCGGCACCGGTGATCAGGAGTCCCCAGGTTCAGGGCTTGAGCACGATCTTCACCGCGCCGTCCTGCTTCTTCTGGAAGATCTCGTACGCGTGCGGAGCCTCCTCCAGGGGCAGCCGGTGGGTGGCGAAGGACTCGACGCCCAGCGGGTCGTCCTCGCTCAGCAGCGGCATGATGTCGTCGACCCACTTCTTCACGTTGGCCTGACCCATCCGCAACTGGATCTGCTTGTCGAACAGCGTCATCATCGGCATCGGGTCGGCCATCCCGCCGTACACCCCGATCAAGGAGATGGTGCCGCCGCGGCGGACGATGTCGATGGCGGAGTAGACCGCCGCGAGCCGGTCCACGCCGGCCTTCTTCATCATCGGTTCGGCCACGACGTCGGGCAGGTGGGCGGCGAAGCGCTGCATCATCGACGCGCCGGGGGAGCCGTGCGCCTCCATCCCGACGGCGTCGATGACCGCGTCCGGACCCCGCCCGCCGGTCATCTCGCGGATCGTCTCGCGCCAGATCGTCGCCGTGCTGACCCAGGTCGACCACCTCGGCTCCGCGATCGCGGGCGCGCTGCAGCCGCTCGGGTACCAGGTCCACCGCGATCACCTGCTCGACCCGGCCCAGGTGCCGGGCGATCCGCACCGCCATGTCCCCGATCGGTCCGAGGCCCAGCACGACCAACGAGCCGCCGGCGGGCACGTCCGCGTACGCGACCGACTGCCAGGCGGTCGGCAACACGTCCGACAGGTAGACGAACCGCTCGTCCGGCGGACCGTCGGGCACCTTGATGTGGGTGAACTGGGCCTGCGGCACCCGCAGGTACTCCGCCTGTCCGCCCGGCACGCTGCCGTAGAGCTTCGAGAAGCCGAAGAGCGCGGCGCCGCTGCCCTGATCGCGCACCTGCGTGGTCTCACACTGGGTGTAGAGCATGCTGGTCGCACATGTAGCAGTGCCCGCAGGAGATCTGGAAGGGGATCACCACTCGATCACCCGGGGCGATCGCGGTCACCTCCGAGCCCACCTCCACCACCACGCCCATCGGCTCGTGGCCGAGGATGTCGCCCGCGGTCATGAAGGCGCCCAGCGTCTCGTACAGGTGCAGGTCCGAGCCGCAGATATTGGTGCTGGTGACCTTGATGATCGCGTCGGTGGGTCGTGAGATGACCGGGTCCGGCACGGTCTCCACCGAGACCGTGCGTCGGTCCTGCCAGGTCACAGCGCGCATCATTCACCTCGAC
>CAVSDA010000023.1:0-105145 GCA_963726625.1 uncultured Actinomycetota bacterium
CGATCTCACTGCCGCCCGGGGCACGGCCGAGCCGCTCGAACAGCACCATGTGCGTCGTCGCCACCAAGAACTCCAGCCGGGCACCTTCCCTGCGCACCTGGTTCAACGCACACAGGTAGGCCCAGTCGTCGTGACCGAAGACCAACCAGGCGAACTCGCGGTCGCCGGCGCCGCGGCCACCCTGTTCAGCCTCCTCCGGGGGGCCCAGCGCACCCAGATGGACGTCCAGAGCGGCGTCGTTGAGGGCGTCCAGAAGCAGTTGCGGACGCCGTGCCGCGGTTCCGGACCAGACGAAGAGCGGCGGGAGGAAGTGCAGGAGCGCGATGGTGGCCGCCTGGTCGCACTCGTGGGCGTCGAGCAGAGGGCAGAACCGGGCGGCGAGGTAGTCCTCGGCCAGACGCGTGCAAATGGGCGTATTCGCGCGCAAGTAGTCGCGCATTCGGCTGCGCGGCGCGGACGCAGGCAGCGCCTGCGGCCCTGAAGACCCGGCGGCTCGCTGTGCGCACGTCGACCACGACTGCTGTCACTGCCTCCCGACGCTCTGGAAAGTGCCACCCGTACTGAGTTAAATGGGGCCCACTTGATACGTACGAGGGAGAAAAGATGGACGGCCTCTGGGGAGCAGTTCTCGCCGCCACCGTGTTCGCGGTGTTCGTCCGGCCGTTCAGCGACTATCACTACTGGTTCAGCTGGTCGCGACGGGCACTGGTCGTCGGCGTCCTGATCTATCTCCTGCTCGGTGGCGCGGCCGCTGGCGCCCTCGGCTGGCTGGCTGGTGTCGCCCTGGTCGGAAATGTCCGCCCGTCGCTCACCTTGATGCAGGGCATCAGCTTCGGGCTCATCGGCGCGTTGGCCGTCCGTGCCGAACTCGGCTCCAAAGGCCCTCCCCCGTTGAGCCGCGTGTCCGAGGACGGGCGCACCGATTTCGCTCGGCCGTTCACCCTGCTGGAACTCGGCACGACCTGGACCTTCGGCATGATCGACGTGCTCGTGGACCGGGCCGTCGAGCGCTGGTTCAAGGACCTGACCGATCGGCAACTCCTGCAGATCGCCGCCGAGCTCGCCGTCCGTATCCAGAGTTTGGAGAAGGTGCCCGACTCGGCCAAGAAGCGGCTCTTCGAGAAGTTCGTCCCGGCCATGACGACTGTACGGAGCGGCTCGGCCGGGGAGAAGGACGAGGCGCGCATCCTGCTCATCCAATTCGCCTGGACGTTCATGCAGCGACAGCGCTGGGCCAAGCCGAGCCTGCGCCGTGGAGAGACTCCCGCGTAACCTACGCCAGGTGGGAAGCAACCCGTCCGCGTACGACGTGGTCATCATCGGTGGCGGTGCAGCCGGACTGAGCGGCGCGGTGGCTCTGGCCCGCTCGCGACGCTCGGTGCTGGTCATCGACGCCGGTGAGCCCCGCAACGCCACGGCCGGGCACGTGCACAACTTCTTGACCCGCGACGGCACTCCCCCGGCCGATCTGACCGCGGCGGGGCGGGCGGAGCTGATCGGGTACGGCGGCGAGATCGCGTCCGGACGGGTCACGCGCCTCACCAGCCACGACCAGGGCTTCACCGTCGAGACCGCGGACGCGACGGTGACGGGGCGCCGGGTGCTGCTGGCCACCGGATCGCGCGACGAACTGCCCGACATCGACGGTCTGTCGCAGCGCTGGGGCCGCGACGTACTGCATTGCGCCTACTGCCACGGCTGGGAGGTCCGCGACCGGCGCGTCGGCGTGCTGGCGACCGGCGCGATCAGCGGCCACCAGGCTCTGCTCTTCCGTCAGCTCACCCCGGACGTCGTGTTGCTGACCCACACCGGGCCCGGTCCGACGCCTGACCAGCAGGAGCAGTTCGACGCGCTCGGCGTCGCCGTGGTGGCGGGTCGAGTCACCGCCGTCGAGGCGGAATCCGACGGCCTCACGGGCGTGCGGCTGTCCGACGGCACCTTCGTGCCCCTCGACGCCCTGGTCGTCTCCCCGCTGTGCCTGGCGCGGGCCGACCTGCTGGTTCCGCTGGGGCTGGAGCCCACGAAGGTGTGGCGGGACGGCAGCCTGCTCGGCACCCAGGTCGACGCCGACCCGACGGGCGCCACCCGGATCCCGGGCCTGTGGGTCGCCGGCAACCTCGCCGACATCTCGGCGCAGGTGATCGGCGCCGCAGCCGCCGGACTGAAAGCCGGCGCCGCGATCAACGCCGGCCTGGTCACCGACGACGCCGCCGCGGCGGTCCAGTACGAGCAGGTCTACGGCGCACGGGCCTGGGATCAGCTCTACCGCGACCGGCACCAGACCTGGAGCGGTCAGGCCAATCCGGTGCTGGTGACCGAAACCTCGCACCTGCAGCCGGGTACGGCCCTGGATGCCGGCGCGGGAGAGGGGGGCGACGCCTGCTGGCTCGCGGCGCGCGGCTGGCGGGTGACCGGAGTGGACCTGTCCCCCACCGCGCTCGAGCGGGCCGCCGCCGAGGCGGAGCGGCTCGGCCTCGACATCGAGTGGCGCCGGCTCGACCTCAGCACGCAGCCGTTGACGGGCACGTACGACCTGGTCAGCTCGCACTTCCTGCACCTGCCCCAGCCCGCCCGGACGGCGGCGTTCGAACGCCTGGCCGCCGCCGTGAGGCCCGGCGGGACGTTGCTGATCGTGGGGCACGATCCGAGCGACGCGCATACGGGCGTCCACCGACCCGGCCTGCGGGAAGCGGGCTGGACCGCCGACGAACTGGCCCGGACGCTGGGTGACGGTTGGACGATCGAGACGGCCGAGGCTCGGGCCCGACCGGCTTCCGATCACGACGGACGCGCCTTCACCGTGCACGACGCCGTGCTGCGGGCACGCCGCCACCAGACCTGAGCCGCACGCCACCCGTCCCGAAGCGGTTCACGCCGCCGGCAGCCTGCGCCGCCAGCCCTCGATGTCGGCCAGGCTCGCGTTGCCTCCACACAGGATCAGGGCCAGCCGGGCGTCGGCGGGCAGCCGCGGCCGGATCCGCTGCGCCGCCGCCCAGGTGCAGCCGGCGGACGGCTCGGTGATCACCTTCACCTGCTCGCTGAAGACCTCGATGCCGCGTACCGCTTCCGCGTCGGAGACGACCACGATCTCCTCGACCAGGTGCTGCACCGCGCTCAGCGTCAACTCACACGCGCTCGGCGCCCCCAGCGTGGTCGCGATGGAGGTGATCGCCTCCATGGTCACCGGGCGGCCGGCCCGCAGCGACCGGCTCATCACGTCGGCTCCCTCGGTCTCCACGCCCCAGATCCGGATGCTCGGCCGGAGGGCCTTCAGGGCCACGGCCACGCCGCTGATCATCCCTCCGCCGCCTACGGAGGCGATCACGTCGGTGATCTCGCCCGCGTCCTCGGCGAGTTCCAGGGCGAGCGTGCCCTGACCGGCGACCACCGCGGGATCGTCGAAGGGGTGGATCATCGACTTCCCGGCGGCGACCTCCTCGAGCATGCGGGTGAACACCTCCGCGATGGTGTCCACCAGGATCACGTGGGCGCCGTCGGCGCGAGCCCGTTCGACCGAGGTGCGAGCTGCCGTCGCCGGCATCACGACGGTGGCATCGATCCCGAGCTCGCGCGCTGCGTACGCCACGGCCAGGGCGTGGTTGCCCCCGGACGCGCCGACGACGCCGACTGCCCGCTCCGCTTCGGTGAGCCGGAGCATCCGGTGGAACGCCCCGCGGGCCTTGAACGCGCCGGTGTGCTGCAGCAGCTCCAACTTCGCGACCACGGGCAGGCCCAGGGACTCCGCCATCCGCCCGAGCGCGATCGTGGGGGTGCGTACGACGTACGGGCGGATCAGTTCGGCCGCCTCGCGGATCGTGGCCAGCGTGACCACCTCGTAAGGGGCTGCGGCCGGCTCAGGCGCCGGGTCCTGCGTCACGGGTGCTCCAGGGTCACGGTCCGATTATCGACCACTCGTCAGGACTGAGCCCGTCAAGCGCGCACCTGTCGCCCGCCGTCACCCGGTACGGCGGGCGATAGGTGCGCAGTTCGGCCACTGTCCCGCCGGCCCTCCTCCTCAGCGGCGCTCCTCGTCCTCGCGGAAGGCGACCGCCTGCTGCTCGGCCAGATCGGCCTCGTTGACCTCACGGACACCCCGCGTGACGCGCTCGGCCGGTGTCGCCTCCTCGGGCTCCGCCTCGGTCGCCGGAACGGCGTCGACCGCCTGCTCAGCCCAGTCGGCCTCGGGGACGTGGTCGGGTGGCTGGGGCGAACTCGTGGTGGTCATGCGAACTCCTCAGAAGTGTGGACGATCCGGCCGACCGGCGGGCCGTTCACCCTCCACAGTAGGTCGACCAGAACGCCCCCGATTAATCGGTTGCGACGTCCGGCGGAGCAGTCCTAATCTGAACGTGGCCTCGCAGTCCGCGTCGGCCGCAGACCCACGAGAGGGGGTGCCCCGATGGTGATGACCTCGCAGTTCATGGTCACAGCGACGCCGCAGGAAAATGGCGGGTTCGCGTCCGACCCGGGCACGATTCTCGCCCCGTCGGCCTAGCCGGCTACCACCTCGTCAGGCAATCCGCGCCACCCGGCCGTCGGTCGGACTCGCGCGAGCCTGAGCGATTGCGCGCCAACCTGATCCACCGCCGGCCCGTCCGCGCACATCCAACTCCCTTCACCTTCTGGCGACCCGCGGTCGCCGGGACGAGCACGTCCACCTCAAGCCCACCGGCACCAGCACCCGAAGGAACGAGATTGCCATGTACCAGCCCGAATACCGCACGTCCGAAGAGATCAGCCGGGTCGCCGCGCATCGCTACGCGGTGATGACGGCCGTCGCCGAGCGCAAGGCCGAGGCCAAGCGCGTACGACATCGTCAGCGCATCGTCGGCAAGTCACGGGCAGCCGTCACGTCGGCCGCCTGATGCCACGGGTCCACCCGACCCACTCCGCCCCATCCCTCCGCCCACCCCACTCCCCATCCCCTCCCCATCCCCTCAGCCCATCCCTCCCCATCCGCCCACCCTCCCATCCGGAAACTGTCGGCAAACGGCAAGGATTCTGTCCGAAACCTGCCGTCTGTCGACAGTTTCTCCGAGGGCGGGCGGGGCGGGCGGGGCGGGTGGGGCGGGCGGGGCAGACCGTCAGCGGCGGCGGCGGGCGGTGCCGAAGATGCTGCGGATGATCTCGGTGCCGGCGGTGCGGGCGAAGGACTTGAACACGCTCGACCCGGCGATCTGCTCCACCATGTTCTTCTCCCTCCGAGTGCTGCGCGACTGGGCGCTCGTACGCGGCTGGGCGCTCGTACGCGGCTGGGCGCGCCCCGAGCGCGAGGCCCGTTCGGCCGCTGCCTCGGCCTTGGCCCGGTCCGCGGCCGCGGCTTCGGCTTGCGCCGCTGACTCAGCCTCCCGCCGCTCCCGCTCGGCGGCCTCGGCACCGGCCCGGAGCTTGCGCGCGAGCATCTCGTGCGCGGAGTCGCGGTCGAACGCCGCGCCGTACTTGCCCATCAGCGACGACGCAGCGATTCCGGGTCGCAGGACCTCCGCCGGGGTCGGGGCCATCAGCGATTGCGGGGCCCGCATCCGCGTCCAGGCCACCGGGGTCGGCGCGCCGTCCGGATCCATCACGGTGACGATCGCCTCGCCGATGCCCAGTTGCTGCAGGGCCTGGGCGAGGTCGTAGTGCGAATGCGGGAAGGTGGCGACGGTCTGCTTCAGCGCCTTCGCGTCGTTCGGGGTGTGCGCCCGCAGCTGATGCTGCACCCGCGAGCCGAGCTGGGCCAGTACGTCGTCGGGCACGTCCTTCGGGGTCTGGGTGACGAAGAAGATGCCGACACCCTTGGAGCGGATCAGCCGTACGGTCTGGGCGATCGAGTCCAGGAAGGCCTTGGAGGCGTCCCGGAACAGCAGGTGGGCCTCGTCGAAGAAGAAGACCAGCTTCGGCTTGTCCACGTCACCGACCTCGGGCAGTTCGTGGAACAGGTCGGCGAGCAGCCACATCAAGAAGGTGGAGAACACCGCCGGCCGCTCCATCAGGTCGGGCAGCTCCAGCAGCGACACCACGCCGCGGCCGTCGCGGGTGACCCGCATCAGATCGGCCGTGTCGAACTCCGGCTCCCCGAAGAACGCGTCCGCTCCCTGGTCGGAGAAGGTGATCAGGGTCCGCAGGATCACCCCGATCGTCGCCGGGCTCAGCCCGCCGATGTTCTTCAGTTCGGCCTTGCCCTCGTCGTCGGTCAGATGCTGCAGCACCGCCCGCAGGTCCTTCAGGTCCAGCAGGGGCAGTCCGGCCTGGTCGGCGTAGTGGAAGACCAGGCCCAGCGAGGACTCCTGGACGTCGTTGAGCCCGAGCACCTTCGACAGCAGCACGGGCCCGAACGAGCTCATGGTCGCGCGCAGCGGGATGCCCAAGCCGGCGCCGCCCAGGGCGAAGAACTCCGTCGGACACGCCTGGGGCTGCCAGTCCTGGCCGATCTTGCGGGTACGGGCGAGCAGCTTGTCGCTCGGCTGCCCGGGTGAGGCGATGCCGGAGAGATCGCCCTTGATGTCGGCGGCGAACACCGGCACCCCCGCAGCCGAGATCTGCTCAGTCATCAGCTGGAGCGTCTTGGTCTTTCCGGTTCCGGTCGCCCCGGCCACCAGGCCGTGCCGGTTCAGCATGCTGAGCGGAATCCGGATCACCGCGTCGGGCAACGCGGCGTCGTTCTCCATCAGGACCCCGAGATCGATGGCGGGCTCGGCGAAGGTGTAGCCCGCGACGATTGCCGCCACCTCCTCCGACGGCGTACTCGGCTGTGGAGGCTCGGGTGGGGTCATGGCCAAATCGTAACGATGCGTTGTGCATCCGCCCGGCCAGATCTGACTAGAGTGGCACAGTGATTTTCAAGCGTGTCGGGGACGTGCGGCCGTATCCAGACCACGGGTACGTGCAGAAGCAATGGGCCGCGATCGCCCCGCACCAGGTGCGCTTGGACCAACTCGTGACCACGAAGCGGACCCTCGACCTCGAGGCCCTGCTCGAGGAGGACTCCACGTTCTACGGCGACCTGTTCGCCCACGTCGTGTCCTGGCGCGGCGAGCTCTACCTCGAGGACGGTCTGCACCGGGCGCTCCGCGCCGCCCTGCAGCAGCGGCAGACCATGCACGCCCGGGTTCTGGATCTGAAGTAGATCCTGACCTTCACCAGGGCATGTAGCAGGTAGGCTCACCGGCACCGAAGCCGGGGTCGGCACCGCCGGGTGCACGAATGCAACGACGCAGAGGGAAGGAGTTCGACGTTGATCGTTCGAATCTTCCGACTCGTGCGAACTCCGCTCACCCTGCTGATCCTGCTCGGCGTCCTGCTCTACGGCGCCTGGTGGGGCTACACCAACATCATCCGGCCGGTGCCCGAACTGCCACCCGAGCCCTGCGTGGAGCAGACCGTACCCAAGGGCCAGCTCAAGACGAGCCAGGTCGTGGTCCGCATCTACAACGGGGGCGACCGCAAGGGTTTGGCCGCCGACGTCGGCCGCTCGCTGCGCGGCAAGGGCTTCCGCGTCACCCTGACCACCAACACCGTGGAGAAGATCGCCAAGACCGTGATCGTCGGGGCCAACCCGAAGGATCCCGAGGTGGCGTTCGTCAAGACCTTCTTCAAAGACGCCACGGTACGCGGCGACGGTCGCGCCGACCACACCGTGGATGTCCTGGTCGGCAACAAGTACGGCGGCTTCAACAAGAACGCCAAGGCCGTCTACACCGTGAACTCGACCACGGTCTGCCTGCCCCCGCAAAACCAGACGGCCAGCCCTGCCCTGGGCAACTGATCGCTGCCCGTTGGAGCACTGACGCGGGCGCCCGTGACAGCGAAGCTGCACTCCGGTTTGCACCTGCGTGCCCGAGACCATCCTCCTAGGACGCTGCTTTGGGCGCCTTGCGTGGCGAGCGCCAGCGCGCCAGCCGGCCGCCTTGCCCGAGACTGCGCAGCCTCTCCTCGGTGCGCTCCCGCTGCGCGTTCGGAGTCACGATCAGCAGCTCGTCGCCGACCCGGATGCGCTCGCGGGGCGAGGGATAGAACGGCGTCTCGTCACGGATGATCAGCGACACGACCGTGTGTACGGGAAGCCGCAGCTCGCCGACCTCGACTCCGGCCAGGAGCGAGGCCGGCGGAATGCGCACCTGCAGCAGATCCGCCGAGATCCGGTCCAGCGGGGCGACCTCCACCTCGACGTCTTGAGGGGTGGAGTTGTCCAGCAGACCCAGCTTGCGCGCGACGAAGGGCAGGGTAGGAGCCTGCAACAGGGTGAACACGACGACGAAGACCAGCACGACGTCGAACAAGAACTCCGCTCCCTCGACCTCGCCGGCCAGCGGGATCGTCGCGAGCACGATCGGTACGGCTCCGCGCAGGCCGGCCCAGGAGAGGAAGGTCTGATCCCGCCAAGGCACGCGGAACCAGGCGACGCACACCAGCACCCCCAACGGGCGCGCGACCAGGGTGAGGAACGAGCCGGCGGCCAGGGCAACGCCCACGGTCAGCAGGTTCACCCGGTGCGGCGCGGCGAGCAGCCCGAGCATCACGAACAGCCCGATCTGGGCCATCCAGCCGACCCCCTCCACGAAGGAGCGGGTGGCCGCACGGTGGGGCAGCTGGGCGTTTCCGAGCAGCAGGGCGCAGACGTAGACGGCGGCGAAGCCGCTGGTGTGGGCGAAGCTCGCCACCCCGTACGCGAGGACGGCCCAGCCGAGGATCGCGAGCGGATACAGGCCCGACGACGGCAGCGCGACCCGCCGCAGCAACTGGAAGCCGACCCAGCCGAGCGCACCGCCGATGGCCAACCCGCCGACGAGTTCGAAGACGATGAGGCCGAAGACGGCGAGCGGGCCGCCCTCGCCCGCCTCGCCGCGAGCGAGTTCACTGGCGACCAGCACGAGCAGGACCGTCGGAGCGTCGTTGAGCCCGGACTCGGCCTCGAGGATGCCGCGCAGCCGGTGCGGGATCGGCACGTTGCGCAGCACCGAGAAGACCGCGGCCGAATCGGTCGGTGAGGTGACAGCCCCCAACAGCACGGCGATCCACAGCGGGAGGTCGAGCACGAAGTGGCCGAACAGCGTCATCAGGCCCGCACTCACCCCGATGCCGACCGTGGCCAGCAAGGCCGCCGGCGCGGTCGAGTGTTTGATGTCGGACCACTTGGTGGTCAGACCACCCTCGGCCAGGATGAGGACCAGCGCGGCGAAACCGAGTTCCTGGGCCAGATGCGCGTTACTGAACTGGATGTCGATCGGCGAGTCCTCGCCCAGCAGCATGCCCAGCGCCAGGAACAGCAGCAGCGAGGGAAGCCCGACGCGGGCGCCGATCCGTGCCGCGATGATGGCGACGATCAGCACGGCGGCGCCGATCAGCAGGATCACGTCGATGCTGACCATGCGCACATCCTTCCCGGGCTTCGTGCGAGAGGGACGGCGCTGGCCTCAGCAGAAGCGCCCCGTCCGACCGGACGGGGCACACTGGCGGTGGCGGCGGGATTTGAACCCGCGGAGGTTTTCACCTCACGCGCTTTCGAGGCGCGCTCTTTAGGCCGCTCAGACACGCCACCGCCGCAGAGATTACCCAACGGGCGGGGACGGGCGCGAATCGGTTGCTCCCCAGCAGCAGGTCAAGGGTCAGCGGGCCCGGCAGCGGTCCTGCCGAAGAAGTCTGTGAGGACGGCCGCGCACTCCTGCTCGAGGATCCCACCTCGGACCTCCACCCGGTGGTTCAGCCGGCGGTCGCGGACCACGTCGAACAGCGACGCCACCGCTCCGGCCTTGGGGTCGTACGCGCCGAAGACCAGGCAGCCGATGCGGGCCAGGACGAGGGCCCCCGCGCACATCGCGCACGGCTCGAGGGTGACCACCAGGGTGCAGCCGGTCAGCCGCCATGAGCCGCGCCGCTGGGCCCCCCGGCGCAGCACGAGGATCTCCGCGTGTGCGGTCGGGTCGACGGCCAGTTCACGCTCGTTGCCCGCCTCGGCGACCACCTCCCCCTCGGGGTCGAGCAGCACCGCACCGATCGGCACGTCGCCGTGCGCCTCCGCGGCACGGGCCTGGGCGAGAGCGAGCCGCATCGCCGCATCCCACCTGCTAACCGAAGGCCGCCTCGGCCACCGTGCGGAACTGCGGGTTCAACTTGATCTTCTCGGCGACCTCGATCAGCATCTGGTCGCTGCCGAGATCGAGGTCGGAGATCAGGTTGTCCATGTCGAACGCGCTGACGCCGAGATCGCTGAGGATGCCCAGGTCGCCCATCGGCTCCCCCGGCTCGTCATCGGCGTCGTCGTCGTCGATCTCCAGACCCAGGAAGTCGGCCACGTCGCGCGCGATCGGCCAGTCGGAGGCCGCATCGCCGTCGGACAGCAGGACCTGCACATGCTGGCCGCGCACCCGGACCAGGACGAACACCTCCTCGACCAGGCTCACGAACCCCAACGCCCCGCCGTCGCCGGGGAGCCGCCGCAATTGCAGGATCAGATCATCCAGGTCGTTGGCGAACTCCTTGGCCAACGCCTGCACGTACGGCTGGCCGTCCTCCCGGTAGGCGGCGAGGACGAAGTCGATCTCGTCGTCGGCGGCGTCCTCCAGATCGAGTTCGTCGTCATCGTCATCATCATCGTCGTCGTCGTCGTCCGCTCGTCGTCGTCCGCGTCGTCGTCGTCGTCGTCGTCGTCATCGTCGTCGTCGTCGTCGTCCGCGTCATCGTCATCGTCGTCGTCATCCGCGTCGTCGTCGTCGTCCGCGTCATCGTCGTCCGCGTCATCGTCGTCCGCGTCATCGTCCGGGCCCTGGTGGGGCCCGTCGGGGTTCCTGGCCGCCGGCTTGTCGCCTCCGCTGCCGGGGAGCTCGAACGACTCGTACTCCTCGTCGTCGAAATCCGACATGATCCCTCCTCCGCGTGCTCGTTGTGGGGCTGATCCCGGTCCATGGTGTCAGACTTGCGGCCGTTCCTCGACTTCCGTCCCGTGCCTGAACCCGGGGCCGAAGCCGCCCCCGATAGCGTGCGAGCGTGGAACTCTGCATCGTCGACCATCCCCTCGTCGCGCACAAACTGACCGTGCTCCGCGACGAGACCACCGACTCCCCGACTTTCCGGCGGCTGACGGAGGAACTGGTGACGCTCCTCGCGTACGAGGCCACCCGCGACGTGCGGGTCGTGGAGCGAACCGTCCGCACCCCGCTGCAGGAGACGATCGGGGTCAAGCTGTCGCCGCCGCGGCCGCTGGTGGTGCCGATCCTGCGCGCCGGCCTCGGGATGCTGGAGGGCATGACGCGGCTGATTCCCACGGCGGAGGTCGGCTTCGTGGGGATGGTGCGCAACGAGGAGACACTCGAAGCAACCACGTACGCCGAGCGGCTGCCCGAGGATCTCACCGGGCGGCAGTGCTACGTGCTGGACCCGATGTTGGCCACCGGCGGCACCCTCGCGGCGGCGGTCCAGTTCCTGGTCCGCCGCGGGGCCGACCACATCACCTGCATCTGCCTGCTCGCCGCGCCCGAGGGGATCGCCCGGATCACCGAACTGCTGGACGGCCTCCGGATCCCCTGCACCCTGGTGCTCGCCGGGGTCGACGAGAAGCTGAACGAGGTGGGCTACATCGTGCCGGGACTGGGCGACGCCGGTGACCGGCTGTACGGCGTGGTCTGAGGGCGATTCCTACCGGGACCGTCCCGGCAGGTCGGTGGTCGGCAGGTCGGGCCTCAGTAGTAGTACGGGAAGTCCGACCAGTCCGCGGGTCGCTTCTGCAGGAACGAGTCCCGCCCCTCGACGGCTTCATCGGTCATGTAGGCCAGCCGGGTCGCCTCGCCTGCGAACACCTGCTGGCCGACGAGCCCGTCATCGATGGCATTGAACGCGAACTTCAGCATCCGCTGGGCGGTCGGGCTCTTGCTGCAGATCGCGCGCGCCCACTCCAGCCCGACGGTCTCCAGGTCGGCGTGCGGGACGACGCGGTTGACCATGCCCATCCGGTACGCGTCCTGCGGCCCCGTAGGTCTCGCCGAGGAAGAAGATCTCCCGGGCGAACTTCTGGCCGACCTGGCGAGCGAGGTAGGCGGAGCCGAAACCGCCGTCGAAGGAGCCCACATCGGCATCGGTCTGCTTGAAGCGGGCCTGCTCGGCGCTGGCCAGGCTCAGGTCGCAGACCACGTGGAGACTGTGTCCACCCCCCGCCGCCCAGCCGCTGACCAGCGCGATCACCACCTTCGGCATGAACCTGATCAGCCGCTGAACCTCCAGGATGTGCAGTCGGCCGAGCGCCGCGGGATCCACCGTCTCGGCGGTCTCGCCGTCCGCGTACTGGTAGCCCGCCCGGCCGCGGATCCGCTGGTCGCCGCCGCTGCAGAAGGCCCAGCCGCCGTCCTTGGCCGAGGGGCCGTTGCCGGTGAGCAGCACGGCCCCGACGTCGGAACTCATGCGCGCGTGATCCAGGGCCCGGTGGAGCTCATCGACGGTGTGGGGGCGGAAGGCGTTGCGTACGTCGGGACGGTCGAACGCGATCCGGACGACCGGAGCCGCCAGCGCCCGGTGGTAGGTGATGTCAGTGAACGCGAAGCCGGGCACGGTGCGCCACAGGCTGGGATCGAAGGGGCTGCTCACGCGGGCCATTCTGCGCGCCCCGCCCTCTGGTCGCCTCGTTGACCGCCCTCTGGGCGCATCACACCCCGGTCGCGATCGGTTGGGGTGGAAAGGGGGCACGGGAGGGCGCTCTTCAACACCGCTACGCCAAGCAGGCCCCCGATTGGCCAGCGCCCTCCAGGCTCCACAGCCGGTCGTCGCGTACTGCGATGAGACCGGGCCGGAATCCCCCGTTCGCGGGCCACGCCCCCGAAACCCACTATCACCAATTTTGCGGGACCCAGCCATTGTGTGACACGGACAGCGGTCGGACAATGGAGGAGATCTCGGGGTCATGATCGACAGGTCACAGGCGTGTTCCGGGCTTCTCGGGGTGCGAGAGCAGCGGGAGAGATGAGCGCGTCGACAGGTACCGGAAGCCGTCCTGCGCACCCGTCCGGCGAGGGTGACCAGGACCCGTTGCCCGCGCCGCCGGCCGCCGGTGGCCAGCGAGGATGACCACCTTCGGTACGGAGTTGCGCCGCTTGCGCCGCGCGTCGGGCCTGTCCCAGGAGGTGCTGGCCGCCCGGGCCGGCCTGAGCTCCGAGGCGGTGTCGCTGCTCGAACGCGGTCGCCGGTCGCCGCGGATGACCACCATGCGCCTGCTGGCCGACGGGATGAGCCTGAGCGAGCCGGACCGTGCGGCCCTGTTCGCGGCGGCCAGCCTGGAGAAGGCCGCGAGCCCGCCGCTCCCGGTCTTTCCCGACCATCCCGTCGGCCGTGAAGACCTGCTCGCCTCGGTGAGCGCATTGCTGTTGCGGGACTCGACCAGAATGGTCACGTTGCTCGGCCCGGCCGGGGTCGGTAAGTCCAGGGTTGCCGTGGCCTACGCCGCCAGCCGGCCGGCACAGTTTCCGGGCGGCGTGCACTGGCTGCCGATGGGCGCGCTCAACGACCCGCCCACCATGGCGGGCACCCTGGACGAGCTCTACGACCACCACCGACCGCACGGCGCGCTCCTGGTGGTGGACAATGCCGAGCAGCACCTCCAGCAGTGCGCCCAGATGTGCCGGGCTGCGCTCGCCGAGATGCCCACGCTGAAGATCATGGTGGCGAGCCGGCACCTCACCGGAATTCCCGGCGAACTGGCCGTGCCCGTACCCCCGCTGGAACTGCCGCCGGCGGGAACGACGCCGACCGACCTGCACGCCCACCCGGCCTCCGCCCTGTTCCTGGCCCGGGCGTTCACGGGCAGCATCGATCAGCCCGCGGCTGATGCCGTCGTACGCGTCTGTCACCGCTTGGACGGCTTGCCGCTGGCCCTGGAACTGGCTGCTGCCCGGACCCAGGTGCTCACCGTGCACGAACTCGCCGACACCCTCGATTCCGAACTGGACATCCTGCAGACCCCGGGCCCGGCGGGCGGTCACGGCCTGGTCGACGCGATGGTGAGCTGGAGCTACCACCTGCTCAGTCCGCAGGAACAGCTGATCTTCGCCCGGCTGTCGGTGTTCGGCGCAGGCTTCGCCCGGGACGCCGTGGCCGCGGTGTGCGGTGACGGGCTGAGTGACATCGAGGTGGTCGAGGTGCTGTCGTCCCTGGTGTCGAAGTCCCTGGTCGAGCGGCGCGACGACGGCAGCCTGTACGCGCGCTTCCGGCAGCTCCAGCTGATCCGGGAGTACGCCCGGGAGCGGTTCGCCGGCCACGCCGACGGCACCGCGACCCATGGACGGCACGCGGAGTACTACGCCCGCTTCATCGAGCGCGCAGCCGGCCAGTTCGGGGGACAGGCCGAGTTGACGAGCCTGGCGTCGGTCGACCGGGAGCTGAGCAACCTGCGCCGCGCCATCGACTGGTCGATCCCCCACCGGCCCGAGCTGGCGTTCCGGATCGTCGGAGCGATGGACCGGTGGATCTATCTCCGAGGTCGCTACACCGACGGCCGCCGTTGGGCCGCGGCGACCCTTCAGGCCTGGCCGCAGGCTCCTGCCGGCCTGCGCGCTCCGGTGCTCGCCCTCGCCGGCAGCCTGGCCTTTCTGCAGTGCGACTACGACGACGCCGAGGCGGTGATCGAGCAGGCTCGCGCGCTCTACTCCGAACTGGACGACGTCGTCGGCATCACGTGGGCGACGGCCCGGCTCGGCTCGATCGCGCGTGAACTGGGGGCCTACGACCGGGCGGAGGCGTTCCACCGGGAGGCGCTCGCGCTGGCGCGCGATACCGGGCAGGAGGAGGTGGTCGCCGTCCAACTCAACTTCTTGTGCTTCCTCACCTGGCTGCGCGGGCGCTGGCAGGACGCCGAGCCGCTGGCGCGGGAGGCCCTGCGACGGATGCGCGCGCTCGGCGACCGCGAAGGCGTCGTCTGGGCGCTGATCAACCTCGGCACGGTCACCCGCATGCGCGGCGACCTGCGCGGCGCGGAGCTGTTGCTCACCCAGTGCCTCGATCTGTGCGAGGAGATGCCGTTTCGCGAAGGCATCGCCTGGGCCCTGAACCAGCTCGGCGTGGTGGCGCGGCTGAAGGGGGAATCCGAACGCGCCCAGGGTCTGCAGCAGGCCAGCCTGGCCGAGCACGAACAACTCGGCGACCGCTGGCGGGAGGCGAGCGCGTACGACGAACTCGCAGCGCTGGCGGCGGATCGCCACGATTACGCCGCCGCCGCCCGGCACCTCGCAGCGGCCGACCGGCTGCGCGCGGAGATCAACGCCCCCGTGCCGGCCGCCGAGCGGGCCGACCGTGACGCGACCCTTCGCCGGGCCAAGCGTGCCCTCGGCTCGACCTTCGAGGTGGCGGCCTTGGCGACCGGACTCAAAGCGTGAGGGTCTCGTTGTCCCCGACGTCCGGCTTCTCCCCGGTCACCACCGACTTGGCGTACTTGACCATGGTGAGCAGCTTCGGGGAGTCGATCGACCAGTACTCCGCCGAATCCGCCTCCACCCGCAGCAGGGCGAGGGTCGGATCCGAACGTCCGCCGTCGAACCAGGCTTCAGCCTCGCGGTTCCAGAGTTCGTCGATCATCGCCGGGTCCCTTGACACCGAACCCCGGCCGCTGACCGAGACGTACCCGCCGCCGGTCTCCAGGGCCACGTTCACCTGCTCGTTGGCCAACACCTGCTCGGTCTTGGGCGAAGGGTCTGGAGTGAAGAACCAGAGGGTGCCGTCGAAGTCCCTCTCCTGCATGGCCATCGGCCGGCTCACCAGGTGACCTTCGGCGGTCGTCGTCGTCACCAGAGCGATCCGGGCGTCCTGGATCAGCTTCGCCAGGGTCTCGCGTGCCTGTTCATCCGTCATGACCAAGGCCTACCCGACCACACAAGGGCCAAACTCGCCGCGCGTCCGTGCAGTCGCCGGGTCAGTCAGGGAACGGCCCGCTCAGTAGCTGCGCCAGTTGCCGGAAAGGCCGCGTTGCCACTGACCGCCGCGGCGCCAGTCGCACACACCCGAGGGGAAGATCGCCTCCAGCCGCCGCACCTGGGCGCTGCTCAACGACACCCCGTAGCCGCTCGGGTCGACCGGTCGCAGCGCGCACGCGATCACGTCGCTGGTCAGCGGTCCACCCGCCACCATCCGCGGCGTCGCGTACGCGGGGTAGAGCGTGGCGCACTCCCCGCCGCCCTGGTATGACTGCCGCTCGGCGATCTTGCGTCCCTGCGGGGTCCAGCAGGCGTCCACCAGGTCGGCCGGCCTGCTGTCCACCACGGCCCGGTGACCGCGGACGGGCAGCGCCTTGGCCGCGGTGATCCAGCGGTCCATCTGCTCGATGGCCTCCGCGACCCTGCCCGACTCGAGCAGGAAGCGCCCGCGGCCCGAGTCGGCCAACAGCACCAGATTGTCGGCGTCCCCGTTGGCCTCGATCAACCGCTGCTGCACGACGAAGGTGTGGTGGGCCAGATCCAGCGGAGCCATCGCCGGTGCGCCCGGACCCTGTGCCGCGCCGTAGCCGTGCGAGCGGTAGTCGATGATCGGGATGTCGCCCAGTCCGCCGCCGCCGTTGAGCAGCCGGCCGGTGGCGTACGCGGCGCGGGTGGCCGGTCCATCGGCGGTCGTCCGGCGCGCGGTGGGTTCGAAGTCGACGTTGCGGCCTCCGATGGAGGCGTTCAGGGCGATGAACTGCTCAGCGCTGATCGCGCCTTCCTCGAACGCCTGCAGCCCGTACTGCACCCCCACGTTGCCGAGCGGGCGTCGGGCCCGAGGCGAGTCTGGTGCCGTGCCGTACACGTTGACGGACTGGTCCCAGATGGTCGAGCGCGCCCCGGGGACGTTCCCGACCGCCCGGAACCGCTGATCCGCCGGCACCACCGGGTGGAAGGCCGCCGTCGGATGCAGGATGCGCGCCATCTCGCTCATGTCCCGCAACGCTCCCAGCGAGCCGAGTCCGGAGACCGCCCGAAGTTGCTCCGGGGTCAGCCGGCCGGGAAAGCGCGTGGCGTAGTCCTGCAGCAGCCGGGCGTCGAAGGCGAGCTGGCCGACGTCGAAGCCGAGATCGGCCACGGAGCAACCGGCCACGATGCCGTCGAGCAGGCCGGGGTAGTTGTCGGCGATCTGGTAGGCCTGAGCCGCCCCGCCGGAGCAGCCGATGCCCATCGTGAACGCCGGAACGCCGTGTCGCTCGATGAACTCCTCCCGGGTCATGGCGAACGCCTCGGCGGCGAGCACGTCGTTGCAGTTCTGCTCGAATGCGTTGAGGGAGTTGGACGCCACGGCATAGCCCTGGGACAGCAGGTGCGGTGACATCACCCCGACGGCCCGGCTGCCCTGCCGGTGCCCGCCGCCGCAACTCCCGCCGAAGGCGTAGATCAGCTTGCGGTTCCAGGCCGGGCCGGGGGCGTCCGCCGGGTCGTCGAGCATCGCCACCTGGGCGATCCCGCGGTCGACGGTGCTCGTCTCGACCCGCACGATGAAGGGGCGGGTGACCCCGTCGGGCGGGGTGACGGTGGCCAGGTCGGCCGGCCGGCGAGCCGGATCGGTCGCCGCGGCGACGTCCAGCGGTAGCAGCTTCTCCTCCCGGCTGGAGAAGTAGAGGTGACTGACGCTGGTCTCGATCGAGCAGCTGTCGTCGACCGGATCGCCGAGCCGGATCCCGGTGCGGGTGAGGAAGGTGGCCGTCTCGCACACGTACGGATCGGCCTGCGGCCCGCTGAACAGCGGCCCGGACCGGAGGTGATTTGTGAGGGTCACGATGGCCGACCTGGCCTGGGGCGCGGTCGCCTCGAGAGTGTTGCGCCCCGCCTTGATCCCCTGGATCACCCCTTCCAGGCCGACGTCGGTGACGACGAACTGGCGGCTCACGTCGCGGGAGTTCAGCCAGACCCGGATGTCGGCGAGCCGCAAGGTGCCGGGCGCGCTCACGCGTACCCGCGCGTCACCGCCGGTGATGGTGTCAGGGCGGCTGGAGAGCACGGTGATGGTGAGCGCCGCACGCGGCTCGTCGAGGTGTTCCCGCGCGACCACGCCGAGGGCGACGACCACCGCGAGCACCAGAGCCAGCGCCAGCGCGCCGATCAGACTTGCCCCCCACCGCCTTCCGAGGAAGGTCAGCATGCGCCGATTGTGTCCGCGACCACCGCGAGCACCAGAGCCAGCGCCAGCGCGCCGATCAGACTTGCCCCCCACCGCCTTCCGAGGAAGGTCAGCATGCGCCGATTGTGTCCGCTCCACCCCATAATTTCGGATGACAGCAGAGTTCGTCACCTGATCGTTGTCATCGCGACCGCCTGACTTGGGGGTGCTGGTCACGCCGCAACCCTCTTGGGAAACGCCAACCACCCCATTTCAAGAAACGCCGAGAAACGACCCGGATTCCCGGCCGGAACGGGTCGTTTCTCGGCGTTTCTTGAGGGAAGTTTGGAGGGAGGCTTCTGGAGGGAGGTTTGTAGAGAGGACCTGGAGAGGGCTGGAGAGGTGGGCGGGTGGAGCCGGCTCAGCCGCGCCCGACGTACGGCATGGTCGTGGCCATCACCGTCATCGTGGCCACGTTGCTGTCCAGAGGCAGGCCGGCCATGTAGACCACGGCCCGCGCCACGTCCGCGACGCGCATCCGGGGCTCGGGCCGGGTGCTCCCGTCCGCCTGCAGGACACCTTCGCCCATCGCCGGCGGTCATGTCGGTGGCGGCGTTGCCGATGTCGATCTGCCCGCAGGCGATGGCGTACGGCCGGCCGTCGAGGGCGGTGGCCTTGGTCAGCCCGGTGATGGCGTGCTTGGTCGCGGTGTAGGCCAGGGAACGCGGGCGAGGCGTGTGCGCGGAGATCGAGCCGTTGTTGATGATCCGACCCCCCTGCGGATCCTGCCGGCGCATCACCCGGAAGGCCTCGCGGGTGCACAGGAACGCGCCCGTCAGGTTCACGTCGACGACGGCCTGCCACTCGGCCAGCGGGATCTCGTCGAGATCGCGTGGCGGCGCCCCGGTGCCGGCGTTGTTGAACAGCAGGTCGACCCGTCCGTGCCGGTCGACGACGGCATCGAAGAGCCGTCGTACCGATTCCTCGTCGACCACATCGGCCGATCGGGGGTCGAGGACGAGGTCGGGGTGCTCGGCCGCCACCGCCTCCAGCGGGGCGGTGCGCCGACCCGCCAGCACCACCCGCCAACCATCTTCGGCCAGCGCCACGGCGACCGCCGCGCCGATGCCGCTGCCGGCTCCCGTGACCACCGCGATCCTCACTGCCATCGGTGCCCTCGCCTCTCCGCCGAGCCGGATTGGAGGGCATTGTGGCGCCTCGTCGGTCGGACCATGATGGGAACATGAGCCTGCTGTGGACGTGCATGTGACCCGGCTATGAACCTAGCCATCCTCGGCAGTGGAGTCGTCGGCCGGGCACTCGGTCGGGCATGGAGCGCAGCCGGCCACCGGGTCACCATCGGGACCCGCGATCCGGGGCAGACCCGGACCTGGCGGAATGGGTCGACAACCCGCTGCCGCTGGCGGCCTACTCGGAACTGAGCGCCGACGTGTTCGTCAACGCGACCAGCGGCCAGGGTTTGACGGAGGCGCTGACCGCAGTCGGCGCCGCGCTGGACGGCACCGTGCTGGTGGACGTGTCCAACCCCCTGGACTTCTCGGCCGGATTTCCGCCGACGCTGTTCGTCAGCAACACCGACTCCCTCGCCGAGCAGGTGCAGCGGCGTTATCCGGCGGTCCGGGTGGTGAAGATGGTGAACACCATGGCCAATGAGGTGATGGTCAACCCCGCCGGCTTGGCCGGCGGCCTGCGGTACGGCCGCCGGCTTGGCCGCGGATCTGGGCTGGACCGACGTCCTCGACCTCGGCGATCTGACCGCTGCCCGCGGCATGGCGATGGAGGTGATGCTCTGGGTGCGGATGTACAGCTGGCTCGGGCGCCCCGACTTCAACGTCAAGTGGTGTGCTGAGGGGGTCCGCCATCTGGTTTCAGTGCGGCGTGGCCGGCTCCTCGTACGCCGTATCGGCCTGCTCGACCGGCGAGCGTGGGTTGCGCATGAAGGCGGCGCACACGATGGCCGCGATGCTGATGAGTGCCGCGACGCCGAACGAGCGTTGGATGCCCCCGAGCAGCGCACCCGTCTCAGGCACGCCGGACCGGACCAGCTCAGCAGCCCGGCTGGACATGATCGCGATCAGCAGCGCGGTGCCGGCCGCGCCCGCCACCTGCTGCAGGGTGGCCAGAATGGCGCTCCCGTGCGAGTAGAGGTGGGGCGGGAGGGGGTTGAGGCCGGCGGTGAACGACGGCGTGAACAGGCAGGCCAGACCAAGCATCAGGACCACGTGCAGGAGCACCAGCAGCCAGATCGGCGTCGCCGGGCCTACCTGGGTGAACCGCCACATGGCGAGCGTCAGCAGGGATGCTCCCAGGATCGTCAGCATGCGCGGACCGTAGCGGTCGAAGATGCGACCGACGGCAGGGCCGAGCAACCCCATCAGCAGCCCGCCCGGAAGCAGCATCAATCCGGTGGACAGGGATTCGACCCCCCGAACGGTCTGCAGGTAGATCGGCAGCAGGATCACCACCCCGAACAGGCTGACCATCGCGATGCAGAGCAGGGCCAGGCTGAGACTGAACATCCGATAGCCGAAGGGGCGCAGGTCGAGCAGCGGGCTGCCCGGGCCCCGAGCCAGCCGTAGCTGCCGCCGGCCGAACACGAGCAGGCAGATCACGCCGAGCACGAGGAACCCGATCGCCAGCCGCATCCCTGCCGCGGAGTCCTGGCCAAGTTGGCTCAGCCCGTACACGATCCCGCCGAAGGCCGGGACGGACAGGACCACCGAGAGCACGTCCAGGCGCTGCCGGCCGGACTGGCCGACATTCACCAGGCGCCGCGAGCCGTACACCAGCGCGGCGATCGCGATGGGCAGGACCAACACGAACATGAACCGCCAAGACAGGAACTGCAGGATCAGTCCTGACAGGGTCGGTCCGATCGCGGGCGCTACCGAGATCGCGATGCTGATGTTGCCCATGACCACGCCGCGGCGCTCCATGGGCACCAGGGTGAGCACGGTGGTCATCAGCAGCGGGATCATCATCGCCGTTCCGGAGGCCTGGACCACCCGCGCGGGCAGCAGCATCCAGAAGCCGGGCGACACCGCCGCCAGCAGGGTGCCCACGCAGAACAGGCCCATGGCCAGCTGGAACACCGCGCGTGTGCTCACCCGCTGGAGCAGGAACCCGGTGGTCGGGATGACCACCGCCATGGTGAGCATGAAGGCGGTCGTGAGCCACTGCACCGTCAGCGCGCTGATGTCGAGGTCGTTCATCAGCCGCGGCAGCGCGACGCCCATGATCGTCTCGTTGAGGATGACCACGAAGGCCGCCACCAGCAGGGTCGCGATGACCTGCTTGTCGCGCGCCGGCAGCGCGGCGGGGGCGCCGGACTTGTGGGCGGCGGCTTGAGCCCTGGCAGTGGCAGTCACAGTTGATCCTTCACTTTCCTACGACTCGTCTGGGCCGGCGCCGGCCCGTGAGTGGCTCCGGTCGTTTCGCCCAGTTCTGCAGACCCGCGTACGGAGGAAAACTCATCGTGGTGTCCAGCCCGGGTCTGCTAAGAAACGCTACGAGGCTCCACTGACAGCGGGCAAGCCGGTTTTGTGTTCGCGAGGCCGACCCGTGCTCGCGAACGGCAGTCCGTGTTCGCTCAGGGCTCCATGGCCTTGCCACTACGTTGGCCGTTATGGCGAAGAAGGCGGCGAAGATCTCCGACGCGGCGTACGAGGCCGAGCTCTTCCGGTTGCAGACCGAACTGGTGAAGCTGCAGGAGTGGGTGCGAGCCACCGGTGCCCGGATCGTCATCGTCTTCGAAGGCCGCGACGCCGCAGGCAAGGGCGGCACCATCAAGCGCATCACCGAGTATCTGAGCCCGCGGGTCGCGCCCATCGCCGCCCTGCCGAGCCCGACCGAGCGGGAGCAGGGCCAGTGGTACTACCAGCGCTACATCGCCCACCTCCCGGCCGAGGGGGAAATCGTGCTCTTCGACCGCTCTTGGTACAACCGGGCTGGGGTGGAGAAGGTGATGGGCTTCTGCACGCCGGAGCAGTACGACCTCTTCATGCGTCAGACGCCCATCTTCGAACAGATGCTGATCGACGACGGCATCCTGCTGCGCAAGTACTGGTTCTCGGTGTCGGACCGCGAACAGTTGCGGCGGTTCACCTCGCGGATGCGCGACCCGATGCGGCGCTGGAAGCTGAGCCCGATGGATCTCGAGTCGATCAACCGCTGGGAGGATTACTCGCGGGCGAAGGACGAGATGATGGCGCACACCGACACCGCGATGAGCCCCTGGTACGTGGTGGAATCCGATCGCAAGAAGCATGCCCGGCTGAACATGATCGCCCATCTGCTCTCCACCATCGACTACGAAGAGGTGCCGCCACCGCAGGTGAACCTGCCGAAGCGGCTCACCTCGAGCTCGGACTACGTGCGCCCGCCCCGGGAGAATTCCACCTACGTCCCCGACCACGTCGCCACGCTGCTGGGTGATGCCGAAGAAGCTCACTGACCCTCCTCGCCAGCTCTCTCCTCCCTCGCCTGCCCTCCTCTGCCGCTGATCCACCTGCCCCCTGAGTTACCCCTCCTCGCTTGCCCCCTCGCCTGCCCCCCTCGCCTGCCCCCCTCAGCTGCCGCCTCCCCCTCGCCTGCCCCCCTCGCCTGCCCCCCAGCTGCCCCCCTCGCCTGCCCCCTCCCCCTCAGCTGCCCTCCTCCACCTGCCCCCTCCACCTGCCCTCTTCCACCTGCCCCCAGCTCCCCTCGAGCAGGAAACGCCGGGAAACGACCGGCATCGGCGCCGAATCACGGGCGTTTCCCAGCGTTTCTGCCGGCCGACCCCGTTCCGGTCGACCCCGTTCCGGTCGACCCCGTTCCGGTCGACGTCGACGCCTCTGGATCTGGTGGATCTGGTGGATCTCGTCGCCCTCGTGGATCTCGTGGATCTCGTGGATCTGATCCCGGATTGCACAGGTTCCCTACGGATTGCACACGTTGCAACCCGTGCAATCCACCAGGAACCCACGTATACGTAGGTTCCGCGAGTGGGGATGGGGGTCGGAGGGCGGTGGGTGGGGCCATCGGCGGGTGCGTCGGAGCGGATGTGCGGCGGAGACTTCTAAGGTGGTGCGGTGAGTGAGCTCCAGCGTCCGGGCGAGGCGGCGACGGCGATCACGATCCAGCGGCGTTGGCCGCTGGTCAGCGGGTGTTCGGCCCTGGGGCTGGTCGCCGTCGCAGGCACTCTCATCGCCCTACGCGCGTACGACGTGGTGCCCTATCCGGTGGACGACGGCTGGATGAACTACCTGACGAGCCGGCGCACACCCACCTTCGACGGGGTCGCGAGGGTCTTCGACCTGCTCGGCGGCGGGTTGCTCGCCATTCTCGTGGTGCCGATTCTCGGCGCCGCCCTGGCGTGGTGGCGTCGCGGACGCTGGACGGCGCTCTACCTCCTCCTCGCCCTGAGCGTCAGCGCCGGCCTGGTCCAACTGATCAAAAATCTGGTGGGCCGACCGCGGCCGGAATCCATTCTGGTCACCGCCGACTTCGGTTCGTTCCCCAGCGGCCACGCCGCCAATGCCGCCACCCTGGCCACCGCCGCGGCGGTCATCATGTGGCGTGTGTGGGTCTGGGCCGTGGGCACGTTGTACGTCGTGGCCATGATGATCAGCCGCAACTACCTGGGCGCGCACTGGTTCACCGACACCGTCGGCGGGCTGTTCCTCGGGGTGGCGGTGGCGGTGATCTGCTGGGCACCGCTCGCCTACCGCGTGTTCGCCGAGCGACGGCACGGGACGGCCCAGCGTGCGGTTACCGCCGAGTGACGCGTGCGAGGATGACCCGATCACCCGCCCGTGCGGCTGCAGATCCCCCGCATCCACCCACGCGGCGGCCTGGCAGGAAGGAGTCGAGATGTCCAGCACCACGTTCGACGACGACGGTCCGACCGAGGAGAGGGACGACGTCTCCGACCCCGAGGAGTACGGCACCTTGACCGTCGAGGACGATCCGGAGGGCACCACCGATCCGGCCGAGCTGGCCGGCACCGCCGACGCCTCCGACGAGGACGTCAGCTGAGCCAAGACCTGGGCCGTTCTACGGCTCGATCCCGGTGGCCAGGACCTTCAGTCGCGCCGGCGTCGAGCTGAACCGGTTCTGGTCGATGGGGCGTGAGGTGTACTGCCAGAATGTGGCCCACTTCCACGCCCCCGGCAGGGTGCCCGGCGTCCGGGTGCCGTAGCGGGCAGCCCAGAGCGGGTTGGTGTTAGTGAACGTGGTGGTGTTGCCGGTGCAGCGCTGCCACCAGTCGGCGGTGGTGTAGATCACCGCATCACGGCCGGTGAGTCGCTTGTACTCGACGGTGAAGTCGCTGATCCAGCGGATCATCCTGGCCTTGCTGAGGCCGTAGCAGGTGGCTCCGTACGGGTTGTACTCGATGTCCAGCACCCCGGGCAGCGTGCGGCCGTCCGCGACCCAACCCCCACCCCGGGCTACGAAGTAGGCGGCCTGAGCTCTCCCGCTCCTCCCCGACGGGCTGGCGAAGTGGTAGGCGCCACGGATCATGCCGGCGTCGTACGCGCCGTTGTATTGGGCGCCGAAGTACGGGTTGCGGTAGCTGGTGCCCTCGGTCGCTTTGACGTAGGCGAAGGTCCGGCCCCGATCGACCCAGGACTCCCAGTTCACCCGGCGCTGGTGGCTCGACACGTCGATGCCGAGCACCCCGCTGGGGGTGAAGGCCGCTGAGGCGTCGGTACGGGCAGCGTCGGCGCGCGCCAACCGCTGCCGGTCGCTCTCCTGCTGGCGGTAGCGCCAACCCATCGCGGCGTTCCCCGGTTGGACCCCCGCCCTGCGGGCCTCGGCCGTGGGGGGACGGACGGTGTACCGCGTGTCCGCACCGGCGGTGAGCGAGCCGGCGGCGGCGACTCCGACGGCGAGGAGCAGGACGACCGCCGCTCGGCGAGCAGAGCGCAAGGCGGTGAGGAGGTGCAGCGTCATGGGAGGCATCCTTCGGGGGCAGACGGACGGGATCACCTCGTCGCACGGTCAGCTCCGCTGACCACCACCCCGGGACGTGAGACCGGGCCAGCATAAGCGCGTACGCCCCCTGGCGGAAGCCCCGACGGGTTCCCGACGGCCCGAGCGGACCTCTCGGCTGGCGGCGTCACCGATCCGTCATGCCCGGTCACACCGCCGGAACGCGGCCAGGGTTCGATGCCACAATGAAGGTCAGTGGGAGCGCTTCGGCGGCTCGCCGGGCCCCCGTCGCGGAGCTGAGGGGGCGCGGGTGACCATCGTTCGGGCGGCGATCACGCAGACGACGTGGACCGGGGACAAGACGTCGATGCTGGACAAGCACGAACAGTTCGCCCGCGACGCCGCGGCTGACGGCGTCCAGGTGATCTGTTTCCAGGAACTGTTCTACGGCCCCTACTTCGGCATCACCGAGGACGCCAAGTACTACGCCTTCGCCGAGCCGGCCGACGGGCCGACCGTGACGCGCTTCGCGGCCCTGGCCGCCGAACTCCGCCTGGTGATGATCCTTCCGATCTATGAGGAGGAGCAGCCCGGCATCTACTACAACACCGCGGTGGTGGTGGATGCTGACGGAACCATCCTCGGCAAGTACCGCAAGCACCACATCCCGAACCTCGACAAGTTCTGGGAAAAGTTCTATTTCCGCCCGGGCAACCTCGGCTACCCCGTGTTCCAGACCGCCGTCGGCCCGGTCGGGGTCTACATCTGCTACGACCGGCACTTCCCCGAAGGGTGGCGCGAACTCGGTCTCAACGGGGCGCAGATCGTGTTCAACCCGAACGCGACCAAACCGGGTCTGTCGAACAGGCTCTGGGAGATCGAGCAGCCCGCAGCAGCAGCGGCGAACGGCTATTTCGTGGCCGCGCCCAACCGGGTGGGCACTGAGGACAACGAGTACGGCGACCTTGCCGTCACCTTCTACGGCTCCTCCCAGTTCTGCGACCCGCAAGGCAACCTGGTCGGTTCGATGGGCAGCAGCGAGCACGAGGAGGTGGTCGTCCGCGACCTCGACCTCGACCTGATCCGCGAGGTGCGCAATGCCTGGCAGTTCTACCGCGACCGGCGGCCCGACTCGTACAAGGCGATCACCCAGCCCTGAGTCCACCGCCACCCCTCGGACCCCCCCACTCCTCGCACCCGTCGCTCCCCGCCCGCCACCCCCCCCACCAACTTCCGGAGGAAACGCCGAGAAACGACCCGGATTTGGCCCTCGCGAGCGTCGTCTTTCGGCGTTTCCTCGGCGACGGGAGGCGGGGAGTGCGGGGGGCACGGAGAGTGGGGGGCGGGAGAGGTCGGCGCGGAGGGTGCAGGCGGGGACAGGGGGAGGCGGGGCGTGGAGGCCGCAGCAGGGGCAGTATGGGATGAGAAGGAGGAGGTAGCTCGATGACCACCTTGATCACGGGCGGGACCGTCGTCAACGCGACCGGTGCGTCCAGGGCCGATGTGTTGGTGGACGGGGAGAGGATTGTCGCCGTCCTGAGCCCGGGGTCGCAGCTGCTCGGGGTGGACCTGGTGACGTCGGTCGACCGCGTCGTCGAGGCGACGGGCAAGTACGTCATCCCGGGCGGCATCGACGCGCACACCCATATGGAGCTGCCGTTCGGCGGCACGAACGCCTCCGACACTTTCGAGACCGGCACCCGGGCAGCGGCCTGGGGCGGCACCACCAGCATCATCGACTTCGCTGTCCAGCGCGCCGGTGAACGGGTCGAGGACGGACTGGCAGCCTGGCACGCCAAGGCGGCCGGGAACGCCTGCGTCGACTACGGCTTCCATCAGATCATCGGCGGCATCGACGAGTTCTCGCTCAAGGCGATGGACACCCTCATCGACGAGGGCATCACCAGCTTCAAGCTCTTCATGGCCTACCCGGGCGTCTTTTATTCCGACGACGCCCAGATCCTCAAGGCGATGCAGAAATCGGCCGAGAGCGGCCTGCTCACCATGATGCATGCGGAGAACGGGCCGGCGATCGACGTCCTGGCCGAGCAGCTCTACCAGTCCGGCAAGACCACGCCGTACTACCACGGCATCGCTCGCGCCTGGCAGATGGAGGAGGAGGCGACCCACCGCGCGATCATGATCGCCCACCTCACCGGGGCCCCGCTCTACGTGGTCCACGTGAGCGCGAAACAGGCAGTCGCCCAGATCGCGACGGCTCGCGACGCCGGCCAGAACGTGTTCGGCGAGACCTGCCCGCAGTACCTCTACCTGTCGCTGGAAGAGCAGTTGGGCGGCACCAGTTCCGCGTGGGGCAGCTTCGAGGGCGCCAAGTGGGTCTGCTCGACCCCGCTGCGCTCGCGGGCGGAGGGCCACCAGGACGCGATGTGGCAGGCGTTGCGCACCAACGATCTGCAGATGGTCTCCACCGACCACTGTCCCTTCTGCATGAAGGAACAGAAGGAGCTCGGTCGCGGCGATTTCCGCGCCATCCCCAACGGGATCGGCTCGATCGAGCACCGGATGGACCTGATGTACTCCGGCGTGGTCAGCGGCCAGATCTCGCTGTCGCGCTGGGTGGAGCTGACCTCGACGACGCCGGCACGGATGTTCGGCCTGTACGGACGCAAGGGCGTGATCCAGCCGGGCGCGGACGCCGATCTGGTGATCTACGACCCCAACGGCCACACCTCGATCGGGCTCGCGACCGACGTCGATGGGAACGCCACCGGCCGCACCCATCACATGAACATGGACTACTCGGCCTGGGAGGGCTACGAGATCGCAGGCCACGTCGACTGGGTGATGTCGCGCGGCACGGTGATCGTGGACGAGACCGGCTTCGTCGGCCGCACCGGCCACGGGACCTATCTCAAGCGCGAACTCAGTCAGTACTTGTTATGAGAACCCGGTGAGCGTCGTGTATCACGCCCCACCGTCTGCACGCGACGACAACGCCGCCGGACCACAGCGCGATGCGCGAACCGAGGGAGCACCCGGTGAGCGTCGGAATCGCGCGCCGGCGGACGGAGGAGGAGCACGCAGACACGCCCCACCGTCTGCACGCGACGACAACGCCGCCGGACCACAGCGCGATGCGCGAACCGAGGGAGAACTGACCATGGATTTCGGGGTCGTCCTGCAGACCAACCCGCCGGCCTGGCGTACGGTGCAGCTCGCCGAGCTGGCCGAACAGCACGGGTTCGACTACGTGTGGAGCTTCGATTCCCACCTGCTCTGGCAGGAGCCGTACGTCATCTACAGCCAGATCCTCAGCCGCACCAACCGGGTGATGGTCGGGCCGATGGTCACCAATCCCGCCACCCGGGACTGGACGGTGACCGCGTCGGTGTTCGCCACGCTGAACGAGATGTTCGGCAACCGGACGGTGTGCGGCATCGGCCGGGGTGACTCCGCGGTACGCGTCACCAACGGCAAGCCGACCACCATCCGCGAGTTGCGCGAGGCGACCCACGTGATCCGCGAGCTGGCCAACTGCCGTCCGGTCGACTACAAGGGCTCGACGCTGCAGTTCCCGTGGGCGCGTACGTCGGCGCTGGAGGTCTGGGTCGCGGCGTACGGCCCGCTGGCCCTCAAGGCGGCCGGCGAGGTCGGCGACGGCTACATCCTGCAACTCGCCGACGTCGACATCGCGGCTTGGATGATCAACTCCGTACGGACCGCGGCCGCCGAGGCGGGACGAGACCCCGACGCGATCACGTTCTGCGTCGCCGCCCCGTTCTACGTCGGCGACGACTGGGCGCACATGCGGGACCAGTGCCGCTGGTTCGGCGGCATGGTCGGCAATCACGTGGCCGACATCGTGGCCCGCTACGGCGAGTCCGGCGACATCCCGCAGGCCCTCACTGACTACATCAAGGGTCGGGAGGGCTACGACTACAACGAACACGGCCGCGCCGGCAACACCCACGCCGCGTTCGTCTCCGACGAGATCGTGGACCGCTTCTGCGTGCTGGGGAGCCCGCAGGACCACATCGCCAAGCTCAAGCAACTCAAGGACATCGGGGTCAACCAGTTCGCCGGCTACCTGCAGCACGACAACAAGGAAGAGACGCTTCGCGTGTACGGCGAGGCGATCATGCCGGAACTGCGCCAGCACGTGGCCGCCAAGGCGTAATTGCCGCAGCATCTGTCGCAGGCTCGCGGTGCTCCGCCAGAAGTTCGCGGAATCGTCGCGCCCAGGGTCTTGCGCTCCACGAGCCGGGCAGGAGAGGTTGGGGTGGTGTCAGTGGCGGACGCTACGTTTTCGCCCTGAGCCCTAGCCCGTTCGAGGAGTGTTCATGGCCCTACGCCGTCGTAGCATCGCTGCCCTTGCCGTCGCCGCTCTCAGCGCCGGTCTGCTGGTCGGTGCTCCTCCGACGGCCAGTGCGGCCGATCCGCTGCCGATCGCCGCGATCCAGGGCACCGGAGCCAGCACCCCGTACGCCGGGCAGGAGGTGCGCACCACCCCTTCCGTGGTCACGGCGGTCTACGGCCAGACTTCGAGCGACTTCCGCGGCTTCGTGATCCAGACCCCGGGCACCGGCGGCCCGACCAAGCGCCTGGACACCGGCAGCGACGCGGTCTTCGTCTTCATGGGCGCCACCCCCTTCGACGTGCGGATCGGCGACGGCGTGACCGTGACCGGCACTGCCGGGGAATTCAGCGGCCTGACCCAGATCAGCGGTGCGGTCACGATCACCCCGGTCAGCCAGCGCCTCACTGCACCCAAGCCGGTCACCACCCGGTGGGCGAGCACCGCGGACGGCCGGGAGAACCTCGAGTCGATGCTCTACCGCTCCCGCGAGAAGTTCGTGGTCGCGGACCCCTTCAACCTGCGCCGCTTCGGCGAGCTCGCGCTGTCCGCCGGCGTCCTGGCGATCCAGCCCACCGAGGTCGGCCCCTACGGCACCGCGGCCGCCACCCGGCAGGCGGACAAGAATGCCGCCACGCGGGTCAACCTGGACGACGGCACCAATCGCGGCTACACGCAGACGACCACCCTTCCCGCCCGCCAGTTGCCCTACCTCACACCGAATGCCGACGTCACCGTGGGCGACACGCTTCGCCTGGACGAGCCGGTGATCCTCGACTGGCGCAACGGGATCTGGAAGTTCAACCCGACGCGGGCCATCCAGGCCGGGGATGAGCCGGCTACGGTGACCCCGGCCCGCGCCGACCGCACGCCGAAGGTCGGTGGCGCGTTCACGGTGGCCTCGTTCAACGTGCTCAACTACTTCACCACCCTGGGCTCGGGCCGGGCCGGCTGCGCCGGGACCAACCTGGACACCGAAGGCAGCTTCAACGTCACGACCGACGACACGGCCGTGCCCGGTGACTGCGACGTGCGCGGCGCGTACGACGCGGCCGATCTGACCCGGCAGCAGGACAAGATCACCACCGCGATCAACCGCCTGGACGCCTCGGTGGTGGGCCTGATGGAGATCGAGAACTCGGCCAAGCTCGCTGAGCCCACCGATGAGGCCCTGGCCACCCTGGTGTCCGCCCTCAACACGGCCGCCGGCGGGCGCAAGTGGGCCTACGTGGCGTCCGCGAGCGCCGACCAGTTGCCGGCGGTCGCCGATCAGGACGTGATCACCAACGCCCTGATCTACCAACCGGCCAAGGTCCGGCTGCGTCATTCGGCCTGGGCGCTGGGCTCAGCCGCCGGCGACGACGGCCCGTTCGCCAACGCCCGCACCCCGATCGCCGCCTCGTTCAGCGCGGTCAGCGGCGGAACCCCGCTGGTCGTGGTGGTCAACCACTTCAAGTCCAAGTCCAGCGGCGGCGCCACCGGCGACAACGTGGACGCCGGCCAGGGCGCTTACAACGGCGACCGGACGCGGCAGGCCAACGCGGTCAGGGACTGGCTCCCGAGCCTTCAGGCCCAGGCTCGGACCGACGCGATCGCGGTGATCGGTGACCTGAACTCCTACCGCCAGGAGGACCCGCTGCGGGTGTTCTACCGGGCCGGCTTCCGCAGCGTCGCGCCCGCCCGGGCGTACAGCTACGTCTTCTCCGGCCTGTCCGGGTCGCTGGACCACATCCTGGTCAACTCCGACGCCCGCGCCCGGCTCACCCGCGGGGACGTGTGGAACATCAACGCCGGCGAGTCCGACGCCTACGAGTACGCCACGTACAAGACCACCGCGGTTGACTATTACCGCTCCGACGTACGCCGGGCCAGCGACCATGACCCGGTCATCGCCGGCTTCCGCAAGGGGCCGCGCAGCAACGAGACCGAGCTGACCCTGCTCAACTTCAACGACTTCCACGGACGCATCGCCGCCTCTTCGCCCAACACCGTTGCCTTCATCGGCACCATCGAGCAGCAGCGCGAGTTGGCCGGTGAGGACCATACCCTTCTGCTCGCGGCCGGCGACAGCATCGGCGGGTCGCTGTTCCCCTCCCTGGTCCAGCAGGACAAGCCCACGCTCGACCTGCTCAACGTCGCGGACCTGGACGCCTCGGCGGTCGGCAACCACGAGTTCGACCGGGGGTTTCCCGATCTGGCCGGGCGAGTCAGCGAACTGGCCGACTTCCCCTACCTGGGCGCCAACGTCTACCAGAAGGGGACGACGACACCGGCGCTGCCGGAGTACGCGCTGTTCGAGCGAGCCGGGCTGACCGTCGGTGTCATCGGCGCCGTCACCGCCGACACGCCCACCCTCGTGTCTGCCGACGGCGTCAAGGACCTGGACTTCGGGGACCCCGTCGCGGCTGTGAACCGGGTGGCCAGACAACTCAGTGACGGCAAGAAGAGCAACGGCGAGGCCGACGTCTTGGTGGCGGAGTACCACGAAGGCGCGAACGCCGGCGAGGCCACCTCGACGCTGGAGGAGCAGGTCGCCGAAAGCCCCATCTTCGCCCGCATCGTCAACCAGACCTCGGCCAAGGTCGCTGCGATCTTCACCGGGCACACCCACACCGCGTACGCGTGGGACGGGCCGGTGCCGGGCCGGTCGGACCGCACCCGGCCGATCCTGGAATCCGCCTCGTACGCCTCCCTGCTCGGCCGGGTCACGCTGCACCTGAACCGGCGGACGGGAGAGGTGCTGGCGTACGAGCGGGTCAACCTGCCGATCACCACCGTTGCGAACGCCGAGCTGATCGCCGCCTATCCGCGGGTCGCCAAGGCGGACGGGATCGTCGCCGACGCGCTGGCCCAGGCCGCGGAGATCGGCAACGTGGTGATCGGCCAGACGACCGGCCCCATCACCCGGGCCCGGACGGCCGCGGGCGGTGAGGACCGGGGTGCGGAGTCGACCATCTCCAACCTGGTCGCCAACATGCTGCGCGACCAGCTGGCCGACCCGGCCCGCGGGGGCGCGCAGATCGGTGTGCAGAATCCCGGCGGCAACCGGGCCGACCTCAACCCGGACGGCGCCGGCGACATCACCTATGGCGAGGCGGCCGCCGTGCTGCCCTTCGCGAACACGCTGTTCACCCTCTCCCTGACCGGAGCACAGTTCAAGACGCTGCTGGAGCAGCAGTGGCAGGTCACAGAGTCCGGCGTCCCGATCGGTGGCAGCCGGCCGTTCCTGCAGCTCGGGCTGTCGGAGAACGTCTCCTACACCTTTGACGCGTCGAAGCCGCAGAACGAGCGGATCACCTCGATCAGCGTCGACGGGCAGCCGATCGATCCAACCGCTATCTACCGGATCGCCACGCCGAGCTTCCTGACCACGGGCGGTGACAACTTCCACGTGTTCAAGGCCGCGACCGACCGGCGCGACTCGGGACTGGTGGATCTGGACGTCTGGGTGGACTACGTGCAAGCGCAGTCGCCGCTGAGCCCGTCGTTCGTCAAACGGGCCGTCTCCGTGGTGCCCCTACCGACGGCGCTGACCGCCGGCCAGGCCACCAGTTTCGCCGTCTCGATGCTCGACTTCACCAGCGCCGGGGCACCCCCGACGGCCAGCCTGGTGGCGAGCCTGAACGGCACCGCGATCGGTACCTTCCCGGTGGGTGGCGGCACTGCGCAGGTCACCCTCGCTGTGCCTGCCGATGCAGCGACCGGTCCGGGAACGCTGGTGCTCACCGCCGACACGGGCAGCACCGTACGGATCCCGGTCACCGTGTCCTGAGCCGGCTCTTCGCTGCCCTCACCGGCCGGCGCACTCGCGCGCCCGTCCCTTCGCTCCCTCAAGTCACTAATTGTCAGTGGTCAACTGCCTCGCTCAAGGTTGACAGAGAGGGCCCGCCGCCACTCCGCTCCCTCAACTGACCGACCCACTCGCCCCGCCGCCACTCCGCTCCCTCAACTGACCGACCCACTCGCCCCGCCGCCACTCCGCTCCCTCAACTGACCGACCCACTCGCCCCGCCGCCACTCCGCTCCCTCAACTGACCGACCCACTCGCCCCGCCGCCACTCCGCTTCCCTTAGTTGCACTTCGCTCCCCGTGGAAAGGGAGCGAAGAGGTAGCAGAGGCAGCGGAGTGCGGGCAGCGGCGCCACCGAACGTCAGGGCCGCTGCCAGGTCCAGTCGCGAACCTCGGGCAGATCCTCCAGATTCTCGACGATGTACCGCTCGTGCTCGAGCAGCCGGTTACGGCAGTCCTCCAGCAGCTCGGTGGAGCCGGGAGGGGTCCGCCGCGCGTTGTTGATCGCGTCCATCACCAGGTGGAAGCGGGAGGCGCGGTTGCGCACCGTCATGTCGAAGGGCGTGGTGGTGGTGCCCTGCTCGATGAAGCCCCGCACGTGGAACCGGTCGGTGTTCGGCCGCCCGTGAACCAACTGGTGCACCGCGCCCGGGAACCCGTGGAAGGCGAAGACCACATCCACCTCGTCGGTGAACAGTTCGCTGAAGTAGGTGTGGCTGAGCCCGTGCGGATGGTCACGCGGGCGGAGCAAGGACATCAGATCCACCACGTTGACCACCCGGACGCGCAGCCCGGGCAGTCGTGAGTTCAGGATCTGCGCGGCGGCGACGGTCTCCATGGTCACCACGTCGCCTGCACAGGCCAGCACGATGTCCGGGTCGGCGCGACCGTCGTCGTTGCCCGCCCACGTCCACGCGCTCGCCCCCCGGACGCAGTGGCCGGCCGCCTCGTCGATGGTCAGCCACTGCGGTTGCGGCTGCTTGTCGATCACGATCACGTTCAGGCACGAACGGGACCGTAGGCAGTGGTCGGCGACGCAGAGCAGCGTGTTCGCGTCCGGTGGCAGGTAGACCCGTGACACGTCACCCCGTTGAGTGATCACGTTCTGGATCAGGCCGGGGCCCTGATGGGAGAAGCCGTTGTGGTCGTTACGCCAGGCGGTCGAGGTGAGCAGGATGTTCAGGCTCGGCACCTCGGCCCTCCAGGGCAGGGCCGCCGCCTCCTCCAGCCATTTCGCGTGCTGGACGGTCTGGGACGCACTGACCATGGCGAACGCCTCGTACGTGGCGAACAGACCGTGCCGGCCGGTGAGGGTGTAACCCTCCAGCCAGCCGTGGCAGTTGTGCTCGCTGAGCACCTCCATCACGCGACCGCCGTGGGAGAGCTTGGTGTCGGAGGCCTCGACCCGCTCCATGAAGGCCCGGTCGGAGACGTCGAAGACGGCGCCGAGCCGATTGCTGTTGGTCTCGTCAGGGCAGAAGAGCCGGAATGTCGTGGGGTTGCGCCGGTAGACCTCGGCCAGCAGCTCACCGAGCCGCCGGGTCGACTCCACCGGCGTGCCGGGATCGGTGAGCTCGACCGCGTACGCGCCGAACCAGGGCAGGTCCAGGGCCTGAGTCAGAGTCCCGCCGTTCGCGTACGGGGTGGCACTCATTCGCAGGTTGCCGGCGGGATTGGCCGCCCGCACCAGCGCAGTCGGCCGCCCGGCCTGGTCGAAGAGCTCGTCCGGCCGGTACGAGCGGAGCCAGCTTTCGAGCTGGCGAAGATGTTCGGGATCCTCGGCAACCCGTTTCAACGGAACCTGATGGGACCGCCAACTGCCGGACACCCGGACGCCGTCGACCACGTCCGGCCCGGTCCATCCCTTCGGGCTGCGCAACACGATCATCGGCCAGCGCGGACGCCGGCCGACCTCACCCGCGGCGCGCGCGTCAGCCTGGATCTCGCGGATCCTCGCGTATGCCCGCGCCAGGGCCGCGGCGAAGCGGTGGTGCATCCCGGGCAGGTCGTCCCCGGTGACCTCGATGACCTCGTAACCGTGCCCCTCCAGCAAGCTGCGCACCTCCTCCGGCGGCTTCCGACTCAGCACGGTCGGACCGGAGATCTTGCCGTCGTTGAGGTGCAGCACGGGCAGAACTGCCCCGTCATGGACCGGGTTGAGGAACGAGATCCCCTTCCACGACCCCTCGAGGGGTCCGGTCTCGGCCTCGCCGTCACCCACCACCGCGATGGCCAGCAGGTCGGGATGGTCGAGCACGGCGCCGAAGGCGTGGACCAGGACGTACCCCAGTTCGCCCCCCTCATGGATCGAACCCGGGGTGGTCACCGACACGTGGCTCGGGATGCCTCCGGGGCTGGAGAACTGCCGGACGAGCCGGCGGAGGCCCTCGGCATCGGCTTCGATGAGGGGGTAGCGCTCGCTGTAGCTGCCCTCGAGCCAGGACGCGGCGACGATCGCGGGGCCGCCGTGGCCAGGGCCGGCGAGGTAGACACAGGCCTGCCCGGTGTGCCGGATCAGTCGGGACACGTGAGCGTAGACCAGGCTCAGGCCGGGACTGGTGCCCCAGTGACCGAGCAGTCGGGGCTTGATGTGTTCGGGCCGCAGCGGCTCGCGGAGCAGCGGGTTGTCCTGCAGATAGATCTGACCGACCGTCAGGTAGTTGCAGGCCCGCCACCAGGCGTCCAGCGACGCCAGCTCAGCATCGCCCAGCGGTGGCAGGTCCGTCCCGGTGTCGAGGGTGGTCGCGGTGCTGGTGGACCTCACGTGGGGACTCTCCTCGGCAGGTGCACGCCGGGTTGGCGCACGCGGTGGAACCCAAGGTCTCCATCGTTGCCTCCTTGCGGCGCGCGACAGAGAGGCGAAGGTCCCGACCGTACGGGCCGATCGCCCCCACCGCCGACGGCGTATGCCTCTTCCCTGCGGGCCGCTCGCGCTGCACGCTGGAGTGATGACGAACATCGCCATGGACACCCACGTTCTCGTCGGCGTCGACGGTGGTCCACAAGCCCTGGCGGCGGCACGGTACGCCGTGCATGCGGCGGCCCTACGCAAGATCGATCTGTTGGTGGCCCACGGGTCGACGATGCCGGTCAGCACCCTGCCCATGCCCGCGGAGCTGGTCGACACGGTGCTGGTGGACGCGCACGCGCTGGTGGACCGGGTCGTCGCGCAACTGAACGTTCCGCCCACCATGGTGGTGGAACGCCTGGTCGAGACCGCGCCGGCACTGGCGCTGCTTCGGCCGACTGGCGACCAACGCCGAACTGGTGGTGGTCGGCCAGGACGCTCGCGGCCTGGTGGAACGGCTGGTGCAGGGCAACATCACCTCAGCGCTGGCCGCCCAGGCGACCTGCCCGGTGGTGGTCGTGCCGGCCTACCCGCCCGCGGACGCCCGGCGCCCGGTCACGGTGGCGCTCGACGGCGAGACCGCAGCCGAATCCGCGCTCCGCTTCGCCTTCGACGAGGCCGCCCTGCGGCAGGTCGAACTGACCGTCCTGCACGCCACACCCCTGGACTGCCTGCCTTCCGAGGCGCTGGAGGACGAGGTGACCCTGGCGGAGATCCTGGCCAGCTGGAAGGCGGACCGGCCGGATGTCGACGTACGCACGGTGGTGCTGCCGGGCGACCCGACCGAACTGATCGTGGCCGCCTCCCGCCACGCAGGCCTGATGGTGGTCGGGCTGACCGCACGCCAGCGGTCGGGTGCGGCGGCACCTGCCGGGGCACTGGAGTCGGTCGGTGGCGAAGGCTGTGGTCGACCGCTCGCAGCGTCCGCTGACCGTCGTACCGACGTCGTCGTCTCCGGGTCGCGCTGCCCAGCGCTTGGCAAAGGCGGCGCGATGACTCGCGCCACGACTTCCCGGGGCCAGGTGGAGGTCCTCAGCCCGGCCGCCTGCACCCAGCTGCTGAGCACCGAACAGATCGGCCGGGTCGGCTTCCAAGCCGGTGACGGGCCCTGGGTGTTGCCGGTGAACTACGTGTTCTGGAACGGTGCGGTCGCCTTCCGCACCACCGAGGACGGAACCCTGTCGCAACTAGCCTCGCGATCACGGGTCGCGTTCGAGATCGACCACGTCGATCCGGCCGGCGAGGCGACCAGCGTGGTCGTACGCGGATTCAGCCGGGAAGTCCTGCACCAGCAACCGCTGCTCGCGCTGCTCCGCGATCCGCGCCTCGTGCCGTGGGCGCCTGGACCGCGGACGCTGGTCATCACAATCGAGCCTGACTCGATCAGCGGCCTACGCATCCCGGCCCCCAGGTAGCCCGCCCCTCTAGCCCGATACCCCCCTTCTCATCCGAAACTGTCGTCAAAGCGACAGGAATCCGACGATTACCTCGTCGTTCGCCGACAGTTTCCGGGCTGACTAAAAAAAAAAAATACGGCGACGACCGGGCAGCGCGACCGAGACAGGCAGTAGTGGCTGATCGAGCCACGGAACAGCCGCTCGACGCCGGTGTGTTCACGGGTGCCGATGACGAGCAGGTCGGCCGCTTGGGCCTGTTCCACCAGGATGCTGCCCACCGCGCCGGTACGGAATTCCAGCGTCCAGTCCGGCGGCGGCTCGATCCTCCCGAACAGCTCTCCCACGTCGGCGATGGCGCGGCCGGGCGCGTCGGAGGGCAGGCGCAGCGGGGTCGGGGCCACGACCGGCGACCAGACCAGGCGCTGATGGGAACCCGGAGTGAGAACGTGAATCGCGCGCAGCCGGATTCCACGGTGCCTGGCGTAGGACGACGCCCACTCCAGCGCGGCCTGTCCCGCCGGCGAGGCATCGAATCCCACCACCACTTCCGGACGGCGTTCCTGCTGGCGCTCCATGATTCCTCCTGTGGACATCGGGTCCGCGACGCTGATCCCGTCACCTCCACGCTCGCGCGTTCGCCCTGCCGGCACCACGACCCAAGGGCACGCTGGGCCGTGACATTGGTCCTTCGTCGTTCGCCGTCCATGGTTGCGTGCGCGGGGCGGCCGTGCCTCTGGCTGCCGCTGGCAGGATGGCCGGATGCACCCTGTCGTAGTCGTTGGGGCGGGTATCGCCGGAGTGGCCGCCGCCCGGGCCGTGGCCGCGGCCGGACTCGAGGTCGTCGTCCTCGACCGCGGTCGCAAACCGGGCGGCCGGATGGCCAGCCGGCACACCGGCGGGCGGATGGTCGACACCGGGGCGTCCTACGTCACCGCGTCGGATCCGGCGTTCGTCGAGGTGGTCGAGGACTGGCGCGCACGGGGGCTGGCGCGGCCATGGACGGACACCTTCCACGTGGCCGACCACGGTGGGTTGAGCGCCAAGCAGGGGCCGACCCGCTGGGCGGCGACCGGTGGCCTGCGGAGCCTGATCGAGGATCTCGCGGCCCCGCTCACCCTCCGGCAGGAGACGGTCGAGGCGGTCGGTCCGGGACCCACGGTCGACGGTCTGCCCGCCGCCGCGGTCCTGCTGGCGATGCCGGATCCGCAGGCACAGCGCCTGCTCGATCCGACGTACGAGACCGAGCTGGCCCAGCTGGACGACCCGTACGAGCCCGTGCTGGCCCTGACCGCGAGGTTCGACCGTCGAAGCTGGCCCGACGTCGACGGCGTCTTCGTGGCCGACGACCCGGTGCTGTCGTGGGTCGCCGACGACGGCCGTCGGCGCGGCGACCAGGCTCCGGTGCTGGTCGCCCACTCCACCCCTGAACGTGCGCGCCAGCACCTGGACGTGCCGGAAGGTGCCGTCACGGCCATGGTGGCGGCGCTGCGCCGCGTCCTGGGCATCGAGCCGGCGCCTGTGCAGACCTGGGTGCACCGCTGGACCTATGCCCGCCCGGCCGGCCGGCGCGACCGCCCGTACTTCCTCGGCGAAGCCGGGATCGGGCTCTGCGGCGACGGCTGGCACGGCAGGTCGAGGGTGGAGGCTGCCTACCTTTCCGGCCGCGCCCTGGGCGCGGAGGTAGCGGCCCGGCTGCGCACTCCCTAGGCTGAGCTCCAGCGGCTGAGGAGGGCCCGGGTCGGGCTCTACGGGGGAGGGCGACCATGGCGGCGAGCAATTTCCTGGGCGTGTGGCGGCCCGGATCGGGCAGCCAATGGTGGGTGAGCGGCGTCAGCGAGGCCGACTTCCGCGCCCTCGACGACCGGCACTTCGCGGGGGGCTTACGGCTGGTCAACCTCAGCATCCACGACGGCGGGTTCACCGCGGTCTGGCAGCCGGGCGAGGGCACCCAGTGGGTCCGCTGGGGCTTGAGCGCCGACGCCTTCGCCGCGCAGGATCGCGACTTCTTCTCGGCCGGCCTGCGGCTGGTCGACCTCGACCTCGACGGTGACCGGTTCACCGGCGTCTGGGCTCCGGGCGAGGGCGACCAGTGGGTGCGGTGGGGACTGGACGCCGACGCCTTCACCGCAGTGGACCGGGAGTACCTCGACGGCGGCCTCCGGCTGGTCTGTCTGCGCCAGGTCGGCGGCCAGTTCGCCGGGGTGTGGCGGCCGGGCCGGGGAGCGCAGTGGTGGGCGTACGGGCTGAGCTATCAGGAGATGCTCGCCAAGGACCGCGAGTACCTCGCCCAAGGTCTGAGGCTGCACGACGCCGAGGTCCACGACGGCCGCTTCGTCGCCCTCTGGCGACCCGGCGAAGGTGCCCAGTGGTGGGCGTACGGCGACGATCTGGAGAAGGTGATCGCCCGAGACACCCAACACTTCGACACCGGGCTACGGCTGACCAAGCTGTTCCCGTACGCGACGTCGTGCAATTCCGACTGCTTCAACCAGGTCCTGCCCACGATGGGCGCGTACAACTACGCCATCACCGCCACCGATCTGCACTGTGAGGGCGAGCGCGGCCGCTGCCCGAAGGCCGCGTTCGGCGCGGTCGTGGAATACCACTGGCCCTGCCTGACCGACACCGGGAGCCGGCGGGTGGTTCGGCTTTCGGCGGTCGATCTCACCGAACCGCCGATCTTCACCCTCCCGTTCAGCGAATCGACGATCAACCAGACCCAGGGCTGGCGCTACGGCAACGGCCAGTGGCACTACGCCCTCGACTTCAGCACCAGCGACGGGTCGAGCTTCCCGGTCCGCGCCGCTGCCGACGGCACGCTGATCCACCTGGGGTGGGACGACTGGTCCGGCAACACGGCGGTGATCAGCCACGACGCAGGGGGGCGCACCGACGCGTACCGGACCATCTACATGCACCTGCGCAACGGTCCGCTGGCCGACGCCACCAACTCGTGGGTGCGGACGGTTCCCATCCTGAGCGCCCCCGAGCTCGGCCAGTTCACCACGTTCCTGACCAGCACCGGATGTCCCCAGACCGGTCAGCGGGATCCGGATCCGACGTACTGGGGCACCGACGACGACCGACTCGACTTCGGCCTGATCGGCGCGCAGGTGTCCCGAGGCCAGATCATCGGACACGCCGGCCTTACCGGAGCCGGCGGCTGCGGCTGCCTCAACGCCAGCTGGATGGCCGGCACCGGACCGAACACCCACCTGCACATCTTCTTCGCCCGCCGCGACCCGACCGACGGGCGCTGGTACTTCATCGACCCGTACGGGATCTACGCGCAGCAGGCCTGCTACCCGCCGTACGGCACCGACATCACCGCGTATTGCCCCCGCTACCCTTCGGCCTGGATCGGCAACCAGGCCAGCCTTCCGGTACGTGGGCTGCGCGTGCGCAAGGCGCCTTCCGACCGGATCGACCCCGGCCGTCGCCGCTTCCGAATTGAGGAAGGCGGCGTCGAACGCTGACCTCCTGCGCAGGGACGGTCCTAATCTTGGGGTCATGGCGACCTGGGACGACGTCCGCGCGATCGCGGCGAGCCTGCCCGAGCCCGAGCCGGGCAGCATGTACGACGCCAAAGGTTGGCGGGTGCGGGGCAAGGCGTTCGCCTGGGAGCGTCCGCTGCGCAAGGCCGACCTGCTGGCCCTGGGTGACTCAGCCCCGACCGGGGATGTCCTGGCCGCCACCGTTGGTGACCTCGGCGTGAAGGAGGCGCTGCTGGCCGACGATCCGAAGGTCTACTTCACCACTCCCCACTTCGACGGCTACCCCGCCATCCTGGTCCGGCTGGACCGGATCGGACGTCAGGAGCTGAGAGAGCTGCTCGTCGAGGCGTGGCTGGCCCGGGCGCCGAAGCGGCTCGCCCAACAGCACCGGGAGACGCTGCGCTGAGCGATTACCAGCGCGGGTGGATCTCCGCCCGCAGCTCCCGGTCGTAGAGGTCCGCGACGGCGGCCAGGAAGTCCGCCGGCAGCGGCAACAACTCCCCCGCCACCGCGTTGGCCCGGGCCTGTTGCGGCGAGCGGGCCCCGGGGATCACTGAGGTCACCCCGGACTGCTGCACCACCCAGGCCAGGGCGGCCTGAGCCGGTGTCACCTCGAACGGCAGTTCCGCGACCAGGGCCGCGAAGGCCTGCGCGGCCCGCACCCCCGTCTCGAAGTCCACCCCGGAGAAGGTCTCGCCCGCATCGAACGCCTCGCCGTGCCGGTTGTAGGTCCGGTGGTCGTTCGGCGCGAACGTCGTCTCGGAGGTGTAGCGGCCGCTCAACAACCCGCTGGCCAGCGGCACCCGCGCGATGATGCCGACCCCGTTCGCCTGCGCGGCCGGCAGCACGTCATCGAGCGGCTTGCGGCGGAAGGCGTTCAGGATGATCTGCACCGTGGCGGTGCCCCGACGGGTCATGGCGGTCAGCGCCTCGTCGCAGGTCTCCACGCTCACCCCGTACGCGGCGATCGACCCGTCCACGACCAGGCGGTCGAGCGCGTCGTAGACCTCGTCGCGGGAGTACACCGAAGTCGGCGGGCAGTGCAATTGCACCAGGTCGAGCTGGTCGGTGCCCAGGTTGCGCCGCGAGCGGTCTACCCAGGAGCGGAAATTGGCGTAGTTGTAGTTCTCCGGCACCTGGGCCACGCGCCGGCCGATCTTGGTGGCCACGGTCAGCCCGAGGTCGGGGTGGTCGCCCACGAAGCGGCCGATCAGCTGCTCACTCCGGCCGTCGCCGTAGCCGTCGGCGGTGTCGAAGAAGCTGACGCCAGACTCAACCGCCGCCTCGAGCACCGCGAGGGCGTCGGACTCGCTCACCTCGCCCCAGTCCGCTCCGAGTTGCCAGGTGCCGAGGCCGACCACCGACACGGGACGTTCCGTGCGACCGAGTACGCGTTGCTCCACCGCGTCAGCCTACGAGGGGGCAGCGCCGGCGCCACGACGGCCTTGCCCTTCGCCGGCGCGACGCGACCCTTCGCGGCGCGGGTCGTCCGTCCGGGGGACACCTCCTCGGCTCAGCGTCCGGCTCCGGAATATTCGGCCATACTGCCCGCCCGGCCGCCGAAGCCATCGACTCTTCCGACCGCGCCGCCGTGGCCATGGCCTACACCAACGTGTTCGAGCGCAACGCGGCGATCGGCGCAGCGGCCGCGGACCCGAAGGCGACCGCGGCCTGTGACGCCGGCGCTCCGGGTGAGGCGCCGCAGACCGCCACGGAGAATCTGGTCAACTACGTCCGGGGATGAGCGGTATCGGCCCGGTGCGTTTCGACGGCTCGCTCTCGGCCAAGGCGCAGCAGGCGGCCCTGATGATGCACGCCAACGGCGTCCTCGATCATGAGCCGCCCGGGACTGGGCCTGCTACCCGCCGCCGGGGCGGAGGCGGCGGGCAAGTCCAATCTCTGCCTGTGCGCTCCGAACGCCGATGTCGTCAAGGCCTACATGGACGCCGGCGCAGGCAACTCCGAGACGGGGCACCGCTGGTGGCTGCAGCGTCCGGAAACGCAGACCATGGGCAGCGGCGCCCACGGGTCGGGCCCATGCGCTGTGGGTGCAGGGCCAGGAGGCCGCGGTCGATTCTCCGACCTTCACGGCGTGGCCGTCGGCGGGCTACTTCCCTTCGCAGCTCGAGCCGGCGGGACGCTGGCGCGGGTCACCGTCACCGGACGCTACGCCGGGAACTCCCGTGTCGCGCCGCAGAGCACGACCGCCTCGGTGACCACCAAGCCCAAGGCCACGCCGGGGATCGGCCTCAGCGCCCGCACGACCCCCGGCGCCGTGCGGGTCAAGATCACCGTCACCGCGCCGGGCGAGGGTCCGCTCGGCGGCCACGTCTCGGTCAACGTTCCACGACCCGCAAGGCCAAGCTGAAGATCACCAAGGGCAGGGCCACCTACAGCGCCACCAAGGTGAAGGCCGGCAAGCACACCTATACGATCCGCTACCTGGGCAGCTCGGAGGTCAAGCCGGGTTCGGCGAAGGTCAGCGTGACCGTCAAGACTCCCGTCGTCGTCAAGCGCTACGCCAACTGCAAGGAACTCAACCGCGACCACCCGCACGGCGTGGGCAGGCCCGGTGCGGTCGACCGCGTGCGGGCAGCACTGAGCCGGTGACCGGCTTCCTGCGCTACGCCGGGCTGTACAACGCCAACACCGGTCGGGACCGGGACAAGGACGGCATCGCCTTCGAGAAACTCTGAGCGCGATCGTGCCGCGGACCGGTTGGGCTCACCGTCCTCCCGGGTAGGTTCGTCCGGTGACGGAGGAGCAGAAGTACCGGCTGGTGGCCAGGCACCCGCAGTTCGAGGTGCGCTGTTACGAGCCGCACGTCGTCGCCGAGGTGACGGTCCCGGGCCCCGCCGACAGCGCGGCGCAGCGCGCCTTCCGCGCGTTGGTCGGCTATATCGGCGGGCGCAATCGCAGCTCGCGCTCGCTGGAGATGACCGCTCCGGTGACCCAGCAGGCCGCCGGCCGTTCCCTGGCGATGACCGCTCCGGTGCTGCAGCACCAAGCCCGCGGCGAGTTCGTGGTCGGTTTCGTCATGCCGTCGCAGGAGACCCTGGAGACCCTGCCGGAGCCCGACGACTCCAGGGTTTCGCTGCGCGCGGCGGGATCCGCCTACGCCGCTGCCCTCGCGTACTCGGGGCGGTGGACCGTGCCGCGGTACCGCGCCCACCTCCAGCGGTTGACGCGCGCCGTCGAGGCGGCGGGATTCCGGCCCAACGGAGCGCCTCAGTGGTCGCGCTTCGACCCTCCCTGGAAGCCGCCGTTCCTGCGGCACAACGAGGTCCTGCTGCCCATCGAGCCGCCCGGCTGAAGAGCGGTCACCGTGACCGCTTGGGGTGTACGGGGCCGCCTGGGGGTGTACGGGGCCACCTGGCGGTGTGTCGGGGTCAGGCGGGGCGGACTGCTCCGGCGTACGGCATGTAGGCCATCTTGATGACGGCCACAGTCTTTCCCGGGCGCGGGGAGTGGATGACCTCGCCGTTCCCGGCGTAGATGGCCACGTGCGTGGGGCTCTTGCCGTAGAAGAAGACGAGGTCGCCCGGGCGCAGGTCGGCTTTGGCGATCCGCTCGCCGGAAGTGAATTGGGTCTGGCTGGTCCGCTGCAGGTTCACCCCGGCGGCGCGCCAGGCCGCCACCGTGAGACCGGAGCAGTCGAAGGTGTTCGGGCCCGCCGAGCCGAACTCGTAACTCTTGCCAAGCTGCTTTCGTGCGTACGCCAGAGCCTGCTGACCCTTCGCGCTGCTCACCGGGGCCGGAGCAGGAGGGGTCGCGGCCGGGGCTGACGTCGGCGTGCTGGCGAGGTAGGCCACCGAGACCCAGCGCAGCTTGCCGGCGTACCGGGTCTGGGCGTAGCCGCCGCCGAGCTTGCCGGTCAGCCTCACCCGGGTGCCCTCGGCGATCCGGCCGACCACCGCGGCGCTGATGCTGGGCCCGCTGCGCACATTGAGCGCCGCGGTGGTGATCTTGGTGCCGCCAGTGTTGATCTTGGTCGGGGTGGCGGGCAGGTTCTTGCCCGTGGTGTTGAGCTGACTGGCGGCGACGTACGCGCTCCGGCCGGCGAAGCGGACCTTGACCCAGCCTGATTTCGGCTCGCTCACGGCCGTGATCCGCTGGCCGCGGACCAGTCCGCCGACGGTGGTCTTGCTCGCGCTCGGCGCGGTCTTGATGTTCACGGTTCTGGTGGCGCCCGCCGTCACGGCGGAGGCCAGCTGGGCGCCCGTCAACCCGGCCAGGAGGCCGGCCCCGACGGCGACGGCGACAATCCTGCGGCGGGCGTGGTGGGCGGTCTGCCCGGACTCACGTGTCATGGGTCTGGTCCTCTGCGTCTGCCCCGAAAATGCGGATTCGTTACCTGGGCCCCCGGACGCGGTGAATCTAATTGAAGTCGTGACAATTGGCCAAACTGAAAGGTTTCTCATCGAGCAATGTCAACGCGACACGCCGGCGAGCGGGCCGATTTCATCGGCGCGGTGCCGGTGACGGTGGCGCGAGTGGTGTGATTCTGACCACAGAGCGGCGCCCCGCGCCGTTCGCCCGAGGTGCGCGGGTTTGACAGGTCATGCGGTTGCCCGCCTATGCTCCTCGCAGCCTCGGGGGCTCCCACCGGTTGCCAGCCCCCAGCCTTCGGCGACCACCATCACTGGATGGACGCCATGACCAACTCCCTGCGTGCCCCGCACCCCCTTCTGCCGGTTGGCCGCCTTCACCTCCGCCGCCTGCTCGCGGCCGGCGTCTGCGCGATCCTGGCCGTACTGACCGCCGGTCCCGCGCTGACGCAGTCCGCGGCGGCCGCCACTGCTGTACCCGCCGCACCCGCAGGCCTCCCGGCGGGAATCGAGAAGCTGGCGGACTACGTACCGGCGAACTCGTGCAGCCCGACCACCAAGCCCGGCGCGGCCAAGCTCGGCCGCCTGCTGACGACCACCTACCCCGGCACCACCTTCGGCGGGGCGCGAGGCTGCGGCGCCCTCCCCGACAGCGAGCACCACGACGGCCGCGCCGTGGACTGGATGAACAGCATCCGCAACCAGCAGCAGGCCGCCCAGGCCAAGGCAGTGATCGCCTGGCTGCTGGCCACCGACGAGGACGGCAACGCCTACGCCAACGCGCGTCGGCTCGGAGTGATGTACATCATCTGGAACAACAAGATCTGGGGCGCCTACTCCGCCGATCGCGGCTGGCGCGCCTACAGCACCTGCGCCGATCAGCCGTCACGCGGCTGGGACAACACCTGCCACCGCAACCACATGCACATCTCGCTGTCCTGGGCCGGCGCGATGGGCGACACCTCGTTCTGGAGCGACGAGGTGGCCGCTCCGGACTTCGGCCGCTGCCGTCCCGCCGATCTGAACTGGGCGTACGGGTACAAGGCTCCCAACCCCAACCGGTGCAACCGCTACCCCAAGGTGACGGCGCCGAAGGGGGCCTCCACCCTGCTCAAGACGCTGACCACCTATTCCGGCCGCCACCTCAAGCTGGGGTCGAAGGGTGCACCCGTCACCGCAGTCCAGAAGGCACTGAAGATCACGGCCAGCGGCACCTACGGTCGAGAGCTCGGTCGCGGCGGTGAAGGAGTGGCAGGCCGCCCGCGACCTGCCGGTCACCGGCACCGTGAACTACACGACCTGGCGCGCGCTGCTGAAGGCGAACGCACCCGCGTCCGCCTCGTAACTCCTGGTCCAGCGGTCCGGTCAGCCGGTCGTGGTGATCCGCCGCCGCAGCGACTCGACTGCCGTCCGCATCGCCACCAGGTCCGGCGGGCGCCTCATCGCGCGCTCGGCGTCGGCCAGGGCGTCGACGGCCAGTTCGTCGATGACGGCCACCCGCGGCGAGCCCGCAGGCAACATCTCGGCGCAACTGCGCAACAGACGCACCAGGGAGAGCATCACGGACGGCTCGTGGGCGCCGTAACGGCCGATCAACCCGCACACGAAGGACAGGTACTCACGGAAGGTGTTGCCGGGCACGATCACCCGACCCCCCGAGGTGCCGGTCAGCACCGTCGAGCCCAGAGGCCGCACCGCCAGCTCGCAGCAGACCACGCACAGGTGGTCGACCGCCTGGACGGCGGTGTAGGGGTCGTTGACGGCCGGAGACAGGGCCTTGCAGGCGATGTCGATCTGCTGCCGGATCCCGAAGGCGGCGTCCTGCTCCAGCGTCCGCTCGAATCCGATCCGGAGGTCGGCGTGCAGCGCCTCGCCGAAGTCCTCGGCATCGGGTCGGGGGTCGGCCTCGTCGGCCGGCCAGGTCCAGGCCAGCACCGCGCCGGCCACGACGTGCTGCCCGACCCGCGAGCGCAGGCAGATCGTCACCCCGGCTTCCTCGGCCAGCGGCAGCAGCAACGCCGCATGCACGGTCTGGATGTAGCCCGACTTGCGGGCCGGCAGCGGCACGGCCCAGGCCGGCGCCCGGGGCGGGGGCTCCTCGACGGCGTTCGGGTCGAGTTCGGCGATCGCCCGGTGGGTGTTGCGCTCCACCCGGCGGTTGATCGAGTCGATCTGGATCGAGTGCACCAGGTGATCGGCGAAGTAGACCACCATGCCCAAGCTGGCGAAGAGCAGCAGGATGGCGCCGCTGAGCGCGAGGCGTGGGTAGTCCTGGGTGCGCGCTCCCCCGGCCAGCCCGACGGTGAACAGCCCGGCCGCGCTGTAGACGAAGGTGGCGATGAACACGCTCAGCACGACCTGGGTGGCGCGGTCGCGCAGGAAGTTGCGCAGCAGCCGCGGGGAGAACTGGGTCGACGACAGCTGCAGCGCCACCACGGTCAGGCCGAGGACCAGGGCGATCACGGTGACCACGGTGCTGGTGACCGAGACCAGCAGGGTACGCGCGTCGTCAGCCGTGCCCTGGAAGGCGAACCGCTCCAGCATCGAGCCCGGCCGCACCCGGACCTGCGACATCGCGAAGCCCGCCCCCAGGGCGATCACCGCCGCGACACTGGGCAGCACCCAGAGGGACCCGGCAGCGTACTCACGTACGGCGTACCAGCCCAGCGACCGGCGCCCGTGCCGGCGTGCGTGGCGACCGTCCGGCCGCGGCGACGCGCTCATCGTCTGGTCAGCGTATCCCCGGAGGCCCCCGGGCGCGGGCGCGCCAGGGTCCAGAAGGCCAGGGTCGCGAGCACCGAGACCGTCAGTGCGGTGAGGCCCAACGGGACCGCGCTCCGCTCCCCGGCCAGCCCGACCAACGGTGCGGCGATCGCGCCGGCCGTGAACTGCCCGAGGCCGAGCAGCGAGGACGCGGTACCCGCCTGGTGTGGGTGGTCGGCCAGCGCCATGGCCGTCGCGGTGGGGAAGATCAGGCCGAGGGCGCTGACCATCACGAACAGGGATCCGAGCAGGTACGGCAGCGACAGGCCGGTGAGCACGGTGACCGCCAGGCTCGTCGCGCCGAGCAGGTTGATCGACAGGCCGAGGGCGAGCACCCGAGCCGGTACGTGGTCGCGGGCGAGCCGGCCGCCGAGCTGGCCGGCCGCCACGATCCCGACGGAGTTGGCGGCGAAGGCCAGCGAGAAGGCCTGCGGGGAGAGTCCGTACAGGTTCTGCAGCACGAAGGTCGAGCCGGCGATGTAGGCGAACATCGACGCCCCGGCCAGGCCGCAGGCCAGGGTGACCCCCACGAAGGCCCGGTCAACCAGCAGCAGGTGGAAGCCGCGCAGGGTCACCCCGAGCCCGCCCTCGGTCCGCCGCTGCGGCGGCAGGGTCTCGCGGATGCCGAACATTCCCGCGGCGAGCAGCACCACCCCGAAGCCGGCGAGCACCGCGAAGATCCCGCGCCAGTCCATCACCCGACTGAGCTGGCCGCCGAGGACCGGGGCGACCACAGGAGCCATCCCTGAGATCAGGATGAGCCGGGAGAAGAAGACCACCAGGGAGCGGCCCGCGTACAGGTCGCGGGCGATCGCGCGGGAGATGACCAGCCCGGCCGCGCCGCTCAGACCTTGGGCCAGCCGAAGCAGCAGCAACACGGAGATGTTCGGCGCGAAGGCGCAGGCCAGGGAGGCCAGCAGGTAGGCGACCAGGCCGACGATCAGCGGCCGCCGGCGCCCGTAGCGGTCCGACAGCGGTCCGGCGACCACCTGCCCGACGGCCAGACCGATCAGGCAGGCGGTGATCGACAGCTGGGCGGCTGAGGCGGACGCGTCGAGATCGGCGGCCAGCTGGGGCAGGACGGGCAGGTAGAGGTCGAGCGACAGCGGGCCGAAGGTGGCGAGCAGGCCGAGCACGACGACGTCACGGCGCCGCGGGTGGGCCGCCGGTGGGGAGGACACCGCCCTACTCTGACAGCCGCCGGTCGGTGACAGCCCCCGGTCCGTGAGAGCCCCCTCTTGCGCCGTACGCGACCGGGCGCCGCTACAGCGTCGCGGCGTGCGGATCCCAGTCCGTCGGCAGCGGTTCGGGCCGCTCGAAGCTGCTCTCCACCCCCACGTACGCCGAGGAGTTCGCCGCCTCGTCGACGGCGAGCATGGTGTCGAGCACGTGCAGCCCGACCGCCCCGGTCGCGCGGTGCGGACGGTCGCTGCGGACCGCCCGGGCCATGTCCAGCACCCCGGTTCCCCGCGTCGAGCGTTCGACGGTGGACACCACCTCCGGTTCGCGGCCGGGCCGGTGGATCACGATGTCGCCGCCGAAGGTGTTCGGGTCGGGCAGCACCATGGTGGCTTCGCTGCCGTTCAGCTCCAGCAGCGTCCGGCCTAGGCCGGAGTCGAAGGAGAAGATCATCGTCGCGGATTGACCGGAGGCGTAGCGGACGGCGGCACTCACGTGGGTCGGCACCGCGACCGGGAACTCCTCGCCTGCCCGCGGTCCCGAGCCGATCACCCGGGTCGGCCGCGACTGCGAGCCGATCGCTGCCACCTCGGCCGCCGGGCCGAAGATCTGGGCGAGCGCGCTGAGGTAGTACGGGCCCATGTCGAACAACGGTCCCGCGCCGGCGGCGAACAGGAAGGCCGGGTTCGGGTGCCACGATTCGGGGCCCGGGCTCTGCATCAGGACCAGGGCGGTCAGCGGCGTGCCCAGGTCGCCGCGCTCGATCAGCCGGCGTGCCTCCTGCAGGCCCGAGCCGAGCACGGTGTCGGGAGCGCAACCCACCCGTACCCCGGCCGCTTCGGCCGCCTCCAACAACGCGCGCCCGCTGGCCCGGTCGAGGGTCAGCGGCTTCTCGTTCCAGACGTGCTTGCCGGTACTCACCGCCTGCTGCGCGACCTCGGCGTGCGCAACGGGAATGGTCAGGTTGACCACGATCTCCACGTCGGGGTGGTCCAGCACCGCCTCAGGGCCACCGGACACGGGCACGTCGAACTTGCCGGCCTGCGCCGCCGCGGCCGCCGGCACCAGGTCGCCGATGGCGACCACCGTGGTGTCGGGGAATCCGGTCAGGTTCTCCAGATAGGTGTCGCTGATCACGCCGGCGCCGATGACGCCGACCCCGACCGGTCCGGAACGGGTTGTCGTGCTGCTCATGGGGTCCTCTCCGCGCCGACTTCGGGCGCAGTCTGGTCGAACGGGTTGGGAATGGCCTCCAACAACAGCCGGGTGTAGGCGTCTTGGGGGCCGCGGAACCCGAGCGCGGGACCCTGCTCGACCACCTCGCCGCCGTTGAGGACCACGACCTCGTCGGACAGCATCCTCGCACTCAGCAGGTCGTGAGTGATGTAGAGGATGCTGACGTCGCGCTGCTGCACGAGTTCGTTCAGCAGTTCGAGCACCTCGGCCCGGATGGAACGTCCAGGCTGGAGATCGGCTCGTCGGCCACGATCAGGGCGAGCGCAGCGAGGTCTGGCTGGGCGGCGACCGTGCGGTGACCGCCGTCTCTCCCGGCGCCACCCGGCGTACCGAAGGGGGGTACACCGTGCTGACCGGACCCGCAGGGTCCAGCCTGGAACTGCGTCTGGACCCGCCGCCGTCGGTCTCCCCGACCTGATCACCCTCCCGAACCGACCCACCCGACCCACGCGAACCCACCCGAACCCACCCGACCCGACCCCACCTACAAGGAGATCGCATGTCGAACACCACCGAACTTCTCGGCACGTCTGCACTGTCCGTACAGCTCTACACCGTCCGCGCCGCGCTCGAGGAGGACTTCGGCGGCACCCTCGGCCGGCTCGCTGACATGGGCTTCCGCCGGGTCGAGCCGTTCGCGCTGGTCAGCCACGCCGACCGGCTACGCTCCGGCCTCGCCGCCCACGGGCTCGACGCACCCACCGCGCACCAGGGGCTCGTCGGCGCCGACCTGGACGAGGTCTTCGGCACCGCGGCCGACCTGGGCATCGGCCTGGTCATCGAACCCTCCGTGGAAGCGGCCCGCTGGCAGACCGAATCGGACGTAGCGGCCACCGCCGAGGCGCTGAACGCCGCGGCGGAGCAGGCCGCGCGGCATGGGCTACGCGTCGGCTACCACAACCACCACTTCGAGTTGGAATCGCGGATCGACGGCCGGCACGCGCTCGAGGTGTTCGCCGACCGGCTGAGCCCGGACGTGCTGCTCGAGGTCGACACGTACTGGGCCTACGCGGGAGGCGCCGACGTGCCGGCGCTGCTCGCAAGACTCGGTACTCGAGTGGCCGCGTTGCACGTCAAGGACGGCGACGGGACGCTGGACACCAGCAAGCAGGTCGCGGTGGGCTCGGGCACGCTGCCGATCCAGGACATCTTGGCGGCGGCGCCGGACGCGTTGCGCGTGGTGGAACTGGACGACACCACAGGCGACATCATGGAAGCGGTGGCCGCGAGTCGGAGCTACCTGGCCTCCTGACGGCCCGGGGCTACCGTGGTCCCATGACGAGGCTCGGCCTGCCCGACGCGGTGGACATCCGCGAGGTCGGGCCGCGCGACGGCCTGCAGATCGAGGCACCGATCGGCACCGAGTCCAAGCGGGCGCTGCTCGACGCCCTGGTTGCCACCGGGGTGCGGCGCATCGAGGCCACCGCCTTCGTGTCGCCGCGCGCCGTGCCGGCGCTGGCCGACGCCGAGCAGGTGGCCGCGTACGCGCTCTCCCTTCCCGGCGTGGACTGGTCCGCCCTGGTCGCGAACCCGCGGGGCGCGGAGCGTGCCGTGGCCGCCGGCCTGCGAAGCATCGAGTACGTCGTCTCGGCCGCGGACGGGCACAGCCTGGCCAACGTGCGGCGTACGACCGAGCAGTCGTTGGCTGCGGTGGCCGACGTCGCCGCGATCGTGCACGCGGCGGGTGGGCGGTTGGAGGTGATCATCGCGACCGCGTGGGACTGCCCGTTCGACGGGCCGACCCCGACCGGGCGGACCACCGAGGTGGCCGCACGGGCGGTCGGTCTCGGGGCCGACCAGGTCTGCCTGGGTGACACCATCGGCACCACCAGCCCGTACCGCGTGGCCGCGCTGGTGGACCGGGTGCGGGAGGTGATTGGCGCGGTATCGCTGGGCGCGCATTTCCACAACACCCGCGGCACCGGAATCGCCAGCGCCGTGGCCGCCTTGCAGTCGGGGGTGACTCAGCTCGACGCTTCGGTCGGCGGGATGGGCGGTTGCCCGTTCGCATCCGGGCGCGAGCGGCAACATCGCGACCGAGGAACTGCTCTACGTGCTCGACGACGCAGGGATCAGCACCGGCCTCGACGCCGATGCGGTGCTGGCGGCCGCGTCGCTCGCGCAGGATCTGGTGGGGCACCGGCTGGACGGCAACCTGCTCCGGGCCGGCGGGCGGTCACGGCCGGCGCCCTCGCCGCGCTAGGTGTGCTGACCTGCGGAAACAAGCAGCGGGGCCAATCCACATCAGGAATGGCCCCGCCGTCGGTGATGCGCCTACCGATCCCCCGATCGTCGCGCCATCTGGAGAAAAACTACGGTGCTCGACGGCTCCGCGTCGCGCAAATGTCCACTGTCGGCCATGTCCTCCACAGGACATGTGATGATCTTGCCGACGCACACTGCGCTGAGTACCGTATCCCCTGAGAGGCGGCCAGATGAACCCCCGAGCATCCGGCCGCCTCTCGCCGACTCTTCGGCCCGGCCGTTCTGGTGAGCGAACCGCCCCGAATGGCCCTCTCCTCGGTCAGCCCCCGGCTCCACAATGCTCCGGGCTACAGTCGAGCCGCAGCGCACCCGACCAGCGCTGACCTCGACCACCGGAAGGAGAATCATTCGTGACCGACGTGGCAGCCCATCATGGACTCTTCAAGGACACCCGGCTTCATGTGGACGACACCGGGGGTGACGGCCGGGCGGTGGTCCTGATCCACGGCTGGCCGATGTCCGGGGAGTCCTGGTTCGACCAGGTGCCTGCCCTGACCGCCGCCGGGTACCGTGTCGTGACCTACGACCGCCGCGGATTCGGGCGCAGCGACAAGCCCCGCACCGGCTACAGCTACGACATCCTGGCCGAGGATCTGAGCACCCTGCTCGCCGAACTGGACCTGAACGACGTCACGTTGATCGGCTTCTCCATGGGCGGCGGCGAGGTGGCGCGCTACCTGGGCGCGTACGGCTCCGACCGCGTACGCAGTGCGGTGTTCGCCTCGGCCGTGCCGCCATACCTGATGCATACCGCCGACAACCCGGAAGGGCCGTTGGAGCCTGAGGCTGCCGCCGGGATGGCCGAGGCGCTGGCCGCCGACCAGGTCGGCTTCTACGAGGCGTTCACCCAGAACTTCTACTCCGCAGACGGCGATCTCAAGGTCACCGAGGAACAGCGTCAGAACGCGCTGCGGATGTGCGCCGAAGCCGACCCGGAGGCGGCGCTGGCGTGCATGGACGCGTGGGCGACCACCGACTTCCGCGACGACCTGGCCACGATCAGCGTGCCGACCCTGATCGTGCACGGCGACCGCGACGCCATCGTTCCCCTCGAAGGCTCCGGACAACGCACCCACGCCGCCGTGTCCGGTAGCCAACTGCACGTGATCGCCGGCGCGCCGCACGGGTGCACGGTCAGCCACGCCGAGGAGTGGAACCGGGTCGTCCTGGATTTCCTGTCCGCCTGAGCCTCCTGTCAATAAGCGCAGGTCAGCGCACGATCGGCTTAACCTGCGGCCACTGTGTCGGGTACTGGCGATGTCGTACGCCGCTCCACCCTCGGCGTGGGCGAGTCAACAGCAGTTGTCGCAGATCCCAGTCAACGGCATCGTCGGGAAGCAGGTCGGACAGACGGCACCGGTCGCAGCATCTTCAGCGCCTCTCCTCCCCTGTGTCCGAGCAGCCGAGACGGGTCGCGCCGCCTCACGCAGTCGGTGCATGCCCTCAGCGTCCGCATCTGCGACGTCGCTCGCGACCACGGGAGTCCCGAGGACCTGACCGCGCTCCTTGAAGTGGCAGCAGTCGAGATCATGACGCATCCGGGGCGAAGTGCCGATCACGCGTGCCGTCCAAATGCACCGGGTCCACGACAAGCAAATACTGGATCCACGACACGTACGGACCGTCCACTGGAGCGCGGGTCCCGTGACATCATGCGGGCGATGCGCTGGGGCGCGGTGGAGTCCCGTACGACCAGTTCGGGCGCGATCAGGGTGGGCGGGAGATCCGGCGACGCGCGGATGCGGCTGATCGCCTGCCCGATCGCCGCGCGACTGAGGGCCGCGCTGTCCTGACTCACGGTGGTGAGCTGGGCCCACAGCGTCCGGGCCACGCGGCTGTCGTCGAATCCGACGACGGAGTGGTCCACCGGCACGTGGACTCCGGCGCGACGCAGCGTGTCGAGGTAGCCGGCTGCGCACTGGTCGTTGAAGACGAACGCGGCCGTCGGTCGATCTCCAGAGTCGAATTCCAGGATCTGCCTCGCGGCGTCCCGACCACTTTCCTCGGTGAGACCTCCCGACACCACGCTGGCCAGGTCGCCGAGCCCTGCCGCGCGCATGGCCCGGTGATAGCCGCGACGCCGCTCGGCCGCCCCCGGTGCCCGGCCCCCGTCGACGTGGACGATCCGGTGTGGCCGAGCCCGATCAGGTGCCGCGTGGCGATGCCTGCGCCGGCCACGTCGTCGGTGCGCACGACGCCGACCTGCGCCGACACGGCCCGGGCGAGCGTGACCGTCGGGGTCTGGCGACCGATCGCGTCCAGGTCACGAGCCTGCATGGTCGGCCCGAGGAGAATCAACGCGTCACACCTCAGGGCCTGGAGTTCGTGAATGGCCTCGGCCTCCGTCCGATGCTGGGTGACTCCGCTCAGGACCAGCGCATAGCCCTCGGCGGCGCCCGCGTCGTAGAGATGGCTGATCAGATCGCTGTGGAACTCGTGCCCCACGCCGAACGTGACCCCGAGCAGCCGAGTCTGGCGCTGGCTGAGCAGCCGCGCGCGCTGATCGGGCCGGTAGCCGATCTCTTCGGCCGCGCGCCGGACCCGGTCCCGCGTCGCCGGGCTGGCCCCGGGCAGGTCGCGGAAGACGATCGAGACGAGCGCGCGGGAGACGCCGGCGCGCTCCGCGACGTCGGTCATGGTGGGCCGGCGGCTCCCGGTCACCCCTGCCGGAGCTGGGTCGGAACGGTCCGCGGCGTTGACATCGGAGGCAGGCACAGGTCTAATACTAGTGCGCTCTAGTGTAGAGCGCTCTAGTCTCGACGAAGTGGCGGAGGATGAGATCATGGCGGACACCTTGACGACGGACGGACCGACGGCTCGGGCGGCAGGGATCGGACCCGTTCCGATCGGCCCAGTCCAGATCGGCCCGAGCTCCGATCGGCCCAGTTCCGATCGGCCCGGTACTCGATCGGCCTGATCGGGGCCGGAAGGATCGGTACGTCCCATGCCCAGGTCGTGGCCGAGCGGGTTCCGGGGGCACGACTCGTCGCGGTGGCCGATCCGCGGCCCGAGGCGGCACAGGCACTGGCCGACCGGTTCGGCGCCCGCGCGCTCGCCGATCCGTACGAGCTGATCCAGGATCCGCAGGTCGACGCGGTGCTGATCGCCGCGTCGAGCCAGGCGCATGCCGACCTGATCGTGGCCGCAGCGTCCGCCGGCAAGGCGATCTTCTGCGAGAAGCCCATGTCCATGACCCTGGCGGACGCCGATCGTGCCCTCGCCGCCGTCGAGGAAGCCGGCGTGGTGCTCCAGGTCGGGCTTCAACCGTCGCTTCGACCGCGGGTTCCGGGCCGCCCACGACGCCGTGGTCTCCGGGGCCATCGGGGACGTTCACCTGATGCGCTCGCTGACCCGCGACCCCGGCCTGGCCAACCCCGGTGGCGTACCGCCGTGGACGATCTTCCTGCAGACCCTGATCCACGACTTCGACACGCTGCTCTGGCTGAACCCGGGCGCCGATCCGGTCGAGGTCTACGCGAGCGCCGACGCCCTGGTCGCCCCGGAGTTCAAGAGCGCCGGGCTGCTCGACACCGCCGTGGTGGTGATCACCTTCGACAACGGCGCCCGTGCCGTCGCCGAGGCGAGCTTCTCGGCCGCGTACGGCTACGACGTACGCGCCGAGGTCTTCGGGTCGGCCGGCATGGTGACCGCCGGCGACGGATCGGCCAGCAGCGCCCGACTCTTCGGCGCGACCGGAGCCCACCACGACACCGCCCGCGGCGACGTCGAACTCCTGCTGGACGCCTACACCGGCGAGTTCGTCGAGTTCGCGGCCGCGGTCGCCGAGCGGCGCGCCCCGTACGTGACCGGGTACGACGCCCGCCGCGCCCTCGCGGTGGCCCTGGCCTGCGTCGAGTCGATCCAGACCCACGCCCCGGCCCAGGTCAGCAACCGCAGACTCCCTGGTCGGTGCCCGATGAGCGAGTCGTTCACGCTCGCCGTCTGCGCGGAGATGGTGTTCACCGACCTTCCTGTCATCGAACGCGTCCGGCGCATCGACGACCTGGGCTTCCAGGTGGAGATCTGGGACTGGACCCGGCACGACATCGACGCGCTCGCCTCGACCGGCGCGCTCTTCTCCTCGATGACCGGCTACGTGACCGGGACCCTCACCGACCCCGACGGCGCCGACCAACTCCTGGCCGGCGCAGAACGGTCCATCGCCGTGGCCGCCCGGCTCGGCATCCCCCGCCTCAACCTGCACGGCACCGGCCTCGACTCCCAGGGGCTGCCGGTACGACCGGTGGACACCGTCACCCCGCCGATGTGGCTGGCCGCGTACCAGACCCTGACCCGGATCGCCGACCTCGGCCGGCGCGAAGGGGTGACGTTCTGCCTGGAGAACCTCAACACCGCCGTGGACCACCCGGGGACCCCGTTCGCCAAGGCCGCCGACACCCTCGCCCTGATCGAGGCCGTCGACAGCCCGCACCTGCGGCTGATGCTCGACCTCTACCACGCCCAGATCGGGGAGGGGAACCTGATCGAACTCGTCCGGCGCTGCGGTCCCGCGATCGGGGAGATCCAGGTCGCCGACGTGCCCGGACGCTGCGAGCCCGGCACCGGCGAGATCCACTACCCGGCCATCGCCCGGGCCCTGGTGGACATCGGCTACACCGGCACCATCGGACTCGAAGCCTTCGCCTCCGGCGACAGCGAACGGGCCCTGCAGCGGTTCCGCGACGCCTTCACCGTGTGACGCCGGAGAAGCGCAGATCGTCGCAGCCCGGAGAGCGACGATGACGCACACGGCATCGTGTCTCGGTATCTCCGCACGCCCGATCTGCTCTCTTGTGTCATTGCGCGCGCTCAACTCGCTGCCTGTGAGCGCACAGGGCGCGGGCGCCGCGGAGGTCGGGGGACGCCACCATGCACCATCAGACAGGTACCGCCAGCACGGCGTTGACGTACGCGGAAGCGGTCAACGCCCACCTGGGCCACGACAACCTCGGCTCGCTGTCGGTGGCGGGCGGGTTCGTTCCGGTCCGACCACCGGCCCGGGCACTCCCGGACAGTCACGGCGCCTGGGACGTGGCCGCCGCGCGGCTGCCCGAGCTGTATCGGCGGCTGGAGGTGCGCCGAGATCTGGATGCCTTGCCCGTCCTGTCCGCCGGTCCGGACGGCACTGCCGGATGACGCGCTGCTCCGTGCGGCGACCGTCCTCGGCGTCCTCGGCCATGCCTACGTGCACGCCACCCCGGAGCCTGCCGACTCGGTGCCGGCGGCTCTCGCCGAGCCCTGGCGCGAGGTGCGCCGGCGGCTCGGTCGCAACGACGACCTGGTGCTGAGCTACGCCGACCTGATCGTCAACAACTGGCGGACCACCGACGACGGCGGGGCGGTGCCTCTGTCCATCGGCCCCGGCCGCCTTCTGGTGCCGTCGGTCGACAACCGCGAGGAACACGTCTTCTACCTGGCCCAGCTGGACATCCTGCTCCGGGCGGCGCCCATCGTCTCTGCGGTGGCCCGGGCCCAGGACGCCGTTCGTGCGGGCGACACCGAGGGCCTGAGCTCCGCCCTGACCACTGTCGATCGGGCGCTGGTCGAGGTCAACACCCGTGGCTTGGCCCTGATCGATCCGCGCCCCGGCAGCGCCACCTACGTCGACCCGGTCGTGTGGGCCAAGACCGTGGCACCCTTCGCGGTACCGCTCCGGCGCGGCGTCCTCGGGCCGAGCGGCACCGCGTCGCCGATCATCTCCCTGCTCGACGCCTTCTTCGGGCGAACCGACCACGCCAGTCGACTCGGCGCTGAGATCCTGGACCATCAGCGCGGCTACCCGGTGCACTGGCGGCGGTTCCTCGGCGCGGTGCGGGAGTGCCCGGTCGGCCCGCAGCTCCAGGCCCACGGTGGGCCCGAACTGGTCGACCTCTGGCACCAGGTCAGCGACCGGTACGCCGGGCCGAACGGCTTCCTCGGCCGGCACCGGCGGAAGGTGTACGGCTACCTCGCGGTGGCGTTCAAGGTGGGCCGCGACCTCACCATCGGCGGGTTCGCCGGACCGCCGCAGCAGCGCACGTGGAACGAGGTGGACACCGCCCTGAAGGCCTCCATGGCCGAGCGCGGTCGCACCACTGACCGAGAGGCGGTGCGCCAGCGCGCCCGACGAGGCACCCGCGCAGCGGCGGATCGGCGCCGCCGAACTCGCCGTGCACAACGACCGCGAGCACGGCTACTGGATCGCCGTCAGGGGCCGGGTCTACGACGTGACCGGCTTCGCCGACCGCCACCCCGGCGGCCCCACCATCCTGCACGCGCACGCCGGGCTGGACGCCACCGAGGCGTTCGGCCGCGCGCACACCGCCACCGGGGCCAGCACCACCCTCAAGCGCCTCACTCAGCTCGGGCTGCTGACGCATCCGAGCGACCCGACGCCCGCGTACGACTCCTGGCTGCACGCCGTCCGGACCGTCGTCGAGATGCAGAACAACCTCGCGCTCGAACTGGAGGGCGTGCGCGAGGAGGGTCCGGGGGCGCCGGTTCACCTGGCCGCCCCGCAGCGCGCCGACATCCTGCGCCGCTTCCGCGAGCACTACCTGCCGTGGCTGTACGCGGAGGTCCTGGCGCCGATCGGGATCGAGCGCTCGGCGCTCACCGAACCAGATGGGCACCGGACCCACCCCTGCGGCCTGCACCGCGTCGTACGCGAGCTCGGTGCGATCAAGCGAGACCTGGTGGCGATGGAGGAGGTGCCCGGCTTGGCTGGCTGAGCCGCGACCGCAGTCAACGATCTCCGACCGCCGCGTCGAAGTCCGACGCCGTCGACGGCGTGCAGATCGAACCGCAGCAGCAGGCGCCTCAGGTCGGCTCCGGGCGTCGGTGCGCACACACCGCCCAGACCTCCATGATCACCGGCTCGGTGACCGCCAGCGTGCCGCCGTCAGTGATCAGTGCGGTGCCGGAGGTCGACCGCGCTGCCGGTCGGGTGCAGGTGTCGCTGCTGCGGTCGCGGCGATACGGTTGGGCTCGCTATCCCTCATCGAGGAAGGACTGACTTTGACCAGCGCCGCGCTCTCCGTCCAGCTCTACGCCGTTCGTGACCAGCTCACCGAGGACCTTGACGGCACCCTCGCCCGCCTGGCCGCCATGGGCCTGCAAGACGTCGAGGCCTTCGACTTCGTGGACCGCGCTACGGCTCTGGCCGAGGGCTTCAAGAGGAACGGCCTGCGGGCGCGGACCGGGCACGCTTCCCTGCTCTCCGAAGGCCTCGGGTTCGACGACCCGGCGCTCGCGGCGGGGCAGGCCGGACCGCCCCGACAGGACACGGTCTTCGAGGCCGCGAAGACCGTCGGCCTCGAGATCGTCATCGACCCCTTCGTCGAGCTAGGGCGCTGGCTGAGCGAGGACGAGGTGCTCGCCACCGCGAAGCGGCTCAACGACGCCGCCGAGCGAGCGAGCGACCACGGTCTTCGGGTCGGTTACCACAACCACTCCCAGGAGTTCGTCGCCAGCTTCCGGGGTCTGTCGGCCTATGAGTTCTTCGCCGAGCAGTTGCGCGACGACGTCGTCCTCGAGGTCGACCTGTACTGGGCCGCCACCGCCCGCCAGGATGTGAGCGCGCTGCTCGGCCGGCTCGGCGACAAGGTCAAGGCCCTTCACCTGAAGGACGGCGTCGTCGGCGACGACCCATTCCGACCGGGGGCGGCACGGATGGACCCGACCACCCTCGACCAGCGTCCGGCCGGCCAGGGCGACCTGCCGCTGCTCGAGTACCTCGAGGCCGCCCCGTCGACCGAGTTCGGCGTGATCGAGTTCGACCACTACGCCGGCGGGCACATCTTCGACGGCATCCAGGCCAGCGTCGAGTACTTCCACGCGCACGGCCTTCGGTAGCGGCGCCTACCGGTCGGTCGGTGTCGCCTTCATCGGCACCGACCTGCTCGTCACGGCCTCCGCGATGCAAGCTATCGCTCGATATTCGATCGTTCGTTCACCTTCCGGTAACCATAAACGCCTGATAGAGTTTCGTCCACGGCGGTTGAAGATCCTCGTGATGGGAGGACCGTGGTGGCAGATCTGCCTACGCCGATGGCGCGCGGGCCCTACCGCAACGGCGTCAGACGCCGCGAGCAGATCGTCGAGTCCGCAGCCCATGTCTTCGCGGAGTTCGGTTACAGCGGCGGCTCGATTCGGACCATCGCCGCACGGGTGGGCATCTCGCCGGCGACACTGATCCAGCACTTCGGAAGCAAACAGGGACTGCTCGAGGCCGTGCTCGAGGACTGGACACTGAATGCGTTTCACATCCCCGATGATGCGCACGGGCTCGCCTACTTCGAAGCGATGCGCGGGCTGATGGATTTTCACGTCAAGCACCGCGGGCTGATTGAACTGTTCCTCACCATGACAGCCGAAGCGTCCAGCCCCGTCCATCCCGCTCGAGAATTCATCCAGCGCCGCTACGCCCACACGTTCGGGGAGTTCGCAAAACACCTGCGCACTGCTCGGGAACGGGGCGAGATAGGGATCGCCGAGGACGACATTGCCTACGAGGCCCGCATCATGATGGCCGCGATGGACGGCCTGGAACTGCAGTGGCTCATCGACCCCGGTGTCGATCTCACGAGCCTTTACGACCACTGGCTGAGAGCATCGGGCAAACGCCGCTCGGCCTCCTGCGGACTCAAGTCGCCAGGCGCCAGCAGCTGGAGGCTCGGCAGCTCTATGCCGTCATCGCTGCTGAAGCCTCCACGAACACCGACCACCCCGCCCGCGACTTCGTGGCGAAACGGCACGCTCGAGAAGTCGCGATGCTCTCCGAGCTTCTGATCGACGCATCCCACCTCGGCGAGATCGACCAGCTCAGCCGCGCGGCGGCTGAGTCGCAGGCGTGCATGGTGCTCGCGCTCCTGCAGGGACTGGAGCTGCAATGCCTTCTCGACCCCGCAGCGCAGGTGCCGGCACGTCTCGACGCCTACCTCGACACCCTCGGGCGAGGAACGAGTCCGCATGAGGTGAAGCAGGCTTCGACCAGCTTCACCTGATGGGTCAGACCTCGCAGCCCCAACCGAAAGGACATCTGGATGACCGACACCGACGGCGACGGTTGGATCAGCCTCTTCGACGGAGTCACGCTCGACGGCTGGCATGCGGTGCCGCGTACCTATGGGCGGATGTGGCCCGGCGGACCGACGGTGAGCGAGATCAACCCCGACCTGCCAGCCGACTACGCCGTCAACGCTGCGGCGCACCCCGCCTTCTGGAGCGTCGTCGACGGAGCCATCGAGGGCCGCCAGGACCCCGCGCAACCCGGGTACGGCGGCTACCTGGTCTCGGAGCAGACGTTCGGCGACTTCGAACTCGAGCTCGAGATGAACCCGGACTGGCCGGCCGACACCGGAATCATGGTCCGCCGCCGGCCGGACGAGGACTGGGCCGGTTTCCAGGTCCTGGTCGATCACCGCAAGTCCGGTTCGATCGGCGGATTCTTCGGCAACGGCATCGGAGGCTTCCACGCGGTGCCGTTCGTCCTCGACGCCAGCCTCGACGAGGACGGCCGGCCGAACGGGCTGATCGAGGAGGAGCCCTCGACCAGCCTCGAGCCGATGACCCCCGACAAGGCACGACTGCTGTCCCGTGCCGGCGATGTCCAGTCCTTCCTCGAATCCTGGCGCTGGGCCGGCTGGAACCACCTGCGCATCACCTGCGTCGGTCGTCTGCCCGTGATCACCACCTGGGTCAACGGCCAGCTGGTCGCCGAGCTGGACACCGCCACCATCGACCATCCGCACTTCGACCCAGAGGCCGTCGCCGACCTGCTCGGTCCGACCGGGCACATCGCGTTCGAGGTGCACGACAACGACCCGAGCATCGGTGAGGCCCGGTGGGCACCCGACGCCCGCTGCCGCTGGCGCACCGTCAGAATCCGCCCCCTTTCCTGAGGACAGCCGATGGCTTACCGCGAACTCGCCCCGAACCAGCGAGCGCAGATCTGGATCGGGGCCCCCGATCTGACGCAACCAGAACTGCTGTTCGAAACCGAGGACCTGCTCATCGAGGCGCCGAACTGGTCTCTCGACGGCGCGCACCTGTACGTCAACGCAAGCGGCGGCCTGTGGCGCCTCGACGTCGGATCGCCGGAGAGCGGGCTGGTCCGGGTCGAGTTCGATGATCTCCCCGAGCTGAACAACGACCACGTGCTCGATCCCGACGGTGAGCACATCTACCTTTCCGCCATGGATGGTCACCTCTACCGCGGCTCGCTCGGCGGTGGCGCAGTGAGTCGGGTGACCCAGGACGACGGCAACTGGCACTTCCTTCACGGGGTGTCCCCGGACGGATCACGCCTGGCCTACGTCCAACTCCGCGACCTTGCCCATCCGGGAAGGCTGGCGATCATGAAGCCGTACGGTCCGTCGGTGATCATGGACACCGGCGTGGGTCACATCGACGGACCCGAGTGGTCGCCTGACGGCCGCTGGATCTACTTCAATACCGAAAGCTTCACCGACGAGCCGGGCCACGCCCAGCTTGCGCGGATCCCCGACGCAGGCGGGGAGGTGGAGCGTCTCGTCACCAGCAGCACGGTCGACTGGTTCCCGCACCTCTCGCCGGATGCACGGTCGGCCGCGTACATCACCTTCCCGGCGGGAACCCTCGGGCATCCCGCCGATCTCGACGTGGAGGTCCGCGTGGTCGCGACCTCGGACTGGACGCACCCGCTGCAGCGCTACGCGCTGTTCGGTGGCCAGGGGACGCTCAACGTGAACAGCTGGTCACCGGACAGCACCCGCTTCGCGTTCGTCGCCTACCCCATCGCCTGACGATGAATTCCTCAAGTGCCCTGTTCGGAACCGACCGAGCGACATCGTGACAGGAGAACCCATGACCGAGGCTACCCATGACAGAGTCGCGGAGCTCACCGTGGACGAGACCCGTTTCCTGTTCGACTCCTTCGACTCGGCTGCCGCGTGGCGGTTGGGCAAACTGATGGTGGAGCGGGCACTTGTCGATGATGCGGCGGTCATCATCGACATCCGCAGGCCCGGTCTGATCCTGTTCCGCTCCGCCATCGCCGGTACCACTGCGGAGAACGAGGCCTGGCTCGAGCGCAAGGCCCGAACCGTCTTCCGCTACGAGACGAGCACCGCACTGCTGGCCGCGCGCTTCGAGGCTCAGGGGGTCGACGCCTGGACCGCCGGATGGTTCGACACCGAGCAGTTCGCCGCCGCCGGAGGGTCCTTCCCCGTACGCGTCCAGGGAGTCGGCGTGGTCGCCGCAATCACCGTTTCGGGACTGACCTCGGATGAGGATCACGCCTTCGTGATCCAGTGCCTCACCGAGTACGTCGGCCGGTAGGCACGCCACCCCGAAACGCCCCGGCCGGCTCGCTCTGGCTACATAACTGTGGAGTTTGGTGAGAATCTCAGCCTAGGCAGCCCGCGTGCCCGGTGTATCCGCCGAAAGTACAGGAGCTCGGCTGTGCCAACGGCCAGGTCGGATCAGGCTCCGGGGCTGATGTGCCCGCCGCCGGCATCGGTGAAGGTGGAAGTACCCACCCAATCAAGCCAAGGAGCATGGTGATGAGAACGCCTCAATCCCACACCGCACGAGAGAATCCGCCATCCCGCAGCGCGCTGGAAGATCTGCGCATGCCCGTGCAGGCCAAGATCGCTGCCGCATGGACCAGCTTGATGTTCTTCGTCATCTACGTCGACTACTTCCACCTCTACAAGCCCGGCGCCATCGACCAAATCCGGGGTGGCGGCATCTTTGAGTTCGACATCACCCCGACGTTGTTGACCATATTCGCTCGTGGTCATCGGCGATCCCGGCCCTGATGGTGATGCTCTCCATGACGCTGCCCGCCCGGGTGAACCGCGCTATCGAACCTCGTCGTGGCATCGCTCTACATCCCCGTCATGGTGTTCAACGCGGCAGGGGCGTCCTGGGACTGGGCCTTCTACTACGGCCTCTCCATCGGACTCGAGGTGCTTCTCCTGGCCTTCATCCTGCGCTCCGCCTGGACCTGGCCACGCCGCACCGCATCACCGGCGACCCTGGCAGCCAGCCTCGACAGCGAGCCACTCCGCACGCCGCAGCAGGCGTGACTGCCCGCCCCGCGCCCGACCATCCTTCGCTCGCCCCACCCGCGGGCACGGTCACCTGCCTCAGCGTTCGCTGCTGAGCACGGTCCGATCCCACCCCATCCCCCAGAACGGTCCCGGTCATGATCGAGGCACAGCGAGCTCACCAAGCGCTACGGCGACACCACCGCCGTGCACTCCCTCAGCTTCACGATCGCGCCCGGGACCGTCACCGGGTTCCTCGGCCCGAACGGCGCCGGCAAGTCCACGACCATGCGCATGATCATGGGACTGGACCGGCCGACGTCGGGCACCGTCACCGTCAACGGCAAGCCCTACCGGCAGCACCGTGCCCCGCTACGGGAGGTCGGCGCCCTGCTGGAGGCAAGCGCCGTGCACCCCGGCCGCAGCGCCCGCTCGCACCTGCGCACCATGGCCGCCACCCACAACATCAAGGCCTCCCGGGTCAGCGAGGTCATCGAGATGACCGGCCTGGCCGGGGTAGCGACGAAGCGCGTCGGAGGGTTCTCCCTCGGCATGGGCCAGCGCCTGGGCATCGCCGCCGCCCTCCTGGGCGACCCCAGGACGCTCATCCTCGACGAGCCGGTCAACGGGCTCGACCCCGAGGGCGTGCAGTGGGTCCGCCAGCTCGTGCGCGCCCTGGCCGCCGAAGGACGAACCGTCTTCCTCTCCTCGCACCTGATGAGCGAGATGTCCCAGACCGCCGACCAGCTCCTGGTGATCGGCCGCGGTCGCATCATCGCCGCCGGCCCGGTCCAGCAGGTCATCGACTCCGTCGCCGGCGGCGCTGTGCGGGTGCGCTCCCCGCGCGCCGGTGAGCTCGCCGCCGCTCTGGCCGCCGACGGTGGTCGACCAGTACAGCGAGAACATCCGTGCAGCTTGTTCGCGCGCATCCGACTCACGAACTGCGCCAAGTCCATGCCACCACACTGCTGCTTGGCCGGTGAGCCCGTCCACGTGGTTCGCAGGCGACTCGGCTCACGCAGACCCGAGCATCACTCTCCGGGTGTAGGCCGCCGACGTGATCCAGGAGCTAACGCCGGCCGGCGCCGATACCTTCGCGCTGGCCATCGCCGACGCCTCAACGGGCGAGGACAAGGTCGCTGTTAGAAACAGCGTGCTTAGTAAGCCGGCACGAGCCAAGCGGAAGGTCAGCGGCGAAACCAGCGCCGATTAGGGGCAAAGCTGGCGCACCCGGAGGGATTCGAACCCCCAACCTTCTGATCCGTAGTCAGATGCTCTATCCGTTGAGCCACGGGTGCCGGTGTCGGCGACGAGGCGCCGACAACGACCACCGAGCATAGCCCGTCGCGCCGCCGACCGCGAAACGGTTCCCACCAGCCCCGGCGAGGGCCGATGCGAACGGTCGCGGCCGAGCCGTACGGCGTCCGGCGACCGGACCGAGGTGAATGGCGGAGGCGGCGGGATTTGAACCCGCGATGGGCTTGTGACCCAAACCCGCTTAGCAGGCGGGCGCCATAGACCGGACTAGGCGACGCCTCCCCATTGCCGCCCCAGGAGCGGAGCGCTGGGTCAGACTACCCAGTGCCGCGTACGCGAGGCAAAGGCGATCCCGGATGCGCTGGGCCGCGGACTAGGTGGGGGCCCTCGATCCCACGTATCGTGGACCCACGTTGTCGCGCCGGAACAGGAGGTGTCGGTGTCGGATCCTCAGGATCAGTGGAGCTGGGAGCTTCCCGACCCGCCGCCCCCGTCGCGGCAACCCGCCCGCCGCGCGTTGGCGCCCAACGAGGACTTCCGCCGGGCGGTCGCCTTCACCATCGCCGGTACGGCGCTGCCGGGTCTGGGCCTGATCGCGGCCCGTCGGCGCATCGTCGGCAGTGTCGTCCTCGGCCTGTTCGTGGCGACCGTCCTGGCGCTGGGGATCTACGCCGCGGCCGACACCCAGGGCTTTCTGGCCAACTTCGTCAACCCGGCCCAGCTGAGGACGCTCGCGGTCGTGCTGCCGGCCGTCGCGGTCGTCTGGGTCGGGATCGTCGTCGCCAGCCACCTGAGCCTGCGCGGTGCGGTCACCGCGGCCCAGCGGTTCACCGGCGGGGTCCTGGTCGGCTTCCTCGCCTTCGCCGTGGCCGCCCCGATGGCGGTGGCGGCGCGCTACTCCTACGACACGGCGACCTCGGTGAACGCGGTGTTCAAGAGCGACAAGACCACCAAGAGCGCGACCCGTCCGACGCTGCAGGCCACCCAGACCGCGAAGGGCCAACCCAAGCCGCAGGACCCGTGGGCGGACAAGCCCCGGCTCAACGTGCTGCTGCTCGGCGGCGACGCGGGCCGCGGCCGTGAGGGCACCCGCACGGACACGGTGATCCTGGCCAGCATCGACACCAAGACCGGCGACACGACCCTGTTCAGCCTGCCGCGCAACACCGGTCGGATGCCGTTCCCCGCCGGTTCCCCGCTGCGCCGCTACTACCCGAACGGCTTCACCAACGGCGACGGCAACAGCGCCGACTACTTCCTCAACGCGATCTACGACACCGTCCCCCGGCAGGTCCCCGGAAATGTCCTCGGCGAGACCGACAACCTGGGCGCGGACGCCTTGAAGCTCTCGGTCGGGGCGGCTCTCGGGTTGCAGGTCGACTATTACGTCCTGATCAACCTGCAGGGCTTCAGCAAGATGGTCGACGCCCTCGGCGGGGTCCGGCTGAACGTCAACACCTACATCCCGATGGGCGGCAACACCGACCTCGGCATCCCGCCCAAGGAGTATCTGGAGCCGGGCCCGAATCAGAAGCTGAACGGGCGCAAGGCGCTGTGGTACGCCCGGGGACGGTACGGCTCGGACGACTTCGCCCGGATGGACCGGCAGCGGTGCGTGATCAACGCCATCATCAAGCAGGCCAACCCGGCGAACATGCTGTCCCGCTACGAGGACATCGCCAAGGCGGGCAAGCAGATCGTCTTCACCGACATGCCGCAGGAGGTGCTGCCGTTGATGGTCGACCTGAGCCTGCGGGCCAAGAACGGCAACGTACGCAGCATCGTCTTCAAGCACGGGGTGGACGGCTTCCTCAGTCCCAATCCGGACTTCGGCGGTGATGCGCAAGCGGGTGAAGGTCGCTCTCGGCGAGGCCAAGGCCGCCACTCCCTCCAGCACGTCGACCAAGAAGCCGGGCGGCGGGTCGACGGGCGGAACCAAGACCACCGAGAGCGAGAACGTGGACGACACCTGCGCGTACGACGCGAAGGTCGCCGCCACCGCTCGACCGTATCGCTGAGCCGGGTCCCGTTCAGAGGGTCGTGGTCCGGTAGCCGCGGTCGGCGTCCAACCGCTGCTGCACCGCGACGACCAGCGCGCGGAAGGTCGGATCCGACCGGGTCCGCGGATTCACCACCGTGACCGGGTCCTTGCCCGGTGGCTTTGAGCACGAACACCAGTCGGGCGCCCCGCAGGGTCACCCGGTCGATGTCGGACCAGGACAACACCGACCGCCGCCGCCCGTTGACCACGGTCACCGACGCGGGCTCCAGCAGCAGGGTCGTCCGCAGCCGGGAGACCAGCATCAGCGCGAGCACCGACAGCGAGACGGCGAAGATCATCAGCGCGGCGCCGACGATCCAGACCACCACCGACCAGTCGAACGCGGCCGCGAGCACCAGCAGCACCGCGCCGACGACGGCCCCCGCCGCGGCGATCGCCAGCGCGCGTACGGGCGGCGCAGCTCGCAGCGCGAACCGCTCATCCGGACCCGCAGCTGTGGACACACGGCCAGCCTAGCGAGCCGCCTCCGCGAGGAGCGCCAACGACGGCGGAGCAGAGCGCCATGCGCGAGCGCGTAGCGACGTACAGAGCCAGCAACCCAGCGGCGAGGGTGGGATTCGAACCCACGGAACGGTCTCCCGCTCGGGCGCTTTCAAGGCGCCTGCACTAGTCCACTATGCGACCTCGCCCATCGGAGCGGACCGCCCCGGAGCATCCAGATCCTAGCCGGATCGGCCGGCGTCGCCCTGCCAACGCCTGTGGCACGCTGAGCGGCGTGCGGGTCATCGTCGCGAGAGAGCCGGGCGGACCGGAGGTGCTCGAGCCGGCCGAGGTGCCGCGACCGGCACCGGGTCCGGGCGAGGTGCTGATCGAGGTCACCGCGGCGGGGGTCAACCGGGCCGACCTGCTGCAGCGGCAGGGCCGCTATCCCCCGCCGCCGGGCGCGAGCGAGGTCATCGGCCTGGAGGTGTCCGGCCGGGTCTCGGCGCTGGGCCCTGGCGTGCAGGAGTGGGCGGTCGGCACGCCCTGCGTGGCGCTGCTGGCCGGCGGCGGGTACGCGGAGTTCGCCGCCGTCCCGGTCGGCCAGGTGCTGCCCCCGCCGCCGGGGATCGACCTGATCGCCGCCGCGGGCGTGATCGAGGTCGCCGCCACGGTGGTGTCCAACCTGGACGCGGCCGCACTGACCCGCGGCCGAGACGTTGCTGGTGCACGGCGGGGCGGGCGGGATCGGGTCGTTCGCGATCCAGTACGCCAAGAGCCTCGGCGCCACCGTGGTCACCACCGCCGGGAGCCGGCACAAGCTCGACTACTGCCGCAGCATCGGTGCGGACCACGCCCTGTCCTACCGCGAGGACTGGCCGGCGGCGGTCGCTCGACGATCACCGGCCGCCGGGGCGTCGACGTGATCCTGGACAACATGGGCGCGCCGTACCTCGAGGACCACGTACGTCTGCTCGCGCCGCACGGCCGGCTGGTGGTGATCGGCCTGCAGGGCGGCCGCAGGGCCACCCTGGACCTCGGCACGCTGCTGAGCCGGTGGGGCAGCGTCTCCGCCACCACCCTCCGCTCCCGCCCGGCGGCCGAGAAGGCCGCGATCTGCGCCCGCGTACAGGCGCAGATCTGGCCCCTCCTCGGCGACCGAACCATCGTCCTGCCGCCGCAGACCCGTTTCCCGCTCGCCGACGCCGCGCGGGCGCACGCACATCTGGAATCCGGCGACAACCTGGGCAAGGTCGTGCTGACCGTGTCCGGGCCCTGAGCCTGCGCGACTGGGCGGTGAGCGGGTGGGTGAGCGCTCGCCGGACCCGCGACGCGCCCGGATCAGGAGGTCCAGGCGCGCCACAGCCGCGCGTACTCGCCGTCGGCGTCGACCAGCTCGTCGTGGCTGCCCAGCTCGATGATCCGCCCCTCGATCACGACCGCGATCCGGTCGGCGTCGTGCGCGGTGTGCAGCCGGTGCGCGATCGCGACCACGGTCCGGTCCTGGAGCAGCGCCGCCAGCGAACCCTCCAGGTGCCGTGCCGTCCGCGGATCGATCAGCGAGGTGGCCTCGTCCAGCACCAGGGTGTGCGGATCGGCCACCACGAGCCGGGCCAGCGCGATCTGCTGGGCCTGGGCGGGGGTGAGCTTCTGGTGGCCCGACCCCAGCATGGTGTCCAGCCGCTGCGGCAGCCGCTGCACCCAGTCCCAGGCCTCGACCATCCGCAGGGCCTCGATCACCACCGCATCCGGTGAGCCCTCCCGGGCCAGGATGATGTTGTCCCGCACGGTCCCGACGAACACGTGGTGCTCCTGGGTCACCAGCGCCACCTCGGTCCGGAGCACGGCGAGGGGCAGTTCGGTCAGCTCGACGCCGCCCACCGTGACCGAACCCGTACGCGGCCCGTTGATCCCGGACAGCAACCGGCCCAGGGTCGACTTGCCCGACCCGCTCGGCCCGACGATCGCCAGACGCTCGCCCGGGCGCAGCGCCAGGTCGACCCCGTGCAGCACGTCGTGGTCCTCCCGATAGGCGAAGCGGAGGTCGCGGCCGACCAGCCGGTCGCCCACCGGCAGCGCAGCACCCGGCTCCCGATCCTGCGGCACGGCGGCGATGCCCAGCAGCCGGCTGGTGGACGCGACGCCGACCTGAAGCCGGTCCACGTTACGGATCAGCCGCGACAAGGGCTCCACCAGAGCCTGCACGTACAGCGTCGCCGCGGTGATCTCTCCCAGGCTGACCCAGCCACGGACGTAGCCCACTCCGCCGAGCAGCAGCACCATCACCAGCGGGGTGTCGAAGGCGAACCCCAGGACGAAGAACAACAGGTTGCGCAGCGACATCGTGTAGCGCTCCGCCTGCGCCGACACCGCGATGTCCTCGTCGCTGCGCTCGACCCGCACCCGTTGCAGGCCGAGCGCCTCGACGGTGCGAGCGCCCTCGACGGTCTCGGTCAGGGTGGAGTTGATCTCGGAGTAGGTGCCACCTTCGGTGATGTAGCCCCGCGGCGCGCGCTTGAGGTAGCGGCGCACCGACACGATGATCAGCGGAGCGGTCACCAACAGACGGCAGGGTGAGCAGGGGCGAGTTGACCAGCATCGCCACCACCGTGAGCACGGTGGTCATTCCGGCGATCACCGCTTCGGGCAGACCGAAACGCACGCTCATGCTCATCGTGCCGACGTCGCGGGTGACCCGGGTGACGAGGTCGCCGGAACTGGCGCTCTCGACCTTGCCGAGCGGCAGGCCGAGCACGGTCGCCACGACGTGTTCGCGGGCCTGGGCCAGCACGTCCTGTCCGAAGATCACCGACATCCGCAGCGCCAGGAACGTCATCGAGGCCTGGACCACCACGACCGCAGCCACCGCCAGGGCCAGCCCGTCGAGGCTGGCCGCGAGGCCGTCGGCGGACGAGGCCTTGTCCACGATCCGCCCGAGCACGGGCGGGACGACCAGTCCGGCGACCGCCGCCAGGGCGTGCAGGACGAGAAGCGCCGCCACGCGTACCCGGCGGGTGGCGATCAGGCCGGCCAGGAACGCCCACACGGCCCGGCGGTCGGCGACCGGCAGTCCGCGCTCGGGGTTACGCGAGGCCGCGAAATAGTCCACGGCGCGGCGCTCCCGCAGCAGGTGCCGCCGCCGCCAGGCGCGCAGGCGTTCCCTCGGTGCCAGGGCGCGGTCGGGGATCAGCGCCGCAGGCAGCCGGCCGGGCGTGGGAACCTCTGCCCAGGTCTCGGCCGATCCGACCAGCTCAGCGCGCACGTCGGTCACCGCAGCACCTCCTCTCCGCTCGTTTCGTGTGTGGTCTGGCCGTCGGGGCCTGTCGGGGCCGTCCTGGTCGTCGCGTGGTCGTCCTGGTCGTCCATCACCCTCGCCACCACGGACCGGTAGCCCGGGTGGGAGTGCAGGAGTTCCTCGTGCCGGCCGGCCGCCACGACCCGGTCCCCGCTCAGGAACGCCACCCGGTCGGCCCGGTGCAGCAACAGCGGCGAGGCGCTGGTCACGACGGTGGTCCGACCGCGCCGGTGCTCGGCCAGGCGCTCGGCGATCAGCGCCTCGGTATGCGCGTCGACTGCCGACGTCGGCTCGATCAGGATCAGGATCGGCGGGTCGAGGGCGAGCGCGCGGGCCAGCACCACCCGCTGGCGCTGCCCACCGGACAGCCCTCGGCCGCGTTCGTCGATCCGACCCTGCCAGCCGCCCGCCAGGCCCTCGAAGACGTCCTCGGCCGCAGCCGCCCGCAGCGCCGCCTCGGCCTGCGCCCGACTCAACCGCCCGTGGGGGTCGATCGCCTCCTGCAGGGTGCCGGCGAAGACCTGGCTCCCGCTGTCGCTGACCACGATGTGCTCTCGCACCCGAGCCACCGGCACGTCGGCCAGGTCCACCGACCCGAGGCTCACGCCCCAGCTCCGGTCGGCCAGCCGGCGGTCGCGTTCCACCAGCCGTGCCCGCTCCGCCTGCTGGCGTGCGCGGGTCCGGCGGGCCGCGCGTCCCTTGAGCCCGTCGGTGACGTCGAGGCTGACCGGGTCGTGCTCGGCCGGCAGGTAGCGACCCAGCCGGTCCGCCAGGGCCGCCGAGTCGTCGGGCACCGCGGACACCACGACAGTCAGCTCGCCGGGCTCGGCGACGAAACCACTCGCGTGGTCCTGCAGCCGGGCGCGCTCCGGCAGCGGCAACGGGTGCTCCGGCTCGGTCCACGGCGGCTGCTGCTCCAGCACCGCGATGGCCTTGCGTGCCGACACCAGGCACCGCACCCACTTCTGCGCCAGCTCGAAGAAGGTCTGGATCGGCCAGACCATGAACACCGCATAGCCGAAGAAGCTGATCAGCTGCCCGACCGTGAGGTCTCCCGCGACCACCTCCCGAGCGCCGAGCCAGGTCAGCGCGACCAGGAAGAGTCCGGCCATCAGCACGCTGACCGCTTCCACCGCTGCCTGCCAGGCGCCGGCCGCGACCCCGGCCGCCCTCGTCCGCTGCGACTGCTCGGCGTAGTTGCGGGCGAAGGTCCGCTCCCCGCCGATGCCGCGCAGGATGCGCAGACCGGACACGATGTCCACGGCCAGCGAGGTCAGGTCCGACGAGCGGGACCGCTCGATCTCCTCACGCCGCTGCAGCGGCCGCAGCAGGGGCATGGCGAACAGTGCCACCAGCGGCGCCGCGACCAGGACGACCAGGCCCAGCCGGGGCGAGGTCGACAGCACGAGCCCCGCGATCACCAGGTAGGCCATCAACGCGCCGGCGAACCGGGAGACGATCTCGGTCAGCGCACCGAACTCGTCGGAGTCGCTGGCCGAAACGCTCAACACCTCACCGGTCGGCGTGCGCTGCGGCAGCACGTGGCCCAACTGCGCCGCCTTCCGGCCGACGAGCTTCATCGTGCCGTAGAGAGCGACCAGCCAGGTGCGCACGACGAGGGTGTGGTTGGCCACGCCGCCGAAGATCCCGGCCACCACCAGGGCGAGCAACACCAGGCTGAGCCGGCCGACAGCACCCAGGTCGCGCTCGGTGATGCCGGAGTCCACGACCCGGCCCACCACGTACGGGCCCACCGAGCCGGGCAGCCACTCGAGCATGCTGGTCAGCGACGTGACCACCAAGGCCGGCCGCTGCTGCCGCAGCAGCCAGCCGAGGAAGCGCGCCGGGCTGCGGGTGTCCGGGTCGGCGAAGCCGTGCGCACGGCGGGGCGCGCGGCGACGCGCAGCCGACGTCGCCCGGGATGGTGGGGAGTGGTCAGCCGCGCCGACGGGGTCCGGGATCACCGGAGGGAAGTCGTGCATGACCATTTCACTGTAGGGGCGAGCCCGGACAGTCCTCCAGCGGTTTTCGGGCCGGGTGCAGGTTCACCGACGCTGTCGGCGGCCGCCTCTAGGATCGATCGCATGAGCAGTCAGCCCGACGAGACCACCGAGTCCCGCGAGATCCCCGGCGTCGCCGGGACGACCGAGGACGGCCGGGTGTACGTCGTCACCCCCCAGGCCATGGCCGTCGAGGGTCCGCCGCGCGCCGACGTGCAGGACCCCGGGCCGGCGAAGTCGGTGACCGACCTGGTGGAGCAGCCGGCGAAGGTGATGCGGATCGGCAGCATGATCCGCCAACTCCTGGACGAGGTGAAGGCGGCGCCGCTGGACGACGCCAGCCGGCAGCGGCTCCGCGGCATCCATCAGGCCTCGATCAGTGAGCTGCGGGAAGGGCTCGCGCCGGAACTGGTGGAGGAGCTGGAGCGGATCACCCTGCCCTTCAGCGACGACGCCACCCCCAGCGACGCCGAGCTGAGGATCGCGCAGGCCCAGCTGGTCGGTTGGCTCGAAGGCCTGTTCCACGGCATCCAGACGGCCCTGTTCGCCCAGCAGATGGCGGCCCGGGCCCAGCTCGAGCAGATGCGCCGGGCTCTCCCGCCCGGGACCTCCCCGGAGTCAACTGACGTCCCGCATCGGGGCAGCGGCGGGATGTACCTCTAGCGCTCTCTGGCGGCCTTACGGCTCAGCCGTTGCGTTCGCGGGAGCGGACGACCGGCGATGCAGCCGTCCCGGATGCGCGCGGAACCGGATCGTCGGCACGCCCCGTCCCATCTGGGCCTGTCACGCATCCATCACATCGGGGAGCTTCCATGCCGAGTGCCAGTCCGTACGCGCCCGCCCGTCCCGTCCCGGTGCCTGCGGCGCCGGGCCCTGTGGCGACCGTTCTCCCCTGCCTCGGCCACGCGAAGCTGTTCCAGGACCCGCTGCTCGACGAGCCGCCCGTGTCCGGCACCCGCCGCGCGGTCCGGCTTCGCTACGCCACGCTGACCGAACAGGCCGCCGGCCTGTGCCGGACCTGCCCGCTCGCGGTCGACTGCCTCTACCGGGCTGTGGTCGAGTACGACGTGGCCGGCTTCGTGGCCGGCACCACCTGCGCCGAGCGCGAGCAGATCCGTCGACTGCTGGGGGTGAGCGTGCCGCCGGAGGACTTCGACAGCCTGGCCGGCGTCAGTGGCCGGCACCGGCAGGTCGACCACGACGAGGTCATCCGGCTGCGCCGCGCCCACCCTCAGGAGAGCTTGGAGACGCTGGCCCGCCGGCTCGGCTGCTCACTGTCCACGGTCAAGCGGCACCTGCGCCAGGAGCGCCGGGCGGCGGCGGAGGGTGACGCCGGTCCGGCACTCGCGCCGCAGGGCTCGCGGCCTGGTGCCGCCGCACGTGTTGCAGGCAGCGGCGCAGGTCATGCGCAGCCGGGCCGACGGCTCACACGCCGCGTGACCACGCGCCGGATCGCTCGCGCCGCGCGTACGGGCGGGCTCTACGGCCCGTCGAACCTCATCTCCCAGCCGCTGCTGTCGCCCTGCCGACCGCGGTAGATCCCCGGGGACGGACCCCGGTAGCTCGGGAAGTCCTCGTCGTCCAGGTCCGAGGGCAGCGAACCCTCGCCGCCGAGCAGGGTGCGGGTCAGCGCCTCGGCGTCGGAGAGCATCTCGTCCAGCGCCTGGCTGACGTCGGAGTCGCGGGGCGGCCGGCCCGCCATCGCCCCGTTGATCACCACCCGCCGGATCAGCTCCTTGGTGAACGAGGCCGTCACTCCTTCGGTCCGCGACGCGGCGATGTGCACGGCGCCGTCGGTGAGCTGGCCGGAGCGGAGCAGGTCGGCGGCGTACAGCCGGAAGAGGCGCTCCCGCCCCTCCAGGTCGGGCTTGGCGATCTCCACCGCGAGGTCGACCCGACCCGGCCGCTCGACCAGCGCCCGCTCCAGCAGGTCCACCCGGTTCGTGGTGAGGATGAAGGTGATGTCGGCGTCCGGGGCCAGCCCGTCCATCGCCTCCAGCGTGTCGAACAGCTCCGCGTTGCTGTCGCCGCCCCGCTCCTCGGCCACCAGATCGCAGTCCTCGAGGACGACGATGGCCGGCTGCGCCGCGCGCGCCAGCTGCGTCGCCATCTGCAACAGGTGGAGGGTGCGGCCCGACAGCAGCACGGCCGTGCTGCCGTGGGTGAGGCTCAGCAGGTGGCGTACGAGGTGGGTCTTTCCGGTGCCGGGCGGTCCGTACAGCAGCACGCCGCGCTTGAGGTGCTGGTTGGCCTCGCGCAGGACCTGGCGGTGCGCGCCCATGCCGACGACGTGACGGGTGATCCGTTCGAGCACGCCGGGCGGCAGGATCACCTGCTCCGCGGACACCTCCGGCCGCCGCAGGAACGTCAGCTCCGATCCGGGCGCGTGGTAACTGAAGTCGTCGGGGGCGAAGGAGATGACCTGGCCGCGGAGCACGCTCAGCTGCGCCATCCGCTCCCGGACCGCGGCCAGGAAGCCGTCCGCCGCCACCGAGCTGGGACAGAGCACCTCGACGGTGTAGAGCTCACGCCCGGACGTCGGCGAGGGCGAGCGCTGCAGCCAGGCCAGCGGCACGCCGTCGACGACGATCTCGCCGAGGCCGAGGGCGACGCACCCGGCGATCGCTGTCCGGGCCGGTCGGGCTTGCGCTCGTAGGAGACCGCGCCCGGCGCGAAGTCGGCGAAGGAGCGCACCAGGAACTCCGAGAAGGTGTCCACGTGCGCCAGGTTGATCCCGCTGATGCCGTAGCGGCTCCCCGCGTGCTCGTGCAGCAAGGCGTCCAGCGCCAGGTCGACGTCGACGACCTGGTGGAGCGGGAACGTCTCGCTGATGGGCTCGACCTCGTTCAGGCTGCTGACGCCGAGAAAGGCGCGGACCCGCTCGCCGACCGGGGTCAACTCACCGTGCCCCTGCTGGGCCGCATGCGTCATCGCCTCGGTGAAGGCGCGGTACGCGCGGGCGAAGTCGGCGATGTCGGGATCCATGTCCGTCATCTTGTCCCAGCCCGCGGTCGGCGCGCACCCCGTTTGTGGCTCAGCCGAACCAGCGCAGGAGTTCGGCCACCGGCCCGCCCTGCTCGAACGCGTCGGCGACGTCGTCGGCCGCCGCCCGCACCTCGGGCGGGGCGTCGGCGATGGCCACGCCGCGGCCGGCCCAGCGCAACATCTCGATGTCGTTGCGCCCGTCGCCGAAGGCCAACACCCGGGCCGCGGGCACCTTCAGGCCGGCCGCCACCTCGGCCAGCGCGGTCGCCTTGTTGACCCCTTCCGGGGCGATGTCCAGCCAGGCGCTCCAGCCGACGAAGTAGGTCACGCCGTGCAGGCCCAGCCGGTGGGCGAGGTCGACGAAGTCCGACTCCGAACGGTCCGGATCCCGCAGGATGACACGCGTCACGGGTCGCGAACTCAGCTGCTCGGCGTCCTCGATGATCATCTCCCCGGTCAGGTCGCCGCCGGGGAAGTGGTTGTTGAGCCGATAGCCGCGGCCGACCTCCTCCACCGCGATCAGCAGGCCGGGGGCGAGCTCCTCCACCTTGGCGATCACCTGCCGCGGGTCGAAGGTGATCGCCTTGACGATGTGCTGGGGCGGGTAGGCGACCGTGACCGCGCCGTTGGAGCAGACGGCCTGACCGGGCGGCAGGCCCAACTCGTCGAACAGGGGTTGGGTGCCGTGCCACGAGCGCCCGGTCGCCAGCACCACCGGGACCCGGGCCGCGACGACCCGCCGGATCGCGTCGCCGATCGCCGGCGGCAGGCTGCCGTCCCGGTCGACCACGGTGCCGTCGATGTCGAGGGCGACCAGACCCGGACGCCAGTCCGGGTCAATCGGGGTGGTCAACGGGGCGGCGCCGGCCGCGCTGGCGGCGGCGTACGGGGGGTGAGGGCTTCGCGGCCGCCCAGGAAGGGGCGCAGGGCGGCCGGCAGCCGGACCGAACCGTCAGCCTGCTGATGGTTCTCCAAGATCATGATGATCGTCCGGGTCATGGCGCACAGCGTCCCGTTCAACGTCGCGACCGGGCCCGTGCCGCCGTCGAAGCGGGCGCGGATATTCAGCCGCCGCGCCTGGAATTCGGTGCAGTTGGACGTGGACGTGATCTCCCGGTAGCGGTCCTGGGTGGGCAGCCAGCCGTAGCAGTCGTACTTGCGGGCCGCGCTCAGCCCGAGGTCGCCGGAGGCGAGTTCGAGCACCTGGTAGGGGATTTCCAGGGCCTCGATGAACTCCCGCTCCCAGGCGAGCAGCCGGGCGTGCTCGGCCTCGGCGTCCGCTGGGTCGCAGAAGACGAACATCTCCACCTTGTCGAACCAGTGCACCCGGAAGATGCCGCGGGTGTCCTTGCCGTGGGAGCCGGCTTCGCGGCGGTAGCTCGGGCTGTAGCCGGCGTAGCGCAGCGGGAGCTGCTCGACGTCGAGGATCTCCTCGGAGTGGTAGGCCGCCAGCGGCACCTCGGCGGTGCCCACCAGATAGAGGTCGTCAGCCTCCAGGTGGTAGACGTCCTGCGCCGCCTGGCCCAGGAACCCGGTGCCCTCCATCGCCTCCGGCTTGACCAGGGCGGGCGGGATGATCGGGGTGAAGCCGTTGCGCAGCGCGAGGCTCATGGCCAGGTTCAGCAGCGCCAGCTCCAGCTCCGCACCCTGACCGGTGAGGTAGTAGAAGCGGGAGCCGGACACCTTGGCGCCCCGCTCGACGTCGATAGCGCCCAGCAGGGAGCCCAACTCCAGGTGGTCCCGGGGAGTGAAGCCCTCGGCGGCGAAGTCGCGCGGCTGCCCGTGGGTCTCCAGCACGACGTAGTCGTCCTCGCCGCCGGGCGGGACGTCGGGGAAGACGAGGTTGCCGACCCGGCGCAGCATCTCCTCGAAGGCGACCGCGATCTCCCGCTCGCTCGCCTCGGCCTTCTTCACCAGGTCCGCGAGTTCCTTGGTGCGGCTGAGCAGGGCTGCGCGCTCCTCGCCCTGGGCCTTCGAGATCTGCTTGCCGAGGCCCTTCTGCTCCGCGCGGAGCTCCTCGTAGGCCGCGATCGCGGTCCGCCGGGCGGCGTCGGCCGCCACCAGGTCGTCCACCAGGGTGACCGACTCGCCGCGGGCAGCCTGGGAGGCTCGTACGCGGTCCGGATCGGTGCGCAGCACCTTGACGTCGATCACCCGCCAAGGGTACAGAGCGCACGCTCCGGCCACCGAGTCGATAAACCCCGCGTGGTGTGCCGCGGTTGAGCCGGTCTCAGGCGTGGCGCAGTGTCAGACTGGCCCATCATGGTGCGCCGGCCTCCGACCCGATCGTCGATCCTGATCGCGCTGGTCCTGCTGGCGGCCCTGCTCGGCTGGACGCTGCTCGCCCTCACCTCACCCGCCGTACGGGCCCTCGACAGCCGCAGTGTCGCGCCGCCGCTGGACCCGACCTCGCCCACGGCCCAGATCGCCGCCGCGTTCGCGCTGCTCACCTGGCCCGGCCTGGCCTACCTGGCCCTGCTCGGCATCGCCCTCTGGGCGGCCAGCAGGCGGCTACGGCAGCTGTCGGTGGCTCTGGTGCTGACCGCGGTGGTCGGCTGGGGAGGGGCCGGGCTGTTGGCGCTCCTGATCGGGCGGCCGCGGCCGCCCGGAGCGCTCGACCTGATCACCGCCCTCGGTTCCGGCTATCCCTCCGGACACCTGGCCGGGGCGGTGGCGCTGTCCATCGGGGTGGGCGCGACCTTCGCGGTGACCCGGCAGACCGTACGGGCCCGGGTCGTCTGGCAGGTCGGGTCGGGGCTGCTGGTGCTCGCCGTCGGCGTCGACCGCTGGCTGACCGGTGCGCACTTCCTCTCCGACATCATCGGTGGGGCGTTGTACGGCGCGTTCGTCACCACGGCGGCGCTGCTCGCCGCCGGGGTCAAGGTCCCGTCACCGCACGAGCTGGTCGGGGAACTCGTCCGCAGCCGAGCGGTGCCCGACGCCATCACCGGACCGGCGCCCCGGGCGGCGGTGATCTTCAACCCCACCAAGGTGCGGGACTGGGTGACCTTCCGCCGGCACGTGGAGTACGAGCTCAGCTCGCGCGGCTGGGACCGCGCGATGTGGTTGGAGACCACCACCGACGACCCGGGCCGGGCGATGACCCGGCAGGCGGTCGAGGCGGGGGTCGACCTCGTGCTCGGCGCCGGCGGGGACGGGACCATCCGGGTGATCTGCTCGGGCCTGGCCAACACCGGCGTTCCGTTCGGGCTCATCCCGGCCGGCACCGGGAACCTGCTGGCCAAGAACATCGGCATCCCGCTGGACGAGGGAGCGGCCCTCGACGTCGCCTTCGACGGCCTGGACAAGGCCGTGGACCTGGTCCAGTTGAGCGTCGACGGGGGCCCGCCGGACCACTTCGCGGTGATGGCGGGGATCGGCATCGACGCGGTGATCATGGAGGGCACCGACCCGACACCTGAAGAAGGCGGTGGGTTCGGCCGCCTACTTCGTCTCGGCGGCCCAGAACGCCAACCACCCGGCGTTGCACGCCACCATCGAGGTGGACGACCAGCCGCCGCTGAAGCGCAAGGCGCACGTCATGGTCGTCGGCAACGTCGGCTTCCTGCAGGCCAACATCCAGCTCATCCCGGGCGCCAGGGCCGACGACGGCCTGCTGGACGTGTTGATCGCCTCTCCGCGTACGGCGCGCGACTGGGTCCGGATCATCACCCAGGTGCTCACCCGGCAGCGCCGCGACGACGCGCAACTGGATCGGCTGATCGGGCGCAAGGTCACCATCACCGTCGAGGGCCGGGACCAGTACCAGGTCGACGGGGACACGGTCGGGGAATGCAGCCGCCTCACCGCCGAGGTCCTGCCCGGAGCACTGACCCTGCGGGTGCCTCGCGGCCTCTGATCGGGTACCGGATCGGCGCGTCGTACTCAGTGGTGTCACGCAGCCGCGCGTGGGTAGAAGGGTGGCATGGCTGTCGAGGATGATCAGCGGCGGAATGCGGGCGCATCGTCGGTCGCGGACGCTTTTCCCACCAAGGTGCTGCCCCGACCCGAGGTCCGCGACATGCCGGATGCGCCGGTGGCCTACCGCAAGCTGATCGGCCCGGGCATCATCGCCGCCGGAGTCGGCCTGGCTTCCGGCGAGTTCATCCTGTTTCCCTTCATTGCCTCCCAGGTCGGCCTGGTTTTCGTCTGGGCCGCGCTGGTCGGGCTGGCCACCCAGTACTTCATCAACCTCGAGATCGAGCGGTACACCCTGGCCACCGGCGAGACGGCGCTGACCGGATTCAGCAGGTACTGGCGCCACTGGGGCCTGGTCTTCGCCCTGCTCACCTACTTCGCCAACCTCTGGCCGGGCTGGGCGACCAGCAGCGCCACGCTCGCCTCGTACGTCTTCGGTGGAACCCCGCGCTACATCGCCATCGGCATGCTGGTGGTGATCGGGTTGATCCTCACGCTGGCGCCGGTCGTGTACGTCGCGCTGGAGCGGGCCCAGATGGTCAAGGTCGCCGCGGTTCTGCTGCTCTTCGTCGTCGGCGCGATCTTCGCCGTCGGCGCGTCCGCCTGGGCCGACGTGCCGCAGGTGGTGACCCGGCCAGGCATCCCGGTCGAAGCGCTCGGCTTCGCCACCCTGCTCGGGGCGCTGGCCTTCGCCGGCGCCGGTGGCGGCCAGAACCTGGTCCAGGCGAACTGGATCCGGGACAAGGGCTTCGGGATGGGCAGCTACGCCCCGCGGCTGGTCAGCCCGATCACCGGCGCTCCCGAGGCCAAGCCGAGCACCGGATACGTGTTCGAGCCGACGGAAAGCAACCTCGCCCGCTGGCGCGGCTGGTGGAAGTTCGCCAACCTGGAGCAGATCTTCACCTTCGTGCTGATCACCTTCGTGACCATCCTGTTCACCTCGCTGCTCGCCTATTCCACCGTCTTCGGCCGGGAAGGCTTGGCCAGCGACATCAGCTTCATCAGGACCGAGGGAGAGGTCCTGGCCCAACGGGTGGGCCCGTGGTTCAAGTACTTCTTCTGGATCATCGGGTCCTTCTCACTCTTCGCGGCAGCGCTCGGCATCGTGGACTACACCAGCCGGCTGGCCGCTGACGTGCTCAAGACCAGTTACGTCCGCGGGGCCAACGAGTCCAAGATGTACGCCGGCCTGGTCTGGGGGCTGATCGCGGTCGGCATCGTGGTGCTGCTGGTCGGCTTCGACCAGCCGATCGTGCTCCTGGTCATCGCCGCTGTGGTCGGCGGCTTCATGATGTTTCTCTACTCCGGCCTGCTGATCTGGATCAACCGGACGATCCTGCCCGCGCCGATCCGGATCCGCGGCGTGCGGCTGGGCATGCTGATCTGGGCGATCGCGCTCTTCGGCACCCTGTCCGCGCTGACCTTCCAGGCTCAGATCGCCAAGCTGTTCGGCGGCTGACCACCGCGCGACTATTCGCTGCGCTCAGCCGTGCAGCCGCTGCAGCCAGGCGGCGGCCGCGGCGTACTCGGCGTTGGACGTGCCGGTCCGGATATCGGGCGCGGCGGCGTCGGCGCGGGGATAGCTGCCCAGGAAGACCACGTCGGCACAGATCCGGTGCAACCCCATCAACGCCTCGCCGAGCCGCGCATCGGTGATGTGGCCCTCGGCGTCGACGCTGAAGCAGTAGTCCCCCAGCGTCCGCTTGGTCGGCCGCGACTCGATCCGGCACAGGTTCACCCCGCGGCTGGCGAACTGCTCGAGAATCTCCAGCAGCGCACCGGGATGGTTCTCCCGCATGAACAGCACCAGCGTGGTCTTGTCCGCCCCCGTCGCCGGCGCCCACCGGGCCGGGCGGCGCGACCAGCACGAACCGGGTCACCGCGTCGGGGTTGTCCTCGATGCCGCCGGCCAGCGCGACCAGGTGGTGCAGGTCGCCGGCCACCGCGGCGCAGATGGCGGCGTCGAAACGGGACTGCGGATCAGCGACCTCGGCGGCCGCACCGGCCGTGGAGCCGCTCTCGGTGACCGCGGCCCGAGGCAGTTTCGCGGCCAGCCACTCGCGGCACTGCGCGGCGGCGTGTGGGTGGGTGAGCACGTGCGCGACGTCGTCCAGCGCGGTGCCGGGGCGCGCGTACAGGCCGAACTGCACCGGGAGCACCACCTCCCGGACGATCATCAGCGGCTCGCCGTAGGTGAGGTTGTCCAGGGTGGCGCTCACCCCGCCCTCGACGGAGTTCTCGATCGGCACCAGCGCGAAGGTCGACCTCGCCGTCGCGCACCGCCTGCAGCGCCTGCCCGACGGTCGCGTACGGCACGGGCGCGTCAGGCACGTCGGGCCGGTCGAGCACGTCGGGAAGGGTCAGCAGGGCCTGATGGGCGAAGGTACCCGCGGGCCCGAAGTAGCCGTAGCGGGCTGGGCTCAGGTCGGACACCGGCTCAGGCTACCGGCCCGTACGCGGTGACAGACTGATCCGGTGACCGTCTCGCCGACTTTCATCGCGGGCCTGCCCAAGGCCGAGTTGCACGTGCACCAGGTCGGATCCGCCTCGACCCGGATCGTCGCGCAGTTGGCCGAGCGGCATCCGGGAACCGTGCCGTCGGATCCCGACCAGTTGCGCGACTTCTACGTCTTCGACGACTTCACCCACTTCATCGGCAACTACATCGCCGTCGTGGACCTGGTCCGCGAGCCCGAGGACGTGCGGCTGCTGACCTACGAGGTCGGCGCGGAGATGGCCGCGCAGCAGATCCGCTACGCCGAGTTGACGGTGACGCCCTACCTGTCGGTGGTCGAGCGGATGCCGGTCGAGGCCTTCCTCGAAGCCATCGAGGACGCCCGCACCGCGGCCCGGCGCGACCACGGGATCGAGTTGGCCTGGATCTTCGACATCCCCGCCGACTTCGGCCTGCCCGCGGCCGAGATCACCGCCTCCGCGGCGCTGGACCACGACGTCCCGGGGCTGGTGGGATTCGGCATCGGGGGCTCCGAGCGCGGCTTCCCGCGCTCGATGTTCACCGCGCAGTTCGACCGGGCCCGTGCGGCGGGCCTGCACAGCGTGCCGCACGCGGGCGAGACCACCGGCCCGGAGACCATCTGGGACGCGGTCACGACGCTGCACGCCGAGCGGATCGAGCACGGCATCACCGCCGTCGCTGATCCGCGGCTGCTCGAGCACCTGGCCGAGCACCAGATCACCCTCGACGTCTGCCCGACCTCCAACGTCGCCCTCAAGGTCGTCCCCGACCTGGACAGCCACCCGATCCGCGCGCTGGTCGACGCCGGCGTACGGGTCAGCGTCAACACCGACGACCCGCCGATGTTCGGCACCGACCTGAACACCGAGTACGCGATCGCCGCGCGCCTGCTGGGTCTGGACGAGGCCGGTGTCGCCGGGCTCGCCCGGAGCGCGGTGGCCGCGTCGTTCGCCTCCGACTCGCTCAAGGCGGAGGTATCGGGCGAGATCGAGCGCTACCTGGAGCGGTCGATGGCCCACCGGCCCGACGCCGGCTGACGCGGGCCCCGGCCCGATCAGCGCCGAGCGGGCCCCGGTCTTGCTCGGCGTCCGCGGTTCGGCAGGGGCGGCGGGGGTGGGAGCGGCGGCGTCGCGTTTGGCGAACGGGAACAACTCCGGTCGTTTCGGCTGGCGCCACCACAGCACGACGGCCAACAGCACCAACCACTGGACGATCGGGGAGACGGTGTCCCGCATCCGGGTCGCGGTGAGGTCCAGCGCCGCACCGACGTCGACGGCCCGGCCGGGCACGTAGGCCAGCGACAGGGGCGCGATCCGCATCAGCATGATCTTGTCCAGCTTGCTGGCGGCCAGCACGGCCAACGGCATCCAGGCGATCAGGTCGTACCAGGACAGGGTGTACATCGAGGTGATCAGCCAGGCCACCGACAGGACCAGCGCCGTACGCAGGGCGATGGTCAGCGGATCCTTGCGCAGGTCCGCCCCCTTCTCCAGGCCGGGTGCCGCGGTCCACGGCACCACCCGGGACAGCATCCAGCCGACCACGAACAGGCCGGAGTAGGAGATCACCCCGACCACGACCTTGGCTTGGGTACCGGTCATGAACAGGTCCAGGAACCGGAACACCGGGTTGGCCCAGGACCCCACCGACACGTAGCCGCCGTTGCGCAGCACCTGGAAGAAGGCGGTCGGCTGCCACACCACGTAGGCCAGGACCATCGGCACCGCCGTGCCCAGACAGAGCAGGGCGGCCTTCTTCGGCTCGCGCCGGTACGCCCACAGCATGGCCAGGCCCCAGATGCCGATGCTGAGCTTCGCGCAGCCGGCGAGACCGATGCCGAGCCCGGCCAGGAACGGGTTCTTGCGCATGAACATCAGCCCGACGACGGCGAACATCACCGAGAGCGCCTCGTTGTGCGCCCCGGCCACCACCGCCCAGATGAGGACCGGGTTGGCCACCGTGAGCAGCGTCGCCCGGGCCTGCCGGCGGGGGTCGCCGTGGGCGAGCATGACCACCCCGGCGCAGGCGACGATGAACGTGAGCACACAGACCAGTTGGAGCCAGAACACGATGTTGTGCATGTTCTCGCCGCCGAGTTTGTTGGCGAACCACTGCGTCCACGACGTGATCGGCCCGTACACACTCGGGGTGTCCCACCACGGCCGCTCGGTCCACCGCAGCACGGGGTCGAACTGGCCGCGGAACACCTCCGCGGGGGTGATCTCGTACGGATTGCGCCCGATGGCCTGCAGCCGCCCGTACGCGGCGTACATCAGCACGTCCGCCGAGGTGAGCGGGGGCACGGTGATGGTGAGCAGGCTCAGCGTGGTGCCGAGCGCGAAGAGTCGTCGCAGCCGCGGCTTCCAGCCGTCGGCCAGCGCGCGCATCCCCACCCACAGGCCGAGGGCGCCGACGATGATCGCGGCCCAGATCAGGATGGACACGAACCACTCGTTCGGATCGACCACGCCGGCCGGCAGGTACCAGGGCGGCAGGTAGTTGGTGCGCGGTCCGAGGGTGAGGGTGACGGCGGACGGGCCGAGGAACCCGGCCAGCAGCGTGAGGGCGGTGGCGCCGACGATGCCGAGGAACGCGTAGCGGTGGTCACGATGCCACAGCTGCGGCCGGTATACCGGGGGCGCCGGGCGGGCCGGGTTGCCGCTACGCCGGCGGCGCTTGGTCGCCGTCATCGCGGAGCGCAGGTCGTGGTCACGACCTGCCGCCTCGAATCCGCTTCAGCAGCCCGGACACCGGGGCCGTACCGGCCAGGTCCTTGAGACTGGCCTGGACGAATCCCCGGGCGGCGAGCGCGCGGGTGACGTCGCGCAACTGCTTGGCCCGGTGCAGTTGAGCGGCCAGGTCGGTGCCGGTGGCCCGGTGCCGAAGGTCGATCTCGATCTCGGAGACGGTCAGGCCGGCCTTCACCACGTCGATGGTCATGCCGACCTCCATCCCCCAGCCCGCGGCCAGCGGGCTGGCCAGCTCGAACGCCCGGCGGGTCAGGCAGCGCTGCCCCGAGAGCGGGGCGCGCGGAGTCCAGCCGGTCAACTCCGAGATACCCCGCGTGGCGGTATTCACCACCAGACCGAAGCCGCCGGCGGACGTGCCGTCGGCGGTGACCTGCGCGGGCAGCACGGCGATGGTCAGATCGGCCGCGCCCGAGACCACCGGATCGATCAGCGGCGCGCAGTTGGCGGCGGACTCCGCCAGGTCGGCGTCGAGCAGCAGCAGGGTGCCGGCTTCCGGCCGCTTGTCCCGCTGCTCGATCACGCCGAGCCCGTTCACCGCGGACTCCACGGCGGCGGCCTTGCCCCGGTTGCGGCCGTGCGAGACCACGATGGCGCCCGCCGCGCCGGCCCGCTCGGCCGTACGGTCACTGCTGCCGTCGTCGCAGACGATGACGAGGTCGACGTGGGGCAGGTTGCGGGCCGCGGTGACGGTTGCCCCGATCCGCTGCTCCTCGTCCTTCGCCGGGATGATGCAGGCGACACGGGACAGCGGGGGACTCACGTTGCCTAGGGTAGTGCCGCCGGCGGGCGCCCGGCCGATCCGAAGCGCAATCGGTAAGGTCACCGTCATGCCCGACACCTCCGGCCCGGTCCCGATGTCGGAGACGGGCCCGCTCGGAGTGCGTTCGGAGACAGGCCGGCTGCGCACGGTGCTGCTGCACCGGCCAGGCAACGAACTGCGTCGGCTCACCCCGCGCAACAACGACGCCCTGCTCTTCGACGGCCTGCCCTGGGTGGACCGGGCTCAGGACGAGCACGACGCCTTCGCCGATGCGCTGCGGGGCCGCGGGGTGGAGGTGCTCTACCTCAGCGACCTGCTCACTCGCTCGCTGGACGACCCGAACGCCCGGGCCACCGCGATCGCGCGCACCCTCGACGACATCCGGCTCGGCGAGACGCTGCGCGGCTTCCTGGCGACGCACCTGGGTGCGATGGCGCCGGAGGACCTGGCCGAGGTGTTGATGGCGGGCCTGCGCAACGACGAGGTCCGCGGAACCGGCAGCCTGGTCGCGGCGCTGCACGCGCCGGAGGACTTCCTGATCGACCCCTTGCCGAACCTGCTGTTCACCCGCGACTCCAGCGTGTGGGTCGGGGACCGGGTCACGATCACCTCGCTGGCCATGCCGGCGCGGCGCCGGGAGACCCAGCTGACCGAGCTGATCTACACCTTCCATCCGCGCTTCGCGGGGGTGCAGCGGATCCATGGCGGCGAGATGGAGTACCTCGAAGGGGGCGACGTCCTCGCCCTGGCCGACGGGGTGCTGGCGGTCGGAGTCGGCGAACGGACCCAGCCGTCCGGTGCGGAGCGGCTGGCGCGTACCGTCTTCGAGCTCGGCCTCGCCCACACCGTCCTGGTCGTGCCGATCGACCAGGACCGGGCCACCATGCACCTGGACACCATCTGCACCATGGTCGACACCGACGCCGTCGTGATGTACCCCAACGTCGCCCACCGGCTCTCCGCGATCGCCGTACGGGCCGGGGCCGGCGCAGAGCTGGTGATCGAGCCGGTCGCGCCGTTCCTGGAGGCGGCGGCCAAGGCGATGCGGATCGACCAGCTCCGGCTGATCGACACCGGGCTCGATCCGGTGACGGCCGAGCGCGAGCAGTGGGACGACGGCAACAACACCCTCGCCCTCGAGCCGAAGGTCGCCGTCGCGTACGAGCGGAATGCGCAGACCAACGCGCGCCTGGCCGAGGCGGGCATCGAGGTGATCCCGATCGCCGGATCGGAGCTGGGCTCCGGCCGCGGTGGTCCGCGCTGCATGTCCTGCCCGATCAGCCGGGACGGCCTGGCCTGACCCCGGCCCCCTCCCTCCGCCCCTCCCCTTCCCCTTCCCCTTCCCCGAAACTGTCGCGAGACGGCACCGATTCGACAGTTGCTGTGCCGTTTGGCGACAGTTCCGAGGACTCCCCGACCTTCCTGAGGGCGCATGCCACAACGACCGACCAGACTCCGGCCGAGCCGCCAAAGGTGTCGTGGTCGACGTACCGCGGCTCGATCGGCGACCGCTCCGCCCTCTTTTCCGCGCTCGCCGAGACCTGGGGATGCGGGCATGCGCTCTACCCGGGCAGCTACGTCGACCTGTCTCCGTCGACCGCCTTCCCCGAGGTCACCTACGTCGACACCGATCGCCGAGCCGCCCGCTACTTCGATGACGCGGAGCTCGTCCGGTCCGAACTCCGGGGTCGGACGCGCCCGAGCGCCGGCGTCGCTGTGCGGTTTATCGCCGCTGACTACACCGAGGCCCTGCCCCTGTCCGCGCGCAGCTTCGACCTGCTCATCTCGCTGTACGCCGGGCCGGTCTGGCAGCACTGCCGTCCGTACCTGAAACCGGGTGGCCTGCTCCTGGCCAACGCCAGTCACGGGGACGCGAGCCTTGCCGCGCTCGACCCCGACCTCCGGCTCGTGGCCGCCGTCCTCCACCGCTCAGATCACTACCGACTCGACACCGACGCCCTCGACCGGTACCTGGTGGCGAAGAATCCCGCGGCGAATCAGGCCGCCGCCATCCGCCAGGCGGGGCGTGGGATCGCCTACACCAGGCCGGCCTTCGCGTACGTATTCGCGTCAGAGCACGTTGCTTCGGATCCGGCCGAGCGCAGGATCCCGGGCATTGGCCCGCCCCTCCCCGAAACTGTCGAGTGACGACAAGAATTCGACAGTTTCCCTGCCGTACGCCGGCAGTTTCCACGGAGAGGCCGCCGCCGCCTGCCGTACGCCGACAGTTTCCACGGATCGAGGCCGCCGCCGCCGCCCCTGCCGTACGCCGTCAGTCGCTGATCTCAGCGAGGATCTCCGCGACCCGCTCGGGGTAGTCGGTGGTGAAGCCGGCCACCCCGAGGTCGCGGCAGAAGCGGATGTCGTCGGGTTCGTTGACCGTCCAGACGTGGACCTCATGCCCCCGCTTGCGCGCGCGGGCCACGAATTCCGGATCGTCTCGCAGCAGCAACAGGTCGGGACCGACCACTCTCACCCCGTCGGGCAGCTTGCCCTTGCGCCACTTGCCGAGGTCGTCCTCGACCAGCAGGGTGCGCTCCAGGGCCGGGAGCAGCCAGCCGAACCGCTTGATCGCCTTCACCGAGAACGACAGCAGCCGCACCGGGGAGCCGGGTCGATCCCAGCCGAACTCGGCCAGCAGCGCCGCCACCCGCGCTTCCAGCTCGCGCCCGCGCCCGCTGGGGTGCTTCGTCTCGATCACCAGGCTGACGGGCGTACCGGCCCGGCGTGCGTCGCGCACCATGACCATCAATTCGCGCAGGGTCACCAGTTCGCGCTGGTCGGGCAGAGGGTCGGCCACCTTCCACGACCCGAAGTCCAGTTCCTTCAGCGCCGCCACGGTCAGGTCGTACGCCCGGCCGGTGCGGTCGGAGGTCCGGTCGACGGTCAGGTCGTGCAGGCAGATCAGTTCATGGTCGGCGCTGAACGAGACGTCGCACTCCAGAGCCAGCGGTACGTCGTGCTCAGCCGCCCAACTGATCGCCGCCGCGTACGCCGCACGGGTCATCTCCGGCTCGCGGGAGGAGAAGCCGCGGTGCGCGATGATCAGGCTCACGCCCCGACGGTGTCACGCCCGGGCGACGCGCAGGTGACGGCCGAGCAAACCGCCCCCCAACATCACCAGCCCGCCCACGCCGATCGCCGCGACCGACGAGCCGAGCCAGGTCGGGGCCACGAAGCCGATCGACCCGGCCAGCCAGCCCCAGAAGTCGGCCCAGCCGCCCACGGTTCCGGGATAGACCAGCTGATAGGCGACGAAACCGCACGCCCAGGCGATCACCGGAGCGACCCGGAACCGAGCGGACGCAGACACGTCCCACTGCTGGCGGCTGACCAGGAAGAAGTCCACCGCGGCGACCGCGAACAGCGGCACGAACACCGAACCGATGAGGAACAGGAAGGACTGGTACTGCCCGAAGTCCAACGACCCGGCCAGCAGGGTGGCGATCACCCCGATCACCACCGCGACGACCCGCCGATCCAGTCGGGGGAACAGGTTCTGCACCGACATGGTGGTGGAGTACACGTTGGCGAAGGCCTCGTCGACCTCGTCCACCAACAAGATGCCGATCGCGATCCCGCCCACGGGCAGGGTCACCAGCGCGGTGATCACGTCCGCAGCGCCCAGGTTCGCGACCGCGAAGACGCCGAGCGCGTAGTAGGCGACCGCAGCCAGTCCGTAGCCGATCGACGCGCCCCAGAAGGCGGCCCGGCGGGTACGCGAGTGACGGCTGTAGTCGGCGGCGAGCGGAGCGAAGGACACCACGCCCGCCACCGCCAGGTCCACCGCCGGCCAAAAGCCCAGCACCCCCTCGGTCGGGATGGCCTGCCGCGGCTGGGACAGCACCTGGACGAACAGCAGCACCGACGCCGCCAGCACCAGCCAGACCATCACCTTGCGCAACAGGCGCACGCTGCCCAGCGGACGCACCGCCATCAGCGTCGCGGCCGCACCCGCCAGCAGCACGAACGGCCAGCGCCAGGCCTGACCCAGCACCGCCACCGCGGCCGTGGAGATGACGATGATCTCCATGGTGGCCCAGCCGATGTTCTGCGCGATGTTCAGCAGGGTCGGCAGCACCGAGCCGCGTCGCCCGACCAGCCCGCGCAGCGAGACCATCGCCGGCGCGCCCGTGGTGGCGCCGAAGACCGCCGACGCCCCGAGCAGGACCGCGCCCAGCCCGCAGCCGAGGACGATCGCGGCCAGGGCAAGGGGCACCGATCCGACGGTGGTGGCCACCAGCGCCCCGGTCAGCGGACCGAAGAGGCTGATCCCGAGATTGCCCCACATGGCCAGCTGGTCCGACAGCCCCAACGGTCGCGGCGGATCGGTGGTCAGGGTGATCGGCGCCTCGGGCCGGATCCCGCCGACCGAAGGCGGGGTGTCGAGGGGGGTGGAGGTGGTGGTCATCGTCGTACTCCCTACGCCGGCATTACCCGGTCAGGTTCGGTCGGTCGGCGGACCCGCTGCGCGCTGCGCGGCACTCCGCCCTCTCAGCCCACCATCTGGTGTGAGCTCCCGAAGGCTTTACTCCGACGAGCCGACTGTCGACGACTCGGTCTCCACGCTAACACCTGGCTGCGACCGCTTCCCGATCCTGCGATACGCCTGTGCGCGCCCCCGTCCTCTACGGCACAATGGGCGGATCCTGCGCCGCCTTCCCTAGGACATCCCCCGTGCCTGCCGTACTCGCTGATCCCGCCGGCCCTGCCGGTGAGCCGGGTCCGAGTGCGCAGCAGCGCCAGGAGGCGCGGCGGGCCCTGCGCAGCTTCTTCGAGATCCACCACGACGAGTTGAGCACTCTCGGCGCCCAGCTCGCCTTCGGCCGCGTCTACGGGCGCAGCGGGTACTTCCGGCCTGAGGAGTACCTTTCCTTCGCGTACGTGAGGATTGCCGCTCGCCTGGAATCCAGCCCCAGTCCCGAAGCGCTGGTCGAGCGGCTCGCCGACTGTCTGCAGGTGCGGTACGTGTACGTCGCGATGCGGAACAGCGCGCGGCACCTGTTCGCCCAGCTCAAGACCGATGTCCCCGTGTGGGAAGCCCTGCCCGAGCACGACGTGACTGAGGTGCCGACTGTGGTCAACGGCGATTCCGACACGCTCGCCGTCATCGTGTCCACCCTGCGCGAGCGCGCCGTGCGTCAGCGACCCGCGGCCACGGCGCTGTCGGAACTCCATGTGCGCTGCTGGCTGGCGGTGCTGAGCAACGACCGCGGAGCCCAGTCGCAGCTGGCCCGCGACCTCGGCGTCGACCGATCCCGGATCACCCAGATCAAGCGGAGCGGACGGGCCAAGGTGCTGGAGACGCTGTACCTCGCCGGCATCCTCGGTCCGCCCGGAGCGCTGAAGAGCAGCGAGGAGATCCACCGCTGCCTCGATGCGTTCGAGGAAGCGGGCCCCGACACCGCCGGCGGGACGGACCCGGCGGGCGGGCCAGGGCCGCTGACCCCGATCCAGCGCGCCCACCTGCAGACGGCCGCGCTGGCGGTGACCGTACGCGAGCAGCACGGCCAGCGGGCCGACCACCGCGCCGCCGCCCAGCTGCACCTGAAGCGTCGCGATCACGCCGGGCTGCGGGCCGACATCGACGAGGGCGAGGTCGAACTCGACGACTACCTGAACGCGTTCGCCACGGTGTTGCACGGCGCGGAGTCCCGGCACGCGGAGCGTCTCGAGCACAGCTATCCGAACTGCACGCTGAATTGTGACGATCACAACCCGGTCCACGATCGCGTCGTCTGGGAGGTCGAACTCGAGTTGACCAACGACCACCTCCGCGGACTTTCCGACCTCGACGACCCGCTCTACGCCGACGAGTGGGACGAGATCTCCATCGGCGACGGCGACCTCGATCCGACGTTGTCCGGTGTCGGTGCATCAGGCTTGTCGCTGTTCGCCGATGCGCGCGACGCCTTCGACGCGGCGATCTACGTCCATCTCCACCGCTACGCCGCCGACCCCATCCCGTCTGAGCGCGATCAGGCCGGCGCCGACCAGGCCGACCCCGACCAGGCCGGCCCCGACCAGGCCGGCGCCGACCAGGCCGGCGCCACCCAGTTCGACCTGGGCGCGCTCGACCTGGCGGTGGGCGCCCGCGACGGCTTCACCCGCGAGCAGGCGGAGTTCGTCACCGACACGCCGCGGCTGCTGGACCATCTCCGGCTGCTCTGGCTGCTGGAGCCGCCGAGCCCGGCGGTGCTGGCCGCGGCGTCCCTGCCCACGCCACGCGGCCTCGTCCACCGCGCGCTGCTCAACGCGACGGGCTACGGCGCCTTGCTGAGCCCGACCACCGGCCCGGTCGTCCTCACGCTGGTGAGCCAGACCGAGCCGACGATGGCCGGCGACTACGCCGACCCGACCGTGTCGATCCTCCCCGTCGAGCACGCCGCGGACCTCCGTACGTCTGCCACGGTGGAAGCTCCCGAAGCGGTGGAGGTCACCGCCGCACCCGAGCCGACCCAGACCGAGCCGACCCAGACCGAGCCGACCCAGACCGAACCGACCCAGACCGAGCCGACCCAGACCGACCCGGCGAGACGAGCCCGGCGAGTACGAGCCCGGCGAGGTCAGCCTGGCCCCCACCGTCGTCCAGGGCGCGGCGGAGTCCGAGGCGGCCTCGACGCCCCGCCTGTCCATCCTCAGCGCGGCACCGGCCCGCACCGCCGTTCCCGGGCAGCCCGACGAGCCGATCGAGTCACCGGCCCGCCGCGCGCGCGGCGCGTGGGGATCGCTGGTCGCAGCGGCGCTCGCGCTGGTGGTGCTCGGCTCCGCCATCTACCTCGGCATGGCCATCAAGCAGCCCGGCGCGGCGGACTCGCCCAGCCCGAGCACCTCCGGCGGACCCACCTCCTCGGCCAGCGCATCGGCCTCAGCCCCACCTCCGCCCGCCTTCGCCCAGGACAGCTTCGACCGCACCGCCAAGCGCGGCTTCGGGCGCGCCGATCCGGGCGGCGCCTGGGCCGTGTCGGGAGTGGGTGAGGAACTGGACGGCTACGCGGTGGCCGGCGGACGAGCCACCTTCACGCTGACGCCTGCGCTCCGGCTGACGGGCTATCTCGACGACGTACGCGAGACCAGCAGCGACCTCCTGGTCACGACCGTCCTGGACCGGCCCGTCATCGGCGGCCCGCTCTACATGTCGGCGATCGGCCGCCAGATCAGCTACTACGAGAACTACGTCGCCGACGTACGGGTGGACACCCAGAACCGCGTACGCATCGGGTTGAGCAAGAACATCGACCGGGAGACCAACAGCCCGATCTCGGAGTACCTCGTCCTGCCCGGCGAGATCGCGCCCGGCGACGTGATCAGCATCCGGATCCAGGTCTTCGGGACCAGCCCGACCACCGTCCGCGCCAAGGCGTGGTTCGGTGAGCAGGACGAGCCGGCGGACTGGATCGTGTCGAAGGTCGAGGACGATCCGCAATTGCAGAAGGCCGGCGGGGTCGGCTTCACCACCTACCTCTCGCAGACGGCCAGCAATCCGCCGATGCGGGTCTCGCTGCTCGAGATCGCAGCGCGTCCGGTCGTCCAGTAACCGCGGCCGGCGCACGACGCCGAGGGACCAGGCTCAGCTCCCGGGCTCCAACGGCAGCCCGGCAGCCGCCCAGGCGAACAACCCGCCGTCGAGGTTGACGGCCTCGCGGCCCTGCGCCTGGAGGAACTGCGCCACCCGTCCCGACCGCGCGCCCACGGCGCAGACGCAGACCACCGGACCGTCGACCTCGTCCAGGCGACCGGTGAGCTGGTCCATCGGGATGTGGGTCGAGCCCCCGATCCGCGCGTCGGCGTACTCGTCGTCGCTGCGCACGTCGAGCAGCGTCCAACCGTCCGCGAGCTTGGCCGCGACGTCGGACGGGGCGATCGACGCCACTTCCAGGGGATCCACGCGATCCAACCTACGTGGCCCCACCAGCCCGCACGGTCATTTCAGCAGCCTGGAGAGCCGCCGGTCGGCCAGCTTCTTGCCGCCCGTCTGGCAGCTGGGGCAGTACTGCAGCGAGGAGTCGGCGAACGACACCTCCGCGATCGTGTCCCCGCACACCTCGCAGGGCTCGCCCTTGCGGCCGTGCACCCGCAGACCGGACTTCTTCTCCCCCTTCAGATCCTTCGCCGCCAGGCCTTCGGCGCGGGCGATCGCTCCGGCGAGCTCACCCTTGACCGCGGCGTACAGCACGCCCAGCTCCGCCTCGGTCAAGGAGTTGGCGGGCTTGAACGGGCTGAGCCTGGCCGCATGCAGGATCTCGTCGGAGTAGGCGTTGCCGATCCCGGCGAGCACCCGCTGGTCCTTCAGCACCCCCTTGAGCTGGGATCGTCCCGCCCGGGCCAGCACCCCGGCGAGCGCCGCCTGGTCGAAGTCGTCGGCCAGCGGGTCGGGACCGAGGGTGGCGACCATCGGGATGGCCATCGGGTCGCTCACCACGTGGATCGCGAGCTTGCGCTGGGTGCCCGCCTCGGTCAGTTCGAAGCCTGACCCGTCGTCGAGTCGCACGCGCAGCGCGAGCGGACCCTTTCCCGGGCGGGCAGGCGCCTCCGGCAGTACCTCCCGCCAGCGCAGCCAGCCGGCCCGGGCGAGGTGGAACACCAGGTGGAGCCCCTGGGCCTCGAGGTCGATGAACTTGCCGCGCCGGGTCACCGACTCCACCTGGAGTCCGTGCAGCGCCGAGAGCGGCGGAGCGTAGGTCTTCAGCGCGCTGAACGCGGCGAGGTCGATCCGGGCGATGAAATGGCCCACGCACCGGTCGCTGAGGAAGCGAGCCAGCGACTCCACCTCGGGCATCTCGGGCACCCTCGAATCCTACGGCGAGGTGGTGGGCCAGTCCGGGGCCGGAAGCGCCAGCGCCTCGTCGAGCCGGGCCAGGTACGCCGTCCGCTCGATCTCGACGACGCCCAACGAAGCCAGATGCGGGGTCTGCCACTGGACGTCGAGCAGCCGTCCGGGTGCGCCGGCCGCGCGCAGCAGGTCCACCAGAGCGACCAGGGCCACTTTCGAGGCGTCGCGCCCGATGTCGGCGCGGTGGAACATCGACTCACCCGCGAACAGGCCGCCGAGACTCACCCCGTACAGGCCGCCCGCCAGTTCGCCCTCGGGCGTCCAGGTCTCCACGGAGTGGACGATCCCGCGGCGGTGCAGGGCGGTGTAGATCCGCCGGATCCGCCCGTCGATCCAGCCGTCGTGCCGTCCTCGGTCCGCGCAGCCGTCGAGCACGGCGTCGAAGGCCGAGTCGACCCGAACCTCGTACCGGCGCACCATCTTGGCCAGCGAGCGCGTCACCCGCAGGCCGTCGAGCGGCAACACTCCGCGCTGCAGCGGGGAATACCAGCCCATCAGCCGCGCGGGTCCGGGCATCGGGAACACCCCGCTCGCGTACGCGGCGAGGACCACGTCCTCGTCGAAAGCCCGCGAGACGCCGATCAGGTCGTCCTGCCGCCAGGCGTCCGGCGGCCCGAAGGACAACTCCACCTGGGCATGATCCCACCGCGCCGAGATGGTTCAGGGCGATCCCCTGGTCGAGCCAGGGTCGCTGGCTGCCGCGGGGTCGGTCCAGCCACGTACGCTGGAACGCGATGCCGCGTGCAGCGCGGCTGGAACTCGGCAGAGTCTGGGAGGCCTGGGTGCCGTCAGCGCAGGAAGTGGGCAAGCGGATCGCCCGGAGCATCGCCCCGGTCGCCGGCATGATGACTCCGCAGATGGCGGGCGGCGCGCTGCGCCGGGTGCTCGAGATCGCGATCGACGGCTACGGCCGGCTGCCCAGCGCCCGAAGCGCCGCCGGGCGGCAGTTGCAGCGCCGCGGCGGCTCGGTGGATGCCGCGATCACCGGGCTGATCGACTACCACGTACGCCTGGCCTCGGCGCAGGGCTTCGTCACCAACCTCGGCGGCGTGGTCGCGATGCCGGTGGCGGTGCCCGCCAATCTGACCGGGGTCGCCGTGGTCCAGGTGCGGATGGTGGCCGCCATCGCCCACCTGCGCGGTTACGACCTGAGCGACCAGCGGGTCCGTACGGCGCTGGTCATGTGCCTGCTCGGCGGCGAACAGGTGGCCAGGCGGATCGCGCACGGCACCCTGCCGACCTCACCCATGGCTGTCGCGACGGCACCGATGTTCGACCCCGACCTCGACCGGCAGGTCGCCGAGGCGGTGGTCGGCGATCTGGTGGCCCGGATCGGGGGCAAGAACCTGGCCCTGGTCGTGACCAAGCGCGTGCCGCTGCTCGGCGGCGGCATCGGCGCGGTGATGGACGGCATCGCCACCCACCAGATCGGCGCCTACGCCAAGACCGAGTTGCTGCCCCGCCGCGCTCTGCACACCTGAGCCTGCGTCGTCACACCACCGATGACGTCGACTTCCGGCGTGCCGCAGCGGGTGCGGGAGTGGGCCCAGACCCACCTCGGCGCAGACATCGTCGGCGTAGAGGCCGTCGAGGGCGGCCGTACCGACACGATCTCCATGCTGCGGCTCCGGAACGGCGCAGCGGTCATCCTGCGCCACCTCGCGCCGGGGCGATGGGGGGAGGTCGGCCACCGCCACGTCGTCAGCGAGGCCATCGGCTGCCGGCTCGCGGCCGGCTCAGGGCTTCCCGTGCCGCGGCTGATCGCCTCCGACCCGGATGCCGCGCAATCGGGCGCCTACGCCAACCTGACCAGCTGGCTGCCGGGGCGGGTGCGCCTGGACCCGCTCGGGAAGGGCGCGATCGACGCCCTGGCCGGGGTGGCCGCGACCCTCCACTCCATCCCGGTGCCGCCCGAACTGCGCCCGCGCCCGTACGCCTTCTGGGTGCCTGACGACCTCCGTCCCCCCGCCTGGGCGGGCCGCACCGGGCTGTGGGAGCGAGCCATCGAGATCTTCGCCGCCGGCCCGCCAGGGACGCCGGCCGGCCTGATCCACCGCGACTTCCATCCCGACAACATGTTGTGGCAACACGACGCCATCACAGGGGTGATCGACTGGGCGGAGACGTCGTGGGGGCCGCCGGATCTCGACGTCGCCCACTGCTACACCAACTTCGCCATGCTGCAGGACCTGGTCAGCGCCGAGGCGTTCGTCGCCGCGTACCGGGCCCACGGCGGGACCGTCGAGACCGATGAGGGTGCCACCCGGTTCTGGGCCGTCAGTGACATCCTCGGCTTCCTGCCCGATCCGGCCGAGGTGCTGGTGGCCCTGCTGGCGGTCCGGCCGGAGCTGACGGCACGGATCGTCCAGCGCCGGCTGGAGGACCTGCTGGCCCGGGTCCTGGAGCCGGGGTCATGATCGACACCTCAGCCGGTCGCGCTGTCGACTGGATCACATCCCTTGCACGAGTAGGGCAGCCTGACTTAAGTTAGGCGAGGCTCACCTTGTTAGTCGAGCCGTGGACGATGCCCTGCCGTACGCGATGTCGAGACCGAGGATGCGATGCTCGCCAACTTCCTGATCGGCCTGCGAGAAGGTCTCGAGGCCGCGCTCGTGGTCAGCATCTTGATCGCGTACCTGGTCAAGTCCGAACGGCGGCACCTGCTGCCCAAGGTCTGGGTCGGCGTCGGGATCGCGGTCGGGGTGTCGCTGGCCTTCGGCGCGGCCCTGACCTTCGGACCGCGGGGCCTGACCTTCGAGGCGCGCGAACTGATCGGCGGGCTGCTCTCCATCATCGCGGTCGGCTTCGTCACCTGGATGATCTTCTGGATGGCCCGCGCCGCCCGTTCGATGTCGGGCACGCTGCGGTCCCAGATCGACGAGGCGGCAGACGCCAAGCCGTGGTCACTGGTCGTGGTGGCCATGCTGGCCGTGGGGCGCGAAGGCCTGGAGACGGCACTCTTCTTGTGGGCAGCGACCCAGGCGGCCTCGCGGGACACCGCCTCGACCACCACGCCGATCATCGGTGCCGCACTCGGCCTGCTCGTGGCCACCGTGCTGGGCTACCTGATCTACCGCGGCGCGATCCGGATCAACCTCAGCCGGTTCTTCACCTGGACGGGGGTGTTCTTGATCCTGGTCGCAGCCGGAGTGCTCGCCTACGGCGTGCACGACCTGCAGGAGGCTCGCTTCCTGCCCGGTCTCCACACCCTCGCCTTCGACGTGTCCAACGTCATCCGGCCCACCTCCTGGGTCGGCACCCTGCTCAAGGGCATCTTCAACTTCTCCCCGGCGACGACGGTGCTGGAGGCGATCGCCTGGGTCGGCTACGTCGTACCGACCCTCGCGCTGTTCCTCCGCGCCATCCGCCACCGCTCACCCGGCACGGCCCGCCCCGCGGCCCCCGTTCCCGTGTCCTCCGGAAGGAACTGAGTCCGTGCGCCCGACCTCGCGCCGACTGGTCACAGTCGCTCCCCTCTCGGCCGCCGTCGCTGGCCCTGCTGCTCACCGGATGCACCGAGAACGCCGCCCCGGACACGGCCGGCGAAACCGCGAATCCGCGTGCCCTGACGGTCAGGGCCTCCGACACCGAGTGCGACCTGTCGGCCGCCACGGCCCCCTCGGGCACGCTGACGTTCTCGATCACCAACGCCGGTTCGGCGGTGACGGAGTTCTATCTGCTCGGCTCGGACGGACTCTCCATCGTCGGTGAGATCGAGAACATCAGCCCCGGCCTGTCCCGCGAGCTCGTGCTGCGCGCGGCCCCCGGGGACTACATCGCCGCCTGCAAGCCGGGCATGGCCGGTGACGGCATCCGGGTGCCGTTCTCGGTGTCAGCCTCCGACGCCGACACCGCGCCCAGCGGCGACGACGCCGAGCTGATCGAGGAGGCGAATCGGCAGTACCAGGCGTTCGTGCAGGAGCAGACCGAGGAGCTGGTCGCCAAGACCGAGCAGTTCGTCACCCTCTACAAGGCGGGCCGCGACGACCAGGCACGCGAGCTCTACGCCCCCGCCCGCATGCACTGGGAGCGGATCGAGACGGTGGCGGAGTCCTTCGGTGACCTCGACCCGAAGATGGACATCCGCGAGGCCGACCTGGAACCCGGCCAGGAGTTCACCGGGTGGCACCGCATCGAGAAGGACCTCTGGCCCGCGCGGGCCAAGAACTACACCCCGCTGGACGGCGCCGGCCGCGCGAAGCACGCCGACACCCTGCTCGCCAACACCAAGACGTTGGAGAGCCGCACGCGCGACCTCAGCTACACCGCCGACCAGATCGCCAACGGGGCCCGCGCCCTGCTGGACGAGGTCGCGACGGGCAAGGTGACCGGTGAGGAGGAGTACTGGTCGCGCACCGACCTGTGGGACTTCCAGGGCAACGTCGACGGCGCTCGGGTGGGCTTCGACGGGCTGCGGCCGCTGCTCAAGCAGAAGGACGCCCGCACTGGACGCCCAGATCGAGGCCAAGTTCGACGCGTTGCAGGTGCTGCTGGATGCGCAACGCCGCGGGGACGGGTTCGTGACCTACGACCAGCTGAGCACGGCCGAGGTCAAGGCGCTCTCCGACGCGGTGAACGCGCTGTCCGAGCCGCTGTCCAAGCTGGCGGCGGCCGTTGTCTAGGAGAGTCGGCAAGGCGTGAGCTGGGGCCGGCGCCGGGAACCGCCATCGGGCGACGCGGGGTCCTCGGCGCCGCGGGCATCGGCCTGGCGGGCGTCGCCGCCGGCGCGGGCGGCAGCTATGCCCTCGGCCAGGACGCGGCCGCCGCTGCGCAGCCCTCCCCGGGCGATCGGACCTACCCGTTCTGGGGCACCCGCCAGGCCGGCATCGTGACGCCCATGCAGGACCGCCTGCACTTCGCCACCTTCGACGTCACCACCGAATCGCGCGGCGAACTCGTCCAGCTGCTCCAGGACTGGACCCGTGCCGCCGCCCGGATGACCCAGGGCAAGGGGGCGGGCGAGCTCGGGCCCACCGCCGGCCCGTACGGGGCCCCGCCGGACGACACCGGGGAGGCCATCGGCCTGCCGCCGTCGGGCCTGACCATCACCTTCGGTTTCGGTCCGACCCTGTTTCGCAGCGGCGGGCGCGACCGGTTCGGCCTCGCCGCTCGCCAACCGGCGGCGCTGCGGCGGCTGCCCCACTTCCCTGCCGACAAGCTCGACCCGGAGCGCTCGGACGGAGACCTGTGCGTCCAGGCGTGCGCCGACGACCCCCAGGTGGCCGTGCACGCCGTGCGCAACCTGGCCCGGATCGCCTTCGGCCGCGCCGCGGTCCGCTGGTCCCAGCTCGGGTTCGGGCGTACCTCGTCCACCTCGACCAGCCAGGCGACGCCGCGGAACCTGTTCGGGTTCAAGGACGGCACCATGAACCTGAAGGCCGAGGAACCCCTACGCCCTCGACACCCACGTCTGGGTTCCCGCGGGCGCCGACCCCCGGGGCGACTGGCTGGCCGGAGGCTCCTACCTGGTCGCCCGCCGGATCAACATGACCATCGAGACCTGGGACCGGCAGCCACTGCGCGAGCAGGAGCGGGTCATCGGACGGACCAAGGCCGAGGGTGCGCCGCTGTCGGGAGGCGGCGAGTTCGACCAACCGGACTTCAGCCTCAAGGGCCGGGGCGACGAGCCGCTGGTCGCGACCGACGCCCACGTCGCGATGGTGCACCCGGACCACAACAACGGTGCCCGGATGCTCCGCCGGGGCTACAACTTCGTCGACGGCAGCAACGGCCTCGGCCGGATGGACGCCGGCCTGTTCTTCCTCGCCTACGTGGTCGACCCGCGCACGCACTACATCCCGATGCAGACCAAGCTCGGCCTGGGCGACGCCATGAGTGAATACCTCCAGCACACGGGGTCGGCACTGTTCGCCGTACCGCCCGGCATCGCTCCCGGCGAGCACGTGGGCCAGGCGCTCTTCGCCTGACCGCCTGCCACCCGCAGGCCGTCCGGCAAGGAGCCGATCAGAAAGGAGCCTGCGATCAGGCGGGCACCCGCTCGGTCTCGGCCTCGACGGCAGCCGGCTGAGTGGTCGGCTGAGTGGTCGGCGGAGTGGTCGGCAGATGCCCGATCGCCTGCCGGTAGGCGCGCTTCTTGGCCGTGAAGGCGATCAGCCCGCCGATTCCGGCGACGGCCACCACGATCAGCGCGAAGTACTGCATGACGGGGCTGGTGCCTTCGGGGTCGAAGATCTCCGGACGCGGCCACGCCAGGTTCACCGCCATGGCGAGGCCGTAGGCGACCGCGACGATGTTCACGGGCAGACCCCAGCGGCCGAGGCTGAATACCGGCTTGCCGGCCTCGTCGAGTTGCGGCCCGAGCTGGTGCGGCCACCCGCGCAACCGGCGGTAGAGCAGCGGCGCGGTGACGCACAGGTAGGCGAGGTAGAGCAGCACGATGCAGGTGCTGGTCAGTGCGGTGAACACGCCCGCCTGACCCACGTTCACCACCAGCAGGGCCATGGCGAGGACACCCACCAGCACCGCGGCGTGCACCGTGGCGCCTCGAGCAGACACCTTGCGCAGCCGCTTGGAGGCGGGGAGCACCTCGTCGCGCGACATCGAGTAGATCATCCGGGTGGTGGCGGTCTGGATGGCCAGGGTGCAGACGAAGGCGGCCAGCACGACATCGGCCAGGAACACCCGACCCCAGAAGTCACCGAGCCGGCTGGTGACCACCCAGGCCAGACCCCCACTGGCGAGTTCGTCGTCCACCGACGGCGCCGCCATCAAGGCCCCCAGCAGGATCAGCGCACCACCGACGCCGGAGGCGATCAGCGCCCGCAGGATGGTCTTGGGTGCGGTCCGACGGGGGTTGTGGGTCTCTTCGGACAGTTCGCCGGCGGAGTCGAAGCCGACCAGGACGTACGCCGCCATCAGCGAGGCGGCCAGCAGTGCGCCGAGCCCGCCGTTCAGACCTGCCGTGTTGAGCACGATCCCCGGGCCGCGCTGCGCGGTCGAGAACAGGGCGACGATCAGCAGCGCGGCGCCGATCAGCTCGGCGGTGACGCCGACGGCGTTGACCACGGCCATCACCCGGACCGCGACCGAGTTGATCGTGGTGGTGATGACCAGCACGATCAGACCGAGCACGATGGCGTTGCTGGCCCCGGTCAGGCTGGTGATCGCCGGGTCGCCACCGACGATCTGGAACCCGCTCCAGATGGCGGGCAGCACCGCCTGCATGGCGATGGCGGCCGCGGCGACGGTGACCACCTGGGCGATGATCATCGTCCAGCCGGCGAACCAGCCGACCACGTGCCCGCCGAGCCTGCGCGACCACTGGTAGATGGCGCCGGAGATCGGATAGCGACCGGCGAGCTCGGCGAAGCAGAGGGCGACCATGATCTGCCCGGCGAAGATGGCCGGCCAGGTCCAGAAGAAGACCGGTCCGGCGAAGCCGAAGCCCAGACCGAAGAGCTGGAACACCGTGGTCAGGATGGAGACGAAGGAGAAGCCAGCGGCGAAGGAGGCGTAGGTCCCGATCGAACGGTGCAGTTCCTGGCCGTAGCCGAAGTGTCCGAGATCGTCGCGGGCCGCGTCGACGGCTCCGACCACCTGAGGGGCACGGGCGCTTCGGCCGAGCGCGGGAAGGGCAGCAGTCATGGGAGGCTCCTGATTCGTCCGGCCACTTCGCGGGCCGAGCCTCATCTAACGGCGGCCGTGTTTCAGCCGACGACCTCGCAACGTAAAGGTCATGTGACCGCGGCCGCACCGCCCGGTCAGGGTCGGCGTACGGCGGTGCGCGGCACCACCGTCGGGAGGGGGCGCTTCGGTTCAACCCCCAGTCCGTGCGGCAGGCGGCGGATGCCTTTGCCGAGCCAGGGCGCGAGGTAGTGCACCGCCCAGTCGAAGTCCCCCACGAACTGCTCGCGGGCCCGCGGGCGTGGCGGCGGGTCGCCGGCGAGCGGCTCGGCCCAGCTCTGGTCGAAGCCGGGCAGGCCAAGCCGCCAGGCCAGGGCGCGGGCCACGGTCTGGTGCCCGAGCGCGTTCCCGTGCAGCCGGTCCTCGAACCACAACCGCGGATCCTGGGCCACCGGGTAGGCCTCGAAGTCCACGATCAAGCACCCCGCGGCGCTCGCCCTCGGTCCGGATGATCTCGTTGAGCCTGTAGGTGCGCTCCCGCAGCCGCGCGCCCAGCGGGTTGATGGCGGACGGGTCGGGCATGGTGAAGCTCAGCACCGTGGCTCCCAGGTCGCGGGCCAGCCGGAAGCAGATCACGTAGTCGGCGCGGATCGCGTCGAAGTCCGGCCGCGGACCGATGACGTCGTTCATCCCACCGAAGACGCTGAGCAGGTCCGGCCCCAGGTCCAGCGCGTCGTCCAGCTGGCCGGTGCGGATCTCCCGCATCCGCAGGCCCCGGATGGCCAGGTTCGCGTACTCCAGCGGCTCGCTCTGACCGTCGGCGATGTGCTGCGCCAGCCGGTCGGCCCACCCGCGGTAGCCGCCCCGGTCCTCGGGGTCCTCCAGGCCCTCGGTGCTGGAATCCCCGATCGCCACGTAGCGTCGAAAGGTCGGTCCCGCCTCCGTCCCGGTCTCGACCTCCACAGCAACGATTGTGGCTCGCGACGCATCGCACAGACCGGTCGGCTCCGAACTAGGGTGTGAAGGGGTGAGGCCAATGCCGGCGACGACGACCCGGGACGACGAGTTCAGCACCGTGGCCGACCGCGAGCGCCCGCTGCTGCAGGCCGTCGCCTTCCTGCTCCGCGGCGATCCGGACGCGGCCGAGCGGCAGGTGCAACTCGTCCTGGCGGAGTTGTACCAGCGGTGGGACCACGTACGCAGGCCCCGGGTCGAGGCGCTGCGCGCCGTCGTCGGCGCTCCTGTGGTTCCCGCCCAGCTGCCCTGGGACCACCACCGGGCCGGGCGGCACCTGCCCCGCTTCGAGTTGGTGGACAGCGCAGCACCCTCACCCACCACGGTGGCCATCGTGGCCGACCTGGGCCGGCTGAGCCACGATCAGCGCGCCGTGATCGTGCTGGAACGCTACGCCGAACTGCCGAGCGTCCAGATCGCGGAGGTGCTCGGCCGACCGGTCGACGAGGTCCTGGTGCTCGCCCGGCAGGCCCGCGCGCAGCTGACCGCCGGGCGTCCCGATCGCGAAGCCGACGCCGCCCTGGCGGCCGAACTCCGCGAAGCCGTCCCCGACACACTCCGCCGCCCCGGCGACGGGTCCGCCGATCTGGCCCACGGCAAGGTGCTCGCCGGTCGACGCCGTCGCCAGCGCGGGGTCGCTGTCCTCTCGCTCGCGGTCGCGGTGGTACTGGTGGCCGTGGCCGGGTTCTGGACGCTCGCGCCGCGGGGGCGAACTCCCCTGGTGGGCCCACAGGCCCCCGCCACCAGCTCCGCGGCGACCTCGCCGGCGTCCCCCTCCCCGACCGCGGCAGGGGCGTCCTGCGACCTGAGCGAGTCCACCTGCCGGGGCGAGGTCCTCTTCGCCTGGCGTGCCGCTATGGCCGACGTCGCCCGGTCGCACCTCGACCCGGGCGGAACCTACTTCTCGGGCTTCGCCTACCACTACGACGAGCGGTACGACACGCCGAGCTTCTGGACCGGCGAGGGGGGTGCGCTGGCTCTCGACATGTTCCGGCTCGACGACGGCGCCACCGAGGTCCACATCCAGATCGCGACCAGCCGCCGCTATGCCCTGCGCTGCGGCGCCACGACCGGGAACCAGTGCTTCTCGGTCCAGTTCACGGACCGGAATCGCTTCCTGGTGTCCCAGACCACCTCGGTAGCGGACGGGATCGAGGTCCAGCACCGCGCGTCGGACCGTGACGTCATCACCGTGGTCGCCCGGAACCGCACCAAGGGAAA
>CAVSDA010000024.1:0-84600 GCA_963726625.1 uncultured Actinomycetota bacterium
TTTCGCAGCTGGTTGGACACAGCGGGACCAGCGTCACAGAACTCGTCTACCGGCACCAACTACGTCCGGTAATCCAGACTGGGGCAACCGTGATGGACCAGTTGTTCAAGATCGACAGGCGGTTCAAGATCGACAGGCGGCCTGGCTCGACTGGCAGTCACACACGCCTCGCGAGTCGGTATCGTGTGTTCGATGCGTCGGCCCTTGTCAGGGCCTAGCTCGGGTGGTGGGCGATACTGGGTTCGAACCAGTGACCTCTTCGGTGTGAACGAAGCGCGCTACCACTGCGCCAATCGCCCCAAGCCCCGCTTGAGCGACGCCCACCATATCCCATCGCGCGCCCCATCCTGCGCACCCATCGGCGCGTCCATCCGGCGCGCATTGCACAGGTTCCCTCTGGATTGCACTGCTTGCAACGTGTGCAATCCACCAGGAATCTACGTATACGTAGGTTCCCACGCGGTAGAGGGGGTTCCCACGCGATAGCAGGGGTTCCCATGCGGTAGCGGGGGTTCACTAGGGGTGCCTGCCGGGTGACGGGGTCGGGGGGGATCCGAGGGGGTTCCTGGGCCGGGGGAGTGCGAGCAATTGGCGGGGCGCGGTACGGTGGGGGGCGGTCTAGTCTTACCCGAGGCGTACGACGGGTGCGCCTTGTCGGCGAGGGAGCACGAGCGTGGCCAGCAGTTCGATCACCGTGGTTCGCGATGGCGCCAGCCAGCAGCAGGTGAGCGACACGACCACCACCGGCCTGGACGTGTTCGGCGAGGACCGCAGCGTCGTCGCCGCCCGGGTGAACGGTGAGCTGCGCGACCTGCACCTGCCGTTGCCGGCCGAGGCCGTGGTCGAGCCGGTCGGCATCGACAGCCCCGACGGTCTCGCGATCCTGCGCCACTCCGCCGCCCACGTCGCTGCCCAGGCGGTGCAGGCGCGACACCCGGACGCCAAGCTGGGGATCGGCCCGCCGATCACCGACGGGTTCTACTACGACTTCGACCTGGCCGAGCCGTTCACCCCCGACGACCTGCGCGCGCTGGAGCAGGCGATGAACCGGATCGTGAAGGAGCGCCAGCGGTTCCGCCGCCGGGCGGTCTCCGACGACGAGGCGCGCGCCGAACTGGCCCACGAGCCGTACAAGCTGGAGCTGATCGCCGACAAGGGCAATATCGGCGGGGAGCACGAGGCCGGCGACGACGGAGCCAGCGCCGAGGTCGGCGCCGGCGAGCTGACCATCTACGACAACCTCCGTCGCGACGACTCGGTCGCCTGGAAGGACCTGTGCCGCGGCCCGCACGTGCCGCACACCGGCTACATCCCGGCCTTCGCCCTGACCCGCAACTCTGCGGCGTACTGGCGCGGCGACCAGGCCAACGCGTCCCTGCAGCGCCTGTACGGCACGGCCTGGCCGAGCCGCGAGGCCCTCAAGGCCTACCAGACCCGGCAGCAGGAAGCGGCCAAGCGCGACCACCGCAAGCTCGGCCAGGAACTGGACCTGTTCACCTTCCCCGACGAGCTGGGCTCGGGCCTGGCGGTGTTCCACCCCAGGGGCGGAATCCTGCGCAAGGTGATGGAGGACTACTCGCGGCAGCGGCACGTCGAGGCCGGGTACGAGTTCGTCTACACCCCGCACATCAGCAAGGCCGCCCTGTTCGACATCTCCGGACACCTCGGCTTCTACGCCGACGGCATGTTCCCGCCGATGCACGTCGACGAGGAGCACCACCCGGACGGCACGGTGAAGCGGCAGGGGCAGGACTACTACCTCAAGCCGATGAACTGCCCGATGCACTGCCTGATCTTCCGCGCCCGCGGCCGTTCCTACCGCGAGCTGCCGTTGCGGCTGTTCGAGTTCGGCAGTGTCTACCGCTACGAGATGTCCGGCGTCATCCACGGCCTCACGCGGGTCCGGGGGATGACCCAGGACGACGCGCACATCTACTGCACGCCCGAGCAGGCTCCGGCCGAGATCGCCTCGCTGCTGACGTTCGTGCTGGACCTGCTCGCCGACTACGGGCTGACCGACTTCTACCTGGAGCTGTCCACCCGCGATCCGGACAAGTCGATCGGCACCGACGCCGAGTGGGAGCAGGCGACGGCCATGCTGCAGCAGGCCGCGGAGGCGTCCGGGCTGGATCTGGTCCTCGACCCGGGGGGAGCGGCGTTCTACGCGCCCAAGATCTCGGTGCAGGCCCGCGACGCCATCGGCCGCACCTGGCAGATGTCGACCATTCAGGTGGACCTGATGCTGCCGGACCGGTTCGGGCTCGAGGTCACCGCGCCCGACGGCAGCCGGCAGCGCCCGGTGATGATCCACCGCGCCCTGTTCGGGTCCGTCGAACGTTTCGTCGCGGTGCTCACCGAGCACTACGCCGGCGCGTTCCCGCCCTGGCTGGCTCCCGTCCAGGTCGTCGGCGTGCCGGTGGCCGATGAGTTCGCCGATCACCTGTCGGCGGTCGCCGACCGGCTGCGGGCGGCGGGGGTGCGGGTCGAGGTCGACACCTCCGACGACCGGATGCAGAAGAAGATCCGGCACGCCGAGCTGGCCAAGGTCCCCTTCATCCTGATCGCCGGTGGGGAGGATGCGGCGGCCGGTGCGGTCTCGTTCCGCTACCGGGACCGATCGCAGAAGAACGGCGTTCCGGTGGACGAGGCCGTCGCCGAGATCGTCGACGCCATCGCGAGTCGCCGCCAGGTCTGAGGACCGGTCTACGCTGGCAACCCAGCACCAGGAGGCGGAGGTTTACGAGGTGGAGGACGCGAGCGCCCTTCCCGGCACGCCGGACGGGTTCGAGCGGCTCTGGACGCCCCACCGGATGGTCTACATCCAGGGGGAGAACAAGCCGTCCACCGCGGACGCCCAGGACTGCCCCTTCTGCGCGATCCAGGCGGGGGAGGACCGGGCCGGTCTGATCGTGCACCGGGCCGAACTCGCGTACGCGGTGCTCAACCTCTACCCGTACTCGCCGGGCCACCTGCTGATCTGCCCCTACCGGCACGTCGCGGACCTGACCGAGCTGACCGGTGAGGAGGTCGCCGCCGTCGGCATCTTGACCCAGCAGGCGATGGGGGTCATCCGGGCCGCCAGCGCGCCGCACGGCTTCAACCTCGGAGTGAACCAGGGGACTGTGGCGGGTGCCGGCATCGCCGCCCACCTGCACCAGCACGTGGTGCCCCGCTGGTCCGGGGACGCCAACTTCCTGCCGGTCGTCGGCCAGACCAAGGCCCTGCCCCAGCTGCTGGACCAGACCTGGCAGGCGCTGCGCAGCGCCTGGGACGGCGCCCACCCCGAGCAGGGGCGGGCCTGATGCTCGAACGGTTCCGCGGACTGTCGGGGACCCTGTTGGGCCCGATCGCCCGGCTCCTGGTCCGGCTCGGCGTCTCACCGGACGTGGTCACGGTCGCCGGCACGCTGGGGGTCGTGCTCGGCTCGCTCATCTGCTTCCCCCAGGGTTGGCTCTGGCAGGGCGTGCTCGTGGTCACGGTGTTCGTGGTGTCGGACATGGTCGACGGGCTGATGGCCAAGATCACCGGTACGGCCAGTCGAGTGGGGTGCGTTCCTGGACTCCACCTCCGACCGGCTGGGCGACGCCGCGGTGTTCGGGGGCATCCTGCTCTACTTCGTCGCGATCGAGTCCTCCACGCTGTGGGCCGGGATCGCGCTGGCCGGTCTGGTGTTCGGGCAGTGGACCTCCTACGTCAAGGCCCGCGCGGAGAGTCTCGGCTTCACCTGCGGTGGTGGTCTGGCCGCCCGCGCGGACCGGCTGGTGATCATCCTGGCCGGGGCGCTGCTCGCCGGGCTGGGCGTGCCGTACGTGCTCGAGCTGGCGGTCGCGGCCCTCGCGCTGACCAGCATGATCACCGTCCTGCAACGGATCGCCCAGGTCCGGGCCCAGGCGAGAGTGGCCGATGCCCCCGCAGGCTGAGCCTCCCGCGCGTCGCCTGGACCTCGCCTCCCGTCGCGACCACCTCGTCCGACGGCTGTACCGGCTGGGTTGGCGTCTCGCGACCCGTCTGCCCGGCTGGCTCGTGCGACTCGCGGTCCGGACCGGGAGCTGGGTGGCGCTGCGCCACGACGGCTCCCACGTCCAGACCCTGCGAGCCAACCTGAGCGTCGTCGCCGGCCGTCCCGCCGGGCCGACGCTGGTCCGCGCCGCCCTGGACTCCTACCTGCGGGCCTTCTACGAGGTGCTCGCCCTGCCGGGCTGGTCGGCGCAGGACATCCTCGGCCGGGTCAGCACCGTCAACGGCCAGGCCCTGCGGGCGGCGTACGACGGGCCCGGAGTGGTGGTGGCGCTGCCGCACAGCGGCAACTGGGACCTGGCGGGCGCGTGGGCCTGCCTGTCCGGCATGCCGGTGACCACGGTCGCCGAGCGGTTGCCGGACGCGGAGTTCGCCGACTTCGTCGCGTTCCGCGAGGGCCTGGGGATGGAGGTGCTGTCCCACCGCGACCCGGGCGTGGTCGGTGAACTCGCGGTCGCCGTACGCCGTCGCCGGATGGTCTGCCTGCTGGCCGACCGCGACCTCACCGGAACCGGGCTGCCGGTGTCCTGGGCCGGAACCCCGACCACCATGCCCGCCGGACCGGCGATGGTGGCGCGGCGGACCGGCGCCACCCTGCTGCCTGCCGTCTGCCGGTTCCGCGGGCCGGGCATGGAGATCGTCTTCGGCGACCCCGTGCCAGCCGCTGCCGGGGCGCTCCGGACTGATCGCGATGACCCAGCAGGTCGCCGACTTCTTCGCCGACACCATCCGCGAGCAGCCGGCCGACTGGCACATGCTGCAACCCTTCTTCACGCCCACCGCTGGTCGGGTCGGGACTCGCCCGACCCGTGCCGGCCTGACCCGGCCGTGCCCGCCTCCGCCGCGCCGCTGCGCATCGGCCTGGTCTGCCCGTACTCCTTCGAAGTGCCGGGCGGGGTGCAGAGTCACGTTCTCGGGCTGGCCCGGCAGCTGCGCGAACAGGGCCACCGACCCTTCGTGCTCGCCCCTGGCGACCTTGTGGCCGCCCCTGGCGATCTTGTGCTCGCCCTGGCGAGGTGGCCGCCCCCGATCACCTGATCCCCGACGAGGCGTTCACCTCCGCCGGAGCGGCCGTGCCGTTGCCGTACAACGGCTCGACCGCTCGGGTGAACTTCGGCCCGCGCACCGCGGCCCGGGTACGCCGCTGGTTGCGGCGCGGGGCCTTCGACCTGCTGCACATCCACGAGCCGGTGACGCCGAGCATCGCCCTGCTCGCCCTGCTCGCGGCCGAGGTGCCGGTGGTGGCCACCTTCCACACCGCGACCCCACGCTCCCGCTCGATGCAACTCGCCGCAGGGGTGTTGCGGACCGCGGTCGGCAAGATCGACGCGGGGATCGCCGTCTCCGAGACCGCCCGCAGCGTGGTCGTCCAGCACCTCGGCCGGGACGCCGTCGTCATCCCGAACGGCTTCCGCTTCGCCGACTTCGCCGGCCCGGCCGGCGCGTACCCGACCGCTCCGTCGCCCTCGGCGCCGAGAATCGTGTTCCTGGGCCGGCTCGACGAACCGCGCAAGGGCCTGGACGTGCTGCTCGCGGCACTGCCGCAAGTCCGGGCGGCCGTCGGGGAGGTCGAGGTCGTCGTGGCCGGCCAGGGATCGCGGGTGCTGCCCCCGGGCTGCATCAGCCTGGGCAACATCAGCCATCCCGAGAAGGTGGCGCTGCTGCGTTCCGCCTCGGTGTTCGTGGCCCCGCACCTCGCCCGGGAGAGTTTCGGCATCGTGCTGCTCGAGGCGATGGCCAGCGGCACCCCCGTGGTCGCGGCGGCGCTGCCCGCGTTCGCCGACCTGATCGGGGGCGGACCGGGGCGGGCCGCTGTGGGCGAGCTGTTCGCGGTGGGTGACGCCGCCGACCTCGCCCGCGCGTTGACCGACACGCTCCGACGGCCCGATCACGTCCGCACCCGGCGGGCCCGCGAGGCGGCGCGCCGCTACGACTGGTCGGTGATCGCGCCCCAGATCGTCGGGGTCTACCGGGCCGCCCTGGCCACGAGTACGCAACGCGCAGCGGCGCGGTCGGACGGCACCTGGGCGGTGCTGGACGCTGCCCTGGTGGGCCGGGCACGATGGGCGGCGGCACTGGCGACCGGCTCGATCGGCGACTCGGCGGCGGCACGGCGGGTGGCCGACGCGGCGGAGGCGGCCCTGATTCCCGACCTGGCCTGGCATGACCGCGAAGGGGCCGAGAGCGACCTCAGTCACGCGTCTGGCCTCGTCGGACCTCCCGCCCTGGTCCGGCCCGCTGGGCGTCGAGCGCGGTCGGGTGGCGCTCAGCCGGCGGCTGCACAACGACGCCGTCGCGGCTGCCCGGCGTAGCCGTACCCGCAGCCTGCGGCGGCTCGGCCCACAGTCCGGCGGGCAGAGCCCGGCCGTTCGAGATGGCCGATGACCTGCCGCCCGGTCTCCTCGGCGCGTCCGGCGGCTGATCCGGTGGTGACCGCGCCCGTCGGGACCCCTCACTAGTCTGGCGGGGTGAAGGGTGCCGACGAGCTGCCGCGACCGGCGGGAAAGCTGCGTGGGCCCGGCGCGCCCGAACGACCCGACGCGAGCATGGATCTGCTGAACGAGATCCTGCGCGAGCCGTTGGACCCCGACTACGCCCGGCTGGCCGGTACGGTCGGCGCGCGGCCGCGTACGGCGCGGTGGGGGCTGGCCGCGGTCGCGCTGCTGATCGGTGCGATGTTCGCCGTTTCCGCGTTGCAGACCAGCCGCGCCGCGCCGGCGCTGCAGGCCGAGCGGCAGGAGTTGATCAATCGGGTGCGCACCGCCGAGCGCAACCAGGACACCCTGCGCGACCGGGCGGGCGAGCTGACGGCGGAGATCGGCACGCTGCGGACCGGGGCGCTCGGCGACGACAGCGAGGCGAGGGCCCTGAAGGCGCGGATCACGCTGCTGGAGGCGGTGGTCGGGACCGTGCCCGTCCGCGGACCGGGCGTCGTCCTGGTGGTCGACGACGCGCCCGCTGCGAGCAGCGATTCCCGCGACCGCGTTCTCGACATCGATCTCCAGGTGTTGGCCAACGGCCTGTGGGAGGCGGGTGCCGAGGCGGTGGCCATCAACGGCCACCGGCTGTCGACCCTGACCGCCATCCGCAGTGCGGGCGAGGCGATCACCGTGGACTACCGCTCGCTGAACCGGCCGTACCGGATCGAGGCGATCGGCGACCCGCGCACCTTGCCGGCCCGGTTCGCCGAGTCGCGCGCGGGTATCTGGTGGGACGACCTCGCCCGGAACCGCCGGATGCCCTTCCAGATCACCACCGCGGAGGAGCTGACCCTCGCCGCAGATCCGGGTCTTGCCGTGCGTCGGGCCAGGAAGGGTGCCTCGTGATTCCCGTCATCGGCCTGATGGCCGGCATCATCGTCGGACTGCTGCTCGAGCCCGCGATTCCGCAGTTCCTGCAGCCCTATCTGCCGATCGCGATCGTGGCCGCCATGGACGCGTTGTTCGGCGCCTTCCGGGCCTACCTGGAAGGCACCTTCACCGACCGGGTATTCGTGGTCTCCTTCGTCTCCAACGTCCTGATCGCCGCCGCCATCGTCTACGTCGGCGATCAGATCGGGGTCGGCTCGCAGCTGTCCACCGGAGTGGTGGTCGTGCTCGGCATCCGGATCTTCACCAACGCCGCCGCGATCCGCCGGGCGCTGATCCATGCCTGATACCGATGAGGGGGGACGTACCCCCCGCTCGCGCCGGATCGGCTCGCTGCGGCGAAGCGGTCGGCGGCTGGCTGGCGACCCGGGCGTCGAGGCGGGCGCGGCGGCGGGTACTTCCGGCGAGTCGGATGGCGACCAGGCCTGGCCCGGCTCGGGTGGTACCGCCGGCGCAGATGGTGGACCGGCGGGTGGCGGCGCAGCGGGAGGCGGCCCGGCGCGCGGGCGTGAACGATTGCGTCGCACGCTACGGCGTCCCGGGCGCGGCCAGGTCGCTGCGGCCGCGATGCTGTTCCTGGTGGGTCTCGGCGGGGTGATGCAGATCCGGATCAACACCGCGGACGAGTCGTACCGCTCCGCGCGGCGCGAGGACCTGATCCAACTGCTCGACGGCCTCGGGCAGGAGTCGCGGCGGCTGGAGAGTGAGATCGCCGAGCTGCAGCAGACGCGGTCCGAGCTCAAGTCCGGCGCGGATACCCAGCGGATCGCCCAGGAGGAGGCGGAGCGGCGGATCAGCGACCTGTCGATCCTCGCCGGCACGGTGCCCGCCGAGGGGCCGGGCATCCGGATGCGGATCGCCGACCCCCGGGCCAAGGTGGACGCCGAGATCCTGCTCGACGCGGTGGAGGAGATGCGCGACGCCGGTGCCGAGGTGATCGAGGTGAACGACACCATCCGGGTGGTGGCCTCGACCTGGTTCGGATCGGACGGACGCGGACTGGTCATCGACGGCACCCCCGTCAGCCGCCCGATCACCTTCGAGGTCATCGGCGATCCCCACAGCCTGGAAGAGGCGGCCCGTTTCCGCGGCGGCCTGGTGTCTGAGATCACTGGGCCCAGCGTCGGAGGTCAGGTCGAGATCAGTCAGGAGGACCTCATCATCGTGGAGTCCTTGCACGCCCCCGGACCCAATCAGTACGCTCAGCCCGCATCCCCGCCGCCGACGCCGCGGTAAAGGCGGTCACGCCTCGCGCACTCCGCGCGGTGCCCGGTCGCCCGGCTCGATCCACGACCAACTCCGAAGAACACCGATCAACCACCGCCCGAACGGGTAACCCGATCACGAACCGCCCGATCACGTACCAGCCCGGATCACGTCCGCCCGACCCGTACAGCCCGATCACGTACCGCCCGATCACGTACAGCCCGAGGAGCCCGAGTTGTCCGACTATCCCGAAGACCTGAAGTACTCACCGGAGCACGAATGGGTGCGCAGCGGCAACGCCAACGTGGTGCGGATCGGCATCACCGAGTACGCCGCCGACCAGCTCGGTGACATCGTGTTCGCCTCCCTGCCGTCGCTGGGGGAGTCGGTCGCCGCCGGCGACGCCTGCGGCGAGCTGGAGTCGACCAAGAGCGTGTCCGACCTCTTCAGCCCCGTACCCGGGGTGGTCACCGCGGTCAACGCGTTGCTGGAGAGCAGCCCCGAGACCATCAACGCCGACCCGTACGGCGACGGCTGGCTGTTCGAGCTGGAGATCGAGGAGGGTGCCGACCTGGACGACCTGCTGGACGCCGACGGCTACGCCGAGCAGGTCGGCGCCTGACCCCGCTCGCCTGACCCCGCTCGCCTGAGCCCCGCTCGCCTGGCCCCGACCCCCACCTCCTCTGATCCACCAGGAAACGCCGAGAGACGACTCAGATTTCGGCGAATTCCGAGTCGTCTTTCGGCGTTTCTTCGATGAGGGGTGCTCGGGCGGGGTGCTCGGGTGGTTCGCGAAGCCGCTCGCCGGGCGGGTGCGCGATCGGGTCCTCTCGGTGAACCGGGGGCGGAGTCGGGCGGAGTTCGCCTGACCCAGGCGAGTCGCGCGGAGTTCGGCTGACCCGACGGAGTGGGGGCTCCGGAGGGGAGCGGCTCGCGGACGACTCAGGGCCTCGGGTCCGCGCTTCGGGGCCCGTCGTCAGTGCTCGGTCGTACCCTCTAAACTCTCCAGCACTGCTCAAGCCTTCGAGCACCCCAGCGAAAGTTCACCCGTCATGCCGTTTTGCACACAATGTGGCCACGACAACCCCGATGGCAGCAGGTTCTGCGGCCAGTGCGGTTCAGCCCTGGGTCCCGCGACGCCTCGTACGGATGCCGGAGAGCGCGTGCCCACCGGGGACACGACGAAAACGATTCCGGCGGTCGTCGAGGAACGCGAGGGTGAGGCGCTCAGCGCCGAGGAGGAGGCCGCCGTCGGCGCGCTGCCCCGCGGCTCAGCCCTGCTCATCGTGCAACGCGGCGCGAATGCGGGCAGCCGGTTCCTGCTCGACACCGATCTGATCACCGCCGGCCGGCACCAGGACTCCGACATCTTCCTCGACGACATCTCTGTCTCACGCCGGCACGCCACCTTCACCCGTACCGCGGACGGGACCACGGTGAAGGATCTCGGCAGTCTGAACGGGACCTACGTGAACCGCGAACTGGTCGATGAGCGCCGGCTGCAGCACGGCGACGAGGTGCAGATCGGCAAGTTCCGGCTCGTCTACTTCGGCAGCGCCCAGGACGCGAGCTGACCTCCGGCGCATTTCGAGTCACGTGATGTCAGATCAGGTCGAGCCGGCGACGACCCCGCCGCCGGCGCGCCCTTCCCGGTCCGGGGCCCGCAGCATCGGTCAGGTGCTGGCCAGCCTCAAGATCGACTTCCCCGACGTCACCATCTCCAAGATCAGGTTCCTGGAATCCGAGGGCCTGATCACCCCGCAGCGGGCACCCTCGGGCTACCGCCGCTACGCCGAGAGCGACATCGACCGGCTGCGGTACGTCCTGTCGGTGCAGCGTGACCACTACCTGCCGTTGCGCGTCATCCGCGAGCACCTCGACCGCATCGACCGGGGGCTCGCGCCGCCCGAGCTCGGCCCCCGCCGGGCCGGCGAGAACGAGCCCGACGAGAGCGCGCGGCCGGTACCGCCGGTCCCCGCGCCCACCCCTGCCCCGAAGCTGCCGGTCCGCATGACCCGTACCGAGTTGCTCGAGACCAGCGGGCTCACCGAGACCGCGCTGTCCGAGCTCGAGCGAACCCAGATCGTGCTGCCGCGGCGCGGCACCAGCCACTACGGCCGCGAGGCGCTCACCCTGGCGGTCGCCGCGCGACGGCTGGCCGAGTACGGCATCGACGGCCGGCATCTGCGCGCCTTCAAGATGTCGGCCGACCGCGAGGTCGGGTTGGTCGAACAGGCCATCGCGCCCTACGTGCGGCGCGCCGGGGGCAACCGCGACGTATCCGGTGAGGTGACGCAACTGGTGATCAGCTTCCACGCGGCGCTGGTCCGGATCGCGATGGACCGCTGACCCGCTCCCGGGCGAGTAGCCTCGCCGTTGCCCGACACGGGCGTGCGAAGTAGGGTTGAGATATGCGTGAGCTCGATGTGGTGGGCGTGCGGGTGGAGATGCCGACGAACGCGCCCATGGTGCTGCTGCGCGAGGTGGGGGGGACCCGCTACCTGCCGATCTGGATCGGCGCCAGCGAGGCCTCGGCGATCGCCAACGCGCAGGAGGGTGTCGTCCCGCCGCGGCCCCTGACCCACGACCTCATGGTCGACACCCTGACCACCCTCGGCCACAAACTGACCGAGGTGCACATCACCGAGTTGGAGGGCGGCACGTTCTATGCGGTGCTGCTCGTTGACGGGGTCGAGGTGAGCGCGCGGCCCTCGGATGCCATCGCCCTTGCCCTGCGCGTGGGCTCGGAGATCTACTGTGCCGAGGACGTCCTCGACGAGGCGGGGATCGAGATCCCCGAAGCGGAGGAGGACGAGGTCGAGAAGTTCCGCGAGTTCCTCGACCAGGTGAACCCCGACGACTTCGTGACCGGCGACGAACCCAAGGCCTGACCTGGTCACAGCCGACCACCCGTCGGCACGCGGCCGCCGACAATGCTCAAGGTGCGGTCGAGGGTTGACGGGTTGCTCGCTCGGGAGCATCGCAGAGGGGTCTGACCTTGCAGTTGAGAGTTGGGGGAATGCAAGGGCGGCTGTCGGCGTGTCGTTGACCCTGAACGTCGCCGGGTCGTAGCGTTCCTGAGGTAATCCTTAAGGTGGAATTACGCAGGGGGAACTCCAGCCATTTTGGGCCCTGGGCGCGTTCCCACACCAGACCGGAGGCCACCGTGAGCAGCACCGAGACTCCAGCACCGTCCGCCGGAGTGACCCCGTCGCTGCCGCAGGCTCCCGGCGAGTTGCAGGACCTCCTCTTCGACGGCGACTTCTCCCCGGTGCCGCATGACCTGGGCTACCGCGGTCCGATCGCCTGCAGCGCAGCCGGGATCACCTACCGGCAGCTCGACTACTGGGCCCGTACGGGGCTGGTCGTGCCCGAGGTCCGGGGCGCGTCGGGTTCGGGTTCCCAGCGCCTCTACAGCTTCCGCGACATCCTCATCCTGAAGGTGATCAAGCGGCTCATCGACGCCGGCATCTCCCTGCACCAGATCCGGCTGGCCATCGACCACCTGCGGGCTCGGGGCGTACAGGACCTGAGCGAGATCACCCTGATGAGCGACGGGGTGTCGGTCTTCGAGTGCACCTCCGACGACGAGGTCATCGACCTTCTTCGGGGCGGGCAGGGCATCTTCGGTATTGCGCTCGGAGGGGTGTGGCGCAGCATCGAAGGCACGCTCTCCGACCTGCCGCACGAGCGCGCGCCCGAGCTGGACGTAACCCCCGCTGCGTCGGCAGCCGACGAGCTCTCGCGACGCCGCCAGGCCCGAGCCACCGGCTGAGCCGGCACCGCCCGGGCGGCCGACTCGCCGGCCGCCACATAGGATGGGCGCTGCGCGCGGGAGAGACCGACCGGCCTCGGCGGGTGAGACCTCATCACAGACCTCACCCGAGCAGGAGCGGCGGCGCCGAAGGGGCAACATCCCCGGAACCTCTCAGGCACCCAGACCGCGCGGGATGGCAACTCTGGAGCCGCCGGGCGACAGAGGGGGAGTGCGCGCTTCGTCAGACGAGGCCCGTACACCCGAGTCCGCCCGAGGAGCCTCCCCGTGACCGAAACCGTGCTGACCGAAACCGTGTCGGCCGAAACGTGCGGACCGAAACCGTGCGGGCCGAGCCGAAGCCGGCCGGAACCGTGCCGGCCCAGGCGAATCCGGCCCAGGCGAAGCCGGCCGCGGCGAATCCGGCCGAGGCGAGCCGCACCAAGCCCGTTCCCGCCGCGCCGCCGGAGCTGTTCGCGACGCGACACATCGGCCCCACCCCGCGCGAACGCGACGCGATGCTGGCCACCTTGGGTGTGCGGTCCCTGGAGGACCTGGTGGCGCAGGCCCTGCCCGCAGCGATTCGGATGTCCGGTGACCTGGACCTCCCACCGGCCTTGTCGGAGGCGGAGACCCTGGAGCGGCTGCGGCGCCTCGCCGGACAGAATCACCCGTTGCGCGCGATGATCGGCCTCGGCTACCACGGCACCGTGACGCCGCCGGTGATCCGGCGCAACGTGCTCGAGTCGCCCGCCTGGTACACCGCCTACACCCCGTACCAGCCCGAGATCAGTCAAGGTCGCCTCGAGGCACTGCTGAATTTCCAGACCGTGGTCTCCGACCTCACCGGGCTGCCCACGGCGGGTGCGAGCCTGCTCGACGAGGGCACGGCCGTGGCCGAGGCGATGACCCTGGCGCGGCGCAGCGTGAAGACGGGCCGGGTGCTGCTCATCGACGCCGACACCTTGCCGCAGACGCTCGGAGTCGTGCGTACGCGGGCGCGGGCCCTCGGCATCGAAGTCGTCGTGGCGGAGCGGCCGCTGGCTGAGGAGATCGGGGACACCGACCCGTTCGCCGTGCTGGTCCAGACTCCAGGCGCGAGCGGCCGGCTCGCATCAACCGGGGAACTGCGCGACATCGCCGATCGCGCCCACGCCCGCGGGGCGATGGTCATCGCGGCCTGTGACCTGATGGCCCTGGTCCTGACCACGCCGCCGGGGGAGTGGGGTGCCGACGTCGCGGTCGGGTCCAGCCAGCGCTTCGGCGTTCCACTGTTCTACGGCGGCCCGCACGCCGCGTTCATCTCGGTGAGGGCCGGGCTGGAGCGGACCCTGCCCGGGCGCCTGGTCGGTGTCTCCAAGGACGTCGACGGCACGCCCGGATTCCGGCTCGCGCTGCAGACGCGCGAGCAGCACATCCGCCGCGAGAAGGCGACCTCCAACATCTGTACTGCGCAGGTGCTGCTCGCGGTGACGGCCAGCATGTACGCGGTTTATCACGGGCCGGACGGCCTGCGCTCCATCGCCGAGTCGATCCACCGCCGTACGGCCGGGCTGGCCGGCGATCTCGTGGCCGGTGGCGTCTCCGTCGTCCACGACTCCTTCTTCGACACCGTGCTGGCGCAGGTGCCCGGCCGGGCGAGCGCGGTGGTCGCGGCGGCGCGCGCGGGCGGTGTGCACCTGCGGTTGGTCGACTCCGACCGGGTCGGCATCTCGCTCGGCGAGGACGCCGAGTCGAGGCTGATCTGGCGGCGGTGCGGGCGGCCTTCGGCGTGCCGGCAGTGGACGGGACGTACGGCGACCTGGCGGGCAGTGAGCGGGGAACCCCCTACCTGACGCACCCGGTCTTCAACACCCACCACAGCGAGACGGCGATGCTGCGCTACCTGCGCGCACTGTCCGACCGCGATTTCGCGCTCGACCGGGGCATGATTCCGCTCGGGTCGTGCACCATGAAGCTGAACGCCACCACGGAGATGGAGCCCATCTCCTTGGCCGGCTTCGCCCAGTTGCATCCCTTCGCCCCGGCCGAGGACGCGCAGGGCTACGCCGAACTGATCTCCACGCTCGAGGGGTGGCTGGCCGAGGTCACCGGCTACGACCGGGTGTCCATCCAGCCCAACGCCGGCAGCCAGGGCGAGCTGGCCGGGCTGCTGGCCATCCGGGCGTACCACGACGGCCGCGGCGACCTCGACCGCCGCGTCTGCCTGATCCCGTCGTCGGCGCACGGCACCAACGCGGCGTCGGCGGTGATGGCGGGGATGACCGTCACCGTGGTGAAGGCCGCCGCCGACGGCTCGGTCGACCTCGACGACCTGCGGGCCAAGATCGCGGCCCACGGCGACCGGCTCGCCGCGATCATGGTGACCTATCCCTCGACCCACGGGGTGTTCGAGGAGGGGATCACCGAGCTCTGCGCGCTGGTACACGGCGCCGGCGGGCAGGTCTACGTCGACGGCGCCAACCTCAACGCCCTGCTCGGCCTCGCCCGACCGGGGCGCTTCGGGGCCGACGTCAGCCACCTCAACCTGCACAAGACCTTCTGCATCCCGCACGGGGGCGGGGGTCCCGGAGTCGGGCCGGTCGCCGTGGGCGCGCACCTCGCGCCGTACCTGCCCGATCACCCCATGCTCGCCACAGGTCCTGGCGGGGAGGGGATCGGGCCCATTTCGGCGGCCCCGTACGGGTCGGCGGGCATCCTGCCGATCAGTTACGCCTACATCGCGATGATGGGGGCCGACGGGCTGCGGTCCGCGACCGAGCACGCCCTGCTGGCGGCCAACTACGTGGCCGAGCGACTGGCCGAGCACTATCCGGTCCTCTACGCCGGCCGGAACGGCCGGGTGGCCCACGAGTGCATCCTCGACGTACGGCCGCTCACCAAGGCGAGCGGGATCACCGTCGACGACGTGGCGAAGCGGCTGATCGACTACGGCTTCCATGCCCCGACCATGAGTTTCCCGGTGGCGGGCACGCTGATGGTCGAGCCGACCGAGTCGGAGAACCTGGAGGAACTGGACCGCTTCTGCGACGCCATGATCAGCATCCGGGCCGAGATCGCACGGGTGGAGTCCGGCGAGTGGGCCCGAGAGGACAATCCGCTGGTCAACGCCCCGCACACCCAGGGCCAGGTGACCGCCGAGGAGTGGACCCATCCCTACTCGCGCCGGCTGGCCGCCTTCCCCGCCGGGCTGCACGCCGGACCGCTGTACGCCGACGGCTACGACAAGTACTGGCCGCCGGTCGGCCGGATCGACGGCGGCTTCGGCGACCGCAACCTGGTCTGCACCTGCCCGCCGCCGGAAGCGTTCGAGTAGCCCGCCCGCCCCGTACCCTCCGCCCGCCGTACCGTCGCTCACGCGTCCTCGGCCCGAGGCTGCTTCGCGGCCCTCATCCCGCTGCGTTTGGAACCTACGTATACGTGGTTTTCTGGTGGATTGCACGGGTTGCAACCTGTGCAATGCGAGAGGAACCCACGTATACGTAGGTTCCCGGAGGGGGCGGGTGTGGCGCTACAGTTCCTCGCCGCGCAGGCGCTCGATGCGGTGCGCCAGCTCGATGTCGAGCTGGGTCAGACCGCCCTCGGAGTGGGTGGACAGAACCAGCGTGACGGTGTTCCAGCGGATGTCGATATCAGGATGGTGGTTCATCTGCTCGGCCTCGTGACCGATCTGATTGACGAAGTCCAGTGCGGCGACGAAGTCGGTGAGCTCGTAGGTGGCGGTGATGGCGGGCTCGCCGCCGTCCACGCGCTGCCAGGTGGGCAGCTTCTCGATGTGTTCGGCTACCTCGGCCTCGCTCAGCAATCTGCTCATCACCCCAGCCAAGGGGAGGCAGAAGCTGCTGTCAAGCATCGGCTCGGGGGTGCGACGACCGGACCGACACCCGGGTCGGTACGCGGCGCGCCGGCTGCGGTCGGATAGCGTCGGGGGCCACGTCCGAGGCTTCAACAGGAGGATCACGACATGGGGGAATGGCTCACCCGGCTGAAGCAGAAGCCGTGGTTCGCCCACCTGATGCGCGCCATCGAGCGGTACGGCGCGAGGCTCGGCGGTGGGTTCGCCGCCGCGATCACCTACTTCTCCGTCCTGGCCTTGGTGCCGATCGCCATGCTGGCCTTCTCGATCATCGGGTTCGTGCTCACCAACTTCCGCCCGGATCTGATCGGCACGGTGGTGGACGCCGTCACCGGCTCGGTGGGGGGCATCGATCCGTCCACCCGGGAAACCTTCGTGGCATTGGTCGGCGGCGCCCTGCGCGACTACACCTCGATCGGCATCGTGGGCCTGATCTCGGCGCTCTACAGCGGAGCCGGATGGATGGGCAACCTGAGGAACGCCGTCCGCGCGCAGTGGCGTCCGGCTTTCGACCTGCAGGACAACGGTGACAACATCCTCAAGAAGACCGTCGTGAACCTCGTCCTCCTGCTCGGGCTGATCCTCGGCATGGCGGTGACCTTCGCGCTGGCTTCGTTGTCGACCTCCCTGTCCGACACCGTGGTCGACGCTTTGGGCCTCAGCCAGGTCGGCTGGCTGTCGCCGGTGTTGCGGATCGCGCCGATCGCCGTGTCGGTCGGGGCCGGGTGGTTGGTCTTCATGTACTTGTACGCGGTGCTGCCGGAGACCCGCGAGCCGTGGCCCGTCGTACGCCGTGGCGCGCTGATCGGGGCGATCGGCCTCATCGTGCTGCAGTATCTGTCCACCTTCCTGATCAGCCGCTTCGCCGGCAACGCGGCGGCGGGCCTGTTCGGGCCCGTGATCGTGGTCATGCTCTTCTTCAACCTCTTCGCGCAGCTGGTGCTGTTCGTGGCGGCCTGGATCGCCACGGCCGAGCATGAGGCGGTCGAACTCCCCGAGGTCGAGCAGCGGGTGCGATTCGCGTTGACGCCAGAGGGTGAGGCCGAGCCGGAGGCGACGCTGGTATCCCGGGAGGTGGCCGCGCGCACCGTACGCGTGGGTATGGGCGCCGGCTACGTCACGGGCGCCGCTACCGGCGTCGGCCTCGGAGCCGCGCTGGCGTACCTGTTCTCCTCAGCTGTACGCGGTCGCCGCAAGTCCTGACCGCCGTCTCGTACGGGGCCGTCCTTGGGGCCGCTCCGGGCCACTCGCCGCTGACCTGTTTGCTCGGGGCCACCTCTGTCGCTCGGCCCCCTGCGCGCCTGCAGCAACCTACGTATACGTGAGTTCCTGCTGGATTGCACAGCTTGCAACCCGTGCAATCCATCAGAAAACTACGTATACGTAGGTTTCCTCGCCTAGTGACGTAGGTTTCCTCGCCTAGGGAGTAGGTTTCCTCAGCCTGGTGAGTCGGTTTCCTCGCCTGGTGAGTCGGTTTCCCCGCGTTGGTGAGTGGTTCCCTCGCGTGGGAGCGACATCGACGGGGTCGTCCACCGCGGCCGTGACGGGCTGGTCGGGGAGTTGAGGTTCCGCGACCGGGGTCAGTGGTCGAGCGGGATCAGTGGTCGAACGGGGTCAGTGGCCGGCTGCAGCGGGTGCGGCCGGCTGACCGATGGCGGCGAGCAGATCGGTGTACCAGGCGGTGCTGGTGTCGAAGGGCTTTCCGCCCTTGATCCGGTCGAACTCGATGGCGCGGAGGGTGTCGTCCTGCTCCTCGTCGTGACCGATCACCCCGGATTCGCCGCGCAACGCGCAGTCGACGGCGAGGTCGGTCATGCTGCGGATCAGTTCGAGGTCGCGCGGGTTCGCGGCGGCCGACCGGGAGAAGTAGCCGGACTTCTGCACCATCACCTTGTGGGCGTCGATCCGCTCGGCGAACTTGCTGGCGAACCAGGCGCCCGGGTTGATCTTGTCGATCTTCACGTGGCCGAAGGGGTCGCGCGCCACCTCCTCGCCGGACTTCTCCAACTCGGCCACGATCGTCGACAGGCCTGCGCCCTCGGAGATGAACAGGTTGACCGACCCCACCCGGTCCATCACCTCGGTCAGCCGGGCCGCTTCGGCGCCCAGGTCGAACTCCGACTCCGGGACGTACACGCCGTGCACCTCCCAGGCCGCCCGGTCCAGCCCGATCTCGGGCAGCCAGTCGCGGGTGTCCAGCCAGTCCCGGTACGACCGGGCGGTCGCGGCGGTGAGCCACCCGCAGTGCCGGCCCATCACTTCGTGCACGATCAGCATCCGGGAGCCGGAGTTGTGCTCGCCGATGATGTTCTGGGCGAATCGGGCTCCCTGCTCGGCGGCGCGTCCACGCCCCCAACGACTGCTTGATCGGGATCACGTCGTTGTCGATGGTCTTGGGCAGGCCGACGACGGTCAGTGCGTAGTCGTTGCGCGCCAGGAACGCCGCCAGATCGGCAGCCGTGGTGTTGGTGTCGTCCCCACCGATGGTGTGCAGGACGTCGATCCCGTCCTCGGTCAGCCGGTCGGCGGCCGCCTGCAACGGGTCCACCCCCTCGGCCACCAGCCCCCGCTTGACCAGATCGGCGGCGTTGGTCAGCTTCACCCGCGAGTTGCCGATGGGGGAGCCGCCGAAGGCGTGCAGCAGCTTCGCCCCCTCGCGTACGGCCGGGGTCACGGTGAGCGAGTCGCCCTGCAGGAGACCCTGGTAGCCGTACCGGTAGGCGATGATCTCCACCTGCGGCGCGAGCTCGGTATAGCGCTCGATCAGGCCTCCGACGGCTGAGGACAGGCAGGGCGCGAATCCGCCCGCGGTGAGCAGGGCAACCTTGTTAACCATGGTCGTAACCTATCCGACACTTACGACGGGTCGTCCTTGGTCGGCTCCAGGTAGACCGCCCCCGGCCCTCGTGCGCTGACCACGTCGTTCGGATTCTGCAGTGCCACAGCGCATCAGGCTCAGGCAGCCGCAACCGATGCACCCGTCCAGCCGGTCGCGGAGCCGCTCCAGACGCTCGATCTGGTCGTTGAGCCGGCCGCGCCATTGCCGCGACACGCGGGTCCAGTCGGACTTGGTCGGCGCACGTCCCCCGGGCAGGGTCCGCAGCGCTGCCGTGATCTCCTCCAACGTGAGTCCGACCTGTCGTGCCGAGCGGATGAAGGCGAGCCGCCGCAGGGTCGACCGCTCGTAGCGGCGCTGGTTGCCCGAGGTGCGGCGGGAGGAGATCAGCCCCTGCGCCTCGTAGAACCGCAGCGCCGAGGGCGCGAATCCGGAGCGCTCGGCCAGCTCGCCGATGGCCAGCAGATCCTTGCTGTGCAGCATCGGACCAGTCTAGTCGAAGCTGAATCCAGCTTGATGTTCTCGCCACCGGTACGGAGGGTCGAGGGTCCGTCGCACTACGCTCTGGCTGTGGCCCGGTATTTCGACGTGCACCCGGACAACCCGCAGCCGCGTTCGGTGGCCGCGGTCGTCGAGCTGCTGCGGGACGACGCGCTGGTGGCCTACCCGACCGACTCCTGCTTCGCGCTCGGCTGCCAGCTCGGCAACCGGGAGGGGCTGGAACGGATCCGCGCCATACGGGCGCTCGACGACCGCCACCAGTTCACCCTGGTCTGCGCGGCCTTCTCCCAGTTGGGACAGTTCGTGCACCTGGACAATCACGTCTTCCGCGCCGATCAAGGCCGCGACCCCGGGCCAGTACACCTTCATCCTGCCGGCGACCCGCGAGGTGCCCCGGCGGATGCTGCACCCCAAGCGCCGCACGGTCGGCGTCCGGATTCCTGATCACCGGGTCGCCCAGGCCATCCTGGAAAGTCTGGGGGAGCCGCTGGTGTCCAGCACGCTGCTGCTGCCGGAGCAGGAGGCGCCGATGACCAGCGGCTGGGAGATCAAGGAGCGCCTGGACCACCAGGTGGACGCGGTGATCGACTCGGGCGACTGCGGGGAGATGCCGACCACCGTGGTGGACTTCTCCGACGGAGAGGCCCAGATCCTGCGTCGTGGGGCCGGCGATCCGAGCCCCTTCGAGGGCTTGCAGGACCGGGTCGGTCCACGGGAATGACGAGTCGCCGACGCAGCAGGTCGTCCTCATCCGACGAGCCCACCCTGGTGGGCCGGCTGATGGCCAGCCGGTGCGCGGTGAGATTCCTGTCCTTCGTCCCCGTCCCGCTGGGGGTGGTGCGGGCCGTGCTGCTCCGCGACAACGTGCGGGAGAACCGCAAGGACAGCTGGCAGCGGCTGCGCGACGACGACGAGGCGGTGCGCTACGCCGCCGTCCGCCGCCTGGTGGAGCGGTACGCCGGGGACGGGTTCGTGCTCGACATCGGCTGCTCGCAGGGCATCCTGCAGGAGGGCCTGCGCTACGGCCGATACGTCGGCGTGGACAGCGCACCCGCGTCGATCGCCCTGGCGGCGAGCAAGGCCGACGCCCGCACCAGCTTCTTCTGCGCCGACGGGGACCGGCTACCTCGCCGACGCGGCGCCGGACGTGGTGGTGTTCAACGAGACCGTGTACTACCTCCGTGACCCGCTGGCCGCCATCGACCACCACGCGAGCGTCACTGGCGCCCGGAGGCGTCGTGGTCCTGTCCATCTTCGCCCGCACCTGGGCGACCCGCCGCCTGATCCGCCAGATCGGCCGGCGCCTGGAGCTGCTGGAGCTCACCCTGGTGACCTCGCGCCACCTCGCGTGGAACGTCGCCGCGTTCCGTCCGCCGACGGGCTGAGCCGGCGTGGGCCGGCGTCGCGCACGCGGTGGGGGAGGGGCGTTCGCTGCGCCGACCTTCCCGCTGCTGCTCGTGCGGCTGGCGCGGACCCGCGCGTACGGGTTCTGGTCCGGTCCGCGGTTGATCGCCGACGCCGCCCGACTCACCCGGCTCAGCCGCGACCCCTTGCGGGCCGCCCGCGCGGACAGGGGACCTGCCACGGAACGGCAACCGGGAGGAGGACGACCACGATCCGGAGGGGGACTTCCTCCGGCACGCGGTGCTGCTCTACGGCCCGGCGGACAGTCCCGCGCGTCGCGAGCGGGCCCGCCGGGTGCTCGACAGCGCATCCGGGCCTTGCCTCGACCAGCGTGGCGGTCGCCGCGGCCCTGGCCGATCCTGAGGCGCTCGCGGCCTGCCTGGCGGGCGATCCGGATGCCGCACGCCGGGAGACGGGCCCGTTCCGCTGGCCGCCGCTGCTCTACCTCGCGTACGCGCGGGTCCGGACCGACCTCACCGGCGGCTGCAGCGGTGCAGTCCGTACGCCTGCTGCTGGAGCATGGCGCGGACCCCGATTCCGGCTATCTGTGGCACGGTCTGGTGCCGCCGTTCACCGCGCTGACCGGCCTGTTCGGTGGGGGCGAGCTGGGCAGTACGAACCAGCCGCCGCACCCGCACGCGGAGCCGCTGGCCAGGGTGCTGCTGGAGGCGGGCGCGGACCCCAACGACGGCCAGACGCTCTACAACCGGATGTTCTCCCCCGACAACGCCCATCTGGACCTGCTCCTCGCCTACGGGCTGGGCGTCGGTGAGCCCGCGAGCGGGCCGCTGGGGACGTCGACTCGGCCCGCTGGCCGCCGCGCCGACGGCGCTGCTCACCGGGCAGCTCCCGTGGGCCGTCGTCCACGGCCTGGAGGACCGGATCCGGCTGCTCGCGCGCCACGGGGCCGATCTCGAGGCGCCGATGACGGATTGGACCGATCCTCCGGCCGCTGCCGGCGGAGCTGGCCTGGCGGTCCGGCCGACCAGGAATCGCGCGGCTGTTGGCCGAGCTCGGCGCACCCGCGTACCAGCCCGACGCCGACACCGCGCTGGCCGCGGCCCTGCTGGACGGCGACGCGACCGCCGTCGAGGCACTGACCAGCGCAGACCCGGCCGCCCTGAACCGCGTACGGACGGCGCGTCCTTCTCTGGTGCTCCGGGCGACGGTGCTCCGCCGTCCGGATGCCGTCCGGCTGCTGGTGCGTCGGGGGTTCGACGTGAACGCCCGGGGCCGCCAGGATCTGCCGCTGGAACAGGCGTGGGAGACCGCGCTGCACCATGCTGCCGCGGAGGGCGAGCTGGACCTGGCCCGGCTGCTGCTCGAACTCGGCGCGGATCCTCAGCGCAGGGATGCCCGCTTCGGCGGCACGCCGCTGGGGTGGGCCGAGCACGCGCGACAGGCGCGACCTCGCGGCGCTGCTCCGCCCGCTCACCACCCCCGTCGGGTAGTGCCCGCCCCAGACCCGATCAGGCCGGGTCGAGGGAGGACTGCTTGTGCGCGGCCCGGGCGCCGGTCTTGGACGACTCGACGATCCAGTACGGGTCGTCGTCGGTGGGCTTGAACTTCTGCCCCTCGAAGGTGAAGTCGCTCACCCGCTTCTCGATCGCCTTGCCGGTGGTGCGGCCTTGCGAGGTGTTCCAGTGCACGCTGTCGCCCTTGCTGATCGCCATGGGCGTGTCCTACCCGACGCGCCAAGCGCCAATCAGCGCAGCCCCCCGGTCCGTCGTTTGCGTCCGCCCACCAGACTGCGAACCATGGACTACACCCAACTTGGACGCAGCGGGCTCTCGGTTTCCCGGCTCTGCCTGGGCACGATGAACTTCGGACCGCACACCGACGAATCCGACAGCCACGCGATCATGGACGCCGCGCACGACGCGGGCATCAACTTCTTCGACACCGCCAACGTGTACGGGTGGGCTGAGAACCGCGGCCGCACGGAGGAGATCGTCGGCAGCTGGTTCGCCAGCGGCGGGGGGCGGCGGGAACGCACGGTCATCGCCACCAAGCTGTACGGCGACATGCCCCAGCCGGACGGCCGCGACTGGCCGAACAGCGGCAAGCTGTCCGCGCTGAACATCCGCCGCGCCCTCGATGCGAGCCTGCAGCGGCTGCAGACCGACTACATCGACCTCTACCAGATGCACCACGTGGACCGGAACACGCCGTGGGAGGAGATCTGGCAGGCGATGGAGACCGCTGTCGCGCAGGGCAAGATCCTCTACGTCGGCAGCAGCAACTTCGCCGGCTGGCACATCGCCCAGGCGCAGGCCGCCGCCGCCGCCCGGCATTTCACCGGCCTGGTCAGCGAGCAGTCGATCTACAACCTGCTCGTTCGCGACGTCGAGCTGGAGGTGCTGCCCGCCGCTCAGCACTACGGTCTGGGCGTCATCCCGTGGTCCCCGCTGCAGGGCGGCCTGCTCGGCGGTGTGATCCAGAAGGGCGACGCGGGCGTACGGCGTCTGGACGGCCGGTCCAAGGCGTCGCTGGAGAAGCATCGCAGCGCCATCGAGGGGTATGAGAACCTCGCCGTCGAGCTCGGGGTGCAACCGGCGGAGCTGGGTCTGGCCTGGCTGCTGCACCAGCCGGCCGTGACCGCGCCGATCATCGGGCCGCGGGTGGCCGAGCAGCTCGACGGAGCGCTCAAGGCTGCCGAGCTCGACGCTGGACCGCGGGACGCTCGACCGGCTGGACGAGCTGTTCCCCGGCCACAAGACCGCCCCCGAGGACTACGCCTGGTAGCCGGGGGAGCGCGGGTCAGTCGGTCGGGACGGGTGTCAGTGGGTCGGACTAGCGTGACGGGTACGGCAGGTCGTATCTACACCGCAAGGAGATCTTCATGACCACATTGCCTGATCGCACGCACACCGCACTGGTGGTGATCGACGTCCAGAACGGCGTCGTCGCCGAGGCTCACGAGCGCGACGCCGTCGTCGCCAACATCGCCACCCTGGTCGACCGGGCTCGTGATGAGGGCGCCCCGATCGTCTGGGTCCAGCACTCCGACGAGGGTCTGGAGCGGGGAAGCCAGCCGTGGGAGTACGTCCCCGAACTGGTACCCGCAGAGTCGGAGGCGTTGGTGCACAAGCGATTCGGCGATGCCTTCGAAGCCACCGATCTCGAGGAGGTGCTGGCCAAGGCGGGAATCGGTCGCCTGGTCGTGACCGGTGCGCAGACCGACGCCTGCATCCGGTCCACCATCCACGGGGCGTTCGCCCGCGGCTACGACGTCACCCTGGTCGGTGACGCACACACCACCGAGGACCAGAGCCCCTGGGGGGCACCGCCGCCGGAGCAGGTGATCGCCCATACGAACCTCTACTGGAAGTACCAGTCGGCACCCGGCCGTACGGCGGGGGTCACGGCGACCGAGGAGGTGACCTTCGCCAACTGAGATTCACAGCGACGGCACGGCCGAGGGTGGGGGAGGCGACAGGCCCCGGTGCCAGGCTGCGGGCATGTGTTCGAGCAACGCACGAACGGCCTGGTCAGCACGCGAGCCCGGCACGGAGTGGTTGCCCTGTTCGCGATCTGCGCGGCGACCCTCGTGCCGTGGATCGCCTATCTGGCCTGGACCCTTCCCGCCGAGTACGCCGCGCAGAACTGGGACCTGGCCTGGATCGGATTCGACGTGTTGCTGCTGGCCCTGCTCGTCAGCACGGCTCTGTTGACCAGAGCACGGCACAGGCTGGCCCCGATGGTCGCGTTCGCCACCGGGATCGTGCTCGTCTGCGACTCCTGGTTCGACTGGGCCACCAGCAGCGGCGTCGCCCACACGGTGGCGACAGCGACCGCTCTGCTGGTCGAACTGCCGCTCGCCGCCCTGATGATGGCCGGCGCGCTCAAGGTTCTGTCGCGGTACGCACCCCCGGCGGCCGCCTGAGCGTCGCCGTAATGCCGCAAAAGCCGTCGAGTCAGGCGTGGATCCGCAGTTTGGCCTTGATGTCGGGCAACTCGACGAATGTCCGTCCGGGGGCCATCGCGAACGGCGCGCCGTCGTCCAGCGCGAACCGGAACGGCTCCGCCACCGTGCCCTTGCGCCAGGTGCCCGTGACGTAGCGGCCGCGGTGGAAGTAGTGGAAGGGGCCCTGGGCATCGATGATGTCGTGCAGAGGCTCATCATGGCCGGAACCGCGGAAGACCTTGCCGTAGTGCTGGTGTGCCTTGATGACGAGCACGTTGTCGGTTGACACCCGGGTGCCGTCGGCGAGGACGTGCGGACCCCAGGGCATGCTGCGCAGGTAGCGCTTGGTCGGCGCGTCGTAGCGGTAGCCCATGACGTAGCCGGCGCCCTGGTAGGGGACCGCAATGGTCCGCGCGGGCTTGCCATGTGCGGCACTGACGTCGTCCGAGGTCGAAGCAAACGGGAAGTACGGCTGGGGCGGCCCGGAACGGAATCGTCTGGTCTGCCGGGCGAGGGTCGCCGGATGACAGATCGTCGCGCGGTCGTAGTAGGCCTGGCCGTTCTGGTAGTAGACCCGCGAGGCATCGGTGCCGTACGAGCCGGTACCGATGGTGTTCATGTACGACAACATGCCTTCGAGGTGGGCGCGGTAGTGCTTGGCGTAATTGACCACCCACGGTGCAGCGCCGGTGTTGCCGATCAGCGCGTCCATCGGGCTCAGCAGCGCGATGTCGACCGGCCGGATGGAGCGCACGGGCGACACGCTATCGGCCATCGCGGAATGGAAGACCGGCACGAGCCGGGTCCCGCTGTAGCCCGACGGGTCCCGGTAGCCATCGAGTTGCACGAACACGATGTCGGCCCGGTCGATGCCGCGCTGGGGGTGCTCGTTGCGGTTGTCCGGCACCTTGACCGCGACCGCGGCGTGACGCGCCGTGCTCGGATCCGTGACCAGCTTGCCGGTGAGCGGCCAGCGCGGCCGGCGGTCTACCGAGGGGGACGAGCGGGGGGTTGCACTGGGGATGGGGGTCGGCGTGGGTTCCGATGGCGAGGTGGCGGACGGCTCGGCAGGCGGCTCTGCCTTCGAACATGCGGCGAGCCCTGCGGCGACGACTCCCCACAACACCGCGCGGCGGCCGATCTGCATGGGTCAGGGTCCTTCCTACGGCCCCAGCCACGCGCTGGAGGGCAGCCTGTGCCGTCAATCTAGCGGTCCAGACCGGATCGGTCCCTAATTTGGGCCGGCGGCGGCCGTCGGATCGTCCGTGATGAACTGGACGTGCCCGCCGTCCTGCTTCGGCCCGAGGGACACGTGCTGTGGGTCGGTGACGATCAGCAGGATCCGCTCGGCCGACTGCCCGCGTGGTTCGTCGTGCTGTCAGCTGAGAGACCGGCGGCTCATCGGCCCGACGTACGCAGCGGCCGTTGCGTCGGCCTTCGTCCTAGGAGAAGGAAGAATCTGATGAACCCGCACTCGTTGACCCAGATCGCCGAGCAACTGCTGGCGCAGGCGAAGGTGAGCCATAGCGGCCGGGCAGCGCAAACCGTTTACGGCGGTCACGATCATGCCCTGCGGCAGACGGTGATCGCGCTGGCCGCCGACCACGAGCTGGCCGAGCACGGGAGCCCTGGCGAGGCGACGGTGCAGGTGCTCACCGGTCGCGTCCGACTGACGGCCGGCGCGGATGCCAGAGAAGGGAGTACTGGAGACCTGCTGGCGATCCCGCCGGTCCGTCACGCATTGGCGGCCCTGGAGGATGCGGCGGTGCTGTTGACGGTGAGCATCGCTCCGTAAGCGACCCCAAGACGTGGTCGCGTTGGCCACGCAGAGCACCCCATTGCGCACGAGGCGCAGGTCATGCCGCCGATCCGCAGCTCGATGTGGCCGAGGGCCTGCCGGCTGGAGGCCAGTGCTAGGGAAGCCGGTGCTCATGGGTTCCTCGTCTCAGCGGGTGGCGGTGGTGGTGAAGGTGGCGGTGTGGACCCGGCCGTCGACCTGGAAGTCCAGGTACAGCAGGTAGCGGCCCGGAGTCGGGGTCTCGGCCATGAACGCGACCTCCGGCCCGGCCTTTCCTGTCGGGTCGTCCATCGGATGGACGTGCAGGTAGGCCAGGTCGCCGGCGCGCAGCGCGACCAGGTGCCCCGCGGCGCCCAGGTAGGGCTGCAGGGTGGTCACCGGCTGACCGTCCCGGGTGACGGCAAACCTCACCATGCTGCTCTGGCCCGCGACCGGGGTACCGGTCATGGTCACGGTGTAGCCGGCGACCTGCGACGCGACTGAATCGACGCTCGCCGCTCGGGCCGGCGTCACTCGCCAGCCACCTCGAGGGTGTTGGTCAACGTCAGCGTCTCCCCGGTGGCGGCCGGGACGAAGTCGGCGAACACCCGGTAGCTGCCCGCCGCCGCCCACCGCCAGGGCAACGACCAGGTGCCGGCGTTATCGATACGAGGGTGGACGTGACGGAACTGGCTGCCGTCGCTGCGGACCACGATCAGGTGCAGCTCCTTCTGATGGGCGGTGACGTAGTCGGTGACCGGGTATCCGTCGGGGCCGAGGAGCCGGAACGCCAGTGTTCCGTCGGTCACGGTCCGGTCGGGCGCGGTCACGCCCACCAGCTGGTAGCCGTCCTGGGCAACGGCCAGGCCGCGTACCGGATCGGCGGCGGCTGCTTCCGGCCCGTCGGGGCTGTGCTCGTCGCCGTGCCCACCGGCGGTGTCGGGATTCATGTCGGTTCCTTCCGTGTGTGTTGTATCGGTGGTGTTGTGCCGGCGGGCAGCCAGGTCGGCGGGTAACAGGTTCCGGGCGCCGATCAGGGCCAGTACGAAGACTGCGGCCAGGGCTGCGGTGAAGGCGAGCAGCCGGATCGGGACGCTCACCTGGAACTTGGTCTCGGTTGTGGTCATCGCGACCTCCTCGTCGTATACCCCCAGTGGGTATGTGACGGGGCAACGACGGTACCCGGGCCCGGTATTCCGGGCAGGGCGACTACAGGTTTCTCTGAATCACTCCGCCGCCAGTCCGCTGCCTGTCGCGGAGTCGTCGGGGTCGTCGAGCCGTGCGCGCCACATCTGCTCTACTTGACATAATGCAGCTTATCGGACAAGCGCGCAGCGCGTCCGGTGCAACAACTGTGGGGTTGGGGCACCCCCAAGCGGCTTGGAGATGTCCCAACCCCACAGTTGTCGAGGGCCGGGTCAGGGCACCTGATTGATTCGGATCTGGTTGCCCGCAGGATCGCGGAACGCACAGTCGCGGATCCCGTACGGCTGGTCGATCGGCTTCTGGACGACTTCGGCGCCGCCGGCCTCAGCCGGCTGAAGGTGGCGTCGAGATCGGCGGTGGCCAGAGACGATGGTGGCGTAGGTGCCCTTGGCCATCATCTCGGTGACGGTGCGGCGCTCGTCGGCGGTGACGCCGGGGTCGGCGGCCGGCGGATGCAGGACGATGGACGTCCCGGGCTGGTCGGGAGGGCCGACCGTGATCCAGCGCAGACCCTGGTACCCGACGTCGAGGCGCACCTCGAAGCCGAGGGTGTCGCGGTAGAAGGCCAGGGCGGCCTCCGGGTCGTCGTGCGGGAGGAAGCTCGAGTGAATGGTGAGGTCCATGAGGCTCACGCTAGTTGCGGCTCACTGACCCGCGCTTCTCGATTCCTGACCGGTCTGGTCACCTGTTTCGCCACGCACGACGGCATCCCCGCCGTCGCCCGCGCGGCTTGGCGCCGGTAGACGCTGGGCGGCACACCGACCAGTTCGGTGAAACGACTGCTGAAGGTGCCCAGCGACGAGCAGCCGACGGCGAAGCAGACCTCGGTGACGCTGAGGTCGCCACACCGCAGCAGCGCCATCGCGCGTTCGATGCGTCGTGTCATCAGGTAGGCGTACGGAGGCTCGCCGTACGCCAGCCGGAACTCGCGGCTGAGGTGACCAGACGACATGCTCGCCCCGCGCGCAAGCGCCTCGACGTCCAGCGGCTGCGCATAGTCCCGGTCGATTCTGTCCCGCACGCGGCGCAGCTGCGCGAGGTCGCGCAGGTGCTGGGCCGCGACACTTCTGCTGGTTGCCTGCACGTGCTCAGCGCTCGGCCTGGGACGGCACGAAGGCGCCCAGATTCGCCGCCATCCGAGCGAGCACCTCCATCGCGACGGCGTACTCCTCGGCCGCGATCCCGGCGGTAGATGCCGTGCGGATCTCGCCGGCACCGACTCGGAGCCGGCCGAGTTCGGCCCGGCCTGCGTCCGTCAGGGAGAACCGCGTGTCGGCGGCACGCAACCAGCCCCTTTCGAGGAGTTCGGCCAGCATCGGACGCAGAGTCGTGTCCGCGTCGGCGAGGAATGGCGCCAGCTCGTCGACGAGTTCGCTTTGCGGCTGCGGGCTTTCCAGCAGGTTCAACACCTGCCACTGCCGCCGGGAAACCTGAGCTGCGCCGAGCTGGCGGTCGAAGGCGTCGTCGATGAGCCGGTCCAGCTTCTTGAGCCAGAAACCTATCGGCCGCTCTGGCGGCTTCGGGTGGGCGACTTCGGACACAGGTCGATCATGCCATTCGCGTACGCCGCCAGGAATGTCTGTCGACGAGTGGGCCGGCGTTCAGTAGCGAGCCCTCCGGGCCGGCCCCATCACTCCGGACCCATCAGTAGCGGGCCTTGCGGGCCCAGGCAAAGCAGTAGAGCCCGAAGCACGCGATGCCCAACGCCATGATCACCAGGAGCGCCGTACCGAACGGCTGCTCGCGGATCGTGGACAGCGCCGCGTCCATCCCGCCCGCCTTCTCGGGGTCGTAGCTCGCAGCCGCCCAGCCGAACAGGGCGCCGACGATCCCCAGGGCCACACCCTTGGCGCAGTAGCCGACCGTGCCCAACCGGCGGATCCACTGGCTGTGGCTGGAGAGGTCCTCGGTGAACTTCTGCTTCACGCCCTTGACGATCTTTGCGATCCCCACCCCGAGGACGACCGCGCCGACCAGCGCCACCAGCACCCGCCCGAACGGCACGCCCATCAGACGCGAGCTGACCGTGTCCTCGGTGCCACCTGATTGGCCGCTGTTGCCCAGAGCGACGCCCATGGCCAGCAGGCCGACGGCGAGGTAGACCACGGCGCGCCCGGCCGAGGAGATCCGCCGGCGCAGCGCGCCGTCCCGGCCCGGATCGTCGCGCCCGACCACCGCCTCCACCACCTGCCACGCGGTGAGGGTGAGCAGGCCGACAGCCATCACCCAGAGCAGTGCCGCACCGAGCGGCTGCTTCGACAACTGCTGGAGGGCACCCGTGTTCGAGGCGTCACCCTTCTTCCCGAAGGCCACCTGCAAGGCGATCCAGCCGATGACCAGGTGGACCAGGCCGTAGCTGACCAACCCGATCCCGACCAGAACGTGATACCCCCGGCTACGCCTGACCTCGTCAATGTGCACGGCTCATCCTGGCACGCACGCCCGCGTCGCCAGCAGGGATCCGAACGGCGACCAGCGGCAGGAAGAACTGGACCAGCGGGCCGATGGACACCGCGTACACCACGGTCCCGATGCCCACCGTGCCACCGAGCGCGAAGCCGGCGAGCAGCACGATGATCTCGATCGCTGTCCGGATCAGCCGGACGCTGCGCCCGGTACGCACGACGAGGCCGGTCATCAGACCGTCGCGGGGTCCGGGCCCGAAGATGCTGCCGATGTAGGCCGCGCCCGAGAGCCCGTTCAGGGCGATGGCGGTGATCATCAACGCCGCGCGTACGGGCCAGGATTCGGGGGTCGGCAGGAGCCACAGCCCGAGGTCGGCGGAGAGCCCGATGACGAACACGTTGGACACCGTGCCGAGCCCGGGCCATTGCCGCAGGGGGATCCAGAGCAGCAGCACCAGCGCGCCGACGATGATGGTCACGGTGCCGAAACTCACCGGCAGATAGTGGGCGAGCCCTTGGTGCAGCACGTCCCACGGGTCGAGGCCGAGCCCGGACTCGACCATCATCGCCATCGACCAGCCGTAGCCGAACAGCCCGGCGTACAGCTGCGGCAGGCGCCGCCCCAGCCGCCCGGCGCGCAGCTGCGCGATGGGGTCCAGACGAGGTAGGGCGTAGCGGGGTGGCGGGGCGGTCCGCGGGTGGGGCACGCTGCCCAGTGTCGTCACCAGGAGTGCTCAGCCTGACATGGCCAATCCGGATCAACTGGCCTGGTTTCACCGGGATCCCCCCCAAGTGGACTGTTCAATCGGGCCAATCAGTGGAAGGTTGGCATTCATGCCCGCCCGATCCCTGTCGGCACGGCAATTGGCGGCCCTGCTGGGTTCCGAGGGCTGGCGTCGTCCGGTCTACGCCGATCTCGCCGAACGCGTCCACCTTCTGGCGGTCGACGGCCGGCTCGCCGACGGTCTGCGCCTGCCCGCCGAGCGCGATCTCGCCGCCACTCTGGGCCTCAGCCGGACCACCGTGACCACCGCGTACGGGGTGCTCGCCGAGGCCGGCCTGATCGCCGCGCGACCCGGCTCCGGCCACTTCCTGCGGGCGCCGGTGACACCGAGCGGCCGGTCCCCCGCCGCGCCCTTCGACGACGACGCGATCGTCATGACCTTCACCGCGGCCGCGGCCGCTCCCGGGGTGCTCGGGGCCTACCGGACGGCTATGGAGTCGCTCCCGGAACTGCTTTCCGGTCACGGCTACGTCCCCGACGGACTCCCCCTGCTGCAGGAGCGGATCGCCGCCCGGTACGAGGCACGCGGGCTCCCCACCGAGCCGGAGCAGATCGTCGTCACCGCCGGGGCCCTGGCCGGACTCAATCTGGTCGCCGAGGCGCTGCTGGAGGTCGGGGACCGGGTGCTGGTGGAGTCCCCCACCTACTTCAACGCGCTCGACCTGCTGCGCCGTCGCGGCGCCCGGCTGGTCAGCGCGCCGGTCGATGACGACGGCTGGGACGTGCCCGCGGTGCGCGCCGCCGTCCGGCAGTCCGCACCCCGGCTGGCCTACCTCGTCCCCGACTTCCACAATCCGACCGGCCAACTGATGCCGGCTGACGTGCGCCTGGAGGTCGGCCGACTGCTGCGACGCGAACGGTGCGTGGCCGTGGTGGACGAAACCCTGCTCGAACTCAATCTCGACGGCGTGGAACTGCCCCCTCCCCTGGCGGCGGGCCTGCCGGATGCCTTCACCCTGGGCTCGGCCAGCAAGAGCTTCTGGGGCGGGCTGAGGATCGGTTGGATCCGGGCTCCGCGCGCTCAGGTGAGGGCGCTGGTCGAGCGCCGGGCCAGCGTCGACCTCGGCGCGCCGCCGTTCGAGCAGCGGGTCCTGGTCGAGCTGCTGGCGCTGCCGGAGAGTGCGCGCTCGGCCCATCTCAGCCGGCTACGCGAGCAGCGGGACACCCTCGCCCGGGCGCTCAGCGATCAGCTTCCCGAGTGGCGGGTGCGGCTACCGGCCGGCGGCCAGACGCTGTGGGCGGAGTTGCCCACGCCGGTGTCCAGCCAACTGGTGGCCCGGGCGGCGGCCGACGGAGTCATCCTCACCCCCGGCCACCGATTCTTCGCCGCCGGCGCTGGCGAACGCCACCTGCGGCTGCCCTTCACCGCGCCGACCGCGGTTCTGGTCGAAGTGGTGAGCCGGCTCGCCCGCACCTGGCGCTCGCTCGGCTCCGACGACCGGCGCGGCCTGCCGCTCCCCCGGCGCTACGACATCGGGGCCTGAGCGCATCGGTCCCGCAGAGCCGTCGGGCCCCGTCTTAAAGCGAGGTGGCCTTCTTCTCCGCCTTCGCCGCGCGCTTGGTCTCACGTACGCGGGCGAGCGAGTCGGCGTCCACGATGTCGGCCACGGACCGGAAAATCCCGTCCTCCCCGTACGCGCCGGCGGCCTCGCGCCATCCCGGCGGCGTCACGCCACGCTGCTTGCCGAGCACCGCGGTGAAGATCGCGGCCTTGTCGGGTCCGAAGCCGGGCAGCCGACCGAGCGCGGCCTTGAGCTCGGCGCCGCTGCCGGCGTCCCGCCACACGTTCGCCGCCTGTGCGTCGTAGTCCTGGACCAGGGCTTGGCACACCTGGCGGACCCGCTTGCCCATCGAGCCGGGGAATCGGTGGATGGCCGGACGCTGCGAGCAGAGGGCCACGAACTCCTCCTCCCCCATCGCCGCGATCGCCGCGACGTCGAGCCGGCCACCCATCCGCTGGGCGATCACCAGCGGGCCGGTGAACGCCTTCTCCATCGGCACCTGCTGGTCGAGCACCATGCCGATGAGCAGTGCGTTGTCGTCGTCGGTCAGCAGGGCGTCGGCGTCCGGATCACCGGTCAGCCATACGGGTTGGTCACTCATGACAGCCATTCTGAGCCCAGGTCGCTCAGGATCTCCGGCCACTGCTCCAGGATGAGCCCGTGACCGGCGTCGGGAACCTCCTCAGCCGGCTGCGCGGGAGCAGCCGATGCAGCACGGCAGCCTCCGCAGGGGGCACGGCACGGTCGTCGTCACCCTGGAAGATGACCGTCTCGGTGCTGATCGCTGCGAGGGGGAAGCCCCAGGGCCGGCGCTCCAGGACGCCGCTGACTCGACGGCACGGAACCTACGATCCTCCCCGACCGCGGCGCCAGCAAGACCGGAGGCGGTGGGAGAAGGACCGGCCGGCGACCTACTCGTAGAGCACGTACTCCGGCCGCGGCTTGAGCGCCAGCACTTCCTTCGGCGTCATCAACCGGCTGCCTCCCCGGGCGTCCTCGGTGTAGAACAGCTTGAAGCCCGCGTGGACGTGCTTGGGCGTGGTCTGGTTGACCACGCGATAGGTGTTGATCTTGGGTCCGGGCGGCCCGAGACCGTCGACCGACTTGATGATCGCGACACCGTCGTGGTCCTTCAGCCCGGACTCCTTGCGCACCACACTGGCCGCGACCTGGTGGTAGACCATCACCTTCTCGGGCAGGTCGTACTTCTTGACCAGCCCGGCGAGGTACGCGGCGACCCCGTTCAGTTCCGCGCCGGTGGTGTGTCCGTAGGCGCGCCCAGGTCGCTGGCCCGGGATCCATGGCCCATTCGGGATCGAGAGCGACACCCACGTCAGGCTGACGCAGCCACTTCTCGAACGCCTTCGCCTCGATCAGGAACTCCGAGCCACCCGGCTGGATGTTGAGCAGCAGGAGGGCCTTGCGCTTGCGCGCGGCCTTGAGGTACCCCGCGATCTGCTCATCCGACTGCCGCACGCGGTACTTGCCGTCCCGGCCGGGACTGGCCTGCACCACCGTGGCGATGATCTCGGCCACCGGCAGGATCTCGCGACCGGCGGCGTACGGCTTGGCTCGCTTCTCCATCTCCACCATCCGCTGGTCCAGCGGACCGGTGCCGAGCCGGCCGAGGGTCGGCGAGCCGGTCAGTCCGGAGTAGCCGACCAGACGGTAGCGCGGGAAGACCTCGTACCCGCCCCGCGGTAGCGCCGCCCGCTCGGGCTCCCCCGACGCGCTCGGGCTCGGCGTGGCGGTGGTGGTGGAGGGCGCCGCCGACGCCGACGCCGAACTGGTCGGGGCAGAAGTCGAGGTGGCGGACGGCTCGACGAGAGTCGGGGTCGGGCGTCGACGTGGTCGACGGGCCGGTACAGGCAGCGGTGAGCAGGAGGGAGGCGGCAAGCAGGGCACGGTACGGCGTACGCATCGAGCTCACTATGCCAGAGCCGCCCACCATCTCGATGGCGTCGCAATCGCGCGTCCTGCCTACCCAGCGCACCGGCACGCGCACTAAGGTCGGCTGAGGAGGTGGTCAGATGCGCATCTACGAGTTGCTCAGGGCAAAGGGCTTCGACGTCATCACGGTGCGACCGGACACCACGGTGCGTGAAACGATCAGCATGCTGAAGGAGTACAACCTGGGGGCCGTGGTGGTCTCCGACAACGGCAAACACGTGGTCGGCATCATGACCGAGCGTGACGTGGTCCGACGGCTGGCCGACGGAGCGGACTTCCTCGGCGGCCCGGTCTCGGCGATCATGACCAGCAGTGTGCACACGTGCCGTGCCGACGAGTCCGTCCAGTCGCTGATGAGCCGCATGACCGAGCTGCGGATCCGGCACCTGCCGGTGGTCGACGACCAGGAGGGCCTGACCGGCATCGTGAGCATCGGCGACGTGGTGAAGTCGCACATCTCGCAGCTGGAGTTCGAGCGCGATCAGCTCGAGGGTTACGTCTCGCGCTGAGCCTGCGCTTGGCATGCCCCGGCTCGATCGGGGCGGTGTAGCGTGACGCGCATGTCGACCCGGTCGTTGCCGACCCGGTCGCTGCCGACCCTGGAGTCGGTCGCGGCCGCCGCCGGAGTCAGCCGGTCCACGGTCTCGCGGGTGGTGAACGCCTCGCCCAATGTCCGGCCCGAGGTGGTCGCCGTGGTCAACGACGCGATCGAGCGGCTCAAGTACGTCCCGAACCGCGCAGCGCGTTCACTGGCCGGCCGGCACACGTACGCGATGGCCCTGCTCATCCCGGAGGACACCACCCGCTTCTTCGGCGATCCGTACTTCGCCTCCATCGTCAAGGGCATCACCGCGGAGCTCGAACAGAGCGACTACATCCTGAATCTGCTGGTCACCAGCGACGACCCGAACGGCAAGACCCGGCGCTATCTCGAGGGCGGCAACGTCGACGGTGCCCTGGTGGCCTCCCACCACGCCGGTAACACCGATCTGGTCGAGCTGAACGCCACGATGCCGGTCGTGTTCGGCGGGCGGCCGACCGTACAAGACATCGGACCGTGCTGCTACGTCGACATCGACAACGTCGACGGTGCCGCCCAGGCCACCCGGCACCTGATCTCACGCGGGTGCCGTCGGATCGGCACGATCGCCGGACCGGAGGACATGCCCGCGAGCCTGGATCGGCTGCGCGGCTGGCAGGAGACCATGGGCGCCGCCGGTCGGCCGACGGATGCGGTCGCGCACGGTGACTTCACCGTGGCGTCCGGAACGGTGGCGATGCGGCAGCTGCTCGACGCCGTGCCCGATCTGGACGGCGTGTTCGCAGCCAACGACCTGATGGCGCGAGGTGCTCTGATCGCTCTCGCGGAGCGTTCCCGGCGGGTCCCCGAGGACGTGGCCCTGGTCGGCTACGACGACAGTCCCGCCGCCACCGCGATCGCCCCGTTCCTGTCCACGGTCAGCCAGCCCTCGATCTCCATGGGAGCGGCGATGGCGGCGATGCTGCTCGACCTGCTCGAGCACGGGCCGCCCGCCGAGCCGGTGCGGCTGCTGCCGACCCGGCTCGTCGTGCGGGACACCGCATGACCATCCCGCCCTCGACCGGCTTGACCGCAGACCCGCGTCCCCCTACCTTGGGAGCGCTCCCAGAGGGGCGGTCTCCGCATCACGCTGGGTCCCACACTGGTTCGGGTCGCACAGGGTGGGTCCCACACAGGTAGGAAGGGCTACTTCGGTGTCTCAGACTCTCGACCAGACCGGTACGGTGGCGACCTCGCCCGAGGGGGCCGGCGCTCCACACCAGGTCGTACGCCGGTTCGACCCGGGTTTCGTCTTCGGTGCCGCTACCGCAGCGTTCCAGATCGAGGGAGCCCACCACCTCGACGGACGGACGGACTCGATCTGGGACGCCTTCTGCCGGGTCCCGGGTGCGGTGATCGCCGGCGACGACGGATCGATGGCCTGCGACCACTACCACCGCTACGCCGATGACGTCGCGCTGATGGCCGATCTCGGGCTCCAGAGTTACCGCTTCTCCACGTCCTGGGCCCGGATCCGGCCGGACGGCGGACCGGTCAATCCCCGAGGTCTGGACTTCTACTCGAGATTGACTGACACCCTGCTGGAACACGGCATCACCCCGTGGCTCACGCTCTACCACTGGGATCTGCCGCAGGCGTTGGAGGACCGGGGCGGCTGGCGGAACCGCGACACGGCGTACCGGTTCTGTGAGTACGCCTTGGACGTGCACGCACGACTCGGCGACCGGATCGGCGTGTGGACCACCCTCAACGAGCCGTGGTGCAGCGCCTTCGTCGGCCACGTCGCCGGCGCGCACGCGCCCGGCCTGCAGGACCCGGGCGCTGGCCTCGCCGCCATGCACCACCTCCTGCTCGGCCACGGACTGGCCGTCCAGGAACTCCGGTCCGCCCAACCGGATCTCCAACTCGGTCTCACCCTCAACCTCACGGTGGCCAAGCCTGTCGATCCCACCCGGTTCGGTGACGTCGACGCCGCCCGCCGCATCGACGGCCAGTTCAACCGGATCTTCCTCGACCCGATCTTTCGCGGGGCCTACCCCGACGACGTACTGGACGACGTCGCCGGCCTCGGACTCGACGAGGTGGTCCGCGACGGTGACCTGGCGGTCATCTCGGCCCCCATCGACGTGCTGGGCGTGAACTACTACCACGGTCAGGCCCTGAGTGACCGCGCGCCGCAACAGCCGCTGCTGACCGAAGCGCCGACCGATCGAGAGACCCGGTCGCCGTTCCCCGCTGCGGATGGCGTCTACAGCCACCCGCAGGGCCTTCCGACCACCGCGATGGGGTGGGAGGTGCAGCCGGACGGATTGCGCGAACTGCTGGTCCGGGTGCACCGCGACTACACCGGAGCGGCCGGCGTCGCCGTCTGGGTGACCGAGAACGGGGCCGCGTACGACGACGCGGTCACCGCCGACGGCCGCGTACCGGACACCGACCGCGCGGAGTTCGTCGCGGCCCACCTGCGCGCCGTGCTCGACGCCGTCGAGGAGGGCGTACCCGTCCGGGGCTACTTCTACTGGTCGCTGATGGACAACTTCGAGTGGGCCTGGGGGTACGCCAAGCGCTTCGGGTTGGTTCGGGTCGACTACGACACCTTGCGGCGAACGGTCAAGGAGTCCGGGCAGACCTATGCGGAGATCATCGCCGCCCGCGCCTGCTAGGACTCCCCGCGCCTGCGAGGGCTCCAGGCCGGGGCCGCTAGAAGTTGATCATGTGCCCTGAGATGCCGTGGGCCACTTCCTTGAGGGCCTCGGACAGCGTCGGATGGGCGTGCACGTTGCGCGCCACCTCCTCGGCCGTCAGGTCCCACAGCTGGGCCAGGGTCAGTTCGGGCAGCAGCTCGGTCACGTCCGGTCCGATCATGTGCAGTCCGAGGATCTCCCCGTGCTTGGCGTCGGCGACGAGCTTGACGAATCCGGTCGCCTCCCCCAGCCCGTGCGCCTTGCCGTTCGCGGTGAACGGGAACTTGGCGACCTTGACGTCGAAGCCCTTGTCCTTCGCCTGGGCTTCGGTGTAGCCGAAGGAGCCGATCTGCGGCTGGCAGTACGTCGCTCGCGGGATCATCACGTAGTCGACGGGCATGGTCTCCGCGCCGGCGATGGTCTCCGCGGCGATCACGCCCTGCGCCTCCGCGGTGTGGGCGAGCAGCAACTTGCCGGTGCAGTCACCGATCGCGTAGATGTGGGCCTTGTTGGTCCGCATGTAGTCGTCGATCTCGATCGCTCCGCGGTCGGTGACGGTCGACTCCGGCCGCCTCGAGCCCGTAGCCCTGGGTGCGCGGCGCGAAGCCGATGGCCTGCATCACCTTGTCGGCCTCCAGCACCTGCTGACCGGCTCCGCCGGACGCCGGCTTGGCCGGGGAGACCGTCACCTTGACCTTGTCTCCGCTGTCGTCGATGGCCTCGACCTTGGTGCCGGTCATCACCTTGACCCCCAGCTTCTTGTACGCCTTGGCCAGCTCCGCCGACACCTCCGGCTCCTCCAGCGGGACCATCCGGTCCAGGAACTCCACGATGGTGACGTCGACGCCGTAGTTGGCCAGTACGTACGCGAATTCGACCCCGATCGCCCCGGCCCCGGCGATGATGATCGATCCGGGGAGGCTGTCGGTCATGATCTGCTCTTCGTAGGTGACCACGCGATCGCTCAGCGACGTCCCCGGCAACAGCCGGGTGGTGGCACCCGCGGCGATGATGACGTTGTCGAAGGTGACCGTGTCGGAGCCGCCCTGGTTGAGCTCGACGCTGAAGGTGTGGTCGTCGGCGAAGGTGGCCCAGCCGTCGATCTCGGTGATCTTGTTCTTCTTCATCAGGAAGTGCACGCCCTTGGCCATCCGATCGGCCGTCGTACGGCTCCGCTTCCAGGCCGAGCCGAAGTCGAAGGTGACCTCGCCGCTGATGCCGAAGGTGTCCGCCTCGTGGTTGAAGATGTGCGCGATCTCGGCGTTTCGCAGCAGCGACTTCGTCGGGATGCAGCCCACGTTGTTGCACACCCCGCCCCAGTACTTCAACTCGATGATGGCGGTCTTGAGGCCGAGCTGGGCGCACCGTACGGCGGCCACGTATCCCCCGGGGCCGGCACCTAGCACGACGACGTCAAAGTGTGCGGTCATGCGCCTTACTGTAGGGCGCAGGTTTGGTCGGCGAGCACCGGCCTGTTACCGTCGAAAGACCGTATGCCTGCGGCTGGCGTGCCGACAATCCCGCCGCCCGCCCTGCCTCGACACGCAGAGGGTTCGGAGAAAATCTCACATATGAGTTATCGTGCTTAACGTGACGGAAACCTACTTGGACAGGATCGGCGGTCTGATCCGCGACGCACGCAAGCACCGTGGCCTGACCCAGAACCAGTTGGCCGACGTGCTGGGCACCAGCCAGAGCGCGGTGCACCGGATTGAGGCCGGTGGCCAGAATCTGAGTCTGGACATGGTGAGCCGGATCGCCGAGGCGCTGGAATCGCCGCTGATCTCGGTCGGTTCGAGCGGGCCTCAGCACCTGCGGGTGACCGGCGGCACCAAGCTGAACGGCACCATCGAGGTGCGCTCCTCCAAGAACGCCGCGGTCGCGCTGCTCTGCGCGAGCCTGCTCAACCGGGGCCGTACGGTCATCCGGGGCATCGCGCGGATCGAAGAGGTCAACCGCATCCTGGAGGTGCTGACCAGCATCGGCGTGTCGGCTCGGTGGCTCTCCGGCGGCAGCGACCTCGAACTGATCCGGCCGGACGAACTGGACCTGGACTCGATGGACCTGGAAGCGGCCCGCCGGACCCGCTCGGTGATCATGTTCCTCGGGCCGCTGCTGCACTCCTACAACGACTTCAACCTCCCCTACGCCGGCGGCTGCGACCTCGGCGCCCGCACCATCGAGCCCCACCTGCAGGTGCTGAGCCGTTTCGGGCTCGACGTCGTGCCGACGGACGGGTTCTACCGCTGCACGGTGGACGAATCGGTCGAGCCGACGCGACCGATCACGTTGACCGAGCGCGGCGACACCGTGACCGAGAACGCGCTCCTGGCCGCGGCGCTCAATCCCGGCGTGACCGTGTTGCGCAACGCCAGTCCCAACTACATGGTGCAGGACCTCTGCGTCTTCCTCACCCACCTCGGCGTGGAGATCGACGGCATCGGCACCACCACGCTGCGGGTGCACGGGGTGGAGAGCATCAACGCCGACGTGGAGTTCGCACCGTCGGAAGACCCGATCGAGGCGATGAGCCTGCTGACCGCAGCGATCGTGACCGAGTCGGAGATGACCATCCAGCGGGTGCCGATCGAGTTCCTGGAGATCGAACTGGCGATCCTGGAGGAGATGGGTCTGGACTTCTCGCTCACCGAGGAGTACGTCGCGGCCAACGGACACACGCGGCTGGTGGACCTGACCGTGAGGCCTTCGCACCTGCGCTCGCCGATCGACAAGATCCACCCGATGCCCTTCCCCGGCCTGAACATCGACAACCTGCCCTTCTTCGCGGTGATCGCGGCCACGGCCGAGGGCAAGACGATCATCCACGACTGGGTCTATGAGAACCGTGCGATCTACCTCACCGAGCTCAACCGGCTCGGCGCCCGCGTCCAGTTGCTCGACCCGCACCGGGTGATCGTCGAGGGCCCGACGCGGTGGCGCGGACAGCAGGTCGTGTGCCCGCCGGCGCTGCGGCCGGCCGTCTGCATCCTCCTCGGCATGCTCGCCGCCCGCGGCGAGTCGGTGCTGCGCGACGTCTACGTGATCAACCGCGGCTACGAGGACCTCGCCAACCGGCTGAACGCGCTCGGCGCGAACATCGAGGTCTTCCGGGACTGACCGACGGACCCCGCGGCGGGACGCTCCAAGCCCTCGCGCCCGGCTCTGAGCCGTCATCCCGCTGGCCTGCCGCGCCGCGCTACTTGCACGCTGCCCACCGACACCGCCTGACGGGAACCTACGTATACGTGGATTCCTTGCACATTGCACAGGTTGCAACCTGTGCAATGCAGGGGAAACCTATGTATACGTAGGTTCCCGGGGCGATGGGGACGTAGGTCGCGCGGGGCGATGGGGCCGGGCCCGGGGCGATGGGGACGTAGGTCGCGCGGGGCGATGGGGTCGCGCCCGGGGTGATGGGGTCGGGTCCCGCGGCGATGGGTACGAGGCAGGGCGGGTGGCTACCGGAGGCGGAGGGGCTCGAAGGTGCGGGAGGGGTGGACCAGTTCGTCCTGAGCCTCGACCAGGGCCAGCTCGGATCGGCCGGACTCGACGGTGGTCCGTAGCAGGCCGTAGACCACAGCGGCCGTGTGCGCGAGGGCGGCGGTGACGTCACGGGTCCGCAGCAGGGAAGCCAGGAAAGTGGCGGCGGTGACGTCGCCGGCGCCGGTGAACGTACGCGACAGCAGCGGGGTGGTGACCACCCAGGCTCCGCCGGGGTCGACGGCGACCATGTCGATGGTGCCGGGGGCGCCATCGCGGTGCACCACGCTGGTGACCAGCACGATGTCCGGACCCAGCGCTCGGGCCGCGTCGGCCGCGGCCAGCACCTCCGCCAGTGTCGTGGTCGGTGAGCCGGTCAGTGCCTCCAGCTCGAACTGGTTCGGCGTGATGACCTGCGCCGCCGGCACCACCCGCTCGCGCATCAGCGCCGGGATGCCGGGCCGGACGTAGAAGCCGCGATCGACATCGCCGAGCACCGGGTCGCAGCAGTAGATCGCCCGCGGATTGCGCTGCCGCACCAGGTCCACGGCCTCCAGGATGACCAGGCCGACATCCTCGCCACCCTGGTAGCCGGAAAGCACCGCATCGACCTGGCCGAGTACCCCACGCTCGTCGATCCCGCGTACGACCTCGGCGATGTCGGCGGCCGCCAGAAACGGTCCGCGCCAGGAGCCGTAGCCGGTGTGGTTGGAGAAGTGCACCGTCAATACCGGCCAGACCTCCACCCCCATCCGCATCAGCGGGAACACCGCGGCGCTGTTGCCGACGTGCCCATACGCCACCGACGACTGGATGGACAAGATGGTGGGCACGGCCGCATTCTTCCACTCTGCACAGGAGCCAAACCTGCTGATCGGGCGTACCGTGAAGGAGATCCATCCCCCAGGCAAGCGGTGCCCGACGTGAGCAGTGCCGACGCGAGCAGGCAGACCCTTATCCAACGGACCGCACTCACGATCAGCTTCGCACTGGCCGCTTGCGTCCTCGTCGGCGTCGAGACCGCATCCGCGGTCGATGTGTGCCGCGTGACCGAAAGCGACCTGGACCTGAACGGCGACGGCTACGACGACACCGTGGTGGGCGACCCGTACGCGACCGTGAACGGCCGTGCTGGAGCGGGTGCTGTCGTCATCCTGTACGGCGACGCGGACCGACGGATCGGGGAGGGTAAGCGTGCCCTCCTCACCCAGGCCACGGCCGGGATCCCAGGTATTCCGGAGGCGGGAGACCACTTCGGCTGGTCGGTCGCGGTCGACGACATCAGCGGGGACGGCTGTGCGGACATTGTGGTCGGATCCCCGGGCGAAGATGTCGGATCGGTTGCCGACGCCGGAGTCGTGCATATCGTCTCCTTCGTTCCCGACGGCAACGGCGGGCTGGGCAAGGCCGGCGGGGAGGTGCTGGAGGACGACTTCGGCGCCGCGGTGAGTGCGGAGGACCACTTCGGATACGCCGTCGCGGCCGCGAATCGCCGCGGCAGCGGCCAAGCGGTCGTCGCCATCGGCGCGCCGGGCCGAGACGTCGGGGGTGCTGCCGACGCCGGCGTCGTCTACTCGATCAGCTACGACGGCGAGGGAAGCTCCCGCCACCGCTGGCAGCAGGGCACCGTGCTGCCCGGAGTTCCCGAGCCTGGTGACCGCTTCGGGGGTTCAGTCCTGGTTGGCCCTGTCACGGTCACCGACGGCGCCGACACGGCCGTCTCCCCGGTGACCGTTCTGGCCGGTGCCCCGGGCGACACGGTGCAGCTGGAAGGCTCCCCCACGCTGGTGGACAACTCCGGGTCGGTCACCGTCTGGGACGACGTGAGCGGATACGAACAGCTGATCACCCAGGAGACGACGGGCGTACCGGGCGTCGCCGAGGTCGGTGACCAGTTCGGACACAGCCTGGCGTTGGCCTTTCGCGAACTGCTCGACAACCAGCCGCAGGCCCTCGTCGTCGGCGCCCCCGGCGAGGACGTCGGCCCGCTCGCTGACGCCGGGGCGGTCACCCTGGTGAGCGAGGACGAAGGGGTGGCGGGACTGAAGGGCCGGCTCGCGCTCACCCAGAACACTGCTGGTTTCGATGGGGCCGCGGAGCCCGGCGACCGCTTCGGCCACTCGGTCGGACTCCGTCCAGAAGATCTGAGCACGGCCGGCCTGGTCATCGGGGTCCCGTACGAGGACGTCGGCGCGGTCACCAACGCCGGGATGGTGCAGACCGCAACCCTCTTTCCCTTCAGCGCCGAGGTGCAACCCGTCCGCAGCTACACCGAGAACTCAGCCGGCACCCCGGGGACCGTGGCCGCCGGCAACCGCTTCGGCCTCGCCGTGGCCGGATCACGAGGCGTGGGCGAGTCGATCTTTGCCATCGCGAGCCCCTACCAGAAGGCCGGCTCGGTTTTCGTGGTGGACCGCGAGAACGTGACCCGGTCCTGGGTGCCCGGCACACGCGGGATCCCGGTTCCGGCCGGCTCGGGTCGCTTCGGCTGGGCCCTGACCGGGCTGGAGTCCCTGTCGTGAAGCGCACGAGCCTGACGGCGCTGTTGGCCGGCGCCGGCCTCGCGACCACGCTGCTGCTGGGCACGGGAGCGCCTCAGCCGGCAAGCGCCTTCACCTGCCCGCAGACCCCGGAGAGCGACGTCGACGTGAATGCCGACGGCCTCGACGACGCCGTGGTGGGCGACCCGTACGCCACGGTGAACGGCAAGGCCGAAGCCGGCGCGATCGTGATTCTCTTCGGCGACTCGGATTGCCTGATCGGTGAGGGGAAGCGTCAGATCGTGACCCAGGCGACGGCCGGCGTCATCGGGACCCCCGAGGCTGGTGACCACTTCGGATGGTCGTTGGCGATCGACGACCTGACCGGAGACGGGAAGGCCCAGGTCGTGGTCGGCTCACCGGGCGAGGACGTCGGCTCGGTCGCCGACGCCGGCGCCGTCCATGTGCTGTCCTTCGCCGGTGCGGCGGGGACGGCTACTTTGTCGAGCGTCTCGCTCAGCCAGGATGACCTGGCCGGCCAGGCCGAGGTCGGTGACCAGTTCGGTTACACCGTCGCGGCGGGGGACTCCGGAGGCGACGAGTCGGGATCGCTCGCAGCCGCCGGGGCGCCGGGCGAGGACCTCGGAGCGGCCATCGACGCCGGGGTGGTCGAGGCCTTCGGCTACGCCGGCGGCGCGTGGCGGCTCAGGACGACCTTCCGGCAGGGCGGGACGTCCGGCGCCTGGTTGACCGCGTTGCCAGGGACCGCTGAGGCCGGCGACCGGCTCGGCGCGGCGCTGTTGATCGCTCAGCTCAATGCGCCTTTCACCGGCGACGTGCTCGCCGGACCCCAATGGACGTACGTGATGGGCGCACCCGGCGACGCGGTGAGCGGGCAGGACGGAGCCGGCACCGTGAGCCTGTTCTACGACGAGACGTTCGCCCTCGAGCAGGTCTCCCAGGACACGCCCGGCGTGATCGGCGTCGCCGAGGCCGGCGACGCCTTCGGCTGGAGCCTTGCGGTGCACGAGACCAGGAGCGGTGGTACCGCGGACGGTCGCACCGCGCCGCGATGGCTCGCCGTCGGCACCCCGTATGAGGACGTCGGCTCGGTGGTCGACGCCGGCTCGGTGACGATGTTGCGCAGCGAACTGGACGGCGTGCACGCCCGTGACGACCTGACCCAGGCGACGGCGGGCTTCGCCGGAAGCCCTGAGACGGGTGACCGGTTCGGCTTCTCGCTGGCCATGCGGCCGAGCACCGGAGAGGCTGAGATCGGTCTGCTGATCGGCATACCGTACGAGGACGTCGGCTCGGTGGTTGACGCCGGGATGGTCCAGCAGGCCGCCGTCGCGGCTGTCCTCTCGCCGGTTCGCAGCTATACCGAGAACAGCGCAGGCACCCCAGGTGCGGTGGCCGCGGGCAACCAGTTCGGTAGCACCCTCGCCGCCATGGAGGGCGAACACGAGGCCGTGTGGGCCATCAGCAGCACGCGGCAGGGAGCCGGTTCGGTCTTTGTGGTCGCGAATGGTGGTGACAGCCGTTCCTGGGTGCCCGGACGGGGCGGGGTGCCGGTGCCGGCAGGTTCGGGACGGTTCGGTTCCGCGCTCGGCGGGCTCGAGAGCCGAAGCTGAGCACCGACGCCGGTGGTCGGGCCCGCGACCCGGCGCATTTTGGCCGTCACCCTAGAGTGGTGCCCATGTCGGCCGGCGTCGAGGACAGTGATTCCATCGACTCCGAACGCCCGACGGCCACGCTGCACCGTCGCGCCACGCTGTCCGACGCTGCCTCGCCGCGAGTCGGAGAATCCGGTCGCCCAGAGCCGGATTCCATGATCATCACCGCGAGGCGCCGAACGAAGCTCCTCATGATCACCACGAGCATCACGTCCTGGTTGAGCCGCAGGAGGATCGCTGGCGCTGGCGCCGGAAGATCCGGCAGAACCCGACCAAGCTGGCCTTCTATCGCGTCGCCGTCGGCTTCGCGGGGCTGATCCTGGTCTGTCTCGGCTTCGTCAGCGGACCGCTCCCCGGACCGGGCGGGATCCCCCTGGTGCTCCTCGGGCTCGCCATCTGGTCCAGCGAGTTCTTGTGGGCCAACCGGCTGATGCAGCGGTTCAAGCTCGCGCTGCACCACTTCCGGCTGCTTCCCCGGCGCCGCCAGCTGCTCTACTGGTGCGCGTTCCTGGTCGCCTGCGGGGCCGTGGGCTACGGGTACATGCTGACCCTCGGTCCACCCCGTTGGCTGCCGATGGACCTCGAGGCGCTGCTGCGGCGCCTGCCCGGCGTCTAGCGGCGACCGGCCCGGCCGTGCGGCACCACCGATGAAGGCGGCCGACTACCCCTACTTCGATGCGCCGTTCGCCGCGTACGCGCACCGGGGCGGGGCGAACTACGCACCCAACCTGCACCGCGAGAACAGCTTGCACGCCTTCGGCGAAGCGGTCGCCCTGGGATACCGCTACCTCGAGACCGACGTGCACGCCACCACCGACGGGGTGCTCCTCGCCTTCCACGACAGCGAGCTGTCCCCCATCACCGACGGCACCGGGGTCATCCACGAACTGCCGTACGCGCAGGTGGCCGAAGCGCGCATCCACGGAGTCGATCCGATCCCGCGGTTCGCCGACCTGCTCACCGCCTTTCCCGACGCCCGCTTCAACGTCGACGCCAAGTCCGCTCGCGCGGTCGCCCTGCTCGCCGACACGATCGCCGAGCACGATGCGTACGACCGGGTCTGCGTGAGCTCGTTCGGCATCCGCCGCCTGTACGCGCTGCGCCGCCTGCTCGGCCCGCGCGTCGCCTCCGCGGCGAGCCCGATCGGGGTCGCCGCGAACCGGTTCGCGCCCTGGCTGACCCGAGTGCTGAACACTCCGGCGCCGGCCCTGCAGATGCCGGTCACCCACCGGCTGCTGGGCCGGGAGGTCCGGATCCTCACCCCCGCCCTGGTGGAGGCGGTCCACCGCGCAGGCAAGCGGGTCCAGATCTGGACCGTGGACGACTCCGAGGAGATGGACAGGCTCATCGACGCCGGGGTCGACGGCATCTTCACCGACCGGATCGACACCCTCAAGGAGGTGTTGGTGGCCCGCGGCCTGTGGAGCTGAGGACATGGGTCAAGGTGGAGGGGCCGGGGGAACCTGCGGCGCGAGTGGAGGACGAATGACGATCGCGGAACACGGGGCCACCCGGGCGCCGATCCAACGGCGGACGGTGCTGGCGTGGGGCCTGTGGGACTGGGGATCCGCCTCGTTCAACGCGGTCATCACCTCCTTCGTGTTCGCCCCGTACATCGTCCGCGGCGTGATCGGCGAAGGGAAGACCGTCGCCGGACTCACTGCCAACACCTGGCTCGGCATCTCCAGTGCCGCCGCCGGCCTGGTCATCGCGCTGATCGCGCCGATCACCGGACAGCGGGCCGACGCAGGGGGTCGCCGCAAGCGCAGTCTGGCGATCTGGACGGGGATGGTGGTGGCGGTGATGCTGGCGATGTTCAGCGTCCGCAACGAGCAGTCCTATCTGTGGATCGCGCTCGCCCTGCTCGCCGCGGGCGCCATCTTCCAGGAATTCGCCGGCGTCTCCTACAACGCGATGCTGCCGCAGGTGTCGACGCCGGAGACCGTCGGTCGCATCTCGGGCTTCGGCTGGTCGCTCGGCTACTTCGGCGGCATCTTCTTGCTGCTGATCTGCTACGTCGGGTTCATCGCCCCCGACGTCGGCTGGTTCGGCGTGACGTCGGAGGGCGGGCTGAACATCAGGACTGTCGCGGTCTTCTCGGCGGTCTGGTTCGCGGTGTTCGCCCTGCCGGTGCTGTTCGCGGTGCCCGAGACGCCGCCGGGCCCTGCTCGGCGGCGGGTCAGCTTCCTCCGCTCGTACGTGATCCTGATCGACGACGTGAAGAGCCTGTACCGGCGAGACCGCAACTCGGTCTACTTCCTGATCGCCTCCGCCCTCTACCGCGACGGGCTCGCGGCGGTGTTCGCCTTCGGCGCCATCCTGGCGGTGAGCGTCTACGGGCTCGACCCGGCCACCGTGCTCATCTTCGGCATCGCCGCCAACGTCATCGCCGGGCTCGGCTCGCTGGGCTTCGGCAGGCTCGAGGACAAGATCGGCCCGAAGCGGGTCATCATGATGGCCCTGATCGGCCTGATCACCACCTCGCTCATCCTGCTCTTCGCTCGCGGCAGCACCATGTTCTGGATCTTCGGGCTCCTGCTGACCCTGTGGGTCGGGCCGGCCCAATCCTGCTCGCGATCGTTCCTGGCCAGGGTCGCACCGCCGGGACGTGAAGGGGAGATGTTCGGGCTCTACGCCACCACCGGTCGGGCGGCGTCCTTCCTCGCCCCTGGACTTTTCGCGCTGTTCTCATGGTTGTTCTCAGACCGCATCGGTATCGTGGGTATCGCTCTGGTGCTGCTGGCGGGGGCCCTCGCCCTGAGCAAGGTGAAATCACCACATTCGGCCCCCGGGGCATCCGACTGAGGCTGGTCTCCGAATACCGCTCGACGGAGCTGTGCGGAACATATTCGCCCGATGGCGAGTTGAACCGTTCAGGGCAGGCAAACGTGAGAACCCAAGGCAAACGTGAGAACCCTAGACGGAGGTTGTGCTCATGGCTGATCGTTCATTGAGAGGCACCGGGCTCGGTGCCAAGAGCTTCGAGGACGAGGCGGGCGTCGAGTTCGCCGCCCGGCAGGAGGTGGGCTACGACTGCCCGCGCCAGCACCACTTCTCGCTGGTGTTCTCTGCGGAGGCCGACATCCCGGCCCTGTGGGAGTGCCCGCGCTGCGGAGCGGAGTCGCTGCGGTCCGACGGCGAGCGGCCGGAGGCCAAGGAGGAGAAGCCGGTACGCACCCACTGGGACATGCTGCGTGAGCGGCGCTCCATCGCCGAGCTCGAGGATCTGCTCGCCGAGCGGCTCAATCTGCTGCGCTCGGGCGAGTTGGGCTCGACCGCCTTCTCCCGCACCACCCGCTCGAAGAAGACCGCTTGATCCGGGTGTGATCATCGCTTGACCCGGCGGGGGCCGGGTATGCCGGGGCCGTCTACCGGTCGATGTCGCGAAATGAGGCGCTGTCGAGTCGGGTAGGCGGCCTCGACGCGGTAATCGCCCTCGACACCGGTAAGCCCCGACACCGGTGAGCACGAGACGGTCAGCGGACGACACCGGTCAGCGCCGATCCTCGATCTCGCCCGCGATGACGTCCCCCGCTGCGTCTTCCCCGTGGCCCGGAGCGCGCCCTCCCGGCGGCGGCCGGTTCGTCGGTCTCTCCTTCGATCAGGTTCGTCCGGTCCATTCTGGCTCGTGCGACCGGCACTCCCAGCCGGCTCATCCGACGGGCGACGAAGAAGGCGATGAGCTTGCGGGCCAGCGGGCGGGTCCAGCGGAGCAGGAAGGCGAATCCGATCACATCGGTCAGAAATCCGGGGACCAGCAGCAGGACCCCGCCGACCAGGATCAATGCCGCATCGGCCAGTTCGCCGGTCGGCACCCGCCCTGTCCGGTAGGCCTGGTTCAGGGCCGTCCACGCTTTCGCACCTTCGTGTCGAACGAGCCAGCCGCCGAGGAGGGCCCCGCCCGCCAGGATGAGCACGGTGGGCCAGGGGCCGATCTGACGGCCGATCTGGATCACCAGCCAGAGCTCAGCCAGCGGAATGCCGACCAGCAGGACCACCAGGAGGACCAGCGGCCAGCCGCGCCGAAGCTTCACGCGCCCACCTCGGCCCGCCGCTTCCCCGTCGCCCTGCGGAGCTGCTGGGCGCGGTGGGCGATGCCCCACGCGGTGGTTCGCAGCAGGGCTTCCACGACGATCCGCTGGCTCATCTTCGAGTCGCCGTATTCGCGCTCCACGAAGGTGATCGGCACCTCCGCGACCCGGAATCCCGCCTTCAGCGCACGCCAGGCGAGGTCCACCTGGAAGCAGTAGCCCGCCGAGGCGACATTGTCCAGGCCGAGACCGAGCAACGTCTCCCGTCGGAAGGCGCGGTAACCACCGGTGGCGTCGCGGAGCGGGATGCCGAGCATGATCCGGGTCCAGAGGTTTCCGCCCTGGGACAGCACCTTGCGCGAGGTGGGCCAGTTGACCACGCTCCCCCCGCGGACCCAGCGCGATCCCAGGACCAGATCGGCGTTGTGCAGAGCGGCCAGCAGGTCGGGCAGTTGCTCCGGCTGGTGGGAGCCGTCGGCGTCCATCTCCACCAGCACGTCGTAGTCGGCGTTCAGGCCCCATTCGAACCCCGCCAGGTACGCCGCGCCGAGCCCCTCCTTGCCGAGCCGGTGCATCACGTGCACCTGGTCGTCCGCGGCAGCGAGATCGTCGGCCAGGTCGCCGGTGCCGTCGGGTGAGTGGTCGTCGGCCACCAGAATGTGGGCCTCGGGCACGCTGGCACGCACGCGGGCCACGATCCGGCCGATGTTCTCGGCCTCGTTGTAGGTCGGAATGATCACCAGGATCCGTCCCAGGTCGTTCACCCGGCTGCCTCCCCCGCTTGGTCCACCGCTCGACGACGTCGGCTGCCGGAGGTCAGGTGCCCCGGGCCGCGTCCGCCCCTATCCTGGCCCACCTGACTGCCGCGCCCACGCCGACCCGCCAGCCCTCCGGCGAGGATCCCGACCGATGCGATCGCCGCCAGCAGTCGTTGCAGCCACGGTGCCACCGTCAGAGCCGGGGTGAGCTCGGACCGCAGCGGCATGTCGACCACCATGCTGGCCGCGGTGAACTCCTCGGTCCGCTGCTGGACCCGGCCGTCGGCGGAGATGAATCCGGACACGCTGTTGGTGGTCGCCACCGCGATCTCGCGACGGGACTCCATCGCGCGCGCCCGGGTGATCGCGAACTGCTGCTCGATCTGCCCGGTGCCGCCGTACGTGGCGTTGTTGCTCTGCACCATCAGCACCTGGGCGCCGTTGGTCAGAGCGGAATAGACGGTCTGGTCGTAGGCCAGCTCGAAGCAGATCACGTCGCCCACCCTGATCGGCCGTCCGTCGACCGCCACGTCCAGCACGCCCGGCCGGGTGCCGGGAACGGACTGCGCCCCGACCTGGGCCAGGATCGGCAACACCGGCAGCAGTTGGCGGCGGAACGGGATCCATTCGCCGAACGGCACCAGATTCTGCTTGTCGTAGCGGGCCGTGACGCCCGCCGCCGGATCCCACCACAACGCGCTGGTCTGCCGCTCGTCCGGCCCGGGCCCCTCCATCACCGCGCCCACCAGGATGGGTCGTCCGGCCAGGGCCACGGCCGATTCGACGGTGAGCCGGGTCTGCGCGTCCCGGGTGGGATCGATGTCGGTGGAGTTCTCCGGCCAGAGCAGGAAGTCCGGCATCGGCAGCTGTCCGAGGCGGGCCCGGGTGAGCAGGTTGACCGTCTCGGACAGGTGGTTGTTGGTCACCGACCGGGCCCGGCCCATCGCCTCGATGCCGCGCCCGGGGATGTTGCCCTGCACGATGCCGACCGAGATGCTGCCGGCCGTCGCGGGGGCGGGAGCGGTGACTGCGCGCAGGACGCCGCCCGCAGCGATCAGGGCCACCGCGGCGATCAGGGCCGGGAGCGCGCGCGACGGGCGTGCAGCGGGCGGGCGCGCCGTCCTCAGCACCCCCCAGGCGATCAGCTGGCCGACCAGGGCGACCAGGAACGAGACCCCGGCCACGCCGATCAGCGGGAAGTAGCCGGCCAGCGGCGTGTCCACCGCGGCGTAGCCGAGCCGGCTCCAACCGAAGCCGCCGAACGGGATGCGGGAGTAGGCGTACTCCACGCCCACCCAGCAGCAGGCCGCCGCCAACGGCCACCAGCGCAGTCGTCCGACCAGGCTGATCGCGACCGCGAGCAGGCCGAAGAACACCGACTCGAAGGCGATCAGCAGCGCCGCGATCCACACTCCGAGCACGTGCACCCAGCTGATGGTGACGGTCAGCATCGCCAACCCGAACAGGTAGCCGAGCCCGAACGCCCGACGGGGCTGCTGCCCGCGCACCGCCAGGGTGAACCCCGGGAGGCCGACCAGCAGCAACGGCCAGAGCGCGTACGGCTCCCAGCTGAGCCCGACCGCGACGCCGGCCAGCAGCACCACGATCGAAGCGGGTCCGCGGCGTCCGAGCCAGCCGCCGGGTCGCGCGGGCTCCGCTTCGGCCGGGGCCGCCCGGTCGAGGGGCGGTGCGGTCACGACAGGCTGGGACACGCGCCGAGCCTACCCACCTCCCACAGCGCGATCGGCGGCGAAAATCGGGGATCGAACAGCCGGCGGAGACCGACGGCAAGATCGGCGGAGGAGAACACGGTGCGTCCGGCGTTGAGGGTGGCCGCGCACTCCGGCAGTGGTCCCTCGGCGACCTCGGGGAGGCCGCTCGCACCCAGGACGGCCGATCCCCTTTCCCAGATCGCGAGGTCGGCACGCTGCCCCGGCCGGATGACCCCCGCAGCGTCGGAACGCGCGGCCCGGTGGCCGCCGCGGGTGGCCGCGTCGAAAGCGGCGGCCAGGCTCATCCGCTCACCGGGTTCGCAGTGCTGGACGGCGGCACGAACGGTGGCCCAACCGGCGAGCGGGGTGACGGGAGCGTCGGTGCCGAACGCGAGGATGACCCCGGCCCGGTGCAGCGAGCCGCACCGGTTCATGGCGCGAGCGCGCGTGACCCCGAGGCGCTGCTGGTACAGCTCCCCGGCCGGGCCCCAGGCGGCGTCGAAGGCCGGTTGCATGCTGGCGACCACCCCGAGATCGGCCAGGGTGGCGATGTCGGACTCGGCCAGCATCTCGACATGCTCCAGCCGGTGGCGCGCGGACCGGACACGGTCGGCTCCGAGGGTCCGCGCCGCTCGGCGCAGCCCGTCGACCGCCGCCGTGACCGCGTCGTCGCCGATGCAGTGGAAGCCTGCCTGCAGTCCTGCCGCGGTGCACGCCACGACATGCTCGGCGATCTCGGCGTCACCGAGGTAGCGCACGCCGCGTGTCGGCGCGTCGGCGTAGGGCTCGGTCAGTGCGGCCGTGTGGGAGCCGATGGCGCCGTCCACGCACAGGTCACCGGCCAGGCCCGCCGCCCCGACGGCGCGGGCGCGTTCGAGCGCGTCAGTCGAGGCGAGTTCGCCCCAGTAGGTGACCACACCGAGGCCCAGTTCGGCCGCCACGTCGCTCACCCGGCGGAGGTCCTCCAGCGGCCCCAGATGCGGGCCGCCGAGCTCGTGCACCGTGGCCACGCCCTGGGCCGCAGCGGCGCGCAGCGCGGCACCGCGCGCAGGCTCGACGGTCCGCGTCGGTGTAGAGCTGGTCCATTCCAGTGCGGCAGCGGTGATGGGCGTCCCGGGTGAGGAGGCCGTCGGAGCGGAACCCGGCCAGGTCGGTGAGGTTCCCGAGCCGGTCCAGCAGCGCCGAGGACACGACCGCGGAATGCACGTCGACCCGGGCCAGGTAGACCGGGCGGCCGGGCGCCGCCCGGTCCAGTTCGCTCCGGGTCGGCGGCGTGGGATCGGGCCAGCCGCGCTCGTCCCAGCCCTGACCGAACACCAGCGACGCCTGTGGGTGGGCTGCGCGCGTACGCACGGACCCGGCCGAGCACCTCCTCCCGGCTCGACACCGCGTGCAGGTCCAGGCCGGCCATGAGTTGTCCGGTCTGGATCGCGTGCAGGTGGGCGTCCACGAAGGCGGGGGTCACCAGCCGGCCCGACAGTGCCACCTCGGGCGCTCCCGGGGCCGCGGCCCGCGCTCCGAGGTCGTCGCCGACGAAACAGATCCGGCCGTCGCGGACGGCGACGGCGCTCGCTCCGGGGCGGTCCGGGGCGTACACCCGGGCCCCGGACAGGATCAACCCGGTCGCCGCAGGATCAGACGCCATCGCGTGGTCCGCCATCCCGGGTCGGAGTGGTCACGGGTCAGTGGTCAGAGGGTCGGGCGATCCTCGTACGGGATCGACAACACGGTGGTGGTGTGGGTGGAGACCTTGCCGTCGGCACGGATGCGGGCGAGCAACGCCTCCAGCTCGGCCATGGTGGCGACCTGGACCTTCAGCAGGTAGCTCGCGTCGCCGGCCACCGAGTAGCAGGAGATGATCTCGGCGATGTCCCGCAGCCGTTCCGGGGCGTCGTCGGCCTCGCTCGGGTCGAACGGCTTGATCGCCACGAACGCGGTGACCAGCAAACCGAGCTCGGCGGCGTCGAGCACCGCGGCGTAGCCCTTGATGACCCCGCGCTGCTCCAGTCGTCGGACGCGCTGCTGGGCGGCCGAGGTGGAGAGCCCGGTCTCCTTGCCGATGTCGGTGTAGGACATCCGGCCGTCTCGCGCGAGCAGCGCAAGAATGCGACGGTCGAGATTCTCCATGCGGCTTATCGTGCCAGTATTCGGGTGTGCGTTCACGCAAACTAATGCTTCTGGACACCGCGTCGCTGTATTTTCGTGCCTATTTCGGTGTACCCGATTCTTTTCGCGGTCCGGACGGCACTCCGGTGAATGCGGTGCGCGGTCTGCTGGACTTCATCGCCCGCCTGGTGTCGGTCTATCAGCCGAGCCACCTGGCCTGTTGCTGGGACAACGACTGGCGCCCGCAGTGGCGGGTAGCGCTGATCCCCTCGTACAAGGCGCACCGGGTCGCCGGCTCCGGCGACGGCGTCATCGCGCAGATGGCGAGTTCGTCAGGCACCGCGCCAGAACAGGCGCCGGACGGACTCGCCGTCCAGGTGCCGTACATCCTCGCCGTGCTGAAGGCGCTCGGCATCGCGGTGGTCGGCCGGAACGGGTACGAGGCCGACGACGTGATCGGCACGCTGGCGGCCACCGCGCCGATGCCGGTGGACGTGGTGAGCGGCGACCGGGACCTGTTCCAGGTGGTCGACGACGCCCGCCAGGTGCGGGTGCTCTACATCGCTCGCGGTGTCGGCCGGCACGAGATCGTCGACAATGCCTGGGTGCAGGCCAAGTACGGCATTCCCGCCGCCGCGTACGTCGATTTCGCCACGATGCGCGGTGACGCCTCCGACGGGCTGCCCGGAGTGTCCGGCATCGGTGACAAGACCGCAGCGACGTTGCTCACCTCCTACGGCGACCTGGAGGGGATTCTGGCCGCGGCCAGCGGGCCGCAGTCACCGATCAGCAGCGGACTCCGCTCCAAGCTCGCCGGGGCGATCGACTATCTCGCGGTGGCCCCAACCGTGGTGGCGGTGGCGCGTGACCTCGACCTCGGGGTGACCTGGGACGGGCTGGAACTGCCCGCCGCACCCGTCCAGCCGGAGGCGTTCGCCGAGCTCAGCGAGCTGCTCGGTCTGGGCGGCAGTGCCGAACGGGTGGCCGCGGCGCTGGCCGGTACCGGCTGAGCGTGTCTGTCGCCGCCGATACCCTTCGGAGTCTTCGCGCCCGACCGTTCCGGGTGCCGCTGGCCGGTGCGCCCAGTCCCGCGTCGGTGCTGGCGACCCTGGGCGACGACGAGCGTCCCGCCGCGCTGTGGGGACGTTGGTTCGGCGGCGGGACCCTGATCTTCCGTGCTCCGTTGCGCGTGCTGCAGCCGGACTCCGCGGCCGAGGGTGCCGCAGGGCTGGACGACCTGCCGCAGCTGGCTGACCCCGTCGAGCCGCCCGGCATCGGGGACACCGGGGACAGCGGGGGCACCGGGGGCGCCGGGGACACGGGGGACACCGGCGGGGACACGGGGGACACCGGCGGGTTCGGCCAGGTGATCGGCGGCGGCTGGTTGGCCTGCCTGGGCTATGCGCCCGGTCACACCGTGCTGGCCTTCTACGACTCGCTGCTGCGCTGGCGGGCCGGTCAGGGGTGGTGCTTCGAGGCGCTCGGACTGCCGGGCCGGGCGCCGGAGTACACCGCCCAACGCAGCCGGTGGCAGAGCGTGCTGGCTCGGCTGGATGCCGAGGGCACGGGCCACTCCGGACGGGGCGGCGGCCCGCGGCGATGGCCGATCGGGGTCGTCGACGCCGGCGGCGACGCGGGATCGGCGCGGGACGCCTACCTGAGTGCGGTCGAGCAGGTGATCGGCCGGATTCACCGGGGCGACTTCTACCAGCTGAATCTCTGCCTGCGGCTGCACGCCCGGCTGGCCGGGACCGCTCCGGGTGCTTCGGCGGTCTTCGGCGGCATCGCCGAACGGCTGGAGCCCGCGTACGGGGGCTTCGTCCTCGGCCCGGACACCGCCGACGGCCCGCGGCAGGCGCTGAGCTTCAGCCCGGAGCTGTTCCTGCGGGTTCAAGGACGGGCTGGTCACGACCTCGCCGATCAAGGGCACCGCTCCGCGGGGCCCCGCCGACGTCGATGCGCCCCGGCTGCGTGCCTCAGCCAAGGACGCCGCCGAGAACGTGATGATCGTCGACCTGATGCGCAACGACCTCTCCCGGGTATGCCTCACCGGGTCGGTCACGGTGCCGAGCCTGCTGAGCGTCGAGCCGCATCCGGGCCTGTGGCATCTGGTGTCCACGGTGCAGGGCGCGCTCGACCCGGCGACCACGATCGGACAGGTCGTCGCCGCGGCGTTCCCGCCCGGTTCGGTGACCGGTGCGCCGAAAGGGGCAGCCTGCCACGGCATCGCCGCGATGGAAGCCGAGCCGCGTGGGGCGTACACGGGCAGCCTGGGGCTGGTCAGCCCTTCTGCGGGGGCGGAGTTGAACGTGCTGATCCGGACCTTCGAGCAGACCGGAACCGCCGTCGACCTCGGGGTGGGCGGCGGGATCACGGCGGACAGTGTGCCGATCCGGGAGTGGTACGAGTGCCTGCACAAGGCGGCCCCCCTGGTGGCGGCGGCCGGTTCCCGGCTGGACCCCGCACTCGCCGCCGAGCCCGAACCCCCGATCCCGGCGCTGCTGAGCCGGGGCGTCTTCGAGTCGATCCTGGTGCGCCGCGGCCGTCCGGTACGGCTGGCCGCGCACCTCGCCCGGCTGGACCTCTCCTGCCGTGAGCTGTACGGACTGGGGTTGCCCGACGACCTGGCGGCCCGCATCGCCGACCTCGTCGGGCACGCCGACGCGGACCGGACGGGCCTGCGGGTGGATGCCCGGGAGGCCGAGGGAACCCTGGCGGTCGACCTGTCCCTCCGTACGCTGCCACCGCGACCGGAGCGTTCGACGCTCGCGCTCGCCGTGCGCGCCGATCACACGTGGCGGCACAAGTGGACCGACCGGTCCGGCCTGCAGGCGGCTGAGACCGCCGCCGGGCCAGCGCTCCCCTACTTCACCAGCGATGCCGCAGCACTGGCCGAGACCTCCCGGGGCAACCTGTTCCTGCTGGACGCCGACGGGGTCTGGAACACCCCGCTGCTGGACGAGTGGGTGTTGCCGGGGGTGACGCGGCGCGAGGTGCTCGACCTGCTCGCCGAGCACGGGACCCCGGTCCGGATCCGCCGCTGCCCGGCCACCGAGCTTCCGGCCGCGTCAGGGGTCTTCTGGACCAGCAGCCTCAGCGGCGCCGTTCCGGTGACGGCCGCCGATGGCCACCCGCTGCCCGAGGTCGGCGACGTCACCGCCGGGCTGAACCGCCTCCTGGGCACGAACTGATCGCGGGTGACTCCGGATCGCCGCGGACGCCAACGCGGAATGGGCGCACTCAGGCGCCTGCGGCGGCACCGTCGATGACCCGGCGTGCGGCCTCGAGGAATCCGTCGGCGTAATTCGCGTCGGGGAAGTCGCCGAGGTAGTAGACCTTGGTCTTGATCCGCACCTCGGCGAGAGGATCGGCTCCGAGCAGGTCGGTGCAGACCTCGGCCAGGTTGGACAGGTCCTCCCGCAGCACGTACGCCGCCGCCGCGGCCGGGGCGTCGACGACCAACTGCTCCGGCTCGCGTCCCACCGAGACCATCGCGAACGGCTTGCCGGAGTGCAGATAGTCCGACACCACGGCCGACACGTCGCTGACCATGGCGTCGGAGGCGTTGAAACAGTCCTCGACGGTCATCTCCCGTTCCGCGGCCGGACCCCAGCGGTGGTCGCGGCCCGACACGGCCCGGTCCGCGTCGAGCACCGCCCCGATCTCGGTGATCATCCGGGTGGCCTCGGCGTAGCGGTAGTTGAACGGGTGGGCGCGGAAGATCACCCGGGCCCCACGGGCGATCAGTTCCTCGACGATCTGGCGGCCCACCGGAAGCGAGTAGACGCGGGTGTCGGCGAACGGCCCCTGCCAGGTCGGCGCGTAGAGCACGGTGGGAGCAGTGATATCGCCGATCGCCGTCCGGGCAGGCTCGATCAGCTCGACCTGCGGACGGCCGACGATCACGAAGTTCTCCGCGGGAATGCTCGACCCCGTGCCGGGCGTAGCGGTCGACGCCGGCCTGTCCGGCGGCGAAGATCAGGTCGTAGATCGCGTGCACCGGGTTGAAGCAGGCGGCCTTCTCGGAGTCCCCGTGATTGAGCCAGATGTGGGTCAGCTCGCGCCGTTCCACCAGGTGGGTGTTGCGCGGGGCGTTGTTGACGTAGAACGCCGCCGTCATCGACGGGGTCACCACCTCCTCGACGCTGCGCAGCGTACGCCGGTAGATCAGCGGCACGGCCAGCCCCTGTTCTTCGCAGAGCTGGGCGATCTGGCGCAGCATCGGGGCGGTCCGGGTGACGATGATGAACGGCCGGCCGATCCGGACGAAGTAGGGCAGCCACATGCCCAACTGGTACTGCGGCGCCCACCGTCGAGGCGAAATAGACCACGAACTGAGGAGCGTAGGCCGCGAGCGCGCCCGGCACCCGCAGTTCCGCGCGCTCCACCTGGGCGGCTCGCCAGACCGACCGAACGATGACCTCCAGGGCCAACGCCGCGAACACCAGGCTGAGCACCAGCAACAACCAGCCAGGAGCGTTCAGCCGGATGAGCACCGCCCCCACGACGGTGACCAGCGCGCCCAGCAACGGCAGAGCACCGCGCGGGATCCGCTCGACGATCTCCGGCAGGGCGCCGGGCAGGTGGCGTGCCAGCAGCCCGGCCGCCCACGCCGTACGGATCCGGCGCTCCAGCACGGCAACGACCCCGAGCACGACCGCGGCGACCAGGGCAGGCATGGTGAGCCGGCGCGGACTGGGCGTGGGCGAAGGCCACCAGCGTCATCGCCAGGACGGTGCGGGTCGTGTCGCCCTCGGTCAGCAGTCGGGGCCAGCGGTCCGGCACCAGGACCGTTCCCGAGACGGACTGGAAGGCCGCCCAGGCGGACGTCACGATCAGCGCGACGGTGAGCCACCCGGGACCATGGGCCAACGCGGAGGCCAGGGCGCCCAGAGCCAGACCGGTGCCCGTCAGGTCCAGCCCGACCCGCAGGGCGAAGCGGGTGTACGCCGACCAGTTCCGTGCCTGTGGGCTCGACCCCGCTGCGCTCTCCTTCTCATCCTTGCCGGCCAGATCCTCGGCTTCACGGCCTTCGTCGCCCGCATCGGTACCGGTCTGCTCCCCGTCCTCTCCCGTGTCGTCGCCGCGATCCTCTCCCGTGTCGTCGCCGCGATCCTCGAGGATGTCGTCGGCGGTCTTGCCGGTCACGTGCCGGACGCTGTCGACGAACGCTGCGGCGTAGTTGTCGGCCGGGAAGTCGCCCAGGTAGTCGACCCGGATCGCCGTGCGAGTGGCCGCCAGCGGATCGGCGCCGAGCATCCGGTCCAACTGCGCCTCCAGGTCGGCGAAGTCGCCGCGGACGACGTAGGAGGCCCGCGCCACCGGAAACTCCTCGACGAACGAATCCGGATCCGACGGGACCGCGATCATCGCGAAGGGCTTACCGGAGAACAGGTAGTCCGAGACGACGCTGGAGACGTCGGAGACCATCGCGTCCGAGTCGTTGATGCAGTCCAGGATCCCGCGCTCCGACTCGGCGGCCGGGCCCCAGAGGTGGCCGCGACCCGAGCGCTCGGCGTCGGTCGCCAGCAACGCCTGGATCCGGCTGATCGCGGCGGCGTCGTCGGGGAAGTCGTAGCTGAACGGGTGCGGGCGGAAGATGACCGTCGCCCCCCGGGCCAGCAGGGCCGACACGATCCGCTCGCCTCCGGGCAGCGAGTAGAGCATCGTCTCTTCCACGTGGCCACGCCACGTCGGGGCGTAGAGCACCGTCGGTCGGGTGACCCCGGCGATCGGGCCCGCCGCCGGACGCACCCCCTCCACCTGCGGGCGGCCCACGATCCGGAACTTCTCCGGCGCGATGTGCACGCCGTGCGCCGCGTACCGCCGGGTGGCCGCCGCACCGGCGGCGAAGATCTGGTCGTACATGGCGTGCGTCGGGTTGTAGGACGGCGGCTTGTCGGAGTCGCCGTGCCCCAGGTAGATGTGGGTCAGGTGTTGGAACCGGACCAGCAACCCGTTGCCGGACGAGGCGTTGACGTAGAACGCAGCCTTGAGGGAGGGTACGACCAGCCCGTCGACATCGCCCATCCCGCGAGCCTCGATCACCGGCACGTCGGTCAGTCCGGCCAGCGCGCGCGCGGGAACGGCGTTGCGGGTGACGATGACGAAGCGGAGGCCGGCCCGCTGCAGGTAGGGCAGCCACATCAGCACCTGGTACGAGGCGTCGTCGGGGCGCGAGGTGTAGACCACGAAGTCCGGCGCGTAGGCGGCCAGGGCCCGGGGGACGGTCGCGCGCTGCCGCCGGGCGGCGACGATCTTGGCCCGGCCCTCGAGCGTGATGGCGACGATCGGCACCACGGCGAGCACGCCGAGCAGCGGCCACCACCACGCCGACGCGCCGATCGCGGCGAGCAGCAGACCGGCCGCGGTCGCGACCAGGCTCGTCGCGACCGCCGGCACGCCGAGGTCCGGCAGGGAGCGCCGGGTCGTCACCCCGGGCAGTCGCGCCGCGACCGGCACGGCGAAGCGTGCGGCCCGGGCCACGAACGGTTCGACGGCGATCATGGCGACGAGGACGGCGGCGCCCGAGCGCGGCGCCCAGGGCCCTGGAGGCACTCGCCTCGGGGCCGGCCAGGCACAGCGCAGCGCCGACCGCCGCTCCGGTGCGCAGCGCGAGCGAGCGGTTGAGCGGGCTCCAGGAGCTGTCCCGCGTCCGACGCGGGTCTGGACCAGTTGGCCGGCCAACCCGAGGAGCGACAGCGGCGACGAGCAGCGGCACCGAACGTGGAGCCGACCAGGCCCAGCCCACCGCCCAGCAGCGCGGCCGCGGCGATCAGCGCGTCCAGGACGAGGTCGCGAACGCGTCGGCGGTACGGCGTGGCGGCGGGCGGGCTAGAAGAAGCCATCGACCACTCTCACCGCTGCCCCTCCGTCGTGTCGCCGGTTGTACCGCCGGTTGAACTCGGCCCGGGCGGCAGCGTACTCGCCCGCCACCGGCTCCAGGTCGAGCAACGCCGCGGCGACTTCGGCCGTGGTGGACAGCAGCGGTCCAGGCGCCGTCGGCGCGAAGTCGAACAGCACCGTACGCGAGCTCAGGTAGTCGGCCAGGTCGGGCACGAAGAACAGCACCGGCTTGCCGGTGAGCATCCAGTCGAAACGGAGCGAGGAGTAGTCCAGGACCGCGACGTCGGCGGCCAGGATGAGGTCGTTCACCTCGGGATAGGAGGAGACGTCGTGCACCGCGCCGGGACGAGGTCCGAGCCCTTCGCGGAGGTTGTAGTTGTGTCCGCGCAACAGCAGGGCGACGTCATCGCCCAATCGTTCGGCCAACCAGGTCAGGTCGAGTTCGTCGAACAGCCGGGCGGTCCAGGCGCTGGTCGCGCCGGTGTCACGCCAGGTCGGGGCGTACAGCACGACGGTTGCCCGTTCGTCGATGCCCAACTGGGACAGGACGCGGCGCCGGACGGCTCGCGGGTCGGCGTTGACCAGCGGGTCGTTGCGCGGATAGCCGCTGACCAGGGACTCTCCGTGGTACCCGTACTCGGTCCGGTACAAGTCGGTGCAGAACTCCTCCGGCACCACGATCGCGTCCCAGGCGGCGCTGCGGCGGAGGCACTCCTGGGCCACGACCGGCTCGGTGCGTCCCTGGGCCCGCCACAGGGAGGCACCCATCGACTTGAACGGGTACCCGTGGAAGGTCTGCAGGTAGCGCTGGTGCGCCCGCTTGGCGAAGTAGCGCTCGAGGTCGATGTTGCGGCACAGGAAGCGGCTGCGCGCCAGGGCGGCGTACCACTCCCGACTCTCGATCAGGAGCGCCCGGCCCCCCTCCGGGACCTCCACCGACAGGTCGGTGACCCCCCAGATCAGCTCCAGGGCGGCACCGCGTCGGCGCAGCTCGCGGTGGATCTCGGCCTGGCTGTCGGTGGCGAACTCGCCTCGGTAGCTCTGGAACAGCACCGCGTCGACCGGTTCGGCTTCCAACCCCCGGTACCACTCCTGCAGCCGCTCCTGCGCGAACCGGCCACACTCGTCGTCGGCCCGCGGCGCCTCCAGCCGGATGACCAGGTCCCCGGCGGATGCGCGGCCGACCAGGAGGTGGTGGTCGCCGGTGAGCTGCTCGTAGGGCAGCTCGCCCAGCATCTGGTCGGCGCAGGTCAGCGCGGACAGCCCCGTGGCCACCACCCGGTACTCCCCGCTGGGCAGCGGCCGCTCCGGCCCGCCCCAGCGCGACGCCCGCAGCGAGAAGACCAGGTGGACGCGGCCTTCGGCCCGGTCGTGGGTGACCGAGGCGGCGCGCACTTCGGCGAGCGGGCCGACCAGCCGCGTACCGTCCCAGTTCTCGACCCCCGGCTCCTGCGACACGACGACGGTGAGCCGGCCGTCGTCGACGGTGACGGCCGTGACCTCGGGGCGGCGTGGCCCGGACGCCAGCTCGCAGAACCCGCGGGGCGAACGGGACCACGCCGCGGCGAGCGCTTCCGACCCGCTGCCGACGCGGTCCCCGAAGACCCCTTCGACGGGCCAGGCGACGCGGTGCCGTCGTCCGCGGGCGTCGACCGCCCGGACCTCCCACGCGCGGCGTTCCCCACCGGCCGGCACCGTGAGCTCGAAGGCCCGGCCGCCGGTGTCGCCCGGCGGGGCGAGCTCCGCCGTCAGCTCGGCCGCCCCGCAGGTGGCCGCCACCGTGACCAGGTCGAGCGGCGCGCCCCACACCTGCAGCTCCCCGCCCACCCGGCCGCCCTCGCCCGCGTACAGCGTCGCGGCGCGGACCCGGTCGGCCCGAACCTGCAGCACGAAGCCGAGTCCGGGGTCCAGCACCGGCACCACCCGGACGGCATCGTCGGCGCCATGCAGCGGGCGCGCGAAGAGCCGCTTTCCCGCCCCGTACGGAGCCACGGCCCGCAGCGAGCCAGCTCGCTCGACCCCGTGGGCCCGCTGGGTGATCTGCAGCTCCCACCGGGCGGGGTCCGTGTCGAGGCCCCGGGTCTGCGCCCAGAGGACGAAGCCGCCCGGTGCGACGTCCTGGTAGCGCAGCCGCGACCACCGGTTCGCCGCCGTCCGCCGTACCGGGGTGATCTCGCAGGGGTGCACGCGCCCGGAGTCCGGCTCCACCAGGTCCGCGGACATGGTGACCTCGGCACCGGTGAGGTCAAGTCCGCCGACGAAGGCCCAGCCGTGGACGACCAACCGGTCCTCCTGCCAGGCCACGCGCTCCACACAGCCGGTGAGTGTGGTCTCTTGATCGCCGAGCTCCAGCAGCGGTGGGGGCGCGCCGGCGATTCCGGGCAGGGCGTCGGCGACGGCGACGATCCGGCCATCCCGGACCTCCGTCCGCGGCATCGCCCCGAAGAGCCGGACGTGGTCGACCAGCAGTGCCAGTTCGGCCCAGGCGCCGGTGGCGGCCAGCCAGAGGCGCAGCTTGCGTTCGACCCGGACGTGGGGCCGCACCAGCGAATCGGCCGCCTCCAGATACCGCGCAGCGGCCGGTTGCAGCAGCGCACGGTAGGCCGGTCCCCCGGCGTAGGCGTCGGCCGCGAGATCGCCCAGGTCGCCGTCGATCATCCGGCCGAGCCAGTCGGCCGCGACGGCGGGATCGGCGTGGGAGCGCACCAGTCGCCACGCCTGCTCCAGCTGGTCCAGCCGGGCTCGGAGTGCGGCGGGTTCGAGGACCGGCGGAGCCAGCAGGGGCGCGGCGGCCGCACCGGCAATCTGGCGCTCGATCGGCCCGCGTTGGATGAGCGTGACCGTGGCGAGGAAGTCGAAGCGGGCAGCCCGCAGCAGCGCCGCCAGCGCCGGGTAGCTGTCCGGGGCCGGCTCCGGCGGGGCTCCGGCGTGGGCTTCAGCGTCGGCTCCGGCGTGGGCTGGGCGTTCCAGAAGGCGGTGCGGAAGACCTTGTTGCCCAGGCCGACGTCCTGCAGGGCCAGCGGGAAGTCCGCCAGGGTCTGGCCGGCCCGGTCCCGGTCGTGGGTGAGCACGGCCCATGCCGGGCGGCGGGGCCTTCCCTCCCGCAGTACCTGCACGCTGCCCGCGGCGAGGTCTGAGCCGCTGCGGCGCAGCGATCCCACGAGGGTGGCGTACGCCGTACGCGGGACGGTGTCGGTCGCGGCCACAAAGGCGAGGAACTCCCCCTGGGCCGCTGCGGCCCCAGCGGCTCGGGCGGCAGCCGGGCCGCCGGGCGGGACGGCGCGTACGGCGAACCGCGGGTCCCGCTCGGTCACGGCCCGCGCCGCGGCAACGACGTCGTAATCGGAGGCGGAATTGGCAGCAGAAGCGGAGCGGACGAAGCGGAAGCGGTGTGGTCGACGACGACCACGACCTCCAGCCGCGTCAGCGACTGCGCCGCGAGACTGGTCAGACAGTCGCCCAGCTGGGATGGCCCCGCGCCTGCCAGGACGACGACCACGGTCAGCTCGGGGGCGGGCGGCGGCGCCGGGTTCTGCTGCCGGAGTCGGCTGGCCGGCCGGGTGGGTGGCGGGGTGGGTCAGCAGGGCCCGGACCGGTTGCGGCAGCCGGCGTCCGAGCCGGCGGACCCGTCCGGCGAGGGAATCCTTCGCCCTACCCATCGGCGGGTGGCCGTTTCAGCGCTTCACCAGGCGGCGAAGTCTGCGGACGGCGCGGCGGGTGGCCGACCCGCCTTTCGTCGAGGCCGTGCCGGCGGGCGCCGGCCCGCGCACAGTCCCGCTTCCCCGGCCGACCCCGCGGCCGACCCCGCGCCCGACCCGGTGCCCGGCCCGGCTGCGGGCTTCGGTGCGGGCTTCGGGCGGAGCTTGCGGTTGTGGATGAGCCCGACGTCGAGGCAGAGGGCGGACGTCTCCTTGGTGAAGTACGCCGCCATGGTCACCGGCTCCCCCGCCGTCGGCTCCGGCAGGACCCCACCGGGCTGACGCTCCGGAGTCAGCGTCGCCCGCCGCCGATCGCTCACGCCCAGCGCACCCATGTGGACGTGCACGTCCCACAGCCCGTCGGGCAGCCTGGCCCCGGCGGCGATCGTGTACGGGTCGATGTCGGCGGTGAAGGATGCCCACAAGCCGGAGCGGTGCACGGTGGCGGGGATGATCCACCGGGCCGCGCTCGTCCGCTCGGTGAGATCGAGGCTGACCGACGTCGCGTGCAGACCCTGCAGGACCATGTCGCCGTCGGCATCGTCGAACAGGGCCGCGAAGCGTCGTTCCACCAGCGGATCTCCGCTCAGGTCTGCCTCCGCTGTCTCTGCCTCCCCTGTCTCCGGCTGGCCTGTCTCCGGCTCCCCCGGCTCCCCAGGCTGCCCCGGCTCCCCCGGGTTCTCCGCGGTACGGTCCTGTTCGGTGGGCGGGTCGGGATCGATGGGGCTGGTCAGGCGGGGTGGGTGCTCGGGCGGGCCGCTGCGTTCCGCGCGCTGCGCTGCCGCCTCCTGTTGCTGCTGCAGTTCCAACTCCCGCTCCTGTTGGTGAAGCGTCGCTCGCCGCTTCTGCGCCTTGAGCTGGTCCTTCTCGATCAGCTGGACCGTTCCGCTCACCTGCAGCCGCCCGCCTGTCCAGGCCACCTGGAGCAGCCGCGGTGCGGCGACCCACGGCGCACTCTGCTCCGCCACGGCGCGCACCCGCTCACCGTCGCCCGCGATCACGGCCCGCGCGACCCGACGCGAGAGGGGCTGCAGCAACGCGACCACTCCGTCGCCGAAGTAGCGGGCCGCGACCCGGTGCGCCTCGGCCAGCAGCTGCGCCGCCTCGTCCTCGTCCATCCGGAGCCGGCGCCGACCGCTGAGCCGATTCACCATCTCGACCTGCAGCCAGCGGCGGAAGATGCGGTCGCGGTACTCACCCGGTTCGGTGTTGGCGACCACGACCTCGATCGCCTCGGTCAGGTTGTCGAAGTAGCCCGGCCAGTCGATCTTGCGGTAGCCGGCGTTGGCCGAGTCGTCGCGGCGGATGTGGAAGTAGCAGGTGTAGTCGGCGTAGATGCTGACGACCTCGGCGTGCAGATAGGCACTGACGACGAAGAGGTGGTCCTCCAGGCGCCGCTTCCCCTCGGGGAAGCGGATCCCGTGTTCGTCGAGGAAGGCCCGCCGGAACAGTTTGTGCGGGGTGAGGCTGTCCATGATCGGCGCGTCGGCCAGACCGCACTGGTCGCGAGTCTGCTTGAAGACGTGGTACGGCACGGGACGGCCGAGTCCAGCCATCTTGGGCAGCACCACGTCGGAGCGGCACGCGACGGCGAATTCGTGCAGCCGCTGCAGGGCCTCCGGAGCGAACCAGTCGTCGTGGTCGCAGAAGAAGAGGTACTCCCCGCCGGACGCGGCGATCCCGGCGTTGCGCGGCTGGCCGGGCCAGCCGGAGTTCTCCTGGTGGATGACGCGGAGGTGGGGGTGCGCCGCGGCCTGTTCGTCCAGGTAGGCGGGGCTCTCGTCGGTGGATCCGTCGTCGACGAACACCACCTCGAACTCCTCCGGTGACAGGGTCTGGGCCAGCAGTGATTCCACACACGGGTGGAGGTAGTGCCCGGGGTTGTAGACCGGGATCACGACACTGACCTTGAGCATGCGGAAAACTCTCGCACAGCCGGCACCGGCGCCCGCTGCGCGTACCCCGGCTCCGGACCGGGTACCGGTAGGGTCGGCCGGTGAGCAAATTGCGCAACGTCGCAGTCGTGCTGGCCGGTGGCACCGGGACTCGGGTGGGTCTGAGCATCCCCAAGCAGCTGATCAAGATCGCCGGCAAGCCGATCATCGAGCACACCATCGCCGCTATGCAGGCCTCGGCGCTGATCGACGAGATCATCGTGATGATGGCGCCGGGCTATCTGGACGAGATCCGCGCCATCGTCCGCAACGGACCCTACGACAAGGTGAGTCAGATCCTGGAGGGCGCCGGCACCCGCAACGACACCACCGCGGCGGCACTGGCCGCGCTGGGTGAGCAGGAGTGCAACGTGCTGCTGCACGACGCCGTACGCCCGCTGGTCTCCCAGACGATCATCGCGGCGAACGTGGAGGCGTTGCAGACCCACCTCGCGGTAGACACCGCGATCCCGTCGGCGGACACCGTCATCCAGGTCCACCCCGAGGAGGAGTCGATCGCCGACGTCCTCCCCCGGCACCTGCTGCGCCGCGGCCAGACGCCGCAGTCCTTCCGGCTCTCCACGATCAGGGCGGCGTACGCCAACGCGGCCCTCGACCCGCACTTCACCGCGACCGACGACTGCACGGTGGTGCTGCGCTACCTGCCGGAGGTGTTCGATCGCGGTGGTCGCCGGGCACGAGCGGAACATGAAGGTCACCGAGCCCATCGACGTCTACATCGCCGACAAGTTGTTCCAGCTCACCTCCGCGGACCGTCCGGCCTCGCTCAGCGACCAGGATTACCACTCCCGGCTCTCCGGCAAGACGCTGGTGGTGTTCGGCGGCTCGTACGGGATCGGCGGCGACATCGCCGAACTCGCGCGGGCGTACGGGGCCACGGTCAAGACCTACTCCCGCTCCAGCACCGGCACGCACGTGGAGCGGCGATCGGAGGTGGCCTCGGTGGCCGAGCAGGTGCTGGCAGAGACCGGGCGGATCGATTTCGTCGTGAACACCGCCGGGGTGCTGGTGCGCGGGGAGTTGAGCGAGACCTCCGAGGAATCGATCTACTCCTCCACCGACGTCAACTACCTGGCGCCGATCTTCGTTGCCCAGGAGTTCTTCCCTCACCTGGCCGCGAGCCGAGGTTCGCTGCTGCTGTTCACCTCCTCCTCCTACACCCGGGGACGTTCGGGCTACTCCCTCTACTCCTCCGCCAAGGCTGCCGTGGTGAACCTGACCCAGGCTCTGGCCGACGAGTGGGCGGCCGCCGGCGTACGGGTGAACTGCGTGAACCCGGAACGGACCGGCACCCCGATGCGGACCAAGGCCTTCGGTGCGGAGCCGGCCGGCACCCTGCTCTCCTCCGAAGAGGTGGCCCGCCAGTCGCTGGACGTGCTGCTGTCGGGTCAGACCGGCCACATCATCGACATCCGCCGCGAGGACGGCCTGTTCGGTTGGCCCGTCGGGATCGATGGGGCCGGCCTGGTCGGGCAGGGGTGGGTGCTCGGCCGCGCCGCTGCGTTCCGCGCGCTGCGCTGCCGCCTTCTGTTGCTGCTGCAGTTCCAGCTCGGGCTCCCGTTGGTGAAGCGTCGCTCGCCGCTTGTGCGCCTTGAGTTGGTCCTTCTCGATCAACTGGACCGTTCCGCTCACCTGCAGCCGCCCGCCCGTCCAGGCCACCTGGAGCAGCCGTGGAGCGGCGACCCACGGCGCGCTCTGCACGGCCACGGCGCGCACCCGCTCACCGTCGCCCGCTATGACGGCCCGCGCCACCCGGCGCGAGAGGGGCGGCAGCAACGCGACCACTCCGTCGCCGAAGTAGCGGGCCGCGACCGGGTGCGCCTCGGCGAGCAGCTCCGCCGCCTCGGCCTCGTCCATCCGGAGCCGCCGCCGACCGCTGAGCCGATTCACCATCTCGACCTGGAGCCAGCGACGGAAGATGCCGTCGCGGTACGCACCCGGTTCGGTGTGCGCGACCACGACGTCGATCGCCTCGGTCAGGTTGTCGAAGTAGCCCGGCCAGTCGATCTTGCGGAAGCCGGCGTTGGCCGAGTCGTCGCGGCGGATGTGGAAGTAGCAGGTGTAATCGGCGTAGATGCTGACGACCTCGGCGTGCAGATAGGCACTGACGACGAAGAGGTGGTCCTCGAGGCGCCGCTTCCCCTCGGGGAAGCGGATCCCGTGCTCGTCGAGGAAGGCCCGCCGGAACAGTTTGTGCGGGGTGAGGCAGTCCATGATCGGTGCGTCGGCCAGACCGCATCGTGCGCGAGTCTGCTTGAAGACGTGGTAGGGCACGGGACGGCCGAGACCGGCCATCTTGGGCAGCACGACGTCGGAGCGGCACGCGACGGCGAATTCGTGCAGCCGCTGCAGGGCCTCCGGAGCGAACCAGTCGTCGTGGTCGCAGAAGAAGAGGTACTCCCCCGCCGGAGGCGGCGATCCCGGCGTTCCGCGGCTGGCCGGGCCAGCCGGAGTTCTCCTGGTGGATGACGCGGAGGTGGGGGTGCGCCGCGGCCTGTTCGTCCAGGTAGGCGGGGCTTTCGTCGGTGGATCCGTCGTCGACGAACACCACCTCGAACTCTTCCGGTGGCAGGGTCTGGGCCAGCAGTGACTCCACACACGGGTGGAGGTAGCGCCCGGGGTTGTAGACCGGGATCACGACACTGACCTTGAGCATGCGGAAAACTCTCGCACAGCCGGCACCGGCGCCCGCTGCGCGTACCCCGGCTCCGGACCGGGTACCGGTAGGGTCGGCCGGTGAGCAAATTGCGCAACGTCGCAGTCGTGCTGGCCGGTGGCACCGGGACTCGGGTGGGTCTGAGCATCCCCAAGCAGCTGATCAAGATCGCCGGCAAGCCGATCATCGAGCACACCATCGCCGCGATGCAGGCCTCGGCGTTGATCGACGAGATCATCGTGATGATGGCGCCGGGCTATCTGGACGAGATCCGCGCCATCGTCCGCAACGGACCCTACGACAAGGTGAGTCAGATCCTGGAGGGCGCCGGCACCCGCAACGACACCACCGCGGCGGCACTGGCCGCGCTGGGTGACGCAGGAGTGCAACGTGCTGCTGCACGACGCCGTACGCCCGCTGGTCTCCCAGACGATCATCGCGGCGAACGTGGAGGCGTTGCAGACCCACCTCGCGGTGGACACCGCGATCCCGTCGGCGGACACCGTCATCCAGGTCCACCCCGAGGAGGAGTCATCGCCGACGTCCTCCCCCGGCACCTGCTGCGACGCGGCCAGACGCCGCAGTCCTTCCGGCTCTCCACGATCAGGGCGGCGTACGCCAACGCGGCCCTCGACCCCCATTTCACCGCCACCGACGACTGCACCGTGGTGCTGCGCTACTTGCCGGAGGTGTCCATCGCGGTGGTCGCCGGGCACGAGCGGAACATGAAGGTCACCGAGCCCATCGACGTCTACATCGCCGACAAGTTGTTCCAGCTCACCTCCGCGGACCGTCCGGCATCGCTCAGCGACCAGGATTACCACTCGCGGCTCTCCGGCAAGACGCTGGTGGTGTTCGGCGGCTCCTACGGGATCGGCGGCGACATCGCCGAACTCGCGCGGGCGTACGGGGCCACGGTCAAGACCTACTCCCGCTCCACCACCGGACACGCACGTGGAGCGGCGGTCGGAGGTCGCCTCGGTGGCCGAACAGGTGCTGGCGGAGACCGGGCGGATCGATTTCGTCGTGAACACCGCCGGGGTGCTGGTGCGCGGGGAGTTGAGCGAGACCTCCGAGGAATCGATCTACTCCTCCACCGACGTCAACTACCTGGCGCCGATCTTCGTCGCCCAGGAGTTCTTCCCCCACCTGGCCGCGAGCCGAGGCTCGCTGCTGCTGTTCACCTCCTCCTCCTACACCCGGGGACGTTCGGGCTACTCCCTCTACTCCTCCGCCAAGGCTGCCGTGGTGAACCTGACCCAGGCGCTGGCCGACGAGTGGGCGGCCGCCGGCGTACGGGTCAACTGTGTGAACCCCGAACGGACCGGCACCCCGATGCGGACCAAGGCCTTCGGCGCGGAGCCGGCCGGCACCCTGCTCTCCTCCGAAGAGGTCGCCCGCCAGTCGCTGGATGTGCTGCTGTCGGGTCAGACCGGCCACATCATCGACATCCGCCGCGAGGACGGACCCGCGGCGATCGCCAACGGCTGAGGCGGCCCTATCCACTCTCCCCCGACCGTCCGCTCCCCCAATCCCGCTCCCCCAATCCCGCTCCCCCAATCCCGCTCCCCCAATCCCCGAAACTGTCGACAGACGGCACGGATCCTGTCGGATCGGTGCCGTCTGTCGACAGTTTCAGGCGGGCGAGGCGGGGTTGGCGGGTGAGGCGGGGTGGCGGGTGAGGCGGGTGGCGGGTGAGGCGGGGTTGGCGGGTGAGGCGGGGTGGGGACCGGGGTGGGGCCGTCCTACAGCTTGATGTCGGAGACGATCAGGTTGTGGTCGGAGGGCCGGCTGCTGTCGACCCGGTTCATCACGTTCTCCCAGCGGTAGGCGCCCACGGTCCCCTTGACCATGATCGCGTCCAGGCGGACTCCGTAGCCCTGAGCGGCGGCGGACTGGGTGCGCTTGTAGTGGTTGATCGTGGGGTACTGCGCGTTGATCCGGGATTTCGCCGCAGCCGTGTCGTAGAAGCCGCTGGACACCAGGTAGTCGTGGGCGGCGTTGCCGACCCGCTTGTTCTGCCAGGTGTTCATGTCGCCGGCGACGATGATTTCCTGACCGCCGGCCAGGGCCTTCACCTTGGAGTAGACGTACTTGATCTGGCTGAGCCGCAGGGCGTCGTACTTGGCCTCGGTGGTGGAGCGACCGCTGTGCCGCTCGTCAAGGTGCACCGACACGACGAAGAAGCTCTCACCGGTCGCCTTGTCGCGCAGTTGGGCGTACGCGGCGCTGCGTCGGCGGGACTCGCTGTCGCCCTTGCGCAGCGGCAGGTTCAGCGAGCAGGACGAGCTGTAGCTGCTCTTGCCGGTGGTCTCGGCACACTTGCTGATCAGCGTGTAGCGGGAGGTGTCGAACAGGATCCGGGCACCCTGGGTGCCGTGCTTGACGCCGGGCTTGACGTACGGCGTGGTCCGGACCAGCTTGTACTTGCCCGCTCCGACGCTGCTCATCGCCTTCTCCAGGCTGGTCGTCTGCCGGATGCGGCCGTTGGTCGCGCCGGTCTTGCCGTCGGCGCGGCCCGGGCCGAGCTCCTGCACGGCGACGATGCCGGGGTTGCGGCTCTTGATCTCGCGGGCGACATCGGTCGCGCGGCTCAGCCAACTCCGGCCGCTGCCCCGCGCGGTACGGACGTTGTACGACGAGATCCGCAACGCGGTGCCGCCGGCCTGCGGTTCCACCGGCCGCGGCGTGGCGGCCAGCAGGTTGGGGTACCAGTTGGTCGCCGTGCCGGCACCCTTGGTGTTCACCGCGTACAGCCGGAAGTAGAGGTGGTTGCCGGTCGCCGGAGCCGCCCCGGCCGCTGCCACCTGCGCCGCGCTCAAGGTCAGGGACTGACGCTTGCCCGCGAAGCTGAAGGTGTGCTTGTTGCGGCCGCTCTTCGGCAGGCCGTACTTGCCGGACTTGTGGAAGCTGGTCAGCCCGGTCTCGACCTTGTAGCCGGTGGTGTTGGCCCCACTCTGCTTCCAGCTGATGGTGATCTGGCCGGTGCTCGGGCCGGCGACGGCCTTGACACTGGAGATGGACGCCGGCCGCGCAGCGGCTGAAGCGGGGAGAACGGACAGGCCCGTGAGGGCGACAGAGGCGGCAGCGGAAGCGGCCAAGAGAGTTGCGGAAGCGCACGAATGCTCCTTCGGTACGTCGAATCAGGTACCCCCGAAATGGCACCCCCGAAAGGTGTCCCCTAACGCGGCCCGAAGGCGCTAGCGGTTCTGAGCAGGGATACTAGGAAGACTCGATCGGCTGAGGCAATCTCGGTTCGGCGGCGCTGGGGGCACATCGCGCACCGGGTTCGTGTTCTTCGTCACCTCTCCACGCTCAGCCCCACCGTTATGGACCTGTTATCTGAGCGTTATTTTCGTGAGAAACCTCACACTTGTCAAGCGACCGGAATCTCATCATCCGGTCCGTGCCGGCGGAACCCCGCCGGACGATTCGGGCGCCTACGGTTGGGTGATGACCGCGCCCGGCGTCTTGCGGCGAGCCGATCCGTACGAGGGAATCTCGGCCGACGGGTGCCTACGGACCGGTGCTGCACGGGCGCGCGTGCCTGTGCGCTACGAACCCGTCCTGGTCGCGGCCCGGGAAGGTCTCGCCGATGTCGCGCACTCGACCTCGCTCTACCTGTACGGGTCGGTGGCGAACGGCACCGCACGGCCCGCGAAGTCCGACGTCGACTTTCTCACCGTGGGCCTGCCCTCCGATCGGGCGGAGGCGCTGGGCGCGATGCTGACCAGGCGGTTCGTCGGCTTGTGTCGCTCCGTCGACGTTGGCGCGGCTCAGCCGGCCGACCTGTGGAGGAGCGACGACGAGTCCTACGGGATCCGTGTCTTCCTGCGGCACTATTGCGTCCACCTGCACGGACCGGCCCCGCACGCCGGGCTTCCGGCCTTTCCCGCCGACGCTCGCGCCGCACGCGGGTTCAACGGCGACATCGCACGTCACCTGGAGCGCTGGCGGGAGGTCGTGGGCGCGGCGGAGCGTACGGAGGTGCGACGGTTGGGCCGTCGGGTTGCACGCAAGACGCTGCTGGCGGTGGCGGGCCTGGTCAGCGTGCACGACCGGACGTGGACCACCGATCGAGAACGGGCGGCTCAGCGATGGGCCACGATTGACCGCAGCCTGGCGGAGCCCCTCGCCCTGCTCGCCGACTGGAGCGACGACCGGGCCGATCCCACTCTCGGAACTGGTCCGGGCGGTCTTGGCCGACACGGGAGTCGTCCCGAAAATCACGCGGGCCTTCGAGGACCTGATCGGTCTGTGGTGACCCGACCGTCGTCGGCGATCAACGTTTCCCCGAGCGCGCCGGCGCGGGCTCCTCCACCCGGCCACGACGGGTACGGATCGCGCGGGCGATCAGCAGACCGAGCCAGATCAAGCCGGCCAGCACCCCGACCAGTGCGTATTCGATTAGCGGGATTCGGATCACCTCGTCGACCCGGCTGAAGCCGCGCCAGGCGTACACGCCCACCACCGCCGCGCCGAACAGGGCACCGAGCCCGCCACGGGCACGCCGACTCAGGCCCAACCCGTGCATCTGGGTGATCACGAAGATGGCCAGGAATCCGAACAGGAACATCGGCCAGATGCCGCGTGGTCCCGACGTCATCACCGCGACCAGCGTGCCGTGCACAGCGACGAGCACCTCCAGGGTGACCGTCCACCAACGGTTCACGTGCGCGCGGGTCAGGAACAGGCTGCTCTGCAGCAGGAGCAGGAACATGTAGAAGAACCCGATCAGGTGCCCGCTGGTGTTGAGCATGGGGTGGTACCAGAAGGTGTACACCGCGGCCCAGCTGAAGAGGTAGCCGTGGTACTGGCGCGCGAACCGGGTGATCTCGGCCTTGATCGGGACGCTCCGGCCGAAGAACAGGCCGCGTCTCCGGTTCTCCATCAGCAGCACCGCGACCAACAACAGCACCACCGAGCCCTGCGAGCTGTAGATCGACACGTCCTGGGCCAGGCCGTCGTAGAAGAGCTGGCTCTGCACCTCGTGCAGCGCGATGAATCCGCCGTTCGCGGCCAGCGCGACGATGTTCACCCGGTGCAGACCGGCGGCGTAGGTGCGGACGCGGGTCTGGGCGTAGAAGATCAGTCCCCAGAGCACGAGTTGGTGGCCGGCGTAGCCCAGCCAGGCGCTCAGCCGGGTCCAGACCGTGGGGTCGGGCAGCTTCCAGACGTACCAGGACGGTCCCTGATCGGGTAGCAGCGGCACGTCCTCGAGCGAGCGTCCCAGCAGCCAGATCAGTCCGGTCAGCACAGCGGCCGCCGCGATGCCCAGACCCAGCACGCGCTCGGGGCGGGCTGCGGTCAGCGGGGCTCGGGATTGGGGATCCGGTCGCATCGACCCAGTTTGCCCCGTGCATGGCGGGTCGCGGCGGCGCCGACCTCAGTGATCCAGTTGCGGCCCTCCCACGCGCAGACGGTCATGGCGCCCGCGAGACCACGACCATCCCGATCACCGTGGCGATGCCGCTCAGCACGTATGTGGAGGTTGCTCGCACGTTGCCCAGCTTGCAACCCGTGCCATGCGGCCAGGAACCCACGTATACGTAGGTTGCTGGTGGATTGCGCAGTTTGCAACCTGTGCAATGGACAAGGAACCCACGTATACGTAGGTTCCGGCAGCGAGGTGGCGCTCGTTGGACCGCTGCGAGTTGGCGCTCGTTGGACCGCTGCCACGTGGCGCTCGTTGGACGGCACCCGCACCGGTCGACCGCACCGTACGGTGCACACCTGGTGCCGACGCGGGGCCCCGTACCGGTCCGCATTGCACAGGTTGTTGTTGCTTTGCACAGGTTGCAACCTGTGCAAACCATTGGGAACCCACGTATACGTAGGTTCCATCAGCGGGGGTCGGGGTACGGGGGTCGGGGTACGGGGGGCGGGGTACGGGGGTTCAGGGGGTCGGGGTACGGGGGGCGGGGTACGGGGGGCGGGGTCAGCGGGTGGCGGTGAAGGAGCGCTCGCCGGTCGGGTTCCAGACGGCGCGGGCACCGAGATCGCCTACGCGGACGATCCAGACCACGGCGACAGCCGTCGCGAGGACGAGCAGGATCGGGAGCAGCAGGGCCAGTACGCGAGGGACGGGGGAACGGTCATCATCGCGACCCGATCCGTGGAAGGACACCACGAACACGCTCAGCAATCCCAGTACCGCGGTCACGATCATGATCACCACCAGTTGGTCGGCGAGCCGGGAGTGTTCGGCGATCAGCAGCGCGGACGCACTGTCGGGCTTCATCCCCTGGCTGCGAAGGACCCGCTCGAAGGCCTCCCCGCTCTCCTTCGAAACCAGGGTCACGGCCGTGGCACCGACCAGGGTCACCGCGAGCGGCCACCGAGCCCAGTGGCGCGTCCGGGGGTAGGCGAACAGCACCGCGAGCAGGAAGGCGAGCGGGATGGCGATCACCGGCGCGTGGATCACCAGCGGGTGTAGGGGCAGGTCACCGAGGTTGTCGAACACGATCACTCCTTCGGGCGCTGGGGCCGGACCGGCACACCCGTACAGACGAGCGGGCGCCGCAGATTCGTTCGCCCAGCCGGAGCGGGCGGCGCGCTAGCCGATCAGCCCGTCCCCCACCGAGCCGGCCCACGAACCGGCCGGACCGCCGTGCTGGCGACCCTCCAACTTGATCACGTGCAGCACCGCGTTGATCAGCGCCAGGTGGGTGAAGGCCTGGGGGAAGTTGCCCAGGTGGTGTCCGGTGTGCGGGTCGATCTCCTCCCCGTACAGCTCCAGCGGTCCGGCGAAGGAGAGCAGCTTGGCGCACAGCTTCCGTGCCCGCTGGTACTCACCGATCTCGCACAGAGCCGACACCAACCAGAACGAGCAGATGGTGAAACTGCCCTCCTCGCCGGAGAAGCCGTCGTCGGTCTCCTCGACCTTGTAGCGCAGCACCAGGTCGTGGACGGTCAGCTCCTCGGCGATCGCCAGCACCGTGCTGCGGATGATCGGGTGGTCCGCGGGCAGGAAGCGCACCAGCGGCGCGAGCAGCAGGGACGCGTCCAGGGCCGTGGTGCCGTAGTACTGGGTCAGCACGCCCCGTTCGTCGACCCCGTTGGCCAGGATGTCGTCCTTGATCTCCTGGGCCGCCAGCTCCCACTCCGCCGCCTTGGAGTCCTCGCCGGTCATCCGGGCGATCTTGGCGCCCCGGTCGACCGCCACCCAGCACATGATCTTGGAGGAGGTGAAGTGCCGGAGCTCGCCGCGCACCTCCCAGATCCCGGCGTCGGGCTCGCGCCAGTGCTTCAGCGCCTCGTTCACCTGCTGGTCCAGGATGGTCCAGATCCGGTTGTCCAGATGGTTGGCGGCCTTGAAGTGCAGGTACACCGAGTCGAGCAGTGCGCCCCAGACGTCGTGCTGCTTCTGCGCGTACGCCGCGTTGCCGATTCGCACGGGACGGGAGTTGGCGTAGCCGGGCAGATGGTCCAGTTCGAACTCCGTCAGCACCTTCTCCCCGCCGATCCCGTACATGATCTGGATGTCCTGCTCGTCCTCGACCAGGTCGGCGATGAAGGCGAAGAAGTCCACCGCCTCCCAGTCGAAGCCGAGGGAGTACAGCCCCCACAGGGCGAACGTGGCGTCGCGGATCCAGGTGTAGCGGTAGTCGTAGTTGCGGCCACCACCAGGGGTTTCGGGGAGGGAGGTCGAGCCGGCCGCGGCGATCGCCCCGGTGGGACCGTAGGTGAGGCCCTTGAGGGTGAGCGCGCTGCGCTGCAGCGTCGACCGCCACGGATGGTCGGGGAACTTGCCGCGAGCCAGCCAGTGCTGCCAGTGGTGCGCGGTCCAGACCTGCTTCTTGTACGCCTCGGCGTAGGTGGTCGGCGCGACGGCGCCACCCCAGGACAGAGCCACGAACCGTACGTCGCCCTCCTTGAGCATCGTCCGGGCCGACGCCTGCCCGCCCTCGAAGCCGAGTCTCAGGTCGCTGGTCAACGTGACCGACAGATCGCTGCCCTCGGCGGTGGCCACGCCCTGGTAGTAGCTGTCGTTGGTGTAGGCCCAGCGCACGTGCTTGCGCCCGTAGTCGAACACCGGCTCGCAGTCCATCACGGTCTGCACCTCCCCCGACGCGCAGCGGATCGTGCGCAGCAGGATGTGCTCGGCCTCGTAGTCGCTCGGGGTCCGGCGGTAGGTCTTCGACCGGTCCGACTCGTGGTGCCACGGACCGATGAGCAGCGCGTCGCGCACGATGATCCAGCCGTTGGGGGTGCCCCAACTGGTTTCCATGATCATCGTGCCCGGCAGGTACCGGCACTCGGCGGGAACGGTCAGGTCGCCCGGGCCGATCCGGAAGGCCCCGGCGTGCCGCCCCAGGATGGAGCCGAAGATGCTCGCCGAGTCGAATCGGGGCACGCACATCCACTCGACCGTGCCGTTGGGCGAGAGCAGCGCCGAGACCTCCCCGTCGCTGAGGAACCCGTAGTCGCCGATCGGTGTCGACCGCAGATGGCTGGACGGCGCCGCCATCTGTCCGTGGGGATGCCCATGATCGGGTGTCGTCTGCTTAGCCATAGGCGAAGCATTCCGGTAGGCAGTGACGCTGGCAAGCATCGCCGCACGCGAGAGGCCGAGTGCCCTCGCGGAGTCGGCGCGCTGTGAACCCTGCGTGGAGTCGTCCACTGTGAACCCTCGCGGAGTCGTCACAGGTGAACCCGTTCCTAAAGCAGGAGAGCGATCAGCGCCAGCAGCGGCGGCGTCGACTGCCCGATCGCCCCGCCGATGCCCTTCCCCCGCTCCCGGCCGAGCGCCAGCCGATCGGCGGCGAGCAGCACCAGGCCCGACAAGAACATGAACGTGCACAGGTAGATCACCAGCGTGCGGCCCACCGTCACCTCCCCGGCTGCCCAGGTGGCCACGCCGACGATCATGCCGAGCCCGAGAAACAGGTTGTAGAAGCCGACTCCGAACGCCCACAGCCGTACGGCGGGTACGTCGGCTGTCGGGACGCCGAAGACGCCCAGATGCACGCTGGGCCGCTCGATCAGGACCACCTCCCAGACGAAGACGAGCAGGTGCACCAGCGCCGCCAGAGCCGGCGAAGACCCACACCAGCGTGGTCACGGTGCGACCTCCATTCCGGCCACGGTCACGTCGTGACGGGTCAGGACCTCCTGGACCAGGGGCCCGACCTCCTCCAGGGCCCGGCCGCGCGGCACCGTGGCGTCCAGGTCGGCGTGGAACCGGCCCATCGCGTCGCTCATGCTCACGGTGAGGAACTGCACGGTCGGGCTGAGGACGGTGAAGGTGTGCCAGGCGTGGGGCGGGATGGTGACCGTCGCTCCCGGACTGAGGTCGTACGCCTCGTCCCCGACCTGCACCAGCATCCGGCCGTGCAGGACGTAGTACGCCTTGGCCCAGCCGGTCCGGTGCAGCGGGGTGGCCGGCCCGCGCGGGGCGTCCACCTCGAAGATCTCGTAGTCGCCGCCGGTCTGACCGGCGCCGATCTTGACGGTGAGCACGGCGTCCGGGGCGTTGACTTCGAGCCCCTCGCCGGCGCCGCAGTAGTGGATCTGGTGCGTCATGGCGCTGACGCTAGGCTCGCCGGCGGCCGCCGTCGATCCCAGATTCCTGGGACTGCTGAGCGTGCCCGCCGGCGCGCATACTGAACTCATGTGGGAGGAGCGCGCCTACCGAACCCGCCGCCAGATCGCCGACCTGGCTGCCTCAGGGCTGGGGGTGGCCGACCTGCACACGGCCGCTCTGGCGGTGGTCGAGCGCTACGTGCCCACCGAACTGACCTGCTGGTTCGCGATGGACCCGGAGACGTTGGTGATCAACTCCGCGGTGTCCGGCGATTCCCGGATCCCGCTCGAGTTCGAGCCGCGGCTGGCCCAGGCGGAGTACTCCCCCGACGAGCCGCACACCTTCGCCGGACTCGCCCGTGACCACCGGACCACGGCCCGCTCCACCGAGCTGACCGAGATCGACCGGCGCCGCAGCAGCCGGATCAACGACGTCTGGCGCCCACTGGGCATCGACCGAGAGGTCCGCGTGCTGTTCTCGGCCGACGGCGTGTGTTGGGGAGCGACCGGCATGGTGCGGGCCGGGCACGACTTCACCGACCGGGAGTCGGAGTTCCTCGGGGACGTGGCCGCCGTGGTCGGCGAGGCCACCCGGCTGGCGGTCTGCGCCGACGCGCAACGCCGTACCGGCGGTGGTCGTCCCGCGATCGTCGTCGTCGGCGCCACGCGGCGACGTCCGCTCGGCGACCCCGGCGGGCCGGGACTGGCAGCAGCGGCTCGACGAGCTCGCCCCCGGGCGGTTCGCCTTGATGATGCGGGTGATGGCGCTGGGCGCCCGGTCCGCCGACTCCGGTGGCTTCCGGGCGCGGCTGCGGGACGGGCGCGGTCAGTGGGCCGTGCTGAACGCCAGTTCGCTGCTCGGCGACGACGACGACGCTCAGGTCGCCGTGTCCATCGAGCCCGCGTACGGCGAAGCGCTGACCGGGCTGCTGATGCGGGCGTACGGCCTCTCCCGGCGGGAGTGCGAGATCTGCCGGGAGGTCGCGGCGGGGCGGTCCACCGCTGACATCGCCGCCCGGCTGGTCATCACGGCCCACACCGTGCAGGACCACCTGAAGGCGGTGTTCGCCAAGGTCGGCGCCCGCAGCCGCGGCGAACTGGTCGCGCGGCTCTGGCCGGACGGCGGACCGTACCTGCCTTGACGAGTGTGACGCAGATCACTAATGTCGCTGTGAGGGGGCTGGAGAAGGGGGAACTGGCCATGGCCGACGACGATGTGACCGCGGTGCGCCTGCGGTTGGCTCAGATCGTGGCGCAAGCGGAGAGCGACGACGCATTCCGCCAGCGTCTCGCCGATGATCCTGCGGCGGTGCTCGCCGAGTACGACGTACCGGACGGGACGATCGAGGAGTATTCGCAGGCGATCAGCGCGGAACGATCCGGTGGCCTCGTGCTCGCCGACGAGGGTGAGGGTGAGGATCCGGTGATCTGCATCCACACCAACGGCTGCAGTGACTTCACCTGCATCGTCACCCGGTGCGGGCCCACCTGCTACGTGACGATCGTCGTCGATGCACCGGACGCCTAGCCGAGTCTGCCGGTGACCCCGCGGGCGCTGAAGGGCGCCCTCGGCCGGACCGCACCCCCGCTCGCAGCCGATGAGTTCAGCCCGGACGCCTGGCTGATCGACACCATCGCCGGCGTGCTCCGGCCCGACGCCGGCCAATGGCAGGTGACGCCGGCCGAGGATGAGGTCCAGCCGTGGATCTCAGCCATCCCGGTCGGCGCGATCCTGCCTGCGCAGGGCTGGAAGCTGCACGTGTCCAGCTACCCGTCGACCGCGGAGGAGACGCTGCGCCGTGTCCTCCCCGTGCTCTCCGCTCTCGGTGCGCCGTTCAAGGTGGTGGGCTCGATCCGCTGGCTGAGCCGTCTGAACCGCGGCGCGGCGGGCGTGTCCCAGGTCGGCAAGTTCATGACGGTGTTCCCCAGCGACGACGCGTTCGCCGTCGAGGTGGCGGCTGCGCTGGCGGAGGCCACCCGCGGATTGAGGGGACCTGCCATCCCCTCCGATCGCCCGGTCACGGAGGACGGCGTGGTGTTCTACCGATTCGGCGGGTTCGGCGAGGTGCGCATGCAGACCAGGCTCGGCGAGGTCGTCCTGGCGCTCAGCGATCCGGACGGGCGCCTCGTGCCCGACTCGCGTGGGCAGCGGCCGGTCGAGCCGAGCTGGGTGACCAACCCGTTCACGGCGCGGGGCCTGACCGCGCCGGCAGCGGCGACCCGCGCGGTGGCCGGCAGGTACCGGCCGATCTCCACGCTCGCCCGATCGGCAGCGACGGTGGTCCAGCTCGGACTGGACATCCGCGAGCCGCGGGCCTGCGTGCTGAAGCGGGCCCGGCTCCGGCACGCCACCGACGACGTGGAGCCCGACGACGGCTGGGTCCGGGTGCGGCGCGAAGCTGCCGTGCTCGCCGCGCTCTCCGGCCTGGGCGTGGCGCCGGCGGTCTACGACGTCGTGCAGACCGGGACCGAACTGGTGCTGGTCACCCAGGACCTGGGTGGTCAGACCCTCGACCGGTGGATGCTGCCGCTGACCGCGTCCGGTGCGCTCCCGGCGAGCCGGACGGTGGCCGCGCTCGGCGCCGGCCTGGCCGACGCCCTGGCGCTCGTCCACGCCCGCAGCTTCGTTCACGGCGACCTCAAGTCGGGGAACGTCGTGATCACCGCCGACGAGCAGCCCAGGCTGGTCGACTTCGAACTCGGCTACCCGATCGGCTCGGCTCGAGCGACCGGCCGGTGCAGGCACGCGCGGTTACGTCTCGCCGCAGTGCCGCGCCGGGGACCCTCCGACGGCCGCCGACGACATCTACGCTTTCGGTGGAGTGCTCTACTTCCTGCTCACGTGCGGCAGAGCCGTCCCGGGCGCCGGTCCACGACCGGCTGCTGGAACGGCCGATCCTGGACCTGAATCCGGACGCCGACCCCACGTTGACCCGGCTGGCGGAGTCCTGCCTGGCCGACGACGCCGGCCTGCGGCCGTCGGCCTCCGCGCTCGCCGACGCCCTGCGCTCGGTGCTGCGCCCGTCTCCTGCTGCCGCGACGTACACCGATCCCGACGACTGCGGGCCGCCAACGCGGCGCTCGATCGGCGTCTGCTGCTCGACCAGGTCCGGCGCGCAGGTGACCGGTTGTGCGCGGAGGCCGAGCCGACGGCCGACGGGCCTCGTCTGGCGCAGCCGTCACCGGATCGGCAAGGGGCTGGTGGGACGCGACATCAACACCGGGATGGCCGGCACCGTGCTCGCGCTGGCGGAGATCGTCGACGAGCTGTCCGAGCCGGAGCACGTGTCGGCGCTGAGGGCGTCCGCGACGGCTCTGGCCGCCCTGCCGGCATTGCCCGGCGGGCGGCCGCAGGGCCTCTACGTCGGCGAGCTCGGCGTAGCGGTCGAGTCTGTTGCGGGCCGGGCAGGTCCTCGGCTCGACCTCGCTGATCGAGGACGCCGCGAGGCGTACCCGTGCGCTGCCGCCGCCCGCGCGACGACGACTCGCCGGACCTGTTCCACGGCCTGGCCGGACGGCTGCGCGGCGGTCTGCTGGTCTGGGACGAGACGGGCGACGAGGAGTGCCTGGCCCAGGCGGTCGCCTGCGGCGAGGCATTGCTGGCGCGGAGCCAGGGCGGACCGGGCGAGGCCTGCTGGCCGATCCCGCCGGGTTTCGCCGGGCTGAGTGGCCACCGCTACCTCGGCTACGCCCACGGTGCCGCCGGGATCGCCGACGCGCTGATCGACCTGGCCGAGGCCACCGGCCGGAGCCGGTACGGCGACGCGGCGGCGAGGGCAGTGGGCTGGCTGATGCGTCAGGCGGTGCCGGTGCTGGACGGGGCCGGCGGGTACGCCTGGCCGGCCGTCGAGGGTGGCCAGCCCCACGCGCCGTTCTGGTGCCACGGAGCCGCGGGGATAGGGCGCCTGTTGCTCCGCGCGTACCGGCTCGACCTCCGGCCGGGAATCTCCGAGCTGCTCGCCGGCAGCTGCCGGGCCGTCGCCCGCACCCGGTGGAGCGGTCCCACTCTGTGTCACGGGCTGGCCGGCAACGCGGAGTTCCTCCTCGATGCCGGGCGGGCGCTCGGCGACGACGCGATCGTGTCGGACGCCCATGCGCTGCTCGCGCTCACCGAGGCCTTCGCCGTCGACTCCGCGCGGGGCCGGGCCTGGATCACCGATGCTCCCGGCCAGGTCAGCCCCGACTACCTGGTCGGCTACGCCGGACTGCCGCTGGTGCTGCTGCGCTTCGCCTCGCCAGGGCGGTCCGTCCAGCTCACCCGAGCCGGCTTCGGCTACCGGACAGGGCCGCCGTCGAGTCAGATTCGGGTCAGCGGACCCCGTACGGGGTGAGGAGTTGGTCGACCGGCGCGCGGTCGTCGGTCAGGACCCGCGCGTCCCCCACCCAGGCCTGCAGCTCCGGGCCGGAGAGCACGCCCCAGTCGAGGGTGTGCTCGGCCATCCGCGCGGCCAGCGAGGCCAGGTCGAGCGGACGCTGGGAGGCAACGCCCACCAGATTCCCTCCTCCGCTGCGCTGCAAGGTGTCGGGCTCGGCGACCAGGGCGACGTGGGTGAAGACCTCTCCCAACGTCGCCAGCTCGGCCCGGGCGAACCCCAGTGACCCGTGGTCGATGAGGTTGACGACGTAACTGCCGTCGTCGTCCAGCACGCCGTCCACCGCGCGAACCGCCTCGACCGTCGTCAGGTGCCACGGCGGGCTGACCCCGCCGAAGGCATCGCCGACGACCAGATCCTGGCTTTCCGCGGGGATCTCGCGCAGACCCAACCGGCCATCTTCGACCCGTACGTCGATGGCCGGGTCTGGGCCGAACCCGAGTTCGTCCCGAGCGATGGCGACGACGCCAGGGTCGACCTCGGACACCACGCTGGTGCTGCCGGGCCGGGTCACCTCCAGATAGCGCGGCACGGTCAAGCCGCCCCCGCCCAGGTGGTAGGCCCGCAGTGGCGCCGCCGGCGGGTACTGGCTGTCAATGACGGACGCGACCGCGCGGACGTAGGGGAACTCCAGGTGGGCCGGGTCGTCCAGGTCGACGTAGGAGTGCCGGGCTCCGTCGAGGACGAGGGTCCGACCGCTGGGCCGGTCGGGGTCGGCGACCACCACCGCGCAGTGGTAGATCGTCTCGACGTCGCACCCGCCGGGCGCGCGGACCGCGGCGAAGGCACTGACGACCAGCAACAGCGCACCGGCCAGGGCGGCCCGGCGCCGCAGGTCGAAGCCCAGCAGCACGCAACCCAGGACGAGGACTGCGCCCAGGCCGATCATGATGCCGCTGACCGGCACCCGGGAGATGAGCACGAAGCCGGTGACGACGGTGCCGACGATCGCTCCCGCCGTGCCGATGCCGGACAGTCGCCCGACCACCGCTCCGGTCTGGGTGAGACTGGTCAACCGGAGCTTGGTCACCATGGGTGTCACCGCGGCCAGCGTGGTTCCCGGCACGATGATGGCCAGGGACGCGACGATCAGCAGCAGCCAATCCTGTCCGGTGGCGGCGGTCGCGCGCACTGCGCTCGGCGTCAGCGCGACCGCCAGACCTGCGACGCCGAACAGCGGCGGCAGCATCCGGCGCGCAGGGACGACGTCCGCCAGCCGTCCACCGGTCCACGCGCCCAGCGCGATGGCGGCCAGAGCCAACCCGATCACCGTTGTGCTCGTCTCCAGCGTCAGCCCGAGGTAAGGGGCGAGGAGCCGCAGTGACACGATCTCGACGACCAGCACGCCGGCTGACGCACCGAACACCAGGACAGCCGCGACGACCGGGTCGATCGCCGCCGCTCGGTTCGTCGGATCAGCGGGTACGGGGTCGCGGTTCACCGGCCGATCATGCCACGCGGCGTACTCCCATGGACGTGACCTCGATCACGATCGGATGGCTGTAACGGCAGCGGGGGCGGCAGCGATTGAGGAGTCGAAGCGCACGCGCTACCTGAACCCCCGAGCAGGCAGAACGTGAGCTTCCCAATCGTCAATCAGGCCCGT
>CAVSDA010000025.1:0-123016 GCA_963726625.1 uncultured Actinomycetota bacterium
GTACGTCGACGACGGGGGCAGTGGCTCCCAGATCAGGACCCGGGGCTCGGGGACCATCGCCGTGACCGACGGCCGCACGTTCGCCATCTGGGGCGACTACGACGAAGGCGTGCTGTGGCTGGAGTAAGGCGCCCAGCCGTTCCGGCGGCCGCCGCTCAGAAGATGCGGATCGGATCGATGAGGTCGGCGAGGATCAGCACCACGCCGGAGACCATGATCAGGCCGGCGACGACGTAGGCCACCGGCAACATCCGGGCGGTGTCCACGAAGCCCGGGTCGGGCTTGCGGAACACCCTCGCCAGAGCCCGCTTGAGGGCCTCGTACAGGGCACCGGCGATGTGGCCGCCGTCCAGCGGGAGCAACGGGAGGAAGTTGAACAAGGCGACGAACAGGTTGACCGAGCCGAGCACGGTGAACAGGCTGGCGATCTTGGCCGGCGAGGCGAGCTGGTCGGTGGAGGCGATCTCACCCGCGGCCCGGCTGGCCCCGACGATGCTCATCGGCCCGTAGAGGTCGCGCGGCTTGCCCGTGACCAGGTTGTACGCGGTGTAGTAGACCTTGACCGGGAAGCGCATCAGCGCGACCGCCGTCTGCTTGGTCATCTGCCACATGTCGCCGAGCACCACGATGGGTCCCCCGCGCTCCTGCACGATCTCCGGCTCCACGCCGAAGAATCCTGCGGCGACCCGCTTGCTCGGGTCGTACCGGTCGGGCAGTCCGTTGATCACGGTGTTCACCGGCGGCAGATCGATCCGGCGGCCCGCACGCTCCACGGTCACCACGGCGGGTCGGTCGAGGTTGGCCCGGATCAGCGTCGACACCTCACTCCATTCGGCGACCTCGGTTCCGTTGAAGGCCACGATCCGGTCTCCGGCGGCGATGCCGGACTGGGCGGCCGGCGTCGGCGGCTTGCCGACGCAGCTCGTGTCGGTCGAGTCGGCGGCGACGATGCAGTCCTGCACCCGCGTGATGGTCAGCTGCGAACGGTAGACCCCGTACGTCCCGGCCACGCCGAGCAGGATCACGAAGGCGAGGAACACGTTCATCATCGGACCGCCGGCCATGATGATCAGCTTCTGCCAGGACTTCTTCTGGTAGAACAGCCGGCCGTCGTCCTCGGGGCGGATCGTCTCCCATTCGGCGGCCCGGGCATTGTCGGCCATGGTCTGGAAGAGTCCGGTGCGGGTGGCGCGCACCAGTCCGGGATGCTTCTTGCCCGGCGGGAACATGCCGACGAAGCGGACGTAACCACCCAGCGGGACAGCCTTGAAGCCGTACTCGGTCTCGCCCACCCGCTTGGACCACAGGGTGCGGCCGAAGCCGACGAAGTACTGCGTCGTCTTGACGCCGAACAGCTTGCCGGGAACCAGGTGGCCGATCTCGTGCAGGGCGATCGAGGCCATCACGAGCACGAAGAAGACGATCGCGCCGAGCAGGTATATGACGATGTCCATCTAGCGCGAAGTCCCCCTGCTCATGGGCGCCTCACGCTCCCTCCCGACCAGCTGAGCCGCCCGACTGCGGGCCCAGGCGTCGGCAGCGAGCACGACCTCCAGGCTGAGGTCGGCGTCGGCCACCAGGGAGGAGCCTACGTCGCTGCCGGGCCCATCGTGGTCCTTCAGAACTGTCGTGACGATATCGAGAATGTCCAGGAACCCGGTACGACCGTCGTGGAACGCCTCCACGCACACCTCGTTGGCCGCGTTGTAGACCGCCGGCGCAGTGCCGCCCATCCGGCCGGCCCAACGGGCCAATTCGACCGCAGGGAAAGCGTCGTCGTCGAGCGGTTCGAACGTCCACGCGGTAGCGGCACTCCAGTCGCACGCGCGGGCCGCTCCGGGGATGCGCTCCGGCCAGCTCAGTCCCAGCGCGATCGGCAGCTTCATATCCGGCGGGGAGCACTGGGCCAGGGTGGATCCGTCCACGAACTGCACCATCGAGTGCACGATCGACTGCGGGTGCACCACGACGTCGATCCGGTCCAGGGCGACCCCGTAGAGCAGGTGCGCCTCCAGCAACTCCAGTCCCTTGTTCACCAGCGTCGCCGAATTCGTGGTGATGACCTTGCCCATCGCCCAGGTGGGGTGGGCCAACGCCTCGGCCGGGGTGACGTCGGCCATCTGAGCCCGGCTCCGCCCACGGAACGGCCCTCCGCTCGCGGTCAGCACGAGCCGGTCCACCTCAGCCGCCGTGCCGCCACGCAGGCACTGGGCCAGGGCGGAGTGTTCGGAGTCCACGGCGACGATCTGATCCGGTGCGGCCGCCCGCAGGACCAGCGAGCCGCCGATGACCAGCGACTCCTTGTTGGCCAGCGCGAGCGTGCTGCCCGCGGCCAGGGCGGCCAATGTGGCGCTCAGCCCGGCCGCGCCGGTGATGCCGTTGAGGACGACATCGCAGGGCAGGCCGGCGACCTCGGTCGCCGCGTCCGGTCCGGCGACGATCCGGGGCAGCCGTACGTCGCCGGTCGCCCAGCCGCGCCGGCTCGCCTCCGCGTACAGGGCCAGTTGCAGGTCCTGGACCACGGTCGGGCGCCGGACCGCGACCGTTCGTGCTCCGGTGGCCAGTACCTGGCGGGCGAGCAACTCGACCTGTCCGCCGCCCGCCGCCAGCCCGACCACCCGGAACCGGTCGGGCTGCGCGGCCACGACCTCCAGCGCTTGCGTGCCGATGGAGCCGGTCGAGCCGAGGACTACGACGTCGCGCACGGGGCCAGTCTGCCCCACAGCGTGCCGCGGCTTCAGGCGTACGCGGTGGACCGGTCGAGGGCCAGACGCTGCGGGTGGCCGGCCTGGAAGATCCCGCGCTCGGGCGCCAGTCCCGTGCCGAAGACCGCCACCGAGGCAGGACACCACGCCCCTAGGGTGGCGGTCATGGTCGACACCCCTCTTCCGCGCAGCGCACCCCACCCGGAGCGGGTCAGCGCCGCGGGCATCATGGCCTTCCTCGACGCGGCCGAGCCGGGCGCCGGAGGTCGAGCTGCACGGACTGGTGGTGCTGCGTCACGGTCGGGTGATCACCGAGGGCTGGTGGGCGCCGTACGCCCCCGACCTGGTCCACGTGATGCACTCGGCCAGCAAGACCGTCACCGCGACCGCGCTCGGCTTCGCGGTGGCGGAGGGCCTGCTGAGGCTGGACGACCCGGTGGTGAGGCACTTCGGCTCCTATCCGGCCGCGACGCAGCACCCGTGGACGCGGGAGATGACGGTGCGCCACCTCGCGGCGATGGCCACCGGGCACCAGGAGGACACCCTCGAACGCGCCGTCGCCCTCGATCCGGGCGATCTGGTCGGCGCCTTCCTCCAGATCCCTCCCGACCAGGCGCCGGGCGGGGTCTTCGCGTACAACAACGCGGCGACCTACGTGCTGGCGGCGATCGTCCAGGACCGGGCGGGGCAGAGCCTCACCGACTACCTGCGACCGCGCCTGTTCGATCCGCTGGGCATCGAGCGGGTCTACTGGAACAGCTCCTACGGCGACCGCGAGCTCGGTTTCACCGGCCTGCACCTGACCACCGAGTCGCTGGCGAAACTGGCCCAGCTCCACCTCGCCGACGGGGTCTGGCAGGGCCGCCGAGTGCTGCCCGCCGGCTGGGTCGCCGAGGCGACCAGCGTGCACACCCCGACACCGGCTGAGCCGAACCCCGACTGGCGGCTGGGCTACGGCTACCAGATGTGGCGGTCCCGCCACGGCTACCGGCTGGACGGCGCGTACGGGCAGTTCGGGTTGGTGCTGCCCGAGCTGGACGCGGTGATCGCCACCACCGCGGCGACCGAGCAGATGCAGGTCCTGCTGGATCTGGTCTGGGATCACCTGGTGCCGGCCTTCGACGCCGAAACCTCACCGGCCGACGACGCAGAGCTCGGGCGGCGGCTGGAATCCCTGCAGTTGGCGCTGCCCACCGAGCACCCGTACGACGCGGACGCCTGGCTGAGCGCGGTCGGCCTCACCGAGACCGGCGGCGGGCGGGTCGAGTTGACCGTGGTCGACCAGGACCACCGGCTACAGATCGCGTGCACCCCGGACGGGTGGACCCGCAGCTCGCCGGAGATCTCACCGGGCCACCGTCTCCAGTTGGCGGCACGCGGAGCTGGCGGGAGCCGGGACTGTTCGCCGCCGAACTCGTTTTCGTGCAGAGCGCGCACCACCTGGAAATCACCTACGAGCCCGCCACCGGCCGGTCCACCGCCCGCTGGCACACCGTGCCCCTGCGCGCGCCGTCGGTGGTGACGCTGGCCACGCCGCTCTCCTAAACGGATGCGGGGATGAACCCCACTGTGGGCGTGGGGACTTATCCGGCCCGAAACTTGTCGACCCGACCGTTGGTGAGACGAGCGGGAGCGGTCAGGATCGCGGCTCCCCGGCGTACGTGCCGAAGGACCACCGGTTGCCCTCGGGGTCGGCGACGGCGAACTCCCGACTGCCGTAGTCCGTCGCCGTCAGCGGCCGGATCACCGTCACCCCGTCGGCCTCCCGCACCCGATCCCACAGCGCGTCGATCTGGTCGGTCACCACGTACGCGGCGCCGGTGCCCGGCTCGGTGCGCCACTCGCCGTCCGGCTTGTGGGAGCCCAACATGATGCCTCCGCCCTCGGGCCAGTCGAGCTGGGCGTGCGCGACGGTGCTCACCGTCGGCGTACACGGCGGTGCGGAGGAAGCCGAACGTGGTCACGTAGAAGTCGATGAGGGCCGGCGCGTTACGGGCCTGCAGGGTCGGCCAGACCTGCGGGGCGGGCGGGGGTGCGGTGGTCTGCTGCGATTCGCTCATGATGACCACTCTGCCCCGTTGCGGTGACCGCCGGCTTGGATGTTTCGGCGCTCCTCCTCGATCCAGCCACTCGGTGCGATGCCGGCGAACTGGACGAAGTCGCGGTCCAGGTGCGCCTGGTCGTAGAAGCCGCACCGGGCCGCGACGCCCGCCAGATCAGGGGGGTCGCCCGAGGCGACGGCGGAGGCGATCCGCTGCTTGGCGTGCTCGAAGCGCATCAGCCGGCTGACCTGCTTGGGCCCGACGCCGAGCTCGCGGTGGAACAGGGTGCGCAGCTGCCGTCCGCTCAGACCCACGTGCGCGGACAGCCCGCCCATCGACCCGGTCCCCCGGTGCCAGGCCAGCCAACGCCAGGCCTCCGCCAGCTCCGGACGTACGCGCTCGGCGCACGACTGCCGGTCCACCCGCTCGCGCAGGTACCGGGTCAGCAGGCCGAACCGCTCGGACCAGGTCGCCGCCTCCCCGAGCTGCAGCCGCAGCACCTCGGCGCCGCTGCCGAGCACGTCCTGCCCTGCCTCGGCCATCGCGTCCAGAGCCCGCGGTGGCACACCGAACAGGCGCCGGGCCGCGAGCGGGTGCACGGCGAGCTGCACCCCGAACTCCTGCCCGCTGGGGACGACGAAGGCCGGTGCGTGGTGCAGACCACCGAGCAGGACCAGATGCCGGAAGGCATCAGCGCTCCGGGCCTGCGCGAGCGTGCGGCCGCACACCACCGGGTCAGCCAGGGAGAAGATCAGAGTCAGGTACGGCGACGGCAGCCCCCGGTGCATCGGCTGGACCGGAGCCGGGGTCCGGGAGCAATCGGGCGGTACGGGAGCGATCGGGCATACGGGCGGGATCGGCGAACGGCCGGATCAGGCGTAACGGCCGGATGCTCGCTGTGATAGCCGACGGCGGAGGCGACCAGGCCGGGCAGGATGTCGCCGGCGCGCTGGTACGGAGCGGCAGGCCGACCGGTGTCAACGCTCACCCGACCAGTATCAGCCCGACCCTCCTCCCGGCCCTCCACACCCGGCCCTCTCACCCGGCCCTCCACACCGCGAAACTGTCGGCAGGCGGCAACTCAACTGTCGTAGATCTGTCGTCTGCCGACAGTTTCCGGATGGAGAAGGGAGGGGGGGAGAAGGAGGGAGGTGCGAGGCGGGGAGGAGGAGGGAACATCCTCAGGTTCTTGCCAGGTTGGACCTAGGTTGCTGCTAGCTGGGGCGCGCAGAGTAAGGGAGTCGGATTGAATCCGACTGCACTTCTCACCGAACCGCACGAATCAGGAGCACACACATGGCCTCATCGAAGAAGACGGCCCTCACCGTCGCCGCCGGAGTATTCGCCCTGGGCGCCGGACTCGGCGTCGCGACCCTCGCGTCGGCCGACCCCACTCCCACGCCGACCCCCAGCGGGACGGCGAGCGCGACCCAGGACCCGAGCGATCGCGGAGGGCACGGCGGCCGGCACGGGAAGGGTGACCGATTCGGCGACCTGCCGGCCCAGCTGGCGAGCAAGCTCGGCGTCGACGAGGCGAAGGTCACCACGGCGCTCCAGGAGTACCGCGACGAGACCAGGCCGACCACCAAGCCCGACCCCACGACGCGGCCCGACCCGGCCGAGCGGGACGCCGCTCTCGCCAAGGCGCTGGCCGGCAAGCTCGGGGTGGACGAGGCGAAGGTGACCACCGCGCTGGAGGAGATCCGCGCGGCCCGTCAGAGCGAGCGCGCTGCCGCACTGAAGGACCGGTTGGACGCGGCCGTCAAGGCCGGCACGCTCACCCAGGCCGAGGCCGACGCCGTCACCAAGGCCGTCGAGAAGGGCGTCATCGGCGGAGGTCGCTGACCAAGCCCCGCCCGCACCTGAACCCAGGGCTTCCCGGGACGCGCGGGTTCGACGCGGGGCAAGGCGGGTGGTGTCAACGCTGGCCGTAGCGAGCAGATGCTCGGGTGCGTGCCCGGCTGTTGGGCAGCTGGTCAGCGTGCGACACCATCCTCCTAGCCCGGGGTCGAGGGCTTCATCACCTCGGCCAGGGCGGCGGCGCGGGGACTGCTGAACACCTGCTCCAGGCTCATCGGAGTGCCGTCGGGACCGCTCAACGGGACCCGCCAGTTCGGGTACTCGTCCACGGTGCCCGGCTGGTTCTGCGCCAACCGGTCCCCGACGGCGTCGGTCAGGGCCAGGCAGAGCAACCGCGACGGGGTCCAGGTCAGGTAGCGGTGCAGAGCCTGCACGGTCTCCTCGACGTCGGCGTGCTCCATCAGGGCTCCGCGCTGCTGGAGATTGTCGAGCCAGGCCTTGCGTTCGGCCTCGTCGACCTCCAGCTCCTCGGTCAGGCTGCGGGTGAGGATGCCGAGACGGTCGCGGAGCCGTACGTGGTCGCCGGCCAGGTAGGCCGCGCTCGGCGGCAGGTCGTGGGTGGTGACCGAGGCCAGGCAGTACTCGCGCCACTTCTCCGGCGCGAGCGGCGAGCCGTCGCCCTCCCAGTCGAACTCGAACCACAGGATCGAGGTGCCGAGGATGCCGCGTTCGCGCAGGTAGTCCCGCACCCACGGCTCGACGGTGCCCAGGTCCTCCCCCACCACCAGCGCACCGGCCCGGGACGCCTCCAGGGCGAGGATGCCGATCATCGCCTCGTGGTCGTAGCGCACGTAGGTGCCCTCGGTCGGCCCGGCCCCGGCGGGGATCCACCACAGCCGGAACAGCCCGATCACGTGGTCGACCCGGATCCCGCCGGCGTGCCGCAGGATCGTTCGGACCAGGTCCCGGAACGGCGCGTACGCGGTCTCGGCCAGCCGGTCGGGTCGCCAGGGCGGCTGGTTCCAGTCCTGGCCGTTCTGGTTGTACGGGTCCGGCGGCGCGCCGACCGTGATCCCGCGGGCGTAGGTGTCCTGCAGCCCCCAGGCGTCCGCACCCTGGGGATGGACGCCGACGGCCAGGTCGTGCATGACGCCGAGCGCCATCCCCGCCCGCAGCGCGGCCTGCTGCGCCGAGGCGAGCTGCTCGTCGAGCAGCCACTGCAACCAGCAGTGGAACTCCACCTGCGGCGCGTAGCGCTCGGCGAACGCCTGCACGTCGACCGAGCCTGGATCCTGCAGCACCTCCGGCCAGTCGGTGTAGCGGGGACCGTGCACCTCCGCCAGGGCCGCCCAGGTGGCGAACCGCTGCAGACCCGAGCCTTCGCGGCGGCAGTAGGCGGAGAACGAGGCCTGCCGACCCGGCGTACGCGGAATCGAGAAGACGACCCGCAGAGCCCTGCGCTTGGCCTTCCAGGCGCGATCCCGGTCGATCCTGGCCGAGCGGGCCAGCCGGACCTTGACGTCGGTGCGCAGTCGGTCGATGGCCTGCCGCTGCTTCGGCGTGGCCATGGCGTACTCCGGGATCCGCTCCACCCGCAGGTACAGCGGATTGGTGAATCGCCGGCTGGTCGGCAGGTAGGGCGACGGCTCCATCGGGGCCTTCGGCTCAGCGGCGTGCAGCGGGTTGATCAGCACGTAGTCGGCACCGTGCTCCCCGGCCGACCAGACCGCCAGATCCTCCAGGTCGGTCAGGTCGCCGACCCCCCACGACTGGCGCGAGCGCACGCTGTACAGCTGCGCGGCGAGGCCCCACGCCCGGCGACGACCCATCCGCTCCGGGAAGCCCAGCCAGACCGGAGTCACGATCAGCGCCATGCTCGCCGCACGCCCGGCCGACTCGGCGTGCAGCGTGTGATAGCCCAGAGGCAGGTCGTCGGGCAGCTCGAAGGACGCCTCACCCACGGGCGCGCCGTCCACCTCACGCGGCGCGGACCAGTTCTCCAGCTGGCGCAGACCCTCCCGGGTGCCGCCGCCCTCCAGGTCGATCCACACCGACACCGGACTCCCGTGCGGCACGTGCACCCGGACCTCGGCCGTACGGTGCTGGCGCAGCGCCAGGCACGGCGGCAGCATCCGGGTCCAGGGCTCCTGCTCGTGGCGTTCAAGGGCGGACGCCGCAGCCTCCGGCGTGGCCGCGTCCACGCCGAGGGCGGACAGCACGGCCGCGACGGTGTCGGCGCGGACGGTGATGTGCCGGCCCTGCCAGTCCCAGTACTCGGTGGCGATCGGGCTGCCGCGGCCTCCGGCGTGGGCCGCGTCCACACCGAGGGCGGAGAGCACCGCGCTGATGGTGTCGGCGCGGACGGTGATGTGCCGGCCCTGCCAGTCCCAGTAGTCGGTGGCGATGCCGTACGCCGCTGCGAGCGCGGCCAGGTTCTGGTCGAGGGGCGGCAGGTCGAGGGGGGTCAGATCCGGTGCGGGCACGCGCCCAATCCTGGCATCACGCACCCTCAGCGGGCGGGTGCGGTCCGGCGGGGCGACTGGCGCGAGGGGACGCTGGTCAGACGCGCCGCTCCTCGCGCCAGTAGAAGTAGAGGAGCACCGCCATACATGTAGGAACTCGGTGATCTTGTCGTTGGAGTTGTGCTTCTGAGCAGGAGGACGACAGGACAGGTGGCCGACGGGTTGGGCGGCGTGCCACAGCTCGACGGTTCAGCGCCCACCACGGCTTCTTAGTTGGCCACGGTGCCCGCATCTGGACCTGATCGACAGCTACACCGCCCGGATCGTCGAACTCTGCGCTCGCATCGACAGCTACTTCCTCACCGACCAGCCCGCGACACCGGGGCGGCCCGGCCTGGGCCGGGCCCGGGAGTTGCTAACCACCATCCCCGGGATCTCCACGACCGCCGCCGAGCAGATCCTGGCCGAGATCGGTATCGACATACCGTGTTTCCCAGTCCGGGCCAGATGGCCTCCTGGGCCGGTGTCGCCCCCGGAGCCAATGAGTCCGCCGGCAAGGTCAAGTCCGCGATCTGCCGGCCCGGGAACAGCTACCTGAAGCGGACCCTGGGGATCGCCGCGATGGGCGCCGCCCGTCCCAAACGCTCATTCCTGGCCGCCCGCTACAAGCGGATCATGTCCCGCCGTGGACACAACCGCGCCCTGGTCGCGCTCGCCCGCACCATCCTGGAAACCTGCTGGCATCTCCTGGCCACCGGCCAGCCCTACCACGACCTCGGCGCCGACTACTACGCCAAACGACGACCCGGCACCGCGATCAAGAACGCCCTTCAACGCCTCCGCGACGCCGGCTGCCAGATCACCAGCAACGAGGAAGGAATCCTCGGCACCCAAGCCTGACCGACCACTCGCCCAGTGCTCACCTCCCGGTGGTCACCGAGCTTTCGGGTGAGGTGTCAGTGGAGGATGGTCCGTCGGTCTCGACCTCGGCTCCGGCAGACAGCGGGTCAGAGCCCCGGACCGAAGTCCAGCCGCGCCATCTTGCCCTCCGGTAGGACGATGAGTCGTCCTACGCCGGTGTCCCACCCATCGGTGAGGAAGAAGTAGGCACCGCCCGACCGTTGGAGCAGGTAGACGCCGTCGTAGCGATAGACCGGATGGTCCTCGTCACCGAGGATCACTTCGTGCAGTCCCGGACCCGACACCTCCAGCCGCTCAATGGTGTAGATCGTGGCACGACCGAGCTCCCCGCTCATGTTCGTCTTGATCGTCGAAACACCCGCCTCGCCGCCGATCCGGGCGACACGTTCGGCCATCCAGAAGGTGCTGATCGCGAGGACGGCCGCGAGAGCGAGGAACATTGGAGTGTGCGTCACCACGACCGGATCGGAGATCCGCTGTCCTAGCTCGTGCGCGTACCAGGCGGTTCCAACGCCAGCCGTGAAGAGGAACGGTAGGGCGATTTCGCCCTGCGCCGAACTGGCGGCCAGCCAGATGGCAGCCGCGCCGAACGCCGCCACCGCGAAGACACGGAGCACCGCGATCAGCCGCCTGACGCGCCGCTCGTATAGCGGATCACGACCGGCAGCCGTCAACCGACGGTGCACCCACAGGGCGAAGACGACACCGAGCACGATGACCAGCAGGGGGATAAATAGGACGTCGGCACTGCGAATCACCAGTTCCTGGGATGACATGCCAAACACGCTGGCGTCAGCACCGAAGGCTTTCGCCTGGCTTTCACTGCGGACCCAACCGAAATAGTAGAGGAGGGCCCCCAACAGGGCCAGGGTCGACGCGACCCCGCTCACCGCCTTGAGAATCTGTGTGAGTCGATCAGGGGACGCGGTCTCGTCCATATCGCCAGGGATCGCAGCCTTTGGATCGGGCGCGGGCTTGACAGGTCTAGCGCGAGGCCTGGCCCTCTGTGAAGAACTCCGAACCGGACGACCCTTAAGCGACCGAGGTGGGTTCACCGAGGCTCACCCTTCGGTGCCCGGCGAGGAGCTATTCGACTCGCGCGGCGGCTGCGGGGATTCGACTTCGGAGTTCGACGGGCCAAAGCCGAGAGGCGCCCAAACCTCGGCAGGACCATTGCGGTCCGGCCACATCACCTTCACCTGCCGTCCCGACTCGCTGATGTTCTTCGGAATGCGGAACTTCAATGTCCCCTTGGACTTGGATAGGATCGGAACAACTGGCGAGCCAGTCGTCACGAACCTGACACCAGTGGCCCGATTCATGTTAAGACCACGGATGGTCACGACGTCGCCGCCCACGGCCTCGGGGGTGAGATCCCCGACACGAGCAGACAGGCCGGTCGGCCGCCGTCACCGGCCGAAACGAACTCGAACGGGAGATCCGGATGGTCGTCGTGCGCGTCCAGCAGGCGGTCCAACAGCCGGTAGGCCACGATGTCCATGCAGTCCAGAGAGCTTGGAGACGTCTTGTCGCGGACCTGACGGGCGTACGCCCAGTCGTCAGCCGCGGTGGAACTGCCCTGTGCAGCCCCGCAGGCCCGCAGTGCCGCGCGGAGGACACCAGGGTTCGAACCAGCGGCGGAACAGGAACCGCTCGCCAAGGATCGGTACGGGCTGAACCTGTCGTCGGGGCCAGACGGAGCGCCTACGCCCAGATCGAGAATCCAGTCGATCAGGTTCCGCTTCGGGGCCTTGGTGGTCGGTGGATCAGTCGACGGAGGCCTGGTGCTCGGTGGAGCAGTCGACGGACGCCTGGTGCTCGGTGGAGCAGTCGACGGACGCCTGGTGCTCGGTGGAGCAGTCGACGGACGCCTGGTGCTCGGTGGAGCAGTCGACGGACGCCTGGTGCTCGGTGGAGCAGTCGACGGAGGCCTGGTGGTCGGAGCGGATATAGCGCTGGCGGAGGGGACGCCGGTCGGCGAGGTGGTCGACTGATCCGGCCCTCCGTTGCAGGCGGCGAGCAGGACAACCAGCACCGGAGCGGCAATTCGGCAGGCCAACGACCCGACTCGACTGCCGCTCGATCTTGCGTGCACCAAGGCCCCCAATACTTTATGACAGTACTACGTCTCGTCGGGAACAGATCATTCGCGGTTCCCGGTGATACGTCTACTCGCTATCAAGTCGGATTCGGCGCCGCCTGAATGCTGCCGAACCTCATGGCTCCATTGAGCGCAACGCTTCGACGAGACGGTGCCAAACAACCCAAGACCACCACCTAAGATCCAATAGCCCTGTTCACACAGCAGACTTGACAATCTCTCAGATGCCCGTGCACGCCCCGGTTCTCCCACCACAAATCCATCAGCGTGTTGGCGGCGTAGCTGTCGGCCAGTCGGCATCGGTGGGCCCGAAACGCCGCTCGGCGTGGCGTAGTAGGTGCTCGGGGCGATCGGCACCCCGTGCTCGGTCAGCACGCGCTGCAGATCGGCTCGAACCCGGAAGCGGTCGGCGTGGCTGCGGATGTAGTCGACTACCACCCGAGTTGCGGTCGAGCTCCGCCGAGGCGAAAAACGCCAAGGCCGCCTTGAGGATCTCGTTGGCCCGGCGCAGCTGCTCACCCTCCCGCCACAGCCGGGCTACCTCCTCACCGGGCGGCTCCCCAATGCCGTCCGCCGAGGCCAGCGAGGAGCCCTCGCCGACGTCAGGTTCGGACAGCAGCTACTGCACTCCCTGCGGGATCGCGATTACCAACCGGGTCGGGTTCAGAGCCCTGCGACCAGGACCTGACCCAACGCCACCACGGTTACCGCGCCCGCCGACAAGCCGGCGCAGCCACGCCACGGCCGACTCGCCGTCGGGGGCGAGACATGGATGAGGGCGGGCTCCAGGTCGTAGCCGCCCGACACACCCCGAAGCCGGCGTGCAACTGCGACGAGGTCAGCTGGCGCGGCTGCTGGTGTGGACGGCATTGTCGGCGGTCGTGTCGGCGAGCAGGGCGGCGGTGATGCTTTCGCTGCCGGTGGTGATGGCGAGGTAGCAGGCCCGGTCGACCAGGTTGGTCAGCGAAGTGATGTGGCCCTCGGTGCGGCGGTGCAGGTCCTTCGCCTGGTCGGTGAGGATGCCGCGGGCGTCAGCAAGCAGGATGTGGCCCTCGAGGGCACGGAGCAGGTCGGTCCAACCGCGCAACCCGGCGTCGGTGCCGATATCGAACGGAGCTACCTCACAGCGGGTGGAGCGGCGCGACGTCTGGGCGTAGACGGCGTCGGGGCCAAGAATGCCTTCGTCGAAGAACCGCTTCTCTCCCGCAACCTGACCCCGACATAAGATGCCTCTCGTTCGCCAGCCCTTTCAGGTGGTTCGACACCTCCTGACCTTTGCGGTGCCGGAGGTCGATGAAATGCAGGTCGTCGATCACCACCAGCTGCGTCTCACACGACGCGACACAGTCCGCCCGCCAACGCGCCGAGCCGGATGGAAGTGGCCCGGTTGGCGGCGGGGTGGCCGCGACCGGCAGCCGCTAATGCTGCGACGTCGTCTTGGGCCCGTGGCGGCGGTGGGTGCAGCGGTGGAAGTCGCGGGCGTAGCGGGTGGCGATGGTGGTCTTCCCCAGGCCGGGAGCGGTGTAGATCACCACAGATCCGCGGAGCCGATCCGCGGCGCGGCGGTTCGAGGCCATCACGTGATCGATCACCGCGAACGCCGCCGACAGCTGTGAGTCTTCACCGTGGGCAGGTTCGCGTTCCATACCATCCGCACCTCCGCGTAATCCTCCAACTCCGCCTCACCCAGCGGGGCCATCTTGGCGCGCGTGAGCTGCTCCAACGGCTTCTGGGCGGCGGTGTTCCCGAATGCATCCCAGCCCGCCTTCGAGGCCAGCCGGAAACGGCCCGGTCCGTTCGCCCGCAGCCAGCGCCCCCACGGGCGCGCCGTCCACCTCACGCGGCGCGGACCAGTTCTCCAGCTGGCGCAGACCCTCCCGGGTGCCGCCGCCCTCCAGGTCGATCCACACCGACACCGGACTCCCGTGCGGCACGTGCACCCGGACCTCCGCCGTACGGTGCTGGCGCAACGCCAGACACGGCGGCAGCATCCGGGTCCAGGGCTCATGCTCGTGGCGTTCCAGGGCTGACGCCGCAGCCTCCGGCGTCGCCGCGTCCACTCCGAGGGCGGACAGCACGGCCGCGACGATGTCCGAGCCGACGGTGACGTGCCGACCCTGCCAGTCCCAGTACTCGGTGGCGATCCCGTACGCCGACGCGAGGGCGGCCAGGTTGTCGTCCAGGGGCGGGGTGTCGAGGGGGGTCAGATCCGGTGCGGGCACGCGCCCAATCCTGGCACCAGGCACCCTCAGCCGCTGGGTGTGGTCCGACGGGTCGGGTCCCGTGATCGGGCGCCGGTCAGACGCGCCGCTCCTCGCGCCAGTAGAAGTAGAGCAGCACCGCCATCACGCCCGCCAGAGGATGCCACAGGAGGCCGTGTGGCTGCAGCAGGCTGTCCGGGTCGCACAGCGGCCCGCCGGTCTGGGACAGCGCCCAGAAGATCGTCGCGGTGATGATCGAGGCGACGGCGCCGCTCCACAGGGCGATGGGCAGCGGGCGGCCCATCATGAAGGCCTTGTCCCGCACGCAACACGCGGTCTCGAGTGCCAGATAGGCCGCGACGAGGATCAGGATCAGCACCAGTGACTTCAGGTGCCACTGCCAGAACACGCCGACGACGGTGAACGCGGCGACCGTGAGGGGGTAGAGGATGGCGAAGAAGAGGGTGTTCGGCCAGAGCCGGTACGCGGTGTAGAACACCAGGAAGGCCGCGTACACATACATCGACATCCCATCGACGTTGCCCGCCCAGCCCTTGATCGACGCGTGGAACCACATGCTCCCCAGCCCCAGGAAGGCGACCGCGAACACGTACACGTCGGGGATCCAGCTGGTCGACTTGATCGGGACGGCGCTGGCCGACCGGCGGTCGAAGCCGAGCCGCAGCGCCACGATCAGCGACGTGCCCACCGCGTACAGGTTGAACACGGTGTTGGACAGCTGCCGGATGCCCGGCGTGGTCGCGGTGACGTCGCCGAGGGCGAAGCGTTCGCAGAAGCAGGAGTCGGGGCTGGTCGTGGTGCAGCTGTCGACCTCGCCCGGCCAGCCGAGAAGGACGAACCCGAAGAACGGCACCAGCACGACGGCGATGCCGACGCCCCAGACGGCGATGCTGCGATAGTTGAACACGGCGCCCCTTCGCTGATGCACTCACCACCAAAGAGCCGGCCACCAGCGTCCCCGATACCGAGACGAGCGCTGCGCAGCGCCGCGCGAGCCCCGCTGCGAGCGTCGGTGACGGCGCGCCGGTGAGCGGAGGAACGATGAGCCGACACGCTATTCCGTCGGCGAAGAGTGACGACGGCACCGGCTCCAGCGCCGTGCGCGAGCAGCAGAAACCCAGCCTCAGCTCGGGTGAGCCGCCAGTTGCCCGCAGGCGCCGTCGATCTCGCGGCCGCGGGTGTCGCGTACGGTCACCGGGACACCCTTGGCGGTGAGCCGGCGGACGAACTCGTTCTCGTCCTGGCGCCGCGAGGCGGTCCACTTCGAGCCAGGGGTGGGGTTCATCGGGATCAGGTTGACGTGCACCCAGCCCCAGTTGCCGCGCCGTCGCAGCACCTTGGCCAGCAGGTCGGCCCGGAAGGCCTGATCGTTCACGTCCCGGATCATGATGTATTCGATGGACACCCGGCGCTTGGTCGTCTTGGCGTAGTTCCAGGCCGCATCCACGACCTCGTCGACGTTCCAGCGCGTGTTGATCGGCACCAACTCGTCGCGCAGTTCATCGTCCGGCGCGTGCAGGGACAGGGCGAGGGTGACCGGGAGGCCTTCGGTGGCCAGTTGCTGCATCCGAGGCACGAGCCCGACGGTCGACACGGTGACCCCACGCGCACTCATGCCCAGCCCGTCCGGGGTCGGGGTGACGAGCTGGCGTACGGCGCCGATCACCGGCTTGTAGTTGGCCAGCGGCTCGCCCATCCCCATGAACACCACGTTGCTCACCCGCCCCGGTCCGCCGGCGACCTCGCCGCGCGCGAGCCGCCGCTCGCCGTCCATCACCTGCTCGACGATCTCGGCACAGCTCATGTTGCGCTGCAGACCCGCCCTGGCCGGTGGCGCAGAACGGGCACGCCATACCGCAGCCGGCCTGGCTGGACACGCACATGGTGACCCGCTCGGGGTAGCGCATCAGCACGCTCTCCACCAGCGCCCCGTCGTGCAGCCGCCACAGCGTCTTCACCGTGGTGTCGTCGTCGCAGGTCAGCTGGCGTACCGAGGTGAGCAGCCGCGGCATGAACGCCTGCGCGAGCTGGTCCCGGACGCCGCCGGGCAGATCGGTCCACTCGGCCGGGTCGTCGCGCAGGCCCTCGAAGTAGTGGGCGGACAGCTGCCGGGCCCGGTACGCGCGATGGCCGGCGGCCTCGACGAACTCGCGCCGCTGGGTCGGGGTCAGGTCGGCCCAGTGCCGCGGCGGCTGACCGCGCCGAGGCGCTTCGAAGACGAGGGGAAGCTGCTTCCGCTCGGGGGCGGGGCTGCTCATCCGCCCGGGACCAGGACGTACATGATCAACCAGGCTACCGGGGCCGCAACCAGCAGGGAGTCCAGACGATCCATCACCCCGCCGTGCCCGGGGAGGAAGGAGCTCATGTCCTTGATGCCCAGGTCGCGCTTGATCATCGACTCGATCAGGTCGCCGCAGGTGCCGACGGCCACCAGGCACAGGCCCAGCACGATGCCCACCCAGAACGGGACGCGCAGGCCGAACACGGCCATGGCGACCCCGGCCAGCGTGCCGAACAGGATCGAGCCGGCGAAGCCCTCCCACGACTTCTTGGGGCTGATCTTGGGCACCATCGGGTGCTTGCCGAACAGCACGCCGGCGACGTAGCCGCCGGTGTCGCTCATCACGACCACCAGCAGGAAGGTGACCAGCCGGGCGCTGCCCTGCTCCTGGGCGAGCATCAGCGCGGCGAACGAGCCCAGCAGCGGGACGTACCCGATGATCAGCAGGCTGGCCGCGGAGTCGCGCACGAAGCCGGCCGACCCCTTCGGCATCCGCCAGATCAGGCTGGCCAGCACGGTCAGGGCCAGCGAGGCGAGCAGCACGCTGTTGGTGGAGAAGACCTCCGGTTGCTGCTGACCGGCCAGGTAGGAGCCGATCGAGATCGCCACCCCACCGGCGGCGATCGGCACGATGGCGGCGTGCATGTCCTGCTTCTTGAACGCCTGATGCAGCTCCAGCGACGCGAACACCAGGGCCACCGCGACCAGCAGGACGAACGCCGGCTCGAAGAACAGCAGGCTGAGCACCACGTACGCGCCCAGCCCGACACCGAGCCCGATGGCGGCCGGCAGGTTTCGGCCGGCGCGGCCGTAGGAGTTGGCCGCAGGAGCGGTCGGAGTATCGGTCATCAGACCTCGAGCAGCTCGGCTTCCTTGTGCTTGAGGACGTCGTCGATGGTGTCGGTGTGCTTCTTGGTCGAGGCGTCGAGCTGCTTCTCGGCGCGGGCCACCTCGTCCTCACCCACTTCCTTGTCCTTCACCATCTTGTCCAGCGCCTCCTTGGCGGTACGCCGGGCGCCGCGGACCGAGATCCGTGCGTCCTCGGCCTTGTTCTTGGCAAGCTTGATGTACTCCTTGCGCCGCTCCTGGGTGAGCTGGGGCAGCGTGATCCGGATGGTGTTCCCGTCGTTGGACGGGTTCACGCCCAGGTCGGAGTCGCGAATCGACTTCTCGATGGCCGTCATGGCAGAGCGGTCGTACGGGGTGATCAGCACCATGCGCGCGTCCGGCACCTGGAAGGTGGCGAGCTGTTGCAGCGGGGTGGGCGAGCCGTAGTAGTCGGCGGTCAGCTTGGCGAACATCGCCGGGTGCGCCCGACCGGTGCGGATGGCTGCGAACTCCTCCTTGGCGTACTCGATCGCGTTCGCCATCTTGGTCTCGGCTTCGCGAATGATGTCGGAGATCACGGTTCTCTCGCTCCTCGTCGGTGGGTCCTGGACGCCAGAGTCAGGCGTGGACGGTGGTTCCGATCTTCTCACCCGCGACCACCCGGACGATCGTCCCGTCGTGGTCGAGGCCGAAGAAGATCATCTTCAGCTTGTAGTCGCGGGCCATGCTGATCGCGGTGGCGTCGGCAACCTTGAGGTCGCGGGCCAGGTACTCGTCGTAGGTCAGGTCGTCGAACTTCACCGCGTCGTCGTGCCGGTGCGGATCGGCGGAGTAGACCCCGTCGACGCCCTGCTTACCCATCAGCAACACCTCGGCATTGATCTCCAGCGCGCGCTGTGCGGCAACGGTGTCGGTGGAGAAGTAGGGCATGCCCGAACCCGCCCCGAAGATGACCACACGGCCCTTCTCCAGGTGGCGCTCGGCGCGCCGCGGGATGTACGGCTCGGCGACCTGACCCATGGTGATGGCGGTCTGGACCCGGGTCTGCACGCCGATCTTCTCCAGGAAGTCCTGCAGGGCGAGGCAGTTCATCACCGTGCCCAGCATGCCCATGTAGTCGGCGCGGGCACGCTCCATGCCGGCCTGCTGCAGCTCGGCGCCGCGGAAGAAGTTGCCACCGCCGACCACCACGGCCACCTGGACGCCCGTGCCCACGACCTCGCAGATCTGCTTGGCCAGGCCGGCGACCACGTCCGGGTCGACCCCGACCTTGCCGCCGCCGAACACCTCGCCGGACATCTTGAGCATGACCCGCTTGTAAGGACCCCGCACCAGGGACCTCCTTCTTCGTCGTGGATGTCCCGAGGTGCTATACCCCGGCTTCGAACCTGACGAACCGCTTGACCGTGATCCCGGCCGCTTCGAGCACCTTGGCGACCGGTGTCTTGTTATCGGTCACCGACTTCTGGTCGAGCAGGGTGACGTCGGAGAAGAAGGCGTTCACCCGGCCCTCGACGATCTTCGGCCAGGCCTGCTCCGGCTTGTTCTGCTCCTTGGCCGTGGCCTCGGCGATCCGGCGCTCGTTCTCCACCAGTTCGGCCGGCACCTCCTCACGACTCAGGTACTGCGGGCGCATCGCGGCGATGTGCATGGCAGCGGTCCGCGCCGCGACCTCGTCGGTCCCCTCGTACTCCACCAGCACGCCGACCTGCGGCGGCAGGTCGGAGGCCCGGCGGTGCAGGTAGACGACGGTCTGACCGTCGAAGTAGGCGGCGTTGCTGACCTCCAGCTTCTCGCCGATCTTCACGGCGAGTTGCTCCACCGCCTCGCCGACGGTCTGACCGGACGGCAGCGCAGCCGCGTTGGCCTCGGCCACGCTGGTCGCGTGGCTCGCCGCGGCCGCCTTGACCGCGTCGGCGGCGAGGGCCTGGAAGTCGTCGTTCTTGGCCACGAAGTCGGTCTCGGCGCCCAGTTGGATCAGGGCACCGTCGATCGAGGCGACCAGACCGTTGGTGGCGGAGCGCTCGGCCCCGCGCTTGGCGGCCTTGGCCTGGCCGGCGACGCGGAGAACCTCGACCGCCTTCTCGAAGTCGCCGTCGGCCGCGGTCAGGGCCTTCTTGCAGTCCATCATCCCGGCGCCGGTGGCGTCGCGGAGCTTCTTCACATCAGCAGCGGTGATCGTCGCCATGGGCGTACTCGTCCTCGATCTCTCGGTGGTATTCGCTCTGGGAGGGTGGTGCTTGCGCCCGGGATGGGCGCCTGGTCAGCCGGCCGGCTGCTCGGCGGGTGCGGCGCCGTCGACAGCATCGGCAGCCAATTCAGCCTCGACCGCGGCCGCCTCGGGCTGCTCGTCCAGCGGCACCGGCGCGGCGTCGGGCGCAGTGGAGTCCTCGACGACCGAAGCCTCGTCAGCCACTGGAGCCTCCTCGGCTTCCTCGGCCACCGGGGCGTCCTCGGCCACCGGCGCTTCCTCGGCCACTGGGGCCTCGTCGGCTACCGGGGCCTCCTCGGCTACCGGGGCCTCCTCAGCTACCGGGGCGTCCTCAGCCACTGGGGCCGCACCGTCCGGGGAGGCGCCGAGCAACTCGCGCTCCCAGTCCGGCATCGGCTCGACCTCGGCGGCGAGGTCACCACCCTCGGCACCGGCCTGGCCGCCGGAGCGGGCCAGCAGCCCTTCGGCCACCGCGTCGGCCAGCACCCGGGTGAGCAGCGAAACGGAGCGGATCGCGTCGTCGTTGCCCGGGATGGCGAAGTCGACCTCGTCGGGATCGCAGTTGGTGTCCAGAATGCCGATCACCGGGATGCGCAGCTTGCGCGCCTCGTCGACGGCCAGGTGCTCCTTCTTGGTGTCCACGATCCAGACCGCCTGCGGGGTCTTGATCATGTCGCGGATGCCGCCGAGGGTCTTCTCCAGCTTGTCCTTCTCCCGGCGCAGCCCGAGCAGTTCCTTCTTGGTCAGGCCGGAGGCGGCGACGTCGTCGAAGTCCATCCCCTCCAGCTCCTTGAGCCGCTGGATCCGCTTGATGATGGTGCCGAAGTTGGTGAGCATGCCGCCGAGCCAGCGCTGGTTGACGAACGGCATGCCGACCCGCGTGGCCTGCTCGGCAATGGCCTCCTGGGCCTGCTTCTTGGTGCCGATGAACAGCACCTGGCCGCCGCGGGAGACGGTGTCCTTGACGAACGCGTACGCGCGGTCGATGTAGGTCAGCGACTGCTGCAGGTCGATGATGTAGATGCCATTGCGCTCGGTGAAGATGAACCGCTTCATCTTCGGATTCCACCGGCGAGTCTGGTGTCCGAAGTGGACGCCGCTCTCCAGGAGCTGGCGGGTGGTGACGACGGCCATGGCCGCATTCCTTCCTTGCCGGCACACGTCGGGTGTCGGCGTACGGTTGTCCGGTGCCGAGCTCTTCGGCACCGCCTGATGCCCGCGCGGCACAGACTTCGGGCCAGAGCCCGCAGACCGGAAGTGCCGCCCGGCCCCGCGTGGGTCCGGATAGCGCGCATGCGAAGTCAGACCCTCAGCGGGTCTGCTCGGAGGAGTCTATACCGACGGATGCGGCGGGCCGTTATCCACAAGGTGAAGCTCGCACCAAGGGTCGTCCACAGATCCGCTCGCGGCCGGACCGATGGCGTCCGGCGTACTGAGACTCCTGGCATGCGTGCCCTCACCTTCCCGTTCCGCCTGGTCGCGTTCCTCCTCGTGTGCCTGGGCCTGTGGTGCCTACCGTCCGACGCCCGGGCCGCGCCTGTCCTGCCTTCGGTCGGTGGCTGGCCGCTGGCGGGTTCACCGCACCTCATGCGGGGCTTCGAGCGCGCCGTCACGCCGTTCGGCCGCGGCCACCGGGGGGTGGATCTGGACGCGATCCGCGGGGATCCGGTGCTCGCGGCGGCCCCCGGGCCGGGTGAGCTTCGCCGGCCGCGTGGCCGGCCGGCCGGTCGTGACCCTCGACCACGGGTCGGTGAGCACCACGTACGAGCCGGTGGACGCGTTCGTCCGGCCGGGCCAGCGGGTCGCGCTCGGCGAACTCATCGGCACTGTGGGTACGGGCGGGCATTGCGGCGACCGCTGCTTGCACTGGGGACTGCGGCACGGTCAGGGCTATCTCAACCCGCTGGCCCTGCTTCGGGGCAGGGCGGATGGTCGGGTCCGGCTGGTGGCCGAGGCGCAGCGCGACGTGGCCCGACGGGAGGCCGAGCAACGCGCCGCGGAGGCTGCGGCCACGATGGTCAGCGGCTTCGTGGGCGGCGTCTCCGCCGCACTCGGGGCGGTCGGCGGCCACGGCTTCCGTGCTCCCGTCGCCGGCCCGGTGACCTCGCCGTTCGGCATGCGGCTCCACCCGGTGCTGAAGGTGTGGCGGCTGCACGACGGCACCGACTACGGCGCCCCCTGCGGCACGCCGATCCGGGCGCCGTACGCCGGTCGGGTCACCAGCACCGGTCCGCATCCCGCGTACGGCAACCGCCTCGTCCTCGACCACGGACGCGTCGACGGCATCCGGGTGCGCACCGCCTACAACCACGCTGCCGGCTACGTCGTCCGGCCCGGCAGCCGGGTGCAGGCCGGGCAATTGCTCGGCTACGTAGGCACCACCGGACGCTCCACCGGATGCCACCTGCACCTGATGGTGTGGCTCGACGGGAGGCTGGTGGACCCGCTGACGTGGTTCTGACGATGATGGGCCGACGTGGCCGAGGAAGCCGCCGCGACAGCAATCCCGAGGGAGCAGGCGCATCACACCTGAGGCGGCGACGAAACGGCCTGCCCGGGGAGCTGCGTGACACGCTGGGTCAAGGGCACCTTTCCACCAGCATTCGCGTGTCACGACGTCAGCCTCGACAGATCGGTAGGTCCCATGTTCTACGACAACGTCTTCGGTCTGATCCGTGTGCTGGTCGTCGGGCCCCTCGCCTACGTCTGGCTCATCGCGGTTCTTCGGATCACCGGGAAGCGCACCCTTGCCCAACTGAACGCCTTCGACTTCATCGTCACCGTGGCCCTCGGGTCCACGCTGGCCACCGTCGTCCTGAGCGAATCGGTCTCGTGGACCGAAGGTGCGTTGGCACTCGTCCTGCTGGCGCTGCTGCAGTTGGTTGCCGCGTGGGCGTCGGTGCACGTTCCCGCGGTGCGTCGGCTGATGACGACCGAGCCGACGGTGCTGCTCCGCGACGGGCAGGTGATCCACGCCGCGCTACGCCAGCAGAGAATTTCCGAGCCGAGCCTGCGCCAAGCCGTCCGCAGCGTCGGGTGCGGCGACCTCGGGCAGGTGGCCTTCGTCGTCCTGGAGACCAACGGCCAGCTCAGCGTGATCCTGGCCAACAGCCTGGGAAACGGGTCGGCCGTCGCGGAACTGCCGGCGGCGGGCTGAGCTGGCCGGCGTCGCTGCTGCTCGAGCACGCGCCCTACGCCCGCGGATGCGCCTGCTCGAAGGCGGCGCGCAGCCGCTCGTTGGTGACGTGGGTGTAGATCTGCGTGGTGGCGAGCGAGGCGTGTCCGAGCATCTCCTGCACGCTGCGCAGATCGGCTCCCCCTTCGAGCAGGTGGGTGGCCATCGCGTGTCGCAGACCGTGCGGTCCGAGGTCCGGGGCGCCGTCGACCAGGCGGAGGGCCCGGTGGACCACGCGCCGGACCACCCGCGGGTCGACCCGGCGACCGCGCTCGCCCACGAAGACGGCGGGACCGGATTCAGCCGTGGACAGTCGCGGCCGACCGCGGGCGAGCCAGGCATCGACCGCCCGCGCGGCGGGTGCGCCGAGGGGAACAGTCCGCTCCTTGCGGCCCTTGCCGAACACCCGGACCACCCGCCGCTCCGCGTCGAGTGCGCCGAGGTCGAGGCCGCAGAGCTCGGAGACGCGCATCCCGGTGGCGTAGAGCAGCTCCAGGATCGCCACGTCGCGCTCGGCCACCGGTCGGCCTCGCTCTCCCCGGCCGCGGCAATGGCCTCGTCGAGCATGCGAGCCGCGTCGGCTCGGTCGAGGGTCGGCGGCAGCGCCCGCACGGTCTTCGGCGAACGCAGACTGGCAGCCGGATTCCCGGGGATGCGGCCGACCTCGTGCGCCCAGGCGAAGAACACGCGAATGGCCGCGGAACGCCGTTGAAGGGTCGCGCGGGACTGGCCGAGGGACTGCTGCTTGGCCAGCCAGCTGCGCAGGGCGCGCAGGTCGACCGCTGCCAGGTCGGTGAGTCCGAGTCGCTCCAGGTGGGTGAACAAGCCGGCCAGGTCGGTGCGGTAGGCCCGTACGGTGTGCTCGGACAGGCCCCGCCGCGACCTCAGGTGACGCTCGTACTCCCCCCACAGCGCCTCGAACGGCGGGGGCGGCTCGGCGGTCACGGACCCACTGTCGGCCAGCCGGGCGTGATATCCAAGACGACATGCAGACGACGACCGTGGACGAGCTGAGGACCGGCGGCGTTCGCCGACCGATCACCCGTTGGGGAACCCCGGTCATGCACGCCCGAACCCGACCGATCAGCCGCTTCGATGCCGACCTGCACGCGCTCATCCGCGACATGTTCGCCACCATGTACGCCGCCGAGGGCGTCGGGCTCGCGGCGACCCAGATCGGGGTGGACCTGGCCGTCTTCGTCTACGACTGCCCCGACGACGACCTCGTACGCCATCTCGGCGTGATCTGCAACCCGGAGGTCACCCTGCCGGAGGGCAGGGAGCGCAAGCTCGAGTCGGCCGACGAGGGTTGCCTGTCGCTGCCCGGCGCCTACATCGAACTGGCTCGGCCCGACCGGGCGACCTGTCGCGGCGTCGACCAGAACGGCGAGCCGGTGCAGGTGGACGGCACCGGGCTGTTGGCCCGCTGCCTGCAGCACGAGACCGACCACCTCAACGGCACGGTGTTCGGTGACCGGCTCGCGGGCCGGGCACGCAAGAAGCTCTACTCCCTGCACGAGGAGATGGCCGACCGCTATCCCGACGACTGGCCGGTGACCCCGCGCACCGACGCCGAGTCGCTCGAGTCCGCCGATTCACCCGACTCGCTGCTTCACTGACCGGCCGCTTCACTCGACTCAGCCGGCCCCGCCGAGTCGGTTCCGAGGGCGTAGCAGGCGATCGCGGCCGCTGCGGCGACGTTCAGCGAGTCGATCCCCGCGTGCATCGGGATCCTCGCGCGCACCGCGGCACCCTGACTCCACCGGGGCGACAGACCCGCGCCTTCGGTGCCGACCATGACGGCGATGCGGTCGTCAGCCCGTACGTCGGCGGCCACCTGCCGCCAGATCGACCGAGTCGGCCCCGAGACTCAGGGCGACCGTGGAGAAGCCCGCTCCGCGCAGCAGCTCCGGCGCGCCGTGCCAGTCGGTCAGCCGTGCCCAGGGCAGCGAGAACACCGCACCCATGCTGACCTTGATGGATCGCCGGTAGAGCGGGTCCGCGGCGCGCGGCGACAGCAGGGCGCCGTCCCAGCCGAGCCCGGCAGCGTTGCGCAGAATCGCGCCCACATTGGTGTGGTCGACCACATCCTCCAGGACCACCAGCCGTCGCAGGCCCAGCAGATCCTGCACCGTATGCCGCTCTTCGCGGTGCAGCGAAGCCAGGGCGCCGCGGTGCACGTGGAAGCCGGTGACCACTTCGGCCAGGTCCTCGCTGACCACGTAGACGGGCACGTCAGGCCAGCGGGTGAGGAGGTCGTCGAGCCCGGGCAGCCACCGTTCGGCCAGCAGGAACGAGCGTGGCCGGTAGCCCGCGGCCACCGCTCGGCGAATCACCTTCTCCCCTTCCGCGATGAACATCCCCCGCGCAGACTCCAGCGAGCGTCGCAGCGAGGATTCCCGCAGCCGCACATAGTCCGACAACCGTTCGTCGGTCGCGTCGTCCACGCCGATGTGCATCCTCAGCCCCCTGCAAGTCTGAAACCTTGCTTCAGCCCCAGGCAAGGTTGTAAACTTGCCAGATGGTGTTCGCGCTCACGGTCGACCAGATCGGATCGCGGCGGCGTACGGACCGGATCGACGCGACCATCGAGCGACTGGCGGGCGCGGCCACCCTACTGCCGTTCGTTCGCACGGTCGGCGACGAGTTCCAGGGCCTGCTGGGCGATCCGCTGTCAGTGCTCGATGCCATTCTCCTGCTCATGCGTTCCCAGGGTTGGCACATCGGACTCGGCATCGGCGGCGTGGAGCAACCGTTGCCCGCCGATTCGCGGTCCGCGCGCGGCGATGCCCTGCTCAGCGCCAGAACGGCGGTCGAGCAGGCCAAGGCCGAGCCGAGTCACCTGGCGGTCCGAGCAGCACGGGCGCCGAACAGCGAGGACGCCGACGTCGAGGCGGTCCTGCGGCTGCTCGGCGGTCTCTACGCACGGCGTACGAGGCCGGGCTGGGAGGTGGTCGACCTGGCCCGACAGGGCCTCACCCACAGCGAGGCCGCCGACCGGTTGGGGGTGACCCGGCAGGCCGTCGGGCAGCGGTTGCGCGCCGCGCAGTGGGAGGCCGAGGAAGCCGTACGTCCGGCCCTGGCGCGGCTGCTCGAGCGGGCCGACCGGGCGGCAGCCGGATGAGTGTCGTCGTCGCACTCGGCCTGGCCCTGTGGGCCGCGCTCGCCCTGGCCAGCAGCGCGGTCTGGCTGTGGCCGCGGTCGCGCTCGTCCCGGCCCCCGTTGAGCCGTACTCCCGTACTGATCGCCGTCGTGGTGGTGGAAGTCCTGCTCACCGGAGTCGTTGCCCTGCACGCCGCGGTCGGCGGACCGGTGGGTCCGCCCTGGTCGTGGCTGGTGGTCGGGGTCGCGGCGGTGGCCGCAGTGCTCTGCGGCGGCGCGGTCACCACGGGCGTGCTCGGACTCGCCGACGCGACGTCTCGGCCGGGGTCGGTGCGGGTCCAGCGGACGGTGCTGCGCGGCGGCACCTGGATCGGTGCGCTCGAACGGTTGGCGCTGCTGGCCACCCTGCTCGCCGGCTGGCCGGACGGATTGGTGGCGATCGTCGCCGTGAAGGCCTTCGCCCGCTACCCCGAGTTGAAGTCCGGGCAAGCCAGTGGCGCGATCGAGCGCTTCATCATCGGCACCTTCACCAGCCTGGGCTGGGCGGCCGTCTGCGCCGGCGTCACGATGCTGTTCGTCTGATGCCGACGCTCGGAACGCTGCTGAGCCGCCGCGAACGGAGTGCAGGTCGCCGTCGCCCTCGAAACTGTCGCCGAACGACAGCCGTAGGACACAAACCTTGTCGTACGCGGCAGTTTCGGAGGCGAGGGGTGACGGGTGAGGCACGGGAGACGGGCGGGTGAGGCAGTGGGTGAGAGGTGCCAGTCGGGTGAGGCATCGGACAGGGGTCGGGTGAGGCAGGGGCGGGGTGAGGCAGGGGGTGAGTACGTGCAGCGTCAGGCGAGCAGGGCGATGATGGCGACGGTGCCGACCAGCAGGATGATGATGCGGTAGACGACCGGCGGGAGCTTGCGGCCCACCCGGCCGCCGACCTGGGCGCCCAGGACCGAGCCCAGCGGCGATGGTGCCGGCGGCCAGCCAGTTCACGTCGCTGATGAAGACGAAGATCACGCCCGCGACGGCGTTGACGATCAGGGCGAGGACGTTCTTGAGCCCGTTGATCCGCGGCAGGCTCTCCGTCAGCCCGACTCCGAGCACCCCGATCAGCAGCACGCCCTGGGCCGCGCCGAAGTAGCCGCCGTAGACGCCGGTGACCAGCACGGCCAGCCACAACCCGATCGACCCGGACGAGGCCACATCGCGCACCCCGAGCCGCAGCCGGCGCTCGGCAATCTTGCGCGCGAGCCACGGTTGCGCCACCACGAGCACGCAGCCGAGAGCGATCAGGACCGGCACGATCGCGTCGAAGGCTGACGACGGCAACTGCAGCAGCAGCAGTGCGCCGCCGACTCCGCCGAGCAGCGACGCGGCGCCGAGCCGGATGATCCGCGGCCGCTGCCCGCTCAGCTCCGGCCGCATGGACAAGGCCCCGGACAGTGAGCCCGGGGCCAGCCCGACCGTATTCGACACGTTCGCCACGACCGGCGGTACGCCGAGCGCCAGCAGGGTGGGGAAGGTGATCAGGGTGCCCGACCCGACGACGGTGTTGATCAGGCCTGCGCCGGCGCCGGCCACCAGCAGGGCCAGCAGATCCAGCCAGCTCACCTCGGCGGGTTCTACCGTCCTTCGGGCTGCGGCTGGAGATCGGTGAAGGATTCCGCTCCGGCGCGAGCCGCCGTCGGTCGGGGGTCGTCGTCGTCGGTCGGGGTCGCGTCGTCGGGCGGGGCCAGGTCCGCACCGGCCTCGTCGGCCACGGGCTCGGTCCCGAGGCCCGACGTCAGCGCGGTCGGGCGGGCGACACCGTACGAGCGGTCGAGCCGCGCGGACTGCTCCAGTTCCTTGGCCGCGGCGATCGCCTCCTGGACGCTCTTCTCCGACGCCTCGTCCTCGGCATCCTGACGCCGGATCTCCTCCTGGACGTCGACCTTCGGCGGGGCGCTGAACTGGCCCTTGGCCGAGGCGGGGATGCCGGAGGTGACCGAGCCGACGGCCGAGCCCAGACCCTTCAACGCCTCATTCAGCTCGCTGGGCACGATCCACACCTTGTTGGCGTCGCCGCGCGCCAAGCTCGGCAGCATCTGCATGTACTGGTAGGCCAGCAGCGCCTGGTCCGGCTCACCCGCATGGATGGCGCCGAACACCGTGGTGATCGCCTGCGCCTCGCCCTCGGCGCGCAGCATCTGGGCCTGCCGGTCAGCCTGAGCGCGCAGCACCTGGGCCTCACGGTCGCCCTGCGCCCGCAGGATCGCCGACTCCTTCTCACCACCCGCCGACAGGATCTGGGACTGGCGCTGGCCTTCGGCGATCAGGATCGCGGCCCGCTTGTCCCGTTCGGCCCGCGCACCCTTCTCCATCGCGTCGCGGATCGTGGCGGGCGGCTCGATCGCGCGCAACTCCACCCGGTTGACCTTGATGCCCCACTTGCCGGTCGCCTCGTCCAGCACCAGCCGCAGCTTCTGGTTGATCTCCTCGCGGCTGGTCAGGGTCTCCTCCAGGTCCAGCCCGCCGATGATGTTGCGCAGCGTGGTCATGGTGAGCTGTTCGATCGCGCGGATGTAGTCCTGCGCCTCGTACGCCGCCCGGACCGGGTCGATGATCTGGAAGTAGATGACCGAGTCGATGTTGACCATCAGGTTGTCCTCGGTGATCACCCCCTGCGGCGGGAAGGGGACCACGTTCTCCCGCATGTCGAGGTTGTAGCGGACCTTGTCCAGGATCGGCACCACCAGGTGCGGGCCGGGCTCGAGGGTGCGCTTGAACTTGCCGAGTCGCTCCACCACACCGACCTGCTGCTGGCGGATCACCCGGATCGCGTTGCCGATGAAGAAGATCACGGCCAGCGCGATGGCGAGGACGACGATCAGCTGTGCGATGTCCACAATTGCCTTTCTCAGGTTGTCGGTCAGGGAAGGCCGAGGTGCTTCGGGTAGACCACGGCGATGGCGCCGTCGATCTCGTACACCTCGATCTCCGTGCCCTGCTCGATCACGACGTCGGAGGAGTAGGGCCGAGCGCTCCAGCTCTGCCCGTCCACCTTGATCTCCCCGCCGGAGCCGTCGATCTGCGACACGGCGATCCCGCTGCTGCCGACCATCTTGTCCGTCGACGAGCGGTAGCCCGGCATGCTGCGGACCTTCTGGAGCAGGGTGGGCCGCAGCAGCGCCAACATGCCGACGCTCACCCCGGCCGCGGCGAGGATCTGCAACCACCACAGGTCGGGCGCGACGACCGCGACACCGGCGCCGGCGAGCGCGCCCACGGCGAGCATGATCAGCACGAGGTCGAGGGAGAGGATCTCGGCGACGCCGAGCAGGAAGGCGAGGCTGAGCCAGATCGCCCAGCCGTTCTCACCCAGCCAGTCGGTCAAGTTCACCTCCACGGTCGGCTCCGTACGAGCGGGAGCAGTACGTCCATGGTGCCAGCGGCCTGGTACTGGGCAAAGGAGTCGGCCGCCGCGGCACCCGCGGGGCACCGACGACCGCGGCCCTGAAGACCCTCGGCCGACGCCCCCGGTCCCTCACAGCGCCCGGGCGGCCCAGCGGCCGCCGTTCTCGCTGAGGCTCAGGTCGAGGTCGAAGGTCGAGCTCAGGTTTGCGGGGGTGAGGGTCTCCTGGAGCGGCCCGGCAGCGACGATCCGGCCCCGCTTGAGCAGCATGGCGTGGGTGATCCCGACGGGGATCTCCTCGACGTGGTGGGTGACCAGCACCGAGGCGGGCGCGTACGGATCCCGCGCGAGTTCGCCGAGGGTACGGACCAGTGACTCCCGCCCCGCCAGGTCCAGCCCGGCCGCCGGCTCGTCCAGCAGCAGCAGCTCGGGGTCGGTCATCAGGGCGCGGGCGATCTGCACCCGCTTCCGCTCGCCCTCGCTCAGGGTGCCGAACGTCCGGTCGGCCAGACCGTCGATGCGCAGCGAGGCCAGCAACTCCCGCGCCCGCTCGTGGTCGAGGTCGTCGTACACCTCGCGCCAGCGGCCCAGCACCGCGTACGAGGCGGAGACGACCACGTCGTGCACGCGTTCACCGCGGGGGATCCGCTCCGCCAGCGAGGCGGAGGTGAGACCGATGCGCGGCCGCAACTCGAAGACGTCCACGGTCCCGAGCACCTCGCCGAGCAGCCCGGCCACGCCGTCCGAAGGATGGATCTGGGCCGAGACGACCTGCAGCAGGGTGGTCTTGCCCGCACCGTTCGGCCCGATGATCACCCAGCGGTCGGACTCGTCGACCTGCCAGGTGATGTCGTCGATCAGCGTGGCGCCGCCTCGGGTGATGGACACGCCAGCGAGGTCGACGACGGCTGCCATGGGTTCAACCTACAGTTCACGGGCCCGGCCAGGACCGGTGACGTACCGTTACCCGGTGGACTCGCTGCCTGCGGCGCGGCTGGCCGCCAACCTCAACTCCCTGCTCCGGCGGCAGCAGTCGCTCGAACAGGCCGAGCGCGCGATCCGAGGCTCCGATGTGGCCCACCACGTGGTGGACCCGCAGAACCTGCTGGGCATCGACCCGCTCCAGGCGACACCTCTCGACGACGCGCTGCCCGCGCTCGCGGCGGCCGAGACCGAGGCGTGGTTCCTGGCGCTCCCGACACCCGGCGCGCTCGCTCCCCTGCGCGGCCCGGCCCCCTTCAACCGCGCCGCCCTGGAGCAGGGCCAGGCGGTCGTGGCGAGCTCGGCCGGTCTCGGTCTGGTGCCGCACCGGGTGGGGCGGGCCGTGCAGTGGCAGATCCACGCCGCCGAGCGTCCCTTCGCCCCCAGCAGTCCCTACGACGCGGAGCGCGCTCTCAACGAGGCGGTGATCGCCGCCGCCGCCGTGCTCAGCCGGCTGGAGGTCGCGGCCGGTGCCCGCCCGGCGGATCCGTTGCTGCCCGTGCTCGCACCCGGCTACGCCAGCCGCCAGCAGGTCACGGCCCAGCGGGCTGCGCGTCTGCTGGCCGCCTGCGAGCTGGCGCTGCGGGACGACGGCGGCAGCCTTTCGGCGTACGAGGCCGACCGGCGGGCGCGTGAACTGCGGACGGTCCGGACGCACGCCGCCGACGCGCTCAGCGCAGCGGTAAGCTGGCTTCGCTGAGCAGGCGCCCCTCGGCCACGTACGCCGAACTACTCACGGTGTTCCCGGCGCCTTTCCGGCCGCGGACCCGGGATCGAGAGGATTGATGCCCGACGTCGCCGCACGCACCGTGAGCTGGCTGAGCGGCGTGGTCGAGTTGCTCCGCGACCCGAGCCCGACCATGCCGGTGCGGCCCATCATGGACATGCTCACCGAGACGTTCGGCTGCGCCACGGTGTCGTGGAACTGGACCCGAGCCGGACGGCACGGTCGGCGTCCTCGTCGAGCCGTTCGACCTGCTTCTGGGCGAGTCAGACACCCTCGCGGCGTGGGAGGCCGGTGAGCTCCTGGACTGCCACGCCCTGACGGTCTGGTTCGCCACCACGAAGGATCCGTCGCCGCACACCAGCGCACGCGTCCCGACAGCTGTCGTGCCAACGCAACCGCCGGATCCTCCTCGATCGCCCGCTCGCCCGCCTGGGCCTGGAGCACATCCTGAGCATTCCCTGCCGCCTTGACGGAGGAACCCACGACGCGTTCGCGCTGGGCCGGGGCGGGCGCGACTTCGACGACGACGATCTCGCGGTCGCCACCCACGTACAGCGGTCGCTGTTCTGCCTCGATGAGCACGCGCGGGCGCTCCAGCGGCTGGTCGACTCGGCCGGCTCGCTCCAGGCCGGGACCGACCTCGGACTGAGCGGGCGCGAACTCGCGGTGCTGCACCTGGTCGCCGACGGCCACAGCACCAGAACCGCGGCACGCCGCCTCGGCTGCGCGCCGCGTACGTTCGAGAAGCACCTGGAGAACTGCTTCCGCAAACTCGGAGTACGCGATCGCCTCAACGCGGTTCGACTGGCTCAGCTGGCCGGCGTCCTCGGTCCGCCCCAGCTCGCGAGCCCCTAGAGAGCTTGCGCTAGGCTGCGAGCTGCCCCTCGAGAGAACTGGGCCCCCGAGACCCTCACCCAGCCGGTCAGGCGTCCCGTCATCCCCCGCATCGGTGACGGCAGAACCCGCGAACCTGGTTCGGAGACGGCGGGCAGCAATGCCCGGCTGCGGCCGTGGTCTTAGTCGAGACCGCCCGTCGTCCCCGGTGTCAGGTAACCACGTTCATCATGGTCCCCGCCTGGCCGGATCGCCATACGTAGATCTACGTAGCGCGCCGTGCGCTCCGTATCCTGTGCGTCATGGACTCGGCCTCGACCGCCCCGTTGGGCACGCTGTTCGCGATCGGTGGCGCCGAAGCGAAGCTGCGCCGTCGTACGGTCCTGCGGGCCTTCGTCGAGGCGGCGGGCGGGCCTGACGCCCGGATCGCCGTGGTACCGACGGCCTCCTCCCTCGGGGTGGAGGTCGTCGAGGTCTACCAAGCGGTCTTCGGCTCCCTCGGCGCCCGCGAGGTGATCGCGCTGCGGCCCGAGAGCCGGGCCGAGGCCAGCGATCCGGACCTGGTGGAGGAGGTCGGCAAGGTCAGCGGGGTGTTCATGACGGGCGGCAATCAGCTCAAGCTGAGCGCCTTCGTCACCGGGACGCCCTTCGGTGAGGCGATCCATGAGGCCTACGAACGAGGCGCCGTGGTCGGCGGAACATCCGCCGGCGCGAGCATCCTGGCCGAGCACATGATCGCGTTCGGATCCGGCGGGTCCACCCCCAAACAGCGGATGAGTCAGCTTTCCGTCGGCCTCGGGCTGCTGCCCGGTGTGATCGTCGACCAGCACTTCGAGCAGCGCAACCGCTACGGCCGGCTGCTGTCCCTGGTCGCCCAGTCCCCGTCGCTGCTCGGCCTCGGCGTGGACGAGGACACCGCAGCGGTGATTCGCGAGGGAAACCTGCTGGAGGTCGTCGGCCGCGGCGCGGTCACCGTGATCGACGGGCGGAACGTCTCGACCAACGCGTACGCGGCCCAGCGGACCGCTCCGCTCCTCATGTCCGGCGCGGTGCTGCACGTCCTCCCGGCCGGCAGCCAGTTCGACCTGGCCGCCCGCACGCTGGTGGGGCACCAGTACGCCCGTGCCGGACCAGGAGGTGCTGGAGGTGCGAGCCGCCGAGGCCGGCCTGCGCAAGCTGGCCAACGACATCGCCGCCGACGGGGTCTCGCCGTCCACCTACGCCCGTCACGTACGCCGGAGCCGCCGTCCCTGATCCGGCACGACCCGTACCTGTCCGCCCTGTTCGCCGGGCCGTCGGCCGGGCCATTCGACCGGTCCCCGGCGCAGCGCGACGCGTGATCAGGACACCAGTGGGCGGGCGTCTGAGCAGGACGGGTGGGTGTGCGAAGTCCGCTGCCACGATCTCCCGGTCCTCCGCATCGGCGATCTCGATCGAGGTGGCGAGCGCCCACGCCGCCGCCGCCTCGTCCGACCGGCCCGATGCCGCCAGCGCACGGGCGCGGGCCTCGTGGGCGTACGCAAGGTCGAAGTCGCTGATGCCGTGCTCCAGGCACGCCACGAGGCACCGGTCGGCCGCACGCAACGACGCCTCCGGCTGGGACGTGAGCAGCAGTGCCTTGGCGATCATGTAGCGCGCGCGGGCTTCATGGGCCGCGGTGGCCCCCGCGGCCCGCTGCCAGTGGTAGGCCGCGGCGTAGGCACGGCGGAGCAACTCCTCGTCGTCGTCCGGCGTGCGGTCCGGACCGCTCGATCAACTCCCAGCAACTGTTGTTGGCCACGATCCCCTGGCGGCGGTGCCATCCGCCCTCACCGTCCTCGCGCTCGCTCGCGGCGGCCGGATCGACCGTACGGCGGGGCAGGCCCGAACCCGTCTCCAGCGCGGACTTGAGACTGTCCAGCACCCACACCCACCCGTCCTTGACGTTGGACCAGGTCAGCGGGCTCCCGGCCAGGTCGCCGTGCACCAGCCGCACCCGGGTCAACCCCTCACCGGCGGACTCCACCGTCCACTCCACGCGCCCGGGCGGCTCGGCGGCGAGCTCCTCGTCGTAGCGGATGTGCCAGGTGTGCACGAAGCGTCCGGGCGCGCCCGCGGCCGGCGGGGTCATCTCCTCCACCATGCCGTCCACGGCGGGGTCGCCGTCCGGCGTCACCGTCAGGAAGGGCTCGCCCGGCGCGGGCCGGACGCGAAGGATGTGCCGTGGAAGTAGCGTCGGGTCCACGACGAGTCGGTGATGGCCGCCCAGACCTGCTCCGGGGTGGCGGCGATGAAGATCTGGTAGACGTGCGCGGTGATGGCCATGCTGCTTCCTCGATCCGGTGTGCCGACCTAGCCTGCGCCGCCGGATCGAGCCACCTGCTCGTCGAGCTCGACCAGACCCGCGGCGAACGGTGCGGCGTACTTGCTGATCCACCGGTGCGCGATCTGGGCGATCGGCACCGGGTTGAGGAAATGCCGCTTCGTCCGGCCACTGCGCGCGGTCGTGACGAGATCGGCGTCCTCCAGGACCCTGAGGTGTTTCATCACCCCGAAACGGGTCATCTCCGGCGACAGCTCACACAACTGCGCCAGGCTCCGACCGTCGCTGCGGTGCAGAGCGTCCAGGATGGACCGACGGGTGGGGTCCGCGAGGGCCCTGAACACGTCGGCCTCTCTCTCCATGACCTCGACATTAGGTGACTCTTTGGTCACCTGTCAACGCCGATGCGCCCCAGGCGGGCCGGGGTGGAAGGATCGCGAGAGTGCGACCACAGGAGACCCGGTGACCCAGAGCGCCGCCCCGACCCCGCTTCCCGACCTGACGGATCATGTCCAGCCGGGTGTACCGCGGGCCGAACGTGTGGCACTACGAGCCGGCGATCCAGCTGGTGGTCGATCTCGGCGTGCTGGAGGAGTTCCCCACGCACAAGATCCCCGGATTCGCCGACGCTCTGGTCGAGCGGCTGCCGGGCCTGAAGAACCACAGCTGCAGCCGCGGCCGGCGCGGTGGCTTCGTGGAGCGCCTGCACGAGGGCACCTGGCTGGGCCACGTCGCCGAGCACGTGGCGCTCCAGCTGCAGCAGTCCGTCGGCCATGACATGAGGCGGGGCAAGACCCGCCAGGTCAAGGGCGAGTACAGCCGCTACAACGTCATCTACGCCTACTACGACGAGTCCGTCGGGTTGGCCGCCGGCGAGCTCGCGGTCAAGCTGGTCAACGACCTGGTCCGCCACGATCCGGACTTCGACTTCGTCGCGGAGCTGGAGACCTTCATCATCCGCGGCGAGCGCACCGCGTTCGGTCCCTCGACCCAGGCCATCGTGGAAGAGGCGGTCAGCCGTGACATCCCCTACCTGCGGTTGAATACCGCCTCGCTCGTACAGCTCGGTCAGGGGGTGCACCAGAAGCGGATCAGGGCGACCATGACCTCCCAGACGCCGTCGGTCGCGGTGGACATCGCCAGCAACAAGGAGCTGACCCTGTCCCTGCTCTCGGCCGCCGGTCTGCCGGTCCCCCGTTCCCAGTCCGTACGCCGCCTCGACGACGCGGTCCGGCTCGCCCAGCGGATCGGCTACCCCGTGGTGCTCAAGCCGCTGGACGGCAACCACGGCCGGGGCGTGATGCTGGACCTGCGCAGCGACGACGACGTACGGCGCGCGTTTCCCACCGCCAAGGAGGAGTCCCGCGGGGGCCTGGTGATCGTGGAGACCTTCGTCACCGGCCGCGACTACCGCTGCCTGGTGATCGACGGTCGGATCGCCGCGATCGCGGAGCGGGTCCCGGCGCACGTGGTCGGGGACGGTACGTCCACGGTCGCCGAACTGGTCGAGCGGACCAACGCCGATCCGCGCCGCGGTGTCGGGCACGAGAAGGTGCTGACCCGGATCCGGGTGGACGAGGCCGCGATTGCCCTGGTCGCCGAGCAGGGGTTCGCCATGGAGGACGTACCGGCCGAGGACGCGGTGGTGAAGCTCACCCTGACCGGCAACCTGTCCACCGGCGGCATCTCCATCGACCGCACCTTCGAGGCTCACCCGGAGAACATCGAGATCGCCGAGGAGGCTGCGCGGGTGGTCGGCCTCGACATCGCCGGCATCGACTTCATCGCCCCCGACATCACCCAGCCCGTCCGCGAGACCGGCGGGGGGATCTGCGAGGTGAACGCCGCCCCCGGGTTCCGGATGCACACCCACCCGACGATCGGCGACCCGCAGTACGTGGCCAAGCCGGTCATCGACATGCTCTTCCCGCCCGGTACGCCGAGCCGGATCCCGATCGTGGCGGTCACCGGCACCAACGGCAAGACGACCACCTCGCGGATGATCGCGCACATCTTCAAGGGCATCGGACGGCGGGTCGGGATGACCTCCACGGACGGCGTGGTGATCGACGAGCGACTGGTGATCCGCTCCGACGCTTCCGGGCCGCGCTCGGCGAAGATGGTGCTGCAGAACCCGCGGGTGGACTTCGCCGTCTTCGAGGTGGCGCGCGGCGGCATCCTGCGCGAGGGCCTGGGCTATGAGCGCAACGATGTCGGCGTGGTGCTGAACGTGCAGCCCGACCACCTCGGCCTGCGCGGGGTGGACACCCTGGAGCAGTTGGCCGAGGTCAAGGCGGTGATCGTCGAGGCCGTGCCGCGCAACGGGTACGCCGTGCTGAATGCCGACGACCCGCTGGTCCGGGCGATGCGCTCGCGCTGCTCCGGGCGGGTCTCATGGTTCACCATGGCCGAGCCGGGCAGTGAGATCCGGGAGTACGTCGACGACCACTGCCGCCGTGGCGGGCGCGCCGTGGTGCTGGAGCACAGCGAGCTCGGCGACATGATCGTCATCAAGCAGGGACCGCGGGCCATGCAGCTGGCGTGGACCCATCTGCTGCCGTCGACCTTCGGCGGCCGCGCGCTGATGAACGTCCAGAACGCCATGGCCGCCGCGGCCGCGGCGTTCGCCGCAGGGGCTTCCCTGCACGACATCCGGCAGGGCCTGCGCACCTTCTCCACCAACTACTACCTGGCTCCCGGCCGGCTGAACGAGATCGGCGTCGAGGGCCGCACCGTCATCGTGGACTACTGCCACAACGTGCCGGCGATGAAGCAGCTGGGCGACTTCGTGGACAAGACCGGCGCGCTGCTCGACAACAGCAACGACCTCGGCCGGGTCTCTCGGATCGGCGTGATCGCCACCGCCGGCGACCGCCGCGACGACGACATGCGCGACCTCGGGGCCGAGGCGGCCAAGCACTTCGACGTGGTGATCGTCCGCGAGGACACCAATCCGCGCGGCCGCCGGCCGGGTGAGGTGGCCGACCTGGTCGCCGAGGGCGTCCGCACCGCGATGGCCGCGGGTGCTCGCTGCAAGCAGGTCGAGATCGTGCTCGACGAGCTGGCCAGCACCCGGCACGCGATGGCCCGTTCCAACCCGGGCGACCTCGTGGTGATGTGCGTGGACCAGCACGCGGCCGTGATGTCGGAGTTGGAGTCCTACGGGCACCAGGCCCAGCCGGGAGCTCGACCCGATCACGAAGGCGACATGACCAACGCCGTACCCGATCCCGACTTCACGCCGCCGGTGTCGGTCTGATGGTGGTCAGCCACTTCACGTTGGCCGCCCCGTACCAACCGGGCGCGATCAGGCGTACGGGGAATCCGTGCTCAGGCCAGCAGAGGCGTACCGTTCATCTGATAAGACAGGAGGTTGTCGGGATGCAGCGCCTCCTTGAGCGTCATGCTGCGGGCGAAGCGCTCGGTGATGGTCAGATCCAGCCGCCGCTGGCATCGGGGATGACTTCGCCCGTCGTGCCGCCGCCGAGAATCCCCGAGTTGTCACGGATGGTGACCTCGCCCGCATCCTCGCCCCAGAACACCACCTCCCGGCCCTCCTCCGAAATGCCGGCGCGCCTCAACAAGGGCGCGAGCGGTGCACCAGCCCAGCGGGCGTTGCCGATGCCACCGATGAAAAAGGGCAATCCGGTATTACCCGAACACTCCAGAGTGAAGTCCACCTCATGAGCGACACCGGCCTTGAGATCAGCCAGCGTCAGCTCGTACGGGCGGGGAGGCCAGACCGCCAATCTTCAATCGCCAGCCGCTCGCCGTAAGAACCGGCTGGTTGTAGTGACTGATCACGAAGAAATTGTCGGCCGGTGTGTACCACGAGTCCAATTCCTCCCAAACCAGCTGATTCGGCAGCACCTCCCCGGGCGGAAGCGGCGTGGGCTGGTCCAGCCACGGAATCACCTTCTCTGGCTCATCTGAAGGTAGCTGGGGAAATGCCTGGGCTGGGCCGGCTACTTGCCACACGGTCACTCCCGCCAACGCCGCGCCCCCACCCTTCAATACGGCGCGACGAGACATATCCGGAGTTTCGACGATCTTTCCCCCGAAGCCATCGAATGGCGGCGCATGACCACGCTACGCTCGGGCTACACCCCGGCGCCACAAAGCTGTGTTTCGCGGGCCGCCGTACGTGCGGCAATGGCCCTTGTGCGATATAAGTCCGTCCTACACCCGATCGCTCGCGGCCGCAATGCCCAGCCAACCTCGATGATTCACCGGCGTCGTGGGTCATCGAGGTTGAGACCCCAGCCAGAGCAAGGTCTTTCGTCAGTGCGATTCCCGGCTGACGGCGTCGCCGCTGGCACCGACCAGGAAGTCGAGGTCGGCTCCGCTGTCGGCTTGCTGGACGTGATCGACGTACAGGCGTTCCCAGCCGCGAGCGGGTCGGGCGAAGCCGGCGAGGGTGGCGGCGCTCGGCTGTCGGGCTTGCAACTCGTCGTCGCTCACCTCGAGGGTCAGCGTCCGGGCGGGGACGTCGAGGGTGATGTCGTCGCCGGTCTGCACCAGGGCCAGCGGTCCCCCGGCGGCCGCCTCCGGTGCCACGTGCAGCACCACGGTGCCGTACGCGGTGCCGCTCATCCGACCGTCGCAGATCCGCACCATGTCGCGGACGCCCTGGCCGAGCAGCTTCTTCGGCATCGGCATGTTGGAGACCTCCGGCATGCCTGGGTAGCCCTTGGGACCGCAGCCGCGAAGCACCAGCACCGTGTCCGCGTCGACCTCGAGGTCAGGATCGTCGATGCGGGCGTGGAAGTCCTCGATGCTGTCGAACACCAGCGCGCGGCCGCGGTGTCGGAGCAGGTGCGGCGAGGCTGCCGCAGGCTTGATGAGGGCGCCGCTCGGGGCGAGGTTGCCGCGCAGCACCGCGATGCCTCCCTCGGGGAGCAGGGGCTGGCGGCGGAGCTCGGATCACCTCGGGGTCCCAGATCGGGGCGGTGTCCAGATAGTCGACGAGGGGGCGACCGGTGACCGTGACCCCGGTCGGATCGAGCAGGTCGCGCACCTCGCGCAGCACGGCCAGCAGTCCGCCGGCCCGGAAGAAGTCGTCCATCAGGAATCGTCCTGCGGGCTGCAGGTCGACGAGCAGGGGTACGTGGGAGCCGATCCGGTCGAAGTCGTCCAGCGTCAGGTCGACGCCGAGGCGACCGGCGATGGCCAGCAGGTGCACGACGGCGTTGGTGGAGCCGCCGATTGCGGCCAGCGCGACGATCGCGTTGTGGAACGAGGCCTGGGTGAGGATGCTGCTGGGCCGTCGATCGCTGGCGACGAGTTCCACGGCCAGCCGCCCGGTCGCGTGCGCGCCCTCCAGCAGCCGGCTGTCCGGCGCCGGGGTACCGGCCAGACCAGGGACGACGGTACCGAGGGCCTCGGCGACCAGGGCCATGGTGGAGGCCGTGCCCATCGTGTTGCAGTGACCCCGGCTGCGGATCATCGAGGACTCGGACCGGTTGAAGTCCTGCTCGCTCAGGGTCCCGCTGCGCACCTCCTCGCTCAGCCGCCAGACGTCGGTGCCGCAGCCGAGTGGGACACCGCGGAAGGTGCCGGTCAGCATCGGACCGCCGGGCACGACGACCGCCGGGAGGTCGACCGAGGCCGCCGCCATCAGCAGCGACGGGATGGTCTTGTCACAGCCGCCCAGCAGAACGACCCCGTCGATCGGATTCGCCCGCAGCATCTCCTCGGTCGCCATCGCGGCCATGTTGCGCCACAGCATGGCCGTCGGTCTGACCAGCGTCTCCCCGAGCGAGACGACCGGCAGGTTCAGCGGAACGCCGCCGGCGGCGATCACCCCGTCCCGGACCGAGGCGGCCACCTCGTTCAGATGCGCGTTGCACGGCGTCAGGTCGGACGCGGTGTTGGCGATCGCGATCTGAGGCCGGCCTTCGAACGCGTCCGCGGGCGCACCCCGTCGCATCCACGCCCGGTGGATGTAGGCATTCCGGCTGTCCCCGGCGTACCAGGCACTGCTTCGTAGAGCCATGTCACCTCGCTGCTCACTCCGCCGGATGCGGACGCCGATCGAGCACGTGGAAGGATCGTTCCGCGCCCGACCCGATCGAACCACACCCGGATGCGGCCACCCCGCCGCCAACCCTGGAGACGCCCTGAACCGCGTGAACTCGCTGAATCCCCGTAAGTCGCGATGAGGACCCCGACGATGCGGGCCTACGTCTTGACCGGACCCCGGGAGGGAGCGGTACAGGAGGTCCCGGCACCGGTCGCCGTACCGGGCGAAGTCGTGGTGGACGTCGAGCGCGTCGGGCTCTGTGGGACCGACCTGGAGTTCTACACCGGCGAGATGGCCTACCTCCACCAGGGACACGCCGCCTACCCCCTTCGGCTCGGGCACGAGTGGGCAGGCCGCGTGTCGGCAGTCGGAGACGGAGTGGATCCGGCTTGGCTGGGTCGCCGGGTGATGGGCGACACCATGCTCGGCGACGGGACGTGCCGGCGCTGCCGGCGAGGCCACCAGTACGTCTGCGAGCACCGGCAGGAGGTCGGCATCCGCGGCGGGCGACCCGGCGCCCTGGCCGAGCGGTTGGCGGTTCCGGTCAGCTCGCTGCACGCCCTGCCCGACTCGGTCGATCCCGTGCTGGGAGCCCTCGTGGAGCCGGGCGGCAACGCCCTGCGGGCGGCGGAAGCGTCGGGTCTGGGCCACGGCGACCGCGCCCTGGTGCTCGGTCCGGGGACGATCGGGCTGCTCGTGGCCATGTTCCTGCGTGCATCCGGTGCCGAGGTGCACCTCATGGGCCGCGCCGGGGAGACCTTCGACTTTGTCCGCAGCCTCGGGTTCGGGAACGTCTGGACGCAGGACGGGCTACCCAGCCTGCCCTTCGACGCGGTGATCGACGCGTCGAACGCCGCACACCTGCCCGGTCTGGCCCTCGATCTGGTGGAACCGGCCGGTCGCGTCGTCTACATCGGCCTGGCCGGCAGCCCCAGCCGATCGACACCCGGACCATGGCGCTGAAGGATGTCACCGCGGTCGGCATCCTCTCCGCGTCCCCGGGCATCGACGCGACCATCGCCTCGTACGCCGGCGGTGCGGTCGACCCGCGTCCGCTGGTGGCAGCGACCGTCGGCCTCGACCAGGTCGGGGCAGTGCTCGCCGGAGAGCGGCCCGCCGACGCCGGACCCGGTCCGAAAGTTCATGTCGACCCGGGTCATCTAGGGTTTGGCGGGTGAAACTGGGCGAGCAGAGGGTGCGGATCCCCGCTTCAGACGGTGAGATCCAGGCGGTCCTGATCGAGCCGGTGGGTCCGCCGCGACGCCAAGGCGTCGTGTACTACACCGACATCTTCCAGATCACCGAGTCGACCCTGCGGACCGCGCGACAGCTGGCCTCCGCGGGCTTCCTGGTCTGCCTTCCCGAGATCTACCCGCGCGAGTACGCCGGGGTGGCGCTGGACTTCGACGACGCCGGGAAGCGCGCCGGGCTGGCCGGCGCGGCCCACACCACGACGGCGCAGTTCGACGCCGACCGGGACGCCGTCCTGGGCTACCTCGAGCAACGGGACGACCTCGAGGAGATCGTGGCCGTCGGGTTCTGCCTGGGCGGACACCTCGCCTTCCGGGCCGCCTTCGACCCACGGGTCAGCGCCACGGTCTGCTTCTACCCGACCGGCCTGCACAACGGCTCGCTCGGCTCGGACGACGCCGGTTCCCTCGCCCGCGCGGTCGACATCGGCGGCCGGTTGATGATCATCTTCGGCAGCAACGACCCCCACGTCCCGGCGGACGCGCGGCTGCAGACCGTGTCGGCGTTGTACGCGGCCGGGTTGGAACACGTCGAGTGGCACGTCTACGCCGGCGGCGAGCACGCGTTCATGCGCGACGTCGGCCCGCGGCACGACCCGGTGCTGACCGCGCTGGCGCTGACCGAGGCCGTCTCCTTCCTCCACGGCCGCTGAGCGCTCGCGGCTGCTGCGGCTCGGTCACGGCGCCGCGGCGCGCCTCACCTTCCGGCGCAGTTCGTCGGCGCCGTCGAGGGTCGCACCGTGCGCAACGAGCCAGTCGTCCACGAGATCGCGGTCCTGATAGGCGGCACCCTGCGCAACGAGCCAAGCGTCCACGAGATCGCGGTCCTGATGGGTCATCATCGCCACCACGTCGCCGGCCCGGGCCTGGGCCACCAGGGACTGCAGACAGGCCAGCTCGGTGCTGTGCTCGGCCGTGACCGCCGTCCCCGCGTGCGCGGCGCCCTCGCGCAGGAGCGCGCCCAGCTCCGTGGTCGTCCGTCCGCGCAGGTACTCGGTCTTGTGCGCGATCTCGACCACATCCGCGGCCAGCGCCGCCATCTCGCCGAGGCGGACGAACACCTCGTCGCCGCGGTCCCCCGCCGATCCGACCCCGAGCAGCAGGCGACCGCCAGTCGGCCGGATGCCGCCGACGATCTCCAGCAGGGCAGCCAATCCGGCTTCGTTGTGCGCCAGGTCGATCAGGACGGACAGGTCCCCGGCGGGCTCGACCCCCGCGGTCGCTCCGATCGCCGGGTCGGCTGGCTCGAGGGGCAGCGTCCAGATGTTCATCCGGCCCGGGTTGTTCTCTCCCGGGGAGAATGCGGTCAGCCCGTCGGCCACCTGCTCGGCGGTGAACCCCAGCGCCAGGGTGGCCGAGGTGACGGCCAGGGTGTTCTCCACGTTGACCCGACTCAGTCCGGCCAGCGTCATCGGCACGTCCACCACCTGCACCACCGGCAGTGGGTCGCGGCCGGCCTGGAGGACGCAGACCCAGCCGTCGAGCACGGTGGTCACCCGGCCCCCGTCGTCGAGCACGCTCCTCGCCGAAGGCGAATCCGGATCGAGGGTGAACACCCAGACGTGCGCCTTCGTCCCCAGCCGCATCGCGAAGGTCCTCGGGTCGTCGGCGTTGAGCACGCACCAGCCCTCGGGCTTGGTGATCTTGGTGATCACCGCCTTCACCTCGGCGAGCTGATCCAGGGTGTCGATGCCGCCGAGCCCGAGGTGGTCGGCGCTGATGTTGGTCACCACGGACACGTCGTTGAAGGCCACCCCGACTCCGCGCCGCAGGATCCCGCCGCGCGCCGTCTCGGTCACCGCCAGCTGGACGCCGGGATGCCGCAGCACCTGCCCGGCTCCGGCCGGCCCGGAGAAGTCCCCCGCCTCGACCAGCACGCCGTCCAGATACACCCCGTCGGTACTGGACCAGCCGACCGAGCGGCCTGCCCGCTGGGCGATGTGCCCGATCATCCGCGAGGTCGTGGTCTTGCCGTTGGTCCCGGTGACCGCCACCACCGGAATCCTGGGCCGGATCAGCCGCGGCGATGCGCCCAGCGGCGCCGTCGACAGCTCGGCACCCTGCTCCTCGATCCGCTGCGCGACCAGCGCCGAGCCCTCGGCCAGCGTGTCGAGCACGTACGCGAGGCCGTACGCCAGGGCCTCCGCCCGCCCGGCGTTGCGCCACGGATAGACGACCACCAACTGGTCGACGGTCGGACCCGGCCTGGTCCGCACCGCGAGCCTGACGACCCCGCCCGCGCGGGCCAGCCGCCGCACCACCTGGGTCACCACCCGAATCGCGAAGCGCTGGCGGAACACCGAGTCGGCCGGTCCGGGCCGCGTACGCCCGAGACCGAGCGCGGTCCCCAGATCGAGCGATGCCGCCATCGACAGGCCCATCAGCGAGCCGAGGTCGACGGTCACCTTGGCCGCCGGGCGCGGGAAGTAGAGGTTCGGCCCGTCGAGCAGCCTGAACTCCACCAGCGCGCGCGTGGACGTGGCGCTCCCCTCTCTTCTGGCCGGTCGCCGAGGGTCAGGCGCCGGTGGAGTGCAGCCCTCCGTCGACGTGGATCATCTCCCCGGTCGTCTTGGGGAAGAAGTCGCTCAGCAGGGCCACCACAGCCTTCGCCGTCGGGGTCATGTCCTTCGGGTCCCAGCCGATCGGCGCCCGCTGCGCCCAGACCTGGTTGAACTCGTCCGCACCCCCGATCGCCTTCTTGGCCAGGGTTTCCAGCGGTCCTGCGGCCACCAGGTTCACCCGCACGCCGTCCGGGCCGAGGTAGCGGGCCAGGTAGCGGCTGGTGCTCTCCAGGGCCGACTTGGACACCCCCATCCAGTCGTAGACGGGCCAGGACACCGTGGCGTCGAAGGTGAGCCCGACCACCGAGGACGACGGTGCGAGCAGCGGCTTGCAGGCCATGGTGAGGGAGGCGAGCGAGTACGCCGACACGTGCAGCGCGGTGCCCACGTCAGCCCACGGCGTGCTGAGGAACTTCCCGCCCAGGGCGGTCTCCGGGTTGGCGAAGGCCAGCGAGTGCACCAGTCCGTCCAGCTGCGGCACGTGCTCGCCGAGTTGCCCGGCCAGCCGCGCCAGGTGGTCCTCGTCGGTGACGTCCACCTCCAGCAGCGGGGGGACCGGGTCCAACTTCTTGATCACCCGGCCGGTCAGGCTCATCGCCCGCCCGAAGTTCGACACGACGACGTTCGCGCCTTCGGCCTGAGCGATCCGCGCCACATGAAACCCGATGGAGGTGTCGAGGGTGACGCCTGCGACCAGGATGTGCTTGCCTTCGAGGATGCCCACTGAGCCGTCCCCCTCCTTCGGTTGTGCCCGTACGAGGTGAGTCTGTCGGTGTGAGTCTGTCAGTGCCCCATGCCGAGGCCGCCGTCGACCGGGATCAGCGCGCCGGTGATGTAGCCCGCCGCCTCCCCGGCCAGGAACTCGATCGTGCCGGCGATGTCGTCCACTGAGCCCATCCGGCCGAGCGGGATCTGATCGGAGTACTTCTTGACCAGTTCCTCGCTGAGCTCGGCGGTCATATCGGTTTCGATGAATCCGGGCGCGACGACGTTCGCGGTGACCCCGCGGGAGCCGAGTTCGCGAGCCAGCGAGCGGGCCAGTCCGACCAGCCCGGACTTGGAGGCCGCATAGTTCACCTGGCCCGCCGAGCCCAGCTGACCGACCACCGAGGAGATGAACACGATCCTGCCGAACCGGCCCCGGATCATCGGTCGTGCGGCCCGCTTGGCGACCCGGAAGGCCCCGGTCAGGTTGGTCGCGATCACCGACTCCCAGTCGTCGTCGGTCATCCGCATCAGCAGCGTGTCGCGGGTGATCCCCGCGTTGGCGACCAGCACCTCCACGCTGCCGAGGCTGGCCTCCACCTGGGCGAAGGCAGCCTCCACCTGCCCGGGATCGGTGACGTCGCAGCGCACCCCGAGCACCCCGACCGGCACCTCGCCACTGCGGTAGGTAGCGGCCACCTGGTGACCCGTTTGCGCTAGTCGGGCGGCGATCCCGCGGCCTATGCCCTTACTTCCTCCGGTCACCAACACGACCCTGGACACGAAAGCAGTGGAGAGTAATTCTGCTGGAGCAGCCTCGCTGGATGCGTTCACATGGTCACGCTACCGAGTCCTCTGAATCGGCGAAAACCAGGCGTAGGCTGACCCGGTGACCGAGGGCGGCGAGGGTAGCGACAGGCCAGTTCCGCAGGCGAATCGACACGGCGGGACCGCGGTGATCACCGACGCGCGCGTGTCGACCAGCGCCGAGATGAGCAAGCGCATCCGTCGCTACACGATCACCATGGCCTTCCGTACGGCCTGCTTCGTCAGCATGATCTTCGTGAGCGGACCCGCGCGCTGGGTGTTGCTCGCGGGTGCCATCGTGCTGCCCTACATCGCGGTCCTGTTCGCCAACCAGGCCAATCAACGCACGCCCCACGGGAGCCTCACCCAGGGTGTCCCTTCGGATCTGCCGCAACTCACCGCAGGCGAGGACGTGGTGAGTGGATACGTCGTCGACGACAGCACCGACAACCCCCAGAAGGACGACAACCGGAGCGACGACAACCGGAGCGACGACAACCGGAGCAACGACCCCCGGAAGGACGACCCCCGGAACGACGAGAGCGGACCGGAAGGGTCGTTCTGGGAGCGCGCCGACAAGCGTGTCGCCTGACCTGCCCGCGGGACATCCCCGGACCGGAGTCGACCCACTGCCGAGTGGGCCGGACGGCATGTCCTGTTCGGCCAAGGGGTGCCGGCTGGCGGCGACGTTCGACCTGCAGTGGAACAACCCCACGATCCACACCCCCGACCGTCGCAAGCACTGGCTGGCCTGCGCCGAGCATCGCGATTCACTGGGCGCGTTTCTGAGCGCTCGCGGCTTCCTGCGCGACGTGCTACCGCTCTGAGCGGAACGTCGGAGGATCCTCGGGACCGTCAGCCACCGATCGCCGACATCGGCCGGTCCGGTTGCAGGAAGCTCGGATCGTTGATGCCGTGGCCCGGCTGCTTGCCGGCCACCGCGCTCACCCAGCGGGCGGCAATCTCGGCGTCAGAGGCCCCCGCCCGCAGCGGCGTCCGCAGGTCGGACTCCGTACGGGCGAACAGGCAGTTGCGTACCTGCCCGTCGGCGGTCAGCCGAACGCGGTCGCAGGCCCCGCAGAAGGGCTTGCTGACCGCGGCGATGATGCCGACCGAGTAGTCCGTGCCCGCTACGCGGAAGAGCTCGGCGGGCGCGCTGCCGCGCTCGGCCGCCTCCTCCGGATCCTCCACCAGGTGAACGTGCTCCTCCAGGCGTTTGCGGATCTCCGCGGCGGTCACCATCTCGCTGCGCTCCCAGGCATGCTGGGCGTCCAACGGCATCTGCTCGATGAAGCGCAACTGCACACCTTCGGTCATCGCCCACGCCAGCAGGTCCGGTGCCTCGTGGTCGTTCACCCCACGCATCAGTACCGAATTGATCTTGACCGGGGCCAGGCCGGCTGCACGGGCGGCGGCGACGCCGGCCAGCACGTCGCCCAGCCGGGGGCGACGGGTCAGTTGCTTGAACGTCTCGGGGACGAGCGTGTCGAGCGAGACGTTGATCCGCGTCAGTCCTGCGGCGCGGAGCTTGTCGGCGCGGTCGGCGAGCCCGATGCCGTTGGTGGTCAACGCGATGCTCGGCACCGGCCGGAGGGCGGCGATGTCGGCGACAAGCAGTTCGAGGTTGGGTCGGAGGAGGGGCTCGCCGCCGGTCAGCCGCACGGTCTTGATGCCGAGTCGCTCCACCCCCACGGTGATCAGGTGGAGGATCTCGTCATCGGTGAGCACTTCCTCCCGAGGCATCCAGTCCAGGCCTTCCGCGGGCATGCAGTAGGTGCAGCGCAGGTTGCAGCGGTCGGTGAGCGAGACCCGCAGATCCGTGGCGACCCGGCCGTACCGGTCCGCCAGTGCGGCCTGCTCAACCGCGTCGCGCCCCGCAGCGGCGGACCGATCGGCGCGGAGTCGCGGCATCGGCAGCGGGGTGACCATAGCCCGAGTCTAGAGGGTGGCGTGAAACGGTGGCCGTAGCGAGCAGGTGCCCGGGTGCGTGCTCGGGGGGTGGTAGCGTTGACACATCTGGTCCGCGGAGCCTGGATCGGGGTCGTCTCGGCCGGGTGAGGTTCGGCACGACCCGGCCGCGTTCGACGTGGGCGTGAGCCGGTCCGCGTGCGCGTACACGTTCATCGATCCGTCGCGGACGAAGCCCGCGAGGATGAGCCCCGCGTCGACCGCGAGTTCCGCAGCCAGCGAACTGGGGGCGGACACCGCCGCGAGCAGCGGCAGACCAGCCAGGATCGCCTTCTGGGTCAGCTCGTACGACGCCCGACCCGACACCACCAGGATCGCCTGCCGCAGCGGCAGTCGATCCTCGCGGATCGCCCAGCCGATCACCTTGTCCACCGCGTTGTGCCGACCCACGTCCTCGCGGACGCACAGCATGGTGCCGTCGAGCGCGAGCAGCCCGGCGGCGTGCACCCCGCCGGTCCGGTCGAAGGCGCGCTGCCGCTCCCGCAGCAGACCCGGGGCGGCAAGAACGAGCGGTACCGGGACCAGAATGTCGCGATCGGCCGGATAGCGGGCGACGGCACGGACCTGCTCGATGGTGGTGGTGCCACAGATGCCGCACGCGCTCGTGGTGTCGACCTGCCGCCGCTTCTCGGGCAGCCGCGCAGACGGGCGCAGGGCCACGTCCAACACGTTGTAGGTGTTGAGACCGTCGGGTCCGATGCCGACGCAGTAGCGGGCCGTGGCCACGTCCTCGCGTCCCGCGATGACGGACTCGCTGTGCAGCAGGCCGTGGACGAGGTCGACGTCATCGCCCGGGGTCCGCATCGTCACCAGGTACGGCTCTCCGTTCAGCCGGATCTCCAGCGGCTCCTCCACGGCTAGGGTGTCGATCTTCCGGCCCGGTGCTTCAGCTCCCATCCGCACCACCGGGTGGCTCCGGGTCACGCGTCCCATGCCATCATCCTGACAGCCGGACAAGACCGGACAAGGAACTGGACCAAGGAAGGGTGGGCATCGATGGAGCTGAGCGACTGGCTGAGGTCTCTGGCCGCGGAGTTGGACGTCACGGACGCGACGCCGGACAGCGCCGGCACTACGACGCTGCTGGATGTGGCGCGGGAGGCTGCCCACCAGGTGGAACGCAAGTCGGCTCCGCTGACCACGTTCCTGGTGGGCGTGGCGGTCGGTCGCGGTGCCGCTCTCGACGAGGCCGCCACCGCAACCCTCGCCCTGCTGGGCTCCGGCTCCCCAGCCGCCCCGCCGGCCTGAGCTGAGACCGGGATGGTCACGCTCGTACCCGTACTGCGGGTCCGGGCTAGCCTGGAACGGTGTCAGCACCTCCCGGAGTCCGGCGCCCGTGGCTCCGCTGGGGACTGCTGATCGCCTTCGTCGCGGTGATCGGCACCGTGTTCGTCAACCTGGGCCAATGGCAGCTCGGCCGGCTGGCCCAGCGGCAGGCCCGCAACGAGGCCACCGTCGCCAACGAGAAGCAGCCGGTCCGGCCGTACGCGGAGGTGTTCGACCACCCCATCGGTGACGCCGATCAGTGGCAGCGGGTGCAGGCCCGAGGCACCTTCGACGCCGAGCGCCAGTTCGTCGTGCGCTACCGCAGCGCCGGGGATCTGGACGGGTACGAGGTCGTCACCCCGCTGCGCACCTCTTCCGGGACGGTGCTCGTCGATCGCGGATTGATCCCGCTGCCACGCGGAACGCGCATCCCCTCCGTGGCCCCGGCTCCGCCGACCGGTGTGGTGACCGTGGTGGGCCACGTACGCCGCAATGAACAGGGCCGAGCCTCCGCCACGGTGCCGGTGGACGGCCAGGTACGGCTGGTCAACTCGGCCGCTCTCGGCGCGGCGCTCGGCGAGCCGGTCGCCGACGGCTACATCGGAGCGCTCAGCGTCGATCCGGGTCAGGACGGCGGCTTCCGGCCCGTCCCGCTGCCCGAGATCTCCGATGGTCCCCATTTCTGGTACGCCGTGCAGTGGTTCATGTTCACCGGCATCGGCGTAGCCGGCATCGTGGTGTTCATCCGCGGCGATCTGCGTGAGCGCAGGGCACAGCTCCAGGGGAAGCGGCGGGAGAGCGAACCGGTCGAGACGCCCGTGTGAGGATCAAGGCATGGATCTCGGACTGACCGACCGGGCCTTCGTGGTCACCGCGGCGAGCACTGGCCTCGGCCAGGCGACCGCCGAACAACTGGTGGCCGAAGGCGCCCGGGTCGTCCTCGTCGCCCGGCGCGCGGCCGGCCTGGAGGCGACCGTACACGGGCTCGGCAGCGATCACGCGGTCTCGCTGGCCGCCGATCTCTCCCAGCCCGACACCGCGGACGCGGCGTGCCGACTCGCGCTGGATGCGTTCGGCCGACTGGACGGAGCGCTGGTCAGCGTGGGCGGTCCCCCGGCCGGCACCGCTCTCGGCACCAGCGACGAGGAGTGGCGGGCCGCGTTCGACTCCGTGTTCCTTGCGGCGCTGCGGGTCAGCCGGGCTGTGGTCGCCCTCGGCACCGCATCCGACCTCGCACTCGCCTGGGTGCTGTCGGTGTCGGCCAAGTCACCCATCCCCGGGCTCGCAGCCTCCAACGGCCTGCGGCCGGGGCTGGCCATGCTGGTCAAGGAACTGGCCGACGAACTCGGTCCACGCGGTGTCCGGGTGCTGGGCCTGATGCCCGGCCGGATCGAGACCGAGCGGGTGCAGCACCTGGACTCCCTCACCGACGACCCGGCGGCCTCCCGCGCCACCGCGGAAGCGGCGATCCCCCTCGGCCGGTACGGACGCCCGGACGAGTTCGGAAGGGTCGCCACCTTCCTGCTGTCACCGGCGGCGTCGTACCTCACCGGGTCGGTCATCCCGGTCGAGGGCGGCGCGCTGCGCAGCCTCTGAGCCGTGGCGGCCGTTTCGTGATCGACCTGGTGCTGGACCTGCTGCGCTGCCCGAGGTGCCGCGCAAGGCTCACCCGAGAGGACCGGACCGTGCGCTGCGCGAGCGGGCATGCCTACGACCTGGCCCGGCAGGGCTACCTCAACCTGCTGGGTCGCAGCGCCCCGGCGAACGCCGACACCCCCAGCATGCTCGCCGCCCGCGAGCACGTGCTGTCCAGCGGCGCGTACGAGCCGCTGGCCGACGCGCTCACGGATGCGGCAGCGGGTGCGCAGTCGGTGCTCGACGTCGGTGCGGGGACCGGGTACTACCTCGCCCACCTGATGGACCGCGGTGCCGTACGCGGGGTCGCGCTGGACGTATCGGTCGCCGCCTGTCGGCGCGCCGCACGGGCCCACGAGCGCCTCGGCGCGTGGTGGCGGATGCCTGGACCGAACTCCCGCTGGGCGACGGCGGATTCGACGCGGTGCTCTGCGCGTTCGCACCCCGCAACGCGGCCGAGTTCGCCCGGGTGCTGATCGCGGCGGGCCGGCTGGTGGTCGCGACTCCGCAAGCCGTCCACCTGGATCCCCTGCGCTCGCGGCTTGGCCTGCTGGAGATCGCCGCCGACAAGACCGGGCAACTCGCCCAGACCCTCGGCCCCCACTTCACCCTTGGCGGGCAGCAGCAGGTCCGGTACGAGGTCACGATGGACCGAGACCTGGTCACCAGCGTGATCGGCATGGGCCCCAACGCCTTTCACCTGAGCACCGACGAGATCACGCACCGCGTGGCCGAACTCGATCTGCCAACGCCGGTCACCGTTGCGGTGGACGTCACCGTCTGGCGGCCCCGCCGGCAGTGAGATGGCGTCCGCCACCCGCCGACCCCCCCCCACCCCGACCAACCCCCACCCACCCACCGACCCCCACCCACCAGGAAACGCCGACAAACGACCCCACCGACCCCACCCACCCCGACCTCACCCACCGACCCCACCGACCTCCACCCACCAGGAAACGCCGACAAACGACCCAGATTTCGGGCAGATCCGGGTCGTTTCTCGGCGTTTCCTGACCAGAGGTGGGGTTCCGACCAGAGGTGAGGTTCCGACCAGAGGTGGGGTTCCGACCAGAGGTGGGGTTCCGACCAGAGGTGGGGTTCCGACCAGAGGTGGCGAGGGTGGTTCCGACCAGGGTGGTTCCGACCAGAGGTGGGTTCCGACCAGAGGTGGGTTCCGACCAGAGGGGGGTCCGACCAGAGGGGGTTTCGAGGGCGAAGGGTCAGACCTGAGCCGCGTCGACGTTGATCGGGCCGGCGAACTGGGTCCGGTACAGCTCGGCGTACAGGCCGCCCTCGGCGAGCAACTGCTCGTGCACGCCGCGCTGCACGATCCGTCCGCGGTCCACCACCAGGATCTGATCGGCGTTGCGGATGGTGGACAGCCGGTGCGCGATCACGATGCTGGTGCGGTTCTCCATCGCCAGGTCCAGCGCCCGCTGGACGGCAACCTCGGATTCGGAGTCCAGGTGGGCGGTGGCCTCGTCGAGCACCACGATGGGCGGCGCCTTGAGCAGCAGTCGGGCGATCGCCAACCGTTGCCGCTCGCCCCCCGACAGCCGGTAGCCGCGTTCACCCACCACCGTGTCCAGGCCGTCGGGAAGGCTCCGCACCAGATCAGCGATCTGGGCGGCTTCGAGCACCTGCCACATGCGCGCGTCGTCGGCCTCGGGCCGGGCGTAGCGCAGGTTGTCCCGGATCGTGTCGTGGAACATGTGCGCGTCCTGGGTGACGTAGCCGACCGTGTCGCGCAGGGAGGCGAGTCGCAGGGCGCGGACGTCGAGCCCGGCCACCGACACCGTGCCGGACGTGGCGTCGTAGAGCCGGGCCACCAGGTGGGTCATGGTGGTCTTGCCGCCACCCGACCGGCCGACCAGAGCGACGGTCTGACCGGGGGCGACGGCGAAGGACACGTCGTGCAGGACCTCGGTGTTGGGCCGTTGGTCGAGCGAGGCGATCGATTCCAGGCTGGCCAGCGACACCTCAGCGGCGCTCGGGTAGGTGAACCCGACGTGCTCGAAGGTCACCGACGCCGGTCCGTCGACCGGTACGGCGTCGTCGGCGTCGCGGATCATCGGCGGCAGGTCCAGCACCTCGAAGACGCGGTCGAAGCTGACCAACGCGTTCATCACGTCGATCCGGAGGTTGGTCAGCTGGGTCAGCGGCCCGTACAACTGGCCGAGCAGGCCGGCCAGCGCAGTCAGCGTGCCCACCGTGAACACCCCGTCGATGGCCAGCGAGCCGCCGACGCCGTACACCAGGGCGGTGGCCAGCGCCGCGACCAGGCCGAGGGAGGTCATGAAGAAGCGGCCGTTCATCGCGATCTTGACCGACACGTCGCGGACCGCGCCCGCACGGTTGGCGAAGCGGTCGTGTTCGTCGGTCAGCCGGCCGAACAGCTTGACCAACAGCGCGCCGCTGATGCTGAAGCGCTCGGTCATCATGGCCGACATGTCGCCGTTCAGCTGCATCTGGCGCCGGGTCAGCTCGGCGAGCTTGCGGCCCACGACCTTGGCCGGGATCAGGAAGATCGGCAGCATGACCAGGGCCGCCAGGGTGAGCTGCCAGCTGAGGATGAGCATCGCGGTCAGCACCAGGATCAGGCTGATCAGGTTCGACAGCACCGTCGACAGGGTCGAGGTGAACGCTTGCTGTGCGCCGATGACGTCGGAGTTGAGCCGCGACACCAGTTTGCCGGTCTGGGTGCGGGTGAAGAACGCGACCGGCATCTGCGCGACGTGGTCGAAGACCTGGGTGCGCAGGTCATAGATCAGGCCCTCGCCGATCGTGGAGGAGAACCAGCGCTGCACCAGACCCAGGACCGCCTGCAGCACCGCGACCACCGCCACCGCCGACCCGAGGACGACCAGCAGTCGGCGGTTGCCCTGCAGCACGCCCTGGTCGATGATCTCCTTGAACAGCAGCGGCGGGGTGACCGCGAGAGCCGAGGTCAGCACCACGAGGCCGACAAAAACCAGGATCAGGGACCGGTACGGGCGGGCGAAGCGCAGAATCCGGCGGAGGACCCCCTTGGTCAGCCGGTGGTCGGCCAGATCCGGATCCTGACCCATCCGGCGCATCAGGCCCATACTGCCCCCGCGCATCATCGACATCGCATCGCCTCCCGGGCGGGCAACACGCGGTTCGTCCGGGCTATTCCCGCGGCGTCACCCTGCCGCGGCGCGCCGATACGATCCGGCCCGGAGGACGGGGCCGGATCGGTGGTCAAGGCGATCCAGGCGGATCTAGGTGAGGGCTTTCTTCGCCGGTGCTTTCTTCGCAGCTGCCTTCTTCGCGGCGGCTTTCTTCGCAGGCGCCTTCTTCGCAGGCTGCCTTCTTCGCAGGTGCCTTCTTCGCAGCTGCCTTCGCCGGTGCCGAACTTGCGGAGTCCTGCTTCGTCGTAGCCTGCTTCGCCGGGGCCTTCGTCGCGGTCTTCAGCGCCGTCTTGATCGCCGCCGCGATCACCCCAGCTGTCTTGCCAGCCGCCTTCTTGGTTCCCGCCTTCTTGGTTCCAGGCGCCGCTTCGGTCGGGGATGCCACGTCGGTCGCGGACGAGTTCTTGGTCGGGGACGACTTCTCGGTCGGGGACGCCTTGGTCGCCGGCGCCTTCCGGGTCCCCGCCGCCTTGCTGGTCGCCGGCGCCTTCTTGGCCGCCGCCGCCTTCTTGGCCGGGGCCTGTCCGTCCGTGGTGGCGCGGGTGCCGCGGGTCGCTCCGCCACGGCCGCGCAGCGTGACCGCGGACTCGCTCAGCACCCCGTGCACGAAGCCGTACGAGCGGCCGGCGTCGGCGGCGATCGTCCGGATGCTCGCACCCGCTTCGTAACGCTCGGCGTACTGGGTGCCCAGCGTTGTCCGCTGCGCGCCGGTGATGCGTGATCCTTTAGCCAGTGCTCTGGCCACTGCGCCTCCCTGTGTCGTGCCGTCACAGCGCCTGCGCGACTCGAGGCATGGACACGACGGCGTTCCGATGACCAGTGATCGCCGCTGCCCAGCAGTGATCAATTCTTTCTAGCACTTTTCGCCGCGCTTGAGAACGATCATTCGCCGCTTTTCAGCCCTCAGCGGCCCTTGTGCCGGCACCTGGCGACCGGTCCGGGTTCAGGCGAGGGTGATCAGATCGGCGTAGTCGGGGCTCCACAGGTCCTCCACGCCGTCGGGCAGCACCAGCACCCGGTCGGGATCGAGTGCGTCCACCGCGCCTTCGTCATGGGTGACCAGCACCACCGCGCCGGCGTAGGTCTTGATCGCGGTCAGGACTTCGGCACGCGACGCCGGGTCGAGGTTGTTGGTCGGCTCGTCGAGCAGCAGCACGTTCGCGCTGGAGACCACCAGCATGGCCAGCGCCAGCCGGGTCTTCTCACCGCCGGACAGCACGCTGGCCGGCTTGTCCACGTCGTCGCCGGAGAACAGGAAGGAGCCGAGGACCTTCCGTACGTCGGTGTCGTTCAGCTGCGGCGCGGCGGTCTTCATGTTGGCCAGCACCGACCGGTCGGTGTCCAGCGTTTCGTGCTCCTGGGCGTAGTAGCCCAGCCGCAGCCCGTGGCCGGGCAGCACCTCGCCGGTGTCGGACTCCTCCACCCCGGCGAGAATGCGCAGCAAGGTCGTCTTCCCGGCTCCGTTGAGCCCCAGCACCACGACCTGGCTGCCCCTGTCGATGGCCAGGTCCACGCCGGTGAACACCTCCAGCGACCCGTAACTCTTGCTCAGGTCCGCAGCCGTCAGCGGGGTCTTGCCGCACGGAGCCGGCTCGGGGAACCTGATCTTGGCCACCCGGTCGCGAACCCGCTCGCCCTCGATCCCGGCCCGCAGCTTCTCCGCCCGGCGCGCCATGTTCTGGGCGGCGGTGGCCTTGGTGGCCTTGGCGCGCATCTTGTCGGCCTGGCTCATCAGCTGGTCGGCCTTGCGTTCGGCGTTCTGCCGTTCGCGCTTGCGCCGCTTCTCGTCGGTCTCCCGCTGCTGCAGGTAGCGCTTCCAGTCCATGGCGTACACGTCCAGCTCTGCCCGGTTCGCGTCGAGGTGGAAGACCTTGTTCACGCACCGCTCGAGCAGGCCGACGTCGTGGCTGATCACCATCAGCCCGCCGTTGTGGCCGACGAGGTAGTCCCGAAGCCACACGATCGAGTCAGCGTCGAGGTGGTTGGTCGGCTCGTCCAGCAGCATGGTCTGCGCGCCCGAGAACAGGATCCGCGCGAGTTCGACCCGCCTCCGCTGCCCCCCGGAGAGCGTCCTGATCGGCTGGTGCAGCACCCGCTCCGGCAGTCCGAGGTTGCTGGCGATCCGCGCGGCATCGGCCTCCGCGGCGTATCCACCTGCCGCGGCGAGTTCGGCCTCGGCCCGCGCGTAGGACTCCATCGCCTTGTCGCGGACTTCGGTCGAGTCGTCGCCCATGGCCAGCTCGGCCTTGCGCAACCGCTCCACCACCGCATCCAGCCCGCGGGCCGACAGGATGCGGTTCTTGGCCAGCAGTTCGAGGTCGCCGGTCCGCGGATCCTGCGGCAGGTAGCCGATCAACCCGCTGCGGGTGATCGTCCCGGCCGCAGGGGCGGCCGCCCCGGAAAGGATCTTGGTCAGCGTGGTCTTGCCCGCGCCGTTCCGCCCGACCAGCCCGATCTTGTCCCCCGGGGCCACCTGGAAACTGGCACGCTCGAGCAGCAGCCGCGCACCCGCACGGACCTCAACATCCTTGACGACCAACATCTCGGGGACAACTCTTCCCTACCGGGCCCATTCCGTACGCATCGCGGCACGATCAGGGCCGGTTCACGGCCCCTTGTTCCCCCGCCCAGGCCCACCCGTGTCGCCACCGCGGCCCCGGCTACGACGGCGTCGGAGGCCGCAGTAGCTGGTTGATGCCCCGCAGCGCGGTCCTGGCCTCGGGGGTCCAGAACGCGCCGGGGTAGACGTGGAAGGCGTCCGGCGCGAAGGTGAAGACGCCGGGGTTGCCGACCTGCTGCAGCGCGCCGGCGAGCAGGTGGGCGTCCGCGGCGAGGAGGTCGCGGCCGCCTTGGAAGACGTGCACCGGCGGCAACCCGGCGAGATCACCGAACAGCGGGCTCAGCGACGGCGCGCGGGGATCGCGACCGCGCGCCCACAGGCGGCCGAACGCGAGCGCCTCGTCGATTCTGAGCATCGGGTCGATCCGCTGCAATGAAGGGACGGACGGGTGGCTCAGGGTCAGATCCACCCACGGCGCCAGCGCGATGACCTGGCGCGGTGCCGGCGTGGCGGAGTCCCGATAGCGGATCGCCTGGCCGATCGCCAGCGCACCGCCGGCGGAGTCCCCGGCCAGGGTGATGCTCGCCGACCCGGACTCCTCGACCAGCGCGGCGTACACGGCCTGCAGGAACGTGTAGGCCTGCTCGACCTCACCTTCCGGCGCCAGACGGTAGAGCGGCACGGTGACGGTCACCCCGGTGCCGCGGGTGGCCCGGTCGATGATCCACCAGTGCTCGAGGACCAGCGGATGCACGTACGAGCCGCCGTGGGTGTAGACGAGGTGCTGGCGGCTGCTCCCGCCGCGCGGTGTGAGGGTGAGCACTCGGCAGGCGTCGACGACCCGTTCGCTGACCGCGTACCGGGCCCTGATCGACCTCGGTAGGGAGCAGCCTCGGGATAGTCCCGGACCCGCAACGCGGCCAGTTGGCGCTCGACGGGCTGGTGTCGCAGCCTTCGGACGCGGAGCAGCGCTCGAACGACGGCCATCGACAGACTCATGTCCCCACCCTGCACGCACTACGGTGCCCCGCCGATCGTTGCCAGCCGCCGGTCGACGGCGCTTTCAGCCGCCCGCCATGGCGCCGATCACGATGAAGGGTTCCCGACCGCGCGCGACAAGTTCGGGCAGCGGGGTGTCGGGCGGGTCGTGGGACAGGTCGAGCTCGCAGGCGTAGAACCGCACGAACGGGCGACGGCGTGCGCTGGCGCGATCGCGGATCGTGCCGAGCAGCACCGGGTAGTCCGCCTCCAGGGCGTCGAGCACCGACCGCTGGGTCACGGCGCCGGGTACGTCGACGCGCACCTCGCCGTGTACCCGCGCCAGGGCCTTGAGATGCGCAGGCAGCACCACCCGCACCGACGTGTCCGCCATCACCACCTCACCGGCAGTGTCTGAGCTTCGACCGACAGCACGGCCGGAAGGTCGCGGACGATCGCGGTCCACGAGTCGCCCGAGTCGCTGGAGGCGTACACCTGCCCACCGGTCGTGCCGAAGTAGATCCCGCACGAGGGGTGCTGGTCCACGTCCATCGCGTCGCGCAGCACGTTGACGTAGCAGTTCTCCTGCGGGAGGCCCTCGGTGAGCGCCTCCCACTGCTCGCCCCCGGTGCGGCTGCGGTAGACGCGCAGCCGCCCGTCGGGCGGATAGTGGTACGAGTCGCTGAGGATCGGCACCACGTAGACGGTCTCCGGTTCGTGGGCGTGCACCGCGATCGGGAAACCGAAGTCGCTGGGCAGATTCCCGCTGATCTCCTGCCACGAGTCGCCGCCATCGGTGCTGCGCATGACGTCCCAGTGCTTCTGCATGTAGAGCACGTCCGGCTTCTGAGGGTGGAAGGCGATGCGGTGCACGCAGTGTCCGACCTCGGAGTCCTGGTCGGGGATCTCCCCGGACCGCAACCCCTTGTTGATCGGCTGCCAGGTCGCGCCTCCGTCGTCGGTGCGGAAGGCGCCCGCTGCGGAGATGGCCACGTAGAGCCGCTCGGGATCCGTGGGGTGCTGCAGGATCGTGTGCAGGCACATCCCGCCGGCCCCCGGCTGCCACTGCGGGCCGGTGTCGTGCTTGCGCAGCCCGGACAGCTCCGACCAGGTGACACCCGCGTCGGTGGACTTGAACAGCGCGGCGTCCTCGACCCCCGCGTACACGGTGTCGACGTCGTGCAGCGACGGCTCGAGGTGCCACACCCGGGTGAAGGCCCAGTCCCGCAACGAGCCGTCGTACCACTGGTGCTGACCGGGTACGCCGTCGTAGCTGAAGTCGTTCCCGGCGGTCTCCCACGTGGCGCCGCCGTCGTCGGACCGGTGGACGACCTGGCCGAACCACCCGCTGGACTGCGAGGCATAGAGCCGGTTCGGCTCAACCGGCGAGCCCTTGAGGTGATAGATCTCCGTGCCGGGGAAGTGGGGGCCGTCGACCGTCCAGTCGCGGCGTGCTTCGTCGGAGGTGAGGACGAAGGCACCCTTCCTGGTGCCGACGAGGATGCGGGTCCCTGCCATGGGCTGATCCTTCCGAGCTGCGGTCGCTGGTGAGTCCGACGCTACCGCCGGGCTCACGACCAGACTGGCGAACCCTCCGAAACTCATCGGGCAGCCCTGGGATGATCTGGGGCGGTCTTGTCCACCTCCTGTCCACCTCCGCTGGCCTGGTCGAGGATCCATCGTGGTGAGCGGTTGGGACCGGTCAACGTTTCATTCCGCCGCAAGGCACCTAGCTGGCGGTGACGCCGGTGGCCATGGCTGTCCTGTTCGATCTGTCAGCGCGGGCGCGTTGCCAATCCTGTGCCTCGATCGTCTTGCCGGGCTGCCAGCCGTGGAACCGCACGACGGACATCGCGTGCTCGTCCGCCTATCCCTCGGTGGGCAGTGCGCCTCGGCATCACCATCCAAAGCGTCGGTCAAGACAAGGCCGGCCGGCACCAACCAGCTGAAATCGCCTGGCTCAAGGTCAGGAGGGTGCCGTCGGTGGCGTGGCGGACTTCGCGTTCACCGCGAGCCGGGCCGCGTCGGCTCTCGTCCCCCGAGCCACAGCCGCATAGAGTAGCGGCGGGAGATCGGCGGCCTCGCAGGCCGCCTGCAACCACGAGTACCGCCGGGGAAAACGCTGGGCCAGCTCGGCCAGCGCATGATCGACCTTGGTGATCGCCTCCGGGTGCTGCAAGAGGTCGTACCTTCCGAGTGGCCACGAGTCCACGGCCGCGAGGGCGGCGGCGTCGTGCCAGCCTCGGAGGAGCTTTTTGAAACCGGCGCGGCTGAGGGCCGCCGGATCGAGCAGCCAGTCACAGTGGGCGTCGGCCTTCGCGTCAGTTTTCTCGAATATCTTCTGGGCCATCCGTCGGCTCGGACCGAGTTCGTCCGTGGCCAGCTCCAGCATCCCCGCCCGCAGTGATCGGCTCTCGTGAAGCTCATTGACGGCGAAGTCGACGAGCTCACCCGCTCGCCGGTCTTTCACGACCGGCTGCCCACGAGCGGCGCCATCGTCACCTCGATCACCGTTTCGTCACCGTTCACCCCTTCAGTCCTCGTCCGCAGGCGGTTCAGGCGGGTTGGCCGACCAGGACATCTCTGCACCCTCGGCCACCATCCGTGCTCGTTCGTTGTACTCCGCCTCCTCGTCGTCTGCCAGCGCAGTGAAAGCTGCAGCGGCCTCAGGGCTGGTCGGCGGGCGATCGGAGCGCGCCTTGCCACCAGTGCCCTGGATAACGAACGCGCTCCCGAGAGCCTCTGCCACTCGACGGGCGAGCTCGGCGCCCCGGGCCGCGTGAGCCTTCTCCAGGTCGCGTGAACGCCACTCCATCTCACCGTCAAGGCCGCCGTCGTACGCCGCGTCCCACGCCTCGAGGTCGGCAACTAACCCGGCGGGCAGACGTGCGTCCTCGTAGTCAACCGGACCGCCGCCGTACCAGAGGACCGTGCCGGCATAGTCAGGGAACATCCGCACCACCTCGCTCCGTTTGTACGGGGCCATGCGGCGAACGATGCCCTTACGACGGAGCCACTCCCAGAACGCACCCATGGACCCAGGGTCCAGGTAGCCCAGGCGTGAGACAACACATATTTCGGCAGCACCCCTTACGCCTGCGGGCGGGAAGCCTCTGCCGCCAACCATCCTCAGGTTGCGTTCACCCTGTCTGACGGACAGCTTGATCGCGGATCCGAATCCGCCGATTCAGCGGAGGCAGGTCCCTAGGTCGGCAATAGGAAGGGCCACACCTGGCCTATCGGGCGTGAGTCTGCTGGGTTGCCTGCCAATCGCGCAGGTGGCCAAAACAGATCGGACCATGTGAGCCGTTGCTGACCCGCCGAATGCGGTTCGAGCGGGCCAGGACCTGCAGCCGCCAAAGGCGAACGACAGACCCCCGTAGCGCAGCCCGCTGCAGCGTCGGCCACTACGAGCGTCCCACACCACGGTCGGCCACTGACGTGCTCCGCACGAGGGTCGGCTTGCGACGACGACGGGACCGCTGAAATCGAACAGCTCAAAGGTGCCGATCTGAGGAATCCGACAAGATGACTGAGAATCGGCGCGCGCCCGATCTGTGTCCGCCTGGTCAGCGGCACTTTGCCGACGACAAGTCCGGCGAGAACCTCCATCTGGGTCGGGTCAGCAACAGCGCTGGACGGCCGATCCCGAACAAGAAGCCGAAGGGCAGGCAGCGACGTACCCGTCACTGATTTGGCTCCCATCCCAAGCCCTCCACGATCAACGCCAGACCGAGGGCCATGACGGCGCGCGCATAGATGCCGACGGCGACCGGGAGCGCCGGGGTGAACTGCAGCGGCATCATCGAGACGATCCAGACTCCGAGGACGAGCGGCGTGTATCGGCGCCAGCCCGAGCAGACTGCGACCGTAGTGCCGCCGTGCCGGCCATGATCAGGCCGACCGCGCGGCAGTTCACCTTGTCGGAACGCACCGTGGAGACTTGCATCAGCAGGATCCTGTCGAAGCTCGACCTGACCTCGCGCACTGCCCTGGCCGTTTGCCACGGGCGGCGCTAGCGGCTCCGCTACGGTCGGGCGTGCGGCTCACCGGCAACTGGGTCTACAGCCGGTCGGGCCTGCGCCCCGAGAATGGGCGCCACGCGCTGCTGGCGGAAGGTGCGGGCAGGCACGACATCGCTCGATAGTTTGGGCCCAGTCCTTTGCGTCAAGGCCAGCACTGCGACGGTCACCCTGGCCACACCGAGCACGAATCCGAACGGGAGGGCGAAACCCCACCAGTAGGCCAGCTCGAAGGGGACCGAGGCGAACTGGATCCACAGGGCCGGGGCGCATCCCGCGACGAGGCTCAGGCCGATCACGACCTCCGCGGCGCAGACGACCACGAAGCCCACCAGCAGGCCGATCGGGGTCTGAAGCCCCGCACTCACGAACGGCCCCGTCACCGTAAGTCGGGAAGCCCAGGAACTGCCAGACATGGCCGGTCGAGGCGAAGTGTCGGACACCGAACACGCCAGGAAAGCCGAAACCCAGGCCGGCGAGCAGCGCCAATGACTCCGCGAGCCGGATCATCTGCTCGGGCCTGCCTGGACGCGGCGCTCCACGGCACTCTTGATCAAGCCCATGTTGTGCTTCTCCTGTCGCCGGATGCTCACCAGGAACACGGGATACACCACTCGAAACCAACCATGGGCGGTCGGCGTGAAGTCACTCGTCAGCCGAGTGTGCTCCGCCACCGGTTCGAGGGTGCACGTGAACCTCACCTCTAACGGGCCACCGTTGTGCATGGTCCAGCTACGCGGCCGGTCATAGGCCACCGTCTCCAGTTCGACGTAGGGGCTGTTGCTCCACTTGGCGCGGTACTTGGTGCCAAGACCGACCGGACCCTCGGTGACTTTCTCCATCTCCCGGCAGGTGGGGTTCCACTCCAATTCGGAGCGGAGGTCGGACAGATAGTCGAAGGCCTCCTCGGGCGTACACCCGATCGCCACGGAGTTCGTGAGGACGACCACGGGGACACTTCCTAACTAGAGACACTACTAGTGGTGCCTCTAGTAGAATCCGAGCCATGGCCGATGTCAAGACCCCTTCTCGGGCCGAGCGAGCACGGGAAACCAGGAAACGGATGCGCGACAGTGCCCGTGAGCTGTTCGTGAGGCAGGGCTATGCCGCGACGACGATGGACGAGATCGCTTCGGAAGCCGGAGTTGCGGTGCAGACCCTCTACTACACCTTCAGCACCAAGGGAGCACTGCTCTGCGAGGTGATGGACGTGACTGCAGCCGGCGCAGAGATGGCACCTCCGGTGGCCCAGCGCCAGTGGATGCACGAAGCGATGACCAGCCCGTCACCGCAGCGAGCGCTTGCCCTAACGATCGAGCACGGAACTGCCATCTTCGAGCGTGCAGCACCGCTCTGGCCCGCGATCAACGCAGCGGCCGCAGCCGACCCGACCATCGGTGCGTACTGGGCCGGGGTCACCGCCAGCCGACGCGCGGGCCAGCATGCCATGGTCGCTCGACTGGCCGAACTCGGCGGGCTCCGTCCCGGGCTCGATGTGGAGCGCGCCACCGACGTGGTGGTCGTGCTCGTTGGCCACGACGCCTACACCGGTCTCGTCGAAGGCGCCGGCTGGACTGTCCCGGCCTACAAGGCCTGGCTGTTCGCCACGCTGGCGCACCAGTTGCTCGCGGCCCGCCGCATCCAGGCCAAGTCCGTCGAGGACCTGTCGTTCGGCGAGCTCGTGTCGGAGTGGACGCGGTAGCGCCGTGACGCAGAAGGCCCCTGGGATGGACGGGCAGGGCACTCTTCTTGGGTGAGGAGTGGCCGCAGCTCAGGCAGACCAGCCCGCGAGGGCAAAGTCCCCCAGGGGACAGTGCGCAGACGTGGGTTCCCAACGTGGGTGTGCCGATAATTCCCGCCATGCGCGCTGACCTGGCCGTCCGATCCACGCCCACGACGGATAGACCGACATCGGTCGCGCCAACCTTGGTATCAACGTCACCTCCGAATTACTCCGTAGGGCAGAGCGCGGTCGAACGGGAGGTGGGCGTGATGCACCGAATGATAAAGCGCAGTATGCGGCTCTGCCTGGCGGGCATGGCGCTGCTCATCTCCGGCCTCGCGGCAGGGTGCGGTTCCCCGGGAGCCGGCCCGTCGGGTGCCGGCACGTCCGGCGCCGCTACGTCTTCGGCCCCGCCGTCGCCGGCCGGGCAGAGCGGCCAGCCCACGAACCCACCCGCGACGCCAGAGGGCTCGTCGCCGGAAGGGGGCGGCTCGACCACCCTGTCGCCGACCGACTCCGGGCCGACGCTGAACCCGGGCGGGCCCGACTTCGTCCTGTTCTCCCTGCCCGAGTGCTCGGTCGTGCCAGGCGGCTCGCTGAGCGGGGCGGACAACCTGACCCTGTTCGTCGCCCTCCGCAACGCCGGGCCGGGCGACTGGACCACGCTGGTCCCGTTCCGGCTGACGAGCCCGACCGGACTGAGCGGCGGGGGCAACACGGCCATCAGTACCGGCAGCGCGTTCACCGGCATGCAGGTCGATCTCCGTCCGGCCGACTGGAGCGGCACGCACCGGTTCACCATCACCGCGGATCCGGACAACGCCGTGGTCGAGCGCGACGAGTCCAACAACACCCTGGAGATCGATGTGACGCTCCCGCCCCGGCCTTCGGGCGCGACCGACGTGGCCTGCTCCCTCGCGTGACCGTCCCGGCCGCCTACTCCGGGGCTCAGCGCCAGCGCACGATCAGACGTTGAAGCCCAGGGCGCGCAACTGGTCCCGGCCGTCGTCGGTGATCTTCTCCATGCCCCACGGCGGCATCCAGACCCAGTTGATGACGAACCGATCCACCAGGCCCTCCAGCGCGGTCTCGGTCTGGTCCTCGATCACGTCGGTCAGCGGGCAGGCGGCCGAGGTCAACGTCATGTCGATGGTGAGGGAGTTGTCGTCCTCCAGGTGGAGCCCGTAGATCAGCCCCAGGTCGACCACGTTGATGCCGAGCTCGGGATCGACGACATCCTTGAGCGCCTCCTCCAGGTCCTCCACCGAAGGCCGCGCGCTGAGGCCGTCAGGCAGGCCGACGGGCAGGCCAACCTCGGCCGGCAGGTCGACCTCAGGAAGGTCGTCGCGCACCAGGTCGGAGGGTCGCGCCTCGTCGGTTCGGGTGTCGGTCATCGCATTTCTGCCTTTCCACTCTGGGCTGGCCCTGCATTGTCGGCTGGAATTACCCCGGGCCTGCAGCACCGCGTCGCGGAATGCTGCCCAGCCGAGCAGGGCGCACTTGACCCGGGCCGGGAACCGGGCGACGCCCGCGAAGGCGATGCCGTCCTCGAGCCGCTCCTCGTCGGGCTCGACCTGACCCTTGCCCTGCATCAGGGTCAGGAACTCGTCGTAGAGCGCGAGGCCGTCGCTCACGTCCTTCCCGATGACCAGGTCGCTCATCACCGAGGTGGAGGCCTGGGAGATCGAGCAACCGACGCCCTCGTACGAGACGTCGGCCACCGTGTCACCCGACAGGTGCACGCGCAGCCGCACCTCGTCGCCGCAACTGGGGTTGACGTGGGTCACCTCGGCCTCGTACGGCGCCCGCAGTCCGCTGTGGTGCCGCTCCCGGTAGTGGTCCAGGATGATCTCCTGGTACAGGTCCTCGACGTTCACCGGCGCCTCCCTGCGGCAGTCCGCCCGAAGAACGCGCGGACGTAGTCGACCCCGTCGACCAGCGCGTCGATCTCGGCGTGGGTGGTGTAGAGGTAGAACGAGGCCCGGGTCGAGGACTGGACCCCGAAGCGCTCGTGCAGCGGTCGGGCGCAGTGGTGCCCGCCCCGGACGGCGATGCCGCGCGAGTCCAGCAACTGGCTCACATCGTGCGGATGGATGCTGGTCCCGTCGGCCGCTTCCAGGGTGAAGGCCACCGCGCCGCCGCGGTCCACGGGTTCGCTCGGGCCGAGGATGCGCACCCCGGGCACGCCCAGCAGGCCCTTCAGCGCGTACGCGGTGATCTCCTGCTCGTGTGCCGCGATCTGTTCCATGCCGACCTCGGTGAGGTACTGCGCCGCGGCGCCGAGCCCGACCGCCTGGGCGATGGGCGGGGTGCCTGCTTCGAAGCGGTGGGGCGGCGGCGCGTACGTCGATGCCGGCCATGGAGACGATCTCGATCATCTCCCCGCCGCCGAGGAACGGCGGCAACTCCGCCAGCAGGTCGTAGCGACCCCAGAGCACCCCGATGCCGGTCGGCCCGACCATCTTGTGCCCGGTGAAGGCGACCAGATCAGCCCCGAGCGTGGACACGTCGAACGGCAGCTGCGGCACGGCCTGCGAGGCGTCCAGCACGACCGTCGCGCCGACCGCGTGACCGAGCGCGGCGATCTCCCGCACCGGGTTCACGGTGCCGAGCACGTTGGACACGTAGGCCACCGAGATGATCTTGGTGCGCTCGTTGACCAGGCCTTCGGCGGCGGCCTTGGCCAGGTCGAGCCGGCCGTCGTCGGTGACGTCGAACCAGCGCAGGGTGGCGCCGGTGCGCTGCGCGAGCAGCTGCCACGGAACGATGTTGGAGTGGTGCTCCATCACCGAGATGACGATCTCGTCACCCGGGAACCAGCGCGGCACCGAGGGTGTGGGCGCACAGGTTGAGCGCCTCGGAGGCGTTCTTGGTGAACACCACCTCCTCCGACCGCGACGCTGCGATGAATCGGGCGACAACGGCTCGGGCCCCCTCGAACGCCTCGGTGGCCTCCGCTCCGAGCAGATGCATGGCGCGGGCCACGTTGGCGTTGTGGCTCAGGTAGTGGTCCTCGATCGCCTCGACGACGCACCGCGGCTTCTGCGCGGTGTTGGCGCTGTCCAGGTAGACCAGCGGCCACTCCCCCGCGGTCCGCTCCAGGATCGGGAAGTCGGCCCGGATGGCGTCGACGTCGAACGGGATCGGCTCGTCGAGGAGCTCGACCTCCTGGATTGCGGTGGTGGCGGGGTATTCGGCCGCGCCGGCGAGCGACACGGTCCTCACTCCACCCCGGCGGCCGCGCGGACGTAGCGGTCGTAGCCCTCGGCCTCGAGCCGCTCCGCGAGCTCCTGGCCGCCCTGCTCGGCGACCCGGCCGGCGATGAAGACGTGCACGAAGTCCGGCTTGATGTAGCGCAGGATCCGGGTGTAGTGCGTGATCAGCAGGACACCCCTGGCCTCAGCCGGGTCGCCCCCGGCCGCGGGGTCACCCTGGGCGGCGAACCGGTTGACACCTTCGGAGACCACCCGGAGCGCGTCGATGTCGAGGCCGGAGTCGGTCTCGTCGAGGATGGCGAACCGCGGGTTCAGCAACTCGAGCTGGACGATCTCGTGGCGCTTCTTCTCTCCGCCCGAAAAGCCCTCGTTGACGCTGCGGTTGGCGAACTCGGTGTCCATCTGGACCCGCTCCATGGCCGCGTTGACGTCCTTCACCCAGGTCCGCAGCTTCGGAGCCTTGCCGTCGACCGCGGTCTTGGCGGTGCGGAGGAAGTTGGACACCGAGACTCCCGGGCACCTCGACCGGATACTGCATGGCCAGGAACAGGCCGGCCCGGGCCCGCTCGTCCACCTTCATGGAGAGCAGGTCCTGTCCGTCGAGCGTGACCGAGCCGGAGGTGATGTGGTACTTCGGATGACCGGCGATGGAGTAGGCCAGCGTCGACTTGCCGGAGCCGTTCGGCCCCATGATCGCGTGCACCTCGCCGGAGTTGACGGTCAGATCGACGCCGCGCAGGATCTCCTTGGCGCCGGCCTCGGTGTCGACCGAGACGTGCAGGTCACGGATTTCCAGTGTGGACATTCAGGACTCCTGTGTTTCGCGGTTGCGGATCAAGCGGGGGTCGAGCGGGGCGGAGACGTCGACCAGCACCTCGTCGCCGGACACCTGGCAGGGGTAGACGGCGACCGACTCCGTGGCGGGCAGCCCGAGCGGTTCGCCGGTCCGCAGGTCGAAGCGGGACCCGTGCAGATAGCACTCGATCTCCCCGTCGCCGACGTCACCCTCGGAGAGCTGCACGGCGGCGTGGCTGCACTCGTCGGCGATGGCGTAGTAGGTGCCCCCGCTGTGCACGATGGCCACGTCGACGCCGTCGACCTCGACCGCGAGGGCCGAGTCCGGCGCGACCGCACGGGCCGCGCATGCGGGCACGAAGCTCATGAGCGGGCGCCTTCGGACGCGTCGGTCAGCTCGATCAGCACCTCATCCGCGGACGGCAGGCCGACGTTGACCGCCAGTTCGGCCTCGACCGCAGCGAGCAACCGGGACTCGATCTCGGGTACGCCGATCCGCCGGATGATGTCGGCGAAGAAGCCGTGCACCACGAGCCGGCGGGCCTCGATCTCGGTGATGCCCCGGCTGCGCAGGTAGAACAGCTGCTCGTCGTCGAACCGGCCGGTCGCGGACGCGTGGCCCGCACCCTCGATCTCGCCGGTCTCGATCTCCAGGTTGGGCACCGAGTCGGCGCGGCAGCCGTCGGTGAGCACCAGGTTGCGGTTGGACTCGTAGGTGGTGATGCCCTCGGCGACCTTGCGGATCAGCACGTCGCCCACCCACACCGAATGTGCACCGCGGCCCTGCAGGGCACCCCGGTAGTCCACGTTGGACTTGGTGTGCGGCGCGTTGTGGTCCACGAACAGCCGGTGCTCGAGGTGCTGGCCGGCGTCGGCGAAGTAGAGCCCGTACTGCTGAAGTTCTCCGCCCGGGCCGGCGTAGTCGGCCGTCTCGACGAGCCGTACGAGGTCGCCGCCGAGGCTCGCGGTGAAGGTGCGCACCTGCGCGTCGCGGCCGACCCGGACAGCCACCTGGCCGGCGTGCACGGCGTCGTCGTCCCACAACTGGAGGCCGACGAACTCCACCTGCGCACCGTCGCCGACCAGCACCGTGACCGAGCTGGCGTAGACGGCCGATCCGCGGTGCTCCAGCACCACGGTGCCCTTGGCGTACGCGCCGATGCGGACGACGAGGTGTCCGAACACCTGCTGGCCGCTGGTGGATACCGGTCACGGTGATGATCGCCGGTCGGTCGAGCTCGGCCTCGGCCGCGATGTCGACCAGCACGGCACCGTCGGCGTGGGCCACGGCCAGGGCCGCGATCCGATCCACCGGCGCCGGACCACCGAGAGCCTTGGCCTGGTCGGTGGTCAGCTGCGTGGTGGTCACCCCGGCCGGCGCGTCGACCTGCCAATCCAGCCGCGGCCGGCGGCACCGCCTGCCCGTCGGCCGGGCCGTCGAGCAGCCCGCGGAGGCGCTTGAGCGGGGTGAACCGCCAGACCTCCTCGCGACCGGTCGGTCGGGGATGGTCGGCCAGGTCGTAGGACGCGACCGGGTGGAGGTGGGACGCGAGCGTCGCCGGGGTCTCCAGAGCATCGGCCACCGCAACGCCTGACGACTGAGGGGTGGCCTTGTCGAGAACTGTCACCTCAGCCGACCGCGCCTTCCATCTGCAACTCGATCAGCCGGTTCAGCTCCAACGCGTACTCCATCGGCAGCTCGCGGGCGATCGGCTCGATGAAGCCGCGCACGATCATGGCCATCGCCTCGTCCTCGCCGAGGCCGCGGCTCATCAGGTAGAACAACTGGTCGTCACTCACCTTCGACACCGTCGCCTCGTGACCCATGGAGACGTCGTCCTCGCGTACGTCCACGTAGGGGTAGGTGTCGGAGCGGCTGATCGTGTCCACCAGGAGCGCATCGCACTTCACCGTGCTGGCGGAGTGGTGGGCGCCCTCCTGGACCTGGACCAGGCCGCGGTAGGACGTACGGCCGCCGCCGCGGGCCACCGACTTGGAGATGATCGAACTCGACGTGTACGGCGCGCAGTGCACCATCTTCGAGCCGGCATCTTGGTGCTGGCCCTCGCCGGCGAAGGCGATGGACAAGGTCTCGCCGCGGGAGTGCTCCCCCATCAGGTAGACCGCCGGGTACTTCATGGTCACCTTGGACCCGATGTTGCCGTCGATCCACTCCATGGTCGCGCCCTCGTCGCAGGTGGCGCGCTTGGTGACCAGGTTGTACACGTTGTTCGACCAGTTCTGGATGGTCGTGTAACGGCAGCGGGCGTTCTTCTTGACGATGATCTCCACCACTGCGGAGTGCAGCGAGTCCGAGGAGTAGATCGGCGCGGTGCAGCCCTCGACGTAGTGCACGTACGCGCCCTCGTCGACGATGATCAGGGTCCGCTCGAACTGGCCCATGTTCTCGGTGTTGATCCGGAAGTAGGCCTGCAGCGGGATCTCCACGTGCACGCCCTTCGGCACGTAGATGAACGAGCCGCCGGACCAGACCGCGGTGTTCAACGCCGCGAACTTGTTGTCCCCGACCGGGATGACCGTGCCGAAGTACTCCCGGAACAGCTCCGGGTGCTCCTTCAGCGCGGTGTCGGTGTCGAGGAAGATCACGCCCTGCTTCTCGAGCTCCTCGTTGATCTTGTGGTAGACCACCTCGGACTCGTACTGGGCGGCCACGCCGGAGACCAGGCGGGCCTTCTCGGCCTCGGGGATGCCGAGCCGGTCGTAGGTGTTCTTGATGTCGGCCGGCAGGTCGTCCCAGGACGTGGCCTGCTTCTCGGTGGAGCGGACGAAGTACTTGATGTTGTCGAAGTCGATGTCGTTGAGCTCGGCCCCCCAGGTGGGCATGGGCTTGCGGTTGAAGAGCCGGTGACCCTTGAGCCGCAGGTCGAGCATCCACTGCGGCTCGCTCTTCAGACCGGAGATGTTCGCGACGATCGCGGGCGTGAGGCCGCGCTGGGCCGTGGCGCCGGCGGTGTCTGAGTCGGACCAGCCCCACTCGTAGCGCCCGAGCGCCGCGAGGTGCTGGTCCTGGGTCTGACCGGTCCCGACGGGGCGTGCGACCTCGGTCTGTGGGTCCTGGGTCTGGGTCATATCGATGCGCCTTCCTGGCTGGCAGTGCTTGACGGGATCGGACTCTTGGCCGGAGCGTGCGGGATGTGTGTCGTGCAGACTCCGTCGCCGTGGGCGATGGTGGCGAGTCGCTGGACGTGCAGGCCGAGCAGCCGGGAGAAGGCCGCGGTCTCGACCTCGCACAGCTGCGGGAACTGCTCCGCGACGCGGGCGACCGGGCAGTGGTGCTGGCAGAGCTGCTCGCCGGAGGCCGACGGCAGCGTCGAGGCCACGTAGCCGTCCTCGCTCAACGCGGCGGCCAACGCCTCCGCGGGGGTGACGTCACCGTCGGCCGCAGCCAGCTTGGCGGCGTAGCGGGCCTCGACGTCGGCGATCCGCGCCTCCGCGAAGCGGGTCACCGCATCCGGACCGGCCGAGTGCGCGACGTACTCCAGCGCCTGGATCGCCAGCGCGTCGTACGCGGTGTAGAAGGAGGCGCGTCCGGCGTCGGTGAGGACGAAATCCTTCGCCGGGCGTCCACGGCCACGGGCCCCGTAGACCCGCTGGTCGCGCGCCTCGACGTGACCCGCCGCGAACAGGACGTCGAGGTGGCGCCGGATCGCGGCCGGGGTCAGCCCCAGGCGCTCGGCGAGCTCGGCCGCGGTGGACGGACCGTGCTCGAGGATGCTCCGCGCCACGCGATGGCGGGTGGAGGCATCGGTTTCGGTGCCCGGGGTGGACCCAGCGGCAGCGCTGCGCCGACAGCTGGGAGTTTTTCACAACACCAGTGTGCTCTTATTCAGTGCCCCCGTTCAAATAAGGCCAGCCTTACCGCGACGCCGGCGAGCGACCTGCCTTCACCTCATCGCCGGGATGACGTCGCGCGCCGGGTTGCCCGTTGCAGCCAGCGGCATCGGCGCCGCGAACGGAGCCTGGTCAGGCAGGCAGGTCACGTCAGCGCGCGCCTGCTTGGGGGCGATGAGATAGGCCTCGATCGCCGCGTCGGCGCACCGGCTCTTCCCGATGGTCGTGTGGCCCCAGCCTTCGAGGGTGACCACCGCGGCACGGCGGAACAGATCCGCGTACGGGCGGGTGTTCCGGTACGGCGTGGCCGGGTCCCATCGGGTGCCGAGGACCAGCACGCGCGCGTTCGTGGGCTGCCGCCACGGGCCGAGGTAGGCGTCCTGGTCGCCGATGCCGGCCTGGTTGAGGTAGAAGCACGGGAGCCCGACCCAGGTCCGGTAGCGCCCGAAGTCCGGGTAGAGCGCATCCTGCGTGTCGGCGGCCGCCGGGTAGAGCCGCGGCCGCGGGCTCACGGTGTCGACGCAGGTGCTCAACACGTTGCCGTACGACGGGTAGTCCTCGCCCCGACGCAGTTCGGCCGTCGCGGCGAGCCGGTTCGCCGCTCGGCCGGCCGCCACGGGGCTCGACAGGGCCAGGCCAGCAATCAGATCCGCCAGCACCGACCACTCCGACGGCGAGGACAGGGTGCTGAAGGCGACGGCCACCGCGACCTGATAGGTCACCTCAAAGGTGCTCCCGTCCGGAAACGTGATCGTCACCGGTGCCACCTTGAGCCGCTCCACCGTGGCCCGTGCGACGCTGGCCGGATCGCCCAGCGCAGCCAACGAGCACCGGCTCGGTCCGGCTGCGGCGCAGCGACGCAGGAACTCGGCGAAGACCTCCGACCCGCCGAGCGTCTGCTCGATCCGGGCGCCGAGTGGTTGTCCGGCGAATCGCTCGCCCCGCCCGACGTACTCACGCGGATCCAGCGTGCCGTCGAGCACCATCGCGCGGATCGTGTTCGGGAACAACCGGGCGTAGGTCGCGCCGAGGAACGTGCCGTAGGAGTAGCCGGCGTAGTTCAGCTTGGCGTCTCCGACGGCCCGCCGGAGGAGATCCAGGTCGCGGGCGACGTTGGCCGTGGAGAGGTGCCGCAGGCGCCGGGGCGACGTGGCCGCGCAGGCGCGGGCCAGCGTTCGGGATTCGCTGAAGTACGTCTGCTCCTGCTCCGGGGTGAGGGGGAAGATGAGCGCGCCGGCAAGGAAAGGCGTCCTCCTCGGCGGCGGTCGGGAAGCAGGTCGCCGGGTCGGAGCGGGCGACGCCCCGCGGGTCGAACCCCAAGAGGTCGAACCGCGCGCGCACCTGTGGCGGGGCGAGCACCTGCGCCGCCTGCTGGACGAAGTCCACCCCGGACCCGCCGGGACCGCCGGGATTGACGAACAGGGTGCCGATCCGCCGAGCCGGGTCGGCGGCCGGCAGCCGGGTCAGGGCGAGGCTGGTCGTCGGCCCGTACGGGCGGTCGTAGTCCTGCGGCACCTTGACCGTGGCGCACTGGAACGCGTCCAGGCCGGGCCCGCAGGACGCCCACCGGATGCGGGGGACCGCGGGCGCGGGCACTCCCCCGCCGTGGCGCTCCGGCTGCGGCACCCCCGCGGACGGGGCGGACCTACCCGGCAGACCGGCTACTGCCGCGGTCGGTGCCGTCACCGCGGCACCGGCGGTGAGCGCGCCGGCGAGCAGGAGTGCGCCGAGAGCGCGGGATGCCGCACGTGGCCGGAACTGCGTCATCGAGACCTCCGAGGGTTGGTGACTCCTGCACGCCGTGGAAATGCCCATAGCCATAGTTGCGGCTGCGGATTGATGTTGTCGAGGATCTGGTTGGCCGGCTCGGACCAGATAACGGATGCTCTCGCTGCATTGCGGACGATGGTGCGGTCGTCTGCTCGTGAGATTTGGCGGAGGTGACGGCGCCGCGCGGATGGCTTGTTTCAGATGACCTGGGCTTCTCGAGGATGGAGAACCCCGGGACAGGCCCAACGCGTCGTCGACGCGATCGACCCCGACGGCACTCCCCCTCGACGGCCTGCTCGACCGCCTCGGCCAACGCATCCGGCGCCGTGTGAGCTGGGCCGCAGCCGGCGGATCGCCAGCCCCTCCCAAAGCCTGGCCCTCGACGCCCGACGCTGCGGCTTCAGCTTCCCCGGATGAGCGCACCCGCCGCAGTGGATTCGGGTTCGGTGATCCAAATGACGTAACGTTGGAAGGTCAGCGGAGGCCGAAAAAGTGTGTAAAGCGCGAACGCTGCTCCCCAAGAGTGGCCAAGCAACGTCCGATCGCGAGAGTTTACCCGATATTCTGACTCGATCAGAGGAATGAGCTCCTGATGCAGGAACGCCCAGAATGCTGCCGCCTTCCCCGCCAGAGCCGGGCTCGAAACAGGGAAACTTTTCTGGATGAACTCCTCCGCGTCCGAATCGCGGTTGGGGAGAAAGTCGCGCACTCGACGGTGCATCTACGGTGCATCACATCGTGAAGGATTGCCGACAGTGAACCTTCGATTGAATAACCGATGCCGACGATGAATGCATCGGGTAGTTCATTGCAAAAATCGACGCGGATGTTCATTGCCCTCACCATGTCAACAACCAGGCCAAAGTACAGGTTGCCATCGAGGACGTAGATCACCGGCCAGACCTTGTCGGGGTCATCGTCATAGTGGTACGGCAGTGCTACCGAAATCTGATAATCAGTGTCCGTACTCATGGATCGGATAACACGGACCTCCGAGCCAGACACCGCGACCGCCGGTCGTTGCATGGTCCGCCTCCGTCGCGTCGTCGGGCATGTCAACGTTGTCATCGTCCCGTCCTGAGTGTGGCGGTGCTCGGGGTCGGGTCCACGTGAGCCGAGGCCTCGGCCGCTGGGACTCGTCCAGTAAGAATGACGGCATGCGTCTGCCCGTGATGCCGCCCGTCGCACCGATGCTGGCCAAGGCGGTGCCCGCCATCCCGGAAGGCCGGTTCGGCTATGAACCGAAGTGGGACGGCTTCCGGTCCATCGTGTTCCGCGATGGCGACGACGTCGAGATCGGATCCCGCAACGAGAAGCCGATGACCCGCTACTTCCCGGAGATCGTCGAAGCCGTCAAGGCCAATCTGCCCGACCGGTGCGTCCTCGACGGCGAGATCGTCGTGGTCGTGGGCGACCGGCTCGAGTTCGAGGTGCTGCAACAGCGGATTCACCCCGCGGCCAGCCGAGTCAAGATGCTCTCCGAACAGACGCCGGCCCGCTTCATCGCCTTCGACCTACTCGCCCTCGACGACACCGACTTCACCGGGGAGCCCTTCGAGCAGCGCCGCGCCACGCTCGAGCGGGTCCTCGATCGCGCACGCCCGCCGATCCACCTCACGCCCATCACCCGGGAGCACAGCCTCGCCCAGCAGTGGTTCTCCCAGTTCGAGGGTGCCGGCCTCGATGGAGTGGTGGCCAAGCCGCTCACCGGCAGCTACCAGCCCGACAAGCGGACCATGTTCAAGATCAAACACCAGCGGACCGCCGACTGTGTGGTGGCCGGATACCGCGTACACAAGAGCGGTCCCGACAGCGTCGGCTCGCTGCTGCTGGGGCTCTACAACGACAGCGGCGAACTGGTCAGTGTGGGCGTCATCGGCGCCTTCCCTGCCGCGCGACGCAGGGAGCTCATGACCGAGCTGCAGCCACTGGTCACCACCTTCGACGACCATCCCTGGGCCTGGGCCAAGCAGGAGGAAGGCGCCCGTACGCCGCGGAACTCCGAGTACAGCCGCTGGAACAACGGCAAGGACCTGTCCTTCGTGCCGCTTCGTCCCGACCTGGTCGTCGAGGTCCGCTACGAGCACATGGAAGGGGTCCGGTTCCGGCACACCGCCCAGTTCAACCGCTGGAGACCCGACCGTGATCCCACCTCCTGCACCTACGAACAGCTCGAGGAGCCCGTCAGGTTCAACCTCACCGACATCTTGACCAGCGCTGACTGACTCGTTGGTGCCGGCTTTCCGAGCATCCGGCTGAACGGGTCCGGCCTTGCCTGGGACCTGTGCTTCCCTACCCGCGGGACCATTGCCTCTACGGCAGCGGCGTTGATGCCGGTGGACTGGGACCATGGGGTCCCCGGTAGCCGTCGATGGCGTGCAGAGCCACCATCAACTGGCGGTCCACGAGGTCCTGATGCTCCTCCAGTCCGACCATCGCGCAGGGCTCGACGACGAGGAAGCAGCGCGGAGACTGCAGTTGTACGGGCTGAACGCGCTCCCGCAGGCCTCCTCTGCCGGGCCCCTGCGCCGCTTGGTCCGGCAGATGCACAACCCGCTGATCTACGTGCTCATGGGGGCGGGCGCCGTCACCCTGTTCCTGCGCGAGTTCGTGGACGCCTCGGTGATCTTCGGCGTCGTCGTGGTCAACACCATCGTGGGGTTCATCCAGGAGTCCAAGGCGAATTCCGCACTCGATGCCCTGCGTTCGATGGTGAGCACCGAGGCCGAGGTCATCCGGGGCGGTCGCCGCCAACGCATTCACTCCGAGCAGTTGGTTCCCGGTGACCTGGTTCTGATCGAGCCCGGCGACAAGATCCCGGCGGACCTTCGGCTGATCAGTGCGACCGAGTTGCAGATCGACGAGTCGGCGCTCACGGGTGAGTCTCTGCCCGTCATCAAGGACGAAGTGGTCCTTCCGGCAGCGACGCAGGTGGCCGACCGGCGGAACATGGCCTACTCCGGCACGTTGGTCACCGGCGGCACAGGGCTGGGGATCGTCGTCGCGACGGCTGGCGGCACCGAACTCGGCGAGATCCATCGACTGGTGGGTAGTGCCAAGACGCTGGCCACCCCCCTGACCCGCAAACTGGCCACCTTCGGTGCCTGGCTCACGGCAGTCATCCTCGGCCTCGCCGCTGTCACGTTCGCGATCGGCGTCGTCCGGGGGGAGCCTGCGGCGGACATGTTCACCGCGGCCGTCGCCCTCGCTGTCGGAGCGATACCGGAGGGTCTGCCCGCGGCGGTGACGATCACCCTCGCGATCGGAGTCTCCCGGATGGCGCGGCGTGGCGCGGTGATCCGCCGCCTGCCGGCGGTGGAGACCCTGGGGAGTGCCACGGTCATCTGCTCGGACAAGACCGGGACCCTGACGGAGAACCGGATGACCGTCCAAGCGGTATGGACCGTGACCCAGGAGGTCGCTGTCCCGGCGCAGCCGGTCGACGAGCCACCCTGCCTGGACGGCCTCAGCGATGAGGCCGTGCGTTGGTGCCTGCTGGTCGGCGCCAACTGCAACGACTCCACGCTCACCGACGGCGGCGCAGGTCTCGGGGACCCGACGGAGACCGCCATGCTGACGGTCGCCCAGGCGTACGGCGTGCGACCTCACGCCCTGAGCCGCGTCGACACCCTCCCGTTCAGCTCGGAGCGGCGCTACATGGCGACCACCCAGGTCGACCCGGACTCCGGTGCGCGAGGTGCTCCTGGTCAAGGGTGCGGTGGAGCGCGTGCTCGGCCTGTGCGCAGGTCAGATGACCGCCGACGGTTCGACGGCGCCCCTGGACGAGATGGCCGTGCACACCGCAGCGGAGCGTCTCGCGGCACGGGGCATGCGGGTCCTCGCGACCGCTGTGGACCGAGATGCCGGCCAGGAATCCCTCGAACGTCTGGCGGCGGGGAGCGAGCGAGGGCTCATCTTCACGGGTCTGCAAGCGATGCTCGACCCGCCGCGCGCCACGGCAGCCGGGGCCGTGCGGACCTGCCGCACCGCCGGCCTCCAGGTCAAGATGATCACCGGCGACCACGCCGCGACCGCCCGGTCGATCGCCCGGCAGATCGGGCTGCTCGACGAGGTCACCGAGTCCGCGGCCCCGAGCTCAGCGGCACCGGGCTCAGCGGCCCGGTGGGCACCGTGCTCAGCGGCGAGGATCTCGACCTCATCGACGACGACCGGCTGCCGGAGGCGGTGGAGAAGGCGTCGGTGTTCGCTCGGGTGAGCCCGGCCCAGAAGCTCCGCCTGGTCGAGGCGCTGCAGGCGCGGCACCACGTCGTGGCGATGACCGGCGACGGCGTCAACGACGCGCCGGCGCTCAAGCAGGCCAATATCGGCGTGGCCATGGGGCTGGGTGGCACCGAGGTCGCCAAGGACGCGGGCGACATGGTGTTGACCGACGACGATTTCGCCACGATCGAATCAGCCGTCGAGGAAGGTCGCGGCGTCTTCGACAACCTCACCAAGTTCATCGTCTGGACGCTGCCGACGAATATGGGCGAGGGAATGGTGATCCTGGTCGCGATCATCCTGGGCGCGAACCTGCCGATCCTCCCGACCCAGATCCTGTGGATCAACATGACCACTGCTGTGGCCTTCGGACTCATGCTGGCGTGGGAGCCGAAGGAGCCCGGGATCATGGAGCGACCGCCTCGCGACCCCCAGAAGTCCCTGCTGACCGGACCGGTGGTCTTCCGGACGTTCCTGGTCTCGGCACTGCTGGTCATCGGCTCCTGGTGGGTCTTCGACTTCGAGCTCAGCCACGGTGCGTCGCTGGAGGCCAGCCGCACCGCGGCCGTGAACCTGTTCGTCACCGTCGAGGCCTTCTACCTGTTCAGCTGCCGCTCCTTGACCCGCACCGTCTGGCGGACAGGCTTCTTCACCAACCGACGGCTGCTCGTCGGCGTGGCCGTGCAGGCCGTGGGACAGGCGGCGCTGACCTACCTTCCGGCCATGAACACGCTGTTCCACACCGCACCGATCGGCTGGCAGACCTGGCTCAGGATCCTGCTGGTCGCCATCGTCGCCGCGGTGGTGGTTGCATTCGACAAGCGCCGCCTGCGCGATCGGACCCTGTGAGTCCGGATCGGACCTTGTGAGACCGGATCGGACCGTGAGACGAGCTGGTGAGACCGGATCGGGCGCGGTGAGACCGGCGGCCGAGACGACGGCGCGTCGCGCCGATCTGATCAGGGCGAATTCGTTCGCGTGGTCACCGATCGCTGGAGGGTGAGGTTTCGCTGCCGGGACGGACGATCAGCACTGGACACGCTGCGTGCCGGACGCAGTAGTCACTGGTCGAGCCGAGGGCCAGATTGGCGAGCGCGTTGTGGCCGCGCGATCCGAGCACGAGCAGGTCGGCCGCCTTGCTGTGCCGCACCAGGACCTCCGGTGGGTTGCCGTCCAGCACCACCGGGCGGGCGGCCACGCCTGACTCGGCCAGCGCCGTGCGCACCAGATCCCGCCCCCACGTGATCAGCTGCGAAGTCGTCGGTTCGATCAGGGCGACCCCCCGGTGGTCCCAGTGCACAGCGTGGACCACCTCCAGGACCGCGCCGCGCAGTCGAGCTTCCCGCGCGGCCACGTGCAGGGCATGCCGCGAGTGACCGGAGGTGTCGATCCCCACCACCACCCGGCCCGGTGGGAGTGCCGGCTCGGGGCGTGCGCGGACCACGACCACCGAGCACGGTGCGTGATGCAGACACGAGCGGCTCACCGACCCGAGCAACAGACCGGCGAACGGGCTTCTGCTGCGGGATCCGACGATCAGCAGATCGGAGTCGGTGCAGGCCGCACACAGTGCCGCCGCGGCCCCACCGCGGGCGACCCGGAACTCCGCCGCGTATCCGGCCGCGACGGTCGAGGCGAGGCTCCGCAACTCCTCGACCACGACCGCCTCGTCGCCGTGCTCGCCGGACCGGCCCTGCGAAGATGGCTCGACGACGGCCACCACCTCGAGGTCGGCGCCGTGCAGCCGGGCCTCGTCCACCGCCCACTCCAGCGCCGCCCGGGCGGCCTCCGAGCCGTCGAAGCCCACCACGATCCGTCGCACGGCGTTCACCGCCTCCGCCGCCGTTCCTCGACCCTCGTCAACCCGCATGGTGCTCCTCCTCTGTTCGCTCGCCTCCCTCGCTCGGGGTCATCCGGGGAGCACGTCGACGTCACGGATGAGTCGTCGCGCCAACGCCGGTATGGTCACCACCCCGCCGTACGGAGGCCACCTTCCCTTCGTTTCTACCGTCGGCACGCACCCTGATCCAGGGGCCTTGGTCCCTCACCTTCCGCCGTTCCGCCTGTTCGGCCGCGCCGCGCCGCGCGGTCGGCACGGTGCTGCGGGCGCCGGCACCGCCGGTCGCCCGGTCCGACCGGGCCCTGCTGGATGATCGGACCGTGAGTCTGCGGAACTGGAGCGGGACCTACACCTACGACGCGTCGGCGCTGCACCTTCCGAGGTCGGTGGAGGAGCTCCGCCGGCTGGTCGCGGAGCGGGACGTCGCTGCACGCGCTGGGCACCCGGCACTCGTTCAACGACGTCGCCGACGGTGCCGAACTGATCAGTCTGTCCGCGCTGGCGGGCGAGCCGACGGTCGAACCGGACGCGCGCACGGTGAGCGTGCCCGCAGCAACGCGCTACGGGGATCTGGCCCGGACCCTGCAGGCGGGGGGATGGGCTCTGGGCAACCTCGCCTCGCTTCCCCACATCAGCGTCGCCGGTTCGGTGGCCACGGCGACGCACGGCTCCGGCAACGCCAACCCCTCGCTCGCCTCGGCGGTGGTCGGCCTGACCCTGGTCACCGCCCGGGGTGACCTGGTCCGCCTCGTACCGGAGGATCCCGACTTCGCCGGGGCCGTGGTCAGCCTGGGAGCGCTGGGCGTGGTGACCGAGCTGACTCTGGCGATCGAGCCGACCTACGCCGTACGCCAGGACGTGTACGAGCACCTGCCCTGGGAGGTGCTGGGGTCGTCGCTTCGCCGAGGTGATGGGGGCGGGCTACAGCGTCAGCGCCATCACCGACTTCGCCGGCCCGGACGTGGATCTGCTCTGGGTGAAGACGCGGCTGGTCGACGGCGCCCCGACGACGATGCCGGCGGAGCTCTTCAGCGCCCGTGCGGCTACCGAGAAACTGCACATGACCAGGGGAAACGATCCGGTGCACTGCACCCCTCAGCTCGGCGAACCCGGCCCGTGGTGCGACCGGCTGCCGCACTTCCTGCTGGAGTTCACCCCGAGCAGCGGAGCGGAGATCCAGAGCGAATGGCTGCTCGACCGCGCGTACGCGGCGCCGGCCATCGAGGCGTTGCGGGAGCTGGGCGGACTGATCGCCCCGCTGGTCCGGAGCGCGGAGATCCGGACGGTGGCGGCCGACGACCTGTGGCTCAGCCCGGCGTACGCCCGCGACGTGTTCGGCGTGCACTTCACCTGGAACCCCGACGGCCGGGCCGTGTCCCGGGTGGTGGACCGGATCGAGCTGGCCCTGTCCGCGTACGCGCCGCGGCCGCACTGGGGCAAGGTGTTCGGCGCCGGCCCGCGCGACTGGGCCGCGCTCTACCCGCGGCTCGAAGACTTCCGCCGGCTGGCGGCGACGTACGACCCGGGCCAGGTGTTCCGCAACCCGTTCCTGGCGCGGACCGTACTCTCCGACGGGATCTAGACTGCACCGGTGCCCAGCCCCACGTCCGCACTCGCCGTGGAAGGCGTCACGGTGAAGTTCGGCGGCCGCACGGCGTTGGACCACCTCACTCTCCACGCCGAGACCGCCGCGATCACCGCCGTCCTCGGCCCCAACGGCGCCGGCAAGACCACCCTTGTCCGCTGCTGCACGGGACTGCTGCGGCCGCGGGACGGGGCGATCCGGGTGCTCGGCCAGGAGCCCGGCTCGCGCACCCTCGGCGCCCGGGTGGGCCTGATGCCGCAGAGCACCGGCTCCTGGTCCGGCATCAAGGCGGTGGAGCTGCTCCGCTACCTCGCCGCGCTGTACGTCCGCCCGCTCAGCGTGCCGGCGCTGCTGGAGCGCCTCGACCTGACCGGCTGCGCGCAGACCCCCTACCGGCGGCTGTCGGGGGGTCAGCAGCAGGCGGTCAACCTGGCCGGGGCGATCATCGGCCGTCCGGAACTGGTGTTCCTGGACGAGCCGACCTCGGGCATGGATCCGCGCGCCCGCCGTGCCACCTGGGAGCTGATGCGCGAGCTCCGGGACGCCGGGGTCACCGTCGTGCTCACCACCCACGGGATGGACGAGGCGGAGGCGCTGGCCGACCAGGTCTTCATCGTCGACCGGGGGTCGGTCACCGTCAGCGGCACCGTACCCGAGCTGACGGGCGCCGGCACCACCACGCTGGAAGAGGTCTTCCTGGCCCACACCGGACAGCGGGCCGCATGAGCGAGGCACTCGACCTGCGCCCGGCGCCCCAGGCGGCGCCGGCTCGCCGACGTGTGCTGCGGCACGCCGCCACCGAGGTCAGGCTGCTGGCCCGCAACGGCGAGCAACTCCTGCTCGCGCTGGCCATCCCGCTGCTCGTGCTGCTGGTCGGCGCCCTGGTGGGCGAGCCGTTCGGCGACCTGGCCCGTCTCGCCCCGTCGGTGCTCGCCATCGCGGTCTGGTCGTCCGGCTTCACCTCGGTGGCCATCGCCACCGGGTTCGAGCGCCGTTACGGCCTGCTCGAACGGCTGGCGGCCACTCCCCTCGGCAAGTCGGGCCTGCTGGCCGGCAAGGCGCTCGCGGTGACCGCGGTGGTCGTCTTCCAGCTGCTGGTGATCAGCGTCGCCGCCGGGTACATCGGCTGGCGACCGTCCTTCACCGCCGGGTCGGCCGTGCTGGCCGTGGTCCTGGTGGTGCTGGCCACGGCGACGTTCGTCTGCCTCGCGCTGCTGCTGGCCGGGCAACTCCGCGCGGAGGCCACCCTCGGCCTGGCCAACCTTCTCTTCGTGCTGCTTCTGGTCGGCGGCGGTCTGGCCCTGCCCGTGGACCGGTTGCCCGCGGTGATCCGCCCGGTGGTCGAGGCACTGCCCACCGGCGCTCTCGGTGAGGGGCTGCGGGCCGCCGCGGTGGGCGAGGTATCCGCCGGGCCGGTCCTCGTGCTGGGCCTGTGGCTGGTGGTCGCTGCTTTGGCCGCCAGGAAGGGGTTCCGGTGGACGTCTTAGGAGGGTGGTGTTTAGCGGTGGCCGTAGCGAGCAGGTGCCCGGGTGCGTGCCGGGCGTGTTGGCGCGGAGCGCCGCCTCCGGCGGACAGGCGGAGGAGGATCGGATAGCGGTGTTCTATCCGCGACGACGACGCAGCCCGGTGCATGCTCGGGCGCCGCGCAGTAGGTCATCGTTTGACACCACCCCTGGCCGCCAGGAAGGGGTTCCGGTGGACGTCCTAGCCCCGGATCGCGCGCGGACCAACCCCGGTACCCCGCTGCACGCCGTGCTGCGCGTGGTCCGCGGTCCGCGGGCGCTGCGCCGCTGGGCGGTGGCCTCCCTGGTGGCGAACATGGTCATCGTGGTGACCGGCGGACTGGTCCGGCTGACCGGCTCAGGCCTGGGCTGCCCGACCTGGCCGCGCTGCACCGACGACTCCTTCGTGACCCACCCCGAGCTCGGCATCCACGGCGCGATCGAGTTCGGCAACCGGCTGCTCACCTTCGTGCTCATCCTCACCGCCCTGCTCACCCTGATCAGCGCCGTGCTCTACCGCGAGGGCGGCCGACCCCGCCGCGACCTGCGGTGGCTCAGCGCCGGCATGGCCTTCGGCATCCCGTTGCAGGGAGTCATCGGCGGCATCACCGTGCTCACCCGACTGAACCCCTACCTGGTCGCGCTGCACCTGATGCTGTCGATGGTGCTGATCGGGCTGGCGGTCTGGTTGGTGCGCAAGACCTGGTACGCGGCCAGGACCCCGGCCCGGACGGCCGCGGTGGCGGCGGCGCGGCTGAGTCTGGTGCTGATCGGGTTGGCGGTGTGGCTCGGCACCATCCGTGACCGGTGCCGGGCCGCACGCCGGCGACGAGAATGCCCCCCGCAACGGACTCGTCGGTTCCACCGTCACCCACCTGCACGCGGGCGCGGTCTATCTGGCGGTCGCGGCCACCGTGGTCTGCGTGCTCCTGCTGCGCAGCCGAGCGGCGTGGTCGCTGCTGGCCATCGAGGCGGCGCAGGCCGGGATCGGGGTCACGCAGTATCACCTCGGCCTCCCGATCGGGCTGGTCGTGCTGCACCTGCTCGGTGCCTGCCTCGCGGTGGCCGCAGCGACGAACCTGATGCTGTCGGTCAGGCCGGCGGACGTGTCGGCGGCGCCGCCTGCTCGCGCCGCTCGTCCACGACCAGCCGGGCGATGATCCGGCGCACCTGGAGGGCGGCGGCGTCGGCGCGCACACTGACCTCGTCCCGCTCGCCGTCGGTGTCGATGACCTGCTGCACGGTCTGCAGGATGTCGCGCACCCGGCGGTAGTACGCGGTGAAGATCGGCCGGAGCCTCGCGCTCTGCTGCGCGTCCGGGGCGAAGTTCCGGCTCACCCGCCAGACGTGCCGGGTCACCGCGGACGAGATCGGAGTGAGGGCGTGGGTGAATCGGAACGTGTGCCGGCCCTCCCCCGCCAGCACGTGCCAGGCGTTCACCCACAGCCCGGGCGACACGAAGGTCCCCTCCTCGCGCTGCGGGTGCGACTCGTCGGCGCGCAGCCCGAGCGCCTCGGCGTGCCAGGGCGCGACCGGAGCGGGCGGGTAGTCGCGGCTGAACGACACCCGGGTCTCACTCACCTCGACCACCAGGTCCGGTGGCCGACCCGCGAGCACCGGCGGCGCGATGAACGGGTCGACCACCGCCACGTGGGTGATGTCGGCGAAGTTCTCGTGCAACAGCAGGGTCCCGGCCGCGGTCTCCCACTGGTCCCCGAAGGTCGCCCAGGCGGGATCGGTGAGCCAGGGCGTACCTGGTGGCCGGTGCCGGACCGCCAGCGCCTCGACGCCCGGCCAGACCCAGACCAGGCCGTCCTGCTCGACCACCGGGAACGCCCGGACCCGGGCGCCGACGGGCACCCGGGGTTGGGTCGGCACCGACACGCACCGCCCGTCCGGCCCGTACGCGAAGCCCGAGTAGCCGCAGACGATGGTGTCGCCGTCGAGGCGGCCCAGACTGAGCGGGTAGGGGCGGTGGGCGTCGCGGTCCTCCAGCGCGACCGGCCGGCCGCCGTCGGTGCGGAACAGGACGATCGGCAGGCCGAGGACCCGGCGGGCCAGCGGCGTACGCGACACTTCCTCGGCGGTGGCCAGGACGTACCAGGCGTTGGCCGGGTAGCCGGCGGGGCGTCGGCGGGCACTGCTCGAGGTCCGGCCCATCAGATGTCCAGCACCAGGCGGGGCGAGCGGCAGCGGGACACGCAGATCATCATGTACTGGTTCTCGGCCCTTTCCTGTTCGTTCAGCACCGAGTCCCGGTGGTCCACCTCGCCCGAGATCACCTCGGTCTCACACGTGCCGCAGATGCCCTCCAGGCAGGAGCCGAGCACGTTCGCGCCCGCCTCGCGCGCCACCTCGAACACGGTCCGGTCGGGCGGCACCGTCACGGTGACCCCGGTCTGTTGCAACACCAACTCGAAGCTGGTGTCCTGCTCGGGCGCCGGCTCGTCGAGCGGCCGGGGCGAGAACCGCTCCAGGTGCAGACTGCCGGGCGGCCACACCGCGCAGCGCTGCTCGACCGCCGCCAGCAGACCCTCCGGGCCACAGCAGTAGACCAGGGTGCCCGGCTCCGGCGAGCCCAGGAGCGCGCCGAGGTCGGGCAGGCCGGCCTCGTCCTGCGGCAGCACGGTGACCCTGTCGCCGTACCGGGCCGAGCTCGGTCAGGAACGCCATCGACGCCCGCGAGCGACCGCCGTAGACCAGCCGCCACTCCGCACCCCGTAGCTCCGCCTCCGCAATCATCGGGAGCAGTGGGGTGATGCCGATGCCGCCGGCGAGGAACAGGTAGCGCGGAGCCGTCACCAGCGGGAAGTGGTTGCGCGGTCCGCGCACCGTCACCGTGGCGCCCGGGGTGAGCTGGTCGTGCACCCGCACGGATCCGCCGCGGCTCTGCGGGGTCCGCAGGACGGCGACCCGCCACTGCCTCCTCGTCCGCCGGCGAGCCGCACAGCGAGTACTGGCGGACCAGGCCGCCGGCCAGGATCAGGTCGACGTGCGCACCCGGGGGACCAGGCGGGCAGCGGGCCGCCGTCCGGGTCGACGAGGGTGATCGCGACGACGTCGTCGGCCACCCGGTCCGCGGACGCGACCAGCAGGGCGGCTTCGTGCTCGCGGACGACGGTGCGCGTCATCGACGTGGGGGTCGTGGACACCTCCACGGCCTCAGCGATGGCGCGGCGACGCGGTCGATCCGGCGCGGGTGGTCACCGCGACCGGGAACGTCTTGATGCCGTTGACGAAGTTGCTGCGCACCCGGGTGACCTCGCCCGCCAACTCGATGGAGGCCAGCCGGGGGAGCAGCTCGGCGAACATCAGCCGGATCTCCATCCGGGCCAGATGGGCGCCCATGCAGGTGTGCGGACTGCCCTTGCCGAACGTGACGTGGTCGTTCGGCGTACGGGTCACGTCGAAGCGATACGGGTCGGCGAAGACCTCCTGGTCACGGTTGCCGGAGGCGAACCACATCACCACCTTGTCCCCCTCGGCGATCTGCTTGCCGCCGAGTTCGACCGCGCGGGTGGCTGTGCGCCGGAAGTGGTAGACCGGCGAGGCCCAGCGCAGGAACTCCTCCACCGCCACCGGGATCAGGTCCGGGCGCTCCTGCAGCCGGCGCAACTGGTCGGGATGCTCGATCAGGGCCAGCATGGCCTGGCTGATGGTGTGCCGGGTGGTCTCGTTGCCCGCGACGACCAGCAGCAGGAAGTAGTTGTCGAAGTCGGTGGCGCTGAGCGGCTCACCGTCCTCCGGGCTGCGGTTCACCAGCATCGACACCAGGTCCGTGCCGTCCCCGCCCTTGCGCTCCCGAGCCAGCGCACGGCCGTATTCGAAGACCTCCAGGGCGGCCGGGGAGCGGAACGGGAGGTGCTTGTAGCGGTCGCTGTCCGGGTCGGTGATCAGGTGCTCGGCGTACTCCGGATCGGTGTTGCCGATCATCTGATTGCCCCAGCGGATCAACTGGCCGGTGTCGGATTCGGGCACATCGAGCAGCCGCGCGAGCACCTGGATCGGGAAGTCGGCACTGATCTCGCGGACGAAGTCGAACTCGGAGTGCTGCAGTGCTGCGTCCACGGTGACCCGGGTGAGGTCTCGGAGGAAGGGTTCGTACGTGCGCATCAGCGACGCCTGGCTGAACTCGCGCTGCAGCAGTTTGCGCATCGCCCGGTGCCGCAGGCCGTCGGTCTCCAGCAGGCTGCGACGGAGGTCCTGCAGGTCGTCGTCCACCTCCTCCAGGTTGACGAACCTGGTCGAGGTGAAGGTCTGCGGATCCTTGTCCACCGCGCAGATGTCGGCGTGCCGGGTGATCGCCCAGAAGCCGGAGCCGGACAGGCCGGATCCGGATCCGTCCCCGCCGTCGGCGCGCTCGGGACACCAGTGCACGGGGTCCTCGGTGCGCAGCGTGTCGAACATGGACCAGCCCTCGTTGCGCGCGAACGCGTCGAGGTCGGTCAGGTCGACTTCGCCGAGAGGGATCGCGGCCCGTTGCCGACCCTGCCCGAACCGCCGCCCTGCCCGACCCGCCGCTCCTGCCCGCCCCGTACGGCTGGCCCCTCAGACGGCGACGTGGTCACGCGGCTCCTATCGTTTGGGTCCAAACGATAGGCGCTGCGGGCGGGAGCCGCAACCACCCACGCCCCTCGCACGCCCCCCGACCACGCCGAAACTGTCGACGAACGACCCGGATCCTGTCGAATTCGTGTCGTCTGTCGACAGTTTCGGCCGTACGGGCGGGGTGGGGTGGTACGGGAGGGGTGGTCGCGGGTCAGGTGGCGATGTACGCCGCGAGGTGCTCGCCGGTCAGGGTGGAGCGGTCGGCCACCAGGTCGGCCGGGGTGCCCTCGAAGACGATCCGGCCGCCGTCGTGGCCGGCTCCGGGACCCAGGTCGATGATCCAGTCGGCGTGCGCCATCACGGCCTGGTGGTGCTCGATGACGATGACCGACTTGCCGTGTGTCGACGAGCCGGTCCAGCAGGGCGAGCAGTTGCTCCACGTCGGCGAGATGGAGCCCGCTGGTGGGCTCGTCGAGGACGTAGACCCCGCCCTTCTCCCCCATCCGGGTGGCCAGCCGGAGCCGCTGCCGCTCACCGCCCGACAGCGTGGGGAGCGGCTGGCCGAGGGTGAGGTAGCCGAGACCGACGTCGGCGAGCCGGTCGAGGATCTTGTGGGCGGCGGGTGTCTGCGCCTCGCCGGCGCCGAAGAACTCCTCGGCCTCGGTAACCGGCATCGCGAGCACCTCGCTGATGTCCTTCCCGCCGAGCTTGTACTCCAAGACCTCGGCCAGGAACCGCCTCCCCTCGCACTGCTCGCAGGGGGTGGCCACCCCGGCCATCATCGCCAGGTCGGTGTAGATCACGCCGGCGCCGTTGCAGGTGGGGCAGGCGCCCTCGGAGTTGGCGCTGAACAGCGCGGGCTTCACCCCGTTGGCCTTGGCGAAGGCCTTGCGGATCGGGTCGAGCAGCCCGGTGTACGTCGCCGGGTTGCTGCGTCGCGAACCCTTGATCGCGGACTGGTCGATCGACACCACTCCGTCCCGCCCGGACACCGAACCGTGGATCAGCGAGCTCTTTCCCGACCCGGCGACGCCGGTGACCACGACGAGTACGCCGAGCGGGATGTCCACGTCGACGGCCTGCAGGTTGTGCGCGTCAGCGCCGCGCACCTCCAGTGCCGCGGACGACGACCGCACCGACGGTTTCAGCCGGGCCCGGTCGTCCAGGTGCCGCCCGGTGAGCGTGTCCCCGGCGCGCAGCGCCTCCACGGTGCCCTCGAAGACCACCTCGCCGCCGGCCGTCCCCGCACCCGGCCCGAGGTCGACGACGTGGTCGGCGATGGCGATCGCCTCCGGCTTGTGCTCCACGACGAGCACGGTGTTTCCCTTGTCCCGCAGCCGCAGCAGCAGCCCGTTCATCCGCTGGATGTCGTGCGGGTGCAGCCCGATCGTCGGCTCGTCGAACACGTAGGTGACGTCGGTCAGCGAGGACCCGAGGTGGCGGATCATCTTGGTGCGCTGCGCCTCGCCGCCCGAGAGCGTGCCGGAGGGCCGTTCGAGACTGAGGTAGCCGAGTCCGATCTCCACGAAGGAGTCGAGCGACTCGCCCAGTGAGGCCAGCAGCGGCGCCACCGACGGTTCGTCGAGGGTGTGCACCCATTCGGCCAGGTCGCTGATCTGCATCGCGCACGCGTCGGCGATGTTGACCCCGGCGATCCTCGACGACCGAGCCGCCTCGCTGAGCCGGGTGCCGCCACACTCGGGGCAGGTGGTGAAGGTCACCGCGCGTTCCACGAAGGCCCGGATGTGCGGCTGCAACGCGTCGACGTCCTTGGACAGGAACGACTTCTGGATCTTGGGGATCAGACCCTCGTAGGTCAGGTTGATCCCCTCGACCTTGATCTTGGTCGGCTCCTTGTGGAGCAGGTCGTACAGCTCGGACTTGGTGAACCGGCGGATCGGCTTGTCCGGGTCGAAGAAGCCGCTGCTGCGGAAGATGCGGCCGTACCAGCCGTCCATGCTGTAGCCGGGAATCGTCAGCGCGCCCTCGTTCAGCGAGCGGCTGTCGTCGTAGAGCGCCGACAGGTCGAAATCGGTGACCGAGCCCATTCCCTCGCACCGCGGACACATGCCGCCGGTGATGGTGAAGCTGCGGCGCTCCTTCACCGTCTGTCCCGCGCGCTCCAGGGTGACCGCGCCGGCTCCGCTGATCGAGGCGACGTTGAACGAGAACGCCTGGGACGAGCCGATGTGGGGCTGTCCGAGCCGGCTGAACAGGATGCGCAGCATCGCGTTCGCATCGGTGGCGGTGCCGACCGTGGAGCGGGAGTTGGCGCCCATCCGCTCCTGGTCGACGATGATCGCCGTCGTCAGCCCGTCCAGAACGTCCACGTCAGGCCGGGCGAGCGTCGGCATGAAGCCCTGGACGAAAGCGCTGTAGGTCTCGTTGATCATCCGCTGCGACTCCGCGGCGATCGTGCCGAACACCAGCGAGCTCTTGCCCGAGCCGGAGACCCCGGTGAACACCGTCAGCCGGCGCTTCGGGATCTCGATGCTGAGGTCTTTGAGATTGTTCTCGCGCGCGCCGTGCACGCGGATCAGGTCGTGGCTGTCGGCCACGTGCGCCGACGACCGGGTGGTGTCGGTCCTCGGTGGCCGTACTCATCGGTCCTGGAGAAGCCCGAGGACGTTGCCGTCGGGGTCGGCGACCGTGGCCACCAGTCGACCGCCGCCGACGTCGTGCGCGGCTTCCTTGACCGTGCCACCCGCAGCGCTCACCTCGGCGAGCTTCGCCTCGATGTCACTCACGTGCCAATAGGCGACCGGGGAGGTCATGGCCTGCGCGCCGCCGCCCGGCACCAGGCCGATGTGCTGGCCACCGGCCTCGAAACCCACGTAGTAGGACTCATCGGTCTGTGGCGGCACGCCGAGCAGGGCGGCGTACACCGCCTTGGCCTTGGCCAGGTCGGACACGGGATGCAGCAGGGTTTTGACCCCCTGGGTGGACGAGCCGGTCATGGTCACTCCTGACGGTCGGGGTGTGTCGATGGCGGCCGGGCACGTGTGCGCCGGGTCCTGCCCGATCGTGCCACGTCGCGCGGCAGGTGGCCAGAGCGGGCTTCGGTGTCGTCGGGGGGTGGTTCGCAGGGGGATCCTGCGGTATCGTTCGGACCCAAACAATCGGCGGGAGGTGCGCGCATTGGGTGACGTCCACGGCTTCCTCTACCCGCGTACGGCGACGGGCCGCTCCTCCTTGATCCCGGCGCCGCCGTGGTACTACTCCGGCGACCTGTTGACCGTGGAGTACCGGACCGACCCCGCCCGGGTCGCCGAACTCCTGCCGGCCCCGCTGGAACCGGCCGCCGAGGATCCCGGCGCGGTGGCCCTGATCTGGGCCGACTGGCAATCCTGCTCGACCAGCCGCGAAGAACTCCTGGACCCCGTACGCGCCCAGTACAAGGAGGCCTTCGTCGTCGTCCGCTGCCGCTACGCGGGCCAGACCTACTCCCGGTGCGTCTACATCTGGGTGGACAAGGACTTCGCCATCGGGCGCGGCCTGCACCAGGGCTACCCGAAGAAGCTCGGGTCGATGTGGCAGACGCGGCCGCACCCGTTCGGCCAGGCGGCGCCCCGGATCGGGCCGGGTGGAGTGTTCGGGGCGACTCTGGCGGCCGGGGACCGGCGGCTGGCCGAAGCGGTGCTCACCCTGCGGGCCGAATCGGCGAGCAACGGCTTCGTCAACGCGCACCCGATGGCGCACCACCGGATCCTTCCCGGCATCGCCTCCGGCGCACCCGACGCGTACGGGGAACTGATCGAGTCGGGGTCGAGCGCCTTCGAGGCCGGACCCGCGTGGACCGGCGACGTGGAGGTGCGGCTGTACGACTCCCCCACCGAGGAGTTGGCGCGCCTGCAGCGTGGAGGAGGTCATCGGCGGCTACTACCGTCAGGTCGGGGTGGTCTGGAACGGGGGCCGGACCCTGGAGACGTTGACCGACACGGGAGGACGCCGGTGAGCTCTCGACCGGACACGCACGCGAGCGTGGAGGGGGTCGAGGTCGACACCCGGCACTGGATCGGTGGCCGGCGGGTGGCCTCCACGCTGACCTTCGACGACATCTCCCCCATCGACGAGACGGTGATCGCCCGCGTGCACGCCGGCGGCAAGACCGAGGTGGACGCTGCCGTGGCTGCCGCACGTGCCGCCTTCCCGGGCTGGGCCGCGCTGAGCCGGGGTGCGCGCGCCGCCCTGTTGCGGGAGGTGGCCGCCGGGGTGGACGCCCGCGCCGACGACCTGGCGCGGGTGGAGACGCGGGACAACGGCTCGCTGCTCCGCTCGCACCGGCGCGGGGTGATGCCGCGGGTCGGGAACAACTTCCGCTTCTTCGCCGACTTCCTCGACCGTCTGGACCATCCTGCGCCCGACGTACGCGGGCACCGGCAGCGGATCACCTACCACCCGGCGGGCGTGACGGCCGTCATCACGCCGTGGAACGCTCCCTTGATGCTGGCCACCTGGCGGATCGGGCCGGCGCTGGCGGCCGGCAACACGGTCGTGGCCAAACCGCCCGAATGGGCCCCGCTCACCGCCTCGCTGCTGGCCGACATCACCCGGGACGCCGGCCTGCCCGACGGCGTGTTCAACGTGGTTCAGGGCACCGGTCCCGCCGCCGGCGCACCGCTCAGCCGACACCCCGATCTGAACCGGATCGCCTTCACCGGCTCGGTGCCGACCGCCCGCGCTGATCGCCGAGGCGGCGGCCCCCAACCTGGTGCCGCTCTCGTTCGAGCTGGGCGGCAAGTCGCCGCTGGTGGTCTTCGCCGACGCCGACCTCGACCTGGCCGTGGACCTGGCCGTGGAGCAGTTCGACAACGCGGGGCAGGTGTGCCTGGGAGCCTTCCGCATCCTGGTGCAGGACGGCGTGGCCGAGGCGTTCCTGGAACGGGTCCGGGCCAAGGCCGCGACGCTGGTCCTGGGCGACCCCCGGGAGGAGGCCACCGACGTGAGCGCGCTGGTCAGCCGGTCCCACTTCGAACGGGTGGACGGCTTCGTACGCCGCGCCCTCGACGCAGGCGCCCGGGCCGTTCTGGGTGGCGGGCCGTCCTCGGCGGCCGGCGGGCTCTACTACGCCCCGACCATCCTGGTGAACGCTGCGCCCGGCAGCGAGATCCTCACCGAGGAGGTGTTCGGTCCCGTGCTGACGGTGCAGACGTTCAGCACCGAGGACGAGGCGGTCGCGATGGCCAACGACACGCGCTTCGGCCTCGCCGCGACCCTGGTGACCGGGGACGCCGCGCGGGCGGAGCGGGTCAGTGACCGGTTGAACGCCGGCACGGTCTGGGTGAACTGCTTCTTCGTACGCGACCTCGGCGCCCCTTTCGGCGGCAACGGCAAATCCGGCATCGGCCGCGAGGGCGGGCGCTGGTCCTTCGACTTCTACTCCGACGTCAAGAACACCGTGTTCGCCCCGATCCCCACGCCCTCCGCCATGCCCTCCGCCGTGCCCGCCGCGGCCGACTCCGCGCCGGTCCCCGGCCCCATGCGGATCCCCGATCCCCATCTTCCCCGAGGAAACGCCGAGAAACGACCCAGATTCGGAGCCGAACCGAGTCGTTTCTCGGCGTTTCCTGATGAATTCAGTGCTGGCGGAGTCGAGGACGGAGTCGGAGCTGACGGAGTCGGAGTCAGCGGAGCCGGGGCTACGGCGCCGGAGTTGGCGACCCGGGACGAACCGGAGCAACCGGAGCCGGAGCGACCGGTGGATCCGGGGGCAGTTCGACAGGGAGCAACGAAAGGAAAGGTACGGATGGGTGAGGTTGTGGGGGCCGGGCTGCTGGCGCACGTCCCGACCATCGTGCTGCCGGAGGCGATCCGGCGTGAGCTGAACAACGGCGAGGACAGCACGCTGGTGTCGGGACTGCAGCAGTTGCGGCGCGAGGTGTTCGACACTCTCGACTACGACACGGTGGTGGTGCTGGACTCGCATTGGGCGACCACTGTCGAGTTCGTCGTCACCGCGCAGGCCCGGCGCCACGGCCTGTTCACCTCCGAGGAGTTGCCCCGCGGGATGTGCCGGCGCCCGTACGACTTCCTCGGCGACCCCGAGCTCGCCCGGCTGATCGAGGCCCGGGCCGACGCGCACGGCACCTGGATCACCGCGATCGAGGACGACCACCTGCCGATCTTCTACGCCACGACCAACCTGTGGGAGTTCCTCGGCCAAGGGCTGCCGGACAAGCGCTGGATCTCCATCGGGGTCTGCCAGACCGCAGACACCGAGGACAATCTGCGCCTCGGCCGGGCTCTCGGCGACGCGATCGCCGCCTCCGACCGCAGGGTGGTGCTGATCGCCTCCGGAGCCATGTCCCACACGTTCTGGCCGCTGCGCCAGTTGCGCGATCACGAGGCCGCCGGGGTGGAGCACATCTTCACCCCCGAAGCGGCGGCGGCCGACTTCGAGCGATTGGAGTGGTTCAGCCGAGGGGACCACGCCCGGGTCCTCGCCACCATGCCCGAGTTCTACCGCTACAAGCCGGAGGCCCGGTTCGGCCACTACCTGATGATGATCGGAGCACTGGGCGAGGGCGACTGCCGGGCGAGTTCGCGCCGGTACGGGGAGTACGAGAACTCGGTCGGCACCGGCCAGGTGCACCTGTGGTTCGACCGTCCCGAGGGCGGCTTCCCCCGCCCGCGGCGTACCGTTTCGACCGGCGGATGAATGAGCTACGGGAGAGCGGTCGGACATGAGCGAGCTCCGGGAGACCCGTCGCGTCCTGCTTGACGGCAACGCCGTCGACGTGGTGCGGCGCGGGGACGAACTGGTGGCCGGGGACGGCCGGACGGTCGGCGTCGACGAGGCGGCGCACCTGCCGCCGGTCAATGCCGTCCAAGATCATCTGTGTCCACCTGAACTACGCCTCGCGGGTGGCCGAGCTGATGAGCACGCTGCCGCCGGCGCCGACCTACTTCCACAAGCCGGTTTCGGCGTCTGAACGCGCACGGTTCGGCGGTGGTGCGCCCGCTCGGTTGCCACTGGCTCAACTACGAGGGCGAGATCGCCATCGTGATCGGCCGTACGACGCGCAACATCTCCCCCGCCGAAGCGCCGGACCACATCCGCGGCTACACCGTCGCCAACGACTACGGCCTGCACGACTTCCGCGACACCGACGCCGGCTCGATGCTGCGGGTCAAGGGGGCCGACACCCTCTGCCCGCTCGGCCCGGGCGTGGTCGAGGGCTGGGACTTCCGCGGAAAGCAGATCCGCACCCGGGTGAACGGGGTGGTCCGCCAGGACGGCAACACCGCCGAGATGGCGTGGGACATGCACTACCTCGTCGCCGACATCGCCCGCACCATCACCCTGCAGCCGGGGGATGTGCTGCTGTCCGGCACACCCGCGATCTCGCGTACGGTGCATCCCGGCGACGTCGTGGAGGTCGAGGTCGAAGGACTCGGCACGCTGCGCAACCACATCGTGGAGGGGCCGGTGCCCATCCGCAACGACGTCGGCGCCCAACCCAGCGAGAGCGAGGAAGTGCTCTCCACCGCCCAGGGCGGGGACTGGGAGTTCCGCGGCGTCCGCAAGCCGAGGGCCGGCTGAGATGGCGGTCAAGGACACCGACTGGGTCGCCCGGGCAGCCGCGCTGCGACTGCCCGAGGGCCTGATGATCGACGGCACCGTACGCGAGGCGCTGGCCGGCGGGACCCGACCCGTACGGAGTCCACGCGACGGGTCGGTGCTGACCAACCTCCCCTGGGCGGACGAGCGGGACGCCGACCTGGCCGTCGCGGCGGCGCGGCGCGCGTTCGACGACGGGCCCTGGCCGCGAATGCCGGCGCGCGAACGCGGCCTGATCCTGCAGCGCTGGGCCGGGCTGATCGAACAGCACCGCGACGAGCTCGCGCTCCTGGTCACCCTGGAGATGGGCAAGCCGATCACCCACAGCTGGCACATCGAAATCCGCGCCCTGGTCGGCTGCCTGCGGTTCTACGGCGAACTGGCCGACAAGGGCAGCGGGGAGATCACCGCGACCGTGCCGGGCGAACTGGCGCTGATCACCCGCGAGCCGGCCGGCGTGGTGGCCGCCGTCGTGCCGTGGAACTTCCCGCTCACCCTCGGCGGCTGGAAGATCGGACCCTCGCTCGCGACCGGCTGCACCGTGGTGCTGAAGACCGCGGAGCAGTCGCCGCTGTCCATGCAGCGAGTGGCGCAGCTCGGATTGGAGGCCGGGCTGCCGCCCGGAGCCTTCAACGTCCTCTCCGGCGACGGCGCGGTGGTCGGCCGGGCCCTCGGGGAGCATCCCGGCGTCGACGTGCTGACCTTCACCGGGTCCACTGCCGTCGGCCGGCACTTCCTGCGGTACGCCGCCGACAGCAATCTCAAGCGGGTCCACCTCGAACTGGGCGGCAAGTCGCCCAACATCGTCTTCCCCGACGCGCCCGACCTCGAGGCGGCCGCCGACACGGCGGCGTGGGCGATCTTCTTCAACTCCGGGGAGATGTGCACCGCCGGATCGCGGCTGGTGGTGCACGCCGACGTCGCCGATCAGGTGATCAGCCGCATCGTCGCGACCTCAGCACGTTGGTTCCCGGGGGACCCGCTGCTCGCGGAAACCCAGATGGGGCCGCTGGTCGACCAGCGGAGCCTCGACCGCGTCCGCGCCCAGCTGGAGCGGGGCATCGGCCAGGGTGCCACCCTGCGCCACGGCGGGCGCACGGTGCTGACCGAGACCGGCGGCGCCTACCTCGAACCGACCGTGGTCACCGGAGCCTCGCCGGACAACGTGCTCGTTCGCGACGAGCTGTTCGCTCCGGTGCTCGCCGTCCAGGAGTTCCGCGAGGAGGCCGAGGCGCTGCGCATCGCCCACGACACCCCGTACGGGCTCGCGGCTGCGGTGTGGACCCGGGACCTGGGTACCGCACACCGGATGTCCCGGGCGCTGCACGCGGGCACGATCTGGGTGAACTGCTACGAGTCCGGCGACATGAACGTGCCCTTCGGGGGCATGAAACTCTCCGGCTCCGGCCGCGACAAGTCCCGGCACGCCATGGACGCGTACGCCGACCTCAAAACCACCTGGATCAGCTACGGCTGATCGCTGGGGCGGCGGCGGCACGGCGGGGGCCTAGCCGGCGACCGGTCCGGACTCCTCGAGGGTCTGAACGATCGTCCGCAGGTCGCGGGTGAGTCCGGAGCGGGACTGCGGCGACAGCTTGCGCACCACGTCGGCCTCCACCGCGTTGAAGCGGGGATACAGCTCGGCCATCAGGTCGCGTCCCGCGTCGGTCAGCCGCAACTGCACCAGGCGGCGATCGCTGGCATGGCCCTCCCGGATCATCAGGCCCCGACCCTCCAGAGTCTTCGCCACGCCGGTCAGGGTGGCCTTGGAGATCGCCGCGCTCTCGGCGACGTGCCGGGTCTCCATGCCGTCCCAGATCCACACCACCCAGAGCACCACGAAGCCGGTCCAGGTCAGGTCGTAGCGGCGCAGCACGCTGTTGGTCAGGTGCCCCCGTACGGCGTTGGCGGCCCGGTAGAGGCTGGACACCGCCTGCGCCGCGGCGAAGTCCAACGAGAGCGCGTCGATCTGGGAGTTCATCGCCGCTTCGGTCTCCGCCAGCGTGTGTGGATCCGGCATGAGGCGATCGTACGGGCTCCCCCTTGACACGATCATTTGGCCCCGTACGATTCTCGCATCGGTGCCTGAGGTGACGTATTGACCGACCGGCGGAGGGTCAGATGACGGTCCAGAACCAGAACGTGCTGACGACGCAGGCCCCGGCCATGCCCGGCAGGCCGGTGATGCCCGGTCGAGTTGCGGCCCTTTCGGCGCGGCGGGCGCACGCCAGGGCCGGGCGCGGTGGGCAGGGGTGATGCACCAGTCGACGAGTCGGCACTGGCCGCAGCCGCGGACCGGCTGAGCGCGGACGGGATCGACGTCGTACGCCTCGCGTACTCCGACCTGCTGGGCACCGAACGCGGCCGCGACATCCTGGTGCACCGCTTCGCGCGGACGGTCGGCGACGGCGTGGCATTCTGCCGCTCGGTCTACGGCACGTCGCCCATGGGTGACGTGGTCGACATGGAGGGCGGGCTGTCCGACGGGCTGCCCGATGTCGTCGCCTTCCCGGACCTCGGCACGCTCCGGCCCATCCCGTGGGCGCCCGGCGTGGCCAGCGTCATCGCCGACGTCTTCAACCCGGACGGAACCCCGTCGCAGCTCAGCCCGCGCACCGTGCTGCGGCGCGTGCTGAGCCGGTTCGCCGAGCTGGGCATGACGCCGCACGTCGGACCCGAACTGGAGTTCTTCCTCCTCGATCCGGACCCGACCTCGCCGACCGGCTGGAAGCGCTACGGCGAGGCCACGGGCAACGTGTACGTCGCTGGGCTCCGCGGCGACCCGGAGGGCCGGCTGCTCGACTCGCTCCGGCTGCTGTCGGCGTACGGGCTGGACGTGGTGGCCGCCAACCACGAGTTCTCCAGCGGCCAGTTCGAGATCAACCTGTGGCACTCCGAGGCGATGGACGCCGCCGACCGCGCGTTCCGCTTCAAGGCGGCGGTGAAGGAACTGGCCCGGCGCGGCGGCAAGCTGGCCACCTTCATGGCCAAACCGTTCAACGACGAGGGCGGTTCCGGCTTCCACCTGCACCTGTCCACCTGTGACGCCGACGGCAAGCCGCTCTTCGACGACCCCGACGGCGAGGACGGGCTGTCGGAGGTGGCGCGGCACGCGGTCGCCGGCGTCCTGGCCCACGCGCCTGCCCTGGCCGCCCTGCTCAACCCGACGGTCAACTCGTACAAGCGGTTCGGCCCCGACACCCTCGCCCCGTGGCTGATCGACTGGGGTCTGGACAACCGCAGCGCCATGGTCCGCATCCCGCCCGAGCGCGGCCGCGCCTCCCGGATGGAGTTGCGGCTCGGCGACGCCTCAGCCAACCCCTACCTGGCGGTCGCCGGTCTGCTCGCCGCCGCCTACCTCGGGATCGAGGACGCGCTGGAACCGCCGCCGAAACTGGTCGGCTACGGCTACGACACGGCCAAGGCTCCGATGCTGCCCACGGGGCTGGCCGCCGCGCTGGACGCCTTCGAGCAGGACAAGGCGCTGGCGGGCATCCTGGGCGAGACCTTCGTCAACGCCTTCCTCGCGTACAAGCGCAACGAGTTGGAGCGCTTCTCGCGGTACGTGACGGACTGGGAGTTCCGCGAGTACGCCTATCACCTCTGAGACCGTGCGCCCCGCGAGGTTTGCACAGGTTGCACACGCATTGCACAGGTTGCAAACCGTGCAATCCACCAGGAACCTACGTATACGTGGATTCCCGACGCCTCAGCGAGGTTGCCGATGCCTCAGCCGGAGCTGGTGCCGGTCATCGGTCCTCTCACTGACCGCGACATTGCACAGGTTGCACACGCATTGCACAGGTTGCAACCCGTGCAATCCACCAGGAACCTACGTATACGTGGTTTCCCGACGCCTCAGCTAGGGTTCCCGACGCCTCGAGCGTCGGTGGTTCCCGACGTCTCAGCTGGGTTCCCGACGTCTCAGCTGGGTTTCCGACGCAGCGTGGGTTCCCGGTGGCCTGAGCTGGAAGCGGCGAGCGGGTGATTTTCAGGCCAGCCACCAGGCGTCGCGAGCGTTGCCGTCCCAACGGCGGCACCGTACGACGGTCGCGGCCAGGTCGGGGTGGTGCTCCAGCACCCGCAGCGCCGGCGGGACCTGGTCGGCCCGGATCCGCCGGGCGAGGGTGACGTGCGGGCTCCACCGTCCGGGACCGAACGGGCTGTGCGGGTCGGCCGAACAGATCGCAGCCACTTCCTGTTGCACCTCCAACAGGGCCGCAGAGGCGAGCACCTGCCGGACGAGCACGTAACTGTCGCGACGCGGGCCGAACAGCATGAGCGCGCCGACCATCACGCGGCCGATCCGCACCGGCGGGTCCACCTCGGCGAAGAACTCCGCCAGCTGCTGATCCGCCTCGGCCGAGATGACCTCGGCGGCGTACAGGGTGATGTGCGGGCGGTGGTGTGGCGTCGCGGGGATCCTCCTCGACGTGGGCAGGCCCGCGTTGCCGAGGCGCTCCCACTGCTCCACCAGCGCCAGTTCCGCGGCGTCGTCCAGGATCAGTTCGACCGACTGGGCCATCGATGCAGCCTCCGCAGATCGTTCGTCCGAACCCACCGGGCGTTCAGCGCAGCAGCGGATCCACCGCCGCGGCCACGAAGACCAGGGCGAGGTAGGAGTTGGACCAGTGGAACAGTCGCATCGGCCGCAACGCCGCCTCAGTCAGTCCGCGCCGGGCCCGGGACAGCAACTGGGCCGCCTCCCAGACCAGGGCCACGCCGGTGACCGTCGCCACCGTGACGTAGAGCCACCCCATGCCGGCGACCGGCCACAGCGCCAGCGACACCAGCACGGTGACCACCGAGTACACCAGGATCTGCCGGGTGACCGCGTGGGCCGAGCGCACCACGGGCAACATCGGCACGTTCGCCGCCGCGTAGTCGTCCCGGTAGCGCATGGCGAGCGCCCAGGTGTGCGGCGGCGTCCAGCAGAAGACGATCAGGAAGAGCACGAACGGCACCGGCGACAACGACCCGGTGACAGCCGTCCAGCCCACCAGCGGCGGGAAGCAGCCCGCAATCCCACCCCACACGATGTTCTGCGGGGTACGGCGCTTCAGCCAGAGGGTGTAGACGCCGATGTAGAACGCATTGGCGCCCAGCGCCAGGAACGCCGACAACCAGTTGACCAGCAGCCCGAGCCAGAGCGTGGCGGCCACCGCCAGGACGGCGCCGAAGACCGTAGCCGCCCACGGTCCGACCGCGTGCCGCGGCAGCGGCCGTCGCCGCGTCCGCCGCATCCGCTCGTCGATGTCGCGGTCCAGTACGCAGTTGAACGCGTTCGCGCTGGCCGCGGCGAGGCAGCCACCGGTCATGGTCAGCAACACCAGGGACAGCGGCGGCACTCCGCCCGCGGCGAGGAACATGGCCGGCACGGTGGTGACCAGCAGCAGCTCGATGATCCGGGGCTTGGTCAGGCCCACGTACGCCGACAGCACGTCGCGCAGTTGAGCCGCGTCCGGCCGTCGGCCCGACGCCGCGCGGCGCGCCACGGGACGACGCACCTCGACGTCCACCCGAGTCACGCGGTCGTCGGCCGCCACCCGACCTGGTACGTCGATGCTCGTCACACGCCCCACTCACTCGTCGCTGGCTGACTACGGGTCTCGGGGCCCCGTCGTCGGCGACCACCGGTTGCGAGTCTAGGGCCCGGGCTGAGCTCCGGCCGACGAATCCGGGGCAGACGCCCCGAGGCGGTCGCCCCGATCCGTCACCAGGGATTCACCCGGCGGTGAACTCACCTTCTCGGCAGACCCTATATCGCGCGCCGAGCCGCCCCGATAGGCTCGCAACTGTCTTGCGCGGTTCACCCCGTGGCGGCCCCAGCGCGCCGCCTGACCGACCGTCTTGGCGCGAATGTCCTCGATGTCTCTCGGAAGGATCGCCCAACAGTGACCGACACCCTCACCTCCAGCGCAGTGCTGCCCGACGGCTGGAGCGAACTCGACTCGCGCGCCGTCGACACCGTCCGCCTCCTCGCCGCCGACGCGGTGCAGAAGGTCGGCAACGGCCACCCCGGCACCGCGATGAGCCTGGCCCCGGTGGCCTACCTGCTCTTCCAGAAGGTGATGCGGCACAACCCCGCGGACACGCACTGGCCCGGACGGGACCGATTCGTCCTCTCCTGCGGCCACTCCAGCGTGACGCTCTACATCCAGCTCTACCTGGGCGGCTTCGGGCTCGAGCTCGACGACCTCAAGGCCCTGCGCACCTGGGGCTCCAAGACCCCCGGTCACCCCGAGTACGGGCACACCGCGGGCGTGGAGATCACCACCGGCCCGCTGGGCCAGGGCATCGCCAACGCGGTCGGCATGGCCATGGCGGCGCGACGGGAGCGCGGGCTGCTGGACCCTGACGCGTCCGAGGGCCAGTCGATCTTCGACCACCAGATCTACTGCCTCGCCTCCGACGGCGACATCGAGGAAGGCATCTCCTCCGAGGCCTCCTCGCTCGCCGCCACGCAGCGACTGGGCAACCTGACGCTGATCTACGACGACAACCACATCTCCATCGAGGACGACACCAACATCGCCCTCACCGAGGATGTCGCCCTGCGCTACGAGGCCTACGGCTGGCACGTCCAGACCATCGACTGGACCGAGGGCGGCGGGCAGTACACCGAGAACGTGAAGGCGTTGAACGACGCGATCGAGTCAGCCCGCGGCGTCACCGACCGGCCGAGCTTCATCAGCCTGCGCACCATCATCGGCTGGCCCGCCCCGAATCTGCAGAACACGGGCAAGGCGCACGGTTCAGCGCTCGGCAAGGACGAGGTGGCCGCCACCAAGAAGCTGCTGGGCTTCGACCCGGAGCAGAACTTCGAGGTCACCGACGAGGTCATCGGCCACACCCGCGGCCTGCTGGAGCGCGGCAAGCAGGCTCAGGACGAGTGGCAGCAGGCCTTCGATAGCTGGGCCGCGGCCAACCCCGAGGGCAAGGCCCTCTACGACCAGCTGACCGCGGGCAAGCTGTCCAGCGGCTGGGAGGAAGCCCTGCCGACCTGGGCGGCGGATCCGAAGGGCATCGCCACCCGCGCGGCGTCGGGCAAGGTGCTCACCGCCATCGCACCGAAGATGCCGGAGCTGTGGGGCGGCTCGGCCGACCTCGCCGAGTCGAACAACACCACGCCCGAGGGCGAGCCGAGCTTCCTGCCGACGGACCGGCAGACCAAGCACTTCCGGGGCGGTCCGTACGGACGGGTGCTGCACTTCGGCATCCGCGAGCACGCCATGGGCGCGATCATGAACGGAATCAAGGCACACGGCGGCACCCGCCCGTACGGTGGCACGTTCTTGACCTTCAGCGACTACATGCGCGGTGCGGTGCGCCTGTCGGCCCTGATGCGGCTGCCCGGTCGTCTACGTATGGACCCACGACTCGATCGGGCTCGGCGAGGACGGACCGACGCACCAGCCGATCGAGCACGTCGCGGCGCTGCGTACGATTCCGGGGCTCGACGTGGTCCGCCCCGCAGACGCGAACGAGACCGCCGCCTGCTGGGCCGCGATCTTGAAGAACGACGACCGGCCCGCCGGGATCATCCTCAGCCGGCAGAACCTGCCGATCGTGCCGCGTGGTGAGGACGGCTTCGCCGACACTGCCGGAGTGGCGAAGGGCGGCTACATCCTCAAGGACGCTGACGGCGAGCCCGACGTCATCCTGATCGGCACCGGGTCGGAGGTCCAGTACGCCGTCGAGGCCCAGGAGACGCTGGCCGGCGAGGGCATCAAGGCCAGGGTGATCTCGATGCCGTGCCGGGAGTGGTTCGACGAGCAGGACCAGGACTACAAGAACTCGGTCATCCCGCCGAGTGTCCGGGCGCGGGTGAGCATCGAGGCCGGTGTGGAGGCCGGCTGGCGGGATCTGGTCGGCGACGCGGGCCGCATCATCGGCATCGAGCACTACGGCGCGAGCGCTGCCGGGGCGCTGCTGTTCGAGGAGTTCGGCTTCACCGCCGCGACGGTGGTCTCCGCGGCCAAGGAGAGCCTGCAGGCGGCCACCTCCCACGACGCTCCCGTGCACGCCGCGGCCAGCGGGCCCAAGGCGCCCGCCGACCTCGAAGCGCACCCCGGCGTCACGATCAGCTGACTGTCCCATCCATCCCACTTCTTCAGGAGCCACAACATGAGCGAACGACTCAAGGCCCTCGCCGACGCGGGCGTCTCCATCTGGCTGGATGACCTTTCCCGCGACCGGATCCGGTCCGGCAACCTGGCCGAGCTGATTTCCGGCTCCTCGGTCAGCGGGGTCACCACCAACCCGACCATCTTCGCGGCGGCGCTGTCCAAGGGTGACCTCTACAACGACCAGGTGCGGGAACTCGCCGCCACCGACTCCGACGTCGAGGACACCATCAAGGCGCTGACCACCGACGACGTACGCGATGCGTGCGACATCTTCGCCGCCACCTACGAGGCGACCCACGGGGTGGACGGCCGTGTCTCCATCGAGGTCGATCCCGGACTGGCCATGCAGACCGAGGCGACCGCAGCCCAGGCCCTCGACCTGTGGAAGATCGTCGACCGGCCGAACGTCCTGATCAAGATCCCGGCCACCAAGCCCGGCCTGCCGGCCATCACCTCCACCATCGGCGAGGGGGTCAGCGTCAACGTCACGCTGATCTTCTCCCTCGACCGCTACCAGGGTGTGATCGACGCCTACATCAGCGGCCTGGAGCAGGCGGCGGCCAACGGCCACGACCTGAGCACGATCCACTCGGTCGCCTCGTTCTTCGTGTCCCGGGTGGACTCCGAGATCGACAAGCGTCTCGACGCGGTCGGCTCCGAGGAGGCGAAGGCGCTCAAGGGCAAGGCGGCGATCGCCAACGCACGGCTCGCCTACGCCCTCTACGAGGAGGAGTTCAGCTCCGAGCGGTTCGCCGTCCTCGAAGCCAAGGGCGCCAACCGGCAGCGCCCGCTGTGGGCCTCCACCGGTGTCAAGGACCCCGCCTACTCCGACACCATGTACGTCACCGACCTCGTGGTGGCGAACACGGTGAACACGATGCCGGAGAAGACCATGCAGGCCTTCGCCGACCACGGCGAGGTGCACGGCGACATGGTCAGCGGCACCGAGGCCGAAGCCCAGCAACTGCTGGACGAGTTGGCAGCCGTCGGGATCTCCTACGACGACGTGGTGGACGTCTTGGAGAGCGAGGGCGTGGAGAAGTTCGAGGCGTCCTGGCACGAACTGGTGGACACCGTGCAGACCGCACTCGACGACGCCAAGAAGGGTGAGCCGAACCCGGGCGCGTCCGCCGAGCCCAGCCCGGCCAACGACACCGGTTGCCTGAGGGCGAACGTGGATCGCGCGTCGAGCCGGCGGCCCTGGCTGCCGGCTCGGCGCGCCTGCTCGTCCCTTCCGGCTCGACGCAGCGCCGCCTCCCCCGCCCGCCATCTCCTGATGCGTGGGCAGCTGACGACAGAAAGGGATGCCTGTGCTGACCGCTGACCGGCCCAACCCGCTCCGTGACCCCCAGGACCGTCGGCTGCCGAGGATCGCCGGCCCCTGTGTGCTGGTCATCTTCGGAGTCACCGGCGACCTGTCGACGAAGAAGCTGATGCCGGCGGTCTACGACCTGGCAAACCGGGGGCTGCTGCCGCCCGGTTTCGCGCTGGTCGGCTTCGCCCGCCGCGACTGGGCCCATCAGGACTTCGCCGAGATCGTGCACGCTGCCGTGAAACAGCACGCGCGCACACCCTTCCGCGAGGAGGTGTGGAGGCAGTTGTCGGAAGGCATCCGGTTCGTGCCCGGCGAGATCGGTGACGACGCGTCCTTCGCCAAGTTGGCCGACACGATTGCTGACCTGGACGAGGCGCGCGGCACCGGCGGAAACCACGCCTTCTACCTGTCCATCCCGCCCGGCCTGTTCCAGACGGTGGTGGACCAGTTGCGTTCGCACGGCCTGGCCGAGCAGTTGCCCGGCCGGTGGAGCCGGGTGGTGATCGAGAAGCCGTTCGGCCACGATCTGGCCAGCGCCCGGGAGCTGAACCGGATCGTTTCCAGCGTCTTCCCCTCGTCCTCGGTGTTCCGGATCGACCACTACCTGGGCAAGGAAACCGTCCAGAACATGATGGCGCTCCGCTTCGCCAACCAGCTGTTCGAACCGGTCTGGAACAACAACTACGTCGACCACGTACAGATCACCATGGCCGAGGACATCGGCATCGGCGGCCGGGCCGGTTACTTCGACGGCATCGGCATCGCCCGCGACGTCATCCAGAACCACCTGCTGCAACTGCTTGCCCTGACCGCCATGGAGGAACCCACCTCCTTCGAGGCCCGGCAGTTGCGCGCGGAGAAACAGAAGGTGCTGGCGGCGGCGCGTCCACCCAAGCGGATGGACCTGCATACCGCGCGGGGCGCGTACGCCGGCGGCTGGGCGGGTGGGGAGAAGGTCCGGGGTTACCTGGACGAGGACCGCATCCCGCAGGACTCCAAGACCGAGACCTACGCCGCCATCCGGGTCGACATCGAGAACCGCCGTTGGGCCGGGGTCCCGTTCTACCTGCGTACCGGCAAACGGCTCGCCCGGCGGGTGACCGAGATCGCGCTGGGCTTCAAACGGGCGCCGCACCTGCCCTTCACCAAGACCGACACCGAGGAACTCGGCTACAACGCCCTCGTGCTGCGCATCCAGCCGGACGAGGGCGTGACGATGCGGTTCGGGGCGAAGGTGCCCGGCACCCAGATGGAGATCCGCGAGGTGAACATGGACTTCGCGTACGGCGGCTCGTTCACCGAGTCCTCGCCCGAGGCGTACGAGCGGCTCATCCTGGACGTGCTGCTCGGCGATCCGCCGCTGTTCCCCCAACACGAAGAGGTCGAACTGTCCTGGGAGCTGCTCGACCCCATCCTGGACTACTGGGCCGACCAGCCGGACCAGCCGGAGCCGTACGAGCCGGGATCGTGGGGGCCGAAGGGCTCCGACGAGATGCTCGCCCGCGACGGATTCGTCTGGAGACGGCCGTGACGCGCGGCATCGTGCGGAGGTCTCGATGATCGTCACGCTGACCGAGACCACGTCGTCGAAGATCTCGGCTGCCCTGCTCCGGGCCCGCCGCACGTCCGGCGGCCCGGCCCAGGGCATGGTGCTGACCCTCATCATCGTCTGCGACGAGGACGAGTACGAGAGCGCCCGGGACGCAGGAATGGAGGCCGGCCGCGAGCATCCCTCGCGCATCCTGCTGGTGGTGACCGGCGCGGGTCGGACCTCCTCGCTGGACGCGGAGGTGCACATCGGCGAGGGCACGCCCGGCGAGGTGGTCGTGATCCGGATGCGCGGCGCGGTCGCCGCCCACCCGGCCTCGGTGATCCGCCCGCTGCTGCTGCCCGACTCTCCCGTGGTGATCTGGTGGCCCGGCAAGGTGCCGGCCAAGCGGTCCTCCGACGAACTCGGAGCCCTCGCCATGCGCCGGCTCACCGACGCCGCGTCGGCCCCCAGGCCGTTGGCGGCGCTGAAGGAGCGGGCGCGGGACTACACGCCGGGCGACACCGACCTGAGCTGGACGCGGCTGACCGCGTGGCGTGCCCTACTGGCCGCTGCGCTGGACCAGTACCCGTCGAGGATCAAGTCGGCGGTGGTGGAGGCGGAGAAGAGCAACCCGTCGGCCGACCTGCTCGCCGCGTGGCTCGAGTCGAAGCTCAAGGTGGAGATCCGGCGCGTCGATCAGCGACGGTCCAGGAATCACCGCGGTCCGGATGTCCACCGCCGCCGGGGACATCGCGATCACGCGGCCGGACGGGCTGCTCGCCTCGTACGCGGTGCCCGGGCAGCCCGAGCGGCTGGTGGCGCTGAAGCGGCGGGACTTCACCGACCTGATCTCGGAGGAACTGCGCCGGATGGACGCGGACCAGGTCTTCGAGCGGGCGGTGAAGTCGCTGCTCGGACCCGCTCCGGCCAAGAAGGCGGCGGCGAAGCGGACGGCGGACAAGGCCCCGGCGAAGAAGGCCCCGGCGAAGAAGTCGGCCGCAGCGAAGAAGTCGGCCGGCGAGGGATCCACGAGGGCGGCCGGCGCCACCGACGGCGACGGGTGATCAGGTGAGCGAGCCCGCCCGCCCGGAGATCTTGGTGCACAACGGTGCGGAGGAGGTCGCCGAGGCCCTCGCCGCGCGACTGACGGCGAGGCTGGTGGAGTGGCAGCGCGATTTCCAGGTCCCGCAGATCGCGCTCACCGGCGGCCGGATCGCCACCCGGGCGTATCAGCGGCTGGCCGCGGAGGGCGGACATTCGGCGGTGGACTGGAGCCGCGTCGAGCTCTGGTGGGGTGACGAGCGGTTCGTTCCCGCCGGCGACCCCGACCGCAACGACCAGCAGGCGCTCGACCTGCTGGCTGAGCCCTTGCGGCTCAGCCCCGGACCGGATCCACCCGATGCCTGCTCGCGGCGGCAATCTCAGCCTGGATGCGGCGGCCGAAGCGTACGCGCGTGAGCTCGGGTCCACGGTCTTCGATGTCTGCCTGCTCGGCATGGGCCCCGACGGGCACGTCGCGTCGCTGTTCCCCGAGCACCCCTCCTCCTACGCCGAGGGTGACGTGATCGCCGTCCGCTCCTCCCCCAAACCGCCGCCGGAGCGGATCAGCCTGACGCTCCCGGTGATCAACCGGTCCCGCGAGGTGTGGTTCCTGGTCAGCGGCTCGGACAAGGCTGCAGCAGCCAAGATGGCGCTGCTCGGAGCCGGTCCGGTGCAGGTCCCCGCTGCCGGGGTCGCCGGTGCCGAGCGGACCCTGTGGCTGATGGACCGCGCCGCCGCCGCCGAACTGCCGCCCGATCTCGGGCAGCGCGGCCTCATCTAGCCGCGAGTTGCCTCGGCGAGCGTCGGCAAGGGCGCGGCCGATGCGGTCTGGGCGATCATTGGCGAGCGTCGGCAAGGGCGCGGCCGATGCGGTCTGGACGACCGAGCCGGCACGACCCTTGCATGGGATCACACCCTGGGTGTCAGGCCGTCGTGCCGGCGAGCGAGGAAGACCGCATCCTTAGGGCAGCCCGGGCGCGAGCCGACCGGAGACTCAGTAGATGACTTCGCCGCGCTCCCGCCGCGCACGCAGCGCCGCGAGGGCCTCGGTGAGGATGTCGGCAGCCTCCTGGTCGGAGCGCCGCTCCTTCACGTAGGCGAGGTGGGTCTTGTACGGCTCGATCTTCGGGGGCGGCGGGGGGTTTCCCGAGTCGAGGTTGGCGGGCAGGCCGCAGCGCGGGCAGTCCCAGGCGGCGGGCACGGCCGCGTCGGCGGCGAATGCCGGACGGGTCTCGTGGCCGTGCGAACAGTAGTAGGAGACGTACAGCCGAGGGGCGGCGTCGCCCCGCTCGGCTTCGCCCATCGGACCAGCCCCCACCCGGCTGCCCCGAATCGCGCTTCCACCAGCCACGTCTACTTATCCCCTCGTCGTTCCCGCGCGTAGCGAGTCTTGGTGTCTTCCGGTCGAGAACCCACAGGCCTGACCGATCAATTGTTGAGCTTGTACAGCAGGCCGAGCGCGACGATGGCAGCCAGCCAGACCACGCCGATGATGATCGTGAGACGGTCCAGGTTGCGCTCGGCCACCGAGGACCCCCCCATCGAGGAGGAGATGCCGCCACCGAACAGATCGGAGAGACCGCCTCCGCGTCCCTTGTGCATCAGCACGAAGAGCGCGAGCGCAACACTGGTGATCACCAAGACGATGGAGAAGACCAGGATCGGCACGGTCATCAGGGGCTGGACAAGCACGGACGTAGCCTAACTCACAGATTCGGGTACTCGAAGCGTCAGATCACGCCCACGTCAGAGCACGGGCAGAGCGTAAAACCGTGCTATTGCGGCAAAGTCGTCGACCTTGAGACTGGCCCCGCCGACCAGGCAGCCGTCGACGTTCGGCTTGGTCATCAGCACGGCGACGTTGCCGGCGTTGACCGAGCCGCCGTAGAGGATGCGGACGCGGTCGGCGGCCTCCCGACCGTGCTGGTCGGCGACCCAGCCGCGGATCGCCCCGCAGACCTCCTCCGCGTCGTCCGGAGTGGCGACCTTCCCGGTCCCGATGGCCCAGACCGGCTCGTAGGCGACGACCAGCGCGCCGACCTGCTCCGACGTGAGCCCGGCCAGAGCCCCCTCGACCTGGCTCAGGGTGTAGGCCACCTGCTGCGACTCCTCGCGGACGTCGAGCCCCTCACCCACGCAGACGATCGGCACCAGCCCGCGGGTGATGGCTTGGGTGGTCTTGGCGTTCACCAGCGCGTCGTCTTCGCCGTGGAACTGGCGCCGCTCCGAATGGCCGACGGCGACGTAGCGGCAGCCGAGTTTGACCAGCATGTCGGCGGAGATGTCGCCGGTGTACGCGCCGCTGTCGAACTGCGACACGTCCTGGGCGCCGTAGCCGAGTTCGAGCCGGTCGCCGTCGATCACGGTCTGCACGCTGCGCAGGTCGACGAACGGCGGCAGCACGACGACCTCGCACTTGCTCCGGTCGAACTTCTTGTCCTCCAGCGTCCAGGCGAGTTTCTGGACCAGGCCGACGGCCTCGACGTGGTTCAGGTTCATCTTCCAGTTGCCAGCCATCAGCGGCGTGCGCGTCATGCGGATTTCCCCTCGTCCTCGAGCACGGCCAAGCCGGGCAGAATCTTGCCTTCCAGATATTCCAAGCTGGCCCCGCCACCGGTGGAGATGTGGCCGAACGCCTCGTCGGCGAACCCGAGATCGCGTACGGCGGCCGCCGAGTCACCGCCGCCCACCACCGACAGGCCGTCGACCTCGGTCAGCGCCTGCGCGACCGCGCGGGTGCCGCCGGCGAACGCCTCCCACTCGGCCACGCCCATCGGCCCGTTCCAGAACACCGTCCTGGCCGAGCTGACCACCGAGGCGAAGACTCTGGCGGAGTCGGGGCCGATGTCCAGGCCGAGCTGATCGGCCGGCATCGCGTCGGCCGGCACCACCGTCGGCGGGGCGTCGGCCTTGAACTCCGGTGCCACCACGATGTCGGACGGCAGCACGATCTGCTTGCCACCGGAGGCGGCCTCGTCGAGGTAGCCCCTGACGGTGTCGATCTGGTCGGACTCGAGCAGGCTCTTGCCCACCTCGTAGCCCTGTGCGGCCAGGAACGTGAACACCATCCCGCCGCCGATCACCAGCGTGTCCGCGGTTTTGATCAGGTTGGCGATGACGGCGAGCTTGTCCGACACCTTGGCGCCACCCAGCACCACCACGTACGGGCGGGCCGGGTCCTCGGTGAGCCGCCGCAGGACCTCCACCTCGGCCTTGACCAGGGCGCCGGCCGCGCTGGGCAGGCGCTGGGCCAGGTCGTACACGCTGGCCTGCTTGCGGTGGACCACACCGAAACCCTCGGAGACGTAGACGTCACCGAGCGAGGCGTACCGATCGGCCAGAGCGCCGCGCTCGGTCTCGTCCTTGGACTCCTCACCCGGCTCGTACCGGACGTTCTCCAGCATCGCCACCTCGCCGTCGGCCAGGTTCTCGGCGATGGCGTGCGCGGACGGCCCGACCACATCCTCGGCCAGCGTGACCGCGGGTGCCGAGCAACTCGCCCAGCCGGGTCGCGGCGGGCGCCAGGGAGTACTTGGGGTTGACCTGGCCTTTCGGGCGACCGAGATGGGCCAGGACGATCACCTTGGCCCCGGCGTCCCGCAGCTGCCTCAGCGTCGGCAGTGCGGCGCGGATGCGGCCGTCGTCGGTGATCGTGTCGCCGTCCAGCGGCACATTCAGATCGCAGCGGATCAACACCCGCTTGCCGGAGAGGTCACCCAGGTCAGAGACAGACTTCACGTTGCTTCCTCGGCTTGGTCGCGCGAACGGTGCGGGCGTCGGCACGGTTTGCCGGGCCCGGATGGCTGCCGGGTGGCTCGACAGGCCCACCCCGGCGGGCAGGAACCTGCTCCTCGGAGCAGGTTCCTGCGCGCAGCGCAGCCAGGGTCAGAGCGAGGTGCCGACCAGCGTCACCAGGTCGACCAGACGGTTCGAGTAGCCCCACTCGTTGTCGTACCAACCCACGACCTTGACCTGGTTGCCGAGCACCTTGGTCAGCCCGGAGTCGAAGATGCACGAACTCGGGTCGGTGACGATGTCACTGGAGACGATCGGGTCGGTGGTGTAGCGGAGGTAACCCTTCAGCGGGCCCTCGGCCGCGGCCTTGACGACGGCGTTGACCTCGTCGACCGTGGTCTCGCGACCCACCTCCATGGTGAGGTCGGTGGCGGAACCGGTCGGCACCGGCACGCGCAGCGCGTAACCATCCAGCTTGCCCTTGAGCTGCGGGAGCACGAGGCCGATGGCCTTGGCCGCGCCGGTCGAGGTGGGCACGATGTTGAGCGCGGCACCGCGGGCCCGACGCAGATCCGAGTGCGGACCGTCCTGCAGGTTCTGGTCCTGGGTGTAGGCGTGGATGGTGGTCATCAGGCCCTTGACGATGCCGAACTCGTCGTCGATGGCCTTGGCCATCGGCGCCAGGCAGTTCGTCGTGCAGGACGCGTTGGAGATGATGTGGTGGTTGGCCGGGTCGTAGTCCCCGTCGTTCACCCCGAGCACCACAGTCAGATCCTCGTTCTTGGCCGGAGCCGAGATGATGACCTTCTTGGCGCCGCCGTCGATGTGCGCCTTGGCCTTGAGAGCGTCGGTGAAGAAGCCGGTGGACTCGATCACGACGTCGACGCCGAGATCGCCCCAGGGCAGCTGAGCCGGGTCGCGCTCGGCCAGGATCTTGATGCCGTGGCTGCCGATCTGGATGCCCTCGTCAGTCACCGAGATGTCGGACGGGAAGCGGCCGAGGATGGAGTCGTACTTGAGCAGGTGGGCCATCGTCTTGACGTCGCCGAGGTCGTTGGCGGCAACGACCTCGATGTCGGCGCCGGCGGCGGTGGCTGCGCGGAAGAAGTTACGTCCGATCCGGCCGAAGCCGTTGATCCCAACGCGTACGGTCATGAAGCGAGCTCCTTCGAGGAACGGGTCTGGCTGCGCCAGTGGGCCAGTGGACACCTTAGCCAACTTCGCGGAAGGTCGTCACGACCGGACTGCGGGCTGGTCTGGCCCGGGCGCGGTGGCCCCGCGATCTGGCTACTCGTCGAGCATGTCGGCGGTCAGGCTGGCTTCGGTGCTGGGTACGCCGAGTTCCACGGCGCGCTTGTCCGCGGTAGCCAGCAGCCGACGGATCCGGCCCGCCACGGCGTCCTTGGTCAAGGGCGGATCGTGCAACTGGCCCAGTTCCTCCAGGCTGGCCTGCTTGTTCTGCACCCGCAACTCCCCGGCCGCGCGCAGGTGCTCGGGGACCTGCTCGCCGAGGATCTCCAGCGCACGCTCCACCCGGGCGCCCGCGGCCACGGCAGCCCGGGCTGAGCGGCGCAGGTTCGCATCGTCGAAGTTGGCCAGCCGGTTCGCCGACGCGCGGACCTCGCGGCGCATCCGCCGCTCCTCCCAGGCCAGGAGCGACTGGTGGGCACCCAGGCGGGTCAGCAGGGCGGCGATCGCGTCCCCGTCCCGGATGACGACCCGGTCCACATTGCGGACCTCGCGAGCCTTGGCGGGGATGCTGAGCCGGCGTGCCGCCCCGACCAGGGCCAGGGCGGCTTCCGGCCCGGGGCATGTGACTTCCAGGGCCATCGATCGACCGGGCTCGGTGAGCGAGCCGTGCGCGAGGAACGCGCCTCGCCAGGCCGCGACGCAGTCGCACAGCCCGCCGCTCACCACCTGTGCCGGCAAGCCGCGGGCCGGACGTCCGCGGGAGTCGATCAGCCCGGTCTGGCGGGCCAGGGCCTCGCCGTCCTTGATCACCCGGACGACGTAGCGGGTGCCGCGCCGGATGCCCGATCCGGTGACGATCACCAGTTCGCTCTCATGACCGAAGACCTCGCCGATCTCGGTCCGCAGCCGGCGTGCGGCGGCGCCGGTGTCGACTTCGGCCTCGATCACGATCCGGCCGCTGACGATGTGCAGGCCTCCGGCAAATCTGAGGGTGGCGGCGACTTCGGACTTGCGGCAGCACGGCTTCGTGACCTTGATGGTCGCCAGCTCCGCCTTCACCTGAGCGGTCATGGCCATTGGTGAATGATGCCACTCCCCCGGTGCCGCCCGTGCGCATGCCGTCCCCGCAGCCGTCCCAGCCCGAAACCCCCGCAGCCGATCCGCACCCCAACCGCACCCCATCGGCACCCCATCCGCACCCCATCCGCACCCATCCGCACCCCATCCGTAGCCCATCGGCAGCCCCCCACCGCACACCCCACCCCCCAACCCACTCAGGAAACGCCGAGAGACGACCCGGATCGGCGACCAGATCGGGTCGTTTCCCGGCGTTTCCTCGCAGGTTTGGGGGTTGGGGGGTGGGAAAGCGGTGGGAGTTGGGGAGGGATGCGGCGAGACCCGGGAGTGGGGTCAGATGCCCATGATCTCGGCGTACGCCGACGCCAGCCGGAGTGGATCGTGCCGCGGTGAGCCGTCACGGGCAGCGAGGTCGGCCACGACGAGCCGGGCACCCAGGGAATCCGCCCAGGCCGCCAGGTGCGGGTCGTCGGAAGCGAAACCGCTGTCGGCGAGCACGGCGTCCAGACGGAGGTCGGGTGCATGATCGGCGAGCAGTTCGATGTGTTTGGCGGCCGAGAAGCCCGCCGTCTCGCCCGCCGGCTCCAGGTTCAGGGTCAGGATCCGTCTGGCCGCCGTGGCCTGGATGGCCGAGGCGAGCCCCGGTACCAGCAGATGCGGGATCACCGAGGTGAACCACGATCCGGGACCGAGCACGATCCAGTCGGCAGCCATCACGACCTCCACCGACTCGACGCAGGCCGGCGGGTCATGGGGCTTCAGCCGGACCAGGCAGACCTCGCCCGGGGTGGTCGCGACCCGGGCCTGGCCTCGTACGACGGAGATCTCGTCCGGTTTGTCCGGGTCGAGCCCGATCACCTCCGCCTCGATCTGCAGCGGGACCGAGGCCATCGGCAGGACCCGGCCCTTGGCGCCGAGCAGCCGCGCCACCATGTCGAGGCCGGCGACGGGATCGCCGAGCCGCTCCCACAGGCCGGCGATCAGCAGGTTGCCGATGGCGTGGTCACCGAGCGGGCCCGAGGAGTGGAAGCGGTACTGCAGCACGTCGGCCCAGGTCCGCCCGGACTCGTCGTCCCCGCACAGCGCAGCCAGGGCCATCCGCAGGTCGCCGGGCGGCAGGCAGTTCAGCTCCTCACGCAGCCGGCCCGAAGAGCCGCCGTCGTCGGCCACGGTCACCACGGCGCTCAGGTGGTCGGTCACGCGGCGCAGCGCGGACAGCGAGGAGGACAGCCCGTGACCGCCACCGAACGCCACCACAGCCGGCAGCGACGAGCCCAGCCAGGGGGTGTTCACGGCGCGACGCCTCGGCGCGGCATCGCCCGAGCGCGACGCCGGCGCGCTCATTCGCGGCCCAGGTCGCGGTGCAGCACGGTAGTGGGCAGGCCGGTCCCCCTCAGCCGGCGGGCAAACTCCTCGGCCATCGCCGTACTGCGGTGCTTGCCCCCGGTGCAACCGATGGCGATGGTCGCGAAACGCTTGCCCTCGTTGACGTAGCCGACCGACACCACCGTCATCAACTGCTCGAGTGAGGCGAGGAAGGCGTCTGCCCCCTTCTGCGACAGCACGTAGTCGCTGACCGGCTTGCTCAGCCCGGTCTGTGGGCCGGAGCTCGAGGATCCAGTGAGGGTTGGGCAGGAAGCGGGCGTCGAACACCATGTCCGCATCGACCGGGATGCCGTTCTTGAAACCGAACGAGAGCACCGTGACCCGCAACTGGTCGTCGTGCGCACCGCCGTACGCGTGCGCCACCCGCGACCCCAGCTGGTGGACGTTCAGCGAGGAGGTGTCGATGACCAGATCCGCCGCCGCCCGCAAGGTCGCGAGCGTCTCCCGTTCGCGCGAGATGCCGTCCAACAGGCGGCCGTCACCCTGCAGCGGGTGAGGCCGGCGCACCGACTCCTGCCGGCGCACGATCACGTCGTCGGCCGCCTCCAGGAACAAGATCTCCGGCAGGGTCCCCGCCGCGCTCATGTCGGCGAACATGGTGGGCAGCTGCTCGAAGAAGCCCCGCGTCCGTACGTCGAGGACCACGGCGAGCCGATTGAGGTCGATCCGCCTCGCCTGCTCGCAGACTTCGGGCAGCACGCTGGGCGGCAGGTTGTCGACCACGTACCAGCCCAGATCCTCCAGGGCGTGCGCTGCGGTCGACCGCCCGGCGCCCGACATGCCGCTGACCACGACCACCCGGAGCGGCTTGGCCGGCGCCTCGGTCGGGGTCTGGGCTTGCGGGCCGTCGCTCGTCATGAGTGCAGTATTCCAACTCGACCGGCGCTAGAGCACCTCGCCGGTCGCCATGTTGATCGCCGAGCCCTGCGGACGCTGCTCCAGAGCGTCCTTGATCGACTGCGCGAGCTTCGGGCCGAAGCCGGGAACGGCCGCGATCTCCTCCACGCTGGCGGCCCGCAGCTTCTTCAGGGAGCCGAAGTAGGTGAGCAACGCCTTGCGCCGGACCTCGCCCAGACCGGGCACCTGATCCAACAGCGACTCCACCATCGACTTGCTGCGCCGGGAGCGGTGATGGGTGATGGCGAACCGGTGCGCTTCGTCGCGGAGCCGCTGCAGCAGGTAGAGCCCCTCGCTCGTTCGCGGCAGGATGACCGGCTCGTCCACGTCGGGCAGCCACACCTCCTCCAGTCGCTTGGCCAGCCCGCAGAGCGCGACGTCCTCGATGCCCAGCTCGTCCAGCGCGCGGGCGGCGGCGGCGACCTGCGGAGGACCGCCGTCGACGACCACCAGGGAGGGTGCGTACGCGAACCTGCGCGGCGCGCCGGTCACCGGATCGATCAGCAGCGGTCCGTCGTCGCCGGCGAATCGGCCGGAATCCTCCAGCGGCGGATGGCCCAGGGCGTGGCGGTCGTCGATCAGGCGACGGAAGCGCCGAGTGATCACTTCGTGCATCGCCGCGGTGTCGTTCTGGCCGTCGACGTGGCGGATGACGAAGCGCCGGTACTCACCCTTGCGCGGCAACCCGTCCTCGAAGACGACCATCGAGGCGACCACCTCGGTCCCCTGGAGGTTGGAGATGTCGAAGCACTCCATCCGCAGCGGCGGGGTCGGCAGCTCCAACGCCTCCTGGATCTCCTCCAAAGCTCTGTTGCGGGTGGAGAGGTCGCCGGCGCGGGTCATCTTGTGCTTGACCAGCGTCTCGGCGGCGTTGCGGGCCACGGTCTCCATCAGCACCCGCTTGTCCCCGCGCTGCGGCACCCTGATGTCCACGTGCGCGCCACGGTGCTCGCTGAGCAGTCCGGTCAACGACTCGGCGGACGCCGGCAACACCGGCACCAGGATCTCTCGCGGCACCGCGTCCCGATCGGTGGTGCCCGGTTCGGCGTCCGCGTACAGCTGGAGCATGAACTGCTCGATCAACTCATCGGTGCCGCTCTCGTCGAACCGGTCGGCGACCCAGCCGCGCTGGCCCCGGATCCGACCGCCCCGGACGTGGAAGATCTGCACGGCCACCTCGAGGGGATCCTCGGCCAGCGCGATCACGTCCGCGTCGGTGCCGTCGCGGAAGACCACGGCGTTCTGCTCCATCGCCCGCCGCAGGGCACCGAGGTCGTCGCGCAGCCGGGCCGCGTTCTCGTACTCGGTCGCGTCGCTGGCGGCGCGCATCTCCCGTTCCAGCTTCTTCAGCATCGGCGCCGCCTGCCCGGACACGAACTGGCAGAAGTCGTCGACGATCTCGCGATGCTCCTCCGGCGTCACCCGGCCGACGCACGGGGCGGAGCACTTGCCGATGTAGCCGAGGAGGCAGGGCCGGCCGAGCTGCTGGTGGTTCTTGAACACTCCGGGCCGGCAGGACCGCATCGGGAAGACGCGGAGCAGCAGGTCGACCGTCTCCCGAATGGCCCACGCGTGCGAGTACGGCCCGAAGTAGCGGGTGCCCTTGCGCTTGGCTCCCCGGCCGACCATGACCCGCGGGAACGGCTCGGACAGGGTGACCGCCAGCCAGGGATAGGACTTGTCGTCGCGGTACTTGATGTTGAAGCGCGGGTCGAATTCCTTGATCCAGGAGTACTCCAGCTGGAGGGCTTCGACCTCGGTCTGCACCACCGTCCAGTCCACTTTGGTGGCGGTGGTCACCATCTGCCGGGTGCGGCTGAGCAGCCCGGCCGGGTCCGCGAAGTAGGAGTTGAGCCGCGAGCGCAGGCTCTTGGCCTTGCCCACGTAGATGACTCGGCCGTCGACGTCGGAGAAGCGGTAGACGCCCGGCGCGTCCGGGATCGAACCGGGCGCGGGCCGGTAGCTCAGCGCGGGCCGACGGGACACGGTGGACACCACGCGATCAGCCTAGGCGGGGGGGCTGACACCGCCCGCGCGCGGCGGCGAGGATCAGGCGAGGACGTACACCCGGTCCTGGAAGAGCTCGACCGGGAACTGCGGCAGCGGCGCAGTGGCCGGCGATCGTCACCACGGACCCGTCGCGAACCGAGAACTCGCTGCCGTGCTGGTTGCAGTGGATGACACCCCCACGGGCATAGCCGACCACGTACCCCAGGTGGGTGCACCGGCTGCTGAAGGCCTTGTACGTGCCCTTGGTCGGCTGGGTGATGACGTACTCAGCGTCCTTCAGGATCACTCCGCCACCCACCGGCACCCGGGACACGGCGACGCTGGGGCCGCTCGGCGCCTGGGCCGGGCTCGAGGCGGGTCCGGGCGACCGCTCGGACGCCGGAGGCGTACGCGACGGGGCAGCAGGCGCCGGGGCGACGGGGCGGGGGGCGAGCCGGGTCCGGCGGACGTGTCCGGCGACGCGGAGGGTGCAGAACCGTCGGCGGTACCGGGTGGGCCGGCGGCGTCACCTGCACCGCAGGCGGCGAGCAGGCCGCTGCCGCCGAGGAGGGCGATGACGCAGCTGCCCCGCAGGACCGCACGCCGCGTACTCCTCGCCGGGTCGGCGGGCCGATCGGTCGGGGCATCCATCCGAGCGCTCATCGGAGCTTCCATGGACCCTCCATCGGCGTTCAGCTGGCTCGGCGGACCGGGTCGTGCTCATCCGCGGCGTCGGGCGGCGCTCGTGACCGCGCGTTCGTCGCTGGAGCCTGCTTGGAGGTGGCCTTCTTGACCGGGGTGGCCTTCTTGGCCGGGGTGGCCTTCTTGACCGGGGCCCTTTTGCTGTGGCCCGCTTGGCCGGGGCCTTCTTCACCGGGGCTGCCTTCTTGGCGGGGGTCCGGCCCGGGGGGCCGGCAGGCACCAGTTCGGGTTGCTGCGCACCGACCGGCACCTCGTGGCCGTCGAGGATGCGCTTGAGGAAGCTACCGGTGTAGGAGTCGCTGTTGGCCGCGATCTGCTCGGGCGTCCCCTCGGCGACCACCGTCCCGCCCCGGGAGCCGCCCTCGGGACCCATGTCGATCAGCCAGTCGGCGGTCTTGATGACGTCGAGGTTGTGCTCGATCACCACGACGGTGTTGCCCGCCTCGACCAGCCGGCCGAGCACGCCGAGCAGCTTGCGGATGTCTTCGAAGTGCAGCCCGGTGGTCGGCTCGTCCAGCACGTAGAGCGTGCGACCGGTGGACCGCTTCTGCAGTTCGCTCGCCAGCTTGACCCGCTGCGCCTCACCTCCGGACAGGGTGGGAGCCGGCTGGCCGAGCCGGACGTAGCCGAGTCCGACCTCCAGCAACGTCTTGAGGTGCCGGTTGATGGCCGGGATCGCCGCGAAGAAGTCCACCGCCTCCTCGATCGGCATGTCCAGGATCTCCGCGATGCTCTTGGCCTTGTAGTGCACCTCGAGCGTTTCCCGGTTGTAGCGCGCCCCGTGGCAGACCTCGCACGGGACGTACACGTCCGGCAGGAAGTTCATCTCGATCTTGATGGTGCCGTCGCCGGTGCAGTTCTCGCACCGACCACCCTTGACGTTGAAGGAGAACCTCCCGGGCTGGTAGCCGCGGACCTTCGCCTCCGGTGTCTCGGCGAACAGTCGCCGCATGTGGTCGAACACGCCGGTGTAGGTGGCCGGGTTGGACCGCGGCGTACGCCCGATCGGCGACTGGTCCACATGGATGATCTTGTCGATGTCCTCCGCCCCGGTGATGCTGCGGTGGCGCCCGGGCACGTCCCGGGCGTTGTAGATCCGCTTGGCCAGGGCGGTGTAGAGGATGCTGTTCACCAGCGTCGACTTGCCCGAACCCGAGACGCCGGTGACCGCGATCAGTTGGCCCAGCGGGAAGGACACGGTCACGTCGCGCAGGTTGTGCTCGACCGCGTTGTGCACCGTCACCTGACGGCTCTTCACCCGGGGCCGCCGGCTGGCGGGGAGCGCGATCGAGCGCCGGCCGGACAGGTAGGCACCGGTGAGCGAGTCGGGGTGGGTGAGCAGATCCGCCACCGTGCCGGAGTGAACCACGTGCCCGCCGTGCTCCCCCGCCCCCGGACCGATGTCCACCGCCCAGTCCGCGGTCATGATGGTGTCCTCGTCGTGCTCCACCACGATCAGGGTGTTGCCCAGGTCGCGGAGCCGCACCAAAGTCTCGATCAGCCGCCGATTGTCGCGCTGGTGCAGGCCGATGCTCGGCTCGTCCAGCACGTAGAGCACTCCGACCAGGCCGGATCCGATCTGGGTGGCCAACCTGATGCGCTGCGCCTCACCACCGGACAGGCTGGCCGTGGGCCGGCTGAGGCTGAGGTAGTCCAACCCGACGTCGAGCAGGAAGCGCAGCCGCTCGTTGATCTCCTTGAGCACCCGCTCGGCGATCTGCCGCTCCCGGTCGGTCAGCTCCAACTGCAGCAGGAACGCTGCCGCCTCGTCGATGGACATCGACGAGATCTCCGCGATGTTCCTGCCGCCGAGGGTGACGGCCAGGGACGAGGGCTTCAACCGCGCTCCGTGGCAGGTGCGGCACGGCACCTCCCGCATGTAGCCGGCGAACCGCTCCCGTGACGTGTCGGTCTCGGCCTCCGCGTGCCGGCGCTCGATGTAGGAGACGACGCCCTCGTACTTGGCGTTGTAGCTGCGCTCGCGGCCGTAGCGGTTCCGGTAGGTCACGTGCACCTGCCCGGGCACGCCGTACAACAGCACCTTCTGGGCCGCGGCCGGCAGCCGGTGCCACGGGAGGGTGGTGGAGAATCCGGCGCTCTGCGCCAGGGAGTCGATCAGCCGGTTGAAGTAGTCGGCGACGTGGGCCGACGCCCAGGGCGCGAGGGCGCCTTCGGACAGGCTCTTCTCGTCGTCCGGCACCACCAGCTCGGGGTCGACCTCCATCCGGGTGCCGAGGCCGGAACACTCCGGGCAGGCCCCCCAGGGCCCGTTGAACGAGAACTGCCGGGGCTCCAACTCCTCGATCGCGATGTCGTGGTCGTTGGGGCAGGCCATCTTCTCCGAGTACCGACGTTCCCGCAACGGGTCCTTGGCGTCGAGGTCGACGAAGTCGATGGACACCACACCCTGAGCGAGCCCGAGCGCGGTCTCGACGGAGTCGGTGAGTCGTTGCTTGACCGTGGGCTTGACCGCGAGCCGGTCGACGATGACGTCGATGGAGTGCTTGTACTTCTTGTCCAGCGTCGGCGGCTCGGTCAGCTGCACCACTTCGCCGTCCACCCGGGCCCGGCTGAAGCCGTCCGCCGCCAGCTGGCGGAACACCTCGTGGTACTCACCCTTGCGGCCGCGGACCACCGGGGCCAACACCTGGAAGCGGGTGCCCTCCTCCAGGGCCATCAGCCGGTCCACGATCTGCTGCGGCGACTGCCGGCTGATCGGCTCGCCGCAGACCGGGCAGTGCGGGCGGCCCGCGCGGGCGTAGAGGAGTCGGAGGTAGTCGTACACCTCGGTGATGGTCCCGACCGTGGAGCGCGGATTGCGGCTGGTGGACTTCTGGTCGATCGACACCGCCGGCGACAGGCCTTCGATGAAGTCGACGTCCGGCTTGTCCATCTGACCCAGAAACTGGCGCGCGTACGCCGACAGGGACTCCACGTACCGTCGCTGGCCCTCGGCGAAGATCGTGTCGAAGGCGAGGCTCGACTTGCCGGACCCGGACAACCCCGTGAACACGATCAGGGCGTCGCGGGGCAGGTCGAGAGAGATATTGCGCAGGTTGTGCTCGCGGGCACCCCGAACGACAAGACGGTCAATCACGGTCGTCATCGTATGTGGGCCTTCAGACAGTACCGAAGTCGTGACGGCCGCGCCTGCTGCGCCGATCCGGCCAGGCACTAGCGTGGGTGGGCATGAACGCGCCCCCGTCGGCCGCCGCCGAGAAGCTGGAGCTGCTCCGCGGACTGGTCACCACCGCCACGCAGCGCTTTCTCGGCGACACCATCTCCGTCAGCGACGAGGACTGGCGGGGGCCCAGCCGACTGCCTGAGTGGAGCCGCGGCCACGTCGCCACCCACGTCGCGCGGCACGCCGACGCGCTCGTCCGCCTCACCGAATGGGCGCGGACGGGTCAGCGCACGGACATGTACGCCTCGCCCGAGGAGCGCGCCGAGGAGATCGAGTCCGGATCAGCGCGCTCGGGACTGGACCTGCAGATCGACCTGGACACCTCGGCAGGCCGGCTCGGCGACGCGTTCGACCGTCTCGACGTCGAGGGCGGCTGGGACGCGGTGGTGGAGATGCGGGGCGGCGCGCAGGTGCCGGCCCGGCTGTTGCCGCTCGCCCGACTGGTGGAGGTGGCGGTCCACCACGTCGACCTCGACATCGGTTTCGAGATCACCGACCTCGACCCCCAGGGTGCGGACTGGATGCTGGAGTGGTGCGCGTTCCGGTTGCGTGACCGCGACGAGTTCCCGCAGCTGCACCTGGAGGCGGACTCGGGGTTCACCGTGGTGGTCGGCCAGGTGGGCGACCCGATCCACGTCTCCGGCTCCAGTCCCCGACTGCTCGGCTGGCTGACCAACCGGCTGGACGCCTCCGCGGTCACCGGCGGCGACGGTCTGCGGCTGCCGCCCTTCTAGTCGAGAGCGAGACCCTGTGATGCCCGGACCCGGACACGTCGAGCCAGGCGGAGCCCCGTTGACCACCCGGCTGTCCCCCGCCGTGACGATGACCAAAATCAGCGTCGGCCCGATGGACAACAACGCCTACCTGCTGCGGGTCCGGCGGGCGGCACCGTGCTGGTCGACGCGGCCGACGACGACGAACGACTCCTCCAGCTCATCGGAGCGGAGGCCCTCGCCACCATCGTCACCACGCACCGGCACGGCGACCACTGGCAGGCCCTCCCGATGCTGGCGGCGCGCACCGGGGCCGCCCTGGTGTGCGGCGAACCGGACCGGGAGGCGATCGCCGACGGCACCCACGTACGGGGTCTGGTCGGCCTGTGGGACGGAGATCGGGTCGAGCTGGGTGAGGAGTGGCTGGAGGTGATCGGCCTGGTGGGCCACACCCCCGGGTCGATCGCGCTGGCGTACGCGGGCGCGGGTCCGGTCCACCTGTTCACCGGCGACAGCCTCTTTCCGGGGGGGCCCGGCAAGACCGGATCCACGGCGGACTTCAACTCCCTGCTCGACGACCTCGAGGCGAAGATCTTCGCCCGCTTCGCCGACGACACGGTCGTCCACCCGGGCCACGGGGACGACACCACGCTCGGCGCCGAGCGTCCGCACCTGGCCGAGTGGCGCGGCGCGGCTGGTGAGCCATCAGGCGGGCCGTCCTCGCCGATGGTGGCGTCGGACCGCGATGCACCGCGTTTGTGCGAGCGGCGTGTGGCGGCGTCGCGGGGCCGATGGGCTCCGCAGATCGTGCGGGCGCGGCGCTAGGCTCGAGGTCGGAACGACCGCCTGTGGTCGCCCTGACGTAGGTGAGGGGATGCCATGCCCTGGTGGGGTTGGGTGATCGTGGCGGTGGTCGTGATCATCGTCGTGGTGGGCGGTGCGCTGCTCGTGCAGGCGCGTCGACGGCGCGGCGGGGTCATCGTCGACTCGCAGCAGGCGAACGGCGGCAAAGGGCCGGGAGACCGATCGTGACCGAGTTGATGCGATCGTCGGAGATCACCGGCCGACCGGTCGTCACCCTGGGCGGGGAGGACGTCGCGCAGATCAAGGACATCGTCTTCGTGGCCGATGAGGGGGAGGTGGGCGGCTTCACCCTGGCCGGCCGCGGCGTCTTCGCCGGCCCCCTCGATGTCGCCCTTCCGTGGTCGGCGGTGCACGCATTGGGTCGCAGCGCCGTCATGATCGCCGATCCGGAGGATTTCGAGCCGCTGCAAGCGGTCGTCGACCGCGCGGCGAAGGCGCCGGGCCGAGGTGACGTCCTCGGCTCGCGGGTGCTCACCGACGCCGGCACCGAGCTCGGCACCGTGCGCGACGTGATCATCCAGGTCACTCGGGAGAGCTGCACCGTGGTCGGCTACGAGATCGCCTCGGCCGATTCGGCCGGGTCCGGCACGACCATGCTGATCCCCCTGCCGGAGACGACCTCCGCGTCCGGGGAGCACCTGGTCGTTCCCAGCAGCGTGACCAAGTTCGTCCGGCATGACATGGCCGGGTTCGGAGCTGCCGTCGAGGAGTTCCGGCAACACCTGGGAGGTCGGGACTGATGCTGTTCAGCGAAGCCAAGGGCCGGAAAGTGGTCAGCACCAGTACGGCGGTCACGGTCGGCAAGGTCGCCAAGTTCGTGGTCGACCTGTCACCCGCGCGCGTCGTCGCGCTGCGGCTGAAGAAGACCAGCGGCGGCGACACGCTGGCCTGGAGCAACGTCACGGCCTTCGGCGCCGACGCCGTGACCGTCGCCGACGTCGAGCACCTCGTCGAGGCGCCCGAGGACATCGCGGCGTTGGGCGACAAGCGCCGCAAGCTGATCGGCAAGCGCATCCTCACCGCCACGGGTGAGGAACTCGGCCACGTGAGCGATGTCGACTTCGACCCGGCATCGGGCGCCCTCGTCCAACTCGTCATGGCGGGCGGGGAGTCGACGGCTGAACCCGTCGTGGGAATCGGCTCGTACGCCGTGGTCGTCGGAGAACGCTGACCTTCACCGATCGCGGGATGACCTGAGGCTGGCTCCCTGAGGAACGTCACCGCGCCAGCCGTACCTCGACGCCGAAGTGTCGGCGCTCGGGTGGAGCATGTGAGCATGATTGACCATTTCGGCATCAACTGCTCCGACCTCTCCGCCGCGTCGAGGTTCTACGATCGCGTGCTCGGCGCGCTCGGCCACTCCCGCATGATGGACTACGGCGTGGCGATCGGCTACGGCACCACGCAGCCCGCGTTCTGGATCGGCGCGCAGCCCGCCGAGGGTCCGGCCGCCGGGCCCAACCGCGAGATCCATGTCGGGTTCGTGGCCCCGGACGCGGCATCGGTGCGCGCGTTCTTCCAGGCCGCTACCGAGCTGGGCGCGGAGGTGCTCCACGAGCCGCGCCTGCTGGCCCGAGTACCACGAGCACTACTACGCCGCCTTCGTCCGCGATCCCGACGGCAACAACGTCGAGGCGGTGTGCC
>CAVSDA010000026.1:0-62220 GCA_963726625.1 uncultured Actinomycetota bacterium
ACGGCGGCCACGGGCAACACGGAGCGCTCGCCAGCGGTGTAGAGCGCCGATCCGAAGGTTTCCCCGTCCTCCAGTGCGGCTGGTTCGCATCCGCAGCCGCACCCGCAACCCGGGCCGTCGTCGCAGCCGCACGCTGAGGCCCCGTGGAACAGGCTCACTGCCTCCGCGGCGGCCGCGTACCGCTCCCGCACGCGTTCGCGCAGAGCTTCGGGTCCCGCGCCTGCTGAACGTGTCATGGTCATTCCCCACCTTCGGTCGTAGCCCGACCCGGGTCGGGCTGCTGGTAACATCGACGCACGTCGATGGGTTCCATTCTAGGCCTTATACATCGACGATTGTCAATGTGTCGATCTTCCGGATGTCAGTCGTCATCAGGATGTCGTTGGTCAAGATGTCACGGCGCCCGATGCCGTGGCCGATGAGGATGAGGTCATGGTCGCTGCCCAGATCGCCCGACCGGTCACGACCGGAGGCGTCACCCTGCTGGCCGACTGTTGCTCGCCGATCGCCCGAGAAGGGCTGTCACCCGCCCAGGCCGAGACCCTCGCCTCGGGCTTCAAGGCCTTAGCCGACCCGACCCGGCTGCGGCTGGTCTGGCTGATCGCGGCCCATCCCGGTCGCGAGGCCTGTGTGTGCGACCTGACCGAGCCGGTCGGGCTGTCTCAGCCGACGGTGTCCCACCACCTGAAGATCCTGGTCGAGGCCGGCATCCTGGAGCGTGAGCAGCGGGGTCGTTGGGCGTTCTACCGCCTGGTCTTCGACGCTCTTGCCGCACTGGCCAGCGTGATCGCCCCGCCCCCGCGCTGATCCCCCGTGTGCCCCCTCCCGCCCGCTCCGATTGACCCGGCCCGTACCGGTTATGGTCCGTGCAGACAACCGGCGGACAGGTCTCACGCCGACCGCCCGACCACGAGGGAGGCGAGCATGGCGAGGAAGAAGGTACGCGCAGCGCGGCGGCCGAGAGTCAGCGAGCACGAGGTCTACGACCGGATCGCCTCCGAGCCCGAGTTCGGTGAGCTGCGCCGGCGCTACCGGAGCTTCGCCTTTCCCGCCGCCATCGCGTTCATGGTCTGGTACATCGCCTACGTCTGCGCGAACAACTGGGCGCGAGAGCTGATGCAGGTCAAGGTGGTGGGCAACATCAACGTGGCCCTGGTGTTCGGTCTGCTCCAGTTCGCGTCGACCTTCGCCATTGCCTACCTCTACGCCCGCCACGCCCGGAAGGCTCTCGACCCCCTGGCAGAGGCGTTGCGGGCCGAGTTCGAGTCGGAGACGGGCCGATGAGCCCGCTGCTGGCGCACCCGGCCCTGATGGTTCCGCTGGCCACCGGCAACCGGGCCCTGACCATCTCGCTCTTCCTGGCTGTCGTCGCGCTGACCCTGGGCATCACCTTCTGGGCCTCGCGCCAGAACAAGACCGCTGCCGACTACTACGCCGGTGGCCGCTCCTTCACCGGGTTCCAGAACGGCCTGGCCATCGGCGGGGACTACATGTCCGCGGCCTCCTTCCTGGGCATCTCCGGGTCGATCGCCCTGTACGGCTACGACGGCTTCCTCTACTCCATCGGCTTCCTGGTCGCCTGGCTGGTCGCGCTGCTGCTGGTGGCGGAACTGCTGCGCAACTCCGGCCGCTACACCATGGCAGACCAGCTGGCCTACCGGATGCGCCAGACCCCCGTACGGAGTGCGGCAGCCACGTCGACGATCGTGGTGTCGATCTTCTACCTGCTCGCGCAGATGGTCGGCGCGGGCAGCCTGGTCGGCCTGCTGCTGGGCGTCACCGACGCAGGAGTCAAGGCTCTGGTGATCGTCGGGGTGGGCGTGCTGATGATCACCTACGTCACCGTGGGCGGGATGAGAGGCACCACATGGGTGCAGATCGTCAAGGCCGTCCTGCTGATGGTGGGCAGCCTGCTGATCACGGTTCTTGTGCTGGCCCGTTTCGGCTTCAACCTGTCCGAGCTGCTCGGTGCCGCGGCGCAGAACTCGGGCAAGGGCGCGGCCTTCCTCGAACCCGGCCAGCTCTACGGCAAGGACCTGGTCGGCAAGATCGACTTCCTGTCGCTCGGGCTGGCCCTGGTGCTCGGGACGGCCGGACTGCCCCACATCCTGATCCGCTTCTACACCACCCCCACCGCCCAGGCCGCGCGCAAGTCGGTGCTCTGGGCCATCGGGTTGATCGGCAGCTTCTACCTGATGACCCTGGTGCTGGGGTTCGGGGCGGCGGCACTGTTGGACACCGGCCAGGGCAGCCAGGTCCGTGCCTCCGCCGGCAACGCCGCCTCGCCCCTGCTGGCCCAGGCCGTGGGCGGCGGCGAGGGCACCCTCGGCGGCTCGGTCCTGCTGGCGCTTATCTCCGCCGTCGCGTTCGCCACCATCCTCGCGGTGGTGGCCGGGCTCACCCTCACCTCCGCGTCCTCGGTGGCCCACGACCTGTACGCCAGCGTGATCAAGAAGGGACGGGCCAGCGAGAGGAGCGAGCTGATCGTCGTTCGCATCGCGGCCTTCGGTATCGGCGCCATTGCCATCGCGCTGGCCATTCCCGCCCAGCGGCTCAACATCGCCTTCCTGGTGGCCCTGGCGTTCGCCGTGGCGGCGTCGGCCAACCTGCCGGCGCTGCTGTTCAACCTGTTCTGGCGCCGGTTCAACACCCTCGGCGCGACGTGCAGCATCTACGGCGGGCTGCTCTGCGCGCTCGTCCTGGTGATCTTCTCCCCCGTGGTGTCCGGCACCGCGACCTCACTGGCTCCGGGCGCGGACTTCGCGTGGTTCCCGCTGCGCAATCCCGGCATCGTGTCGATCCCGTTCGGTTTCCTGGCCGGGATCGTCGGCACCCTGATCAGCAAGGACACCTCCAGTCAGGGTCGCTACGACGAGTTGTCGGTCCGCTCGCTCACCGGCGCCGGCGCGGAGAAGGCGGTTGCCCACTGACCGCACTGCCGGAGGAAGTGGACGCCGTTGTCGTAGGCGCGGGTCCGAACGGGCTGGTGGCGGCCAACCGGCTGGCCGACGCCGGCTGGGAGGTGCTGCTGCTCGAAGCGCAACCGGAGGTCGGGGGAGCCGTACGGAGTGCCCGGGACGTGCACCCGGACTTCGTCAGCGACACCTTCAGTTCCTTCTACCCGATGGCCGCTGCGTCGCCCGCGATCTCGGCAATGGCGCTGGAGGATCACGGATTGCGCTGGAGCCACGCACCCGCGGTCCTCGGCCACCCCCGACCCGACGGCTCCTGGGCGCTGCTGCACCGCGATCTCGAGGTGAGCGCGGGCCTGATGGAGTCCGCACACCCCGGCGACGGCCAGGCCTGGCGGGACGTGTGCGCGCGCTGGGCGAGCATCGGGCCTGCCTTCGTCGACGCCCTGCTCAGCCCGTTCCCGCCGGTGCGGGCCGGCCTGCGGATGCTGCCCCGGTTGCCTCGGGCCGGCGGGCCTGGGCTTCTTTCGAGATCTCCTCACCCCGGCGGCGCACCTGTGGCGGGGCGACTTCGGCGCAGACACCGCCCGCAGGCTGCTGACCGGGAACTCCTGCCATGCCGACATCCCGCTCGAGGCTCCGGGATCGGGACTCATCGGGCTGCTGCTCACCATGCTCGGGCAGACCGTCGGCTTCGGTGTTCCGGTAGGTGGCGCCGGGGAGCTGTCCCGGTCGCTGGAGCGGCGATTCCTGAGCCCGCGGCGGCATCGTCGTGTGTGGCGCCGCGGCGGATCGGGTGCTGGTCCGTGGCGGACGGGCCGTAGGGGTGGCCGCGGCCGGTCATCAGGTGCGCGCCCGACGTGCGGTGCTGGCCGATGTCGGTGCAGAGCAGCTGTACGGCAAGCTCGTCCGAGCCGACGACCTGCCGAGCCGGGTGACGCGCGCGATGCGCCGGTTCCGTCGCGACCCCGGCACCTTCAAGGTCGACTACGCCCTCGCCGGCCCGGTGCCCTGGGCCTCGCCTCCGCCGTACGCGCCCGGCACGGTGCACCTCGCCGACTCCGAGACCGAGATCTCCACCTACCAGGCGCAGCTGGCCACCGGCGCGATCCCGGACCGCCCCTTCCTGCTGATCGGCCAGACCACCACCGCCGACCCGACCCGCTCACCGCACGGCACCGAGTCGCTCTGGGTCTACACCCATGTCCCGCAGCGGGCCACCAGCGACGCCGGCGGCACGCTCACCGGCAGGTGGGATGCGCGACGAGGCCGAGCGGTTCGCCGACCGGCTGCAGCAGCGGATCGAGTCCTACGCACCGGGTTTCGCCCAGCAGGTCCTCGCCCGTCGCATCCTCACCCCCCACGACCTCGAGGCCCGCAACGCCAACCTGGTCGGCGGCTCGCTCAACGGCGGGACAGCAGCACTGGACCAGCAACTCCTGTTCCGGCCGATTCCGGGGTCGGGCCGCTCCGGTACCCCGATCCGCCGGCTGTACCTCGCGTCCGCCTCCGCGCACCCCGGAGGCAGCGTGCACGGCGCGTGCGGGATGAATGCGGCTCGAGCCGCCCTGATTGTCCCTAGGGCGCGCTAGATTGATCCCGCCTGTGCGGCATGCGGCGAGGATTGCTGAACGGCGGATTGTGCAGCGGTGACCTGCCTGCTGCCCGGACGCACGAAGGACGAAGCATGAGTAGCAGGGATGGTGGGGAGCACCTCGCCCAGGTGGCCAGGGACCTCCAGGCCCAGCCGGCCGAGGCGGATCAGCTGCAACTGGCGGTCGATACCGCGGTGAAGATCGTCTGCGGCTGCGACCACGCCGGCATCTCGCTGATCACCAGCCGCGGCATCGCGGTCGGGGCGAGCTCGGACGAGACGGCGCTGCGCGGCGACCTGTTGCAGTACGAGCTGAGTGAGGGACCCTGCCTCGACTCGGTCCGCGATCACCAGACGGTGATCAGCCGCAATCTGTCCGGCGACCCCCGATGGCCGCGTTGGTCGGAGGTGGCGCGGAGCGACCTCGGCGTACACGCCATGATGTCGTTGCTGCTCTACACCAACGCCCGCTCCTACGGCGCCCTCAACCTCTACGCCGACCAGGTCGACGGCTACGACGCCGAGGATCACGCGGTCGCCCAGGCACTGGCCGCCCAGATCGCGGTGTCCCTCGCTGCCCGCCGGGAGATCGACCAGCGCGGGATCGCGATGGCCAACCGGACAGTGATCGGGCAGGCCGAGGGGGTCGTCATGGAGCGTCTGAGCGTCGACGCCGACCAGGCGTTCGCCTACCTTCGTCGCGTGTCGCAGCACACCAACCGCAAACTGCTGGCCGTCTGCGCCGAGCTGGTCCAGACCCGCCGCCTGCCCCCGGCTAGGGTGCCGCTGCGCGCCGAAGCTCAGGGCAGGCGGCGACCACCCGGCAGACAGACCCGGAGCCACCGGAACCCGTAGCTGCCCAGGTGCATCTGCCAGCGCCCCGGCGCGACCGACTCCCAGGTGCCCGGCTCGAGCAGCTCGGTGAGCACGCTGCCCTCCGGCAGGTCGAGGGCGAACGACACCATGATCGAGTCCGCGGCGAAGTTGTGCAGCGCCACCAGCATCCCGTCGTCCCAGCGGCAGCAGTGCACGAGCACCGAGGGATGCCCGGCGTCGATCACTTCGTAGGTCCCCCAGCCCAGCTCGGGACACCCGCGGTAGGTCTCCGCCAGTCGCCGGATGAAGGTGAGCAGGGAGTCCGGATCGTGCTGCTGCGCGGCGACGTTGACGAACTGCGGCCCGTACGGGCCCTCGGGCGGTTGCCCGGCGAGTCGCGAACGGGCGGCTCGGGAAAAGCCGCCGTGCTTGTCCGACGACCACTGCATCGGGGTCCGCACCGCCGTACGGTCGCCGGCGTCGAGGTTCTCCCCCATGCCGATCTCCTCGCCGTAGAACAGCACCGGGGTGCCGGGGAGGGCGAAGAGCAGGCTGTAGGCCATCCGGATCCGGCGCGGGTCCCCGCCCAGCATGGTCGGCAGCCGGCGGATGAGCCCGCGACCGTAGATCTGCATCTCGGGCTCCGGGCCGAAGGCGGCGAACACCTCCTGCCGCTCGGACTCGCTCAGCTTGTCCAGGGTCAGCTCGTCGTGGTTGCGGACGAAGTTCGCCCACTGGGTTTCCGGCGCCAGCTGGGGTCGTTGCCGCAGCGCCTCGGCCAGCGGGCCGCAGTCCTGGCGGGCCAGCGACAGGTAGAGCTGCTGCATCCCCACGAAGTCGAACTGCATGTGCAGCTCATTGCGCTGCTCGCCGCCGAAGAACCGCAACTGCTCGGGGTAGGGCAGGTTGACCTCGCCGAGCAGGATCGCCTGACCGGAGCGCCGGTTCAAGAAGGCGCGCAGGTCGGCGAGGAAGCCGTGCGGGTCGGGCAGCAGGGCCGCCCCGTCGGGGATGCCGAGGGTCTCCAGGAAGAAGGGGACGGCGTCGACCCGGAAGCCGGACAGTCCGAGGCTCAGCCAGTAGCCCAGCACCTTGGCGATCTCGTCGCGGACCTTCGGGTTGGCGACGTTCAGGTCGGGCTGATGCCGGTAGAAGTGATGCAGGTAGTACTGCCCGGCCTTCTCGTCGAAGGTCCACACGCTCGATTCCTGGTCGGGAAACGTCGGCTCGGCGTGCGGCTCGGCCGGCGGTTCGTCGAGCCAGACGTAGAAGTCGCGGAAGGGCGAGTCCTTGCTGGACCGGGCCGCCTTGAACCAGGGGTGCTTGTTCGAGGTGTGGTTGACCACCAGGTCGGCGATGACCCGCATGCCCCGGTCCCGTGCCGTCTGGATCACCTCGACCAGGTCGCCGGGGCTGCCCAGCCGCGAGTCCACCCCGTAGAAGTCGGTGATGTCGTAGCCGTCGTCCCGGTCCGGCGTCGGGTAGAACGGCATCAGCCACAGGCAGGTGACCCCGAGTGAGGCGAGATAGTCCAGCCGCTGGGCCAGCCCGACGAAGTCGCCGATGCCGTCGTCGTTCCAGTCCATGAAGGTCTCGACGTCGAGACAGTAGATGACCGCCGTCTTCCACCACAGGTCGCTGGTGTCGGTGATCCGCATCGGCGTGGACTACGGTCCGGGCCGCTCAGCTGCCCGGCCACTCGCCGAAGATGCGTTCGAAGGCCCGGGCGCCCCCTCGATCGAAGGCGGCCTTGACCACCGCGAAGACCATGCCCTGGATGGCCGCGGCCAGCAGGACGCTGCGCAACGGGTACTCCGACTGGAGCGCACCCGGCGCGTCATCCTCGTCCGCCACCCGGCGCCAGATCTCCTTGACGATCGCCCCGGCCACGGCCCCGGCCGCCAGGCCGGCGACGAGCCCGACGGGCCGGTAGGTCACCTTTGCGAGTGTGCTCATGCAGGCCTTTATACACACGAGGGCCCACCGCCCCGGGTTCGCCCCGATCGGCAGCGGGTAAGCCACCCCCTGGTAACGCCGCGAGCCAGGCGAAGGAGGAGCCATGACGATCGACATCGAGGCGCTGAAGGCGCTCAGCCGTACGGGCAAGGTCCACACCGACGACGGGGACCGCATCGGCACCGTCGGCGACATCTATCTCGACGAGCTGACGGGCGAGCCCAGCTGGGTCACCGTACGGACAGGGCTGTTCGGTCTACGCGAGTCGCTCGTCCCGGTCGCGGGCTGCCGGCTGGAGGAGGATCACCTCGTCGTGGCCTACGACAAGTCGACGGTGAAGGACGCGCCGCAGCTCGAGCCCGACGCCACGCTGAGCGCCGGCGAAGAGGATCAGCTGTACGAGTACTACGGGCTCAGCGGGCGGGCGGACGGCGAGGGAGCGGACGGGCACTCCGGGGACGAGGGCGAGGGTCCGGCGCACGAGGGCGCCGGGTCCGGCGAAGGAGACGGCACCGGGCCGGCCGACCACACCGCGCGGGCCAGGCTGCGCCGGTACGTGGTGACCGAGCGGATCATCGCCGACGGCCGCGAGGAACGGGCGGAGGTCACCATCGAGGAGGCCACGTAGGCCACGCCGTCGTCCCGGGACGTGGCCGAACGTCGAAGGTGACCCGCGAGTGCAGGAGGTCAGGCGTCCCGGGGTAAACAGGACTCATGGCCACCTCAGCCAGTCAGGTCGGAGACCTGCACGTCGCCACCGTCGTCATCAACGTCTCGGACATGGAACGTGCGGTCCGGTTCTGGTGCGAGGCGCTCGCCTACGCGCCGCGTGAGCTCCGGGTGGAACCCCGAGTTCATGATGCTCCAGGATCCGCTCCGCCTGCACCTGCCCGTCTCGCTCCAGCTCAGCCCGGACCGGCCCACGCGGCCGGTGCGGGTGCACCTGGACCTCTACACGCGCCAGCAGGCCCTGCACATCGAGCGGCTGGTCGGCCTGGGCGCGACGCGGGTCGACGACTGGCCCTATCCCGACGACGCCGACTTCGTCGTCCTCCGCGACCCCGACGGCAACGAGTTCTGCGTGATCGACCACGTCGAACTCACCAAGCCGGGCTGAAGCCGGAAGGCTCGCTGCGCCACACGCGCCACGCTTCGCGCCCCGCTTCGTCGCCCCCGCCGGGTCACTGCGGGAGTGCTCACCGGCCGGGCGCCCGCTCGGGTTCATCGGTGAGCGGCCACGACCTCGCGAAACGTCGCGCCCTGTTCGAGCAGTTCGCGCCCGCGCGCGTACGCCTCGTCGTCGCCGTGACTCAGCACTCCGCAGAGAACCCCGTCGAGGCCGTACCAGGCGACCCAGTGATCGTCGCGACCGGTGCGCGCGCACTGGTCCCATCCGTCGCCCCAGGACGCGTACTTGAGCACCCGGCCGCCGATCTCGCTCCAGAAGCCGGGCGCCGCCTCCCACTGCGCGTCGCCGCCGGCCGCCACGGCACCGGCGATCCGGCCGTGGCTCGTCGCGTCACCCCAGTGTTCGACCCGAAGGTGCCGGCCCGCTGCGGCGTTGAAGGCGTAGGCGATGTCGCCGACAGCGAAGATGCCGATCCGTTCGGTCCGCATCCGCGCGTCGGTGGGGATGCCGCCGTGCTCGACGAGGAGCCCGGCCTGCTGGGCCAGACTCAGTTCCGGAACGACGCCCCCGCCACAGACCACGTCGTCGGCCACCACCGTGCTGCCGTCGTTCAGGTCCAGGCTGCCAACGCTGTGCGTTGCGAGCGACCCGCGTGACCTGGGCCCCTAACCGGAGATCGACCCCGCCCTCACCCAACCAGGTGCCGATCTCGGCTCCGACCTCGTGGCCGAGACGTTCCGCGTGCGGCTGTTCCTCTCCCGTCACCATGACCATCGACGTGCCGGTGACGGCGAGGCTGGCCGCAACCTCGCATCCGATGAAGCCGGAACCGATCACGGCGACCCGGTGCTGCGGCCGACCGGCCAGGCTGCGCAGGCGTTCGCCGCTGTCCAGGTCCCGGACGTAGATCAGCCCTGGGTCATCGCCCCCGGGCACCTCCAGCTGGCGCGGCCGTGACCCCGTGGCCAGCACCAGCGACTCGTAGGTGAGCTCGGCGCCGTCCTCGAGGACGGCCAGGCCTGCGGTCGGCTCGATCCGCCGGACGCGGTTGCGCAGCCGCAGGTCAACTCCCTGTTCGTCGTACCAGCCATCCTCGACCAGAGCGAGGTCTGGGCGCGACAGCTCGCCGCGGGCGTACGCCTTGGTCAACGGCGGTCGGGCGTACGGCGGGTGTTGCTCCGCACCGACCAGGGTGATCGGAGCGGAGCCGTCAAGCTCACGGAAGCTCTGCACCGCGGCCAGTCCGGCCGGACCGGTCCCGACCACCAGAAGGCGCGGCGCGGACGACCCGGCCGCTCGCCGGCCGTCTCGCCCGGCGGTCGTCACGCGACTCCCTCATCCAGCGAGGCCAATGCGTCGTCCGGCGGCTCCGCCGCGGCGGCGAGCCGGGCCAGCAGCGCTCCCAGACCCTGCGCGGCCCGACCCGGCATCCGCGCCGAGGTCGACACGACCGGACGCAGCGTGGAGACCACGCTGCCCCCCGCGGCTCGAATCGCGGCGACGAGTACCCGCTCCTCGCCGTGCGCCACCGGCGGGAACCCACCTGCGGCGGCGAAAGCCGGGTAGCGCAGCGCGAGGTTGGCCGCGTACAGGTGCCGGTGCCCGCCGTCCTCGGTCATCCCCTGCTGGATGAGCGCATCGTACGCGGCTCGCGCCCGGTCGTCGGCGTCCCATCCGGACAACTCGGCCATCCCGGCCACCACGTCGGCCCCGGAGCGCTCAGCCACCTCGAGCGTCGCGGTGACCCAGTCGGTCGGCACCAGCGAGTCGGCGTCAGTGGAGAACAGCCAGGTGCGTCAGGGTCGAGGAGCGGGGCAGCCGTCATCGCCTGCTCGATCAGCAGGGTGCGCACCTGGCCCACCGTCGCGTCCTGCTGGACCTGAAGCACCACATGGTCCGTGCCGGCCAGCGCGTCGGCGGCCACCTCCGCGGTTCCGTCGCTACAGCGGTGCGCCGCCACGGCGACCCGCCACCGCTCGATCCGGCCCTGCTGGTACGCCGCCCGGAGGGCAGCGAGCACGTGCTGCAGGCAGCTGTGGATGGTGGCGACCTCATTGCGAGCGGGAAGGGCGACCAGGACCTGCGGACGCCCGGTCACGACCGCTCCGGCAAGGGATGGCTCGGCGCGGGCAGGCTCGGTGAGGTGGCGGGCAGGAGCAACTGCACGTCGTGGTGGCTGCGCAGGCTGGCCGGCACGACGGGTGTCAGCCCTTCGGCCAGCGGCTCCAACTGGCTCGGATAGCAGTCCAGCGCCTGCTCCCTGGCCTGCTCGGCCGCGGTGGAGGTGTCGAGCCGCCACAGGGGCTCCGGTCCGACCTCGGTGGGATCGCGACCAGTAGGTGAGCCAGATCGGATAGCCCAGAAAGGGAATCCCGAGCCGGAAGGCGGCCGCCGCCGCCGCGCGCCCGGCGGCCCGATGGTCAGGGTGCGGATCGCGCGGATACGGGGCGGCTACCACCAGTCCCGCGCCTCCCGCTGCGACTGCCTCGTGCAGAGCTTCGGTCACCGCCCCGTCGAGCTCGTCCTGGCGGGCCTCCAACTGGCCATCGGGCAACCCGAGCTCACTGTGCTCGGTGGCCCCCAGCACCGCGATCGCCGCCCGCCACTCGGCGAGCCGTCGCTCCGCCAGGCCGGCGGGACGCGCGCGTACGTGGTCGATGCACGCCTCGCCGCGGGTGGCCAGCAGGACCGAGCACGGGCCTAGCGAGCGGGTCCACTCCGCGATCAGCCGGCCGGCGCCGACGGTCTCGTCGTCGGGATGGGCCGCTACCACCAGGAGCTGGCTCGGCTGTCCGGCGGTGGGGGCGAGATCGTCGATGGTCTTCCACGGCGCCCCCTGCACCACCGCCGCCCAGCGCTGTTCGGCATGGCCTGGCGGGGTGACCTCGGTGGGAGCGCTGCTGCCGCCGCGGCTTGCCTTCTGCTGCACGCTTACACTGTAAACGACACACCTCGCTGGTGCCCTCGCCGCCATGACGAGATCAAGTTTTCGACCATCTGGAGGAAGCATGTCTGAACGCAACACCGTCGTTCGCTCGCTGCACGACCTCGGCCTGGCTGCGTGGTTCGGCGGCTCCCTGATGGGAGCCACCGGCCTCAACGGGTCCGCCTCTGAAGCCTCCGATCCGACCGAGCGGCTGCGCCTGTCCAGCGCCGGATGGGCCAAGTGGACGCCCTGGCAGATCGCCGCGGTCGGAGCGCACACGATCGGCGGCATCGGGCTGATCGCGGCCAGCCGCAACCGCCTACGCCACCAGCCCGGCGTGGGAACGACCACGGTGGTCAAGCTCGCACTGACCATCGCGGCGGCGGCCACCACCGCCTATTCCGGCGTGCTCGGCGCCAAGGTGAAGCAGCACGAGTCCGAGGGCGCGGCCGGCGCCACCGAGCCGGGCACGGCCGCCGGGGAGGAGCTGGCGGACGCCCAGCGGCAGCTGAAGGTGCTGCAGTGGGCGACCCCGGCGCTGACCGGAGCCGCTCTCATCCTGGGCGCGGTCGAGGGCGAGCAGCAGCGCGGGCCGGCCGGCCTGCTGGACTTCAGCGCAGCCGACCTCGGCGCCGCTGCGAAGCGCACCCTCAAGCGCGTCGCCTGAGCCCGGATCGGAGCGGAGCCGACGATGGAGATGATGGATCGCATCCGATGCGCGTGGGACAGGGCCCTCGATGCCGAACGCGCTGAGCGGCGCCGAGCGGGGGACGCGGGCAGCGCCAACCTGCAGAATGCGGCCTCCACGGCCGCCATCACGCCAGAGCTCGCCAGGCGGCATCAGACCCCTGGCCGCCCAACCCCTGGGAAATGGTGTTGAACGCCGCACAGGGCGCCGGTCGGGCAACCGACCGACGCCCTCGCCGAGCTATCGCGCCTGTTGAACGGCGTCCTTGGACTCCTCGGCTTGTGCGGCGATGTCATCGGCCGCTCCGGCGCCCTCCTGCCGAACGTTCTCCACACCCTCCGAGGCGGTGGCCTTCACCGATTCGGCGGCCTCCTTGGCGGGCTCCCTGACATTCTCGACGACCTCCTGGGCGGCAGCCGTCACCTGCTCCTTCAACGGCTCGAGATTGTCCTGGAGCTGCGAGACCGCTCGTTGCTCCTTCTGCGACGAGGGGATGAGCGAGGACACCAGCAGGCCGGCACCGAAGGCGATCAAGCCTGCCGCGATCGGATTTCCCTGCGTCCTGGCCTTGACCGCGTCCGGAGCCTGAGCCACCGCGTCGCCGGCGGCGGAGGTCGTCGCTCCGATCCGGTCCCCGGCGGCAGCAGCTGTGCTGCTGAGCCGGTCACCCGCAGAAGGCCCGTCGGAGCCCATCACGCGATCCTTCACGTCGCCGACAGCACCCTTGACGCGGCCGACCTGGCGCCGGGCGACATTCTGCGGCCTGGCTGACTGAGCCAACTCGTCGACGTCATCGCTGAGCGCGGCGCGGGTCCGGGCGATCTCGGCCCGGATCTCTTCTGGATCTCTGTTCGTCGTCATCGGTTTCTCTCCTCGTGTCCTTTGAGTGCATTCGGAACTTTCGCCAACGTCGCTGCGGTGTGGTCGAGTCCGCTGATCTTCTGCAGCTGGGTCCGTGCGACCACAAACAGAAGGCCGCCGACGGCCAACCAGATGAAGGCGACGATCACCGCCGACCACCCGGGCCCGATCCGGTCGCCGATCGCCCACCACAGCGCGATCGACAAGAACACCACGAACAGGTGGGCGGCTACGGCTGCGCCGGCGAACATGCCCGCGCTCTGGCCGGCTTTGGCGGCCGACTGCCGCACCTCAGCCTTGGCCAGTTCGACTTCCTGCTGGACCAGCGTGGACACGTCCTGCATGAGGTCGCCGAGCACCGCACCGATCTGGCGGGTTCCGCCCTCCTCGGCGTCGGTCCCCGCTTCCGCCCGGCGGGCGGCGGTCGCGGCTGTGTACTCACTCATCGGGCGAGATCTCCCCCACGCCATGCCGGATCGGCGTCGTACGCGCTGCCGTCGAGCCCGGTGGGCTCACCCTGGCCGTTCGGGCCCGTCCCGGTGGCGAAGTCGCCCGACTCATACGGCCCGCCGCGGCCGCAGGGGTGTGGCCGTACGTGCCGGCGTAGGTCTGGCCGGCGTCGTTCTGGCCCGCGTAGTTCTGGCCTGCGTAGGTCTGGCCGGCGTAGGTCTGGCCTGGGCCGCCGGTGCCGTCTTCGGACGGCGAGTCGAGGCTGGTATTGGTCGCGACCGCGCCGCGGGCGACCCGGCCGGCCACGACACCCGCGGCAGCGGCGATGGCCAGGAAGGCCACCGGGCGACGGCGGGCGAACGACTTGACCTCATCCAGCAGGTCCTCGGGCTCGTGGTTCTCGAGCCAGTGGGCAATCTCGCCACCCTTGCGGGAGGCACGGTGGGCGAGGTCGGTGACGGCCCCGTCCTGGTCGGACTTCGCCGCCATGCCGCCGAGTTCGGCGGCCAGCCCGTGCAACGTGCCGGCGAGGCGCTGCTGCTGGACGCCACCCTGGTCGCGCACCTCCGACCTCAGTTGCGACAAGAGGTCCTTGGCCTGCGTGGCGGCCTCCGTCACGACCTTGGAGGCCTCGGCCTTCGCGGTCTGGGCGACGTCGGCGCCGGCGTTCACAGCCGTGTCCTTGACCTTCGCAGCCTCGTCTTTGGCCACGCTCAGTCGTCGACGGTTCGAACTCCTGCGCACTATCGGCCGGCAGCGCTCCGGGCTGGGTGTAGCCGGGCTGGGTGTAGCCGGGCTGGGTATAGCCGGGCTGGGTCGTAACCGGGCTGGGGTAGCCGGGCTGGGAGTAGCCGGGCTGGGCGTAACCGGGCTGGGCGTAACCGGGCTGGGCCGGGTCGACCGGCCCGCTCGGGTCGGTAGCGGGGTAGGACTCACCGCCCAGGGTTGTTTCGGTGGGCCCCCCGGGGCCGTTGTCGTACGGAGAACTGGACACGAACTGCTCCAATCAGCGATTCGATATGGGCTGGTCAGCGCGTGAGGCCGACCTGCGGGCGTCTCGACTCGATCCGCTCGTTCAGTTCATACCCAGGCGTTTACGTTGTAAACACACGGAAGCGGAACATCGATCTCATCAAGCGAGCGCCGGAGCTGGCCGGCGCCACGTCAGCGGCGGCGGCCGACCGCGAGCACGGCCACCAGGGCGATGATGAAGACGACCCCCAGCACGGTCCCCTCGACGCCCTTGCCACTCGCCACCAGGAACACGCAGGCAGCCAGGAAGGCCAGCGTGACGATGACCCCGTAGGTGAGCCCGCGCGCGTTGAGCGCCTGATCGCGCTGGTCGAGTTCGTTGATCCGGTCCAGTTCCTTCTCGATCACCGCGCGGGTCTGCTCGTCGGCCTCGGCGTAGACCTGCAACGGGTCGGCGTAGCGCTCGGCTCTGGACGGCTGCTCACTCATCTGCATTCCTCGGGTGCTCGGGCTCGCCGTCGACACGGGCTGCGTCGCCGTCGGTCGGTGGCTCCGCCGTCAGGGATTCCGCGCTCAGGGATTCCGCGGTCAGGGGTTCCGCGGTCAGGGATTCCGCGGTCCGGGATTCCGCGGTCAGGGATTCCTCGGTCGGGGGCTCCGCAACGGTGAACCCCGCCTCGGCCAGGGCGAGCCCGATCCGTCGCGGCGCCAGGTAGGGGTCGACGGCGTCGATGCGCAGCATCGCCCGGGTGAACCGGTGGTTGACGCTATCGGTGTGCCGAGCGCCGCGACGAGGGGCGTACAGATATCCGAAACCCTTCAGCATGGCTCCGGCCGACGTCGGCATCGCCCCTCCCGAGGAGCCCTCGGCGGCGGCCGGCGGGCGAGCGCGCAGCAGCGGCGACAGCGCCACCAGGGCGCCCACCACCACGACGATCCCGACACCGATGCCGACGGCCAGCCAGACCCCCGTGGTCACAGCGTCACCCTAGGGTGCGCCCGGTCAGCGACCAAGGCCGACCCGGTCGACGCGGCGGTGGAAACGCATGCCGGCCAGGCCGCCGAGCACCGCTCCGACCAGGCTGACCAGCACCACGGCGACGGCCACGATGACACCGGCGGTGGTCAGCGTGCCCTCGTTCAGCGGGATCCGCGGGAAGGTGTTGACCCGGGCCAGTACGTCGTAACGGGAGCCGGCGGCGAGGCCGACGACGGCGACCACGATCGCGATGACCAGCGCCCATAGCCACACCCCGACCCCCTGCTTGATCCCGTTGAACCGCGCCATCCGACCGGCGACGTAGCCGCCGGCGAGGTAGGCGACGAAGATCACCGCCAGCAACGCGATCCCGCCGATCAGCCCGACGCTCTGGACCTGCTGCTCGGTCGGATTGGTCACGTCGACCCCACGACTGAGGCCCAGCGCGGCACCGACGGCGCTGACCAGCGCGGTCAGCAGCACCGCGGTGCCGGAGGCCGCCAACCAGCCGAAGAAGGAACTGCCGAACTTCATGCCGCCGAACGCGGCCTTCTCCCGGCCCACCACCTCGCGCCGGTCGGCAGCTGTTGCGGTGTCCGCCGGGATTGACCTGCGGGCCGTCCTGGTCTCTCGACCGGTTGGGCGTGTCCGTGCTCATGGATTGTCCCCTCCCCGTAGGGCCCTGTCGTCGGGCGCCGAATCGCTCATTCGTGGATCGGACGTGGCGCGGACCGGTTGGCGATCCGGTTCTCCGCACCCACCATCCAGGCGTACTGCTCGAACTTCTCGATCATGCCGTGCAGGATGTCGGCGGTCGTCGGATCCTCCTCGTCGATCGGATCGTGCACCGAGCGGAGCGTCTCGCAGGTGGCGTAGAGGCGCTCGGTGATCAGATCCACGGTCTTGCTGGTGTCGACCTCGCCCTCGGGGAACTCCGGCAGGGAGTTCTTGGCGGCCACGGTGGCCGAGCGACCGTCCGGGGTGATGAAGATCGCCCGCATCCGCTCCGCCACTTCGTCGGAGAACAGCCGAGCCGCATCGATGATCTCGTCCAGTTGGAGGTGCAGGTCGCGGAAGTTGGTACCCACCACGTTCCAGTGCGCCTGCTTGCCCTGGAGGTGCAACTCGATCAGGTCGACGTGCACCTGCTGGAGCAGATCGGCCATCTCCTGCGAGGCGCGGAAGACGGGACGGCGGGCGGCAGCGGTGGAGCTGGTGGAACTGGCCATGGTCAGGATCGCCTTTCGGTTGGGTTCAGGTCTGGCACGGTCACAGGATGGGGCGTCCGCCGGTGACCGCGATGCGCGCCCCGGAGATGTAGCTTCCGGCGTCTGAAGCCAGGAGCACATAGGTGGACGCCAGCTCGGCGGGCTGACCGGGACGGCCGAGCGGGGTGTCGGTGCCGAAGCTCGCCACCTTCTCCGGCGGCATGGTCGCGGGAATCAGCGGGGTCCAGATCGGGCCCGGCGCCACGCTGTTCACCCGGATCCCCTGGTCGCCGAGCAGTTGGGCCAGGCTGGCGCAGAAGTTGGCGATGGCCGCCTTGGTGGCCGCGTACGGGGCGAGCTGAGGCGACGGCGAGTCGGAGTTCACCGAGGACGAGCCGATGATGGACGCGCCTGGCTTGAGGTGCGGCAGTGCGGCCTTGCACAGGTGGAACATGGCGCTGATGTTGGTGGCGATGGTGCGGTCCCACTCCTGGTCGCTGACCTCCAGCAGCGACGTGTGGCTCATCTGGAAGGCGGCGTTGCTGACCAGGATGTCGATTCCGCCGAGCTCGCGCAGCGCGGTCGCGATGATCTCGCGGCAGTGCTGCGGGTCAGCCAGGTCGCCCCGTACGAGAACCGCCCGCTGCCCGGCCTCCTCGACCAGCCGTGCCGTGTCCTTGGCATCGGAGTCCTCGCTGAGGTAGCTGATCAGCACGTCAGCACCCTCACGCGCGTACGCGATCGCGACGGCCCGTCCGATGCCGGAATCACCTCCGGTGATCACCGCGACCTTGCCGGCGAGTTGTCCCGTGCCGCGATAGCTGTCCTCGCCGCAGTCGGGTACCGGCGTCATCTCGCTCTGCAGTCCCGGGTAGGGGATCTGCTGCCCAGCCTGACTCATCGGTGCTGGCTCCTCCTCGAGGCCGAATCGGATGGCCCGCCGCCCTCCGCTATCGGTGTGTCTACCCAACGGCCCATCAGCGAAACCCCTTCAGGCTCGCCCGTCGCTCCCCCCGCTCGACCTGGCCGTTCGGGGGCTGGCTGCCTCGAGGTTCTCGACGACGCCCGTGGCTGGGTGGCCAGACGTGGATGTGAGCGGCGAAGTGGTGGGCTCCCGCAGAGCATCGATCGGCCGCATGATCGCGATGTCCTCTTGGGCGCCGCCGCTGACTCGCCCCCTCGATCAAGACCAAGGTCCCGACCCGCAGGACGTCCTGTCCTCGATCGCCGAACCCGGATCGGCAACGATGGATGTCGGCCTCAGCTCACCGAGCACAGGCCAGCAGGAGAGGAATGAGGGATCGCGCCATGGCTAGGTACGCCGACGACCAAGCGGTCGTGGTGGGCGTGGACGGCTCTGCGGAGGGCGTCGATGCCCTGCGCTACGCCGCCGGCGCGGCCGAGTCCCGTGGCATGTGGCTGCTCGTGGTGCACGCCTACCAGCTGCCGCCCCAAGGGTCCGCTGTCACGGCGTCCGGGCTGGCCGCCGCGGCTCTGGCGGCGGCGTACCGGGTCACCACCGACGCACTGTCCCAGGTCACCGTTCCGGCCGGCGTGGACGTGGAGACCGCGGCTGAGCTGACGACGCCACTGCTGATGCTGCAGCGGCTGAGCGGGCAGGTCGCGATGATCGTCCTGGGACAGCACCGCGCCGATCCGTCGGACTCGGCCCTCATCCGACCGGTGGGGTCCTCGGTCGCCGCCGCCGCCTTGTGCCCGATCGTGATCGTGCCGGCGCACTGGAGCCGGAACCGGACGCTGTCCCCATCGGTCGTCGTCGGCCTGGATGCCGAGACCGCGGCCGGTGTCGTGCTCGACTTCGCCTTCGGCGAAGCCGACCGACGCGGGTGGTCCGTCGTGGCCCTGCAGACCCTCCCCCTGGCGGTCGTTCCCGCCGACCGGCCCGCTCGGGCGGCCGACCTGGCCAAGATCATGGCCGGGCTGCGACAGGACCATCCCGGAGTGCCGGTGACGATGACGATGACCCCGGACAAACTGGCCCAGGTCATCCTGGACGGCTCTCGCCACGCCCGCCTCCTGGTGGTCGGTCCGCCAAAGCGCCGTATCGACCGGCCAGGTGCCTGGTCCCTCACGGCGGCCCGTCCGGTGCTAGCGCAGCTGTACTGTCCCGTCGCGATGGTGCCCAAGGACCGGCGCACCGACCGAGGCCGCGACCTGAGCGGGGTCACCCTGCCGGGCGGTGGGGTGACGTCCACCGGACCGGAACGGATCGGCATCGTCCGGTCCGGCGGGACACCTGACCCAGCACGTTCACGAACGGGATGATCGACCGCACGGATGACCACGCCGATGATCACTGCGACAAGGATGGGCATGACCACTGACTCTTGATGACCAATGTCCTGCTCACTCGCGCGGGCGGTGTTCGGTCCGTCCGGCGGCACGCAGCCTGACGGTGGAGCCGAAGACCGCGGCCTGGGTGCGGCGCTCCATTCCCAGCTTCATCAGCACCGACGTGACGTAGTTCTTGACCGTCTTCTCGGCCAGGAACAGTCGTTCGCCGATCTGCCGGTTGGTGCAGCCGTCCGCGATCAGGTCGATGATCTCCAGCTCGCGCGGGGTCAGTCCTCGGACCAGCGGATCCTTCGGGGCCGGCGCCAGCAGCCTCTCCATGAGCTTCTGAATGACCGCAGGATCCAGCAGGGAACGGCCGCGCGCCACCTGACGGATGTCCTCCAGCAAGGTCGATCCGACTATCTCCTTCAGCAGGTAGCCCGACGCGCCGGCCATCACCGCCGCGTACAGCGCCTCATCGTCGTCGAAAGAGGTGAGGATCAGGCAGCGGACGTCCGGCAGGCTGGAACGGATGTCGCGGCAGACGCTGATGCCGCTGCCGTCGGGCAGTCGCTCGTCCAGCAGGGCGATATCGGGCCGCACCGCCGGGATCCGGCGCAGCGCGGCCGCGGCGGTTGCCGCCTCACCCACTACGACGAGGTCCGGCGTCGACGCCATCAGGTTCACCAGGCCGCGACGGACGAGCTCATGATCGTCGAGGACGAAGATGCGAGTCGGTCGAGCCGTTACAGGGTGATCGGGATCGTCCATCGCAGTCGGAGCCCTCCTTCAGATTGGTGGTCGACGAGCAATGTGCCGCCGTGCCGCTCGGCGCGGGCGCGCAGGTTGGCCAACCCGCTCCACGTGCTGTGCGAGTTGGTGCCGGTGCCGTTGTCGGTGATTACCACGGAGAGCCGGGTGCTGTCCACGTCGAGCAGAACGGCCGCCGCCGTCGCCTCGGCGTGCCGGCTGATGTTGGTCAGCGACTCCCGCACCACCGCCTCCACGTCGTTCACGACCGGCTCCTCCACGAGCGTGTCGAGCGGGCCGGCCAGGTGGACCTCGGGCCGGAAGCCCAGCATCGGGGTGAGCTGGGTGGCGAGCAGGCCGACCACCCGTCGGAGCGAAGGCGTATCCGAGGTCGGGTCCCGCAACGCGAAGATCGTGCTGCGGATCTGGCGGATAGTGCCCGTCAGCTCGGCGATGATCTGGATCAGACCCTCCTGAACGGCGGCGTCCGGGCTGCGCTGAATCAGGCTCTGCGCGCCGAGGCCGGAGGCGAACAGGCGCTGGATGACGTGGTCGTGCAGGTCCCGGGCGATGCGGTCGCGGTCCTCGAGGGCACTCAGCCGCTGGTGGTCGGCGCGAGCCTCGGCCAGCTCGAGGGCGAGTGCCGCCTGTTCGGCGAAGGCGGCCGCCATCTCGAGATCGGCCTGGTTGAACGGAGCGCGGGTGGCGACCCGACCGAGGACGATGGCGCCCCGTGACGCCCATTCGCCGGTCAGCGGCAGGGCCATCACCGGACCGGCCGGCACCACCGAGTCCAGGTGCACGCGCCACGCGTGCTCCTCACCCGCGCCGAGCAGAACACCGAGCCCATCAGCCATCACCTGCTCAGCGAGACTGTGGTGGGCGGGGAACCGGGACCCGGTCAACTCCTCGGCACCGAGCCCGGTCGCGACCGCGATCTCCAGCTGGTCCGGGTCGTCGTCGGGTGGCAGCACGAGCGTCACCACGTCCGCGGCGGCCAGCTGCTGTACGCTCCCGGCGATGTGCTCCAGCACCTCCAGCTCGGGGACGACTGCGGACAGCAGCTCCCGGGTGATGGTGCCGGAGGCCCGCAGCCACTGCTGACGGCGTCCGGCCTCCTCGTAGAGTCGCGCGTTCTCGATGGCGATGCTCGCCGTGGCCGCCAAGGCCTCGACGAGGTCGATGTCCTCGTCGGTGAAGGTACGGCCGTCGCGGCGGTCGGTCAGGTAGAGGTTGCCGTAGACCACGTCACGAGCCCGCACCGGAACGCCCACGAAACTGACCATCGGCGGGTGAGAGGGAGGGAAGCCGGAAGAGCGGGGGTCGTCGGCGATGCGGTCGAGCCGGATCGGGTCCGGGTTGGCGATCACCGCGCCCAACACCCCGTGGCCCTGCGGCAGGTGCCCGATCCGGCGCACGGTCGCCTCGTCCATGCCGGTGTGCAGGAACTGCTCGAGCAGGCCGTCCGGGCCGATCACGCCGAGCGCGGCGTACCGGGCGTTCGCGACCTGCGCGGCCGCCTCCACGATCCGCCGCAGCACCAGCGGCAGGGACAGCTCGCCGACGATCGACTGGTTCGCAGCCAGCAGATCGCCAACCCGTTGCTGAGTCGTGGTGAGCTGGCCGCCCTCGTCAGGCATCGGCACGCGCAGGACGTCGGGGTGGCCCTCGGAATCGACCGCACCTGACCTGGTCATGCCCGTCGCCGTAGCGGCGGAGCCGACCGGGGACCCGCGTCTGAGATGATCATCCTCACTCCAGGTTAGGACGTCGCGGCCCGCAGGCGGTGGCCCAGCCGGAACACCGCTGCCAGCCGGCCTGATGCCGCGGATCCCCGTCCGCCGTCGCCGACCGATGACTCACGGCACCTCACCAACTTCTGCCTCACACTCCGATGCGTTCGGGCTCCGGTTCGACGACGGGGGTTTGCGGACCGACGGGAGCGGGATCATGCCCTCCTTGGTCGAGGTGGAAGGGCGGATAGTCGTCCCGCATCAAGGCGACGTAGGTGATGACGCGGTATTGCCAGCGGTTGAGCCCGAGAACCAGATCGAACAGCGCGGTCGGATATTCCCGGGTGACCAGCAGGAAGAAGCCGGCGACGACGACGAGCAGACCGAGCAGGGAGATGCCGGCGGTGGTCGGCAGGTTCGCCGACCAGCTGCCTCGAGTGACCCACCAGTAGGAGATGTTGGCGCTGAAGAAGCCCACGATGATCAGGTGCGGGACGGCCAGCAGCCAAGATTTGACCAGGACGAGGCCACGGGAGAGGTGCTCGGGATAGTCGACGTCGAAGTCGGCCGGGTAGTCCGTCTTGGCCAGGGTGAAGGGGGGATAGCGGTCGGTACCGAGGGCGGCGTAGGCGTAGAACCCGACCCGCCAGCTCCAGCGGAGCACCCCGACGTTGAACGCGAACAGGCGGCGGGGGTAGCGGCCGGTGAACAGCACCGCAAACCCGGCGACCACCGTGGTGACCAGGAACGCGCACCAAAGGAACGCCAGCAGGATGTAGTGCGGGATGGCGAGGGCCCATTTCACCAGCCACAGCCAGCGGGAGAGGTCGGGGTCCAGTTCACCGGTGAGCCGGGCCGGATAGCCGCCTGCTGCCCGCGCGCCCAGTGTGCCCGATGGTGCCGGTGCAGACGGCGCCGGCGGGTTCCCGGGCGCTCCCCCCGGGACCGACGACGTCGCGCTCGCGACGGAGGGCAGACCGCCTCCCAGGCCGGAGGCACCGGTCACCATCGTCACGATTCCCCCCGCCAGCAATGCGAGACCCGCCACGAGAGTTCCGAGAGCGACAGGTGCGAAGACAGTCGAGCCAACTCCGGCCTGCAGGTCCACTGCGACCGGCCTGCTGGCGTCGGCGTTCATGATCACCACGGCCCAGTTCCCGGTTCGCAGCTCTGACTCGACCTGCTGAGTCCCCGGGCCCTGCGCCGACAGGGTCCAGAAGTCCTGTGCGGCGGGCAGTGCCGGTAACCGAGAACCCGGCGATGTCTCATAGCTGGGGCGGAACGGGGCGAAGCGGATCTGCGACAGCTCCGAGTGCTCGACATCAGCCAGGTAGCGCGCCACATCGGCTTGCGGCCCGACGCCGACGAAGATGTCCTGGCCGACTGTCCCCGATGTCGCGCGCAGCAAGATCTTGGCGCTGATCCTGGACGCTCCGGTGGACGGCAGGCCCTGATCCAGCACCACATCCAGCTTCTCCGACGTGATGGCGTACGTGTCAACGGCGTACCGCTCGGTCGGCGAAGAGAGGTAGCCGTGGCTGCCGCGCTGGAAGACGGCAGCCCCGAGACCGGCCGCCGCACCAGTGAGGACGAGGCCGAGTCCCGCCAGCAGCACGCCCACCACGAGCAGCACGACGTACCGCGCCGTCCGGGACGCTGGTGGTGCTGGCGGCACTTGGGTGCGAGCGCCTGCGCCGGTCACAGTCATGATGGTGATCCCCTCGGTTGTCCTGCCTTCAAATCTGAACCCCCTCCGGTCACGGGAACAGTGACCTAGGTCCCGCTCGGCCACCTTTTGGCAGGGCCGTTCGGCCCTGATGCGCACTACCGCCAGCGCCGTAGGGTCCATGGCACGGACAGCGGCCCAGGCTGGGTCACCCCGCGCCTCAGGAGGCGATGTGCGCGTCAACTTGACCCATAGATCCGAGAGCAGACTGCGGGCGGTGGCCTACCGGACCCTGCTGGTGGTGTCACTGTTCCACGCCGTTTCCGCCGTCGGCGGTGGCGTCGGGATGGTCGTGGCCGACGGGCTCTCGATGCCCGTGTCACTGCTGGCGGAGTCCCCGTTCGCCACGTTCCTCGTGCCGGGCCTCATCCTCTCGGTCGTGGTGGGTGGCACCCAGACCATGGCTTCGATACGTCTGTTGCAGCACCGGTCGTCCGCACTGCTCTGGTCCGCTGTCGCCGGTTTCGGCATGGTCATCTGGATCGTCGCCGAGATCGGCTTCATCCGGGCCTTCACCTGGGCGCAGCTGATCTACGTCGTCTCCGGCCTGCTGCAGCTGGTGGTCGTCTTCGCGCTGCTCGGCATCGTCGACTGGCTGCCGCGGGAGGCTGGCAAACCCCACCCGGGCCCCGGTCGAACAGCTGCTACGGCTGCGAGGTAGCCGGCCGGGGTGAAGCCGGTCTCGTCAGCTCCTGCAGTCGGTCAGTCAGAGCCTCACCGAGCCGGTCCAGGTCCGGGCAGGTGACCGCGTCGGCGTTGACGGTGACAGTGAGCCGGCCGCGGTAGGACAGCGCGGTGAAGGCCACGGAGACGTTGCCGGCGGCCAGGCTCAGCGGGATCAGCTCGGCGAGGGGTCGGCCGAGGAGTTCCAGAGCCCGGTCCGGACCTCGGACGTTGCTCACGAAGGTGTGGATCAGTCTCTGGTGGTCGACGAAGTGCTGATAGAGACCAAGGCGGTCCAGCAGCCGGAACACCGGCGCGAGCACGGCTGTGGATGCGCCGCGCAGGTGCCGTTTAGCCGCTTTGGTGGTGGTCGCGGCGCTCGCCAGCCGTTCGACGAATGACCCTGTGGTGGGTAGCCGCACCGCGACAACTCCACTGTGGTTCCCGAGGTCGGACGCGCCGCCTTGCGACGGGATGGCGAACGGGACCGAGACGACGAGACGCTCCACGTGCTCACCCCGGCCGGCCAGCAGGTCCGCCAGCGCGCCGGCGACCACGGTCAGGATGACGTCGTTGACCGTCGCGCCGTGCTGGTGCGCGGCCGCGATCAGCCCCTGCAGATCCGTGGTGACCGTACGGAGGCATCGGCGCGGGCCGCTTGGCTGGTTGAGCGAGCAGGGCTCGGCTCTCGACCACAGCGTCGGGCCGACCGCCACCACTGCGGCGCCGAGCCGCGCCAGCCTCGTCGGCAGCTGTCTGACCCGGGCCAGGCGGCTCCAGGTGGCGTCGAGCAGGAGGGCGCGTCGACCAGGTTCCGGCTGAGGGAAGCACGACCTGTCTGGCGCTCGCTCTGCAGCGAGAAGGTCGGCGAGCAAGCTCACCGCGGCCAGCCCGTCCGCCAGCACGTGATGGAACACCGCGACCAGCGCCGACCCGCCCGGCGCCACCTCAGGGACGAAGGTGATCCGCCACAGCGGGCGGTCCCGAGAGAGTGCGTGGGCGACCAGCTCGGCGGCCAGGTCGAGCAACTCCTGGTGGCTGAGGGGGCTCCCCGGATCGTGGACGAAGAAGTGCTCGTCGATGTCGAAGGCCTCATGGTCGAGCCACACCGGCCTCCCGCACCCGAACGGCACCGGAGCCAGCCGTCGGCGCAACCGCGGCACGGCCGGCAGTCGCCCCTCCAGACGGGTGCGAATGACCAACGGATCCAGAGCAGGGCCGCCCAGCACGAGCACCGCCCCCACCTGCAGCGGAGCGGCGCGACTGTCGCCGACGAGCGACATCAAGTCGTCCGCGCTCACCCGGTCGAGCACAGTTCGACGCTCCTCCGGAACCGAGGTTGGAGCCATCTGGTCGCCGTCCTCAGCTCAGCAAGCTCACCCGTGGGGGTGCTAGTCGAAGGCTAAGGACGGGTCCAGTGCCGAACCAGGGCCGAAGGTCCCCCTCGTGTTCGGCCCGGGTAGCCCGGGGCGAGGTCGTCCAGTGACGAACGTCCCGCCCCCGACCGACGTACGGGTCTACCGCCGGCGCCGAGCCAAAGGGCAGCGTGGGAGGTCCACGGGACGGGGAGCCGAGCCCGGCCGGACGGCAGCATCTCGGGCACGTCTCGACCACCATCGGGTCTGTGCCACCATCGGAAGGACCGCGCATGGACGATTCACACACCACTGGCGCTGGGACCACGACCTCCCGCCCTCCGCCGCTCGCGGCGGCGATCCCCTGGGCTGCGCGCCGGGTGCGCCACGACTGGGCTCAGTTGGGTGCCGCTACGGCCCATGCTGCGCAGTTCGACCCGTCCATGGTGGCCGATCTACCCGAGCCGGCACAGCGGTACCTGACCCACTCCATCGCCGCCGGCACCCCGCTGTGGAAGTCGGTGCAGGTGTCGATGGTCGGCCAGATCAAGCTGGGTAGCTGGCACCCGTTCACCGCCGGCCAGGTCATCGCGCCCGGTCGCGGCTACATCTGGGCGGCACGGACCCGGCTGTTCGGCGTACCCGTGGTCGGCTACGACCGGCTCAGCGCCGGCACCGCAGAGATGCGCTGGCGGCTGCTCGACGTGTTGCCGGTCATCACGGCCCGGGGATCCGACACCGCCTGCAGCGCCGCCGGTCGCCTCGCCTCGGAGATCGTCATGATTCCCACCGGCTTCCCCAGCGCCCTCTGGAGCGCCACCGGCCCGGACACCGCGGTTGCCGTCTGGGGCACCGCAGTAGAGGAGCAGCGCGTCGAGCTCAACCTCGGCCCAGGCGGCCAGCTGCAGGACCTCCTCATCCAACGCTGGGGGAACCCCGACGGCCGGCCGTTCGGCCGGTACCCGTTCGGCGTCACTGTGGAGGACGAACGCACCGACGGCGGAATCACAACCCCCGCCGCCGTCCGGGCCGGCTGGTGGCACGGGACCGAGCGGCAGCGAGACGGCGAGTTCTTCCGGGCCCAGATCACCAGGGTGACCTTCCGATGACCGGCGAACCCGCCGCGCTGAGCCAGCCCATGGTGGACGCCGCCCAGGGCGTCGGCAACGACGACGCCATCCAAACCCACCTCACCGCCACCGTTGTCACTCAGCGGCACGCCGATGAGCACCAGCCTGGCGGGGCGACTGAGCCGGGCGCTGCGACGACGCACACGCGACCAGCCCAGGTGCCTGCTCGTCAGGTTGAGCGGGCGAAGCCGCCCGATGTGGGTGGTGCACCCGTACCGGGTTGGCTGCCCGGACTGTCCATCTGGTTGGCGGCTGCCGCGGCGCTGCTGGCGGCGGCGGGCAGTGTGGTCGGGCTGGTGCCGGCTGCCGCCATCTACGGCCAGGAGACCGTGATCCTGGCCGATCAGGCTGCGGCGCAGGACCTGGTCAACTTGCTGCTGGTCGCCCCACTCATCGTGGTCCTCGGCTGGCGGGCGCGCCGAGGACAGCTGGGGGCGTACTTCGGCTGGCTCGGATGCCTCGGGTTCACGGTCTACAACTACGCCATCTACGCCTTCTCGATCCATTTCGGGCCCTTGTTCCTGGTCTGGGTCGCGGTACTCGGCCTGTCGATCTTCGCGCTCCTCGGCAGCCTGGCTACGGTCGACGCGCGCGCCATCCAGGCTCGCTTCGTCGGGAGGACCCTGCGCTGGCCCGGGTGGTTCCTCATCGTGGCCGCCGCTCTGTTCGCACTGCTGTGGCTGAGGGAGATCCTGCCCGATCTGCTCGCGCAGCGGCCCTCCCGCAGCGCGAGCCAGTGGAACATCCCCACCAACCCGGTGTACGTCCTGGATCTCGCGGTCTTCCTGCCGGCCGTCGCGACCAGTGGGGTCCTGCTGCTGCGACGGCACCGTTGGGGTTACGCCACGGCGGCGGCCCAGCTGACCTGGCTGGCGCTGACCTGCCTACCGATCATGGTCACCCCGTTCGTGGCGAACGCCCGCGGCCATGAGCCCGGGTGGGCGATCACCGCTCCCGTCGGGCTCGTGCTCCTGATGTCCCTCACCACGCTGGGATGGCTGCTTCGAGCAGCCCGACCCGCCGGACGCTCGTCCGAGCCGCTTCGCCCGACCCTGCTCTGATTGCGGCCGGGCTGTCGGACCAGGTCGGCCCGCATCCGGTAGGTCCGGCATCGGACCGAAGTTGGGGAGGCCGTCCTGCTGGCACGGGCGGAGCCACCTGCGGGCCTGAATGCAGCCGCTCTCGGACGTCAGGGCAGGGGGCATGCGTGCAGCATGATGATCAGTCGCCAGGACAACCGACAGCATCATCAGCACGACCAAGAGCACGGTGACGCTGCGGTTGCGGGTGAAGTCCCGGGCGATCATCCGAGCGAACACGGGCACTACTCTCTGGGGGTAACGAGCAGATGGACGCGCGGGGCGATGCCGATCCGACCATCTGAGCGCAGCGCTTCGGGGAGGACGAGCAGGCCCGACCCGCGGCTGGGACCGGCGCAGTGCGAGGAGTCTCCAGCGTCTTGACCCGACAACCCCACAAGGCGTGGAATCGTCATAGGTCACGCGTGGTTGATCAAGGATTTGAAGACCCCGATGGGACCAGGGGCCGAACGTCCCGGCGCCCGGGAGCCTTGACCGGCCAGTGAACTCTCCCCGGCACCGACCCGTGAGCGCGTCAACTACCCCGCATCCGTCGCGCCATCCCACTGACAAGCGACGGACCTCACTCCTCGGCCTGCAACGACACCAAAGCACCGCCGCAACGACGGAGCGGATTCAGTCGGTGTGGCACGTCAGGTCCCGCCCGGTGGCAGACGGGGTGGCCGGGACCTCTGGCCCTAGTCCACCTTCCTCAGCGCTGAGACCGTGGAGGAGCGGCCACCGGTCTCAAGCACGTACTGAACGTCATAATCGAAGAGGAACCCAGATGAAGGCGCTCGTCGTCTATGAGTCCATGTGGGGCAACACTGAGCAGGTGGCCCGCTCCATCGCTGCCGGGCTCGCCCAGGAGTTGGACGTTGCCGTCGTCGAGGTCGTCGAGGCGCCGGACTCCATACCTGAGGACGTCGCCCTGACTGTGGTCGGCGGCCCCACTCATGCGTTCTCCCTCTCCCGCCCACGGACCCGCCAGGACGCGTTCAAGCAGGGCGCCACCCAAGGCGGCGAGGCGGTCGGAATTCGGGAGTGGATCGGGCGGCTACGTTCCCATGCTCACGCCGCCCGGTCGCTACCTTCGACACGCGAGTCGACAAGGTGCGCAGACTGCCTGGCTCGGCAGCCAGGAAGGCCGCGAAGCTCGCCCGGCACCGGGGCTTCGCGGCCGCCACCGGGCCAGAGAGCTTCTATGTCTTCGACACCAAAGGTCCGCTGCTGCCGGGGGAGCTGGACCGCGCCCGTGACTGGGGCATTCGCCTCGCTAAAGACGCCGAAGGTCGATCGAAGAGCACGAGCCGCTGACCCGAGGACTGACCGGCGCGATCCAAGGCGCATCGCGCACCGCTGTCGCCATGGCCGCCGATACGAAAAGGGTGTTCATGGCTGACACCGTCCTGCCGGTTCACAGCTTGCATCCGATCAACCCTGCACACGCTGCAGTGGCCAGAACACCAAGCGTAGGCAGGAACCAGCCGTGATGACGATCAGGCCGTCCCGCCCGACCCATCGCACCGACGCGCCTCTGACACGACGGCTCCGTCGCCGATGGGTGGGCGTTGCGGCGACGTTGACGGTGGCAACCGGATGGGGCCTGCTGGCTGGTTGGTGGACGCCACGCGGACCCATCACCACCGTTCAGGCCGTGACGGCCATCGGCGTCAGTCTGGCCGTCGGAGCTCTCGGTGGATGGTGGCTGCGCAGCCGGTGGGCGATGCTGCTGACGCCGGTCCTCTTCGCCGCCGTCTTCGAACTCAGCCGCGCCACCACCACGGGCCCCCTCGTGGACGGCATCCGGCTCGGCAACGGCGGCACGTTCGGCATCCTCGCCTTCGCCCTCGGCCGCGGCCTGCACGCGGTCCTGGCGCTGCTGCCGATGATCCTCGGCGCGGCCCTGGGCGCCGGCCTCGCGCGACGCCAGCACGAAGGACGGCAGAACACCGCAGGTCGGGCACAAGCCTGGCTGGTCACGCGACGCGCCGCCACCGTGGTCACGGCGGTGGCCCTTCTCGCGCTGACCGCCGGGATCATGCGACCCGCCAGCACCGACCCCATCCTCTCCGCCACCAGAACCCCCATGGCGGGCAGCGTCGCCGAGCTGATCCGGGTCCCGGTCGGCGGCCATGACCAAACCATGATGATCCGCGGCTCCAACACCAAGAACCCGGTCCTGCTCTTCCTGGCCGGCGGCCCCGGCGGCACCGAGCTGGGAGCGATGCGCCGCCACAGCCAAGCGCTCGAACAGGACTTCGTCGTGGTCACCTGGGACCAGCGCGGCACCGGCAAGTCCTACGACGACCTCGACCCGACCTCGACGCTCACGCTCGAACAAGCCGTCAGCGACACCGTCGAGGTCAGCAACTACCTCCGCAGCCGGTTCGACCAGGACAAGATCTACCTCCTCGGCCAGTCCTACGGCACCATCCTCGGCGTCCTCGCCGCCCAACAGCACCCCGAGCTGTACCGGGCCTACGTCGGCGTCGGCCAGATGATCGACCCCCGTGCCACCGACGTCGTCTTCTACGCCGACACCCTCGCCTGGGCTCGCCAGACCGGCAACACCGCGCTCATCGCCAAGCTGATCGCCAGCGGTCCCCCGCCCTACACCGACCTGCTCGACTACGAGCCGACGCTGACCAACGGCCTCGTCTACCCGTACGACCACACCCCCAACTCCGAGGGCGCCGGCGGGTTCTCCGAGAACCTCTTCGTCACCGAGTACACCCTGATCGAGCAACTCCACGCCTTCGCCGGCTTCTTTGACGTCTTCGCCGTCCTCTACCCCCAGCTGCAGGACATCGACTTCCGCACCGATGCCACCCACCTCACCGTCCCCGTCTACCTGATGGAAGGACGCCACGAAGCCCCCGGCCGGCTCGGCCCCGCCCGGCAGTGGTTCGACCTGCTCGACGCCCCCGCCAAACAGTGGATCACCTTCGGCACCTCCGGCCACCGGCCCCTGTTCGAACAACCCGACCTGTTCCACCAGCTGATGACCGACACCGTCCTCGCGCAAACCTGAGGCCCGGCTCAGCCCGCGGCGTGGCGGCACCCGCACGAGCACCGCTCCACCGACCGTTCCCCGACAGGACCAACCCATGAGAACCAACCGCACTCCCAGCGGATACCTAGCCACCTCGGGAGCTCCTCCTCAGGGAACCCCACCTGGTGTACGCCACCCTGGGCCAGCTCATCGTGGACGTGATCCGCTGTCAGGCGTCGCTCCGGGCCGGCCTTGGGTCCAGCTGTCGCAGAACCGGTTCTGGTTGCTGATCCCGATCCTGGTCCTTGACCTCGTGCTGGTCGGCAGGCTGCCGCCGCCCCTTGCGCCGGGGAGCCTCGGGCCCGACATTCCTGGCTGGCTGACTGTAAGCGAGACCGTACTGCGCGGGGTGGTCTTCGGCGTGCCGCTGCTGATGCCCCTCTCGCCGCGGGCGCGACGCACGAAGCCAGCGCTTGCCGTCTACTCGGGAGCGCTCACGGCCTATGTCGCGGCCTGGGTGGCCGTCGTCTGGGCACCCACCAGTGCGTGGAGTATCAGTGCTGTGAGATTCACAGCACTCGCCTGGACGTCGGTTCTCCTGTTCACGGGAATCGGTCTACGATCCGAGCTTCGCTTCTTCCCGCGCTACCGGCCGTGGATGTACCTCGGCGCCGCAACTCTCTTCACCGTTGTCCACACGCTCCACATGGCGATCATCTGGGACTTCCACTACTGAGGTCGGTTACCTGGCTCGGCGGCCAGGCCTGGGCTGGGCTGGGCATCATCCACGACTGCTGGCCGCGGGAGCGGACCTCGCTGGCTAGGCCCGGCGGACTCCTGACTCGATCAGGCTACTGGCCGAGCATGGCCTGCAAGGTCCACGCGTTGCGCACCGCGTGGCCACCGCCGTCGTTGTTGAAGTACGCGTACACCTCGCGCCCTTGGCCCTGCCATTCCCGGATCCGGTCAGCCCACCAGCCCAGGTCGGTGTCGGAGTACGAGCCCCCGTACAGATGCTGATGATCGGGGCCGTGCAGGCGGAGGTAGACCTGACTCGCGGTGGCCCGCAGCACGCACGGCAGCCCGGCTCCGCTCATCACCACGTACGCCGTGCGGTGCCGTTCCAACAGCTCGAACACCTCTTCGGCCTGCCAACTGGGGTGCCGCAGCTCCACCGCGAGCGGGATCCAGGACGGGAACGCGCCGAGCGCGTAGCCGAGCCGGTCGTCGTCGCGCTCCAGGGTGGGCGGCAGCTGCAGCAGCAGGATGCCCCGTTTCTCGCCCAACTCGTGCCAGCAGCGGGCGATCCGCTCGACCCAGACCTCGGGTGCGTAGAGGCGTTTGGCGTGGGTGAGGCCGCGCGGGGCCTTGACCGTCAACCGGAAGCCGTCCGGCAGCCGGCGACGCCAGCCGGCGAAGGTGGTGTCACGCGGCCAGCGGTAGAAGCTGGCGTTCAGTTCGACCGTGGGGAAGTGCTGGACGTAGGTGTCGAGTCGCCGGGCGGCGGCCAGGCCCGGCGGGTACAGCACCTCCTGCCAGTGGTCGTAGCTCCAGCCGGACGTACCCACCCGGCTCTGCGCCGTCATCTCCAGTGCTGCGGGTCACCCAGGAGCATCGCGTCGGCGTCGGCGCTCTGCTGTGCGGCGTAGAGCTCCAGGTCGGCAACGGCGTGACCGAGGTCGTCGTCCAGGGCCAGGCCGGCGGGCCCGGTGACCAGCCTGGCTTCGGCGATGATCCGGCGCACTGCTTCGGCGGCGGCGGCCCGGGCCTCGGTAGCCAGGACGTGCCAGTTCACCTCGGACCCGTCGCGCCGTCCCGACCGTGTCCAGCATGGTCGCGGTGCCGCGCACGACCGCGGCGGCGCAGACCAGGTCGGTGCGGATCCGGCCCAGTCTCAGGCGTTGCGGCGGGCTGGGCTCGCGGTGGCGGGCCTGCAGCAGATCGACCACCCGGGCGGCACCGCCCACCCAGCAAGCCGCAACACCGACCCCGCCGGGGAAGAAGCCGGGGCGGCGCAGGTAGAAGTCGATCGGGCCGACCTGAGCGCCGGCGTCTGCGGCAACCCCGGCGAAGGCGACCTCGTGGGTGCGGCTCGCGGCCATGGCAGCGGTGCGCCAGACCGAGGCGTCGACCGGCAGCCCGGCCACCTCCAGATCCAGCAGCCGGTGGCTGCCGTCGTCGAACCAGACCGGCACCAGCGACCGGTCGAGCAGCCCGGCCCCGGAGGCGAAGCGGAGCGTGCCGTCCAACCGCAGACTCCCGTCCGGCTGCGGCTCAGCGCGTACGCCGGTCTGCTGCGACCGCGAGGCCCAGACCCCGTACAGTGCGCCCGGCACCGGCTCGGTCCCGGCCTGCGCGAGGATGCGTACGGCGTCAATATGGCCCTCGGCCAACCGCGCCAGCGGGATATCGGTGCGACCGAGGGCCAGCAGGCTCTCGATGAGCTGCGCCCACGACTGGACGTCCCATCCCCGCCCCCGCCCGAGCGCAGGAGCCGGGCCGGGCTCGCCCACCAGCCCGAGCAGAGCTGCTCCGCTGCTCAACCAACCCGGGACGGTGCCGCTCAACGCCCTCCGGCAGGGGCAGCGCCACGGGCAGCGGCTGGGTCAGCGTCAGAGCCCTGGTCGAGATCGGCAGGCTGACTCACTTCTCCTCCGTCCGCAGCAGGGTGTCGATGACGAACTCGGCGTCGTCGTGGTGGAGCCGGTGGTCCCAGCCGAGACCGGCCAGCCGCGCGACGACCTCGGCCTGGGCGCCGGCCCCGCTGAGGAAGGCGTCGTCGGGGACATGCCGCCAGTGCACGCTGACCAGTTCGCAGTCCGGCGCGGCATGCGGCGGCGACCATGTCCAGACACCTGATCCGGTCGCGGTCGCCCAGGTAGTAGAAGAACTCGCTCAGCATCACCAGGTCGATCACGCCGGACCACTCCTGCGGCGGTGCAGCAGGCAGGACGTGCGCTGAGACCTCCACGTTGGCGCAGCTCGCGGCAGGTGGCGGCGGTCAGGTCCACCGCCCGCGGTGACATGTCGGTGGCCAGGACCCGGTCGGCGCGGGCCGCGAGCCGATGTGCGAGATGTCCGGTGCCCGAGGCCGGATCCCACGCGGCCACGTAGCGCGGGCGTACGAGGCAGGCGAGCACGATGTCGAGCTTGCGCTGCTCGTAGGTGCTACTGCCGACGCGCCACGGATCGGTGCTTTCGGTGTACAGCCGGTCGAAGTCGGGTGGAGCCGAACGTTTCGGCGCGTCCTCTCTCACGTTTTACATCGTAAAGCGGGGAGGGGGCCTGACCTAAACGAAGCTGGGTCGGTGCGAGCCGGGCCGGTCAGTGTCAAGGTTCCTCCTGGACTGGACTCGACTGGTCTGGACTGGACTGGACTGGACTGGCGAACGCGGCCTGATGGGCGAGATTGGAGTCGGGCCGAGTTGGGTATGTGCGGATCCTCAGCGTCGGAAGGAAGCGTAGATGCCTCGCGTTCGTGCCCTCATGACGGTCGACCCGATCTGGGTCGACGCCTCGGTATGCCTGGCTGACGTGGTGAGGTTGATGCGGGACCACGGCTTGGGCAGTTTGCCGGTGTGCGACAGCGCCGGTCACTTCCTCGGCATGGTGACCGATCGCTCGATCCTGATGGCCTGGGCCGACGGGGAGACCGATCCGCACACCGCACCGGTCGCCCGGGTCACCGTGCCCGTTCCTACCACGGTGGCGCCCGGACGATCCGGCTCTGTGGGCGCTGGAGCAGATGAGCTGCCACCGGGTGCGTGGACTTCCGGTGGTCGCCGACGGCCGGCTGGTCGGCGTGATCACCCAGTCCGACCTCGCCCAGGCGCTGCCGGTAGGGGACATGGGTCGGCTTCTCCTCGACCTCTCGACGGTCTAGCCGCCCCTGAACGTCTCGACCGCCGAGCAACTCCTCGACCTTCGACGGCCGAGCCCTCGACGGCCGAACCCACCCAGGCCCACCCGGCGGGCGGGGCCGGCGGGTGGGCCAGGCCAGGCGGGTGGGTCGGCGGGTGGGTTCGGGGCTCGACCTCAGGAGGCGAGCGGAAACCCGTCCGGAGTGCCGATGATGTCGCGCAACTTGTCCAGGAGCCTGGACAGCAACCGCGACACCTGCATCTGGCTGGTGCCGATTTGAGCGGCGATCTCAGCCTGGGAGCGCTGCTCGCAGAACCGAAGACGCAGCAGTTCGCGCTCGAACTCGGTCAGCTGCGTGAACGCCTCACCGACGATCAATCGGGCCTCGGTGCGGTCGATTTCGCGGTCGGTCTCCTTCGACACGAACGAGATCCCTCGCATCAGGGCGGCGTCGATGGAGGAGGCGCTGTAACCCATGCTCGCCGAACAGGCCTGCTGGACCGAGGCGACCGGAGTGGTGAGCTGGTCCGCGAGGTCCCGCTCGGTCGGCACGGAGCGCAGTCGCTGCGCAAGCGCGGGCCACTGGCGCCAGATGACCGAAGCCAACTCCTGCGTCTGTCGGGGCGGACGCACCACCCACCCGTGGTCGCGGAAGTGGCGCTTGAGAACGCCGGTGATCGTCGGTACGGCGAACGCCAGGAATGAGGCCTGTTCCGGGTCGAAACGCTGCGCGGCCTCGACCAGCCCGGTACGCGCCACCTGGAGCAGGTCCTCGTCGTCCTCGCCCCGGTGCTGGAAGCGCCGCGCCAAACTGTCGGCCAGCCACAGGTGAGTGGTGACGATCTCGTCGAGCAGGTCCTGGCGTCGCTCGGGATCTCGGGCCGCCTCGGCGAACAGTTCGCGCGTCCGCAGAACGAGGATGTCGCGGGCGGTCAGGGGCTGGTCGGTCTCAGGGAGTCCGGCAAAAACATGAGCGTGGCACCGTTCTCTGAGGAACGAATGTGGCACGCTGCTCGACCACGACAAGAGAAAACCACCATTTCGAGCCCCAGGCAAGCCTTCGATTCCCTGAGATTTGTCGCAGATTTTCCTGAGATTCTCCAGCGGCAACGCCCCTTCGCCGGTCCCCACCGCGGCGTGCCGCGGTTATCTCGGCAAGGACTGGGTATGGGCTCGCAAGGACGGCGTTCGAGCCCGGGCCCAACGTCGCCCAGGCCCTGCAGCTGAGCCAGCAGCCTGCAGGGCCGCACCCGTCCCTTCGCCCGGCGCCCTCAGCGAACACCCGGCACCCCAGCGCCCCAGCGCCCCAGCGCAACCGCATCTTCGACTCGGCGGTATCTCGTGCCGGAGCCGCCTCTGTCACGAGCCCGAGAGCGCGCCCCGCTGCCGGATCGACGACGGCGCGACCCCGAGGGCCGCGGCGACATCAGCCGGGACCGTACCGGCCTGCTGGGCGCCCCCGCCGCTCACCCGCAGGTCACCGGCCGCCTTGTTGACGAAGAACGGGTCCCGGGTGCCCCGCAACCAGCGATCGCCCTTCCCGAGCTTCACCGAGCTGGTCAGGGTGCTCGGGGTGCGGAACAGGCTGACCTTGCCCGCCCGGGTGCGCCAGTAGACGAACACCGGCCTTCTTGCCGTTGCTCTGGAAGCTCGCGTTGTGGTCCAGCCGGGAGAAGATCTCCTCGGCTCCGGTGTTCGGCTTCGGGCTCTTCACCCGCATCGAGTAGGCCAGCAGCGACAGGCCACGACCGGAGATCACGTTGTTCGCCACCTCGACGTTGCGGGTGTCGGGGCCGATGTCGTGCCAGCCCTGCACTCCAGGGCTGCGACGGTCGTCGTAGACCCGCATACCCTGCCGGTTGTCGACCAGGGTGTTGTTGTAGACCTTGGTGTTGGCCGAAGCCACCGTGATGCCGTAGAGGTTCCGCACGCTGGTGTTGCTGGCGATGATGCCGCGGTCGGAGACCTCGTAGAACAGTCCCGGGCCGCCCGGATTGTCGCGGACGAGGTTGTAGACCATCGTGGCGTCCACACAGTCCAGGTCGCACCACAGACCGCCGGCCGGTCCGCGGGTCTGTTCCACCAGGTTGTGGGTCAGGGTGAGGCCGACCATGTGGGCGAACTTGGCCGCGGCCTGTCCGCAGGAGACGGTGCACCGGTAGCCGAACCGCGCGGCGTTGTTGCGGTAGAACGCGTTGCCGGCCACGACGAAGTCGTTGCGGGTGCCACTCGTGGAGGTGCCGTTCGCGCCCAGCCCGACGTACCCGTTGGACGCGAACACCGTGCGCCGGACCACCGAACCGGGCTGCGGGTTGGAGTAGGTCAGCCCAGCGGCGGCGTTGCGGGTGAAGACGCTGTTCTCGACCAGGGACTGCGCGCCGCCGATCCGCAGTGCGGCGTTGGTGAGGTTGGGGAACTCGTTGGTGGCGTACTTGCGGAAGCCCAGGCCCAGCACCCGGTAGCTCTGCCGGTTCCCCAGGATCATGGCCACCGGACGCCGGGACACCTCGACCGTGCGACCGGCCGGATTGACCCCGACGTAGACCGCCCGGTTCTTCCAGTCGTAGGCGAAGCTGGTCGAGCGGACCTTCGCCGACCGAGGTCACCTGGGTGAGCTCACGGTCGTTGACGAAGACCATCTGCGGGTCGACGGCCATGGAGTAGCTCTTGTGCTTGGACATGTCGAAGTGCGCGCACGGGCCCGAGTTGGGCTTGACCCGCTGCTTGTTCAGCGGTCGCGCGTAGTACTGGCCGTCGCAGAACTGCGGGGTGGACCAGGACAGCCGCCACAGGGACTTGCCCTTCACCTTGGTCCAGCGCGCAGCCGGAACCACGTCGGAGCCGTTGAGCCAGGGCGACTCGCCCGGGTAGGCCTGGAAGGTGAGCGATTTCGCCACGATCCCGTACGAGGAGCCGCTCGCGTTGCTGTACCAGTCGCGGTACTCCCCGCCGCGGAGCACCACGGTGCCCCCGCTCGGCGCGAGCGCCACCGCCCGGTTCAAGGTGCGCACCGGAGCCGCCACGCTGCCGGGGTTGGTGTCGGATCCCGCCGGCGCCAGGAACACCGCCCCCGCCGGGACGGGGTAGGAGGTGGTGGGCAGCTTGGCGCCGGTCTTGTCGAGCCCGCTCGGCAGGCTCGGCGAAAGCGGCGGGATCGCCACCTCGGCCCGGGTGCCGTCGGCCTGGGCGGTGTCGGCTCGGGCGGTGTCGGCTCGGGCGGTGTCGGCTCGGGCGGCGGCGTAGACCGAACCGGTCAGGAGCGTGGCGACCAGGACCAGAGCGACCACGCGCAGCGCGCCGAGCAGGCGCAGCGCGCCGAGCAGGCGCAGCGCGCCGAGCAGGGGCAGCGCTCGAGCAGCCGGGTGCGATGACATTCGGGACCTCCATGCGGTCCCCCGAGACGGACAGGTGGTGTGGTGCCCGCCCAGCCACGATGCGCGCGGTACCCGAAACCCTCCCCCGGAAAGGCACAGATTAGCGTCTGCCAGGGGACGTCTCCGCCACTCGAGGCCCTCGCCCCCGTACCGTCGGCCCAGCTGTGAGGAAATCGTTATGAGTGATCAGGCGCTGTCCAATCTCATGCACGAGGACCGACGCTTCTCCCCGCCCCCCGAACTCGCCGCCCAGGCCAACGTCACCGCCGCGACCTACGAGGCGGCGGCGGCCGATCCCGAGGCCTTCTGGGCCGAGCAGGCGAAGCGGCTCAGCTGGGGCACCGAGCCCCAGCAGGTCCTCGACTGGAGCAAGGCGCCGTTCGCGACCTGGTTCGCCGACGGCACCCTGAACGCGGCGTACAACTGTGTCGACCGGCACGTCGAGGCCGGCTACGGCGAGCGGGTCGCCTTCCACTTCGAGGGCGAGCCGGGCGACACCCGCACGATCACCTACGAGCAGTTGGGCCGCGAGGTGCGGCAGGCCGCCAACGCCTTGACCGAGCTGGGGGTGAAGGCCGGCGACCGGGTGGCCATCTACCTGCCGATGATCCCGGAGGCGGTCGTGGCCATGCTCGCCTGCGCCCGGCTGGGAGCCCCGCACACGGTGGTCTTCGGCGGGTTCTCCGCCGACGCCCTGTCCTCGCGGATCCTGGACTGCGGGGTCGAGGTCGTGATCACCGCCGACGGAGGGTTCCGGCGGGGCGCTTCCTCGGCGCTGAAGCCGGCGGTGGACGAGGCGCTGCAGCGCTGCCCGGACGTACGCCACGTCCTGGTGATCCGGCGCACCGAGCAGGAGACCCCGATGACGCAGGGCCGCGACGTCTGGTGGCACGACATCGTCGCCCGGCAGTCCGACGAGCACGCCTACGAGGTGTTCCCGGCCGAGCACCCGCTCTACATCATGTACACCTCGGGCAGCACCGGCCAGCCGAAGGGGATCCTGCACACCACCGGCGGCTACCTGGTGGGCACCGCGTACACGCACTGGGCGAGCTTCGACCTCAAGCGGGAGACCGACGTCTTCTGGACCGCGGCCGACATCGGCTGGGTGACCGGGCACTCCTACCTGGTCTACGGACCGCTGGCCAACGGCGCCACCTCGGTGATGTACGAGGGCACCCCGGACACTCCGCACAAGGGCCGCTGGTGGGAGATCATCGCCAAGTACCGGGTCACGATCCTGTACTGCGCACCCACCGCGATCCGGACCTTCATGAAGTGGGGTGCCGACATTCCCGGGCAGTTCGACCTGTCGTCGCTGCGCATCCTCGGCTCGGTGGGCGAGCCGATCAACCCCGAGGCCTACGTCTGGTACCGGCACCACATCGGCGGCGACCGCACGCCGGTGGTCGACACCTGGTGGCAGACCGAGACCGGGATGCACATGATCTCCCCGATGCCCGGGGTCACCGAGGGCAAGCCGGGGGCCGCGATGCGGGCGGTGCCGGGGGTCAGCGTCGACGTGGTCAACGACGAGGCGCAGCCGGTGCCCGACGGGTCCGGCGGCTACCTGGTGGTCACCCAGCCGTGGCCGGCCATGCTGCGCACCATCTGGGGCGACGACCAGCGCTACGTGGACACGTACTGGTCACGCTTCCCGGGGATGTACTTCGCCGGCGACGGCGCCAAGTTGGACGAGGACGGCGACCTGTGGCTGCTCGGCCGGGTGGACGACGTGATGAACGTGTCCGGGCACCGGCTCTCCACCACCGAGATCGAGTCGGCCCTGGTGTCGCACCCGAAGGTCGCCGAGGCGGCGGTGGTCGGCGCGACCGACGAGACCAGCGGGCAGGCGATCGTGGCCTTCGTGATCCTGCGCTCCGACGCCGGCACCGGCGGCGAGGACGTCGTCCAGGAGCTGCGCAGGCACGTGCAGGTCCAGATCGGCGCAATCGCGAAGCCGCGCCAGATCATGGTGGTCGAGGAGCTGCCGAAGACCCGCTCAGGCAAGATCATGCGCCGGTTGCTGCGCGACGTCGCCGAGAACCGCCAACTGGGCGACGTCACCACCCTGACCGATTCCACGGTGATGGATCTGATCCGGACCAACCTGTCCGGCTCGGCCTCGACGGAGGACTGAGCCGCACCCGTCGGCCTCGGTAGGATCTGCGTCGACCGCAGTTCGCCGGCCGCCGACGTGGAAGGCCGGGCGGAGGGTGGACGACATCCCGGTAAGGTTGAGCCTCTGGTGAGCCGGGAAGCCTGGTCGGCACGTACTGTCCACGACCCCGAGACCGGCCGACCCCGAAACCGAGCTGACCCGACCGGCCGACCCCGAAAGGTTTCCTCGTGCCTGCCACGCCTGGACCTCCGCAACGCAAACCCCGGCTCCCCAAGCCTCAACTGCCCAAGCCGACGACCCGCCTGGTCCTGTTCGGTCGCACCACCGACGACGACGCGATCACCGTTGCCGACTTCCTACGGGGCGAGACGGTCGGCGGGGTTCTCATGCTGGCTGGCCGCGGCCATCGCTCTGGTGTGGGCCAACCTCGACCACGGCTCGTACGAGGCGGTCCAGGAGTTCCACCTCGGGCCGCTCACCCTCGAGCACTGGGCCTCCGACGGCCTGCTCACGATCTTCTTCTTCGTCGCCGGCCTGGAGCTCAAGCGTGAGCTGACCATCGGCTCGCTGGCCCGCCCGGCGGAGGCGCTGGTGCCGATCGTCGCCGCAGTGTGCGGGATGATCATCCCGGCTGCCGTCTACGTCGCCATCAATCGTCGGCCTCCCGGACGGCCAGCCACGCGGCTGGGCGATCCCGATGGCCACCGACATCGCGTTCGCGCTGGCCATCTTGGCGGTGGTGGCGCCGAAGCTGCCGAGCAGCCTGCGCGCCTTCCTGCTGACCCTGGCCATCGTCGACGACCTGGGCGCCATCCTGGTCATCGCCCTGGTGTTCACTGCCGACGTAGCGCTGCTGTGGCTGCTGGCCGCCGCCGGCTGCGCGGCGCTGTGGCTGCTGATGCAGCGCCGCCACATCTCCGGCTTCTACCTCTACATCCCGCTCGCGGTGCTGTGCTGGTTCTGCGCCTGGCAGAGCGGCATCCACCCGACCATCGCCGGCGTCGCGCTCGGCCTGCTCAGCCGCTCCTCGGCCACCGACCCGCACGCGCCGGTGAAGGCCTGGGAGCACAAATGGGAGCCGGTGTCGGCGGGCGTCGCGGTGCCGATCTTCGCTCTCCTCTCCGCCGGGGTGGTGCTGACTCCGCAGGCCCTCGGCGGTCTGATCCGCGAGCCGCTCGCCCTGGGCGTGATCGCCGGCCTCGTGCTCGGGAAGGTGCTCGGGGTGTTCGGCGGCGCCTACCTGACCGCCCGCTTCACCAAGGCCGAGCTCGCCCCCGACCTGCGCTGGAGCGAGGTCGCCTCGGTCGCGGTGCTGGCCGGAGTCGGTTTCACCGTCGCCCTGCTCATCGCCGACCTGGCCTTCGCGGGGCAGCCTGAGCTGCAGGACCAGGCGAAGGCAGCCGTCATGGCGGGCTCGCTGCTGGCCGCGGCGATCGCCGGCATCTCGCTCCGGCGCCGTACGGTTGCTCGCCACGGTGCACGCGCTCGGTAGGCTCACCCCACGACGAGAGGAGCACGCATGGCTGACCAGCCTGTCGGCGACATCATCAAGAGCATCACCGCCGACATGAAGCTGATCGTGCGGGACGAGGTCGAGCTCGCGAAAGCCGAGCTGATCCCGGCCGCCAAGAACGGCGGGATCGGTGGTGGGCTGTTCGCCGCCGCCGGCTACTTCGCCATCTGTGCGCTCTCGGTGCTCTACTTCGCCGCCGCATTCGGCGTGGCCGCGGCCTTCGACTGGCCGACCTGGGCCGGCTTCTTGGTGGTCGGGGTGCTGCTGTTCCTGGTCGCCGGCCTGTGCGGCGGGATCGGCTTCATGCTGGTCAAGAAGGTAAAGGGGCCGGAACGCACGATCGCCCAGTTGAACGAGACGGTGAGCGAGCTCTCGGCGGCCGCGAAGCGCGCGATCGCGGCGGCGAAGGCGCCGCAGATCGAGGGCAAGGTCGTCAAGCCCAAGGCGTTGCGCTGAGCGTCGCGCTGAGCATCGGCTGACGGGGCGGCGGAGCGAACCCGGCGGGAGGGTGATGGCCGGCGCCGGCGTACGCGACATCCTGCTCGACGGGCCCTGGCGGCACCGCGACATCTCCGCGAACGGCGTCCGGTTCCACGTGGCCGTCGGCGAACACTTCGACCCCGCTCGCCCGCTGGTCATCCTGCTGCACGGCTTCGCTGAGTTCTGGTGGGCCTGGAGACACCAGATCCCACCGTTGGATGCCGCAGGCTTCAGCGTCGCGGCGATGGACCTGCGCGGCTACGGCGCGAGCGACAAGACCCCCCGCGGCTACGACCCGCACACCACCGCGTACGACGTGACCGGGGTGATCAAGAGCCTCGGCTTCGGCTCCGGCGTGGTGGTCGGCCACGACTGGGGCGGGATGGCCGGCTGGTCCGCGCTGGCGTACGCGCCCGGTCCGGTGCGGGCGTTCGCGGCGGTGGCCACGCCCCACCCGCTCGCGTTCCCGTGGCGGCAGAATCTGGCCACCCTCGGCTTCTTCCAGGTGCCGCTGTTCCCCGAGCGCGCGATCATGGCCGACGACGGACGCTACGTCGAGCGACTGCTGCGCCGTCGGGCCGCCGATCCGGACGCACCCTTCACCGCGGCGGAGGCCCGGCACTACCGGGACGCCCTGATGCTGTGGCCGAGCCCGCACTGCGCCTTGGAGTACCAGCGGATGTTCGTCCGCGATCAGGTGCGCGCCGGCGGTCGGGACTACCGGCGGGCCCTGCGGCAGCCGGTGACCGTCCCGCTGCTGTCGGTGCACGGCCAGGCCGACACCCTGGTGCCGATCGAGTCGATGACGGCCGCCGAGCGCTGGGTCCGCGCCCGGCACGACGTGGTCAGCCTGCCTGGCGTCGGTCACCTGCCCCACGAGGAGGCACCCGAGGCGGTCACCGCGGCCCTGCTGACCTGGCTCGGTGCTCTCAGCGGCTGAGGACAGACTGGGCCTGGGCTCTGCCGCACCCGGGCGGTGAGCCGGCGGAGGGTGGCGGCGACGAGTGGACGGCAAGCAGGGGGCAGACGGCCAAGCCGGTGGTGATCGTGCGGCCGGCGCCGCAGGTCGTCAGCCCGCATCTTCAGCGACCGGGCGTGGACCCGCCTCAACGAGCGTTTCGAGGTCCACCTGCTGGACGAGGATGACGTGCACGTCGAGGAGCGCTTCGACGCCCTGCTCCCCCAGGCGTTCGCCGTGGTCGGCCAGCCGGACCTGCCGGGGACGCGACTGGAGGCCGCCCCGCAGTTGCGGGCGCTGCTCAACGTCGAGGGAAACTTCTTCCCCAACGTCGACTACGCCAGGTGTTTCCGGCAGGGCATCCACGTGCTCGGCTGCGGCCCCGCGTACGCCCCGGCGGTGGCCGAGTACGCGCTGGGGCTGGCCCTGGACCTGGCCCGCGGCATCAGCCGCGAGGACCGGGCTTTCCGGGCCGGACACGAGGCCTACGTCTCGGCGTCAACCGGCGACTCGATCCTGCTGAGCGGCGCCGCGGTCGGTCTGATCGGGTACGGCAACCTCGGCCGGGCGGTGCACCGGCTGCTGACGCCGTTCGGCTGCCGGATCGCGGTGTACGACCCGTGGCTCCCGGCGAGCGTGCTGACCGAGAGCGGCGCGACGCCCGCCGACCTGACGACGCTGCTGGAGACCAGCCGGTTCGTCTTCGTCCTGGCTACCGTGACGGCCGACACCGAACACCTGCTCGGCGCGAGCGAACTCGCCCGGCTGGCCCCCGGGGCCCGCCTCGTCCTGGTCAGCCGGGCCGCCGTGGTGGACTACCCGGCCCTGATGGAGGCCGTCGCGTCGGGCCGGATCCTCGCCGCCGTCGACGTCTGGCCGACCGAGCCTGTCGCGCCGGACGACCCGGCCCGCTCCCTCGACGGTCTGGTGCTCTCGGCGCACCGTGCAGGCGGCATCGCGGAGGCCTTCTGTTCCATCGGGGAGATGGTGGTCGACGACCTGGAGCAGATCGTCCGGGGACTGCCCCCGGTCCGGATGCAGGTCGCTGCCCGCGAGCTCGTGTCGCGCTACCGCAACCGCCCGGTGACCTGACTCCGGTCGGGGGTCTGCCTGGTTCCAGGCGGCTGGGCCCGGCGACCACCTCCGGGACGGAGGAGATGTCGGTGCCCCGCCGTACGCTGCGACCGTGTCCTCCCCGAGCGGTCCGACCCCGAGACGTGGCGCCGTGCCGCCGTCGCACCCGACCGCGCGGACCGTACGGCGCACCTACTACCTGCTCACCGCGGGCACCACGCTCGCCGCGTCCCTCATCTGGGGCATCAACACGATCTTCCTGCTCGACGCCGGCCTGTCGAACTTCGAAGCTTTCGCGGCCAACGCGTTCTACACCGCGGGCATGGTGCTGTTCGAGATCCCGACCGGTGTCGTCGCCGACGCCTGGGGGCGCCGAGCCTCGTTCCTGTGCGGCACCATCACCTTGGCGGCGACCACTGGCCTGTACGTGTTGCTGTGGCAGCTCCACTCCCCGTTCGTCTGGTGGGCGCTGGTGTCGATCCTGCTCGGGCTGGGGTTCACCTTCTTCTCCGGAGCCACCGAGGCGTGGCTCGTCGACGCGCTCACCGCCACGGAGTTCGCCGGGCAGTTGGAAGCGGTGTTCGCCCGCAGCCAGGTGATCGGCGGGATCACGATGCTGACCGGCTCGGTGGCCGGCGGCTACCTCGCCCAGCTGACCGATCTCGGCGTGCCGTATGTCGTGCGCGCCGCCATCTTGATCGTGGTCTTCGTGCTCGCCCTGACCCTGATGCGGGACCTCGGCTTCACCCCCGACCGCAGCCGCGGGCCGGTGGCCGAGGTGCGGGTGATCGTGTCGGCCTCGATCGACCAGGGGCTGAAGGTTCCGGCGATCCGCGCAACCATGCTGTCCGGGGTGTTCAGCGGAGGGGTCGGCATCTACGTGTTCTACGCGCTGCAGCCCTACCTGCTCCAGTTGTGGGGCGACCCGACCGCGTACGGGATCGCGGGCCTGATGGCCGCGATCGTCGCCGGCGCGCAGATCGTCGGGGGCCTGCTGACCCCGCGGATTCGGGCCCGGTTCCGGCGGCGGACCTCGGCGCTGCTGCTCCTGCAGGCGGTCGGGGTGGCGACGCTGCTGCTGATCGGTCTGATCCCCAGCTTCTGGGCGGTCATCGCCCTCATCGTGGTCTCCAGCCTGACGTTGGCGGCGGGCCGGCCGATCCGGCAGGCCTACCTGAACGGCATGATCCCCTCGCAGCAGCGCGCCACGATCCTGTCCTTCGACTCGCTGATGAGCAATGCCGGCGGGATCGTGGCCCAGCCGGCGCTCGGCCGGAGCGCGGACGTGTGGAGCTACCAGGTCTCCTACCTGTTCTCCGCCGCCGGGTCGGCGCTGGCCCTGCCGTTCCTCCTCCGCGCCCGCCACGCCGGGTCGCCGTCGGACCGGGAGGTCGCCCCGCCCCTGCCGTCCCCGGAGCCCGGATCACCCGAGCAGGTGGACCCGTGACTCCCACGGTGCGAGGTCGGACCCGTTCCGGCCGGGGTGAGTGCCGAGGATGAGCTCGGCGCGGGACAGATCGGGCAGGCTGCCCTCCGGTACCGACACCGCCACCGACGAGCAGTTGGCCACCATCACCAGCATCTGGTCGCCGAGGGTCCGGCTGAGCGCCCAGATCTGCTCGTGCTCGGGCAGCAGCAGGTCGAACCGGCCTTCCACCAGCACCGGCAGTTGGTGCCGCAGCGCGATCAGCTTCTGGAAGTGCGCGAACACCGAGTCCGGGTCGGCGACCGCCGCCGCCGCGTTGATGGTGACGTAGTTCGGGTTGACCGGCAGCCAGGGGATGCCGTCGGTGAACCCGGCGTGCGCGCCGTCGTCCCAGTGCATCGGCGTACGCGCGTTGTCCCGGCTCTTCACCGAGAGGGAGTGCAGCACCGTCTCGACCTCCATGCCCAGGCTGAGCGCGTCGGCGTGGTAGTTGACCGACTCGATGTCGCGGTACTGGTCGATCGCGGTGAAGTAGGTGTTGGTCATCCCGAGCTCTTCGCCCTGGTAGACGTACGGCGTGCCCTTGTGCAGGTGCTGGACCGTCGCCAGCGTCTTGGCCGAGGCCACCCGGTGCTCCGGGCTGTCGTCGCCGAACCGGGACACGGCCCGCGGCTGGTCGTGGTTGTCCCAGTAGAGGGAGTTCCACCCGACCTCCGCCAGCCCGACCTGCCACGCGTTCAGGTTCGCCTTCAGCACCGGCAGGGTCAGCGGGTGCAAGTCCCACTTGCGTCCCTCAGGCTGCTGGTCGAGATTGACGTGCTCGAAGGTGAAGACCATGTTGAGCTCGCGATTCGCCGGATCGGTGACCGAGCGCGCGGTCTCGATCGTCGACCCGGGCATCTCGCCGACGGTCAGCAGGTTCCGCGCCGTGAGCCCGACCTCGGCGTTCATCTCGGCCAGGAACTCCTCCAGCCGCGGACCGTTCGCCGTGAAGGCGAAGGCCGGCGCGAGCTTGTGGCCGGCGGGCGGCTCGCCGTCGACCAGGTCGGACTTGGAGATCAGGTTGATCACGTCCATCCGGAACCCGTCGACGCCTCGGTCGACCCACCAGTTCATCATCGCGTAGACGGCCTCCCGCACCTGCGGGTTCTCCCAGTTCAGGTCGGGCTGCTTGGGCGAGAACAGGTGCAGGTAGTACTCCCCGCTCTGCGGATCGAGGTCCCACGCCGGCCCGGAGAACGCGGCTTCCCAGTTGGTGGGCTCAGCCCCCTCGGCGCCGGGCTCGAAGCCCTCGCGGGCCGGCCGCCACCAGTACCAGTCCCGCTTCGGCGATGCCGGGTCGCGCGACTCGACGAACCACGGGTGCTCGTCGGAGGTGTGGTTGACCACCAGGTCCATCACCAGCTTGATGCCGCGCGCGTGCAGGGCGGCGATCAACGCGTCGAGGTCGGCCAGCGTGCCGAACAACGGGTCGACGTCTTGGTAGTCGCTGATGTCGTAGCCGTTGTCGTCCATCGGCGAGGCGTAGACCGGGGAGAGCCAGACCACGTCCACGCCCAGCGCGGCCAGGTAGTCGACCTTGCTGGTGATGCCGGGGATGTCTCCCATGCCGTCACCGTTGCTGTCGGCGAACGAGCGCGGATAGATCTGGTAGACCACCGCCGACTTCCACCAGTCCGTCGGGCCGGTCGAGCCGGACGGAATCGGTACGGGTCGGCGAAGACGTCACGCTGGCGATCCTTCCACGCCCAGGAGGTCCGCCAGCAGCCGGATCTCGGCCCCCAGATTGGCCCGCGCCGCGGCGTTGAGGGCTTTGCCTTCGGAGGTGCGGAAGAGTTCCCGGTCGACCAGGTCGGTCAGGATCGCCAGCCGCCCGGTCCAGAACTCCTCGTCGGGCACCTGCGCGTACTCGGCCCGGACCGCGGCCACGTAGGCCTCGTACTCGGCCGGAGCCGAGGCCAGCACGGCCAGGTCGGCGTCGCAGAGCAACTCCCCTTCCGGGTCGCGAGGGCCGGGTAGGTGGGTCTCGGTCAGACGGACGAGCCTGGCCACCTGGGTGAGGTCCTCCTGCTCCAGGCCGGCCCGGCTGAGTTCGCGGATCGCCAGCCGCGCCGAGGCCTCCTCGTTGCCGACCTGGCCGGGCGGCACCGCGTAGACCGCGTCGTGGAACCAGGCGGCGAGCCGGACCAGGAACAGGTCGGCTCTGCCCGCGAAGGCGTCGATCGTCTCCAGGACCTGCCGCAGGTGCGCGGTGGTGTGGTAGTGCCGGTGCGGCTCCGACCACCGGCGCAGCAGGTTCTCGCCGAGCTCGGACTGGTTGGGCAGGGTGGCGTTCCAGCGGTCGAGCAGGTCGTCAGGGCGCATAGGGTCAGTGGGCATCGGGTCCTCCCCGGTCGGGGCGAGCGTGCGGGCGGGTGGCCGCGGTCAGGTAGCGGTCCGGGATCGGCATGGTTCGACGGCGGTTCCACGGCCGCTGCCACCCTGCCAGGTCGAGTACGCCGTCGAGCAGGTGGGCGGTCAGGCCCCAGATGAGATGGCCGCCGACCTCGAACGCGGGACCGGAATAGCCCGACGGGTGCAGCACCCGAGCCCGGTTGGCCTCGTCGGTGAGCACCGCGACCGGCACGATGTCGACCGAGGCAGCCTCCAGCGGATCGATCGCGGCGACCGGGCTCGGCTGCCGCCACCACGCGATGACCGCGGTGACGTCGAAGCCGCTGACGTCCACGTGCGCGGGCGGCAGGGCCCCGAGCACCTCGATGCCCGCGCGGTCCACGCCGGTCTCCTCGACCGCCTCCCGCAGCGCGGTGTCGGCCAGGTCGACGTCGCCGGGGTCGGCCGCACCACCGGGAAAGGCGATCTGGCCGGGATGGGTCCGCATCCCCGCCGCCCGCTCGACGAACATGATCTCCGGGCCGAGCGGTCCGTCACCGATCAGGACCAGCACCGCGGCGGCCCGCGCGCCCACTCCCGGGCGGATCGCCACGACCCGATGCAGCCGGTCGGGCTCGGCGAGTGCCGCACTCAGCGGTGCGAGCCAGGCCGGCCGGACCACCTCGCGGCCGGTCACGGGCTGACCCCGAGGTGCTGCTGGGCCAGCGCGCGAATCTGGTCGGCGGAGCTGAAGGGGCCGGTGTGCCGGTAGGCGATGGTCCCGTCCGGACGGATGAAGAAGGTCTGCGGCGGCCCGGCGACCTGGAGCGCGGACCGCAGCACGATGTCGGGATCGGCGATCTGGGGGAACTGCCAGGTCGCGAACTGGGCGAACTCGATCGCCAGGTCCGGTCGGGGATCGGCGTGATCGATGCCCAGGACGACCAGCGCGGACCGGTTGGTGGTGGCCACGTCGGCGATGAACGGCGCCTCCTGGCGGCAGGGCCCGCACCACTGCGCCCACACGTTGACCATCAGCGGCCGGCCGCGCAGCCCGGCGAGGCGCACCGATCGGCCACCGCCCAGGCAGGGCAGCGTCACGTCCGGCAAACCGCCGGGCACGGCGGCGACCTCGGGGTCGGAGGGCGGGCAGTCGGCGATGCCGGCCTGCTTCTTCAGTGCGGCCAGGTCGCCGGAGGGCGCCGGCGCGGGGGCATCGGTGGCGGTCTCCGGCGGGGCCCCGACCTCCGGCGCGGCGCAGCCCGCGACCACCAGCAGGCCGGCCGCCAGGGCGCACCTCAGCAGCAACGACGCCCCCCGCCTCGTCCGGGTCATCCTCGCGGCTCCCGGACAGCTTGGCCGCCTTCGCCGGATCGGTCTCGCCCTCCCCGTACGACGGGCAGAGCCGAGCCACCGGGCAGGCTCCGCAGGCGGGGTTGCGCGCGTGGCAGCGGCGGCGGCCGTGCCAGATGAGGTGGTGGCAGAGCTGGGTCCAGTCGCGCCGGGGGAACAGCAGTCCGATCTCGGCCTCGACCTTGTCCGGATCGGTCTCGCTGGTCCAGCCGAAGCGGCGGGCCAACCGCCCGACATGGGTGTCCACCGTGATCCCCGGGATGGCGAACGCGTTGCCGAGCACCACGTTGGCGGTCTTGCGGCCCACGCCGGGCAGGCTGACGAGGTCCTTCAGGGTGTGCGGCACCTCACCGCCGAAGCGCTCGGTCAGCGCCGCTCCCACCTTGATCAGGCTGTCGGTCTTGGCCCGGAAGAAGCCGCTCGGGGTGATCAACGCCTCCAGTTCGGCCCGGTCCGCGGCGGCGTACGCGGCGGCGTCCGGATAGCGCGCGAAGACGATCGGGGTGAGCAGGTTCACCCGCTTGTCGGTGCTCTGCGCGGACAGGATCGTGGCGACCAGCAGTTCCAGCGGGCTCTGGAAGTCCAGCTCGATGTGGGCGTCGGGATAGGTGGCGGCCAGAGCCCGGTTGATGGCGCGAGCGCGGCGTACCAGCGCTGTCCGCGACAGGTCGTCGCTCCGCGGCGACCGGATCGGCGGGCGGAGTGAGCGGCGACGGGGTCGCGCTGTCCCGGCCCGTCTCGCTCATGTCTTCACCCTAGCGAGGCTCGAGAAGGCGCCCCTGCCGTCAGCGCGGGTTGAACGGTAGCCTTACGAGGACGACGTGATGGCTGAGCTCGGGCGTGAGGGAGGAACGGCGTGGATCCGGAAGTCTTGAAGAAGGCACCACTGTTCGGCGGCCTTGACGACGAGGCCGCGACTGCGCTGTCGTCGACGATGGGCACGATCCGGCTGAGCAAGGGTGAGGTGCTGTTTCGCGAGGGCGACAAGGAGGACCGGCTCTACGTCGTGGTGAGCGGCAAGATCAAGCTCGGCCGCAGCGGCTCCGCGGGCCGGGAGAACCTGCTGGCCGTGCTCGGTCCAGGCCAGATGTTCGGCGAGCTGTCCCTGTTCGACCCCGGCCCGCGTTCCACCACCGCGACCGCGGTGACGGTCTCGGAACTGCGCACGCTGGAGCACGACGAGCTGATGGACTGGCTGACCGGTCGACCTGAGGTCGCCCGCGGACTGCTCGGTCAGCTTGCCGCCCGGCTCCGCCGCGCCAACGATGTGGTCGCCGACCTGGTGTTCTCCGACGTGCCGGGGCGCGTGGCCAAGCAATTGCTCGAACTCGCCCGGCGGTTCGGCGACAAGCGGGACGACGGTCTGCACGTGCACCACGACCTGACCCAGGAGGAGTTGGCCCAGTTGGTCGGCGCCTCCCGTGAGACGGTCAACAAGGCGCTCGCCGATTTCGCCGCCCGCGGCTGGATCCGGCTCGAGCCCCGCTCGGTCACCATCCTCGACGTCGAGCGGGTGGAACGCCGCGCCCGCTAGGCCGGCAACCCACCGCCTGGCCGGTCCCGGAGACGCCCGGTTCGCGCCCTCCGGGATCCTCGACCCGGCCTGCCACCTACTGACTGCCGAGAGTGACCTTGACCGTCTGCGGCGTACCGCCATCGCGGCTGTAGGTGAGCGACACCGCGGTGCCGGGTGCGTAGAAGCGGGTCGCGGCGATCAGACCGTCGGCGTTGGTGGTGTGGAAGTCGTTGACCTTGGTCACCACGTCACCCGCCTGCAGTCCGGCCTTGGCCGCTGCCCCGGAGGTGGTCACGCTCTGCAGCGGGACGCCGGTCGCGGTCGACAGCTCCGAGTCGCTGCCGCCCACCGACACGCCGAGGGAGGCGTTGGCGGAGGCGCCCCGGGCAATCAGGTCTCCCGAGACCCGTACGGCCACGTCGGCCGGGATCGCGAAGCCGATCCCGATGTTGCCCGACTGGCTGCCGCTGCCGGCTGAACTGGTGGTGGCGATCGAGGAGTTGATGCCGACCACCGACCCGTTCAGGTCGACCAGGGGTCCGCCGGAGTTGCCGGGGTTGATGGCCGCGTCGGTCTGCACCGCGAGGTAGACCGCGTCGTTGCTGGTGCCGGACCGGACGGGCCGGGCGGTGTTGGAGACGATTCCGCTGGTCACCGAGTCGGCCAGCCCGAGCGGGGCGCCGGCCGCCACCACCGCCTGGCCGACCTCCAGGGAGTCGGACTTGGCGAATGTCGCCGGCGTCAGATCCGTGACTCCGTCGACCTTGATCACAGCCAGGTCGTTGCTCTCCGAGGTGCCCACGATCCTCGCCTCGGCCGTACTGCCGTCGTCGAAGGTCACCGTGATCGTGCCCTGCTGGCCGGCGGCCTCCACCACGTGGTGGTTGGTCAGAATGTGTCCGGACTCGTCGAGCACGACACCGGTGCCGATGTCTCCGCTCCGACCCGACTGGACGGTGATGGTGACGACCGACGGCGCGATCCTGGCCGCCGCCGCGGCCACCGTCCCGTCGAGGACGGCGGTCTTGCCCGCCGGGACGGTGGTCACGCTGATCGGTGAGGCGATCCCGTCCTGCACCAGGTAGGCGTAGGAGCCCACGCCGGCTCCGGCGCCGATCACGGCGGCCAGCGAAGCGGCGACGAGCATGGCGCCGAACCGGCGACGCGGCTTCGCCGTGGTCGGTGTCGGATTCGAGGTCGAGGTGAACTCGCTCAGCCTCGGAACGCCCGCCGGGGCCGGGAAGTCCGCGGCCGTGCCGACGGACCCGCCGCTGGCGCTCGGGTACCCGCCCATCCCCCCGCTCGGCAGGTAGTGCGGACCGTGGCCGGCACCTGCCGGCTGGTACGGACCGTAACCGAAGGGTGGGGTGACCAGGCCGGGCTGGTCGGCAGCGCTCATGGGCTGGTCGCCGGCGCTCATGGGCTGGTCGCCTGCGCTCATGCGCTGGTCGGCTGGGCTCGTGGGCTGGTCGTCTGCGCTCATGCATCGAAGGTGCCGCACGGAACTGTGCGTACGCTGTGCCGCTCGGCAAGAGCCGGCTGAGTCTTCGGTCTGGATCAGCCCGAGCGTCGGAGGTAGTCCAACTGGGCCTGGACGGACTGCTCGGCTGCCGGCCACACGCTCCGGTCGACCTCGGCGTACACCAGGGCCACCACCTCGGCCGGGGTGCGCGCACCCGCCGCGAGGGCCTCGCGCACCTGATCGAGCCGCTGCCACCGGTGCCGTCGATAGAACTCCAGCCAGCTCGCCGGCTCGCTCACCACGGGCCCGTGTCCGGGCAGGATCTCGGCCACCCGGTGCTCCCGGACCGCCTCGATCAGCCGGTCCAGCGAGTCGAGGTAGGCCGCCAGGTCACCGTCGGGATGGGTGATCACCGTCGTACCGTGGCCGAGCACCATGTCTCCGCTCAGCAGCCGGCATACCCCGTCGCTCCCGCGCAGCAGCAGCGAGCGGGAGTCGCTGGTATGACCTGGCGTCGCGACGACCTGCAGTTCGGCGCCAGGGGCGGCGATCATGTCGCCGTCAGCCAGCCCCTCGGACCCGGTGCAGAGGATCGCATCAGCCGCCCGGACCGCACACCCGGCCCGGCGGGCGAGCTCGCCGGCCCCCTCGGCGTGGTCGAGGTGCCGGTGGGTGAGCAGGATGGCCGCGATCTCGCCGCCGCACGCGGCCAGCACCGTGTCCAGATGCGCGGTCATCAGCGGCCCCGGATCGACCACCACCGGCGGGCCGGCGTCCGGATCGCCCACCAGCCAGGTGTTCGTGCCCTCCAGCGTCATCGGCCCCGGATTGTCCGCCCGGACCAGGCCCAGGTAGGACGCCAGGCGCTGGGCGGTCATCAACCCGGCCCCGGCCCGGAGGGCGCGGGCCCGGGTCGATCGGCGGGCGGCTCGTCGCGTCCGCGCTCCACGGGATAGCTGAACCGCCAGCCGCTGCCGGTATTGACCAGCCGGGGCAGCACGGTGCGCACGAGGCGACCGTCGGCGGCGGCCATGACGTCGGCGACACGGTCGGCTTCGGCCAACTCGAGCAGGATCGACCAGGTCGGCGGCAGCATCGCCAGCTTCTCCTCGGTGCGCGCCTGCACCGCCAGCCGGGGCGACGTCCAGGCCGCGCGCTCGGTCTCGCCGGACAGGTCGCGGGCGGTCTGGCCGGCCGGCAGGGTCGCCACGAAGAAGTGGGTGTCGTACCGCAGCGGTTCGGGTTCCGGGGTGACCCAGTGCGCCCACGGCCGCAGCCCGTCCGCGACCAGCCGCACGCCGGTCTCCTCCTCGGTCTCGCGCAACGCGCAGGCCACGACCGCGCTCGCCTGCTCCGGCCCGTCCACCGGGTCGACCTTCCCCCCCGGGAACACCACCATGGACGGCGCGAAGGCCATCCGGGCGTGACGGTGCAGCAGGTAGGTCTCGACGCCGCTCGGACTGTCCCGAAGCAGGACGACCGAGGCCGCGAGACGCGGTCGGGCCGGGTCCACACCGCTGCGCTCCAGTTCGCGCGCCCGCTCGACCATCGCCGCGGGCACCTCGACGCCGAGGCGAGCCAGAACGTCCAAGCGAGTGCGTGGGCATCGACCGGATCTGCATCAGATCGGCACGAAGGTGCGCTGCGTGCCGATCTCGACCACCAACTCGACCTCGACCGGCGCATCCAGCGGCAGACTCGCCACCCCGACGGCGCTGCGCGCGTGCCGGCCCGCCTGTCCGAAGATCTCGCCGAGCAGTTGGCTCGCCCCGTTCCCGACCTGCGGCTGGCCGATGAAGTCCGGCGCGCTGGCGACGTACACCACGACCTTGACGATCCGGGCGATCGCGTCGATGTCGCCCACCAGGTCGGCGGCCGCGGCCAATCCATTGAGCGCCGCCAGTTGGGCACACTCGGCCGCCACCTCCGCGGTGACCTCCGCCCCCACCTTGCCGGTCGCCAGCAACTGGCCGTCGGCGAACGGCAGCTGACCCGAGGTGAAGACGAGGTCGTCGAATCGGGTGGCCGGGACGTAGGCGGCCAGCGGTGTCGGCACGGGTGGCAGCGTCAGCCCGAGCTCGGCCAAGCGCTGCGACGGCCGCCTCACGGGGCCGGAATCGGGCGCTTGAGATAGGCGACCAGGTTCTCCGGATTCAGACCGGGCACCACCTGCACCAGCTCCCAGCCGTCCTGGCCCCAGTTGTCGAGGATCTGCTTGGTCGCGTGCACCAGCAGCGGCACCGTCACGTACTCCCACTTCGTCATGGGCTCACTGTATTTCCCCGTTCTTCCTCCCCTCCGCCTCGCGCCTGCTTCCGCGCTTGCGCCTGCCTCTCGCGTCACGCCTGCTTCCGCGACGACACGAACCCATCCTCCTACCCGTGGTCAGACAGAACGGGTGCCCGCTCGGGTCGGTGAACACATCGAAACTCCTCCCCCCTCCCCCGACGGACCGCCGCGCGCCGATCGACTCGGCGTAGGCGCCCGCGACGTCTCGCCGCTCCACCCGCAGGTCCAGGTGGAACTGCTGGGGGATGGCGTTGTCGGGCCAGGTCGGCGGGCGGTAGTGGAGCGAGAACTGAAAGGCCAACCGAACGCCCGAACCGCCGCCGATGGTGACCCAGTCCTCCTCGGCGCTCTCCACCGACCAGCCGAGCAAGGCGCAATAGAAGTCGGCCAGCCGCTTCGGGTCGTCGGTGTCCAGCACCACCAGGTCGACGTCGATGGCCGGTCGGACCTCCTGCTCACCGGTGGAATCAGCATTCATGGGCACCATGGTCGCGCGCACCGCTGACAAATTGCGGTCCGGCGTGAGGTCCCGACCGGCCGGGACCATGCAGACCGGCAGAGGTCGACGCCGGCGCGAAGGCGACGGTCGCCCTCACTAGGATCGAGCCCATGACCGTGGTCGGCATCCTTGGCGGCACCGGACCGCAGGGACGTGGCCTCACCCGAAGGCTCGCCGCGGCCGGGCACCAGGTGATCATCGGCAGCCGATCGGCTGAGCGCGCGGCGGAGGTCGCCGCCGCGTACGCCGCGGTCGGGACCGTCTCCGGCGGCAGCAATCTCGATGCCGCAGCGGCCGAACTGGTGATCGTCACCGTCCCGTACGAGGGTCACGCCGATCTGCTGGCCTCCCTCGCCGAGGTGCTGGCCGACAAGATCGTGGTCGACTGCGTGAATCCTCTCGGCTTCGACAGCCAGGGTCCGTACGCGCTCACCGTCGAAGCCGGCTCCGCGGCGCAGGAGGCGCAGCGACTGCTGCCGCGCTCGACCGTCGTCGCCGCGTTCCACCACGTCAGTGCGACTCTGCTGGACGATCCGGCGCTCGACCGGATCGAGGGTGACGTGCTGGTGCTGGGCGAGGACCGAGACGCCGTCGCCGTGGTCTGCCACCTCGCCACGGCGATCCCGGGGGCGCGCGGCATCTACGCCGGACGGCTCCGCAACGCAGGTCAGGTGGAGGCGCTGACCGCCAACCTGATCGCGGTCAACCGCCGGTACAAGGCCCACGCCGGCGTGGCGATCACGGGCCTGCCGTGACCCCGACGCACTCCTCGCGCCGAGGCGGCTCCCGGACGGCTCCCGCCCCACGTCCCGCCGCCCCGCGGCACACCCTGCACATCGTCAGCGGCAAGGGCGGCACCGGGAAGACCACGATGGCCGCCGCCCTGGCCTGCGCCCTGGCCACCGCCGGCCGCCGGGTCCTGCTGTGCGAGGTCGAGGGCCGCGCCGGCATCTCCGAGTTGTTCGACGTGGCTGACCTGGTCGGGGACGAGGAGCGCCGGATCAGCCGCACGCCGGCCGGCGGATCGGTCTTCGGCCTGTCCATCGACGCCGAGGACGCGCTGATGGAATACCTCGAGACCTTCTACCACCTCGGGATCGCCGGCAAGGCGCTGGACCGTTTCGGCGCCATCGACTTCGCCACCTCCATCGCGCCCGGGCTGCGGGACGTCCTGCTCACCGGCAAGGTGTACGAGGCGGTCCGGCGCGGAGTCAAGAACCGGCCCAACGCCTACGACGCGGTGGTGCTGGACGCGCCGCCCACCGGCCGGATCAGCCAGTTCCTCAACGTCCACCAAGCGGTCTCGGGGCTGGCCAAGGTGGGTCCGATCCGCAGCCAGGCCGACTCGATCATGCGGGTGCTGCGGTCGGCGACCACGGTCGTGCACCTGGTGACCTTGCTGGAGGACATGCCGGTCACCGAGACCGAGGAGGCGGTCGAGGCGCTGCGGCCCACCCAGATCCGGATCGGCACGGTGATCGAGAACATGATCACGCCCACGCCGTTGGGCTCGGACCAGCTCGGCGCCGTCGCGGCCGGCTCGGTGCGCATCGCGGTGCCCGGGCTGACCGCCCGACAGAACAAGGCTCTGGCGGCCGAGTACGCGGTCGAGGCGGCGCGCACCCTCGCCGAGCAGCAGCGACATGCGCGACTGAGCGGGCTCGCACTTCCGCTGGTCCAGGTGCCTTTCGACCCGGGCGGCATCGACGACGGCGCGATCTTCGGCATCGCGGCCCGACTCAGCGACCAGATGAATCTCGAGGACGGCTTCCTCGCGACGGAGCCGGCGTGACGGGCGCACCGTTCCTCGACGTCGACGCGATCATCGCCGACCCCGACACCAAGATCGTCATCTGCTGTGGGTCCGGTGGCGTCGGCAAGACCACGACCTCAGCCGCGGTGGCGCTGCGTGCGGCCGAGGCCGGTCGCAAGGTCGTCGTGCTCACCATCGACCCTGCGCGTCGGCTCGCCCAGTCGCTCGGGATCGAGGAGTTGGACAACACCCCGCGCCCGGTCGGCGGCATCGACACGGCGGCGGGTGGGTCGCTGCACGCCATGATGCTCGACATGAAGCGGACCTTCGACGATGTGGTGAAGGCGCACTCGACCCCGGACAAGGCCGCCGCGATCCTGCGCAACCCCTTCTACGAGGCGCTGTCCTCCTCGTTCTCGGGCACCCAGGAGTACATGGCGATGGAGAAGCTCGGTCAGCTGCATGCGCAGGCCGAAGCCGACCAGAGTTGGGACCTGATCGTGGTCGATACGCCTCCGGCCCGCTCCGCGCTGGACTTCCTGGATGCCCCCGAGCACCTCAGCGCTCTGCTGGACGGCCGCTTCCTGCGGCTGCTGCTGGCCCCGGCGCGCGGCCCGCTCCGGCTGATGAGCGTCGGCTTCAATCTGGTGACGTCGGCGATGAACAAGGTGCTCGGAGCGCAGATCATCACCGACGTCCAGACCTTCGTCACTGCCTTCGAGGCGTTGTTCGGCGGCTTCCGGCAGCGCGCGATGGAAACGCTGTCGTTGCTCTCCTCCCGGCACACGACCTTCTTCGTCGTGGCGACGCCGCAGCGGGACGCGCTGCGCGAGGCCGCGTACTTCGTCGATCGACTCAACGAAGAGCGCATGCCGCTGTCCGGCCTGGTGCTCAACCGCGTCCACGCGAGCGCGGTGACGGTGTCGTCCGCCCGGGCGCTGTCCCTGGTCGAGGACCTCGACCCGAACACTCAACCCGTCGAGGTCGAGGCGCTGCGTCGACACGCCCGGCTGATGCGGGTCATCGAGGCCGAGGGCCGGTTGATGGACCGGTTCGCCTCGTCCCGACCAGCGGTGAGCCAGACTCTGGTGCAGTCCTTGCCCACCGATGTCACCGACGTCGCGTCACTGCGCCGCATCGGCGCCATGCTGGCCGACAAGGACTGAGCAACCCGTACGGAGCAAACCCGTACTGGGTCAGCCAGGACCGGGTCACCAGGACTGGGTCACCAGAACTGGGTGACCTACCCGGTTTGCTTGGCGGTCACGGACCGCCCGGCGCCGTGGCTGCTCCTGCCGCCCACCAGGACCGAACTCCAGGACACCACGTCGGTGCGCTGGCGGAGCAGCAGGCGCCGCTCCCGCTCGGTCATGCCGCCCCAGACACCCCACTCGATGCGGTTGTCCAAGGCCTCGGCCAGGCACTCGAAGCGCACCGGGCATCCGGAGCAGAGCAGCCGGGCCCTCTTCTGATCAGACGCCTCCGGAAACAGGGCGTCTTCCATCCCCCGGCACTTCGCGCGCATGGTCCAGTCATCGTTGCGTACTGCGGTCACGCTGTTCTCCCCCTTGTTACGGGCTGCGCCGGGCTTTCCCCGGCCCTGGTGGCGCAGCCAGGGAAATCGTATGAACGCGGATCGAACCTGGCTAGGGGCTAGTGCAGGACTTTGCACATTTGTGACCAAAAATCCTGTGGACGTCCCGCGTCTGGGCGACAATGGCACCGGCGCGTGATTCGGTTCGGGCTGTTTCCTCACGTACCCTGGTGCCCATGTCTTTTACGCCGAAACGCCTCGGGAGCGTCGCGTACTCGCTGGTGATGTTCGTCATCGTCAGCGTGCTCGCGGGGGTTTTGGTCGCCGGCCTCTTCGTCCCGCTCGCCGGTCTGGCCGGTGTCGGAACCAAGGCGGCCGCCGAGGAACTGGACAGCCTGCCGGCCGAGCTGGCCACCCCGGCGCCGTCCACCCGGTCCAAGGTGTTGATGGCGAACGGCAAGACCCTCGCCTACTTCTACGACGAGAACCGGATCCCGGTGAAGCTGGCCAACATCGCGCCGGTGATGCGGCAGGCTCAGATCGCGATCGAGGACCACCGCTTCTACGAGCACGGTGCGATGGACTTCAAGGGCACCGTGCGGGCGCTGGTGCGCAACTCGACCAGCGACAGCGGCACCCAGGGCGGCAGCTCCATCACCCAGCAGTACGTGAAGATGGTCCAGGTCGAGGCGTGCCAGCAGAAGGGCGACGCGCAGTGCGTGAAGGATGCGCAGGCGCCGACCATGGAGCGCAAGATCCGCGAGCTCCGGTACGCGATCGCGATGGAGAAGCGGCTGTCCAAGGACCAGATCCTCGAGCGCTACCTCAACATCGCCTACTACGGCGACGGCGCGTACGGGGTCGAAGCGGCGGCCCGGCACTACTTCTCCACCAGCGCCGCCAAGCTCAACCTCGCCCAGGCCAGCATGCTCGCCGGCCTGGTGCAGAACCCGGACACGAACAACCCGGTGAAGAACGCGAGCGCGGCCCTGGATCGGCGTGACCTGGTGATCAACCGGATGACCGAGCTCGACCTGATCTCTGCCGAGCAGGGCAAGGCGGTCAAGAAGACCGGGTTCAACGCCAAGAAGATCAAGCGGACCCGCAACGGCTGCGTGGGGACGGTGTATCCGTTCCTGTGCGACTACGTGCGACGCACCCTGTTGAACACCCCCAGCCTCGGCAAGACCGTCGAGGACCGCGAGAACATGATCAACCGCGGTGGCCTGACGATCCAGACCGCCATCGACCCGAAGACCCAGGACCTGGCCCAGAAGAAGGTCAGCGCAGTGGTCGGCCCGAAGGACCCGATCATCTCGACCATGAACATGATCCAGCCGGGTACCGGCCTGATCATCGCCATGGCCCAGAGCCGGCCGGTCATGGGCAGCAACGCGAAGAAGGGCCAGACCTACTGGAACCTCTCGGCTGACACCGACATGGGCGGCATCCAGGGCTACCAGGCCGGGTCCACGTTCAAGGCGTTCACCCTGGCGGCCGCCCTGGAGAAGGGCATCCCGATCAACAAGAAGTTCAACGCGCGCTCGCCGTTCGACTTCTCGGGCCGCTCGTACGAGACCTGTTCGGGTCGCGAGCGGGTGTACGGAAGCTGGAAGGTCAAGAACAGTGTCGGGCACAGCTCGACCATCGGGATGACCGAGGCAGCGGAGTATTCGGTCAACACCTACTTCGTCCAGCTCGAGCTCGCGACCGGCATGTGCCGGGTCACCAAGATGGCGGAGAAGACCGGCGTCAAGGTGGGCCGCGCGATCGGTGCGGCGCCGGTGGACATCGTCAAGCAGTATCAGGACAAGCCGTCGTTCACCCTCGGCACGGTCGAGGTCAGCCCGCTGTCCATGGCCGAGGCGTACGCGACGTTCGCCGCGCGCGGGTGTGCACTGCGACCCGATCATCGTCTCCAAGATCACCACCCGGGGCGGCAAGAGCCTCGACGTGCCGAGCGCCAACTGCGAGCGGGTGATGGACAAGTCCGTCGCCGACGGGGTCAACAAGATCCTCAAGTCCGTGGTCGACAAGGGCACCGGGCTCCGCGCGAAGGTGTACGGGCGCGACATGGCCGGCAAGACCGGCACCATCGACAGCAACGAGGCGGTCTGGTTCGCCGGCTACACCCCCGAGATCGCCGGGGTGGCGATGATCTCGATCGACAACCAGCGCAAGCCGTTCGTGAAGACGAAGAAGGCCAAGGCGGCCGGCGACTTCCGCCGCGGCGGCGTGAAGGGCTACCGGGTGCCTTCGACGGGCTTCTACCTCCAGGGCTCCGGTAGCGGTGATGCGGGCATGAAGATCTGGAAGCCCGTGATGGAGAAGTACTTCAAGCAGATCCCGGCCACGTCGTTCAAGTCACCGCCGCGACGGATCCAGGTCGGCAAGCAGGTGCGGGTGCCCAGCGTCTACGGGCTGAGCGTCGCGGCGGCGACGCGGAAGCTGGAGAAGGCCGGCTTCAACGTCGAGAAGGCCTACGTCTACAGCAACTCGGTTCCCCAGTACTCCTTCATCGGCTGGTCGCCGCGCTCGGGCTCGAGCATTGCCGAGTTCGGCACGGTCTACGCCACCTATTCCCGCGGTCGCGACCCGGCCGCGCTCGCCGCCGAACGGCGAGCGCGGGCCCAGGCCCAGCAGAAGGCCCAGGAAGAGGCCAAGAAGCGGGAGCAGGAGAAGCAGAAAGAGAAGGAGAAGAAGGCGACGCCCAAGCCGAAGCCGCCGGGCGGCGGCGGGTAGCTCGGCGCCGGACGGTCACCAGGCGCACCTTGAACCAGGTCGGCACCGCGGGCTCAGCCCGCGGTGCCGTTCAGTTTCCGGCGAGTTGGCGCCTCACCTCGGCGGCCACGGCGCCACCGTCGGCCCGGCCCTTGGTCTGCGGGGTGAGCACACCCATCACCTGACCCATGCCTTTGATCCCGGCGGCGCCGCCGCCGGTCGCGGCAATGGCCTTCGCCACCAGGGCGTGCAGCTCGTCGGCGGTCAATGGCGTGGGCAGGTAGTCGGCCAGCAGCGCCGCTTCGGCGTGCTCCTTGTCAGCCAGTTCGCTCCTGTCCGCCGCACGGTAGGCCTCCTCCGCCTCACGCCGCTTCTTGGCCTCCCGGACCACGACGTCCAGGACCTGTTGCTCAGAGAGCTCCACGGCAACTTTGCCCGCCACCTCGGCCTCGCTGATCGCCGACAGCACCATCCGGATGGTGCTGGCCCGGATCTTGTCCCGGCCCTTCATGGCGGCGGTCAGATCGGTGCGCAGGCGCTCCTTGAGCGGGATGGCGGCGGCAGTCATGCGGCCAGTCTGGCAGTGTCGGAATGGATAGGCTTGTGCATATGTCTTCGACCCGACGCGCGCTGGCCACCTCGGGCAAGGCGATCCTCGGGGTCGGTGCGCTCGGACTGGGCGCTCTGGCGTACGCCGGCCTGTACGAGGTCAACGCCTTCCGGCTGCGCCGGGTCTGGGTGCCGATCCTGCCCGCCGGCGCCGAGCCGATCCGGGTGCTGCACCTCTCCGATCTGCACCTGACGCCGGAGGCGACCCCCCGGCAGCGGTGGGTCGCGCAACTGGCCGACCTGGAGCCGGACCTGGTGATCGACACCGGGGACAACCTCGCCCACCCGGACGCCGTGCCGTTCGTTCTGAGCAGCCTCGGGCGGCTGCTGGAGCGACCTGGGGCCTTCGTCTGGGGCTCGAACGACTTCTACGGTCCGACCTTCAAGAACCCCTTGGTCTATCTGACCAGGCCGAGCCGGATGGGCAGCGGCAACAAGGTCGAACTGCCGTGGAAAGACCTGGAACGGGGATTCGGTGAAGCCGGCTGGCTGGACCTGAACGATGCGCGCGGGACGCTGGAGATCAAGGGCGTCCGGATCGGTTTCCGCGGCACCAACGACGCGCACCTCAGCATCGACCGCTACGCCGCGGTGGCCGGTCCGATCGACCGCGCAGAATGCGACGTGGCGATCGGGGTGACCCATGCCCCGTACCGGCGGGTGATCGACGCCATGGCCTACGACGGGCACGACCTGATCATGGCCGGCCACACCCACGGTGGCCAGGTGTGCGTGCCCGGCTACGGCGCCCTGGTCACCAACTGCGACCTCGACACCCGGCGGGTGAAGGGGTTGTCCCGCCACTCGGCCGGTGGGCAGACCGCCTGGCTGCACGTCTCCGCCGGGCTCGGCACCTCCCCGTACGCCCCGATCCGCTTCGCCTGTCCGCCGGAGGCCACCCTGCTGACGCTGACGCCGCCCCCTGTGAGCTTGCCGGTGACCGTCGGCTCGCGGCCGGCCTCGGTCGCGGCGCGAAACCGTGCTGAGGGCGCCCTGCCGATGGGCTAGACTCTGCGAGGCTCACAGGCCACGGGGTGTGGCGCAGCTTGGTAGCGCGCTTCGTTCGGGACGAAGAGGTCGCAGGTT